>NZ_JBHWYS010000002.1:0-1409815 GCF_042728675.1 Rhodococcus sp. NPDC060176
GTAATGCATGCAGGTGACTGGTACTAATAGGCCGAGGACTTACCACAAAGAAGCTACGCGTCCACTGTGCGGTATCTGAAACAACACACAGATACCTTGATTTCGATTCCCCCATCATCGATCACCCCTGATATTCACGGGTGGTGGGTGTGTGGAGGATCTGGATCATAGGTTGGTTACTGTGACAGTTTCATAGAGTTACGGCGGTCATAGCGAAGGGGAAACGCCCGGTCCCATTCCGAACCCGGAAGCTAAGCCCTTCAGCGCCGATGGTACTGCACTCGACAGGGTGTGGGAGAGTAGGACACCGCCGAACACCCGTTAACCGAAAGGGGACCCAACATATTGGGTCCCCTTTCGTGCGTTGTATGAGAGGAATGACTGTGTCGGAGAATGGCGACGAGCGTCGGTCCTTCCGTGGGGGAGGAGCGCCTCGATCAGGTGGCCCCCGTCGTGACAACGACGGGCGTGGATCACGCGGCGCTGCAGGCGGAGACCGCCGCGGTGGTGCCGGAGACAACAACCGTGGCGGGGCTGGAAACAGCAATCGCGGCGGCGGATTCAGTGGCGGACAGCGCCGCGGCGGCGAGGGTGGGTTCACCCCTCGTGGGCGCGACGGCGACCGCAACCGTCAGCAAGCACGACCTGACGAACCAGATTTGCCCGACAACGTAGAGCCCACCGAGTTGGATCCGGCTGTTCGTCGGGATCTGCTCAGCCTCGACAAGGACAACGCCAACACAGTTGCGCGTCACCTCGTCATGGCGGGCAAGCTCGTCGACGAAGACCCGGAACTTGCATTGCTCCACGCTCGCGCTGCTCGTCAGCGTGCCGGCCGCATTGCTGTCGTTCGTGAAGCTGCCGGAATCACTGCTTACCACGCGGGTGAATGGGCCGAAGCTCTCTCCGAGCTCCGTGCTGCCCGTCGAATGGCTGGTGGACCGGGTCTGATCGCTGTCATGGCCGACTGCGAACGCGGATTGGGTCGACCCGAACGCGCAATCGAACTGGGTCGCAGTGACGAGGCCGCGCTGCTTTCGGGCGACGAGGCTTCGGAGTTGCGGATCGTCGTCGCCGGTGCTCGGATGGATCTCGGACAGTTCGATCAGGCAGTTGTCACACTGCAGACCAAGGATCTTGATGCAGCGCGTACCGGTGAAGCTGCGGCTCGCTTGTTCTACGCGTACGCCGATGCCCTCGTTGCAGCCGGTCGTATCGAAGACGGACTGAAGTGGTTCCTCAACGCTGCAGCTGCAGACCTCGAGGGTGACACGGATGCTGAAGAACGGGTGGCCGAGTTGACCGGAGAAGATCAGTGACCGTGCTTCGTACCCAGTACGACGTACTTTTGCTCGATCTCGACGGCACGCTGTACGCCGGAGCTCATGCGATTCCCGGTACCCAGGCTGCTTTGGGTCAAGGTTCGCAGGCTTTGTACTACGTGACCAACAACGCAAGTCGCTCACCTTCGGCAGTGTCGGCGCACCTGACCGAACTCGGTTTCGATTCCGAAGACGATCGTGTGGTCACCAGTTCCCAGACGGCCGTACGTCTGTTGGCGGAGCGCCTCGAACCGGGTGCCGCTGTTCTGGTCGTCGGCACCGACGCGCTTGCGGACGAGGTGACGCGCGTCGGATTGATGCCGGTTCGTGAGTTCGCGGATTCCCCGGTTGCTGTCGTTCAAGGACATTCGACGGAGACCAACTGGTCGATCCTTGCCGAAGCCTGCCTGGCGATCAGGGCCGGCGCGCTGTGGGTGGCTGCGAACCTGGACACCACACTGCCGTCGGAACGGGGTTTGGTTCTCGGCAACGGCTCGATGGTGGCGGCTCTGCGCGCTGCGACGAGGCAGGAGCCCCTGGTTGCCGGTAAGCCTGCTGCACCTCTGATGGAGGATGCACTAGCTCGCAGCGGGTGTTCGCATCCTCTGGTGGTCGGCGATCGTTTGGACACCGATATCGAAGGCGCACATGCTGTTTCGATCGACTCGCTGTTGGTTCTCACCGGTGTGAGCACGCCGGGTGACGTCTTGCGGGCTCCGGTTCAGCAGCGTCCCACCTACATTGCAGCAACTCTGGATTCGCTCAATCAGCCGGCCGTAGAATCGCTGGTTGGTGCGGACTCCAAGTGGTCCGTCTCGGTGAACGGGTCGGCGTTGGTAGTCGACGGCCCGGTTGTCGGGGACGAGATGTCACTTCTACGTGCGGTTGCGCCTCTCGCATGGGCGAATCCGTCGTTCCAGACCCTGGAAGCGTCCGATGCCGGCGTAGCGGATCTGTTTGCATCCTGGCTCGCTTGATTCCTCGCAAATGTGTTCGACTCGCGGGGGTGCGGGTGTATGCGTAACCGAGAGTCATGCACTAACGTTGTGCCCGATGAGCACGCCGACACCGCACCCCGGAAACACGAGTAACGGATCTCCGTTGCCCGGGCCACGCCCTACCGTCGATCCGGAACGCATACGTTCTGACGTCGACGGTTTGCTGGCGCGCCTCGGCGGCATCGAACATGATCCGAACGATCAGCACGGAGCAGGTGTGATCCCGCAGCAGGCACATATTTTGGAACAGGCACACGAGGTGCTCGTCCAGGCACTCGCCTCTGTGGACAGGGCTTGACGTGGCACGTAGAGCACGGGTGGACGCCGAACTGGTCCGTCGCGGACTCGCACGGTCGCGAGATCATGCGCAAGAACTGATTTCCGCCGGCCGAGTTCTCATCTCGGGAGCGGTTGCTACCAAGCCTGCGACGGCGATCGAAGCCGGTACTCCGCTTCGGGTCGTCGAGGTGGAGCAGGAAGTCTCATGGGCCTCGCGAGGGGCGCATAAATTGATCGGCGCCCTAGACGCTTTCGGGTCCGAAGGATTGACGGTCGAAGGCCGACGCTGCCTCGACGCCGGCGCATCCACCGGTGGGTTCACCGATGTTCTGCTGACGCGCGGTGCGAAGGAAGTCGTCGCAGTCGACGTCGGTTACGGACAACTGGTGTGGCGGCTGCAGTCCGACGACCGGGTGCACGTCATCGACCGAACCAATGTTCGTGCAATTGATGCGGAGACCATCGGCGGAACCGTCGATCTGGTTGTGGCGGATCTGTCGTTCATATCTCTCAAGCTCGTACTCGGTGCGTTTGTCGCCTGTACTGCTGATGGTGCGGACCTGGTTCCGATGGTCAAGCCTCAGTTCGAGGTGGGCAAGGACCGCGTCGGTGCCGGTGGCGTCGTACGAGATCGGGAATCGCGAATCTCCGCGGTGCTCGACGTGTCGGAGGCTGCTGCAAAGGTAGGCCTGCGGACGTTAGGTGTGGTGGCCAGCCCACTGCCCGGTCCGTCGGGAAACGTCGAGTATTTCCTGTGGCTTCGAAAGACAGGTTCGCCCGGTGATCACGAGCCGGACACCGAGGGAATTCCTTCGGTGGAGGACATGATTCGCAAGGCTGTAGAGGAAGGGCCCCAGTGAACGCGGTCACGAACGGCGAGTCGCGCGAGATCCTTCTTGTGGCACATCCCGGCCGACGCGACATCACGGAAACCGCCAAGCGAGTCGGAAAGATCTTCGAGCGCGCGGGAATCGGACTGCGAGTCCTCGTCGACGAAGCCGACAGTTCGCGCATCGAAGCAATGACGGAGCCCGCGGGATTCTCTGCGCCGGGTCTCGACGTCACGGTTGTTCATCCCAGCCCTGATGCTGCTGTCGGATGCGAGTTGGTACTGGTTCTCGGTGGCGACGGCACATTTCTGCGCGCCGCCGAACTCGCGCAAGAAGCGTCCATCCCGGTATTGGGCATCAATCTCGGACGGATCGGATTTCTGGCAGAGACCGAGGCCGAGCATCTCGACGAGGCTCTCGCACAGGTAGTTCGCAAGGAGTATCGCGTCGAGTCCCGAATGACACTCGACGTCGTGATTCGGGTGGACGACGAGATCATCGACCGCGGGTGGGCGCTCAACGAAGCCAGTATCGAGAACCGTTCGCGTCTCGGCGTTCTCGAAGTTGTCCTCGAAGTCGACGGCCGACCAGTTTCTGCCTTCGGTTGCGACGGCGTTCTCGTGTCCACTCCGACCGGCTCGACCGCCTATGCATTTTCCGCAGGCGGCCCCGTCGTGTGGCCTGAACTCGAAGCATTGCTCGTCGTACCCAGCAACGCGCATGCGCTGTTCGCACGGCCGTTGGTCACGAGCCCGAATTCGATCATCGCGGTGGAGACCGTCGCCGGTAGCCACGACGGCCTGGTCTTCTGTGACGGCCGTCGTACGTTGGAACTGCCTGCCGGCGCCCGTGTCGAGGTCGTTCGCGGCGCCACGCCCGTCAAGTGGGTCCGGTTGGACTCTGCGCCTTTCGCTGATCGGATGGTTCGCAAGTTCGAGCTTCCGGTTACCGGATGGCGAGGAAGGAAGCCTTAATCGTGCTCGCAGAGATCCGTATCGACAGTCTTGGTGTGATCTCCGAGGCCAGCGCCCAGTTTCACGAGGGCCTGACCGTCCTGACCGGTGAAACCGGCGCGGGTAAAACCATGGTCGTCACGAGCTTGCACCTCCTCAGCGGTGCGCGAGCCGATGCCGGTCGCGTGCGGTTGGGTGCGTCGCGAGCCGTCGTCGAGGGACGATTCATCGCCGACGACGTTTCACCGGCCACCGAGCGTGAGATCGTCCGAATCCTGGAATCGTCCGGCGCCGAGCGCGACGAGGACGGGACCATCATCGCCGTACGCACTGTTGGCAGCGACGGGCGTTCACGTGCACATCTCGGCGGTCGAAGCGTGCCGGCGGGCGTCCTCTCCGAATTCACAGATCCACTTCTGACGGTTCACGGACAGAACGATCAGCTGCGATTGCTTCGTCCCGACCAGCAACGCAATGCACTGGACCGCTTCGGGGACAAAGCAATCGGGACACTCCTGACGCGGTACCGCAAACACCGTCGTGAGTGGTTGGATGCTCGTTCGGAGTTGATCGAGCGCACGTCGAAAGCTCGTGAACTGGCGCAAGAGGCAGACCAGTTGACCTTCGCGCTCAACGAAATCGACGGCGTGGCACCCGAGCCGGGTGAGGATACGGCGATCGTTGCCGAGGTGCGTCGACTCAGCGAACTCGATTCACTCCGCTCCGCTGCCGAAGAGGCGCACGCTGCGCTCGCCGGGAGTGACGACATGGCCAGCGGTGACGTCGGGGTCATGCCGGCGCTCGACCTGATGTCCGAAGCGCGAGCGCGTATCGAGTCGGTCACCGACGCCGATCTGGACGGCCTCGGTTCCCGCTTGGCCGACGCTATTGCCGTCGTCACCGATGTTGCCGGAGACCTCAACACCTATCTCTCCGGGCTACCCGCCGATCCGGGTGCTCTGGACTCGCTGCTGTCGCGGCAGTCCGAACTCAAGACTCTGACTCGCAAATACGCCGCCGATGTCGACGGTGTTCTCGAATGGGCGGATACCGCTCGCGCTCGTCTGTCCAAACTCGACGTGTCCTCGGATGCGTTGTCGCTGTTGGCCAAGCAGGTCGAGGAAACGGCTGGACTGACCGCGGAGGCAGCTACCAAGCTGAGCGCCGCCAGAGTCAAGGCGGCGGCAAAGCTCGCCAAGGCTGTCAGCGCGGAACTCGCCGGTCTGGCGATGGGGCGTGCGGGCCTCGAGGTGACGGTTCGTTCGCAGCCTGCGGGCCCGCAGGATTCGGCGCCGCTCAGTGTCGGGGGAGTAGACCTGCATGCCGGATCTGCCGGCGTCGACGAGGTGGAATTTCGTCTCTCCGCGCACAGTGGGGCGCCCTCGTTGCCCATCAGTAAGAGCGCTTCCGGCGGCGAGCTTTCGCGCGTCATGCTTGCGCTCGAGGTTGTTCTCGCCGGTAGCGACACCGGCGCGACGATGGTTTTCGACGAGGTGGACGCTGGGGTCGGTGGCCGCGCTGCCGTCGAGATCGGCCGCCGATTGGCGAAACTCGCACGGACGCATCAGGTTATCGTCGTCACTCACCTTCCGCAGGTCGCTGCCTTTGCCGACACCCACCTCGTGGTGGACAAGGTGGACGACAAGGGCGGAGTCGTCAGCAGTGGTGTGCGGACTTTGTCGGATTCTGATCGTGTGGTCGAGTTGGCCCGTATGTTGGCAGGATTGGACGACACCGAGACCGGGCGTGCACACGCCGAAGAACTGCTCGAGATCGCGAATGCGGCCCGCGTCACAGATTGAAGGTTCTGTGGTGTTGGTGTGACTGATGTGGTAGTTGTCGGCGCGCCTCCACCGGTCAAGGCGGTTTCAGGTTCATCATCGAAGCCATGAAGATGCCCGGATTGCTCTCACGTAACACCGAATCCTTGCCTGGGATCAGTGGCATCGCCAGGGCCGATCGGAACACGGCGAAGCTTTTACGCCGTGTCGGTCCTGGAGACATCGTGATCCTCGACGAAGTCGACATCGATCGCCGGACCGCCGATGCTCTGGTGAAAGCCGGAGTCATGGCCGTGGTCAACGCGTCGCCGTCGATTTCGGGGCGGTACCCCAACCTCGGACCGGAAGTGATCGTCGCCAACGACATCGTTCTGATCGATGCCGTTGACGGTGACGTCTTCAAGAACGTCAAGGACGGCAGCAAGATCCGCCTGCACGAGGGCGAGGTCTTCAACGGCGAGAAGAGTCTCGTCAAGGGTGAAGAGCAGACCGAGGCCGAGATCTCCGACCGGATGATCGAGGCCAAGACCGGCCTGGTCGATCACCTCGAAGCGTTCTCGGGCAACACCATCGAGTTCATCCGCACCGAAAGTCCGTTGCTCATCGACGGAATCGGCGTCCCGGACATCGACATCGATTTGAAGGATCGCCACGTCGTGGTCGTTTCAGACGGCCCCGAACACGAGGCCGATCTGAAAAACCTCAAGCCCTTCATCAAGGAGTACTCGCCGATTCTGATCGGTGTCGGTGCAGGTGCGGACGTGTTGAGCAAGGCCGGATACCGCCCCGATCTGATCGTGGGCGACCCGGAAGAAATCACCAGCTCGACCCTCAAGTCCGGAGCCGAAGTTGTTTTGCCAGCAGACCAGGACGGTCATGCTGCAGGACTTTCCAGAATCCAGGATCTCGGTATCGGGGCGATGACGTTCCCCGCGACCTGCTCACCGACCGACCTTGCTTTGCTCCTTGCCGATCATCACGGGGCTTCGCTGATCGTGACGGTCGGCAACGTGGTGTCCTTGGATGAATTCTTCGACCGCGGACGCCGTGAAAGCAATCCGTCGGCATTCATGACGCGGCTCAAGGTGGGACCGAAACTGGTCGACGCGAAGGCCGTCGCAACGCTGTATCGAAGTCGAGTGTCCGGCGGCGCGATCGCGCTCCTGGTGCTTGCCGCCCTGGTGGCAGTGATCGTCGCCCTGGTCGTGTCCAATGCCGGTAGTGAAGTTCTCGACTGGGCAGTCGCAACGTGGAACAGCTTCGCGCTGTGGGTTCAGGGGCTCTTCAAGTGATTTCGATGCGTCAACATGCAATTTCCATAGCGGCAATCTTTCTGGCACTCGCGATCGGCGTGGTGCTCGGTTCCGGAATGCTGTCCAGTGGATTGCTTTCGGGTCTGCGTGACGACAAGGCAGACCTGCAGAACGAGATCGAAGACCTCAATCAACAGTCCAATCAGCTTCAGCAGCAACTCAATTCCGCGGACGGCTTCGATGCCGCTGTCGGTGGTCGCGTCGTGCGTGACAGTCTCGCTGGTCGCACCGTCGTCGTCATCACGACGCCGGATGCCGATCCCGGTGATCTCGACGGTGTCAACCGACTCGTCACCGCCTCCGGCGGCGCCGTGACCGGACGTGTCTCGCTCACCGATTCGTTTGTCGACGCCACAGGCGGTGACCGCTTGCGGACCGTCGTCACCAACGTCATTCCTGCAGGCATCACCCTCAAGACCGGTGCGGTCGATCAGGGCAGTCTCGCGGGTGATCTGCTGGGTTCGGTTCTGCTTCTCAACGGGCAGAACAGCGAACCGCAGAGCACTCCGGACGAGATGAATCTCGCGCTCGACTCGCTGCGTAGCGCCGGTTTCATCAGCTACGACGACGGAGCGGTCAAGCCGGCTCAGCTCGCCGTGGTTCTCACCGGCGACAACAAGAGTGAATCCGACGCAGCCACGGGTAACCGCGGCGCCGTCATCGCCCGGTTCGCCGGTGCTCTCGACGGACGCGGCGCAGGAACGATTCTCGCCGGCCGGCCTGGCTCGGCCGAGGGCAGTGGTCCGGTTGCCGTCGCACGTGCGGACGCGGCGCTCTCAGCGGGCTTGACGACCATCGACAACATCGACCGGGAAGCGGGCAAGATCACCACGCCGTTGGCGCTGCAGGAACAGTTGAACGGCGGCGCCGGCCGCTACGGCACGGGACCGGGAGCGGCGGCGGTCACCGTCGGCGCACCCACCAACTGAACACCCCGGTATTGATACGCCGGTCACATCGGGGGCGGAAAGTCGGCGCGTTGTAGGCACCGACCCCCGATAGGTGTTACCGTGAAATCCCGTGGGTCGGCAGGCCCCAGCATGCTTCATCAGACCAAGCCCTGCACAGTCGTCACGGGAGCCCCTTTGCCACAGTCACGCACTAACACGCGTACCGCCACCAAGCACATCTTCGTCAGCGGAGGTGTAGCTTCCTCGCTCGGCAAAGGTTTGACCGCCTCGAGCCTGGGACAGTTGTTGACCGCGCGGGGAATGCGCGTGACCATGCAGAAGCTCGATCCCTATCTCAATGTGGATCCGGGCACCATGAACCCCTTCCAGCACGGCGAGGTCTTCGTTACCGAAGACGGTGCCGAGACCGACCTCGACGTCGGACACTACGAGCGGTTCCTCGACCGTGACCTCTCCGGCCAGGCGAACGTCACCACCGGCCAGGTTTACTCGACGGTCATCGCCAAGGAACGCCGCGGCGAGTACCTCGGTGACACCGTTCAGGTCATCCCGCACATCACCGACGAGATCAAGCGTCGCATCCTCGAGATGAGCGGTCCGGATCTGCAGGGACACCGCCCGGACGTCGTG
Source organism: Rhodococcus sp. NPDC060176 (assembly GCF_042728675.1). Taxonomy (NCBI): domain Bacteria; kingdom Bacillati; phylum Actinomycetota; class Actinomycetes; order Mycobacteriales; family Nocardiaceae; genus Rhodococcus; species Rhodococcus sp. NPDC060176. Next base: position 9,018 of record NZ_JBHWYS010000002.1, read on the forward strand.
ATCACCGAAATCGGTGGAACGGTCGGCGACATCGAATCGCAGCCCTTCCTCGAAGCCGCTCGCCAGGTCCGCCACGACGTCGGCCGCGACAACGTCTTCTTCCTGCACGTCTCCCTCGTGCCGTACCTCGGCCCCTCCGGAGAACTCAAGACCAAGCCCACGCAGCACTCGGTTGCGTCGTTGCGCAGCATCGGCATTCAGCCCGACGCGCTGATCCTTCGTTGCGATCGTGACGTTCCGCAGGGCCTCAAGAACAAGATCGCCCTGATGTGCGACGTGGACGTCGACGCCTGCATCTCGACGCCCGATGCTCCCTCGATCTACGACATCCCGAAGGTTCTGCACCGCGAGGGCCTCGACGCTTACGTCGTTCGCCAGCTCGGTCTCCCGTTCCGCGACGTCGACTGGACCGTGTGGGGCAACCTCCTCGATCGTGTTCACCAGCCGCGTGAGACCGTGCGCGTCGCATTGGTCGGCAAGTACGTCGACCTGCCCGACGCATACCTCTCCGTCACCGAGGCACTGCGCGCCGGTGGATTCGCGAACCGGTCCAAGGTCGAGATCTCCTGGGTCCCGTCGGATGCCTGTGAGACCGAAGCCGGAGCGCAGGCCGCTCTCGGTGACGTCGACGGTGTTCTGATCCCGGGCGGCTTCGGCATCCGCGGCATCGAAGGCAAGCTCGGCGCGATCCGTTTCGCACGTTCGCGCAAGCTGCCGCTGCTGGGTCTGTGTCTGGGTCTGCAGTGCGTCGTCATCGAAGCTGCTCGTAGCGTCGGTCTCGACGATGCCAACTCGGCCGAGTTCGAGCCGGACACCAAGCACCCGGTCATCTCGACGATGGCTGATCAGGAAGACGTCATCGCCGGTGACGCCGACCTCGGTGGCACCATGCGTCTGGGTGCTTACCCGGCCGTGCTGACCAAGGGTTCCGTCGTCGCTCAGGCCTACGGAACCGAGGACGTTTCCGAGCGTCACCGTCACCGCTACGAGGTCAACAACACCTACCGCGATCGGATTGCCAAGTCCGGCTTGCAGTTCAGCGGAACCTCACCGGACGGCCACCTGGTCGAGTTCGTCGAGTACCCGCGTGAGCAGCATCCGTTCTTCGTTGCCACCCAGGCACATCCGGAGCTCAAGAGCCGCCCGACGCGCCCGCACCCGCTGTTCGCTGCCTTCGTCGAAGCAGCGTTGACGTACAAGCTCGAAGAGCGCCTGCCCGTCGACGTCCACGGTGACGAGAAGATCGACACCGCTGCCACCGAGACGGCGCTAGACGCTGCAGTCGAGAACGTGGAAAAGGTCTAGCCACACATGAGCGATCCCGGTCGGCACGAATTCGACACCCTCGGCTCCAAGACGGTCTACACGGGCGCGATCATCGCGTTGCGTGTCGACACCGTTGCGATGCCTGGTGGTCAGCGTGCCGATCGGGAAGTCGTCGAGCATCACGGCGCCGTTGCCGTCGTGGCACTGGACGAGCGCGACAATCTTGTGCTGATTCACCAGTACCGTCACCCGCTCGGGCACCGGTTGTGGGAAATCCCTGCCGGTCTGCTCGACGCTCCGGGGGAGAGCCCGGTCGAGGCGGCAGCGCGCGAACTGGGCGAAGAAACCGGACTCGGCGCCGATCGATGGTCGGTGCTGGTCGATGTCGCTCTCTCACCCGGGTTCACGGACGAGGCGGTTCGCGTCTTCCTCGCCGAAGGGCTGCACGAGGTGAAGCGCGACGATCCCGAACACGAAGAAGCCGATCTCGAGATTTCGCGGGTTCCGCTCGCCGACGCCGTCGACATGGCGCTACGCGGCGACATCGTCAATGCCACAGCGGTATCGGGCATTCTCGCGATCGCCACCGCACGTGCGACGGGAAAGCCGCTGCGCCCCGCCGACGCACCGTGGCCCGATCGTCCGCGCGCATTCGGAGAACGCAAGTCGCGAGCCTGAAGTGCTTGCCCGACAGGTGGACTCGTATCTCGACCATCTAGCGGTCGAGCGAGGATCGGCGCGCAACACTCTACTTTCGTATCGCCGTGACCTGAATCGGTACGCGGAGTACCTGAACGGACGCGGCATCGACGACGTCGCGGGCGTGACGGAAAACGACGTCACCGAATTCGTGACACATCTGCGGCTCGGTGACTCCGAGGCCGGCGTCGTACCATTGGCGGCCAGTTCGGCAGCACGCACCCTGATCGCGGTTCGCGGATTCCACAAGTTTTCCGCCGCCGAAGGTCTGGTCAGCGTTGACGTGGCCCGAACGGTCAAGCCGCCGACGCCCGGACGCAAGCTGCCCAAGGCCCTGCCTCTCGACGACGTGATCGCCCTGCTGGACGCTTCGGGTGGCGGTGCGGCCGGTGACGGGCCCCGCGACCTGCGGGATCGCGCTCTGCTCGAGCTCCTGTACTCGACCGGAGCGCGAATCACCGAGGCGATCGATCTGGACGTCGACGACATCGATACCGAAACCCGTTCCGTGCTCCTCAAAGGCAAGGGCGGAAAGCAACGGATCGTCCCCGTCGGCAGGCCTGCGATCGCCGCCGTAGACGCGTATCTCGTCCGTGGGCGCCCCAGCCTGGCGACACGCGGTGTTCCTGCCCTGTTTCTCAACGCCCGCGGGGGCCGCCTGTCGCGTCAAAGCGCGTGGCAGATTCTTCAGGATGCGGCGGCGTCGGCGGGAATCAAGGCGGACGTCTCACCCCACACGCTCAGGCACTCGTTTGCCACACACCTGCTGGACGGCGGCGCGGACGTACGTGTCGTGCAGGAACTCCTTGGCCACGCTTCGGTAACCACCACGCAGATCTACACACTGGTCACCGTCACCGCGTTGCGCGAAGTGTGGGCTCAGGCACACCCGCGTGCCCGTTAGGGGTTGGTTGGCTCATGCGTGTCTGCGAGACCATTCGGTGATGTAAGCGGTAGCGTTCAAGGAGCGCGAGCGGCCTCCACCGCAGTTTCGGGGGTTTGCCGGCGCCGAGAGCAACCGCCGAAAGAGTAGGGGAGCATCGGACCGTGTCGACATCGCAGCCACCAGCGGCGGAGTCCGCGCCGCCGCATGTCAATGCCCAACTCTTCGAGCGCGTGAACGAATCAGCACCAGCTGTACCCTCCGAACCAGAGGCGATGTTCGAAATAGATACGACGCCAGTAGCCTCTCCACCTGCGGAAACCCTCACCGTTTCCGCGGAAGAACTCGGCCCGACAGGCCGCCCGGTCCGCGAGGTACCCCAACCGACACCGTTGGCGCACCACGGGCCCGCGATGATCATCGCGATGTGCAACCAGAAGGGCGGCGTCGGCAAGACGACGTCGACCATCAACCTGGGTGCATCGTTGGCTGAATACGGTCGTCGAGTGCTCCTGGTGGATCTTGACCCCCAAGGCGCGTTGTCTGCCGGACTGGGCGTTCAGCATCATGACCTGGAACTGACCGTCCATAACCTTCTGGTCGAACCACGTGTGTCCATCGACGATGTGTTGATGCGCACTCGGGTAGACGGCCTCGACCTGCTCCCCAGCAACATCGACCTTTCGGCCGCCGAGATCCAATTGGTCACCGAGGTCGGGCGTGAGCAGACCTTGGGGCGCGTGTTGCACCCTGTTCTCGATCGGTACGACTACGTGCTCATCGACTGCCAGCCGTCGCTTGGCCTGCTCACCGTGAATGCGCTGGCCTGCGCCGATTCGGTCATCATTCCGATGGAATGCGAGTACTTCAGCCTGCGCGGCCTGGCACTCCTCAACGACACCGTCGAAAAGGTGCACGACCGTCTCAATCCGAAGCTCGAGTTGGCCGGCATCGTCGTCACGATGTTCGACGCTCGGACCCTGCACGCCCGTGAGGTGATGGCGCGCGTCGTCGAGGTGTTCGGCGACGTCGTCTACGACACGGTGATCAACCGCACCGTTCGATTCCCCGAAACCAGCGTCGCCGGTGAGCCGATCACGACGTGGGCGCCAAAATCGGCTGGGGCCGAGGCATATCGAGCATTGGCCCGCGAGGTCATTCACCGGTCTGGTCGTTAGTGGAACTGATTGCATCGCAAGAAGATTCGGTCGAAGTCGAGCCGGATTCGATCGACCCGAACGTGCCGACCGACGCTCAGACCGCAGCCAAGGCTGCCGGTTTCCGAGTCACTCTCAGAAACTTCGAAGGCCCGTTCGATCTGCTGTTGAACCTGATCAATCAACGACAACTCGATGTCACCGAAGTCGCCCTGCACACCGTCACGGACGATTTCATCGCGTACACCAAGGAACTCGGCAGTGCGATGGGTCTCGATCAGACGACAGAGTTTCTGGTCGTCGCGGCCACGCTTCTGGACCTGAAAGCCGCAAGGCTGTTGCCCGCCGGGCAGGTCGAGGACGCCGAGGATCTGGCGCTTCTCGAAGCCCGCGACCTTCTCTTCGCGCGACTGCTGCAGTACCGGGCGTACAAACAAGTTGCGGCGCTGTTCGGTGAGTTGGAGGAAGCCGCACTGCGGCGCTATCCGCGGTCGGTTGCCGTCGAGGATCAGTTCACCGAACTCCTGCCCGAGGTGTTGTTGGGCGTCGACCCTCAGCGCTTTGCGGAGATCGCGGCGACGGTGTTCACACCGCGTCCGGTGCCGACGGTGGGCCTCGATCACCTCCATGTGTCCAATATCTCGATACCCGAGCAGGCCGAGCGAATTCTCGAGTTGCTGCGCGAGCGAGGCATAGGGGAGTGGACACCCTTCGGGGACCTCGTTGCCGAGTGTGAGATCACCGTCGAGATAGTCGCGAGATTTCTCGCGTTGCTCGAGCTGTATCGCCGGCAGGTCATCGTGTTCGAGCAACCCGAAGCCCTCGGACCGCTGATGGTGAGTTGGACCGGAGACGATCCGGCCGCGCCGGTCACAGAGGAGGACTACGGATGAACGCCGAGCCGACGGAATCGGAATCTTCGCAGCTAGACGAGATGATCGAGCCTACTGACGACGCTGCGGTTTCCGAAGATTCTGCCCCCGATTTCGACCTCGACGACGATCAACTCGACGCAGTGCTGGAGTCGCTTCTGCTCGTCGTGGACTCACCGGCCGAAGTGAACCAACTCGCATCTGTCACCGGTACCGCACCGGAGCGCGTCGAACAACGTCTGACGTTGATGTCGGCCGCATTGACCGCTCGCGGCAGCGGAATGGACCTGCGCTACGCGGGCGACGGATGGCGTCTGTACACGCGACAAGAGTTTGCCCCGTATGTGGAAAAGCTGCTATTGGACGGCGCACGCACCAAATTGACCAGGGCGGCATTGGAAACTTTGGCCGTAGTCGCATACCGTCAACCGTTGACTCGTGCGCGGATCAGTGCGGTACGAGGCGTCAACGTGGACGGGGTGGTACGCACCCTCCTTGCCCGCGGACTGATCGCGGAAGCCGGGCCTGACCCGGAAACCAACGCGACACGGTACTCCACGACCGAACTGTTCCTCGAACGGCTCGGCCTGGCCTCGCTGAGCGAGCTCCCGGAGTTGGCCCCGCTCTTGCCTGATGTCGATCTCATCGACGACATCAGCGAAAGCCTGGAATCCGATCCGCGATTTGCGAGAATGAACAAGGCAGACGTGCCCGCTGACGTAGTGGACACCGAAGTCGACGACTGACGGGAATTCCGGCGGTCGTCAGCACCGAGAAAGACCCGACCACGCTCGGGAAACAGTAGAAAACTGACAGGAAAAAAGTGAACAATCCCGCTCGCCGAGATGGCACACCGGACCGTAACAACTCCCGCGACAACCGCGGCGCACGCAGCGATGCACCTCGTGGTGGACGCAGTGACGCCCCCCGCGGCGCACGTAGCGAAGCGCCCCGTGGTGGACGCAGCAACACTTCCCGCAGTACCTCCGGATACGACCGCAACGCCGGATCCGACCGTCCCCGCACGGACGACCGTCGCGGTGGATTCAATGATGACCGTCGCCCGCCGCGCAGTGATGACCGTCGCCCGCCGCGCAGTGACGATCGCCGCCCCGCACGCACCGACGACCGCCGTGGTGGTTACAACGACGATCGGCGCGGCCCGCGCACGGACGATCGCCGCGGACCGCGCAGCGACGACCGCCGTACTCCCCACGTAGACGCCCGTCGGGCACCGCGCGGTGGCGCCGACCGTCGTAGTGACGATCAGCGCGGCGCACGCCCCGACGCTCCTCGCGGCGGCGCATGGTCGAACGCACCTCGTGGATCCAAGTTCGACGGACCTCCGCGCAAGCGCCCGGCAGCTCCCACACCGCCGGCGACCAACAAGCGTGGCAAGCCGAAGACCGAGAAGCCGCAGCGCGTCGTCTCGCAGAACCCGTTGGTGTCCAACGCCAAACCGGCACGTCATCAGCACGCCGAGATCACCAAGCACGACGGCCCGCCGAAGGGCGACGGCGTCCGCTTGCAGAAGGTACTGGCTCAGGCCGGCGTCGCATCACGCCGTGCAGCTGAAGAACTGATCGACCAGGGTCGCGTCGAGGTCGACGGCCGCATCGTGGTCGAGCAGGGTCTGCGTGTCGACCCCGAGAACGCAGTGGTTCGTGTCGACGGCGTCCGCGTCGTCGTGCAGAAGGACCTCGTCTACCTCGCGATGAACAAGCCGCGTGGCTGGCAGTGCACCATGTCCGACGATCTCGGTCGTCCGTGCGTCGGTGACATCGTCTCCGAGCGCGTTCAGTCGGGTCAGCGACTCTTCCACGTCGGCCGTCTCGACGCCGACACCGAAGGCTTGCTCCTCTTCACCAACGACGGCGATCTGGCTCACCGCCTGATGCACCCGTCGTTCGAGGTTCCGAAGACGTACCTCGCCACGGTTCACGGCGTTGTCGAGCGCAGCACCGGCAAGCAGTTGCGCGACGGTGTCACCCTCGACGACGGTCCGGCCAAGGTGGACGCGTTCACAGTGCTCGAGATCAACGAGGGCAAGACGCTCGTCAAGCTGGTTCTGCACGAGGGTCGCAAGCACATCGTGCGTCGTCTCCTCGATGCCGTCGGTCACCCCGTTGTCCGTCTGGTTCGCACCAACGTCGGAGTTGTCGCTCTCGGCGATCAGCGTCCGGGAACGCAGCGCGTCCTCGGACGTAGCGAGGTCGGTGGACTGTACGAGGCGGTCGGCCTGTGACCGATTCGTCCATGCCGCTGGTAGTCGCGATGGACGGACCGTCCGGAACCGGCAAGTCCAGCGTCTCTCGCGCGTTGGCGCAGCGTTTGGGTGCTCGCTACCTCGACACCGGAGCCATCTACCGGATCGCGACCCTGCACGTGCTGCGTCAGGGAATCGATCTGGCGGATTCCGCCGCGATCACGGCCGCCGTTGCGGCGTTGCCGTGGTCCATCGGTACCGATCCGAGCAGCGAGCAGGTGCATCTCGACGGCACGGACGTCAGCGAGGAGATCCGCGGCGACGCGGTAACCAAGGCTGTCTCCGCAGTGTCGGCCGTACCCGAGGTTCGCGACCTGCTGGTCGCCACTCAGCGTGAGTTGGCGGCAAGCGCAGACCGGATCGTCGTGGAAGGTCGCGACATCGGAACCGTCGTACTCCCCGATGCAGACGTCAAGATCTTCTTGACCGCATCGGCGGAAACCCGTGCGGCACGGCGCAATACGCAGAACGTCGGCCAAGGCCGTGAAGACAATTACGAAGCGGTGCTGGCTGATGTGCAGCGCCGTGACCATCTCGATTCGACTCGGGCAGTGTCGCCGTTGCGCCCTGCCGACGACTCCATTCTGGTGGATACGAGCGAATTGGGAATTGAAGATGTGATCGCCAAGTTGCTGTTGGTGGTCAGCGACAGAACTGGAGCAGTGCAGTGAGCGACGATCTGGTAACCGAATATGCCGGTGACGGAACTTGGTCCGAGGAATCGGAGTGGGATTACGCCGATCTCGAAGCGGACGGCGAAGGCGAAGCGCACATTGCCGTCCCGACCTTGGCTGTTGTCGGTCGACCGAACGTCGGCAAGTCGACGCTCGTCAACCGCATCATCGGCCGTCGTGAAGCGGTAGTCGAAGACATCCCCGGCGTTACCCGTGACCGCGTCTCCTACGAGGCGAACTGGGCCGGACGACGCTTCCTCGTCCAGGACACCGGCGGATGGGAGCCCGACGCAAAGGGTCTTCAGCAGGCCGTTGCCCGGCAGGCCGAGTTGGCCATGGGAACGGCTGACGCCATTCTCCTGGTCGTCGACGCTGTTGTCGGCGCTACGGCGACGGACGAAGCTGTCGCTCGCGTGCTTCGCCGCTCGAAGACTCCGGTCATCCTCGTTGCCAACAAGGTGGACGACGGACGCACCGAGTCCGAGGTTGCAGCGCTGTGGTCCTTGGGCCTTGGTCAGCCGTACTCCGTGAGTGCGACGCACGGCCGCGGTACCGGCGACCTGCTCGACGAGGTTCTCGAGAAGCTGCCGGAAACCCCGCGTGAAGGTATCCCCGGCGGCGGTCCGCGTCGTGTTGCTCTCGTCGGAAAGCCGAATGTCGGAAAGTCCAGCTTGCTCAACAAGCTGTCCGGTGACGAGCGGTCCGTCGTGCACAATGTTGCCGGCACCACCGTCGACCCGGTCGACTCCATCGTCGAACTCGGCGGGCGCCCTTGGCGTTTCGTCGACACGGCTGGTCTGCGCAAGCGTGTCAGCCATGCCAGCGGTGCCGAGTTCTATGCGTCGCTGCGCACGAAGAGTGCGATCGAGGCCGCTGAGGTCGCGATCCTGCTGATCGACGCGCACGAGCCGATCACCGAGCAGGACCTGCGTGTTCTGAGCATGGTGGCCGACACGGGTCGTGCATTGGTGATCGCATTCAACAAGTGGGACCTCGTGGACGAGGACCGTCGACTCATGCTGGACAAGGAAGTGGACCGCGATCTGGTCCGCGTTCCGTGGGCTCAGCGAGTCAACATCTCCGCCCACACCGGTCGCGCAGTGGCGAAGCTCGTGCCTGCGCTCGACACGGCTCTGGAGTCCTGGGACAAGCGCATCCCCACGGGTCGCCTGAACACCTGGCTCAAGGAAGTTGTGGCAGCAACACCGCCGCCGATGCGTGGTGGTCGCCTGCCTCGCATCATGTTCGCGACGCAGGCAAGCACGCGCCCGCCGACATTCGTTCTCTTCACCACTGGCTTCCTCGAGGCCGGCTACCGCCGCTTCATCGAGCGGCGTCTGCGTGAAGAGTTCAACTTCGACGGTAGCCCGATCCGCGTATCCGTCCGAGTGCGCGAGAAGCGTGACCGCAAGGGCCGCTGATTCTGCGTCCAATTCGGTACTGAAACGGCTCTGACCAGCCGATTGGTACTTCGGCCCGTCCCTGATGTAATCTTTCCAAGCGCCCGAAACAAGGGCGTGGGACGGGCTGTGGCGCAGCTTGGTAGCGCACTTGACTGGGGGTCAAGTGGTCGCAGGTTCAAATCCTGTCAGCCCGACCGAAGTTAGATCAAAAAGGCAGTTTCTCAGAAATGAGAAACTGCCTTTTTTGTTTGTGCCTTCAGAGGTTCGGCAACGGATCGCGCGGGAAGTCCTGCGGTGACGTGATCTCCGCGTCGGCAGCGTTCACGACTGCAACATATTCTTCGTCGATCTCGTACGTTATGCCCGCCGCAGTGAAGTGCGGCGTGGACGCAGTATCGACCGGGCCGAGGACGGTCATTCTCGGAAACTGGGTGAGGATCGACCTCGGCACTTTTCTGGATCGAAAGCTCGTCGAGAAGACGGTGATCGCCTTTCGGCTTATCACGACAAACACACTCGGTTTCGCGCTCATCAGAACGTCCGCTGGAAATACGTACCGGATCTCGTCATCTGGATCCAAGTAAGACCGAAGGCGCTCGCGAGCATCCGCAGAAACCGGCATGGGCGGAAGGCTAGCTCAGGTTCGCTGACTGAGGCGAATATTGTGGACGGCAACGATTGCTCCGAAGAGCGCGATCAGAATGGCGGTAAAGATTGCTGCCACCCACCAGGGCGCCGAACCTGCTGTATTCAGCCAGATGGTCAATGCACCGAAAATTGTAGTCGGAATGCCGACGGCACGAGACAGGTCGACGTTCCTTGGATTGACCGGCGGTGTTCTCCACCAATGAAGGCGATGTCCTCGATTCTCACGCAGCATTCGCAGGATAGACCAGACAGTAAGCGGCAGACCAATCGCGAGGATGACCATCCCGCCAATAATCGCCAAAGTGGACCCGTCTCGGAAGTACGTCACGGCAGCGCCCACAACACCTGCAAAAACGATGGCCGTGAATACTTTCCACGCCGGGGTTATCGACTGGCCATGCGGTTGTGTTGCCATGCAAGCACCCTTCCACAAAACGTGGTCGAAAACTTCAAGCCTTTTGCGAACGTCGATTGTGCATAAGGGTGACAATCAAACTCGGCAGGCCGTTAACTACTCCGAGTACAGCGACTGCGATACCCGCACTCAAGAGAGGTGCTGTCTCCCAATAGTTGTCGACGATGGCAGATGCTCCGATCAAGCTCGATACCCAGCCCGTGAGTTGAGCACGTCGAACATGGTGTGCCGCTCGCGTTGAGAACGGTCCCACCGCGAGAGGTAATCTCCGCCTCTTTCGAGTTGTAATCGCTTTCTGCTCCGGAGCGCAATGTTCGTTACTGGCATGATCTCTTCGTATGACGGGGATTCGGATCGCGTGGGTTGTATTGGCGGTTGCCACCGGGATTCTAGGATCCGCGACGGCACAGTGGCCGCTGTATGAGATCACCGATTGCGAAATAGGCCTCGGCCCGCTCAGTTCTGCTGATTGTTACCGCTCGATTCATGACTATTTCGGACGAGAGCTCTTCTTGGTGCTCGCCTTACCGGTGGCCGTGTGCGTCATTCCAGCCGTGATCCCGCGACCATTCGTTTCCTGGATCGTCTCGGCGACAATGCTTTGTGCTGCAGTGGTGGGTTTCTTTACCGCTTTCAGCTCTGGTATGCCGTCTCTGCTGTCGATGGTGGGGAGTCTCCCTGCGGCAGTGCTGGCATTGGTACTTGCTGCGGTGCATCAGGGGATCGCCTTGCAGAACAAGCGCGCCACTGCGCGTGCTCGCGGCGGGCTTCGCAATACGCGATCGAGTGAGTGATCAGTCGGGGCTGAAGAACAGTTCCATCGAGATCCAGAACCACGCCACCATTGCCGCCACAGAAAGGAACGCGAGCACCAATGGCAACGCGAATTGCCTGCCGATGCGGCTGGGAATAGTCATAAGTCCGAGAATGACGAACACGGCGGCAGGCGCCGCCCAACTTATCCAGTAGGTGAGCGGTGGGGGGTTGGGGCCGAACGACGTGAACGAACGGTTCGGATAAAGCTGCGGCTGCGGGAAATCTGCGAAGTGTTGCCACAGGAGTACCAACGGCAGATAGCCGAACAGCCCGAGCAGAAGGCCGACGACGAGTCCCGCGAAGATTCGCTCGCCCCTCATCTCGATGCGCCCGTCGGAATCAACCGGTCCACTGCTTATACGACTTCTGGTAAGTCGTGAGGCTGCATCCGTAGAGCCCACGCCCGGGCCGCAACGAACGTCACGGCCAATACGAGCACCACCAGCAGTACGACTGCAATCCAGGTGGGAGCGGCGGTGGAGAAGCCCAGCTTCCACGCAGTACCGACGCCTGCAGCAGTCGCCGCCAACGCCCCTACCGGAAGTATCACCGCCACCGCTCGTGTGGTGCGAACAGTAAGTCGATCCCCGGCAGCGCGAAGAACTCCGAACACGGCGGCGACCGAAAGGCCATAGGCCAGAAGACCGCTGACGGCGTAGACCAGGAGCGGGGACCATCCCATATCAACCGACCCGGTGAATGCCATGCCGATCAAGACCAACAGGGGCGTCAGCCCAAGCGCGACGCCTGCGAGGCCTGCCACCACAGTTCGGACCATTCGATTGTCCTGGCCTCCGGAGATTCGCACGCCCGCGAGGAGGAGCACGAACCCGGTCAGCGCGCCCAGAAGGGCGCCGATCACCGCAGCCTCTATCGGCCAGTTCCATTGCGGTTCACCCGCGAAGCCCGAGATTGTCGTGCCACCCGAAAAGAGGGTGATCGTGGCCGATGCCTGTGAAGACCCCTGTGTCAGCGACGCGGCGACCAAGGCAACGGCCGCCCCGAACAAAGCAAACCCGAATGTCTGTTTCCACATCAAGCCATCATCACCTAAACGGAGCGCGAATTCGGCCCAACGGCAGTCTCATCCGGATGCCTTCTCACTGTGCAGATTCGGGGCGCAGCCGACTTCGGCGACAATCGTGTGAAGGGGCTGGTGGTGACACCCTCGTCGTATCACCACCAGCCACGTCCGACACTCACGACCTGCTGTCACGCACGCAATCGGCGACGTGCTGCCAGTGCTGCCGGAAATCCGAGATCTGCATCGATCACTTCACCGGAGAGACGTTCCGAGATTTCGATCAGTCGACTGCATCCGGTCTCTCCGATCGCCTCGTACGGGTACGACCCCAGCACATCGGTCTGATGCTCAACCCTCTGCCGGCGATCGCGACCCACCTCGTTCAGGTGAAGCTCGGGGCCGTCTTCGAGCCATCCACGCGCCCGCACACTTTCGACGCCTTCCGCCCACTGATCGTTGTCCCATGCCCGGCTCATTTGCAGAGCAGCAGCAGGAACATCACCGGTTGCGGCGTGAACTACCAGCGCTTCGACACCGTTGAGCCCTTCGGTGTGAAGTAGGGCGACATGAGAATCACCGCGATATTCCCGGAGCAAGGATTGGGCATGCCACAACACGAGATGGGGCTCTTCTGGCCACGGTAGGGATGCGTGTCCACCGAACAGCGGCCGACCTTGCGGTCTGTTGCATGCGCGCTCCGCTGCTCGACGTGCGAGTTCGGCGGCTTCTCGAACCTCGGCGCCGTCGACATGTTCTCCCCATGCCTTGCGCAGCGAACGGTCGACAGCGTCGAGTCGAGCGGCCAAGATCTGTTCGTGGGTGGCGATCGTCCAGGCATTCGGCAGGACCGCGTGTACCAGTTCGGGGTTGAAGTTGAAGAAGGTAGCGATGGTGACTTCTGCCGCTACTGCACCCATGGGTGCGGACCGCGAAGCGAAGTACCCCATTCGAGGATGCGTAAAGCCCAGTGCAGCATAGGCTTCCGCGCCGAAAGGGGTGAAGTAGATCATGCCGTGTATCGGTTCGGCTCCACGGAAGACGCGGCGCGCGGTTTCTGGTGCGATCGAGGTCATCGATAATCCTTCATGCTGGTGGTGTGGTCTTCGAACAGTAGAGTCGGATGGTTGTTCTACGCCGGCTATCTCCCTCTGACATACATGCGGTCCCGGACGGCATCACCCACTCGGTAGACGGCCAGGACGACCAATGAAATCAGAATGCCGGAGGGGAGAATCTGTTGTGGTGCACTCAAGATGTGCAGGTACGCATCGGATAAGTCACCGCCCCAACTCGGAGTGGGGGGCTGTATTCCCAACCCCAGGAATGAGAGTGCCGCCTGCGCGAGAAAAGTCAGGCCGGTGAGCACGGTCACCTGAACGACAACCGGCCCGATTGCGTGCGGAAGAAGATGACGCAGGAGCACTACGTGCGGCGGGCATCCTGAGAGTCGCGCGCTCAGAACGAAGTCTCGGTTCCTCGTTTCGCTGACCCCGGCAGCCAGAATTCTTGCAATTGTGGGTGCATAGACGACTCCGAGCGCTGACATCGACGTGATCAGGCTCGGCCCCAGAACACCGGTAATAGCCACTGCGAGAACCAAACCTGGGAATGCCAGCAATGCGTCCGCCACCCGGAGGAGTGACGCGCCGATCCAGCGTGGCCAGTATCCGGCGATCAACCCCCACGGAATTCCCAACAGCAGACTGACAGCGACAGCGATCGCGACGCCGAAGAAGGCGGAGCGTCCTCCCCAGATTAATCGACTGAGCACGTCACGACCGAAGCCGTCAGTGCCAAGCAGGTGCTGTGCACTCGGACCGGCGAACGTGTTGGTCAGGTTCTGATCGGTCGGACTGTGCGGAGCCACGAACGAGGCCAAGACGGACGCCGCTATCAGCGTTCCGAGAAAGCAGTAGCTGAGCCATAATCCGGGCGTCAGTCGGTAACGAGGCCACTTGGAACGAGATTCGCCTGCACTGGTCACTACGAGTTGGCTCACGAGATCGTTCCCTTTCTCAATTGCGGGCTGATCATGTTGTTGACGACGTCGACCAGGATGTTCACGAGAAGCACGATCACGACGAACAGCAACACGATGCCTTGAAGCATCGGATAATCTCGCGTGTCGATCGCGATGACCAAAGCGCTGCCGAGGCCCGGTAGCACGAAGATCTGCTCGAGGATGACCGTCGCACCCAGCATCGCCACGGCGAGCAATCCATAGACTGTGACAATGGTGGGAACGATGTTTCGTAGCGCGTAGCGCCACACGATCTTCCGCTCGTCGATACCCATCGCACGCGCGGTTCGCACGTAGTCACCGGACAGCGTCTCGATCATCGCGGCCCTGGTCTGCCGGACCGCAATCGATGCTGCGCCGGCAGCGAGTGCCGTTGCAGGTAGGACGAGATGGCTCAGATTGTCGATCACACCGTCGCCCGGAGTAACCCAGCCGAGCACCGGTAGAACTCCCAAGCCGAGGGCAAAGACATCGACCAGCACGATAGCGAGGAAGAAGTCCGGCACCGCGAGTCCGATCCCTGAAACCGTGCGGGTCAGGCCATCGCTGCGTCGTCCCTGCCGCGTCGCGGTCCACACACCGAGCGGTATGGCGACGACGGTGGAGAGTAACAGTGCGAGTACAACGAGCTCGGCGCTCGCCGGCAGCCGCGCAAGGATCTGTGGGCCGACGGGGGCGCTGTTCTGTAGCGACGTTCCCAGATCTCCGTGCAGAGCCGACACCACCCAGTTCCAGTACTGGACCAGCAGAGGTTGATTCAATCCGAGGCGCTCGTTGAGTGCCGCGATCGCTTCATCGCTGCCGTTCGGACCGAGAAGTGCCTCGGCTGGTCCACCGGGGATTATCCGGATAAGGGCAAAGGTTATGAAACTGGCGATAACCGCGGTCGGAATGATTTGCGCGAACCGGACGGCGATCATCCGTATATATGGATTGACGGGCGATCGGTGAGAGTTTCGAGTCGGAACGCTCTCAGGTTCGGGCATCACCGAATTCTCGTGTGATACGACGGTCGCTGTCATGACTTCGAGAGGTATGTGAGATTGGGGGATCCGTTCAGAGCAGGAACGGCCCCGTGGACGTTCTTCGTGTAAGCGACCACGTCGGGAGTGAAGTACAACGGTACGTACTCAGCGGACTTGATCACGACTTGATTGATCTGTTTGACGATGTCGAGCTGAGCGGTTTCGTCATACGTGTTGTTCAGCAGTGCGATTAGCTTCTCCAACTCCTCGTTGGGGACGGAATTTTGCCGGAAGTACGATCGCGAACCCAGAGAGGCTTCGAAATTGAGCGGTGCGGATGCTCGCGTGGGCCATCCCACGCTGAAGACGTCCGCGCTGTTGTGTGCGACGAACTCCGTAATCGCCTGAGGTCCACTCATTTCGACGAAGTCGACCTTGATGCCGACCTTCTCCCATTGTTCTCCGACAAGGACCGCGTTGGTCGAGTACGGCGGTAGGTTGCCTGCTAGTCCGCGCACGGTGACCCCGTTCGGATACCCCGCCTCCGCTAGCAGCGATTTGGCCTTCTCCGGGTCGTACGGCCATGCGTCTTCGGTTTGCTCGTCGTAGAACTGCGAACCGGGAGGATATTGACCGAACGCCGCAGTTCCTTCCGTGCTGTCCAGTGCGGCTCGCGCAATTGCCTTGCGGTCGAGCGCGTATTGCATCGCCAGACGAACGCGGACATCGTTGACCACGGGGTTCTTGTTGTTGATCACGACGAGCGCAACTCCGAGTCTCGGGTCGTGACTGACGTTCAGGTTGGGGTTGCGTTCGAGGATCGGAGCACTCGACGGTGTGAGCCCGTATGCAAAATCCGCAGCGTTCGATGTCAGGGCATTTGTCAGCGCTGTGGGATTGGAGATCACCTGGATCTGGATCTTGGCGAGCTGAGGGCTGGGTGGACCCGCCGGTTTGTAGTCGTCGAATCGACTGAATGTGTATGAACTGTTCGGGACTGCGCTGGTGAATGTGTACGGCCCTGCGCCTACAGGCTTGTTGGCGAAGTCTGCCCCTGTTGCTGCCAGCGCAGTGGGGGAGACCACCATTCCCAATCTGCCGTTGAGCCAGCCTGGTAAGCCGGAGGTAGGTGAACTCAACGAGATCGTGATGTGATCTGGGGACGTTGCTTCGATGCTCTTGATCGTCGGGACGGAAACGATTCCGAGACTCAAACAGTGTTCCATGCTTGCCTTGACTGCTGCTGCATCGAGAGTTGTACCGTCGTGAAAGGTCAAGCCGTTCTGCAACGTCATCTCGAACGTGAGGTTGTCCGGTCCGGAGAAACCCCACTCGCTGGCGATTCCGGGCCGCAGTTTCTGGGTGGCAGGTTCAGCATCGATCAGTGGTGCATACATCAACTGTAAGTAGTCGATGTCGTATCCGATGTTTCCCGCACACGGGTCGAGTGAAGCTGGAACGTGCGATGTCGCGACCTTGAGTTCGGCGTTCGGATCGGCAGGTCCGGTACTGCCGGCGGTACCGGTGGCGCTGCTCGAACAGCCGCTGAGCACGAGAGCAGAAAGTGCGACGGCAGCTACCAGCACACGCGGGTCACTTTTCCCATGATTCTGGAAGCGTGTGATCGGATATCGGGATCGCAAAGACAGACGTCGATTCATATGGTGGACTTTCGCTTTGGTCTTCTCGGAATGGGGAGACTGACGCGGCACGCATTTACCGCGGCGGGTTGGAGATTCCGGTCGATGTGGCCGGGGACGATAGATGGCAGGCGGAGCTGTGTGCGGAATTCGAGGCCGCGCGAAGTGACGGCGCTTCCGACGCACAGCGCTCCATCGCAAACGGGCAGCGGGTGCGGAATCGACAGCCCGAGGGTGGATTCCGTGGGTCGGGTAACTCGCCCCGCACCAATGCTTTCCGACGACTGCGCCGCTCGAGTTCGATGTGCGGGGCCGCGGCGAGAAGTGCCTGCGTGTAGGGGTGAGATGGAGTCCTCAGGACCGTGGCAACCGGTCCGATCTCGACGATTCGGCCGAGGTACATCACCGCGACGCGATCGGCGATTCGGGCCACCGAACCCAAATCGTGCGAAATGAAGATGTACGTGAGGTCATGTTCTTCTCGGAGATCGGCAAGAAGTTGCAGCACCTCTTCCTGAAGCGAAACATCCAGGGAGGCAACAGGTTCGTCGCAGAGGATCAGTGGCGCCTTGGAGGCAAGTGCACGAGCGATGGTCACGCGTTGGCGTTGGCCGCCGGAGAGCTGGGTCGGGAGGCGGTCGGCAAGCTCGGCGCCGAGACCGACCCGACGCAACAGCTCGACGGCTTTCGGCCGCAAGGACTGTGGGATGCGCAGACGCCCTGGCACCATCGGCTCAGCTACGCAAGCCCATGAGGTCATCCGATTGTTCAAGGCCGACGTAGGGTTTTGAAAAATGAGATGGGAAGATCCGCCCTTCCCGAACGCCGGGTCGTCGAGATTCATCGTGATGGAGCCTGCGGCCGTAGCCACCAGACCCGCGAGGGCGTGAGCTGTCGACGACTTTCCTGACCCTGATTCGCCGATGATTGCAAGGGTTTCACCCCTCTGCACCGAGAAGCTGACGTCATCGACTGCTCGAAGAGTTTTTCGGCCTCTTCCGTACTCGACGGCCAGATTCCGAACATCGACGATGATGTCGGTGTTGCTCATCAGCTCACCAGTCCGAGTAACTCGAGGTCGGAACTGCGGTGACATCTTGTTGCCGATTCCGATGACCCGATCAGAAGTGGATGATCGGATATGCAGAGTTCCTCGGAGTAGTTGCACCGGGCGACGTATCGGCAACCGACGCTGTGAGCAAGGGCTTTGGTCGTGAAATCGCCTCGCGCCTTGGGTGATTGGGAGGAGATTTCTTCGAATGTCGAGCGTGCGGCCTCGAGAAGGCTGAACGTGTAGGGATGCGCGGGCTGGCGAAGCAGCACGTCTCGCGGCGCGACGTCGACGATCTCGCCGCGAAACATGGTGATGACTCGATCCGCGACCTCGGCGACAACCGCGAGGTCGTGACTGATCAGCAACACGGCAAGATCGCGCTGTTCGGCCAGTTCTCGAAGGAGATCGACGATCTGAGCTTGGATGGTGACGTCGAGCGCTGTTGTCGGTTCGTCCGCGATCAGCAACTTCGGACCGCATGCCAGGGCCATCGCGATCATCACCCGCTGACACATCCCGCCAGAAAGCTCGTACCCGTACGACTTCAAGGTTCTGCTCGGGTCGGCCAGACCGACCTGGTGGAGAAGATCTGTAGCTACGTCCTCCGCATCGACTTTCGTGATGTCGCGGTGGGCCTTCAACACATCGACGATCTGGCGACCGATGCTGACGGAGGGATTGAGAGCCGAGCTCGGGTCCTGGAAGACCATACTGACGTCGCGACCGCGTATTTTCCTCAACTCGGCGGCGGGCAGACCCACAAGTTCCTGTCCTTCGAAACGGATGCTTCCGCTGGTTGTTGCCGTACGGGGCAAGAGACCGAGCAGAGCGAGTCCGGTCAGTGTCTTTCCGCTCCCGCTCTCGCCTACGAGGCCGGTGATTTCGCCCGGCCCCAACTCGAAGCTCACTCGGTCGAGGAGTCTGTTCGAAATCGATTCTGTCCCAATGTCAACCGTGAGGTCTCGTACTTGCAGAAGTGGGCTCATCGTCGGGTCGTCCACGTGTGATCGTTCATCGCATTCCTCCGTAAACAACTGAACTGTTGTGACTGGAATCACGTACCGGGGAACCATAAACACTCACCTGCAACAAAGTCAATGAATGTTGCAACGATTGCCGTCGATGGCGCCGGCTGATCCTCTCCGGCTACCGACCAGCACGTCGTCAGCGATACATTCACTCCATGGCCGAGACACGTGACATCCGCGCGGAAGCGTTGAGTGCTGCCCGCCGACAGTTCGCAGCCGGAAAACCGCTCGATGTGAACGCTTTGGCTACCGAGTTGGGGGTGGATCGGACCACGTTGTTCCGGCGTGCAGGGAATCGCGACACAATTACCGGTGACGTGCTCGATTCGCTGGCGCGCCGAACATGGCGGATGGGCCTCGAGGAGTGCAGTGGAAGCGGAGCGTCAAGGGTTGTCGACGTCCTCACTTACCATGCACGGGCGACAATCGAGACCGAATTCTTCCGGACGTATTTGACTCGCGAACCGCAAAAGGCGTTGTGCATACTCACAACTGGACTGGGGCCGATTCAGGGCACGATGGTCGAATCCGTGCGAAGGCTGATCGAGGCTGAAATACCAGAGCAGATTCGGCCCGACCTGCCCGTCGAGGACATGGCATATCTGCTGGTTCGCGTGGGTGAGTCGTTCATCTACAACGATTTGCTCACCGGTGGCACTCCGGATACGGAGAAGGCTCGCTTGGCTTTCCGGCTCATCCTCTCGCGTGACTAGTGTGCCGAGTTTCCGTTTTCTCAGTTTTCGTGAAAGCGCTTCGAATGCAAGCTATTTCACAGCTATGCTTGGTTGCATGACCCACTCAGGCTGGTGGGATCGGCACAAAGGTCCGCATCTCGTCCCGTCCGGGCCGGATGACGCCTGCGGCGGATTCGGGAACCTCGTTCCAGGCGCCAGGAAGGTCGCGCAGAGGCTCGGAGACGACGATTCGGGTCTCCTCGCTCAGATGGTGCAGTGCTTCCACCTCTGGATGGAGCTTGCGCAGCGTGGAAATCTCGGTGGAGAAGAACAACGACCTCGACTGGTGCTCGCTGGAATAGCGAAAGATCCAGGTGGAGATGCCATCCGACGTCGCGACGGTCATCTGAACCGGATTGTCGATTCCCTGAGAGCGAGCCGTGTGCTCGACGAATCCGACGGCCCTCGCGACACCTTCGAACGGATCGTCGGTCAGGCCGAACGTCAGCGCGAGGAAGAACAGAGTTTCCGAGTCCGTCGATCCTTCGAGATCCGGAAAGAGCGACGGATCAATGGCAGTCACCAATTCCCGTTTCATGTCGTGGAATCCGTGTAGTGAACCGTTGTGCATCCACAACCATTGCCGGTGCCGGAACGGGTGACAGTTGCTGCGCAGCACTGCAGTTCCCGTCGAGGCGCGGATGTGAGCGAACAGCAGAGGGGTCCGCAGTTGAGAGGTGACTTCGCGCAGGTTCGAGTCGTTCCACGCGGGTTCGATGCTCTTGAACACTGCCGGTTGTGGGCCTTCCCCGTACCAGCCGATTCCGAAGCCGTCGCCATTTGTCGTCGTGGCCCCGAGTTGAGAATGCAGGCTCTGGTCGATCAGCGAGTGCTGTGGTCGGAACAGCAAGTCATGGGCGAGTATCGGTTCTCCCGAATACGCCATCCACCTGCACATACTTTCAACTCAAGCAGATCGAGTCGGCGTTGACGATGTGTGCGCCGCGGCGTTTGTCGAATGGCTTGGCTTCCACGTCGACACCGCCCAGATCACGACGATGTTCAGCGCGATGATGAGAGTCGACCACCAGGGGTAGTACGGCAGCCACAAAAAGTTCGCGATGATCGAGATCGCGCAGATCACGACGGCCGACACTCGCGCCCAGGCCGCTCCGGTGAACAGTGCGAGCCCGACGAGAGCGACGAGCGCGCCCAGCACGAGATGGATCCAACCCCACGTCGTCAGGTCGAATTGATAGACGTAGTCGATCCCGACTACGAACACTTCGTTTTCGGCGACGGCAGCGAGTCCCTGGAAGAACTGCACGATGCCGACCGTCACCAAGATGACGGCTGCCCCGATCGATGTTCCTACCGCGAAACCCTGCTTGACTGACGTTGTATCCGACATGACGGTTTCCCTTGATTCGGTGGGGGCGACCGGACACGTGCCCGGCACGCTCGTTGTAGTGATCGTTGTTCCACCGGCTGACCGCTATGAAACGGAAATACCTGTCCAATGCGGTGAGAAATCAGTGCGTCCTGCTCCGACGTGCGGGTGAAATGTAACTTCTGGCCCCTGTGGATGCGATGTATCCCTTGCCGGAACGCGTGTGCGGAGGAATTGCTCGTAACCGAAGTTCACAGAAAACAAGAATAATTCGGCACGGAATTCGACCTATTTGTCCAGCTGTACTGGTATTTTGACTGAATTGACCGGAAGCTACGGTCCGCGGAAAAGAGTAGCGAGAGAATGACGATCTTCGGCAGGCGTACCGCGGGCATCACCGCGACGGCCTTCGTCTTGGCGACCGTTGTGTCGACAGCACTCCCCGCGGTGGGATCGGCTGCCCCCGTCGCGCTCACCCGCGCGTGCAACTCGGAAATCAACGAAAATTCGATGTCACTCGATCCGGCCGTGATCGACGGTTGGTACGACATCTCGACTGGTTCACCGGGAACGAAAATCAACTCGATCGAGGCATGGCGAACCGTGCCCGGAGACATCCTCGAGTTTCGCGCGTCGGTGACGATCAGAGCCCACGGAAGTCCCGTCCGAGGCACGCTTCGGATCGACGGCGCCGGCTTGACCGGAGATCAGGATTTGATCTCCAGAATGACGTTGACCCAAGATCTCGGCCGGTCAGGGTCAACGGTCACCGACGCTGACGACGGTTCGGTCATCCCCGTACGTGCCAAGCTCGCCTTCGATGTCGCCACTCCGGGTCAGGTAGCCCAGAATCGGACAGTCAACCTCTCTGCGGTCAAGATCGTTTTGAGCGGCGACACTACCGATCCGGGAGGTGAATGTCCCGGCCCCGGCCCCGGTCCAGGCCCAGGTGGTGGCGGGAACGGCGGTGGTGACGGCGACAACGGTTCCGGCGGGGGCGTCGGGGACAACGGAGGCGCGCTTCCCGGTCGCGACGTCGGAAACCGCGTTCCGATTTCCCAGGTCCCGTCCGGCCCGACTTCTCGTCCGTGACAGCGACACACGGATCTGTGATCCGTCGGACATGCGTCGCTGCGGCAGTGGCAACGATGTTCCTGGTCGGCGGATGTTCCGACGACGGGAACTCGCCGACTCGAGTCCTCGCGACCGGCCAGGAAGATTTGCCGCCGGCAGTTCGCGCCTCAGTCGACAGTCCGGATGTCCCGAGCACGCTGCGCATAGGCGACAGCACCGCTGACATCCTGCCGATCAAAACGACGACGGACGGCTCGCTCGTTCCGCCCGAGGACGTCAACGAGATCGGATGGTGGGCGGACTCGGCCTTTCCCGGCTCCGGCGCGGGCACCGTGGTGATCACCGGCCACATCAACGATATCTATCAAGGCGACGGTTTCGGGAAGAAGTTCTCCACCTTGGACATCGGCTCGATCGTGACCGTGACGGGCGCCGGGGGACAGGTCTGGAACTACCGCATCGATGCGGTCGATCACTACGGCAAGGACGGCGAGCTGCCGGTCGAGCGATTGAACACTCTCGACGGACCCGAGACCATCGCTCTGATCACCTGTGGTGGCGAATTCGTCGGTCCGCCGTTCGGGTACGAGGACAACGACGTCGCGTGGGGGACCCCGGTGGCCGCATAGGCGAAAACTCGACGTCGGGCCGGTTGATAAACTGGGCCCCGCGTTCGTGGCCATCCACGCGCGTTTCGAAAGTCCGAAGAAGGAGATTGTGCTGTGGTTGACCTCGCCTATGTCATCGCTGGGTCCGAAGCGACTGGCGGTGCCGGCCTGCAGGTCGACCTGAAGACGTTCCAGGCATTGGACGTCTACGGCGTAGCGACCACCACGTGCATCGTCTCGTTCGATCCCAAGAACAACTGGGGTCATCGCTTCGTGCCCATCGCTCCTGACGTGATCGCTGATCAGATCGAGGCTGCCACTGCGGCTCACGATCTGGACGTCGTCAAGATCGGCATGTTGGGCACGCCCGCCACCATCGAGGTTGTGGCAGAGGGATTGCGTCGGCAGCCCTGGCGCCACGTCGTCCTCGACCCGGTCCTGATCTGCAAGGGCCAGGAGCCCGGTGCGGCTCTCGATACCGATACGGCACTTCGTGATTCGATCCTGCCGCTCGCCACTGTCGTCACACCCAACCTCTTCGAGGCACGCACCCTCGCCGGAATGGACAGCATCGAGAGCGTCGACGACCTCATCGATGCCGCACGTCGTATCCATGACCTGGGACCCAAGTACGTGCTCGCAAAGGGCGGGGTCGAACTCGCCGGTGGCGACGCTGTCGACGTGTTGTTCGACGGGACCGACGTGACGGTTCTCTCTGCCCCCAAGGTCGGCGAAGAGCGCGTCTCGGGCGCCGGTTGCACGCTGGCCGCCGCGGTGACCGCCGAACTGGCAAAGGGCGCCGACGTGGGAGAAGCCGTCGCTCTGGCGAAGAAGTTCGTCACGGCGGGCATCGAAGGCCGCGTCTCGGCACACACGCCGTTCGACACCGTCTGGCAGGGCGCGTTCAAGGGATAGACACACTGCGGCTCACATCGCCGTGCGCGGCCTGGCAGGATCGAGTGCGTGAGTACTGCGAACCTGAATCGAAGCGAAGTCGCCGAACGATCTCGAATCATTGACGTCACCGGGTACCGGGTGGAGTTGGATCTGCGATCGGCGGCGGACTCCGCGTCGAAGACCTTTTCGACCGTCGCGACAATTGATCTGACGTCGTCGGCGGAGTCCACGTGGCTCGACTTCATCGGTGCTGCAGTCGATTCCGTAGAGGTCGACGGTGCGTCGATTCCGGTGGAGTACGACGGATCCCGGATTGTGCTGCGCGGACTCGGCGGATCGAACGTCGTTCGCGTGGCAGCTCACGGCCACTACAGCCGTTCCGGCGAAGGGCTGCACCGATTCGTCGACGACGCCGACGATCAGACGTATCTGTACACGCAGTACGAGCCCGCCGACGCCAGACGTGTTTTCGCCTGCTTCGAGCAGCCGGACCTCAAGGTGCCCTTCACGTTCGAGGTGACAGCACCTGACGGCTGGGAAGTCCTGTCGAATCAGCCCGCGACCCAGACCCTCTCCGTGGACGGTGCACAACGCGTCACTTTCGCCCCGACGCTGCCGATCTCGACCTACATCACCGCGATCGCGGCCGGGCCGTATCACCGTGTGGCCTCGTCGTGGAGTCGCGGCGAACTCACTGTCGAGTTGGGCGCTTTGTGCCGGGCGTCGTTGGCTCCACACCTCGATGCAGACAACGTTTTCGACATCACCCGTCAGGGGTTGGACTTCTACGCCGAGCACTTCGACTATCCGTATCCGTTCGGCAAGTACGACCAGATCTTTGTCCCCGAGTACAACCTCGGCGCCATGGAGAACCCGGGACTGGTGACCTTCACCGAGGCATACGTGTTCCGCGGCACCGCAACCGACGAGCAGCATCAGCGTCGCGCGAACACGATCCTGCACGAAATGGCGCACATGTGGTTCGGCGATCTCGTGACCATGGTCTGGTGGGACGACCTGTGGCTCAAGGAATCTTTCGCCGATTTCATGGGATCGCTGGTCAGCGCCGAAGCCACTCGCTTCACCGATGCCTGGGTCGCCTTTGCCATCAAGCGGAAGGCGTGGGCGTACCTCCAAGATCAGCTGCCGACCACGCATCCCATCGTCGCCGACATCGTCGATCTCGAAGCCGCGAAGCTGAACTTCGACGGAATCACCTATGCCAAGGGTGCCAGTGTCCTCAAACAACTTGTGGCGTTCGTCGGGCGTGACGCGTTCTTCGAAGCGGCACGCCGGTACTTCAAGGCTCACGCGTACGGGAACACCACGCTGGTCGATCTGCTCGATGTGCTCGCGGAGACTTCCGGGCGCGATGTGCGCGAATGGGCCCGAATCTGGTTGCAGACCACCGGGGTGTCCACGCTGTCGCTCGACGGAACCGATGTGGTCCAGACGGACCCGAGGCCGCATCGGCTCGCAGTCGGAATCTACGACTACAACGAGTCCGGAGATCTTGTTCGCACCGAACGCGTCGAACTCGACATCACCGAATCCCGGACGTCTGTCAATCTTCCGCCCGGAGCGCTCACACTGCTCAACGACGAAGACCTCACGTACGCGAAGGTGCGATTGGACGCGGAATCTCTGTCCACGGTCGAGGCATCCCTGGACCGTGTGAGCGATCCGCTTGCGCGCGGGGTGATCTGGTCGTCGCTGTGGAACTCGGTGCGTGATGCGCAGCTCTCGGTGTTCCGGTACCTCGACATGGTGGAACGATTCGCTCCCGCTGAGACAGATCTTGCAATTCTCAGCTCGATCCTGACCGATGCCCAATACGCGGTTCTTCACTACGTTCCGAAAAGCTTGCGGCCCAATGTAAGTGCAGGCTGGTTGGAAACGACCTGGAAGGCGGTGTTCGAAGCCGAACCGGAGTCCGGAAGACAGCTGGCCTGGGCACGGGCTCTGTCGGCCGCTGCAGCGGTCAACGATGCTCGCGCCGACGAGTTGCGGTCGATACTCGACGGCACCTGCCCGGGGCCGGTCGGACTGGCTCTCGATCCTGATCTGCGGTGGGCATTGTGGATCGCCCTGTCCGCGACCGGCCATGCGAGTGTGAGCGACTTCGACGGTGAGCTGAGCAAGGACAGCACGTCGGCGGGTCGAACGGCGTACGTCCGCGCTGTGGCGTCGATTCCCGATGCCGCGACCAAGGAGGCTGCCTGGGCGTCGGCGACCACCGATGTCGCACTCTCGAACGACCGCCTGGATGCGACGATCGCCGGATTCCGTTCGGGCACGGACGCGTCACTGATCGAGGGATATGCGGACGAGTACTTCTCGTCTCTGGGGAAGTGGTGGTCGGAACGCAGCATCGAGATTGCGCGACGGTTGGTGAACGGGCTCTTTCCGGCAGCCGAAGATACTTCTGCGGTCGATGCCTGGATCCAGGCCAATGAAGGTGCGCCCGCGTCGCTGCGGAGGCTGGTTCTCGAGCGGCGAGATCACCTGGCCCGGGATCTGCGTGCACAGGCGTCGAACGCGGTGATCTGAGGCCATCAGCTCCGAAATGTCCTGTTCTTGGATATTGTCTAGGCAGGGCTGCGACGGGAGACGACGTGCACAAGATCACGGATCTGTCGCTGGTCACGGGCCCCGTCCCACCCGTGGTGACGGTGCTCGGAATTCTGGCACTACTGTGGCTCATGTTTTCGAGGTCGAGGCGTCACGTCCTGATTTCGATTCCCGTCTGCATCGTCGCGGCAATCGGGATAACCCTGGTGCTGTACTGGCTGATCGAGAAGGTGTGGCATCCGTTCCCGGATCCGATTGCCCGTCCGGTCTACGTGTGGATCGGGCTGGGCATTCTGGGTGTGCTGCTGGGTGTTTCGAGGACCTTTGCCGCGACGCGAATCGACGGCCGCGTGCTCACCGTGGTCTCCGTACTGCTGGTGGTCGTGTCGAGCGCGGCTCACGTGAATCTGCAGTTCCAGTCGTACCCGACTGTGGGAACAGCGCTGGGACTCTCGGACGCGGAGCAGGTCTCGCTTGCAGACTTGGACGACGGCAAGGACGGCGCAGTTCCGGTATCGCAATGGAAGGCGCCGGCGGACATGCCGTCGGCCGGCAAGGTCAGCACGGTCACGATTGCGGGGACGGTTTCCGGATTCAGCGCCCGTGACGCCGAGATCTACCTACCGCCCGCGTATTTCACCAACCCGCGACCGGAGTTGCCGGTGTTGGTACTGCTTGCCGGTCAACCAGGCGCGCCCGAGGACTGGCTGCAGGGTGGCCGCCTCGTCCAGACGATGGACGCCTACGCCGCTGCGCATTCGGGCTTGGCTCCCGTCGTCGTCGTAGCTGACGGGACCGGATCGGAACTGGCGAACCCGCTCTGCGTCGATTCCCAACTCGGAAACGTCGCGACGTACCTATCGCGTGATGTTCCCGACTGGGTCCGCGCGAACCTGCAGGTGGATCCCGACCCGAGGAAGTGGGCTATCGGGGGCCTTTCCTACGGCGGAACCTGCGCATTCCAGATGGCGACGAACTTCCCCGCCGTGTATCCGACTTTCCTGGACCTGTCCGGTCAGATCGAGCCCACCCTCGGTGACCGGAAGCAGACGGTCGATGCCGCGTTCGGCGGCAACGAAGCCGCGTTCGTGGCAGTGAATCCGCAGGATCTGCTCCGGGAGAAGAAGTTTCCCGACAGCGCCGGAGTGTTTGTCGTCGGTAAGCAGGACAACGACTACCGCCCAGGGCTGCAGACGCTCTACGAAGCAGCCAAGGCTGCAGGAATGGACGTCCAGTACGCCGAGGTCGACGGTGGACACAGCTTCCAGGTGTGGTCTGCCGGTTTGGCGAGTCAATTAGGTTGGCTGGGAACGCGACTCGGTCTGCCCGGGTGAACGATCGTCCGGAAGTTCCGAGGATCCGATGATCAGCGGGTGAATTCGTCCGGTTGCCCCGGCTTCGGAACCCAATCCCTGCGGATCTGCCACACTCGCGAGCCGAAGGTCGAGCGCACCGGTCCATTCACGGGTCAACTGCGCATCGAGCGCGTCGACGCGCTCGAGTAGTGGCGGGTGCTGGTCCGGCGGGCAGGCCGCCAGCAGGGTGGCGAATACCGCGCGTAGACGCCGCTGGACCTGTGCGGAATTGGTGCTGAAGTGGCGGATCTCGTCGGTGGCGACCGACACGTAGTCAGCCCACGTGCGTTGCTGCCCCCGAATCAGTGTGAGATCCGAGGTTGATGTGTCGAAGCGGACTCTCGGGGCTAGCAGGACGAGAAGATCCTCGATGTGATCGAGCGCCTGGACGGCTCGGCCCGGATCGTTGATGGCAGGTGAGAGCGCCTTGAGTGCGATGTCCACGATCGACTGCAGCGCTGCACCGGGGCTGACGACCGGGCTGTGCGTGTCGCCGAAGATCAGGCACGACATCAATGTGTCCGGACGAACCTTCAGCGACGGGCCGCGAACCTCGAAGAGGGGCGCGTTCTGGGCGACGAACTCGCCGATGCTGGGGACGACCTCGACCGAGACGTCCCAGCGGCTGGCCAACCGCTGCAGTCGTGCGAGATCGATCGCCAGCAGAATCCGGCCGTCGGGTGAGAGGTGGCGCAGGCGAATCACCAGTGCGTCGGTGTTCTCGGAGTTTGCGGACTCGCGCGGTTGGGGGAGGGGGAGCGGCTGACTGGGTTTCGGTGCGCCGGAGGGTAAGTCCTCGTACAACGGATAGGCGCGGATTGTCGCGCTGCGACCCTGGGCCGCTATCCAACGCAGTAACCGACTGGAATTGAGAATCGACCCGACTTTCGCCACCAACGCGATGAACAGGATCGCACTGGCCAACGCCAGAAGTAGTGCGATCGCCGTGGAGATGGTCGGAGAAGAATTTTCCGAATCAAGCGCCAGATCGAGCGCGATGATCAGGGAGAATACGAACGTCGCCAGAAACATGCCGATCGACCACCGCATCACTCGCTGCTGCGCGAGCATCGGGACGACCCGCACCGAAATCTGCGAGGCACCGAACTGCATGGCGAGAGTGATGGCGGTGAACACCAGACCGGTGAGAGTGATCATCCCGCCGGCGATGACGCTGAGCAACGTCGCAGTCGCCCCGGCGTCGACGCCCTCGGAAATGGTACCGACGTCGCCGTTGCTGACGAGATCTCCGTCGATCCCCACGAGGATGTTCGCGGTGACGACGGACAGGACAACGAGGATCACGGGGAGGCGCCAGACGGGGACTGTTCGTAGTCGTCGGCGAGTTCGGCGCCAGCGGATCATGTCCGAGAGCCGTCGCGACAATCCGACCTTCGACGTGGGGGTTGTGGTGTCGACGACGGGGAGCGGTGGTGGGGGCGGGGGAGTGGAACCGAAACTTCCCGACACCGTTTCCTGAACGTAGATCTTCGCGTGAATCATCGGCTCGCGATAGCGCTGTTCACGGGCGACTGCCCGGCTCATCTTGGCCGGCTTGTCGCGGTATCGCGAGCGAGCCCACGGCGCACCCGGGCGACTCAACCGAATTGCTCCGACCAACAGAAGTGGGGTGAAGAACAGCCCGATCAGGCCGGTCCAGAGTTTGCCCTTCATCAACGTGATCACGGCGAGTCCGAGTTGGATCACGATCGCGACGACAACGCTGATCAACGTCGCCAGGCTGCGGTCTTGCTCGTACGGGTCGAACTCTCCCGCGAACCCTATGGGGTGGACTCCGAGAAGGAAAAGGAACGAGATCGCGATGGCAACGAACACCGCGTCGATGGATGAGCGACCTTCCTCGGCCCAGTAGACATCGCGCAGATGCAGCACGAGTGCGTACTCGTCGAGGACCAACGCGCTGCCGATACCGAAGACCGACGCGAGAACACAGTTGGCGATCGGGGTGTGATAGTCGGCCAGAGCGATGAAGGCGAAGCCGGACACGAGCATCATCATCAAGCCGAAAACCATGTGGTGGATGTGCATTCCACCGGGCGTGACATTGCCGGGCCACCACGAGACCTCGGCCCGGATCATTCGGACGCTGAAGCGGATGAACAGGAACGTCAGGACAAAGGCGAGTAGGAGGAAGAACAGTGGGAGCCTGCCGGTGTCGACGACTGTGTGCTCGAACCAGGACCGCACGGAGTCAACTCTTGCTGGTGGCGAGCTTGATCAGCTGAGGAGCCGTCGCGTCGGGCAGGTAGGCACGCGTCAGTGCGATTCCGATCCGAGGCAGGTCGGCCTCGTCGCGGAAGCACAGGAAAACGGGTTCGTACCTCGGCTTGAACTTCTTCTTGAACGCGTGAAGAGACCGGAAGCCGTAGAGCGGTTCCATCGCGGCTCCGAGCATGTCGAGCAGGCGGTCCATGGATGCGGCGTCGGCGCCGTCGTCGCTGCGGGCGAGTGGTGCTCCGGACAGTGAGACGAATTGGGCACCTTGTTCTTTGAATTCGAGGGCCGACGATGCGATGAGGAACTCGACCACCGGGCGGAACCCGTCGGGGCGTCGACGCATGACGTCCAGTGTCCAACCCTGGACCACTCCGCCTTCGCCGTACACCGGCAACCACGAGGTGACGCCGTGAATGCTGCCGGTCGGGTCGACGGCCAAACCGACCCGGACGTCGCGATCGAGCGCCTCCTCGACGCTTCCGAGGGTGAACCCCATCTCGGGTAGTCCCTTGTCGCCCACCCATTCCTCGGAGATGGCGCGCACCTGAGCCAGCACGGAGAACGGCTCGTCGGCCAGTGTTGTCATCCGAAAGGTGATCTCGTCCTTCTTGGCCTTGTTGAGCGCCGAGCGGATGTCCTGCCAAGACTTGCCGGTGAACTGCAATTCCGGCAGGTCGACGATCGTGTCCTCGGCGACCTGAACGGTGCGCCAGCCGCGCCGGGCGGCGGCATCGGCTGTCTCCTTCCCCACGGAGAACAAGCAGGGGGTGAGGCCGTTGGCCTCGGACATCGTCGTGAATTCGTCTACCGCTGCGGCAAGTCGGTCGGGGCTCGCGATCGGATCGGCCAGGACTACGACGACGCCGACGTGCCGTTGGAATGCAACGACGCTGTCACCCGACTCGCCGAAGAAGTAATTGTTGCCGTCCCACGTCGTCATCCACGACATGGTTCCGCCGCCGTGCTGCTTGAGCAGTTCCCGAGCGGCGGCGCGCGGATCGTTCCCGGACAACGGCCCGCCTCGAATCTTGCGCCGCATCGGTACGTGAAAAGCGTGACGGCCCTTGATCAACAAGATGAGTTCGAGAAGCCAGAGCAGCGCGGTTCCGACCGTGACGGCGCCGGCGCTCTCGTAGTCGAAGAAGATGACCGAACCGAGGACGAGGGCGGTGGCCAAAACCGTCAGTGAACCGAACACGACGGCAACCCACCAGGCCCAGCGGCGTCCTCGTCGCAACTGATCCGCGATCAGTGCAACGATGATCACGTCGACCAATGCGGTCCAGCCGGAACCGGTTTCGGCTTCCGTCGGCCCGAACGGTCCGCTTCCGGGGAACAGCCAGACGGCGATCTCGACCACGCCGATCAGGAGCAGACCGATGAATCCGAGCAGGCGGATCTCGCGTCGCGTTCGGGGGATGAACCCGCGCTCTCCGTCGCCGAAGAACTTCTCGCCCACCGGCAGGAATATCGCGACCGCGATGAGGTGCTGCACGTCGGCGAGGCGGCCTTCGAAGAGGAACGCGATCGCAATGTACGCACACAGAATGGCGCGCACTCGCATTCGCCAGGGCGAGCGGAGTGTTGCCGTGGTTGCGGCGAGAGCGGCGATGATTGCGGTGGTCACACCGACGTCGCGGTGGGTGGCGAGGTTGCGGGCCCAATCCCAGTCGGTGTGGCTGCCCGCCCAGAGGAGGAGCGATGCACCCAGTTCACCCGCCAACTGACCGCTGATCGTGACGATGGCCGCGTTCTTGGTTCCCAGGCGCCATTCGCACCAACCGACCGCGAAGGCGAAAACGATGATGATCGAAACATACTGACCGGGCGTCAATCCGAAGAACCACCCCGTGACTAGTGTCCACCACTTGCCTTCCTGCAAGGCAGGGACTCCGTAGGCGATGTCGTCGAACCACGAGTAGGTGCGGACGTGATTCCACAAAGCGCCGGTCGCAATCCCGACGACGGTGATGGTGAGGACGACGATCGAAGTGAACGGCACGCGCCGCAGGACGCTCAGTGCGTCGGAAGCAAAGCGAGAGGCCCGATTCGGCGCACCCGGTGCGCTCTCCTCGGTCTGCGGGGTGGGGGTCTGGGACTGCTCAGCCATCGAGGTTCTCTTCTCGCCATGCCGCACGGTGGATTCTGCCAGTTCAGCATGACAGGAATACCGACCGATAATCAGGCGAAGCGGTCAAAATGGAGCAGACTGACTGGGGGTCTCGGACTCATGGCGCTACTGTCGAGCCATGGTGAACGGAGATTTACTGAATCGGGACCACGTTGTCGCTTCACTTGCCGCTTTCGAACCTCGATCGGTCGAATTGGACGGAAGGCGTTCTGCGTCGGTGGTCATCGTCGTCATGCGGAACGCGGACGGGACACCGGTGTTTCCGGTAACCAAGCGGCCCAGCAAGATGCGAGCTCACCCCGGTCAGTTCGCGTTGCCAGGCGGAAGCGTCGATCCGGGTGAGACGTCCGAACAAGCAGCGCTTCGGGAACTGTCCGAGGAGTTGGGCGTCGAAGTTCCCGAGTCGAACATCATCGGCCGGCTCGACGACTACGTCACCCGTTCGGGATTCGTGATCCGTCCTTTTGTCGTCTGGTCCGGCGAGGACGTCGGGGGACTGGTACCCAATCCGGACGAGGTGGCCCAGGTGTACGCCGTAACGTCGGAGGAGCTCGACGTGGACTCGCGATTCGTCACCATCGAGGAATCACCGAACCCGGTGATCCAGTGGCCGTTCCGAACGAGCCTGATCCATGCGCCGACCGGAGCTGTCATCTATCAGTTCCGCGAGGTGTTGAACGGCCGGCACACCCGCATCGACAACCTCGAACAGCCGGTGTTCGCCTGGCGATGAGTGCAGCTCGACACGCTCGGGGTCGTTCGGGCTTCGGTGCCTCGGCGAATAGTGCGCCCCGCTGTGGAAAGCTGACCGCACGGCAATCGAACGACGCGAGGTGTGTGCAGTGAACTCTGGCGAACAAGAACCGATCCCCACGGATCGGATTCTCACTGTTCCCAACGTGCTCAGTATCGTGCGTCTACTCGCCCTTCCGCTGTTCGCCTACCTGCTGCTCGTCACACACTCGGACGGGTGGGCGTTAGCGCTGCTGATGCTCAGCGGGTTCACCGACTGGCTCGACGGCAAGCTGGCCAGGGTGCTCGGACAGACCTCGCGTCTGGGAGCGCTACTCGACCCGCTGGTCGATCGCCTCTACGTCGTGACGACGCTGGTCACCTTCGTCGCCCGCGATTTCATTCCCTGGTGGGTTGCGGCGATACTCATCGGCCGAGACCTTCTGCTCGCGTTGACGCTGCCGATCTACCGCAGACGTGGCCTGCCGCCACCCGAGGTCGTCTATCTCGGTAAAGCCGCGACCTTCCTGCTGATGTTCGCGCTGCCGCTGATCCTTGCCGGGCACGGAGACTGGGCCATCGGACCGTTCACCCATGCCTTCGGTTTCGCTTTCCTGATCTGGGGAACCGTCCTGTACGTGTGGACTGCAGCGATCTACGTGCTCAAGGCCGTCGACGTGGCGCGAACGCACGAGGTCGTGCCCCGATGAAGTCGACCGGGGAGGACGTCCGTCGTAACCCGGTACCGTCGCTGCTTCGGTCGCTCATGACCGAACATCTCGACCCGGGTTACGAAGCAACTGCATTCGAACGCCAACACGAGCACACCAAGAACACGTCCTCGAAGACCGGGCCGTGGCTGGCCCTCGGCGCACTGTTGATCGGGTTCATCGTCACGGTCTCCGCAGTTCAGGCGACAAAGCAGGTGACCGGCACCGAAGAAGTTCGAAGCGAACTAGTGGCCAAGGTCCGTGACGCGGAGGATCGAATCGATTCGCTGGCTGCCTCCCGTGATTCGCTCGGCGGCGACGTCGACGCGGCCCGCGGCGTGGCGCTCGAAGGCGATGCACGCGGCAGCGCCGTCCTCGACCAACTGCGCGCGGTCGAATCCGGTGCCGGGGCGGACGCTGTCCACGGTGAGGGACTGGTGGTGACGCTGACGGACCCGGCCGGACGCCCGAACCTCTCGGACGCGTCGCAGCGGAGCGTCGGCGGCAAGACCGTCGTCCTCGATCGAGATCTGCAAACCGTCGTCAACGCGCTGTGGGCGGGAGGCGCGGAGGCAATTGCCGTCGGCGGCGTGCGAATCGGGCCGACGGTGACCATCCGTCAGGCCGGCGGCGCGATGCTCGTCGACAACCAACCTGTCTTCTCGCCGTACCGCGTCGAGGCGATCGGCGACACGCGTGCACTGCAGCGAGAGTTCGTCGTCAGCGATGCCTACGGGAGAATGTCGAGCGTCTCGCAACTGTACGGAGTCGGTTTCGCGGTGGCCGAAGACGATTCGTTGACACTGCCACCCGCGACGCCGCGCGCCGTCCGGGTGGCAACAGAACCCACAGAACCCAAGTGACAGAAGGAGTTCGATGAAGGCCGGTTCCGCCCTGTACGGACTCGCAGCACTGGTCGTCGGCATCGTCCTGGGCGTAGTTTTCAGCCCGCAGGTGCCCGACGTGATCCAGCCGTATCTTCCGATCGCGGTCGTTGCGGCACTCGACGCCGTCTTCGGCGGACTACGCGCGTATCTCGACGAGATCTTCGACGCGAAGGTGTTTGTGGTCTCCTTCGTCTTCAACGTGCTCGTCGCGTCGTTGATCGTCTGGCTCGGTGATCAGTTGGGTGTGGGTACTCAACTCTCGACGGCGATCGTCGTCGTGCTGGGTATCCGGATCTTCGGCAACGCAGCGGCATTGCGACGCCGACTGTTCGGAGCGTGAGTCATGGCGGATCACTCCACGACCGAACCCGAAGAACCACCCGTCACCACCGCGAGTGAAGGTCGGCACGAGCTGCGTTCACCGTCGAAACATCGCACCAACGTCGTCTTCGCCATCCTCGCGGCCGTGCTCCTGGGTGTGCTCGGTGTCGCGATTGCCACACAGGTACGTAGCACCGTGGCCGGAGATTCACTCGACGCCGCGCGCCCTGCCGACCTGCTGGTCGTTCTCGACAACTTGAATCGGCGCGAAGCCGCGCTGAGGCAGGAAGTTGCCAATCTTCAGGAATCGCTTGCCACTTTGGAAGCCGGCGGCAACACCGGAGCAGCGTTGGACGAGGCGCGGGCGCGGCTGACTTCGCTCTCCATTCAAGTGGGGACCGCTCCTGCGACCGGACCGGGCGTGACGATGACCCTGACAGATCCGGCGGGCGGCGTCGGCTCCGAAGTGATTCTCGATCTCATCCAGGAATTGCGTGCTGCCGGTGCCGAAGCCATCTCGATCGCAGGTGCTAGCGGCGAACCCATTCGTATCGGCGTGAACTCGTGGGTGAGTGGGCGCGGCGGCGAAATCGAATTGGACGGAACCCGGATCGAGCAGCCGTACACTGTGACCGCGATCGGGGATCCGCCGACGTTGGCAGCAGCGTTGAACATCCCCGGAGGCGTCTTCGACAACGTCGCACGCAACGGCGGAACTTCCTCGGTCGAGCAATCGCAGCAGGTCACGATCTCCGTCTTGCGACAATTGAATCCGCGCCAATACGCTCAACCTGGAAATTGATCTTTTGCGTCCGACTTTCGGACGGCCTGTGAAAGGAAGCCACTGTGAGTGAGCTCGATACACCTACCGATCTGCGCTACACCGCGGAGCACGAGTGGGTGAAGCGGACCGGCCCGACCTCAGTTCGAGTCGGTATCACCGACTTTGCTCAGTCGCAGCTCGGTGACGTCGTGTTCGTCCAGCTTCCCGCTGTCGACGAAGACGTGACCGCCGGTGAATCGCTCGGTGAGGTCGAGTCGACCAAGAGCGTCTCCGACATCTTTGCTCCGTTCACTGCGAAAGTTCTTGCAGCCAACGGTGAATTGGACGGACAGCCTGACCTCGTCAACACCGATCCGTACGACAAGGGTTGGTTGGTCGAGCTCGAGGTTGCCGACGAAGCCACACTCGATGCCGCACTCGCGGCAACTCTGGACGCGGAGGCGTACAACGGACTGACGTCCGAGTAGAAAACCTACGCGTGGACCGGCCAACTCGTGTTGTGTCGCGGCCTGTCTCGCTGCACACGGCGGTCTGCGCAGGGTACGGTCGTTAGGTACGCATGTGCCGAGTCGGGGCGCAGGGCCGTATCGAACGTGACTGTGAAAGATGCTCGTGAAGAAAGTGCACTGCGTAGTCCAGTGATTCATGATCTGGATGATTGACCCAGGAGGAGAAACAGTGAGCGAGAACGGTAACGACGCGGGCTATGGGGAGTCGCCGGCGGAGACCACTTCGGTTTTCCGTGCGGACTTCCTCAATGAGCTCGACAACACCTCCTCTGCAGCACCGGCCGCCGAGCAGCCGGTTTCGGGCGTGGAAGGTCTTCCCGCCGGAGCCGCACTTCTGGTGGTCAAGCGGGGACCGAATGCAGGATCCCGCTTCTTGCTCGATCAGCCGACGACGTCGGCAGGTCGGCACCCGGACAGCGACATCTTCCTCGACGACGTGACCGTCAGCCGTCGTCACGCCGAGTTCCGTCAGGAAGATGCAGATTTCCACGTCGTCGACGTCGGAAGCCTCAACGGCACCTACGTCAACCGTGAGCCTGTCGATTCGGCAGTTCTCGCGAACGGTGACGAGGTTCAGATCGGCAAGTTCCGTCTGGTGTTCCTCACCGGCCCTCGTGCCGGCGGTTCGCAGGTCGGCGAGTCGTCAGCAGGTGCGGGTAG
Source organism: Rhodococcus sp. NPDC060176 (assembly GCF_042728675.1). Lineage (NCBI taxonomy): Bacteria > Bacillati > Actinomycetota > Actinomycetes > Mycobacteriales > Nocardiaceae > Rhodococcus > Rhodococcus sp. NPDC060176. The sequence goes on from NZ_JBHWYS010000002.1 coordinate 45,389, forward strand.
CTAATGACGGCAGTGCGGCAGCAGAGCCAGCCCGGAATGTCGATTGGTTCCGTGCTGGATCGGTTGCGTCCAGATTTTCCCGACGTGACGATTTCGAAGATCCGTTTCCTCGAGTCCGAGGGCTTGATCAGCCCGCAACGGACACCGTCGGGATACCGCAGATTCTCCGTGGAGGACTGCGAGCGTCTTCGCTTCGTGCTGACCGCTCAACGCGATCAGTACCTGCCGCTCAAAGTGATCAAAGAACAACTCGAAGCGATCGACAGCGGCGCGGCGACGGTGAGTGCGGAAGTTCCTCCGCCTCGTCGTGCCCGCGTCCTGTCGATTGCTTCGGGCGATGTCTCGCCGGAAGCTTTCCGTGTCGACCGTGAAGTTCGAGTCGGTCGTCAGGATCTTCTCGCGCGCGCCGACATCGACGATCGGTTTCTGACCGATCTGATCCGCACCGGTTTGGTCGTTCCCGGCGCGGCGGGCTTCTTCGACGAGGACGCCGTGACATTGGCGCGCACCGCGAAAGCGATGTCCGAGTACGGCTTGGAGGTCCGCCATCTGCGGGCGTTCAAGTTGGCTGCTGACCGCGAAGCGGGACTGGTGACTCAAATCGCCGGACCGGTTGCCAAAGGTCGTGACGCCGGAGCGCGTGATCGCGCCGAGGAAATGGTCCGGGAACTGGCTGCCCTGTCACTGACTTTGCACACGTGTCTGGTCAAATCGGCGGTTTGGGGAAGTCTCGATCGCTGAGTTCCTCGATCAGCGGGGCTCACTCGAATAGAATTTCAGTACGACCGCATCGGAGTCGGTCTACTGGATCACGTCAGGTTGGAGGCAAGCTCGATGGGCGAAATGCGTGTGATCGGAGTTCGTGTCGAGCAGCCTCAGAATCAGCCGGTCCTGTTGCTGCGGGAGTCCGACGGCGATCGGTACCTGCCGATCTGGATCGGGCAAACCGAAGCTACCGCGATTGTTCTCGAACAACAGGGAGTTGAGCCGGCGCGTCCGCTGACTCACGACCTGATCAAGATTCTGATCGAATCCTTCGGTCGGAGTCTGAAGGAAGTGCGGATCGTGGACCTGCAAGAGGGCACGTTCTACGCGGATCTGGTCTTCGACGAGCAGACCACCGTGTCGGCACGTCCGTCGGATTCGATTGCGTTGGCCTTGCGCATCGGCGTTCCGATCTTCGCGTCGGAGGCCGTTCTCGCCGAAGCCGGTCTCGTCATTCCCGACGAGCGCGAAGACGAGGTCGAGAAGTTCAAGGAATTCCTCGACACCATCTCGCCGGACGATTTCAAAGCGACTGATGGCTAGCCTGTTTTGACTGGTTACGGACTTTAGTCTTCAACTCTCAAGTAGAGGTTGAGTCTCGGTCGGCGTGTTGCGTTGACCGCGCACCCTCCTGGTCCTACCGTTGCGTGCGGTGGAGATCTTCTCGCCTTGTCGATCGAGGCGTACTCTGGGTAAGTCCACTCATGGAATTACCTGCCTTGGATTCACATCTGAAAGTTCGGTCGGCACGGGATTCTCGTGACTGCTGATAGCACAGGTTGGTTACATGATGGCGAAGCGAGAGGGAGACGGCAGTGGAAGAACAGTCGAATGAGCGCGGAACGGACATAACCGGTAGTGCCGATCCGACTGCAGAAATGTCTTCCGAAGAGCTGCAGCCGGGCCTGTTCCCGGACGATTCCATCCCCGACGACCTGGTCGGATACCGAGTACCCAGCGCTTGCCAGATTGCCGGGATCACTTATCGCCAGCTCGATTACTGGGCACGGACGTCGTTGGTCGTGCCGTCCATCCGCGGCGCTGCCGGATCCGGTAGTCAGCGTCTGTACTCCTTCAAGGACATCCTCGTCCTCAAGATCGTGAAGCGTCTGCTCGACACCGGAATCTCACTGCAGAACATCCGCGTTGCCGTCGATCACCTGCGCAAGCGCGGCGTGCGCGATCTTGCCAACATCACGCTCTTCTCCGACGGCACCACCGTCTACGAATGCACGTCTCCCGAAGAGGTCGTCGACCTTCTTCAAGGTGGGCAGGGTGTGTTCGGCATCGCGGTCAGTGGCGCCATGCGTGAACTCACCGGAACCATCGCCGACTTCCCGGCCGAGCGCGCCGACGGCGGTGAAAGTGACCCCAACCCGGAAGACGAGTTGGCCTCACGACGCAAGAATCGCGCCAGCCGCAAAACCGGATAACGTACGTCACATCTCTTTGGAGGATGCCACGGTGCAGGTAGGCGCCTCGGTCTACTAGACTGGGCCTGCGTCGCCGGCGTACGGGAGAGCCTCGGATACCGATTCACCGAACTAGTCTTTGTTGCAGTCTTTGCTGCAGTGTTTGTTGCAGCGTTTGTTGCAGCGTTTGTTTCAAAGGCCAGTGGTGAGCGGGATCAGGGCGCCGAAGGAGCAATACCTCCCCGTCAATCTCTCAGGCACCAAGGACCGTACGGGCTCCGACGCCTCTGGAAAGCGGTGGGAAAACCCACCCGCCGACGGGGAAAGGCTGTGGCTTCCGTCGTTTGGCGGGTCACTACCGAATCTCTCAGGCGCTCGGGAATCGAGCATGCGACAGAGGGGGAGGAACACACCGCAGGTCGGTGTGTGTCCTGATCCTCCGATCTGTCTGGGAGTTGTCGTGATCGACGCTGCAAGCCGTATATTTGCCGACCGCCATGTCGGTCCGAACGCCGCGGAACTCGCGCGCATCCTCGAACTTGTCGGGGTCGATTCACTCGACGAACTGGCAACCAAGGCCGTTCCTTCCGTCATCCTCGACGCTGCACCGGACGGCATCGCTGCCGGTCTCGACGCTCTTCCGCTGCCGGTCGGAGAGCACGAGGCACTCGCCGAACTGACCGCTCTCGCCGCCCAGAACACCGTCGCGACGTCGATGATCGGCCTCGGATACTTCGACACGTTGACGCCGCCTGTGTTGTTGCGCAACATCATCGAGAACCCGGCCTGGTACACCGCGTACACCCCGTACCAGCCGGAGATCAGCCAGGGCCGCCTCGAAGCCCTCCTCAACTTCCAGACCATGGTCGCCGATCTCTCCGGCATGGAATTGGCCAACTCGTCGATGCTCGACGAGGCCACCGCAGCCGCCGAAGCCATGACGCTCCTGCGCCGCGCGAACCGCAGCAAGTCCCCGCGATTCGTCGTCGACGCCGATCTGTACCCGCAGACCCTCGCCGTCATCGAGACTCGCGCCGAGCCGCTCGGCATCGAGATCGTCTCCGCAGACCTCACCGCTGGTCTTCCCGAAGGTGACTTCTTCGGCGTCATCGCCCAGATTCCCGGAGCCTCGGGACGGGTCGTCGACTACACCTCGATCATCGCGGAAGCTCATGAGCGCGGCGCACTTGTTGCCGTCGGCGCCGACCTCCTTGCGATGACGCTCATCACCTCGCCGGGCGAACTCGGTGCGGACGCGTGCTTCGGCACCACCCAGCGTTTCGGCGTTCCCATGGGGTACGGCGGACCGCACGCCGGTTACCTGGCCGTGCACTCCAAGCATGCGCGTCAGCTACCCGGCCGCTTGGTCGGTGTCTCGATCGACGCCGACGGAGACAAGGCATACCGCCTCGCGCTGCAGACTCGTGAGCAGCACATTCGCCGCGAGAAGGCGACGTCCAACATCTGTACCGCTCAGGTGCTCCTCGCCATCCTCGCTGCGATGTACGCGAGCTACCACGGCGCCGAGGGGCTCAAGGCGATTGCGTTGCGCGTCGCTGCCCGCGCACACGCGTTGGCAAACGGCCTGCGCGAAGGCGGCGTGACCGTTGTCCACGATTCGTTCTTCGACACCGTGCTCGCTCAGGTTCCGGGCAAGGCGGCCGACGTTGTCGCTGCGGCCAAGGAATCCGGGATCAACCTGCGTCTGGTCGACGCCGATCACGTCGGCATCTCCTGCGACGAGGCCACCACCGCCGATCACGTTCTCGCAGTGCTCGACGCGTTCGGCATCGAAGACGCCGTTGTCGCCATCGAAGCAGAGGGCAACTCGGTTCCCGCTGCTCAGGAGCGCATCTCCGACTACCTGCAGCACGAAGCTTTCACCCGTTACCGTACGGAAACGGCAATGCTCCGTTACCTGCGCGCGTTGTCCGACAAGGATATTGCGCTCGATCGCAGCATGATCCCGCTGGGTTCGTGCACCATGAAGCTCAACGCGACCGCCGAGATGGAATCCATCACCTGGCCCGCGTTCAACGCGATCCACCCGTTCGCGCCGACGTCGGATGCGCCCGGTCTGCTGAAGATCATCAAAGATCTCGAAGACTGGCTGGTCGCGGTCACCGGCTATGACAACGTGAGCCTCCAGCCCAACGCCGGCAGCCAGGGGGAGTACGCGGGTCTGCTCGCCATCCGCAACTACCACCTCAGCCGCGGCGACGATCACCGCGACACCTGCCTGATTCCCTCGAGTGCTCATGGCACCAACGCGGCTTCGGCTGTCATGGCCGGGATGCGCGTCGAGGTTGTCGCGTGCCGTCCCAACGGTGACGTCGACGTCGACGATCTGCGTGCGAAGATCGCCGATCACGCCGAGCGTCTCGCCGCGATCATGATCACCTACCCGTCCACGCACGGTGTCTACGAGCACGAGATCTCCGACATCTGCGCAGCGGTACACGACGCTGGCGGCCAGGTGTACGTCGACGGCGCGAACCTCAATGCGCTTGTCGGCCTTGCTCGTCCGGGACGTTTCGGCGGCGACGTCAGCCACCTGAACCTGCACAAGACCTTCTGCATCCCGCACGGCGGCGGCGGACCAGGCGTCGGCCCGATCGGTGTGCGTTCACACCTGACGCCGTTCCTGCCCGGACATCCGATGGCCCCCGAACTCGGTGGTGGAGGCACGATCTCGGCAGCGCCGTACGGCAGTGCGTCCATCCTGCCCATCACCTGGACCTACATCCGGATGATGGGAGCTGCGGGCCTGCGCCGCGCCAGCCTGACAGCCATCGCGTCGGCAAACTACATCGCGCGTCGACTCGACGAGTACTTCCCGGTTCTCTACACCGGTGAGAACGGCATGGTCGCGCACGAGTGCATCCTCGATCTGCGCGGGTTGACCAAGGACACCGGCGTCACCGTCGACGACGTGGCAAAGCGTCTGGCCGACTACGGATTCCATGCCCCGACCATGAGCTTCCCCGTGGTCGGCACACTGATGGTCGAGCCCACCGAGAGCGAGAACCTCGAAGAGATCGACGAGTTCTGCGAAGCGATGATCGCCATTCGCGGCGAGATCGATCGCGTCGGCGCCGGCGAGTGGACGGTGGAGGACAACCCGCTTCGCGGTGCTCCCCACACCGCCGGAAGCATTGCAGCGCAGTGGGATCACCCGTACTCGCGTGAGATCGCAGTCTTCCCGCGTGGCAAGGCTCGCCCCAAGGTGTGGCCGTCCGTGCGTCGTATCGACGGTGCACACGGCGACCGAAACCTGGTCTGCTCCTGCCCGCCGATCGAAGCGTTCGCGGGCAACTAAGGCGTGTGCCCGCCGGAGATCATCACCTCTCGCGTACGAGTTCGAGAACGGTGATCTCCGGCGGTGCGCCGACGCGTACCGGAGGGCCCCAGGCCCCGGCGCCACGCGTCGTGTACAGCACGGTGTTTCCGACCTTGTCCAAACCCTGCACTGACGGCTGCTGCAACGGAACGAGATAGCGCAGCGGCCACATCTGCCCGCCGTGGGTGTGCCCGGACAGTTGCAGATCGATACCCATCTCGGACGCTTCGATCGCCTGGCGGGGTTCGTGCGCGAGAAGCAAGGCGAACGTATTCGGATCGCGGCCCGCGAGGGCGGCTGTCAGATTCGGCTCGTACGGGGCCGGTGAGGTGTAGTCGTGGATGCCCACGACGTCGATGGTGTCGCCGTCATGCTGGATCGAGGCGCGGCCGTTGCGAAGCGTGGTGATCCCCAAGGTTTCCCAGACGTCGAGCCACTTGCCGCCGTCGTCGGCGTAGAACTCGTGGTTGCCGCTGACCCCGAAGATTCCGTCCGGCGCCCGAAGATCGGCGAGCGGAGCAAGATCGGGTGCAACTTTCGCGACGGTGCCGTCCACGAGGTCCCCGCCGATCGCAATCAGATCGACGTTCTGTGCGTTGACGATCTCGACCACCTTACGAGTGAAGTCGACCCCGCGGGCCGGACCCACGTGCAGGTCGGTGATCAGGGCGATCCGGTATCCGTTGAAGCCCTCGGGCAGGCGTGCCAGGGGCACCCGAATTCGGGAGACCTTCGGGTTCGACGCCTCGTAGACGCCGTACCCGGCGGTGCCCAACGCCGCGAGAGTGACTGCCGCTGTGGCCAACTGCAACGTACGACGCTTGGACGGGTCGACCTCGGCGGTTGTGTCCGTTCGGCGTGCACGCAGACTACTGATCCCGGCGAACAGACCGATCACGAGCAGTCCTGGAATCAGGTACAGCCAGGAGGCCAGCCAGACCCATCCGAGGAATCCGACAGGTCGCGCCCACGAGGTCGGGAAGACTTCGCCGCTGCCGACCCCGATGACCGTCGAGACCGCCAAGATGACGAGCGCAGTGTCTGTCAGGCGAGCCCATCGTCTCGGCATGCCCGTGGCACGAACGAGCCTGCGGTGCAGGAACCACGTCAGAAGAGCGAGGAGAACCGCGAAAACCGCAACGCGCCCCATCAGGACAGCATCTTTGTCACTGCGGCGGCGAGTGCCGGGTCGGACGTCGAATCGACGCGAACCAAAGTTCCGCCCGTCCTGTCCGACACGTCTTGGAGCGTGGAGACGTCGTTGCCTGCACCGACGACGATCACGTCGACCTGCACCGGACGCGACGGATTGCCCGCAGCGGCGATCGCGCTGAGCAGTTCGGCCCGCGTCGTGGTGGATTCGTCAGGCGTACTCGAGGTGATCAGCAGCACCGAGTTGACTCGCCCCGCGTCGAAACCGTCCACGGCGGCTTTGTAGGAGCTGGCAAGCGCCGGGTACTTGGATGTCTTTCCGCCGGCCCGAAGCCCGTTGAGGAAATCGGTGATCGTGGCACGCCGATTCGGCTCGGACAGTGAACCGCCCGGAACCAGGATGCGCTCGGACGGTTTTCCGTCGGTGCCCGTGCTGAACTCGCGAAGGCCGATGTCCGAAGCGTCAGGGCTGCGACCCAATTGGGTGTTCACCGCCGCGGCAACGTTCGCCAAGCGGGTAGTGCCACCGTCGTCGGTGCCCATCGACTCCGACGTGTCCATCAGGATGGTGGCACTACGCGGAGAGACCGGGTTGGCGACGATGTCGCCGAGTGCCGCTGCGGTTTCGGCGGAAGCCGGTGTCAACGTGGACGAGATCTTGGCTGCGGACACCGCGCCGAGATCGGGAAGTTCTTGACCCTCGACCCGGAAACCGGCGCCCACGAACAGCTGTGACTGGCTGGACTCACGCATGAAATCGGCGAACTGCGCCGCTGCGCGCGACGCGGTTTCGTCGATCCCGCTCCCCGAGGTGATGACCGCCGGGTAGTCTGCGACGGGCGTTGCGCCGGCGGGGGAGTACGTCGTCATCGCCGGGTTCGCGCTCTGCGCTATCGACTGTTCCGTTGCCGGAACGGCTTTCACCGAATCCGGTGTTCCGGCGCTCAAGGCTCCGAGGGCTTCGGCGGTGGATGCGGGAGGAGCAGGCAAGGATTGGAACTGCAAAGCACGCGCACTGAGCGCACTGTTGACCTGAGCGGACTTTGCCTGATCCGTCGTGACCGGACCGGTACCCGCATCGGCGACGTCGGCGGCGATTGCCTGTGCCGCCATGGAGGTTTCGGTACTACCGACCGGCAGGGCGAGTGTCACATCCGATGGCAGCGATTTCCACGCCGACGCCGCGCTGTTCAATGCTGCCGCGGTCTCGGGGCTGACGGCCAGAACGATCGGGGAACTCGCAAGCGAGCGAGGATCACCGTTGATCACCGCCTTGCCGGCCAACGGCGTGAGCTCGAACGAACTCGTCGGGATCCACAGCGAGGGACGCGGTCCCAGGGCCGCGTCGTCCCAGGCTGCCGCCGGGCCAGCCTCGAGTGCCGTCGAGACGGACGAGGACGGTGCACCGTGTACCGCGACGGCGATGCAGTGATCGCGTACCACCGGCGAGGTCTGGGTGTACCGCTTGCCCAATTCCTCGACTTGCGGTGCGATGGAGGGATCCGCAGTGACGTCGAGTGTCTTGTTACCTTCGACGCACGTGCCCGCTGCCTGCTGCCCCTGATCGTCGATCCGGTTGCTGAGGGCCTTCCACCCGAAGAAGCCCGCCACGATCAAGGCGATCAGCACGACGACGAGAATCGGCCCCTTGCTGATACCTCTGGCGCCTGACCCGCCGCGATGTTCGCCCACGTACCTTGCCCTAACTCGGTCACTCGAAGAATGTCTCTTGAACGGACTTGTGTCCTCGGCCAGTCTAGTGACGAATCTTCGGGGCCTACGCGAACAGCCTCGACACCGGAGCGGTGCCGAGGCTGTTCGGGTTCAGCTTCGAGTTCAGGGAGGTGAAATCAGGCGTTGGCAGCCTTGTACTCACGGCGACGGCGATGCAGGATCGGCTCCGTGTATCCGCTGGGCTGCTTCGCGCCTTCCAGGATGAGTTCCTTGGCGGCCTGGAAAGCGATGTTGGAATCGAAATCAGGTGCCATGTTGCGGTACTCGGCGTCGCCCTCGTTCTGACGGTCGACAACCGGTGCCATGCGCTCGAGCGCAGTCACGACGTCGGTTTCGCTGACGATGCCGTGACGCAGCCAGTTGGCGAGCAGCTGGCTCGAGATGCGCAGCGTGGCGCGGTCCTCCATGAGCGCGACGTCGTGGATGTCGGGAACCTTGGAGCAGCCGACGCCGGCGTCGATCCAGCGGACGACGTAACCGAGGATGGACTGGCAGTTGTTGTCGAGCTCTTCCTTCTTCTCCGCGTCCGTCCAGTCGGTGCTGGGAGCGAGCGGGATGGTCAGGATGTCGTCGACGCTCGCGCGCGGCTTACCCTTCAGTCCGTCCTGAACAGCGAACACGTCGACGCGGTGGTAATGCGTCGCGTGCAGCGTTGCGCCGGTCGGCGAAGGGACCCACGCGGTGTTGGCGCCGGCCTTGGGGTGGCCGATCTTCTGCTCTAGCATGTCAGCCATCAGCTCGGTCATGGCCCACATGCCCTTGCCGATCTGAGCCTTGCCCTGCAGACCGCAGGCCAGTCCTGTGTCGACGTTCCAGTCTTCGTAGGCGCCGATCCACTTCTGCTTCTTCATCTCGGCCTTGCGCACCATCGCGCCGGCTTCCATGGAGGTGTGGATCTCGTCGCCGGTGCGGTCGAGGAAGCCGGTGTTGATGAACACCACGCGGTCGACGGCTTCCTTGATGCAGGCAGCGAGGTTGACCGTCGTACGACGCTCCTCGTCCATGATGCCGACCTTGAGCGTGTTCTCCGGAAGGCCGAGGACCTGCTCGACGCGGCCGAACAGTTCGGTGGTGAAGGCAACTTCCTCGGGACCGTGCTGCTTGGGCTTGACGATGTAGATCGAGCCGGTGCGGCTGTTGTCGAGCGGGCCGTTGGTGTCACTGATCGACAGGCCGTGGACTGCGCAGGTGCTGGTGATCAAAGCGTCGAGAATGCCCTCGGGAACCTCGTTGCCGTCGGCGTCGAGGATCGCGGGGTTGGTCATGAGGTGACCGACGTTGCGGACGAACAGAAGTGAACGACCGTGCAGGCTGAGTTCGCTGCCGTCGACGGCGGTGTACTTACGGTCGCCGTTGAGCGTACGAGTGAAGGACTTGGCGCCCTTCTTGATCTCCTCGGACAGGTCACCGCGGTTGAGGCCCAACCAGTTTCGGTAACCGACAACCTTGTCGTCGGCGTCGACAGCGGCGACCGAGTCCTCGAAGTCCATGATGGTGGTGACGGCGGATTCGAGAACGACGTCCTTGACGCCGGCGGCGTCGGTGCTGCCGATCGGGGACGAGGCGTCGATCTGGATCTCGGCGTGCAATCCGTTGTTGAGCAGCAGGATGCTCGTCGGTGCGTCCTTCTCGCCGAGGTAGCCGACGAACTTCTCCGGCTGGGCGAGCGTGGTGACGCTGCCGTCTGCCAACGTGATCTTCAGTTCGCTGCCGTCGACAATGTACTTGGTTGAATCTGCGTGCGATCCCGACGCGAGAGGTGCTGCGGCGTCGAGGAATTCACGCGCCCAGGCGATGACCTTGTCGCCGCGGACCTTGTTGTAGCCGGAACCCTTCTCGGCGCCGTTCTCCTCCGAGATGGCGTTGGTGCCGTACAGCGCGTCGTACAACGAACCCCAGCGGGCGTTGGACGCGTTGAGTGCGAAGCGCGCGTTGAGGATCGGGACGACCAACTGCGGGCCGGCCGTGGAGGTGATCTCCGTGTCGACGTTCGTGGTGGTGACCGAGAACTCGGAAGGCGTCGGCAGGAGGTAGCCGATTTCCTGCAGGAACGCCTTGTATGCGGCGGCGTCGATGGGAGCGCCGGCGTGATCGCGATGCCACTGATCGATCTGAGCCTGCAGATCGTCACGCTTGGCAAGCAAGTCGCGGTTCTTCGGTGCGAGCTCGGTGATGACCTTGTCGGCGCCGGCCCAGAACGTTTCGGCGTCTACACCGGTGCCGGGAAGAGCCTCCTCGACCACGAAGTCGTAGAGAACCTTGGCAACCTGAAGACTGCCGACCTGAACGCGCTCAGTCATGAATAGCCTCACTTTTCCGAAAGCGGAGCACCACATATGGATGCCATGAACCAACATCAATGTTACCTGGGAGTATTCCCACCGCTGTCCGCGCCCTGAGCTGCGATAATCGGGCGCGAAGAGCTGAAACGATCAAGTGAAATTCGTTCTGTCTAGAGTTTGCGCGCGGAAATCTCGAAACCGGCTTTGCGCAGACGCTCGACCAGGACGTCGCCGAGCGCTGTCGCGGGGGTCAGGACGCCAGTGGGCTGTGGGAGATCCTTGTGGTCCTTCGCCAACGACAACGCAGATTCCCCGAGCATCACCGCCGTCGCGCTGTATCCCGGGTCGCCCTTTGCCTTCACTCGTGATGTATATCGAGCGCCGGTCGTGGTCGTGGTGAACACGTCGAGCGTGAAGTGCCCCTTCTTCTGGGTGCTCTCGCTCGGGCCCTCTCCGGGAGCAGGCAATACCTTGTCGAGAAGGAAGCGCGTCGGGGGAAGGGCGAGTCCGGCGACCAGCGCACCGAGGCCGACCGCCACTCCGCCCGCGATCACCGGAGACACGACGGAAGAGCCGACGCTCATCACCTCGCTGTATTTGAACTTCTTGCCGTACGCCCACTCTCGGAGCGCATTGCTGCGACGGACGACTCGTGTGTTGTACGACGCCATCACGAACGGTGCCTTCCACCCCTTCACTGACGGATCGATCTTCTTGCCGTCGACCACGCTCACGTCGCTCTGGCGTCCGAGTTCGGGCTCCCGATCACGATCGGGGCTCAGCGAGTACGGCGAGGCGGCGAGTTTCCGCAGGCGCGCATCGTCTTTCGACACGTCGATCTGGTTGCGAAGCGAATCGATCGTGCCACCGCTCACGCCTCCGCGCAGGGCCGTGACCACCAGGGTGGTGTCGGTGAGCTCGCCGGCGCCGTCGGCGGCGACCTTCTCGTGCAGGACGTGAACTCCGAGATCGGAAGGGATGGAATCGAATCCGCAGGAATGGACGATTTTGGCACCCGTCGACACGGCCAGGTCGTGGTTGGCGTCGATGCTTTCGCGGTGGAACAGCACCTCGCCGGTGAGGTCGACGTAATGAGTTCCGGCGGCAGCGCATTCGTGAACAAGAGCGTGGCCGTACTTGGCATACGGACCGACCGTGGTGGCGACGACCCGGGTCCGCTGGGCGAGTGCCTTCAGTTCGGTTGCGTCGTCGGCGTCGGCGATGATCAGGGGGAGATCGGCAGCGGCGGTACCCAGATCCGCGCGGGTGGCTGCCAACTTCTCGAGTGAGCGGCCGCCGAGGCCGATCTTCGTGCCTTCGGGCGCGTGTTTGACCAGGTAGTCGGCGAGTAGCTTTCCGACGAAGCCGCTCGCTCCGTAGACGATGATGTCGAGTTCTCGGGCGGGCGAGGTTCCAGTCATGGAGCCAGCCTACAAACGAGTACCGGAAAGTGATGTGACCGCGGTCACTCGGCGGGGAGGGGTTCCTTGACGACGAGGATCGGAGCCTCGACTTCGAGCAACAGGCGCTGCAGTGGGCGTTCGAGCAGGAACTTGCCGATGGGGGACATCCGGCGCGTTCCGACGATCAGGAGATCGACACCCGCGCCGTGCACCAGGTTGACGAGCGCGGTCACCGGATCGCCGTCGTGCTCGGTGGTGCGCAGATCCCACTTCGTCTCCGAGAATCCACCGGCGTCGAGCGCCGCCTGAATCTCGCCGCGAAGAGCGGCCCGATCATCCTCAGTGTTTCCGATGCTGACGGTGTCTCCGATGTTGACGTCGTCCAGGACGTGCAGAACCAGCAGTTCTTCGCTTCGACCCACGGATTCCCGTGCAGCGGCCACGATTGCGGCGCGGCCTTCCGGGCTGTCCTTGTGTACGACGGCGATCGTCATGGTTCCTCCGAGTCGGTGAGCAGTGTCGGCTCCATTATCGCCTGCAATGCTGTGCTCTACCTGAAATGAGCTACTCGACACGGGGGTTTGGGGGTGACGAGATCGCCACATCGGGGCGACTAGGTGCCGCCCATCACCACGGCGAGGGTTTGTAGTCCTTGAGGAAGCAGCCGTGCAGGTCGACGCCCAGCTCGCCCTGAACGATGGGGTCGTAGACGCGGGCTGCACCGTCGACGAGGTCGAGTGGTGCGTGGAAACCTTCGTCGGCCAGCCGCATCTTGGTGAAGTGCGGGCGTTCGTCGGTGATCCAGCCGGTGTCGACGGCGGTCATGAGGATGCCGTCGTCGAGCATTTCCTTGGAGCTGGTGCGGGTCAGCATGTTCAGTGCTGCCTTGGCCATGTTGGTGTGCGGGTGGCCAGGGCCCTTGTACGCGCGGCTGAACTGACCCTCCATGGCGGAAACGTTCACGACGTACTTGCGTCGCGCCGCGGCCGCGGCCATCGACGGGCGCAGGCGCGAAACGAGGATGAAGGGCGCGACCGAGTTGCAGAGTTGGACTTCGAGAAGCTCGATCGGATCGACCTCTTCGATGGTCTGAACCCAGCTGTTGGTGTGTGCGAGGTCGGGAAGCAGTCCGCCGGCGTCGATGGCGATGCCCTGCTCGATGCGATCGGGCGAAGCCGACTTGGCGACGAGAGCGAGCGAACTGACCGCGTCGGCCGAGAGATTTCCGGAGGTGATGCTCGCGACGTCCGACAGCGATCCAGCCAGAGCAGCGGGGTGAGCGTCGCTCGTCTTGCCGAAGGTCAGGACATCGGGCAGTTCACCGGCAGGCAGTGCGCCGGACTCGGCGTCCACCAAAGCGCCGTAAGCACCGGGGGAGCGTCGAACTGTTTGTGCGGCGTTGTTGATGAGGATGTCGAGCGGGCCCTGTGCGGCAACAGAATCCGCGAGTGCAACAACTTGGGCGGGGTCGCGGAGGTCGATGCCGACGATGCGCAGACGATGAATCCAGTCGTTGCTGTCCTCCATCGCCTTGAAGCGGCGGATCGCGTCGTTGGGGAATCGCGTCGTGATGGTCAGATGCGCACCGTCACGCAACAGGCGCAACGCGATGTACATGCCGATCTTCGCCCGGCCGCCGGTGAGTAGTGCGCGTCGGCCGGTCAGATCAGTGCTGGCGTCACGTTTGCTGCGGCTGGTGGCAGCGCAATCGGGGCACAGTTGGTGGTAGAAGGCGTCGACTGCGGTGTAGCGCTGCTTGCAGATGTAGCACGGCCGCGCCTTGATGAGCGTGCCGGCTGAGGCGCCGGCGGTGTTCGACTTGATCGGAATGCCTGCGGTCTCGTCGTCGATGCGATCGGGTGAACCGGTGGCCGTCGCGGCGACCACTTGGCGGTCGGCTTCGTTGACGGCTGCGCGCGAAGCGAGGCGGCGCTTCTTCTTGAGTCGCTTGAACAGATGGCCGACAGCGCGCTGCATGGTGATCGAGTCGGGATGCTCGTCGTCGAGTTCGGCGGCTTCGGAAAGGACCTTCAAGCAGATTTCGAGTTCTGCGGGGTCGAGTCCGGTGAGTTCGGCTCGAGCAGATTCTGAATCGGCTGTTTCCAGCGAATCTGCCTGCAGTGCATCCGACTTCTTGGTGTCTGTATCCACTTCGAACTTCTGTTCCATCTCGATCGCCGCTCGCGCGGACTGTTCCCTGGTTCGGGAACTTCGCCAATTACGAGAAAAGCTCCGGTTCGATGAACCGGAGCTTTTCCTGTCTGTCTCAACACAGAGTGTCCGAGGGGGGACTTGAACCCCCACGTCCGTTAATAGGACACTAGCACCTCAAGCTAGCGCGTCTGCCATTCCGCCACTCGGACTCGGCCCCGATTTCTCGGTGCTGGGAAAGAGTATCCGATTAGCTCAGCTGCCCCAAATCGCCAGGTTGCGGGGCATTCCGGTCGCCCGCGTCGTTTGATTCGATGGTAGGAAAGTGGAATGACCACAACCCCGATTAATCCGAATCCGAGCAGGGCCGAAGCAGAAGTAGTCGAACTGGTCAGTTCTCTCATCCGCTTCGACACCTCGAACACGGGAGAACTCGAAACCACCAAAGGCGAGCGGGCGTGCGCGGAGTGGGTTGCCGCGCAGCTTCAAGAAGTCGGTTACGAGACGGAATACGTCGAGTCCGGTGCACCTGGTCGCGGGAATGTCTTTGCTCGCTTGAAGGGAGCCGAGTCGGGTCGCGGCGCGCTGATGCTTCACGGTCACCTCGACGTCGTCCCGGCCGAGCCCGCCGACTGGAGCGTGCACCCCTTTGCCGGCACCGTCCAGGACGGTTACGTCTGGGGGCGCGGCGCCGTGGACATGAAGGACATGGTCGGGATGATCCTGGCCCTCGCCAGACAGTTCAAGGCGGAAGGCGTCGTACCGCCGCGTGATCTGGTGTTCGCCTTCGTGGCGGACGAGGAAGCGGGCGGAAAGTACGGATGCCAGTGGCTGGTCGAGCACCGCCCGGATCTGTTCGAGGGAGTGACCGAGGCCGTGGGTGAAGTCGGCGGCTTCTCGCTGACGGTTCCGCGGCCTGACGGAACCGACCGCCGCCTCTACCTGGTGGAGACTGCGGAAAAAGGTCTCGGGTGGATGCGCCTGACCGCCAAGGGACGCGCCGGGCACGGCTCCTTCCTGCACGACGACAACGCGGTCGCCACACTCGCCGGCGCGGTCTCGAGGCTAGCTGCCCACCAGTTCCCGATCGTGATCTCCGATTCGGTCGCGGAGTTCCTGACCGCCGTCGGCGAGGAGACCGGATTGGACTTCGACCCAGGATCACCCGACATCGACGGGACCCTCGCGAAGCTGGGCACGATCGCCAACATCATCGGGGCGACGTTCCGTGACACCGCGAACCCGACGATGCTCAAGGCCGGATACAAGGCGAACGTCATTCCGCAGACGGCCGAGGCGGTCTTCGACTGCCGCGTGCTGCCGGGGCGCCAGGCCGAATTCGAGCGAACGGTGGACCAACTGATCGGTCCCGACGTGACCCGCGAGTGGATCACCAAGCTGGACTCGTACGAGACGACGTTCGACGGCCACCTTGTCGACGCCATGAACGAGGCGATTCTCGCCCACGATCCGGAGGCTCGCACAGTTCCGTACATGCTCTCCGGTGGAACCGACGCGAAGGCATTCGCGAAACTCGGCATTCGCTGCTTCGGTTTCGCACCGTTGCAGTTGCCGCCCGAGCTGGATTTCAGCGCGCTGTTCCACGGCGTCGACGAGCGAGTTCCGGTGGACGCACTACTGTTCGGGACACGTGTTCTGGAACATTTCCTGCTCAATTCCTGACGAGCACGTGGATAGATCCGTGAGCTCGACTCACATCGAGCTCTCTTGTCACAGAAAGGATTCGCATGGCGCACGATCCGTACGAACCATTGCCGAAGTTGCCGAGTTTCGAGCTGACCAGTGACGACATCACTGCCGGTCAGCCACTGAAACTTGCTCAGGCCAGTGGTGCCTTCGGTGTTCCCGGTGGCGAAGACATCTCACCGCAGCTCTCGTGGTCGGGCTTTCCGGCCGAGACGAAGAGCTTCGTCGTGACGGTGTTCGATCCGGATGCACCGACGGCGTCAGGATTCTGGCACTGGGCCGTGGCGAACATCCCCGCTTCCGTCACCGAACTTCCGACCGGTGCCGGCGCGGCGGACAGCGATGTCCTGCCCGCCGGAACCGTCACCCTCCGCCACGACGGCGGCGGGTTCGGTTTCATCGGTGCAGGCCCGCCTCCCGGGCACGGTCCGCATCGCTACATCGTCGCGGTGCATGCCCTCGACGTGGAGACGCTCGACGGAGTCACCCCTGACTCGTCACCGGCGTTCCTCGGTTTCAACGTGTTCCATCACGCGATTGCGCGTGCAACCCTGACCGGGACGTTCGAGGTCGAATAGTCACCCCGCTGTGCGCCTTTGTTAACCGTCCGCGGTTAACAAAGGCGCACAGCAGTTCCTAGCGAGGGTTCTCAGCTCCGACTGCCTGAGCAATTGACGAGAAGCCGGCTGCGCGCACGCGCTTGGCGATGCCTTTGTGGATGCTGCGAGCCCAGAACGGTCCGCCGTAGATGAAGCCGGTGTATCCCTGCACCAGCGTCGCGCCGGCGAGGATCCGTTCCCACGCCTGATCGGCCGTCTCGATACCGCCGACCGAGATGATGGTCATCTTGTCGCCCACTCGGGCGTACAGGCGCCGAAGTACCTCGAGCGAGCGCTCGGCAACCGGTGCTCCCGACAGCCCGCCCGCGCCGAGCGCAGCTACCTCGGCGTCCGGGGTCTTCAAACCGTCGCGACGGATCGTGGTGTTGGTCGCGACGATTCCGGCAAGTCCGAGTTCGACGGCCAGATCGGCGACGGCGTCGACGTCGTCGTCGGAGAGATCGGGAGCGATCTTCACCAGTACCGGCACGCTGACGGTGTCGAGCACGGCCTGCAGGATCGGGCGCAGTGATTCGACGGCCTGTAGATCACGGAGTCCGGGTGTGTTCGGCGAGCTGACATTCACGACCATGAAGTCGGCCAGCGGTCCGAGAAGCTGCGCGCTGGCGGTGTAGTCGGCAGCGGCGTCGGCGGCTTCGACGATCTTGGTCTTGCCGATGTTGGCGCCGATCGGCACCGTGACGCGGCGCTGCCGGAGGAAGTTGGCGGCATGACCGGCGCCGTGGTTGTTGAAGCCCATCCGGTTGATCAGAGCGTGATCGGCCGGAAGCCGGAACAGACGCGGCGCGGGGTTACCGGGCTGAGCCTGGGCCGTCACCGTTCCGACCTCGGCGAAACCGAATCCCAACGGGCCCCAGGCGTCGACTCCGGTGGCGTCCTTGTCGAATCCGGCCGCCAGACCGAGAGGTGCGGGGAACGTCAGACCGAAAGCCTGACTGCGCAATACCGGGTCGTCGACGACAAGAACTTTTGCGACCAGCCAGCGAAGGGGAGCGAACCGTGTCACCAGTTTCATCGCGGTGAAGGCAATGTGGTGGATGCGTTCCGGTGGTACCCGGAACATCAGGCTCAGCAGCAGTTGGTACACGATTCTCCAGCTCTTCGGTGGTGTGATGTTGTCAGCGGCTTCGACAGCGGCGGGCCCTGGTCGTCTGTTGGACGATCAGTGCTGAATGCCGTCCGGATCGGTCACGTGCAGCGGCGTCTTCTTGCGCTTGAGAAGCACACGTCGGCTGCCGTCGGGATAGAGACGAACACGGGAGAGTTCCCAACCGCCGAACTCGGCGGAGATCGCCAGGCGCATCGACGCCGTGACCCGCGAAACATTCGGCGGTAGCCGGAGTGGCACGTAGTCGAACTTGTCGTCCGACGTTTCCCACTGCGCGGGGATCCCGCGCGCACGCTTTTCCATCAGTTCTCCCGTGACGGGATGACCTGCAGCCCGTCACCGGTTGCCGATCCGACGATCAGATTGCCGTTGGAAGAGTCTACGGCCAACGAATTCGGCTGTCGCACCGTCTTGAACCGTCCGGTCTCCACAGGGATGCCGGACGACAGGTCGAAGCCGACTACCTCGTTGGTTGCGGTCAGCGTGACCCACACTCGATCCGCGGTCTCGTCGTAGGCAACGGCGTACGGCGACTCGCCGACGGGGTAGCGCTGGTGCATCAGGAGCGGATCGGCAGTGAAGACGAGCAGTTCGTTGCCGGTGGTGTCGGTGACAATGATGCGTCCGAAGCGATCGGTGGCCAGGTGGGTCGCACCCTCACCGGCACGGAGTGCAACGCCGAGTTTGCCGTCTTCGAGGTTGATCGCCGTCAGCGAGGTCTGACGGTGATCGAGGGCGCTCAGGTTGCCGCCGGTCACCGCGAGTTCGTCCACGGATGCGAATCCCGAAACCTTCTGTGACTGATCGGTCTTAGGGTCGACGATGTGAACTGAACCATTGTCCGTACCGATCGCGATGCGGCCGTCGGTGAGTTCGACCGCGGAGTTCGCCTGGCCGTCGACCGGGATGGAAGTCTGTTCGCCCGACGTCAGTTTCAGCTTCACTACCTGGCGATCCATTGACAGCAGTGCGTTGCCGTCAGCGGCGATCGAGACGTCGCGCACGTCCGAATTCAGGGTGATCGGACGACCTGTCGAGGCCGGGTCGGCGCCGGACAAGCCGTCCGCAGGAACGACCAGCACCGAGCGTGGGTTGTCGGCGACCAGGACAGCGCTGCGCGTGATCGGGTCGAATGTGATGGAATCGATCAGACCTGAATACGGGTGAACCACGCCGTCCGGGGTGCTGGTGGTGGCCGGCGAGACCGCGGCCGTTGCGGGATCGATCGTGATGAGGTCGTCACCGCCATCTCCGGAAGAACATCCTGTGACCAGCAGAACCGCCGCTCCCATTGCTGCTGCAGTGGTGCGGATCCCTAGGCGAGCCATGTGTAGTTCCTCTTTTTCTTGTCATCTGTTCTTCACGCAGTGCGACTGTCATCGATCATCCCTGATCGCAGTCGGGCGCCGTTCATCGCGTCGAGGATCTACCGACCATTCCGCTCACACCCTTGACGCGATACCGTACGAACAGCGATTGCGGTTAACGCTGCAATCACCGAGGAGATCATTGTGATTCCCACAGAACCCACCGATTCCGGCGCGCAGTCGCCCGAACCGGCGCGGCCGGGCTTCGAGATCGAGGACCTCACCGTCGGCGCTCACGCACACGGTTTCGGCAGGTCCGACGGTCGAACTTTCGCGTTTCGCGTACGCAAGAGCGTGTTGTTCGTCGAGGTTTACGGCGAATACTGCGAGCACAGTGTGCCGACCCCGTCGGATGTCATCGCTACGGCCGAGCGATCGGTGACCGATATCGATCTGACCGACGAGCGAAGCATCGCCGGTGTGGTCCGCGACGCAGTTCTGTCGACGGAGGCTGATTGGTCACAGCCCGGTCCCGGTGACGGAGTTCGTGAGGGCGACGGTCGCAGCCTGCCGACGGTGAGAGCCGTCCTCAACAGGCTGGGATCGATCATCGATTCTGTTCGGTGAATTCTCGGCGCGGGATCACCAGGGTTGCTCCGGTCTTCGGATGTGGGAACACCTCGACCGGATATCCGTAGACGCGGGTCAGAAGTTCTTCGTGCAACACCGATTCCGGGGGACCGTCAGCGGCGATCCGTCCATTTTCGAGCACGACGATCCGATCCGCGTACGCCGCTGCCAACGCGAGATCGTGCAACACGACGACGACGGCATCGCCGTCCGCAGCGCGGGCGCGAGCCACGGACATCACCGCTTCCTGGTGTCCGAGATCGAGTGCTGCCGTTGGTTCGTCGAGCAGGATGGTCGACGTCTCCTGCGCCAGTACCCGCGCAAGTGCGACTCGCGCCTGCTCGCCACCGGACAGCACGGCAAACGGCCGATTGGCGAACCCCTCGACATCGCAGGTCTTCATCGCCGCTGTGATGGCAGCGCCGTCGCGGTCTTCTCGGCGAGTTCCGGCCCAGGGTGCGCGGCCCATGCGAACGACCTGGCGAGCACTGAACGAAAATCCGATGGTGTGTTTCTGGGGGAGCACCGCGCGTCGGCGCGCCATATCGATCGGCGACCACTGTGTGAGGTCGGTGCCGTCGACGTCCACCCGCCCCGCGATGACGGGCTGATCACCGGCCAGCGCCGCAAGAAGTGTCGACTTACCGGCGCCGTTCGGTCCGACGAGGACGACGACTTCTCCGGCCCGGACTTCGAGCGACACGCCTTCGAGAATGTGCCGACCACCGCGCTCGACGGTGATGTCGCGCGCCTCGAGCGTGACGTCACCGACGCCAGGGCTCTCCGGTTCGGGGGTGACGCGGCCGAAGAGTTCGCGCCAGTTTCGGACGAGGCTGCTCATGCCCACCCGCCCTGTTGTGCACGAGTGCGTCGGAGAAGCCAGAAGAAGAACGGTCCACCCACCAGAGCGGTCAGCATTCCGAGTGGCAGGTCCGCGTTGTCGATCAGCGACCGCGAGCCGAGGTCTGCGACCAGCAGAACCAGTGCGCCGGCGAGGGCGCTCGCGGGAATCAGCGCGCGGTGGCCAGGGCCGACGAGAATGCGCATCAGGTGCGGAACGACCAGACCGACGAAGAGGATGATGCCGGTGAAGGCAACACTCGCCGAGACCAGGAGAGCGACGATCAGAACCGCGAACTGGCGCAGCCGTTCGACGTTGACGCCCAGGTGACGGGCCGCGTGTTCACCGAGCGCCAGCAGGTCCAGGCGCGGGGCGATCGCCATCGTCGCGGCGATCCCGACGACGGTCATCGGGGCCACGATCAGGACTGCGTTCCAGGAAGCGCCGTTGAGTGAGCCGAGTTGCCAGAACACGATCTGATCGCGAGCAGACGGGCTGGCGACAAAGGTGAAGAAGGCGATGAGACCGCCGGCGAACGCGTTGATCGCAACGCCGGTCAGCACCAGCGTCACCACTTCGGTTCTGCCCTCGTGCCGAGCGAGCAGATACACCGCAGCTGTGGTCACCAGTCCGGCGACGAACGCCGCGGCAGCTACAGCCCAGCCGGCCACGAACGTGCCGCCGACGACGATGACAGCGCTCGCGCCGACCGCAGCGCCCGCGGACACTCCGATCACTCCTGGCTCCGCGAGTGGATTGGAGAACACACCCTGCAGGAGCGCACCGGAACATCCCAGCGCCGCGCCGACACAGATGGCGAGCACGACGCGGGGGAAACGAACCTCCCACAAGGTCACTTCACCGCTGGGATGGGCGGGCATCGGACCGAGATCGAGCCCGATGCGGTGCAGGATGCTGCCCAAAACCTCGATTGGTGACGTCGGAACCTGACCGATGCACGCCGACAGCACTGCGACGATCACCAAAGCGAGAGTCAAGCTGATCAGAACTGCACTCACCCGCGACCGCGACGCGGGGCGAGATGCCGACTTGTCGGCGCCCTTGACCTCGTGTGAATCCTCGGCTGCGGACCCAGTCTTACCTGCGTCGGAACTATCTGTTTCTGTACTCACGAATCAGCACTCACAAATCTCTGCTCACGATCCACCGGGCTCGTAGATCGCTTCGGCAAGTGCCGCCATGACACGTCCGGTGTTCGGCCCGAAGCTGAGCAACACTCCGTCCTCCATGTCGACTACTCGTTTGTTCTTTCCGGCCGGTGTCTGAGCAATGCCAGGGACCTTTTCGAGGCCGTCGATACCGCCGATCGACGCCAACCCGTCCGTCATCATGAGCAGGGCGTCCGGCGCGGCGGCGATGAGCGCCTCGCTGGTGATGGGCACGAACTGTTGTGCGATGCCCGAGGCGGTTCCTGCATCGGTGGCGCCGAGTGCCTCGATCAAGGAATCGGCTCCGGACCCTTCACCGCCGATCATGGTGATGGCCGATCCGCGCATGTAGAGGAACGCGATCTTCAGCGGATCGCCCTCGGCGGGGACCAGATCACGAGCTCCAGCGATTTCCGATTCGGTCCGATCGACCAGCGCCGCGCCCTGGGCGGGGACGCCGAGCGCGTCGGCGACGGCCTGGAGTTGCCCCGGCACACCCTCGAGTGTTCGGGTGGGATCGAAGAAGACGACTGGAACACCGGCGGCGCGCAACTGATCCTGGACGCTCTTGGGCCCGATACTCGTGTCGGTGAGAACCACGGTGGGATCGAGGTCGAGGATCGCCTCGGTGTTGAGCGATTGGCCGCCGACCGTGACAACCGGAACGTCTGCGACTGCGGGGAACTTGGCTGCAGTGTCGCGGCCGACAAGATTGTCA
Organism: Rhodococcus sp. NPDC060176; assembly: GCF_042728675.1. Classification (NCBI taxonomy): domain Bacteria; kingdom Bacillati; phylum Actinomycetota; class Actinomycetes; order Mycobacteriales; family Nocardiaceae; genus Rhodococcus; species Rhodococcus sp. NPDC060176. Next base: position 67,728 of record NZ_JBHWYS010000002.1, read on the forward strand.
CCGAGGCCGAGCGCCACCGTCGTCGTCGCGAGCGTCCCGTAGCGGTCGGCCGCAACGATCCGGCTGTTGTCGGTGATGGTCACGTCGACGCCGTCGAAGCTCTTCACCGTCACGGGCAGTGTCGCGGTCGGGTTGTCGGAGACGGGAACCGGGCTGGAATCTTCGAGTTCCGCGGTCCGGGCACCCTGAGATGTCGTGGAATTGTCGCTGGACCCGCAAGCCACCAGACCGAAACCGGCTGCTGCGACCAGCGCCGCCGCGGCCAAGCGCTTCATCATTTGACGAGGTAGCTCTCGATGTCGCCTTCGAGGTCGGCGAACAGGTCGCCGTTGAGGCGGTACGCCAGATTCACCTCGTCGATGAAACGCTGCTGTTCCTCGGCAGGAATCTGCAGTGCATCCAGATTCGAGCGGTAATCGTCCTTGAAGGGCTTCGGCTTGGGGATGCCTTCGAAGATGTAGAAGCGAAGTCCGTCGGTCTCGAATCCGTAGGCGCGTTCGAGCATGCGGCGGATGATCTGTCCGCCGGACAGATCGCCCATGTAGCGCAGGTAATGGTGTGCGACGAAGCCGGCGGGCCAGTCGAACGCCACCTCCTTCAGCCGGGCGATGTAGCGCTCGGTTGCCGGCAGTGCCACGAGTTCGTCGCGCCAGTTCGGTCCGCCGAGGAATTCGAGATCGGACTCGAGTGAAGCCACCCGCAGCAGATCCTCGGACAGGAACGGAGTGACCAACTCGTTGTCGGCGTGGGTGCGGCCGGCTTCTTCGAGGCTGGTGTAGACGAGGTAGGTCTGCCCCAGGAGAGCGGCATAGCCTGCGGTGGTCAGCTCACCGCCGAGCAGAGCACCCACGAAACGCGACTGCTCGGTCTCGCGGTGCGCTGCGTCCGTCTCGGTCTTGATTCGTTCGGAGAAGGCGGGGCCTGCGTCTGCGGAAAGGCTGTCTGCGTCGAGCGTGGTCATGGATTCTCCTGAGGCTGTAGTAAAGCGTTGCCTACTAGGTTAGCCTGCCCTCGCCAAGGCGATACCTTCGGTATTTCGATCAGCGGGACGAACTAAGCGCTCACGTCGTCGAGAGCCGCGGCAATCGCTTTCGGAAGTTCCAATTCTTCGGTTGCCAGTACTCCTGTCAACTGGGCGAGATCACGCGTGCCGACGACGGCGCTGGCCACCCCGGCGCGATCGCGCGCCCAGGCCAGTGCCACCGCCAGTGGTGAAGTACCCAGACCGTCGGCGGCGGTAACGACGGCGTCGACCACCCGGATCGAGGAATCGGTCAGGTAGCTCTGAACGTCCTGTGAATGTGCTTCGTCGGCGCCGCGGGAATCGACGGGAATGCCGTCGCGGTATTTGCCAGTCAGAACGCCGCCCGCGAGAGGCACTGCGGCGAACACTCCGACGCCGTGATGGGCCGCCGCTGCGAACAATTCCTCCTCGACGCCGCGTGCGAGCAGTGAGTACTCGGCCTGCGTCGCGGCGAGTGTTGTTGCGCCACCGGCTCCGACGGCCGTCGCCAGCTGCCAGCCGAGGTAACCTCGCACCCCGACGTACCGCACCTTGCCGCTCGAGACCGCGTAGTCGAGGGTTGCTGCAACCTCGTCGACGGGCGTGAGCGGATCCCAGGTTGCGACCTGCCACATGTCGAGGAAGTCGGTTCCGAGTTCACGAAGAGTCGCGTCGAGTTGGCGGAGCAATCCGCGCCGCGAGCAGTCGACGCGGTCGGTGCCGATCGGAGTGGGATCGATGCCGGCGCTCGAGCTGATGATGAGTTCGTCACGCGGAACGACGTCGTCGAGCAACTCGGCGAGGATCCGTTGCGCCGCACCGGCGCCGTACGCGGGCGAGGTGTCGACCAGGGTTCCGCCTGCCTCGGCGAAGGCGAGCAGCTGCGCCGCAGCTTCGTCGCCGTCCGTGTCGCGTCCCCATGTCAGTGTGCCGAGCCCAAGTCGCGAGACCCGAAGTCCGCTCGTTCCGACAGATCTGTGCTTCATAACCGCCTGCATCTCGCGCCCGACTCGTGTGCGCAAGTGCGGCACCCGAGAGATCTCACCACGTGCAGACTAGTGGGCGCTCGCCTCGAGTCGGGGTATTCGGACACGGACGTGCCGGGCGCGGCGCGCTGCAGTGAGCACCGGTAGCGTGGCGCCGGTGAAACGTGAACCCGACACACGAAACCTGTGTGCAGTAACCCCATTCGAATCAGCCGGGATCGGTGAGTGATGGGCGAAGCGATGACCTGGCTCCAGGCCGTGATCCTGGGCCTCGTGCAGGGATTGACCGAGTTCCTGCCCATCTCGTCTTCCGGACATTTGCGAATCGTGTCGGAGATATTCTTCGGCAGTGACGCCGGTGCGTCCTTCACCGCGGTGACGCAACTCGGCACCGAGCTGGCAGTGCTGATCTATTTTGCGCGCGACATCGTGAGGATCATCACTGCCTGGTTCCGGGGTGTGTTCAACGCCGAGCACCGGGGCGATCTCGACTACCGCATGGGTTGGTACGTCATCATCGGCACCATTCCAGTCGGCATCCTCGGCTTCTTCTTCAAGGACCAGATCCGTACCGGCGCACGCAATCTGTGGTTGATCGCCACGATGTTGATCGTGTTCGCGCTCGTCATCGCCGCTGCCGAGTACTACGGGCGCAAGACTCGGCCCATCGAAACTCTCACAGCGCGCGACGGCATCATCATGGGTTCGGCGCAGGCACTCGCGCTCATCCCGGGCGTCTCGCGCTCCGGTGGCACGATCAGCGCCGGACTCTTCCTCGGGCTCACTCGTGAGGCCGCAGCTCGCTACTCGTTCCTCTTGGCGATTCCGGCAGTTCTCGCCTCCGGCCTGTTCAGCCTTCCGGACGCTTTCGAACCGGCAGGTGAGGGCCTGAACGCGAGCGGCCCGCAGTTGCTCGTGGCGACCGTCATCGCCTTCGCGGTCGGCTACGCAGCAATCGCCTGGCTGCTTCGCTTCGTGGTGAATCACTCCATGTACTGGTTCGTCGGATACAGAATCGCTCTCGGCGTAGTCGTCCTTGCGCTGCTGGCCACAGGGGTCGTGTCCGCGACATAGAGCCTGTTTCGACGTCGACCACCCGTCCGTGCGGCCACCGCCCCATTAGGGTTGTGGAATGACAGTTGTCCTACTGCGGCACGGGCGGTCGACGTCCAACACTGCCCATACCCTGGCCGGTCGAACGCCGGGTGTGGAACTCGACGATCACGGCCGGAAACAGGCCGAAGGCGTCGTCGATCGGCTGGTCGGTCTGGACATCGCGGAGATCGTCCGCTCGCCGCTGTTGCGGTGCGAGCAGACGGTCGGCCCCATCGCCGTCGACCGTGGTCTGACGCCGCTGGTGGAGGATCGCCTCATCGAGGTCGACTACGGAGACTGGACGGGCCGCCCTCTCAAGGAACTGCTGGAGGAACCGCTCTGGAAAGTGGTGCAGCGCCACGCTTCCGGTGCCGTGTTCCCGGGCGGTGAAGGACTGGCCCAGGTGCAGGCGCGAGCCGTTGCCGCGATCCGCGAGCACGACGCACGGCTGGCCGAAGAACACGGCAAAGACGTCGTCTGGATCGCGTGCACGCACGGCGACGTCATCAAATCGGTTCTTGCCGACGCGTTTGCGATGCACCTCGATTCATTCCAGCGCATCGTCGCCGAGCCCGCTTCAGTCAGCGTGATTCGGTACACGGCCACGCTGCCGTTCGTACTGCGGGTCAACGACACCGGAGACGTACTCGCAGCGATCGGTGCAGCGAAGGCCGCGACCAACGGCTCGGCTCCCGCGCAGGAGTCCGTACCCGGCGGAGAGGTCGGTGCGTGAGCTGTGACGGATAATGGGTACTCAGTGATGTTCTGCTCGAACTCGAGGAGGTGCAATGTCGCGCGCGATTCACGTATTTCGCACTCCTGACCGATTTGTCGCAGGAACGGTGGGCGAACCCGGTGACAGGTCTTTCTATCTTCAGGCCGTGCACGAAGCACGGGTGGTGAGTGTGCTGCTCGAGAAGCAGCAGGTTCAGGTCCTCGCCGATCGCATGGGCCTGCTCCTCGAAGAGGTACATCGCCGGTTCGGAACCGAGGTTCCGCCGCAGGCAGACGACGTCTCCGATCTCAGCCCGTTGGTCACTCCGCTCGACGCGGAGTTCCGGGTGGGCACGATGGGACTCGGTTGGGACGCCGATGCCGGCGCGGTCGTCGTGGAGTTGCTTGCTGTCAGCGAGACGGAGTTCGACGAATCGGTTGTCCTCGACGATGCCGACGACGGTCCGGACGCGGTCCGTGTGTTTCTGACACCTGAGCAAGCGCGCGAATTTTCGCTGCGGTCCGAACGCGTCATCGCGGCGGGACGCGCGCCGTGCCCACTGTGTGGTGAACCGTTGGCGCCCGAGGGGCACGTCTGCATCCGCACCAACGGCTACCGACGCGGCGAGTCCTTCGGTTTTGCGATCGACGACGCAGACGACGACGAGGTCTGACGTCGTGTCCGAACCTGGAGTGCCGGACGTTCTGCTCGAGGGTGATCTGACCCTGATCGGCCAGATCACCACGGCAAGCAACGCCACGCTGGTGTGCGAGTCGACTCTGGGGGAGCAGTCCACCCGTGTGGTCTACAAGCCGGTGCGTGGGGAACGCCCCCTGTGGGATTTCCCGGACGGCACTCTGGCGGGGCGTGAGGTCGCGTCGTACCGCGTGTCCGAGGCGCTGGGCTGGGGAGTGATTCCGCGAACAGTGTTGCGGGACGGTCCTTTCGGTCCAGGAATGGTGCAGCGGTGGATCGACACCGTCGATCGCCGCGCGGACGGATCGGGCGGCCTCGAGATGGTCGACCTGTGCAGTCCCGGCAATGTTCCACCCGGGTGGTTCGAGGTTCTGCAGGCCTTCGACTCGGAGGGCGAACCCGTCTCCCTCATCCATGCGGACGATCCGCGGCTGCAACGAATGGCCGTTCTGGACGTCCTCATCAACAATGCCGACCGCAAGGGCGGTCACGCCCTCGAGGGCGTCGACGGCTCGGTGTACGGGGTTGATCACGGAATCTGTCTTCACTCGGAGAACAAGCTGCGGACCGTGTTGTGGGGGTGGGCGGGGCAGCCCGTACCGGGCGCCTTGATTACCGACGTCGCCGAACTCGCGACAACTCTCGACGGGGATCTGGGCGACGAGTTGTCCGAACTGATCACCGAGGAAGAGATCGTGGCTTTGGCGGTGCGGGCGATGCAGTTCGCAGAGTCCGCTGTGATGCCCGAACCGAACGGCCATCGAACGATTCCCTGGCCGGCTTTCTAGTCTCGAGACGTTTCCTGCTGTTCGCGAGTTGCGGTCTTCAATCCGGGTGAGCGAACCAATCGCAGTAGTTGTTCGCGCAGCGCGGCGACATCCCCGACGCCGACGGTCAACGCCGCATCTTCCTTCTCGAGCGTCAGTAGTCGCTCGTACGTCAGTCTTCCGGTGTCGGTTATCGCGATCACGCGCCGGCGCTCGTCCCTCGGATCGGTGTCACGAGTGACGTAACCCGCTCGTTCGAGACGGTCGATCGTGCGGCTCATCGTCTGATCGGTGACTCGGGCATTCTTCGCGATGTCGCGTTGAGACGCCGCCCCACCGGCGATCGAGTGGAGCACGATCAGGCCCGCGTGCGTCATGTCCTGAGACCGCAAGACCTTCTCCCACGAGTGCTCCACCAGGCGTGCAGCGGTGGACAACAGCCGGCCGGTGGGCCAGTCGTCCAGGCCGTCGCTGGTCATGTTTTTGCCTTCCGTTTGCAATTACTCAGCATGCTGAACAAAATAGTCGGCAAGTCCTCATCTGTTGCCGATCTCTGGAGACCCAGTGAGCACACCAGTACAAAATCGTCCTGTTCGTCGCCTTCGATGGATTGTGCCAGCTCTCCTCGTGATCGGCTGGCTGGCAATCGGAGGGTTCGGAGGGCCGTTCGCCGGAAAGCTCAGCACGGTGCAGCAGAACGACAACACCTCGTTCCTGCCCGCCTCGGCCGAAGCCACCGAGGTCGCGAAGCTTCAAGAGAGCTTCACGGACACACGCTTCGTGCCGGCCATCATCGTGGCGGAACGATCAGGTGGACTCGAGCCTTCGGACTCCACCTTCCTGTCCCAGACCGTCGATTCATTCGTCGGTACCGAGGGGTTCGGGGACGCGTCATCGCCGCCGATCCCGTCAGCCGACGGCCAGGCACTGCAAATGTTTTTGCCGGTCGACAGCACGCTCGAGGTCAAGGACAGCGTGAAAGCGCTGCGCACGGCGCTGGAATCGAGCCCTGATGGACTCACGGTCAAGGTCACCGGACCCGCGGGACAGGTTGCGGATCTTTCGGCAGCATTCGCAGGCATCGACGGATTGCTGTTGTTGGTCGCCGGGTCCGTCGTGATCTTGATTCTGATCGTCGTCTACCGGAGCCCGATCCTGCCGTTCGTCGTGATCTTCTCGGCGATCTTCGCCCTCGGTCTGTCGAGCTTGCTCGTATATCTGCTCGCGGACGCAGACGTCATCGCCTTGAACGGTCAGAGCCAGGGCATTTTGTTCATCCTCGTGTTCGGCGCCGCCACCGACTACGCGCTGCTCCTGGTCTCGCGCTACCGCGAAGAGTTGCGGATCAAGAAGGACAAGTACGCGGCGATGCGTACCGCGTGGCGCGCGACGCTCGAACCCGTCGCAGCGTCCGCCGGAACGGTCATCGCGGGCGTTCTGTGCCTGTTGCTTTCCGACCTGAACTCCAACCGCGGACTCGGTCCGGTGGCTGCCATCGGAATTGCCGCGTCCTTCCTCGCGTCGATGACGTTCCTACCGGCAGTGCTGGTGTTGTTCGGGCGAACTGCCTACTGGCCGACCAAGCCGAAGTTCGACGCCGACCGCGAGCACCACGACGAGGCGAACGATCACCGGTTCTGGGCCGGGCTCGCTGCTCGAATCGGTAGGCATCCGCGCCGCTTCTGGGTGGCGTCGACGCTGGTGTTGGTGATCTTCGCGCTGATGATGCCGCAGTTCAAGGCCAGCGGTGTCTCTTCGTCCGACATCTTCTTGCTCGACGTCGATTCGGTTGCAGGCCAGGAGATTCTCGGTGAGCACTTCGACGCCGGTTCAGGGTCGCCGGCCGTGGTGATCGCCAATGCCGACCAGGTCGATGCGGTCGCGGCAGCAAGTCGCGTCGACGGTGTCAGTGATGTGAGTGTCGTCCAGAACGGGGGATCACCTCTGGTTGTCGACGGACGAGTCTCCCTGCAGGCGACGCTGACTGACGCTGCCGACTCACTCGCGGCCGAAGACACGATCGTCCGTCTACGTGATGCAGTTCACGCCGTGGACGGCGCCGACGCACTGGTGGGTGGCGTCACAGCGACCGATCTCGACACGAAGACCACCTCGACTCGTGACCGAACTCTCATCATTCCGGTGGTGATCATCGTGGTGTTCGTCATTCTTTCGCTCCTGCTGCGTTCGCTTCTGGCGCCGTTGCTCCTCATGGGCACCGTGGTGCTCTCGTTTGCTGCGACACTGGGCATTTCGTCGCTGGTGTTCGACCACGTCTTCGGCTTCCCCGGCGCGGATCCGGTGGTTCCGCTGTTCGCATTCGTGTTCCTCGTGGCGCTGGGAATCGACTACAACATCTTCCTCATGACGAGGGTGCGGGAGGAAGCGCTGAAGATCGGCACTCGCGCGGGTGCTCTGCGGGGACTCACAGTCACCGGCGGGGTGATCACTTCTGCCGGAGTTGTTCTGGCAGCAACCTTCTCGGCGTTGGCGGTCATCCCGCTGTTGTTCCTCGCGCAGATCGCGTTCATCGTGGCGTTCGGCGTCCTGCTCGACGCCCTGATCGTCCGATCTCTGCTGGTACCGGCCTTGACCTACGACATCGGTCAGAAGATCTGGTGGCCGAGCAAGCTCGCGTCGACGCCCGAACCGGAGCAGGATCAGCCAGCACCTTCCGAGCCTCAGAGCAGCCTCCACTAGGCTCGGCAGCATGCAGTCTTGGTCCGATACCGCACTCCCGTCCGTTCCCGGTCAGGGGCCGCCGTTGCGGCTGTACGACACAGCCGACCGTCAGGTTCGTCCCGTCACGCCGGGCAAGAAGGCGACGATGTACGTCTGCGGCATCACCCCGTACGACGCCACCCACCTCGGTCACGCGGCCACGTACCTCACGTTCGACCTCGTGAACCGCATCTGGCGAGACGCCGGACACGACGTCCACTACGTCCAGAACGTGACCGACGTGGACGACCCGCTGTTCGAGCGGGCCAATCGCGACGGCGAGGACTGGATGGTCCTCGGCATGCGTGAGACGGCACTCTTCCGTGAGGACATGGAAGCGTTGCGGGTACTACCGCCGAAGGACTACATCGGCGCCGTCGAGTCGGTGAACGAAGTAGTCGAGTTGGTGGAGAAGTTCGTGGCGTCCGGCGCCGCCTACGTCGTCGACGACGCCGAGTTCCCCGACGTCTACTTCCGCGCCGACGCGACCGAGCAGTTCGGTTACGAGTCGGGCTACGACCGCGCGACGATGGAGAAGTTCTTTGCCGAACGCGGCGGAGATCCCGATCGCGTCGGCAAGCGCAATCCGCTCGACGCACTCGTCTGGCGGGCGGAGCGTCCGGGCGAGCCCTCGTGGCCCTCGCCCTTCGGGCCGGGTCGCCCCGGTTGGCACATCGAATGCGCTGCCATTGCGCTCAACCGCATCGGCTCCGGCTTCGACGTCCAGGGCGGTGGCAGCGACCTGATCTTCCCGCACCACGAGTTCTCGGCTGCGCATGCCGAATCGGCGACGGGCGATCGCCGTTTCGCGCGGCACTACGTGCATACCGGCATGATCGGCCTCGACGGCGAGAAGATGTCGAAGAGTCGCGGAAACCTGGTCTTCGTCTCCAAGTTGCGCGGCGAGGGCGTGGACCCCGCAGCAATCCGACTCGGACTGCTCTCCGGCCACTACCGCCAGGATCGCGCGTGGACCGAACAGGTCCTCGAGGATGCTCAGTCGCGTCTTCAGGTGTGGCGGGAGGCAGCGGCCCTCGGTTCCGCACAGTCCGTCACCGACACCGTCGCACGGTTGCGTCAGCACCTGGCCGACGACCTCGACACCCCGAAGGCTCTCGACGCGCTCGACGGTTGGGCACGCCGCGCAATCGAAGGTGGCGGATCCGACGCACAGGCACCCGGCGAGTTCGCCGATGCCGTGGATGCGTTGCTGGGTATTTCGCTTCGCTGAAGTCCTGCTGTGCGCCTTTATTAACCGCGGGCGGTTAATAAAGGCGCACAGCAGTTTCTAGGCGTAGTCCAACGCGCCCTCGGCTGGTGTCGGCACCCGGCGCCGCAGCGGCGAGCCCAGCGCCCGCGCCAGATCTGTTCCGTCGTGCTCGGCGAGCAACTCACCGTTCGACCACACCAGCAGCGCGGCGCTGACCGCCTGCTCTGCAGTGGAGTGCGCGAGGTCGTAGTGCGCACAGCCGGGGACGTCTGCGTACGTGATCCACAGGTCGTAGCCGGTCATGAAGAGATCCAGGTCGAACTGAACGCTCAAGCCGAGTAGCTCGCTGCGACCGTTGTCGTCGACACCGGCGAAGGCCTCGTCCAGTGCCAGTAGACGCGGGGCGTGCGGGTCGGCCGAGTCCAACATGACGTGCGCGGCAGCGAAGAGCGGAAGGTGCAGCGAGACGGACTGCTCGCCACCGGACAGTGCGCTGTGCCGCGCGACAGTCAGCCGGTCTTCCTTGCCCTCACCGCTGATGAGAGTGAACGAGAACACACGCCACTGCCGGTAGTCGAGCGCCGAGGACAGGATCTCCGGGTACGAGCGTTCGGGGTGCGCGGCGCGGGCGGTGCGGATCTGGGTCGCGAAATGTGCTCGCAGAGTCGCCAGTTCGTCAACCCCGAGGGCCGACGCATCTCGATCCAGCAGTTTGGAGATCGCCCGCGAGCTGTCGTCGAGGTTGTCGGCCAGCACCCAGTGAACGCCGATGGTGTTGCCCGAGGACATGCGACGCTCACGCATCTCGGTGCCCATCTGTGCGATCAACTCTCGTGCGTCGACGGTGCGCTCGTGGATCTGCTGAGCCAAACCGGTCAGCAGGGCATCTTCGAGAATGCGACGCTCGGATTCGGTGAGCAATTGCTCCTGATCGCCGCGAGCGTCGTGGATCCGTGTCGCGAATTCACCGATCGACGAATAGCCCTGATCGTCCTGCACACGTACGACGGTCAGTCCGTCCGGTGCATCCCATTGCAGGCGGTAGTCCTGTCCGGCGGCGGCGAGTTGCGCGTCGAAGTCCTGCAGCGCCGAGGTCAGTGCCGTGCGGGTTGCCTTGCGGGCGCCGTCGGTGACGCGGACCGCCGAGGTCGCAGCCTCGAGCGCTCGGTACAACTTGTCGACGTCTTCGGGGAGGACAGGCGGGTGGGCGGCGTCCTCGCTGCGATCTTCGTTCTGGATGCGGTAGACCAACTGATCGGGACTCATCCACGCCGCCGAACTGGCCGGCCAGCTCAGGTGCTCCTTGACGCCCAACAATTCCAGTAGATCCGGACGAGCGTAGGGCGCGAGTCGCTCTGCATCACTGCGGGTTTCGGTCAGGGTGTGACGCAACGTCTCGACAGCGGTGTTGTATGCACCCTCTGCCGTGCCGATCTGGAGGACTGCAGCGTCGTACGCCTTTCGCGCAGCACGCTGCTCGACCTTGCATTCTTCGATCTTCGCGCGCGCTTTTGCCAGGTCGAGATCGATCTGCTCGGCGCTGGCACCGAGAGTGTCGCGGAGCGTCTCGAGACGTTGCACCTGCTGGAGCAGACTCTCCTCGGCGATGGCGGCTTCTTCGGCGAATTCCTCGGCATTGGCCCGTGATTCGTCGAGGCGGTCGCGGGACTCGCGCTCGAGTTCGACTTCCTTGGCGTGCTCGCGCCGGCAGCGTAGCGCCAGTTCACCCTGCTTCTCGAAGTGCCGGATCGCCGCGGCGAGGGAGTCCAGTTCACGGCCGACGTGCGGCGTCCGGTGCTGCGACGCCGTCGCCCGGAGTTGCTTTTCCTTCGCTGCGAGATCGGCGATCGCCGCGTCGAGTTCGCGTTGCGCTGTTTCGGTGGCTTCCGAGCGAGTGCGGAGAGCACCGGCGGATTCGGTGACGGTCTTGAGTGCGCGCAGGATCGAACCGGTCTTCGGCAATTCCTTTGCTGCAGAGTTGATCCGGCTCAGCTGCTCGTTGGTCTGCGCCACCAGTGCCTTGGCTGCATCGACTGCGCCGGCAAGCTCTTCGAGAGCCGCGTCGATCTCGGTGATCCGAGCTTCGCGTCGACGCGCCCGTGCTGTCGTGCCGATGTACTCGGCGTCGGCCTTGACATGCCGGCCACGTGCGACGCCCTGCCAGAAGCGGCCGTCGACGCCGATCGCGACGCTTGCGTCGGAGTCGCCCGGTGCCTCGACGAGACTGATCGACACGAGAATGTCCTGTACCCGAGCGTCGGGTACGTCGTCATTGCCTTCGACCTCGAGGACATCGGCCAGCGTTCGTCCCTTCGGGCGCTGCTTGACCGGAAGAGCGGTCAGGAACTGCTCGCTGACGTGCTCGGGAATCTTCTCGTCCGGGCAGACCCAGCCGTCCAGCAGATTTGCCGCCTGGAGTGCGGATTCGATACCTGTGGCCACGTCCGGTTCGACGGAATCGGCGAAGCGCACCAGCTGCCACAGCGGTGCACCACCCAGTTCACTGCGGTTGTCGGTGCGTGCGTGGAAGGCAGGCGGAGCGTCGTCGTGTTCCGCCGAGACGGCCTTGCGCTCGGATTTGAGAGCCGCGATGGAGGCGTGTGAAGCAGAGATTTCCGCTTCTGCTTCGCGACGACGCTCGCGCAGCGTCTCGGTTCCGGCCTCGGTTTGCTCGGCGAGAACTGCGGACAGCGCCGGCGCGTCCTCGTCGCCGACCTCGGCGAGCGCTGCGTCGAGAGCCTCGAACAGCGACGTGTCGGCGCCGACAGCCGAGAACAGAGAGGAGTGATCGGTCCACCACGCGCGCAGCCCACTCGCGCACTGACTGCGTGCGAGTTCCACGGCAGCTTCGCCCTCGAGCACAGCCGCCTTGGACGCTTCGAGCAGCTCTTGTCCACGGCGAGAGCTGTTTTCGGCCCGGGTTCGTTCGGTCGCCGCCTTCTCGACGGTCGCCAGTGCGGTGCGGACGACGCGTACGTCACCGTCACGTTCCTCGGCATGGCCACGGACGGCTGCCGTGATCTGGTCACTGCGTGAGCCGTCGGGCAGGGGAGTCCAGACGATGCCGGCGTCCTCGGCTGCTGCCTGCAGTTCGTCCTCGGCGCGCGAGAGTGCTTCGGCCGCACGCTTGACCGACGATGCGGCCTTGTCGGCTTCGTCGCCGCGTTGTGCGAGTGCGGCCTGCGCTTTCCGTGACTTGTCTGCCTGCTGCTCGGTCGAGAGCTTCAGCGTCGCGACGGCCTGGGCGAGATCGTCGAGTTGCTGCTTGCCTTCGTACGCGCTCGAGCGTTGCAGTGCTTCGACATTGGCGCGCGCGTTCTCGAGTGCCTGCTCGGCCTGGTTGAATCGCTCCTCGGCAGCTGCCCGCGCCTCACGGCTGCGGGTCTGGGCGAGCGACGACTCGTCCATGGCGGCAACACCTCTGGTGACCGCTGCGAGGCGGGTACTGACCTGTTCGATCTCTCCGCGGGACTGTTGACGCAGGTACTTGGTATAGACCCCGATGAAACTCTGCGCCGCCTGATCGGCTGCCGCCAGCCCCTCGAGCGCCCGGCCGACCTCCTCCATGTCGCTGAACGAACGCGCAGCTTCGAGGACCAGCTGGTCGTCGAGCGGACGGAGACCGTCGGTGAGTGCCTGCGAAAGGCCCTTCGGGTCAAGGTTCTTCGCGAGCTGGGGGCGGCGAAGCGTGAGAATGAGGTTGATCAGCTGGTCGTAGCGCTGCACACCGAGACCGAACATCCGCGCGTCGATGGCAGTGCGGTAGTCGAGGGGACGGTCGGTGATGGAATCGCTGCCGAGTTGTTCGGCCAACTGCTTCTTGGTCAGGGGACGATCGTCGTTACCGATCAGCGAGAAATCGACCCCGACGCGGCCGTCGGCGACGAAGTACCAGCGAGTGACCTTGTCATTGGTGCGTGTTGCACGCATGCCGATTCCCACGGTCACCGACTCGGGATCTTCGAGTGAGCCGCGGCAGAACTCCATCCACACGTAGGAGTGCGCGCTGTCCTGACCGCGGTAGAGCAGGTTGGACTTCATGGTGCGCTCTTCACCGGCGAACGGGTTGAGGCGCCGCGGTTCGATGCGGCCGTCGAAGACGAACGGGAACAGGACCTCGAGGGCCTTGGTCTTGCCGGATCCGTTGGGTCCTCGCAGAACCAGTCGACCGTCGGCGAACGAGAACTCTTGGTCTCGGTAATCCCAGAGGTTGATGATTCCAGCCCGAGTAGGTCGGAAGCGGGCGTTGCTCATACGTTCTCTACCTCTGATAGTTCGCCGTTGGGGGAAGGTTCGGGGCCGAATTCGTCGACCGGATCCGGTGCGGAGTTGTCCACCGCGAAGTCGATCTGAGGGTCGCGTTCGCGCACGGAGACCACGACGTCGCGGTACCGGGCCAACACGGGCAAGACCAGAACTCCGCCGTCGACCACGTGCGTCAGTCGTAGACGTTGCAACAACCCGAGCGCCTGCTTGCGCAGTCCGTTGTGATCGGCCTGCCACTGTGCCGCGAAGGTTCGCCCGAACTGGTCCACCAACTCGGTGACCTTGTCGGCGAGCCAGTCGTCGTCGATTTTCGGGTACGTGACGGGTTCCGGTGGCTCGGCCGGTTCGCCGGCGGGCAGCACGAAGTCGTCGTCCTCGTCGGCGAGGTCCTCGAAGATTCCAGCCTCGGGGATGGCGGCATCGAGTTGTTCGATCAGGTGATCGTCCGACACGTGCGGGATCGGAAGTTTCGGCAGTTCGGGAGCGTCGACGTCGAGTACGCGGTCGGCAATCTCGCCGGCCAGGAGAAGTGCCACCTGAGCGATCGTCCCGGTGCTCGGGAAGCGGACGTCGGAGAGTCGACCGGTGGGATCGATCATCGCGATTCCCTCGGCGCGGCGCTCGGCCACCAACCCCGTCAGGAGTTCGACTTCCGACGCGGTCTTGGGCTGCGCCAACGCGATCAACTCGTGCTGATCGAGTTCGCCGGCCAGTACGACCGGGCGCTCGACGAGAGCCCGACGCACTCGGCGTCCGATCTCTTTCGCGTCCACGGGAATTCCGTCGTCCTCGGAGGCGCTCGAGGTCTCCGCCGCCAGCAGCCCTCGGATGGAGTGAAGGTGCTGCAGGGCGCGCGGCGGACGGAACAGGGCCACGACGACGGACCGATCAATGTCGTAGAGCGCTTCTCCCGCTTCGGGATTGGACGCCCAGCCGTTTGCGTCACCGTCGGCGAGGGCGATGGCGCCCCGGACGCCGAGCCAGCCGACGGCGTCGACGAAGGCGTCGCGGTCCGACGCACGATCGGTGGACAGTTCGACGCCGTCGACCTGCGCGGCGTCGGCCGCGACGTGATCGGCCAACTCCGACAACGTGATCTGGTTTCCGGCGCGGCCCAGAGCGGCCAGGCACAACGCCAGATAGGCGTAGCGCGTGCGATCGAAAGTTCGCTCGGAGGCAGTTCTGGCCGGTGCCGACGGGTTGAGTCGATCCGACACCGTGAACAGGCGCGCGGTGGTCTCTGTCACCTCGAGGCGGTATCCGAACAGTTCGAGCAAGTCGTCGCGTAGCTCGGTGGCCCAACGGCGCAAGAGCGGCAACGCAATTCGATCCGGGTACGTCGAGGTGATCAGGTGATTGGACAGAATCACGCGCGCCGCTCGTTGGTACGAATCGAGGGCAAGGGGCGTGATCTCGCGAGCTCTCATCGAACACTGACCTCGATACCGTCGAGATGCATACGTCCGCGGGCGGTCTTGATGGTGGTCGAACCGTCCGAGGGACTGAGCGTGAGCTTCACCCCGTTCTCGCTACCGGTGGAACTCTTGACGCGTCCCACCACCGGAACGCGCGCGGTCAGTGCTGCATTGAGCAGACTCAGCAAAACTTCGGTCTCCTGCTCGTTGAGTTCGCGTTGATAAACACCGTTCGACGCGAGAGATTGCGCGGCGGCGCTGCGGGTACGTTGCGCCGCCAACTGCTCTTCGCGCAGTCGGCGGATGCTGCCGTCGTTGCGGGCAACTTTGCTCGGCAGCCCGGGTGAGGGGGGCCGGCCGGTTTCGGCGAGTGTCCGCGCGATCTCCACCGGCGGTGCCTCCCACCACGAACGCGAGTGCGAAATGATGTCGGCGTCCGGATGCACCATCGACAGGTGGCGGGGTCGGCCGAGATCGAAGACAGCTTGAAACAGAGCGTGAGCTGCGTCTTCGGACGGGGTGGCGGCAAACCAACCGGCGAGGTGCCTGAGTTGGCTCTCACGGCTGACGCCGCCGCGACGGGTCTCCGTGACGCGGCGAAGGAGCGCCAGAACTGCGGCGATCGCACTCATCGTGCCTTCACGCAGGCGTTCGGACTCGCTGATCCCCGATTCCGCGGAGACGAACCAGGCGGTCAATCCTCGCCAACGCGCAGCCCAGTCGTCTTCGCGTTCGGCGATCGGGACGAACACCCGCTCGTCACTGGCGGCGGCGAGGCGGATCATGCGATCGACACCGGTGGATTCGACGTGCTCGATCGCTTCCTTGAGCTTCGGGGCGTAGCGCGCCAGATCGGAGCTGAACTCGCGCATGTGGGTGAGCAGAGCGTCCTTGTGCGTGAGGAAAGCCTGCGGAGTGATCTCCGTGGTCCGCACCAAGTCGCCGAGGGTCAGATAGAAGTGCGCGGCTCGATCGGCCATGTCGGAGAGCGTCGAGTCGAGGCGCTTGAGCTTGCGGAAGATCAGATCGCCGTCGGAGCTTCGGTTGGCTTCCGCGAGTTCGGACATGTCTGCGAGCAGGTCCGCCAGAGCGAGACGAGAGAGCGACGCCGAGTCCAGGCGTGCGGCAAGAACGTCCTCGACTGATCGATAGACCTGGTATCCGGCCTGACCGAACTGGTAGACGAAGTGGCGATTCCGGTACTCGGCCAGCGTCGCTGCACGGGTGCCGTCGTAGCTGCGTTCGAGGATCTCCCACACGTGGAGCTGATCCAACAGGGGAGTGACCTCTGCTGCCGACAGGTCGGCGGCCGGATCCGAGCCGCCGATCTTCTCGAGGATGTGCGCGACGGTTCCGGCATGCAGCAGCACGGTGTAGTTGGCCCGAGCATGGTCGAAGGCACGAAGCACCCAGAGGTACTCGGCCCGTTTTTCCGCGATCGTGAACGAAAACAGCTTCAGTCGATTGGTGTCGGCGTACGCGGCGTAATCGGGCGCACTCGTTTCTTCCACCATGACAGGGTAGGCGAGAGACGCCCCCTCTTTTTCCTACGGGCGATCCGTAGCAGGGGATGCGGCGCGTCGCCACTGTGATTCGTTCTCGATCATCCACGTGAGCAGGTGCTCGGCTGCCGCTTCGTCGGAGTCCGGGCCGACCAGAAGATCAGCGAACGCCTGGCTCGGCGCGACGATGCGGATGCCGTCGCGAGTGAGTAATCGATCGAATGCGGACGGTGAGAGGGGAGCGGTGATCCACACGTCACCGCCGGATTCCACACGTCGAAGGCCGAGAGCGTCGGCGAACTGGTCGACGTTGTCGGCATGGAAGTGCGCGCGTTGGGTGGGGGCGTACCGAGCAAAGGGCGCCGCGGCCACCGAGGCGGTACCGGCATAGATGTGACCGCTGAGCTGACGCAGTTGGTCGAAGAGTGCTTCCAACCCGTCCGGCGCGTGAAAGCCGTGAGGCGTTGGTGCTTTGGCCCCGGCCTCAGCCGCCCATTCACGAAGCATCTTCGGCCAGCGGACGTCGCCAATTCCGCCGCGGGGGAGACGCGTCACCAGTTCGCGATCCGAAAGTGTCTGAACCACCCGATAGGTTGCTCCCGTCGACGCACCGGCCAGGCCCACCAAGGCAGTGATCGCCAGTGGCGCCGCGAAATCGGCAAGCGCACGCACGACGCGAGCTGACGGATCGCCCGTCAGCTGTCCGGAAGGACGTCCGGGCCCCCGCCACGGATCGGCATCTGCTCCGCGTCCGCGAACCCAGACGGCGGGTCGATCTGCGGTCAACGACACGTTGCCCGTGGCATCTGCGTACGAGATCGCGTGGGAATCGAGCTGCCGGCGGACCGGCTCGGACAGATATTTTGCGCACACGAAGCCCGATTGGCCGGTGGGGAAGCGGTCGGCGATACCGGGAACGTCGCTGCTCAGGACACCGTGAGCGGCGTACACGCCGAATTTGGCCACGGCGCCGTCAGGGGAGCGGAGGTCGAGGCGGAGCGGCGCCTCGGACAGGTCGGGGGAGCGCTGTGTCGACAAAGACCAGGTAGGAGGCAAATTTTCTTCGATGACGGCAACCGATCGCCGGAAAATGTCGATCGGCCGTTCCGGTTCCGACTCAGATTCGCTCATGTTCCAATGGTATCAATATCTGTCGCTGACGGAAACACACGATTTTCCGAATATGGCTCAACCGGTCGGTCTCAAGACAACGGCGGTCCCTTTCCTCAAACACCTCGGCGTTCGCACCACAAAATGTCCGAAACCAGCCAAGACCGATCAGCGTTGCTTCGGCATCACCAGGGGAGCGACGACGGCGAGCAGTATCGCGGGGATCAGGAAGCTCGCGGCAGGCGAAGAGTCGTAGATCGGTGTCAGGGCCAGGGGAGCAAGGGCAGCGCCGCCGAAGCGCATCGCTTGCACGACCGACACGGCGCCGCCGCGGTTGGGCCCCTCGGAGCCGAGTACCGCAGCGTTGACGCCTACCAGGACGAACTGGCTCGCGACGCCTGCGACAAACCATGCGATCGCGATCACCGGCACCAAGCCGGCGAGGCCGACGACGGACACCAGAACTGCACCGCCCAGGGCGCCGATCATCACGGAGGACCGTGCGCCGATGCGATCGATGAGGATTCCGATGCGTCGGGCCGAGAGGATGCCGGCCACACCGAAAACGGTGAGCAGTAGGCCGCGGACGGTGGGGGACAGTCCGAACTCGTCTTCGAAGCGGAAGGCAAGCAGGAAGCTCAGCCCACCGAGGGCGCCCCAGCCGAGCAGTGCAGCGATGCCGATCCGGAGCACTTCGGGGCGCAGTGCATCGCGTAGGCGTGCGGGAGTAGTTGCCGTCGGCGCTTCGGACTTCGGGAGCCCGACGGCTCCCAGGATGCCTGCGACCACAGCAATGACGAGAAAGGCCAGACGCCAGTCGAATTCGGCCGCGAGGCCGCCGATCAACGGAGCTGACGACTGCCCAGCAGCCTGGAAAGCGCCGAAGGCTCCGAGCGCTCGGCCCAGTCGAGCCTGCGGTGTTGCGGCCGCCAACGAAGCAAGAAGTAGCGGCGTGGTGAATGCGTTCGCCGAGCCCTGCAGTACCCGGGCGGCCAGGAAGATCTCGAGAGTCGGGGCGAGGAAGCACGCCAACGACGCGAAGACGTAGACCCTGTATGCGATCCGCACGGTCCGGACTTTGCCCCACCGTGTCCCGAGTGTCCCGGACACCAACATCAGTGCGGCGAAGGGGAGCAGGTACGCGGTGAGCGAGGAGGCGGCCGCCGACGGCCCGACCCCGAGATCGTTACCGATCTCGGGGAGGATCGAAGCAACCACACCGCCGCCGAACGGGCCGAGGAACCCGCCGGCGTACAGCGCGATCAGTTGAAGTCGGAGGCGCAAGGGGCGCTGTGTACTTCCGCCTTCTTCCTCTGGAGTGTTCTTGCTCACAGTCCGAAGCTGCCGGGGCCTCGCCGTCTGAGGTAGCGCTCGAATTCCGCGGCGATGGCGTCGCCGTCGATCTTGGAGATGGCTTCGCTGATGTCGGTTTCAGCGTCGCCCCGTTCTTCCAGGGTGCGCACGTATTCGCCGATTTCCTCGTCGTCCGCGGTCATTTCGTTGACCGCTTCCTCCCAGTCCTCCGACTGAGCTGGGAGCTCCCCGAGGGGGACCTCGATGTCGAGAACATCCTCGACGCGTTGAAGGAGGGCCACTGTGGCCTTCGGGTTGGGTGGCTGCGACACGTAGTGCGGCACGGCCGCCCAGAACGAAATAGCCGGTACACCAGCACGAACGCACTCGTCCTGAAGGACTCCGGTAATACCCGTCGGGCCTTCGTACCGGGTCTGTTCCAGATTGAACCGGGCGGCGGATTCACTGCTGTACGCCGTGCCCGTGACCGGGACCGGGCGTGTGTGCGGAGTGTCTGCAAGCAGTGCACCGAGAATGACCACGGTCTTGACGTTCAGCTGGTCGATCAACTCGAGCAGATCCTCGCAGAAGCTGCGCCACCGCATGTTGGGTTCGATCCCGCGCAGCAGGACGATGTCGCTCTCGCTGCCAGGGGGCGAACAGACCGACAAACGTGTTGCCGGCCAGACGATTTCGCGGGTGACTCCGTCGACCTGACGGACCGTGGGACGGTTGACCTGATAGTCGTAGTAGTCCTCGGAATCGAGTTCGGCGAGCGGCTGGGCATCCCAGATCAGCTCGAGATGTTCGACCGCACCACTGGCCGCGTCACCGGCGTCGTTCCAGCCCTCGAAAGCTGCAACGAGGATGGGGTCACGTAGGACAGGGATGTCGCCCTCGAGGCGGTCGCTGGTGTCGACGGCAAAGCCGTCAGGGCTCTCGAAGGCCGCGGAATCGTCGAAATCGACCGGGCCGTCGGGAGTGACGGGGAACTCACTTGGACTCACCCACCCAGCCTACGGCCAGAGCTTGTCGGTGCGCCCACTACTCTGGACGGCATGTCTGCCCCATTTAACTCTGCCCTGCTTGATGCGCTGAAACAGCGCGTTGTCATCGGCGACGGAGCGATGGGCACCATGTTGCAGGCCGCGGACCTCACCCTGGACGACTTCCTCGGCCTCGAGGGGTGCAATGAGATCCTCAACGACACCCGTCCCGACGTGCTCAAAGACATCCACCGTGCGTACTTCGCCGCTGGTGCCGATGCCGTCGAGACCAACACCTTCGGTTGCAACCTGCCCAACCTCGCCGACTACGACATCTCTCACCGGATCCGCGAACTCTCGGAAAAAGGCACTGCTCTCGCCCGCGAAGTAGCGGACGAGATGGGACCCGGCCGCGACGGAATGGCCCGATTCGTACTCGGCTCGATGGGGCCGGGAACCAAGCTCCCCAGCCTCGGACACGCACCGTACGCAGTCCTTCGTGACGCGTACACCGAAGCTGCGCTCGGCATGATCGACGGTGGCGCCGACGCCATCCTCGTCGAAACCTGCCAGGACCTGCTTCAGGTGAAAGCTGCAATCCTCGGCAGTCAGCGCGCGATGGAGCAACTCGGACTGCGGCTGCCGATCATCACGCACGTGACGGTCGAGACAACCGGAACGATGCTCCTGGGCAGTGAGATCGGTGCGGCGCTGACGGCACTCGAGCCGCTCGGTATCGACATGATCGGCCTGAACTGCGCCACCGGGCCGGCCGAGATGAGCGAGCATCTCCGACATCTCTCCAAGTACTCGACGCTGCCGGTGTCGGTCATGCCCAATGCCGGCCTGCCGCAACTCGGCCCCAAGGGTGCCGAGTACCCGCTGACCGCCGACGAATTGGCCGAAGCCCTCAGTGGTTTCGTGTCCGAGTTCGGACTCGGTCTCGTCGGTGGCTGCTGCGGTACGACACCGGAGCACATCAGCGCGGTGGCCGAGGCGGTCCGCCAGGTCGAGAAGGCCCAGCGCACTCCGATCCACGAGCCGAGCACCTCTTCGCTGTACTCCGCGGTGCCGTTCGAGCAGGACGCCAGCATCCTGATGATCGGCGAACGCACGAACTCCAACGGCTCCAAGGCTTTCCGCGAGGCAATGCTCTCCGCGGACTACCAGAAGTGCCTGGACATCGCCAAGGACCAGACCCGCGACGGCGCACACATGCTCGACCTCAACGTCGACTACGTGGGCCGTGACGGTGCCGCCGACATGTCAGAACTGGCAAGCCGTTTGGCGACGTCCTCGACGCTCCCGATCATGCTCGACTCCACCGAGCCTGCCGTGCTGCAGGCCGGTCTCGAGCACCTCGGTGGCCGCTGCGCGGTCAACTCCGTCAACTACGAAGACGGCGCCGGCCCGGAATCGCGTTTCCACAAGATCATGACGCTGGTCAAGGAACACGGCGCGGCCGTTGTCGCCCTGACCATCGACGAAGAAGGCCAGGCTCGCACCGCCGAGACCAAGGTTGCCATCGCCAAGCGTCTGATCGAGGACATCACGGGAAACTGGGGACTCGCCGAGTCCGACATCATCGTCGACGCGTTGACCTTCCCCATCTCGACCGGTCAGGAAGAGGTTCGACGCGACGGCATCGAGACCATCGAAGCCATCCGTCAGCTCAAGGCCGCCTACCCGGAACTGCACTTCACCCTGGGTATCTCCAACATTTCGTTCGGTTTGAACCCGGCCGCACGTCAGGTCCTCAACTCGGTGTTCCTGCACGAGTGCACCGAGGCCGGTCTGGACACGGCGATCGTTCACGCGTCCAAGATTCTGCCGATGGCCCGCATTCCGGACGAGCAGCGTGAAACCGCACTCGACCTGGTCTACGACCGTCGTCGCGAGGGTTACGACCCACTGCAGAAGCTGATGGCTCTCTTCGAGGGCGTTTCGGCTGCGTCGGCGCGTGAGTCCCGTGCACAGGAACTCGCGGGACTTCCGCTGTTCGACCGCCTCGAGCGTCGCATCGTCGACGGTGAGCGCAACGGCCTCGACGACGACCTTACCGAGGCGATGACGATCAAGCCGCCGCTGGCCATCATCAACGAGACTCTGCTGTCCGGCATGAAGACCGTCGGTGAGCTGTTCGGCTCCGGTCAGATGCAGCTGCCGTTCGTGTTGCAGTCGGCCGAGGTCATGAAGGCTGCGGTTGCCTTCCTCGAACCGCACATGGAAGCCACCGACGAGGACGGCAAGGGCCGTATCGTGATCGCGACCGTCAAGGGCGACGTTCACGACATCGGCAAGAACCTGGTCGACATCATCTTGAGCAACAACGGCTACGAGGTAGTCAACATCGGCATCAAGCAGCCGATCGCGACCATCCTCGACGTCGCGTTGGACAAGAAGGCCGACGTCATCGGCATGTCCGGACTGCTCGTGAAGTCCACTGTCGTGATGAAGGAAAATCTGCAGGAACTCAATGCACGCGGTGTCGCCGAGAAGTTCCCGGTTCTGCTCGGCGGTGCGGCGCTGACGCGCTCGTACGTCGAGAACGATCTGCAGGAGGTGTACGAGGGCGACGTCAGCTACGCCCGCGACGCTTTCGAGGGTCTGAACTTGATGGACCAGATCATGACGACCAAGCGTGGCGGCGGCCCAGCGCCGGACAGCCCGGAGGCCATCGCAGCGCGTGAGAAGGCGGCCGAGCGTAAAGCCCGTCACGAGCGTTCCAAGCGAATCGCCGAAAAGCGTAAGGCTGCAGCGGTTCCCGTCATCCTGCCGGAGCGTTCCGACGTTGCCACCGACATTGCGGTGCCGACACCTCCGTTCTGGGGTTCGCGCATCGTCAAGGGAATCTCGCTGTCCGAGTACTCGGGCCTGCTCGACGAGCGCGCTCTCTTCCTCGGCCAGTGGGGTCTTCGCGGTCAGCGCAAGGGCGACGGTCCGACGTACGAGGAACTGGTCGAGTCGGAAGGCCGTCCGCGGCTGCGATACTGGCTCGATCGCCTGACGTCCGAGGGAATCCTCGCGCACGCCGCTGTGGTGTACGGGTACTTCCCGGCGATCTCGGAGGGCGACGACGTCATCGTGCTCACCGAGCCGAAACCGGATGCACCCGAACGGTTCCGGTTCACCTACCCGCGTCAGCACCGCGATCGCTTCCTGTGCATCGCGGACTTCGTCCGCTCGCGCAAGGACGCCGAGGCCACCGGCCAGGTCGACGTTCTTCCGTTCCAGCTGGTGACGATGGGTCAGCCGATCGCGGACTTCGCCAACGAGTTGTTCGCGTCGAATTCGTACCGCGATTACCTCGAAGTACACGGAATCGGCGTCCAGCTCACGGAATCTCTGGCCGAGTACTGGCATCGACGCGTCCGTGAAGAGCTTGTGCTTCCCGAGGGCCACACCGTCGCGGAGCAGGATCCGACCGAGGTTGCCGGGTACTTCGATCTCGAGTACCGCGGCGCTCGTTACTCGTTCGGATACGGCGCGTGCCCGGACCTCGAGGATCGTGCCAAGTTGGTTGCTTTGCTGGAACCCGAGCGGATCGGCGTCGAACTGTCCGAGGAACTGC
This sequence comes from Rhodococcus sp. NPDC060176, assembly GCF_042728675.1. Classification (NCBI taxonomy): domain Bacteria; kingdom Bacillati; phylum Actinomycetota; class Actinomycetes; order Mycobacteriales; family Nocardiaceae; genus Rhodococcus; species Rhodococcus sp. NPDC060176. The sequence goes on from NZ_JBHWYS010000002.1 coordinate 91,064, forward strand.
AGCTGCATCCCGAGCAGTCCACCGACGCTTTTGTCCTGCACCACCCGGAAGCAAAGTATTTCAATGTCTGAGTTGTTGACCGAAGTATCCGAAACGACCCTCGGTGGTGTCCTGTGGGACATGGACGGCACCCTGCTCGATTCGGAGAAGCTGTGGGACATCGCGCTACGTGAGCTGTCCCTGCGCCTGGGCGGACCGATGACGGAAGCGACTCGCATCGCCGTCATCGGTGCGTCGAGCCCCTTCGCCCTGGCGACGGTGTTCGACGCGCTCGGCCTGGAGAAGCATCCCGATGCCATCGCCGAGGCGAAGGACTGGATGTACACCCGCGTCGGCGATCTGTTCGAGGACGGCGTGACCTGGCGACCGGGCGCTCGCGATGCTCTGTCGACCGTGCGTGACGGTGGTCTGCGTTCTGCACTGGTCACCAACACCGAGCGAGTACTGGTCGATCGGGCACTCGGCATGCTCGGCCGTGAGTTCTTCGACCACTCGGTGTGCGGCGACGAGGTCCCCAACGGGAAACCGGCAGCGGATCCGTACCTGCGCGGCGCGCACCTGCTCGGACTCGAGCCGGCGCAGTGCCTCGCGATCGAGGACTCACCGACCGGTACGGCGTCGGCCAGCGCCGCGGGTTGCGCGGTGCTCGTCGTTCCGTGTGAGGTCGACGTCCCGGCCGGTCCTGGCCGCGTGTTCCGAGAGTCCCTGGTGGACTTGTCCATTCACGATCTTCACGACGTTCACTCGAGCGCGGCACGTTAGGCTGGATTTGCTGTGGCTATTCCGAAAATTGTTCTGTTCTACCAGTTCACGCCCTTGGCGGACCCGGAAGCGATCAAACTGTGGCAGCACAGCCTCGCGGAGTCGAACAACTTGACGGGTCGGATCATCGTCTCGCCTCACGGGATCAATGCGACGGTCGGCGGAGACATCGAGGATGTCAAGCGATACGTCCGAGGTACGCGTGGCTACGAGCCGTTCCGCACCGCTGACATCAAGTGGTCGGACGGACTCGGTGACGATTTCCCTCGCCTGAGCGTCAAGGCTCGCTCGGAGATCGTGACGTTCGGTGCCCCCGACGAGCTGAAGGTCGACGAGAACGGTGTAGTCGGCGGCGGGGTTCACCTGGCGCCCAAAGAACTACACGAACTCGTCGACAGTCGCGGTGACGAGGTCGTGTTCTTCGACGGGCGCAATGCGTTCGAAGCCGAGATCGGCCGTTTCCGAGATGCAGTGGTTCCAGACGTGGCCACCACTCGCGATTTCGTCGCCGAACTCGACAGCGGCAAGTACGACCATCTCAAGGGCAAAGCCGTGGTCACCTACTGCACCGGGGGAGTGCGCTGCGAGGTGTTGTCTTCACTGATGCGCTCACGTGGCTTCGACGAGGTCTACCAGTTGGACGGCGGAATCGTCCGTTACGGCGAAACTTTCGGCGACCGCGGTCTCTGGGACGGTTCCTTATACGTGTTCGACAAGCGGATGAACATCGAGTTCTCATCCGAAGCCAAGACGCTCGGCGTCTGTGTCGATTGCGGTACTCCGACGCCGCGGTTCCGCAATCGGATCGACGGCGACGGTCGCACCCTCGAATTGCTCTGCGAAAGTTGTTCACCAGACCTCGAGCAGGACTGAGCAGTGCCCAAGGCTCCGTTGCCGATCCGAAACGGTCTCGGGCCGGATCGGCTGCGGATGCCGGCCGAGTCGTCCGCGCGTACCGTCCTCGAGCACCTGATCGCCGACAATCCGGGGGAGCGGGATCTGTGGGCGGACCTCGTCAGCGCCGGGGATGTCGTCGACGAGCACGGGCGCGAGATCACCGGCGAAACGCCTTATCAGCCGACCCGTTTCGTGTACTTCTACCGCGAACCAGCTCCCGAGATTCCGGTCCCGCACGAGATCGAGATCCTGTACCGCGACGACTCGATTCTCGTGATCGACAAACCACACTTCCTGGCGACCATTCCGCGGGGAGCGCACATCGTCGAAAGTGCGGTCGTGCGACTGCGTCGCGACCTGGATCTTCCGGATCTTGCGCCGGTTCACCGCCTCGACCGGATGACGGCGGGGGTCATCGTGTTCACCGTGACACCGGACCTACGACGGCCGTACCAGGAACTTTTTGCCGAGCAGCGGATCGTCAAGGAATACGAGGCGATTGCGGGCGTCGATCCGGAACTGACTTTCCCGCGCACGGTGCGCAGTCGCATCAACAAGGTTCACGGCGAGATGACGGCCACCGAGATCGAGGGTGAGCCGAACAGTGAGACCTCGATCGAACTGATCGAGGTGATCACCGATTCGGCCGGCCGGACGCTCGGGCGATACAGGTTGCTCCCACGGACCGGCCGGACCCATCAGCTTCGCCTGCATCTGAACTCACTTGGAATCCCGATCGTCGGCGACAATTACTACCCCGAGTACCTACCCGCGGTGCCTGGCGACTTCTCCACGCCATTGCGATTGTTGGCGCGGGCGCTGGAGTACCCGGATCCGATCACCGGGCAGACCCGCAGGTTCGTCAGTTCGCGCAGCCTCGACGCAGGGCTGTGAACACCGCTGTTCGTGGGCGTGTGAAAACCGCTTCCGTCCTCGTGAAAGAATGTCTACCCGTGAAGACCTTCGAATCCTTGTTCGCCGAATTGACCGAGCGTGCTGCTACTCGCCCCGAGGGGTCCGGCACTGTCGCCGCCCTCGACGCCGGTGTGCATGCGCAGGGCAAAAAGGTCATCGAGGAAGCCGGTGAAGTGTGGATCGCTGCGGAATACCAGAGCGATGAGCAGCTAGCCGAGGAAATTTCCCAGCTGCTGTACTGGACGCAGGTGTTGATGGTCGGTCGCGGACTGACCCTCGAGGACGTGTACCGACATCTGTGATCGGAGCTGACCAGCGAGATGTTCGCCATCTCGCTCGTCCAGGGCTTCCGATTCACGTCGTCTCACGTCAACCACACCTTCCGAAAGGACATCCACCATGCTGCGCGTAGCAGTTCCCAACAAAGGCTCACTGTCCGAGTCCGCCGCCGAGATTCTCAGCGAGGCCGGCTACCGTCGACGCACCGATTCCCGTGATCTGACGGTCCTCGATCCTGCCAATCAGGTCGAGTTCTTCTTCTTGCGCCCCAAGGACATTGCGATCTATGTCGGCTCCGGTGAACTGGATCTCGGCATCACCGGTCGCGACCTCGCCGGCGACTCGGGAGCTCCCGTGTCCGAGCGTCTGTCGCTGGGCTTCGGCCGTTCGTCGTTCCGCTACGCAGCACCGGCCGGCAAGGATTGGACGGTCGAGGATCTGTCCGGCCTTCGTATTGCGACGTCGTACCCGAATCTCGTCCGCAAGGACCTCACAGATCGCGGACTCGACGCCACCGTCATCCGTCTCGACGGCGCCGTGGAGATCTCGATTCAGCTCGGTGTCGCCGACGCGATCGCCGACGTGGTCGGATCGGGTCGCACTCTCCGTCAACACAACCTCGTGGCTTTCGGCGAATCGCTCTGCGATTCCGAGGGCGTCCTGATCGAGCGCACCGGCGCTCCGCAGGACGATCCCGCCCGCAACCAGCTCATCGAACGCGTACGGGGAATCGTCTTCGCTCAGCAGAACCTGATGATCGACTACGACTGCCCGCGCACCATCCTCGACGACGCCATCAAGATGACCCCCGGTATGGAGTCGCCGACGCTCTCACCGTTGGCCGATCCTGACTGGGTCGCGGTTCGCGCGATGGTCCCGATCAAGGGACACAACCAGGTGATGGATGCCTTGGCCGAACTCGGCGCCAAGGCCATCCTCGCGTCGAACATCCGCTCGGTACGCGCTTTCTGATCACTGCCTGAATAGATCTACGCGCATTCGCGCCCGTTCCTGGAAGTCAGGAACGGGCGCGAATCTGCAAAGTCTGGGCGATACGGCCGACGGCACCCTGCTCGTCGTAGAGCACACCCGCACACATGCCGACGCCGTCCGGACCGGTTGTGGTTTCGGCGGCGACACCGACCCAGTCACCCTCGGGCACGCGGAAGATGTGCACCGTGAGATCGGTGTTGAGGAACGTCCAGTGCTCCGGGTCGAGCTTGGCGCCGACGCCGTTGGAGATGTCGGCCACCGCGAACAAGCGCTCGAGGGCAGACATCTTCTCGCCCTCGACCAGTTCGGGCTTGGGGCGTGCCCACACCTTTCCGGTGCCCACGCACCCGATCGGAGCAATCCAGGACCAATCGAGGGTCTTGAGGTAGCCGACGCTCCAGAGACCCTCGAGAACGCCCGGGGTTCCACTGTCGCGGGGTTCGAGCGGGGGATCGACAACGTGGACGACGTCACCGGTATCCACCGTCTCCATCCGCCACGCAGTCCCTCGCGCAACAGCACGTGCAGATCCGTCGGTGGTGGTCGCCCACAGTTCGGCGACGATCAATTCGATACGGCGACCGGGTCGTTCGATCCAGGACCGGACTTCGAGGTCGGCGATCGGAATCGGTCCGAGAATCTCGACGACGACACGCGTCAGACGGGTCTCGTCGCGCGCACCGCACCGCTCGAGGGCTCGTACCAACAGCGCCGACGGGGGAGCGCCGTGCTGCAGCGTCGGGCCCCAGATGCTGACAGTTGCCTGCGTGCTCGCGAACCGCTCGTGCCCTTCCTCCGTCGTTCCGAGGTAGCGGTAGTACGAACTGTCCGTCATGTTATGAATTCTCCTTTGCGACAACAGGTTCGGCGCTCAACAGATCCGGCCAACCTGGATACGGCGGTGGTGTTCCGCCGAACGAGGGGCACAGTGACTTGTGATCGCACCAGTCGCACAGTTTGCCAGGCTTGGGTCTGAAGTCTCCGGTCGCACCTGCTGCGAGGATCGCCTTCCAAATGGCGGAGAGGGTTCGTTCGAATCTGATCAGCTCGTCGTGGTCCGGGGCGTACGTGAGAATCGAGCCGGAGGCCAGGTAGATCAGGCGCAGTTGCGCGGGAACGATTCCGCGAGTGCGCAGCAATACGAGAGCGTAGAACTTCATCTGGAAGAGCGCTTTGGACTCGGTGAACTCACGAGGAGCCTTCCCGGTCTTGTAGTCGACCACCCGCACCTCGCCCGTCGGTGCAACGTCTATCCGGTCGACGAAACCGCGGAGTCGAACGCCGTTGTCCAATTCGGTCTCGACGTACACCTCGCATGCCTCGGCATCGAATCGAGTGGGATCTTCGAGCGTGTAGTAGGTCGCGACGAGCTTGCCGACTTCACCGAGAAACGCGTCCAGCTCGTCGTCCGGAATCAGATCGGCGGCCTCGGGAGACTCGGCACTGACACGTTCCCACGCGGGCCGGACGAGTTCGGCTGCGCGATCGGGAACCCGGTGACCGGTCGGGAGTGCAAACAGCGCTTCCAGTGCCGCGTGTACGACGGTGCCTCTGACCTGCGCTCTGGTTGGTGTTTCCGGAATTCTGTCGACCGCTCGAAACCGATAGAGCAGGGGGCATTGTTTGTAGTCACCCGCCCGAGACGGAGAGAGCGCCGGCCGACTACGCGGGCGCTCGTGTGATGTGGCACCCGTTGGAGTGGGGGTTGGCAATTCGACAGAGCTCACACCTGGCAGGCTATGCGGTTGGTCCGACAACTCCGTCGGAGCCGGTGGCGAGGACACCGGAAACAAGCGAACAGGGATCATCTGCGCATGGCGAACGAGCTGCAATCAGAAGAAGTCACGACCGAAGTGGATGAGGTTGTGCAGTCCGCTGTCGCCGAGATTCCCGAACAAGAGCTTCCAGACGCTGATCTCACTGCGCCGGGCAAGCGGCCGTCGGGACCGTTCCGCGTCGGCGACCGAGTCCAGCTGACCGACGGCAAGGGACGCCACTACACGATCGTTCTCGAGGCGAACCGCGAGTACCACACCCACAAGGGCGGAATCGTTCACAACGATCTGATCGGTGCCGACGAGGGCAGCGTCGTCAAGTCGGTCAACGGCACGCCCTATCTCGCACTGCGCCCCCTGCTGGTGGACTACGTGCTGTCCATGCCGCGCGGTGCCCAGGTCATCTACCCGAAGGACGCGGCTCAGATCGTCCACGAAGGCGACGTGTTCCCAGGAGCACGCGTGCTCGAGGCCGGAGCCGGCTCCGGCGCATTGACATGTTCGCTGCTGCGTGCCGTCGGACCCGAGGGCAAGGTCATCTCCTACGAGGTCCGCGACGATCATGCCGAACATGCGGTTCGCAACGTCGAGACCTTCTTCGGGGAACGTCCGCCGAACTGGGAACTGACCATCGCCGATCTCGCCGAGTTCGATCCGGAAGCGCACGGAGGCAAGGTCGATCGCGTCGTACTCGACATGCTGGCTCCGTGGGACGTCCTGCCCGCCGTCTCGAAGGCGCTCGTGCCTGGCGGCGTTCTGATCGTCTACGTCGCGACCGTTACTCAGCTCTCGAAGGTCGTCGAGGCGATGCGCGAGCAGGAATGCTGGACCGAGCCGCGCTCGTGGGAATCGATCGTGCGCGGTTGGCACGTCGTCGGTTTGGCGGTGCGCCCCGAACATCGGATGCAAGGCCACACCGCGTTCCTCGTGAGCGCTCGTCGTCTCGCCGAAGGAACTGTCACCCCGAAGCCCCAACGGCGTGCGGGCAAGGGCTCGAACACCGCGGCCAAGTAGTCACACGAAACCAACAAGAGCGGCGATCCGGTATCCGGATCGCCGCTCTTGTTGTAGCTGGAAGTTATGCGGTGCAGGAAGCGCGGCCCATTTCCAGGAGCACGCAAGCCGAGGTGTCGGACAGCTTCCAGGAACCGTCTTCGAGCTCCCAGGTCCACGGGGTGGCCGGGGCGGCGCCGTGCGGGCTGACGACGGCGACGTCTGCAGTTGCGGTCTGACCGTCGACCTTCACGTTGTCCACGTTGAACGTGATCGCGTAGGCCGGGTTACCGCCCAGCGCAGCACTCATCGTCTCGATGTTGGCCTGACGCTTGGTTCCGTCGACCACCAGAGCGGTCTTCTCCTCGATCGGCTTGGCCGGATCGATCAGAGCGACGAGCGAGGCGTTGAGCTCCTCCGCCGTCGGAGCCGCTGCGGCAGCGGCAGCTGACGTCGTGGCGGAAGCCGAGGCCTTGGCCGTGGAGCTCGAGGCGGCGGCGGAAGTCGAGCTGGCAGCCGTCGAATCCTTGTTGTCGTCCGAGCTGCATGCACCCATGGTCAGGACGGCAGCGACGGCACAAGCGCTGATGAGAGTCTTGCGGATGATCACAGCGTTACCTTTCGTTGTAAAGAGAGACAGGCGCTGTCTCCATCTTGTAGGCAAGGCTAACATGACCAAATTCTGGCTCGAGACCAGTCGGCACGGTCCCCGTGCGGGTGTGAATTCGCACTCGCGCACCGTGTCTGGCGACAGTTGGGGCCTTATGCCGGTAGCGTTGATGGATCGCACTGGGAGGAGACGCACATGAGCTCGACAGAGAACCCGGATTCGGTTGCGGCAGCAGAAGAACTCCACGCGCTACGAGTGGAAGCACAGGTTCTGCGCCGACAACTCGCACAATCGCCGGAGCAGGTGCGTGAGCTGGAGTCGAAGGTGGACTCGCTGTCCATCCGAAACAGCAAGCTGATGGACACCCTCAAGGAGGCCCGTCAGCAGCTCATCGCACTTCGTGAAGAAGTCGACAGACTCGGTCAGCCGCCGAGCGGTTACGGAGTCCTTCTCTCGGTACACGAGGACAAGACCGTCGATGTGTTCACGTCCGGTCGCAAGATGCGATTGACGTGCTCACCGAACATCGACACGGACACCCTTGCCCTCGGACAGACGGTTCGCCTCAACGAGGCACTCACCATCGTCGAGGCGGGCACCTACGAGCAGGTCGGCGAGATCAGCACGCTCCGTGAGGTACTCGACGACGGACTGCGCGCGCTGGTGGTCGGGCATGCCGACGAAGAGCGCATCGTCTGGCTCGCGGCACCGTTGGCGGCCGTCTTCGCCGATCCCGAAGCCGACATCATCGCGTACGACGCTGATTCTCCGACCAGAAAACTGCGTCCCGGCGACTCGTTGCTCGTCGACACCAAGGCCGGATACGCCTTCGAGCGCATCCCGAAGGCCGAGGTCGAGGATCTGGTTCTCGAGGAAGTTCCGGACGTTCACTACGACGACATCGGTGGTCTCGGTCGTCAGATCGAGCAGATCCGTGACGCCGTCGAGCTTCCGTTCCTGCACAAGGACCTGTTTCACGAGTACTCGCTGCGACCGCCGAAGGGAGTACTACTCTACGGTCCTCCCGGTTGCGGTAAGACGCTCATCGCCAAGGCAGTCGCCAACTCGTTGGCCAAGAAGATCGCCGAAGCCCGCGGTCAGGACAGCAAGGACGCCAAGTCCTACTTCCTGAACATCAAAGGCCCGGAACTTCTGAACAAGTTCGTCGGCGAAACCGAGCGTCACATTCGGATGATCTTCCAGCGTGCTCGCGAGAAGGCGTCCGAGGGTACTCCGGTGATCGTCTTCTTCGACGAGATGGACTCGATCTTTCGTACCCGTGGTTCGGGAGTCTCCTCCGACGTGGAGACAACGGTCGTTCCGCAGCTGCTCAGCGAGATCGACGGCGTGGAAGGGCTCGAGAACGTCATCGTCATCGGTGCGTCCAACCGTGAGGACATGATCGACCCGGCCATCCTGCGTCCGGGCCGACTGGACGTGAAGATCAAGATCGAGCGTCCCGACGCGGAATCTGCTCAGGACATCTTCTCGAAGTACCTGGTGGACGGTCTGCCGATCAATGCGGACGACCTCGCCGAGTTCGGTGGAGATCGCACTGCATGCTTGAAGGCGATGATCGTTCGCGTCGTCGATCGCATGTACGCGGAGAGCGAAGAGAATCGTTTCCTCGAGGTCACGTACGCCAACGGTGACAAGGAAGTTCTGTTCTTCAAGGACTTCAACTCGGGTGCGATGATCCAGAACATCGTCGACCGCGCCAAGAAGTACGCGATCAAGTCGGTGCTCGACACCGGTGCTCCGGGCTTGCGTGTGCAGCACCTCTTCGATTCCATCGTCGACGAGTTCGCCGAGAACGAGGATCTGCCCAACACCACCAATCCTGATGACTGGGCACGTATTTCGGGCAAGAAGGGGGAGCGGATCGTCTACATCCGTACTCTCGTCACGGGCAAGAACGCCAGTGCAAGCCGCGCGATCGACACGGAGTCGAACACGGGCCAGTACCTGTAGCGAAAACCAACACCGATCGGGCCGGCCACTCCTCGAGAGTTGTCGGCCCGATCGGTGCGCCGCTGCTGTTCCCTCCGTTGCGATTGGACCGGTCGGTCGCGCTGGTTTAGAGTCCCGCCGTGCAGATACATCTTCGACACAATCCGTCGTCCACAGTCGCTCGCTGCTACCTCGCGCCCGGCGAACCGCTGCGCGTGGAGAGCGGGGCAATGCTCGCGCATTCTGCCGGCGTGGTTCTCGAAGCGAAGGCGCAGGGCGGCGTCCTGCAAGGCCTCAAGCGGTCGATGCTCAGTGGAGAATCGTTTTTCGTCACGACGTATACCGCTCCGCCGCAAGGTGGTTGGGTCGATGTGACGGGCGTTCTTCCCGGCGATCTGATCCCGCTGACCATCACGTCCGATCGCCCGTTCTTCCTCAACCGTGGAACCTGGTTGGCCAACTCCTACGGCGTCACAGTCGAGTCCAAATGGGGAGGCATGTCCAACCTCTTCGGCGGTGAGGGCGGATTCGGCCTGCGGGCAAGTGGCGACGGTGAGGTAGTGCTGGCCGTCTACGGCGCGATCGACGTCATCGACTTGCAGCCGGACGAGACGATCACGATCGACACCGGTCACGTGGTCGCCTACGACCTCGGGATGAACTTCAACATGCGGCGCGCCGTTCAAGGGCGCACCATTCAGTCGATGAAGTCCGGTGAAGGATTTGTCTTCGACTTCACCGGCCCCGGACGCGTTCTCGCACAGACCCGCAACCCCAGCGCGTTTGCGGCGTGGCTCTCGGCGATCACCCCGGGCTGATCACAGGTCCCACCAGTGTTCAGTCCCAGCGGTGTTCAGCTCCAGCAATAGTCGGCCAGCAGAGCGCGCGAGTCCGGAACGAACGGCCACGACGGGTCTTGCAGGTGGGCGCCGAGTTCTTTCGGCGTCCACCACCAACCTTCGGCGATCTCGCTGGGCTGATGAGCCATCGGACCGTCGTACCTGAGTTCGAACGCAAACAGGTGACAGCGCAACGGAGAATTGTTCCACTCGCCGTCCCAGGATTTTCGAGCGATCTCCGTCAGTTGGAGTGGCTGATCTGCCGTTCCGAAGATTCCGAGCTCTTCACCAACTTCACGAATCGCAGTTTCCTGCGGCGTCTCACCTGGATCGACGACGCCTCCGGCAAGACAGTCGTGATAGCCCCCGAATACTGCCTTCGTGTCGGTTCGGCGATGAACGTAGATACGCGAACCGTCCCCGGTGCGAACGAGGACTCCTGCGCTCGCGTGCCAGAGCCCGCCCGAGTAGACGACGGAACGTGTTGCTCGGCCGATCGGATTACCCGTCCGGTCGTACACGGCGACTACCTCGTCCGCGGGATTGAGGTCTGCGGTGAGAGGTTGGTGCATTCCTCCAACTGTGCCACGGCTGTAGGCACCGCGCCGCAATCACATAGGCTCTTGTGTCATGCAGCGGATCATCGGTGTCGAGGTCGAATACGGAATATCTTCACCCAGTGAGCCGTCGGCGAATCCGATTCTCACTTCAACCCAGGCGGTGCTTGCCTACGCCGCCGCAGCGGGCGTGCCACGAGCCAAGCGCACACGCTGGGACTACGAGGTCGAATCTCCGCTCCGTGACGCCCGAGGCTTCGACCTGGGGCGCATGAGCGGCCCTGCACCGGTGATCGACGCGGACGAGATCGGCGCCGCGAACATGATTCTCACCAACGGGGCACGGTTGTACGTCGACCACGCCCATCCGGAATATTCGGCCCCCGAAGTCGCCGACCCGCTCGACGCCGTGATCTGGGACAAAGCCGGCGAACGCGTGATGGAAGCTGCTGCGCGGCACGCATCCAGCGTGCCCGGTGCACCACGGCTGCAGCTGTACAAGAACAACGTCGACGGCAAGGGGGCGTCGTACGGCACGCACGAGAATTACCTGTGCTCGCGCGACACCCCGTTCGCGTCGATCGTGACCGGCTTGACGCCGTTCTTCGCGTCCCGGCAGGTGATCTGTGGTTCCGGTCGTGTGGGTCTCGGTCAGTCCGGCGACGAGGCCGGATTCCAGCTTTCGCAGCGATCGGACTACATCGAGGTTGAAGTAGGCCTCGAGACCACGCTCAAGCGCGGAATCATCAACACCCGCGACGAACCGCATGCGGATGCGGACAAGTACCGCCGGCTGCACGTCATCATCGGCGACGCGAACCTCGCGGAGATGTCGACGTACCTCAAGGTGGGAACAACGGCGCTGGTACTCGACCTGATCGAGGCTGGTGTCGACCTCACCGATCTGCAGCTGGCACGTCCGGTCACCGCCGTCCACCACATCAGCCACGACCCGACTCTGCGCAAGACCGTGGCGCTGGCAGACGGACGTGAACTGACAGGACTTGCGCTGCAACGTATTTACCTCGAACGTGTCTCGAAGTTCCTGGACCGTGAGACCGATCGTGATCCGCGAGCGGACGACATCGTCGCCAAGTGGGCGATGGTTCTCGACCTCCTCGAGCGCGATCCCATGGAGTGCGCGAACATCCTGGACTGGCCGGCCAAACTGCGTCTGCTCGAAGGTTTCCGCAATCGTGAGGGACTCGCGTGGTCGGCGCCGCGGTTGCATCTGGTGGATCTGCAGTACTCCGACGTGCGGCTCGACAAGGGTCTGTACAACCGCCTGGTTGCTCGCGGCTCCATGGAGCGGCTTGTCACCGAACAACAGGTTCTCGACGCGGTCATGAACCCTCCCACCGACACTCGCGCATACTTTCGCGGCGAGTGCCTACGTCGATTCGGTGCCGATATCGCGGCCGCGAGCTGGGATTCGGTCATCTTCGATCTCGGGGGCGAGTCGTTGATCCGAATCCCCACCCTCGAGCCGCTTCGAGGCACCAAAGCGCACGTCGGAGCGTTGCTCGACTCCGTCGACAGCGCCGCGGAATTGGTTGATCAGCTCACTCACTGAAATCAGCCGATGCGGCTCGCCGTCGCGTCTCTCCACACCTGACGGTGCCGCTCGGTAGGGTGAAGGTCCGAGCGGGATCAGTTACCGACTCTGCTGGGCCGAACAGGATGCTCGCGAGAGCTCCCTTCACACAAGGAGGTCGACGGCGATGGCTCAAGAACAGACGCAGCGTGCCGGTGGCGGCGAAGACGACGAAACCACTGGTGGCGACGGCAGCGCAGGCCAGGAACGTCGCGAGAAGCTGGCTGCAGAAACCGACGACCTGCTCGACGAGATCGACGACGTGTTGGAAGAGAACGCCGAGGACTTCGTCCGCGCCTATGTCCAGAAGGGCGGCCAGTGACGGTGGATCGCGCGCCCCGGATCACCGACGGGGACACACGGTTGAGCTTCGGCTCGAATCTGTCGTCATTCTCGGAATACCTTCGTGTGCATGCACCGGAGCATCTTCCGCAGAACCGCTTCGCCGACACAGGAGGTGTTGTCATGGGCGGGGGAGACGTAGCTCCGCACGGCACCACCATCGTCGCGATCAGCTATGCGGGTGGTGTTCTGCTCGCCGGTGATCGCCGAGCGACGATGGGCAACCTCATCGCCAGCCGTGACGTGCAGAAGGTGTACGTCACCGACGATTACTCGGCTGCGGGTATCGCCGGAACGGCCGGGATCGCAATCGAACTGGTTCGGCTCTTCGCAGTCGAACTCGAACATTACGAGAAAATCGAAGGCGTCCCACTCACGTTCGACGGTAAGGCCAATCGACTTTCGTCGATGGTTCGCGGAAATCTCGGAGCAGCGATGCAGGGATTGGCGGTCGTGCCGCTGCTCGTGGGTTACGACCTGGACGCGGTCGATCCGTCAACGGCCGGCCGGATCGTCTCCTACGACGTCGTCGGTGGGCGATACGAGGAGCGCGCTGGATATCACGCAGTCGGGTCGGGTTCTCTGTTCGCGAAATCGGCGCTCAAGAAGCTGTATTCCCCGGGAATCGACGAGGACACTGCACTTCGATTCGCAGTCGAAGCGCTGTACGACGCAGCAGATGACGATTCGGCTACCGGTGGTCCCGATCTGACACGCGGGATCTATCCGACAGCGGTCACCATCACCTCTGCCGGCGCGGTGGAGTTGTCGACAACGCGGGCTGCCGAGATTGCCAGGGAGATCGTCGCGGCTCGCACTGCGACCGCGAGTCCGGAAGGGGAGTCTGCGCTATGACGATGCCGTACTACGCATCAGCCGAACAGATCATGCGCGATCGTTCGGAATTGGCGCGCAAGGGAATTGCCCGCGGACGCAGCGTCGTCGTTCTCACCTACCGCGACGGAGTTCTCTTTGTCGCGGAGAATCCGTCGCGGGCGCTGCACAAGGTCAGTGAACTGTACGACCGTCTCGGATTTGCTGCAGTGGGCAAGTACAACGAGTTCGAGAATCTGCGCCGCGCGGGCATCGTGCACGCGGACATGCGCGGGTACTCGTACGACCGTCGGGATGTCACGGGGCGTTCCCTCGCCAATGCGTACGCGCAGACGTTGGGAACGATCTTCACCGAGCAGCCCAAGCCGTACGAGGTCGAGATCTGCGTTGCCGAGATCGGCCGCTTCGGAAGCAGTACGCCGGCTCAGCTCTACCGGATCACGTATGACGGTTCCATCGCGGACGAGCAGGAATTTGTCGTCATGGGCGGTACAACCGAACCGATCGTGACGGCGATGCGTGAGTCGTACCAGCGAGATCTCGACCTCGAATCCGCAGTGCGGATCGCGGTAGGGGCGCTTCAAAAGGGTGGCCCGGCACCGGCCGGAACCACTGAGGCGGAACCACGAACACTCGATGTGAGTGCGCTCGAGGTGGCCGTCCTCGACAGCAACCGTCCACGCCGCGCGTTCAAACGAATCGCTGGAACGGTTTTGGAAGAGATGCTTCCAGCTCCGGTAGCAACTGAGGATGCGCCGCCGGCAAACGGCGACGCACCCTCGTAGTTACTGCAGGTCTGGGAGTTACTGCGTGATTCTGTAGACGGCCACCGCGCCCGGTTCGGTGTCGAAATCGAACCGGCGCGCGTCGGCCACCACTTCGCCGTCGGTGGCGATGGCTACCGGTGAATCGGCCACTCGTACCGACATCGACGACACGAGTTCGCGTACGTAGACCCGCGAGCTGCCCAATGTTCCTGTGGCGGCTGCAAACAGAAGACGTGAGCGCGAGAACTTCTTGTCTGCGCGCAGGTAGCGGACGTCGAGTAGTCCACGGTTCATCTCCGGACGCGACATCGGCACCTGATCAGCGGGGGAGTATCGCCCGTTTCCGACGAACAGCATCCAGATGGTAGTCGGTTTCCCGTCGATGGTGACAGTCATCGGCTCCGCCGCCGCGAGAACACGGATCATTGCGGCACCCGCGGCCGGCCACTTTCCGAATCGCGGTTCCCACTTCTCCCGCAGCCGCACGGCGTCCGGGTATCCACCCAGGCTGGCGGTGTTGAGAAAGCGTGCAGTCACGCCGGAATCCGTGCGCACCACAGCGTGGTCGACAAATGCGGCCTGCCCGGACTCGACTGCCTGCGCGGTCTCCTCGACGTTCACCGCGCCGACATCACGGGCGAAATGGTTCAACGTTCCGCCGGGAAAAACCGCAAGGGGTAGGTCGTGCTTTGTTGCCGCGGTCGCGACCGTGACCACTGTTCCGTCGCCCCCGCATACGCCCAACGCTTTCGGCGAGAGTTCGGGGATCTTGGCGTCGATCTGCATGTCGAAGTCGATGTCGGCGTCGAATTCGTAGATGATCGCTGCCGGTAGTGATTCTCGAATCGATTCGACAATCCCGTCGTCCTCGGAGCCCGAACCCGGATTGGTGAAGACCAGCAAGCCTTCTCCCCGAGAGAGCGCGGGAACTACGCACTCGGGTCCGAGTTCGGCGGGCTCTTCGTCGCGCACCGCCCACCAACGTCGTGTGCCGGCAGCGATTGCGCCGCCGACCGCGAGGCCGGCGAATACGTCGGACGGCCAGTGCACTCCGTTGTGAACGCGTGAGTACGCGACCGCTGCGGCCAATGGTGCGATGGCCGCGCCTGCCGCCGGGGATTCCATGGCCACTGCCGCGGTGAATGCCGCCGCTGACGACGAATGACCGGAGGGGAACGAGGACGACGTCGGAATGTCGACTCCTCGCTTCGGGCTCAGCCAGACACGCGCCGGTGGGCGCCGCCGGGGAAACAGGGGCTTGAGTATGCCGTTGGCCAGCGCGCTCGAACCGGCAAGTGCGAGCATCCCACGTGCCGCGGCCCTCCTGGGCCGGCCACCGATCAACGCGAGCAAGGCGGCGACGACCATCCACAAAACGCCGTGATCGGCCGCTCTGGAGAGAAACCGCATGGTCGGGTCGAGCACGGAAGGGCGCAGTGCTCCAGTGCTTTCCATGACTTTGACGTCGCTTCGGACAACTTTTCGGCGAATAAGGCTCACACCGTCACACTATGCCGCCGCCCGACGTTGTCGAGTCGTGACTTACGACGCGATCGAAGTACAGGGGTGAACCTCGCATTCTGGTTGTACTGTCGAAGTGTGCAGAGACGAATCATGGGTATCGAGACGGAATTCGGCGTTACCTGCACCTTTCACGGGCACAGGCGACTGAGCCCCGACGAGGTTGCTCGTTACCTCTTCCGTCGTGTCGTGTCGTGGGGTCGCAGCTCCAACGTCTTCCTCCGCAACGGAGCCCGCTTGTACCTGGATGTGGGTTCGCATCCGGAGTATGCGACGGCCGAGTGCGACAGTCTCATCCAGTTGGTCAATCACGACCGAGCTGGTGAGCGTGTGCTCGAAGAACTGCTGATCGACGCCGAGGCGAGACTCGCCGAGGAGGGGATCGGTGGCGACATCTACCTCTTCAAGAACAACACCGACTCGGCCGGAAACTCGTACGGATGCCACGAGAACTTCCTCGTCGCGCGCGCCGGGGAGTTCTCCCGGATTTCGGATGTCTTGTTGCCGTTCCTCGTCACGCGCCAGTTGATCTGCGGCGCCGGCAAGGTGCTGCAGACACCGAAGGCTGCGACGTTCTGCCTCTCGCAGCGTGCGGAACACATCTGGGAAGGCGTCTCGTCGGCGACCACTCGCTCGCGTCCGATCATCAACACTCGCGACGAACCGCACGCGGACGCCGAGAAGTACCGCCGTCTCCACGTGATCGTCGGCGATTCCAACATGGCCGAAACGACGACGATGCTCAAGGTCGGTTCTGCAGCACTCGTGCTCGAAATGATCGAAGCCGGAGTTTCGTTCCGCGATTTCGCCCTGGACAACCCGATTCGTGCCATCCGCGAGGTCAGCCACGACGTGACCGGCAAGAAGCCTGTCCGGCTGGCCGGTGGACGTCAGGCCAGTGCTCTCGATATTCAGCGCGAGTACCACTCCAAGGCAGTCGAACATCTGCGCAACCGCGAACCGGACCCGCAGGTCGAGCAGGTTGTCGATCTCTGGGGTCGTACCCTCGACGCCGTCGAAGCTCAGGATTTCGCGAAGGTCGACACGGAGATCGACTGGGTCATCAAGCGCAAGCTGTTCCAGCGCTACCAGGACCGTCACGGCTTCGATCTGTCCGATCCCAAGATCGCGCAGCTCGACTTGGCCTACCACGACATCAAACGTGGCCGCGGCGTCTTCGACGTGCTGCAACGCAAAGGCTTGGTCAAGCGGGTCACCGAGGACGAGACGATCGACGAGGCCGTCGAGAATCCGCCGCAGACCACCCGCGCCAAGCTGCGAGGGGACTTCATCACCGCAGCCCAGGCCGCCGGCCGGGACTTCACGGTCGACTGGGTTCACCTCAAGCTCAACGATCAGGCGCAAAGAACTGTGCTCTGCAAGGACCCTTTCCGTTCTGTCGACGAGCGTGTCGAGCGTTTGATCGCTTCGATGTAGGTCCCTCATTTTCGAGATGTACAAGACGGCAGGTCTGTTTTGCGGCGACGCGCCGGGCACGAAAGTGTCCGGCGCGCGTTCGGTTATCGGATAGCCACTAGGATTTCGGCGTGGCGACATCAAAAATCGAGCGGTTGATGAACCTGGTGATCGCATTGCTGTCCACCAGACAGTTCCTCACGGCGGAGAAAATCCGCGACAGTGTGGCCGGGTACAACGATTCCGCGAACTACGAAGCGTTCAGTCGCATGTTCGAGCGCGACAAGAACGAACTTCGTGACCTGGGTGTCCCTTTGGAAACCGGTCTGGCAGGACGGTTCTCGACGGTCGAGGGGTACCGGATCAATCGCAATGCCTACGAGCTTCCGGACGTGGACCTCACCAGCGAGGAATCTGCTGCCGTCGCCGTCGCAGTGCAGTTGTGGGAATCTCCGGAACTTATTTCGGCAGCCCAGAGTGCGCTACTCAAACTCCGAGCAGCCGGCGTGCAGGTCGACGCAGAAGTCAGTGCCGCACCGGTTACTGCGATTCCCGCACGCACCCGCGGCTCGGAGCCCGCCCTCGGAAAGCTGCTTGCAGCGGTCGACGCCGGCCGAGCAGTTCATTTTCAGCACCGCGGCGCATTGAACGAACCGTTCACCGAACGCACCGTCGAACCGTGGGGCGTCGTCACGCACAACGGCAAGTGGTACCTGGTCGGGCACGACGTCGACCGTGATGCGGTGAGAACCTTCCGGCTCTCCCGGATCGGTGACGACGTCAGGGAGTTCGGGCCCGCCGGATCGGTCCACAAACCCGAGGGTGTCGATCTTCGCGAGGTCGTCGACCGGGTGACCGGGTCGGGCGTGGTGACCGGGACCGCTACGGTGTGGGTCGCAGACGGTCGCGCACACGAGCTTCGCCGGCTTGCGACGGCGTCGTCCGATCGGCGGTTGACCGATCGCGACGGCAGCGTGCTGTCCGTCCCCGTCCGATCCTGGGAGTGGACCGCTCGGTTGATCGCCGGACACGGGGTGGATGCACTGGTGTTGGACCCACCGGATTTGCGTGCGGAAGTCGTCGCGAAGCTACGCGCCGCGGCGAGCCCGATCACCGGCAACGACGGACAGGGGGAGAACTGATGAGCAATCGACTGTCATCTCGGTTGGCGCGGCTGCTCAACCTCGTGCCGTACTTCATCGCGAATCCGGGTATCAGTCCCGCCGAGGCTGCCGAGGAACTCGGTGTCAGCACCACTCAACTGATGACCGACCTCAATCAGCTGTGGGTCTGTGGACTGCCCGGCTACGGTCCGGGCGATCTCATCGACCTGTCTTTCTCCGAGGAAAGCATCGAGGTCACGTTCTCGGCCGGAATCGATCGCCCGTTGCGCCTCACCTCCACAGAGGCGACTGCATTGCTGATCGCGCTTCGATCATTGGTGGAAATGCCGGGCATGGTCGATCCGTCTTCGGCCCAGCGCGCTATCGCGAAGATCGAGGACGCAGCAGGCTCGGCCGCGGCGCGAGCCGGCGGCCAAGATCGCAGTACTTCGCTGGCTCCGGATATCGCCGAAGACCCGATCGCCGCGACGGTCAGAGCCGCGCTCGCTGACAAGACCGCCCTTCGATTGACGTATTACTCGGCTTCGCGAGACGCGGTCTCGGAGCGCATCGTCGATCCCGTTCGTATCGTGTTGGTCGACAACTACAGCTACCTCCAGGCCTGGTGTCGCCAAGCCGAGGGGGTGCGGTTGTTCAGATTCGATCGGATCGACGCAGCAGTCCAACTCGACGAACCTGCCGATCCTCCGCCACAAGCCCTCGAGGAGGATTCGAATCTCGAGTTGTTCAGCGGCGACGGTTCTCTTCCGGAAGCACGGTTGTTCATCACCAAAGAATGGGTGTGGATGCTCGACTACTACCCGATGGACGTCGTGCACGTGAACGACGACGGGTCGGTCGAGGCGACGATGAGTTTCGGAACTCTCGAATGGATGGCAAGGCTGGTCCTCGGGTTCGGTGAGGGTGTTCGGGTCCTGCATCCGCCGGAATTGGTCTCCGAAGTACACGATCGGGCCGTTGCGGCCCTCGACGCGTACGACGTAATCGGTTCGTAAAACTTCGGGAATCTTCACCCTCAGTGAGTTCGCAGGAAACAAACAGGTAAAAGGTAGCTGAAGTAAGTGCTTTGACACCTCCGAGCGCCGGTTGTGTCCGGTAGCATCGAGGAATCTGATCATGGGAGGTCGTTATGGGTGCAATGCAGCCGATGCATTGGCTGATTGTCGCTGTTGTCGTCGTAATTCTGTTCGGGTCGAAGAAGCTTCCCGATGCAGCACGCGGTTTGGGTCGTTCCCTCCGCATCTTCAAGAGCGAAGTCAAGGAAATGCAGAACGACGATGCGGCGCCCGCAAGCGCGCCGGTCGCACAGCCTGCTCCGGCACAGTTGCCGACGGCCAACACCGCGGTGGTCGCAAACGGTGCAGCGGCACCTGTTGCGCAGCCGACCGAAGTCAAGCCGCTCTAGTACACACTGCGTTCTAGCCGGGGTGAAATATTCGTTCACCCCGGTTGTCTGCTGACCAAGACCAGGATGCACAGTGCGTATTCCGTTAGACCCGCGTAACCGCAAGCGGAAGGTCAATCCAGACGGCACCATGTCGTTGGTCGACCACCTGTACGAATTGCGGACTCGTTTGTTGTTCGCATTCCTCGGCGTGATCATCACCACGGCGTTCGGCTTCTTCTGGTACTCACACTCGATACTCGGTCTCGAGAGCCTGGGCGATCTGCTTCGCGGACCGTATTGCGAGCTTCCGTCCGAGAGTCGCGCCAACCTCAGCACCGACGACGCGTGCCGATTGCTGGCGACCGGGCCGTTCGAGCAGTTCATGCTGCGATTCAAAGTGGCGCTCACCGCCGGAATCGTCCTTGCCTGCCCGGTGTGGTTGTACCAACTGTGGGCATTCATCACCCCGGGCCTTTACGCAAAGGAACGTCGATACGCGGTCGGATTCGTCACCGCGGGTGCTGCCCTGTTCATTCTCGGCGCGATCCTGGCGTACCTCGTCGTGGCAAAGGCTTTGCACTTCCTCCTGACCATCGGCGACAACGTCCAGATCACCGCGCTCAGTGGTTCGGAGTACTTCGGCTTCATCATCAATCTGCTGCTGATCTTCGGTGTCAGCTTCGAGATTCCGTTGCTCGTGGTCGTACTGAACTTTGCCGGCATTCTGACGTACGAGCGTTTGAAGGCCTGGCGTCGAGGTTTGATCTTCGGGCTGTTCGTCTTTGCCGCAGTTGCCACCCCGGGTTCGGATCCGTTCTCGATGCTGGCGCTCGCATTGGCCCTGACGCTTCTCTTCGAGGTCGCGGTCCAGATCGCTCGCCTCAACGACAAACGTAAGGCCAAGCGATCCGGTGAAGACTGGGGCGCAATCTCCGACGAGGAAGCTTC
Source organism: Rhodococcus sp. NPDC060176 (assembly GCF_042728675.1). NCBI lineage: Bacteria > Bacillati > Actinomycetota > Actinomycetes > Mycobacteriales > Nocardiaceae > Rhodococcus > Rhodococcus sp. NPDC060176. The sequence continues at coordinate 111,567 of NZ_JBHWYS010000002.1, forward strand.
CTCCATCTCGGCTCCGTCCGATCTGAACGAGGCTTTCGACAATCCGACCAAACCCAAGGCCGAATCGAGTGGATTGTTCGGACGCAAGTCCAAGCCCAAGGCTCCGGCCGCGAAGAAATCCGACACCGCCGGCGACAACGCACCAGGTCAGGATTTCACTGACACTCTCTGAGCGCCGTGCCACCACGTCGGCGGCGTGTGAAACCCTGACGAGGTGGTTATGAACAAGAGTGAACTGAGCACGTTTGCGTCCAGCCTGAAGTTCGAACTCGATCCATTCCAGGTGAAGGCATGCGTTGCGCTCGAAGCGGGCCACGGTGTCCTTGTCTGCGCACCAACCGGCGCAGGCAAGACCGTGGTCGGCGAGTTCGCTGTCCATCTGGCTCTCGCGGCCGGCCGCAAGTGTTTCTACACGACGCCGATCAAGGCATTGAGCAATCAGAAGTACGCAGAGCTCGTCGAGCGCTACGGCGCGAGCGAGGTCGGCCTGCTGACGGGTGATTCGAGCATCAACTCCGACGCACCGGTGGTCGTCATGACCACCGAAGTCCTGCGGAACATGCTCTACGCCAACTCCGAGGCACTGCGCGGGCTTTCGCACGTCGTCATGGACGAAGTGCATTACCTGGCCGACCGGTTCCGTGGGGCGGTGTGGGAGGAAGTGATCCTGCATCTGTCCGAGGATGTTCGCCTGGTGAGCTTGTCGGCGACTGTGAGCAACGCCGAAGAGTTCGGCGCCTGGATGGAAACCGTCCGCGGCGACACCACCGTGGTCGTGGACGAGACGCGGCCGATCCCGCTGTGGCAGCACATCATGGTCGGTCGACGGATCTTCGATCTCTTCGACAGTCGTAGTCATCCCGCCGCTGGGCCGAAGACCGTACTCGTCGACCAGGATCTGGTTCGCCACGTCAAGCAGCGTCAGGCGCTCGAACGCGTCGAGAGCTGGCAGCCGCGTGGCCGCGGACGGCGTGGCAGCTACCAGAGTTCCAACGATTTCCGGCCCTTGCCGCGACCTGAGGTCATCGCTCAACTCGATCAGTCCGGACTGCTCCCGGCGATCACTTTCATTTTCAGCCGCGCCGGTTGTGATGCGGCACTTGCACAGTGCCTGCGGTCCAGACTCGATCTCACTTCGCCGGAGCAGGTTCGCGAGATCGACACCATCATCGAGAAGCACACCGGGGAACTACCCGAAGAGGATCTCGAAGTCCTCGGATATCGGGACTGGTGCAAGGCACTGCGACGCGGACTGGCCTCCCACCACGCGGGCATGCTGCCGGCATTCCGCCAGACAGTCGAGGAACTGTTCGTCAAGGGTCTCGTGCGAGCGGTCTTCGCGACCGAGACGTTGGCCCTCGGTATCAACATGCCGGCACGCACCGTGGTGCTCGAAAGACTGGTCAAGTACAACGGCGAGACGCATGCCGAACTGACGCCGGGGGAGTACACGCAGCTGACCGGTCGGGCCGGCCGTCGCGGCATCGACGTCGAAGGACACGCTGTTGTGTTGTGGCAGCCCGGGGTCGAGCCGACGGATGTCGCCGGCTTGGCGTCGACACGGACGTTCCCGCTCCGCAGTTCGTTCCGCCCCTCGTACAACATGTCGATCAACCTCGTCGAGCGCATGGGAGCGGCCGATTCACGCAAGCTGCTCGAGCGTTCCTTCGCACAGTTCCAAGCGGACCGCTCGGTGGTCGGCCTGGTGCGTGGCATCGAACGGAACGAAGAAGCACTGAAGGGTTTGCAGGAGAAACTCGGTGGTGCAGACGGCGAGTACTTCGAATACGCGTCGTTGCGTGAGCGGCTCAGTGCGCGCGAGCGGGCGCTCGAACGTAAGGGCCGCGAGGATCGCCGCGAAGATGCGGTGGAGTCCCTCCGTGCACTCACCCGCGGTGACGTGATCGCGATTCCCATCGGTCGTCATTCCGGAGTGGCCGTGGTCCTCGTTCCGGACAACGATCCGAAAGACCCCCGTCCGCTGGTTCTGACTGCCGATCAGTGGGCCGGCCGACTCTCCTCGAGCGATTTCCCGGAAGCAGCCGAGGCTTTGGGAAAGATGCGCCTACCCAAGCATGTCGATCACCACACCGCCCGGATTCGGCGCGATCTGGCCTCGGCGTTGCGTAGCACCGGAATCAGCGCCCCTCGGCGGAAGAAGCGTCACAAGGCGGGTGCGTCCGAAGACGCCGAGGTCGCTACTTTGCGACGCGCTATTCGCTCGCATCCGTGCCACAGCTGGCCCGATCGTGAACATCTGAGCCGGATCGGTGAGCGCTACAACCGATTGGCCCGGGAAACGCAGTCGATGAGGGAAAAGGCTGCGGCCACCACAAACTCGTTGGCGCGGACGTTCGACCGAATCATCGCGCTACTCAAAGAGCGTGAGTACATGACTGCCGAAGCAGCGCCCGAAGTCACCGAATCCGGACGACGACTCAGTCGCATCTATTCGGAAAGCGACCTTCTGGTGGCCGAGTGCCTGCGGACCGGTGCGTGGACAGGTCTCAGCCCGGCCGAACTGGCGGCAGTCGTGTCCTCGGTGGTCTACGAATCACGTCGAGACGGCGACACGGTCGATCGGGTGCCGACAGCGGCACTTCGTCACGCGCTCAACGACACTCAACGACTGTGGAGCGAATTGCGGTCCGACGAAATTCGCCACAAGCTGCCGCCGACGCGCGAACCCGATCTCGGATTCGTCACTGCCGTTTACCACTGGGCTAGTGAAAATTCGCTGGTCGACGCTCTGATCGCAGCCGGAGTGCAAGGCCGCGCGCTGTCTGCGGGTGATTTTGTCCGGTGGTGTCGTCAGGTGATCGACCTCCTCGATCAGGTCCGCCTGACATCGACGGACGCCGACGTGGCGAAGACCGCGGCGCGGGCGGTAGCTGCGATTCGTCGCGGGGTAGTTGCTGTCGACGCAGCATGACCACAACTATGTGGTTTGATTCGCAGACTGGTATTTCGAGTGGGAGGCGAACATGAGCGGGCCTTACGGACCGAACGATCCGAATCGGCAATGGGGTCCTGGTGATCAGCAGCAGCCGAACGAGCAGCAGTGGGGGCAGAATCCCCAGCAGCCGGGCGGTCAGCAGCAGCCTGGTCAGCAGCCCGGCCAGCAACAGCCGTGGGGTCAGCCGCAACAGCAGCCCGGTCAGCAACAGCCTTGGGGCCAGCCTGCCTACGGTCAGCCTGGGCAGCCGGGTGGTCAGCCTGCGTACGGCCAGCCCCAGCAACCAGGCCAGGGGCAGCCTGGTCAGCAACAGCCGTGGGGCCAGCCTCAGCAACAACCTCCGGCTCAGCCGTGGGGTCAGCCCGGGCAACAGCAGGCACCGGATGCAACCCAGGCGTGGGGTCAGCCGCCTGCTGCCGCGCCTCAGCAGGCGTGGGGCGCCACAGCACCCGGCCAAGCTCCGGGACAACAGAACCAGTGGAACCAGGCCCAGTCGTTCCCGAGTCCCGGTGCGCCCGGAAACCAGGCGGGTAAGTCGAAGAAGCCCCTGATCTTCGGTGCGATCGGTGTTCTCGTTGTTCTGGCGGCCGTCGTGGTTGCCCTGGTGCTCGGTGTTTTCGGCAAGAACACACTCGATCAGAGCGCAGCTCAGGCCGGCGTCGAAAAGATCGTCACCGAGTCCTACGGGGCAAAGAACGTGAGCAACGTTCAGTGCCCCGCGGACCAGGAAGTCAAGTCAGGCAACAAGTTCACCTGCACGCTCTCGATCGCGGGCGTGAAGTCGAACGTGACCGTGACATTTGTCGACGACAACGGCACATACGAGGTCAGCCGCCCGAGCTGACGCTCTACTGGTCGGAACGGCCTGCCGCCGCAGCCTTCAGCGCGGCGGCAAGCCGGCCGGCCGAGCGTTCGATGTTCAGTGAAGCGGCCACTTCCTCGAAGCGTGTGGGATCGACGGGGGTCGCCGGGAGTCGGTCATCCTTCGAGAACTGAACGTCCGCGTCGCGAACTACTCGTACCACCGGCAACGCAGCGTCGAGGTATGCCATTGCCTCTGGCGAGGTGAGTTTCGCGCGAATTCCCTTGGCCATGTCGGATTCGGGGTCAGCCGCGGCCGCACGAAGTCCGGCCAGCGAGCCGTAGCGCAGCATCAGCGTCGACGCAGTCTTTTCACCGACACCCTTGATGCCGGGTAGACCGTCGGAGGCGTCTCCGCGCAGTACCGCGAGTTCGGCGTAAGCCTCGCCCGCACGGTCTCCGGGTACCCCGTACTTCTCGGCGACCTCGACCGGTCCGAACAATTCCGCCTTGGACAAACCGCGGCCGACGTAGAGAACACGAACGGGCACGTACTCGTCGGTGACGACCTGCAGAAGGTCGCGGTCACCGCTGACGACGACGGTGAGATCCTCGCGCTCGGTAGCGGCAAGCGTTCCCAACACGTCGTCGGCTTCGAGGCCGACAGCACCCGCCGTCGCGATACCCGCTGCTGCGAGCACGTCCATGATCATGTCGACCTGAGGTGTCAACGTGTCCGGGACTTCCTCGGACGAACCGTCAGAGCCTTCCTCGACGCGATGCGCTTTGTACGTCGGAACGGCGTCGACGCGGAACTGTGGTCGCCAATCCAGGTCCAGGCACACCGCGAGACGACTCGGCTGGTGTTTGGTGATCAGGGAAGCAACCATGTCGGTGAATCCGCGCACGGCGTTGACAGGTCTGCCGTCGGGGTCGACGAATGACTCGGGCAGTGCGTAGAACGCACGAAACCACAGGCTGGCACCGTCGAGGAGAAGCAATGGCCCACTCATGGTCACCATCCTGCCAGTCGGCACTAACCTGTAAGCCATGACGTCTCCAGCCGAACAGGATTCCCGATTCTCCAGCGCCGTGTACGGCGCACGTATCGCTCGTGCCGCCGAGTTGGCTCGATCAGCAGGTCTCGACGGTCTGGTGGTGACTCCCGGTCCGGATCTGCGGTACCTGACGGGTTCTCGGGCTGACTCGTTCGAGCGCTTGACCGCGTTGGTCATCGCCGCGGACACGGCGAAGGCGTCCGTTGTGCTTCCTCGCTTGGAGTTGGCGTCGCTGAAGGAATCGGCGGTGGGCGATCTCGGGTTGACAGTCCTCGACTGGGTCGACGGTGTCGATCCGTATGCGATTGTGGCGTCGCAACTTCCGGCCGGCGCCAAGGTTGCGGTGACGGATGCGATGCCCGCGCTGCATCTGATCCCGCTCGCAGACACGTTGGGTGCGTTGCCGATCCTCGCCACCGGAGTGTTGCGTGAATTGCGAATGGTCAAGGACGATGCCGAGATCGAAGCGTTGCGACGGGCTGGCGCGGCGATCGATCGTGTTCACGCTCGCATGGCCGAGTTCTTGATCGTCGGCCGCTCGGAAGCCGAAGTGGGTGAGGCGATTTCAGCGGCGATTCTCGAAGAGGGGCACACCGAGGCCGCGTTTGTGATCGTCGGATCGGGCCCGCACGGTGCCGATCCGCACCACGAGGTTTCGGACCGGGTGATCGAGAGCGGTGACGTCGTGGTGATCGACATCGGTGGACCGGTCGAGCCTGGATACAACTCGGACTCCACCCGCACGTACAGCATGGGGCAGCCGTCCGCCGAAGTAGCAGCACAGTTCGCAGTACTCGAAGCGGCGCAGCAGGCTGCGGTCGACTCGGTGCGGCCAGGAGTATCCGCAGAATCCGTGGACGTTGCCGCCCGCGAAGTGCTTGCCGCACAAGGGCTTGCAGAGGTCTTCGTTCACCGCACCGGTCACGGTATCGGACTGTCCGTACACGAGGAGCCGTACATCGTCGAGGGCAACACCATCGAACTCGTCGAAGGTATGGCGTTCAGCATCGAACCGGGAATCTACTTCCGCGGCAATTGGGGCGCCCGTATCGAGGACATCGTCGTCGTGACCGCCGACGGTTGCGAGTCGTTCAACAACCGTCCGCACGGCCTGACGGTCCTCGACTGATCAGCTTTCCTTGAACGCCGCGGACCCGAGTATGCGTGTGACGTCGATTTCGATGACCACACGCGCGGGGTTGACCCGTGGCTGGCGGTACCGCTCGGCGTAACGCCGAACGGCGTCAGCCACGGAGTCCGCGTCGGTGAGCACGCGTGCAGGCCCCTCGAGCGTGAGCCAGCGCCCACCGTCGACCGAACTGACGGCGGCGTATCCACCCCGGGCGGCGTTGATCGCCTTCTGCGAACCACCGCTGGTGATCACGCGCGCCTTTCCGGCTTCCTGATCCCAGGTGAATCCGACGGCTACGACGTGCGGGGTGCCGTTCGGACGCAACGTCGTGAGTGTCGCGAGGTGGTATTCACCGACGAACTTCAGCCCGTCTTCGGTGAGAGTCTGCTGTGACGATGGCGTGGTGGAGGGGGTGAGCGTCATGCCACGACGGTAATCCAGGACACTGGAGCGGTGACTGCGGGTGCGAACGTGAATGACATCGAGACAGTGCTGCTACTCGGTGGACGAAGTGAGATCGGCCTAGAGATCGCGGTCAGGCTCGCGCCGGGCCGCAACATCGTTCTGGCTGCCAGACGCAGCGGAGAGCTGTCGGAGCAGAAGCAGATGCTCAGAAACGCCGGCGCTGTCGACGTCTCGACCGTCGAGTTCGACGCCGACGCCGTGGAGACTCACGGAGACCTCCTCGGCGCCGTGGTCGCCGAGCACGGCCGGATTTCGGTTGCCGTGCTGGCTTTCGGAATTCTCGGCGATCAGGCGCGTGCCGAATCCGACGCGGCGCACGCGGTAGCTGTGGTGCACACCGGCTACGTGGCTCAGATCAGCATCCTTACTCACCTCGCGGAGATCATGCGCCGACAGGGAACCGGAAAGATCGTGGTGTTCTCGTCCGTCGCCGGCGTTCGGGTTCGCCGCGCCAACTACGTCTACGGGAGCGCAAAGGCCGGCTTGGACGGGTTTGCCAGCGGCCTCGGCGACGCACTGCACGGTTCGGGTGTTCAATTGATGCTGGTACGTCCGGGATTTGTCATCGGCAAGATGACCGAGGGAATGTCGCCTGCCCCGATGTCGAGCACCCCGTCGCAGGTCGCCGACGCCGTCGTACGGGGACTGAACTCCGGGGCGACGCGTGTGTGGGTACCGCGAATTCTGCAGCCGGTGTTCTTCGTCATGCGGCTTCTGCCTCAGACGATCTGGCGCCGGATGCCGCGATGACCACACACCCGGTGGTGATCGTCGGTATCGGTGCCGACGGCTGGGAAGGGCTGTCCGAGAGCGCAAAGGGCGCGGTTCTGGGCGCGGAGGTCCTGATGGGATCACCGCGCCAGTTGGACTTGGTTCCGACTACGCATCTCGGGGCACGGCGAGCGCACACCAGACTGACCTGGCCGTCTCCGATGATTCCGGCCTTGCCGTCGATGTTCGCCGAGAGCGCCGATCGCAGAGTGTGTGTACTTGCGAGCGGTGACCCGATGTTCCACGGTCTCGGGGTGACTTTGGTGCGGCTGCTCGGCGCGGACAACGTGCGAGTGATCTCCCACCCGTCGTCGGTGGCATTGGCGAGCGCGCGAATGGGATGGGCATCGGCCGAGATCGACGTCGTGAGCCTGGTCAACCGAGACTCGGCGACCGTGTTGGCTGCCGTGACCGACGGCGCCCGCCTGCTGGTTCTGAGCAACGGGCGCTCGACTCCGGGGGAGGTGGCGAGGTTGTTGTCCGGCGCGGGGTTCGGTCGATCGATCGTGACCGTGCTGGCCCAGCTCGGTGGAGCCGGGGAATCGCGGACCGTCACCGTCGCAGACGAGTGGGATCACGCGGACGCGGACGTGGACGCGTTGAACGTTCTCGCCGTCGAGTGCATCTCGGCGGATCTTCCGATACGGCTGACTCGAATCCCGGGGCTACCGGATGCTGCGTTTGTCGGCGACGGTCAGATGACCAAGCAGGAGATCCGCGCATTGACGTTGTGTGCACTCGCACCGGCGCCGGGAGAACACCTCTGGGACGTCGGCGGAGGGTCGGGAACCGTCGCCATCGAGTGGATGAGAACCCACCCGCGTTGCACTGCAACAGCATTCGAGAAGGTGGCGAGCCGGGTATCGCAGATCGGTGCCAATGCACTCAATCTCGGTGTGCCTGCGTTGGTAGTGAAAGGGACCGCGCCCGAGGCGTTTGCGGAAGAGGTTCGGCGTCCCGATGCGGTGTTCGTCGGCGGCGGCGTCACGCAACCGGGAATGCTCGAAGCGTGCTGGGAGCAGTTGAGCGTGGGCGGGCGTCTGGTTGCCAACGCCGTGACTGCCGAGTCCGAGTCGTTGCTGCTCGGCTGGATGAGTCGCCACGGTGGGACGCTGCGACGCTTTCAGGTGCAGCGCGCCGAGCCTTTGGGGGCATTCAACGTTTGGCGACCGCAACTTCCGGTGGTCCAATGGTCCGTCACAAAAAGTCAGCCGTCTGCAGGCGCAGACACAGATACGCCGGAGGAATCCACACAATGACCGTTCATTTCATCGGTGCGGGTCCCGGTGCGGCAGATCTGATCACCGTCCGCGCGCAACGCATCATCGCTGCGAGCCCTGTGTGCTTGTACGCCGGCAGCCTTGTTCCAGCGGAGTTGCTCGAGTGGTGCCCGGTCGGCGCGCAGGTCGTGGACACCGCTCGCCTGAGCCTGGACGAGATCACCGCGATCCTTGTCGAAGCGCATTCGGCCGGGCTGGACGTCGCGCGTCTGCATTCCGGTGATCCGTCGATCTTCAGTGCAGTGGCCGAGCAGGCTCGTCGCCTGGACGCAGCGGGTGTCGATTTCGACATGATTCCCGGTGTTCCTGCATTTACCGCGGCAGCGGCTGCACTGGGGCGTGAGCTGACCGTCCCAGGCGTCTCGCAGACCATTGTTCTCACTCGAGTCTCCACCTTGTCGACGGCAATGCCGGAGGGCGAGGATCTGCGGTCCCTGGGCCGCAGCGGCGCAACGATGGTGGTTCACCTCGGCGCTCATCGCATCGAACAGATCGCATCCGAGTTGGCCGACAATTACGGCGAGGACTGCCCGGTGGCGGTCGTCGCCTTCGCCTCGCGGCCCGAGGAGATCGTTGTTCGAGGCACTTTGAAGACGATCGTCGAACTTGTTCATGCAGCCGGCATCACGAAGACGGCCGTTGTGATCGTCGGCCGAGTGTTGACTGCTGAAGGATTCCCGGACAGTTACCTCTACTCGGCAGCCCGTGAGAGAAGCACACACTGACCTCGACAGGTACTCGTCGTCGCGTACTCCTGCTCGGCGGCACGGGTGAAGGTCGAGTGATCGCTTCTCGGTTGGCCGGTTCAGCCGACCTCGAAGTTGTCACATCGCTGGCCGGCCGGGTTCGTGATCCTCGATGGCCGGAGGGGGAAGTGCGTATCGGCGGGTTCGGGGGAGCCGACGGGCTCTCGGAGTGGCTGTCGGCCAATGATATTCGTGCAGTGCTGGACGCCACGCATCCGTTTGCCGCTCGCATCACCAAGAATGGATTCGACGCGTGCCGCGCGAATTCCGTTCCGTACGCCATGTACCGACGCCCGCCGTGGCGCGAGCAACCCGGCGACACTTGGCTTCCCGTACGCGGTGTCGATCATGCCGCAGAATTGGTGCCGACGGTCGGCTCACGCGCTTTTCTGACGATCGGGAGGCAAGGAGTTTCGGCGTTCGGCCGTGTGAAGGACGTCTCGTTTCTCGTGCGTTCCATCGATCCGCCTTCAGGGACATTGCCACCTCATTCGCAATTGCTGCTCGCACGTGGCCCATTCGACGTCGAAGCGGAAGTCGATCTGATGAGAACTCACGGCATCGACGTCGTCATCACCAAGAACAGTGGCGGCGAGCAGACGTACGCAAAGATCGCCGCAGCCAGGCAGTTGTCGATCCCGGTGATCGTCGTCGAACGACCACCGATCCCGGCGACCGCTCCCGCATTCGACAGCGAAGCCGGGGCGGTGGACTGGCTCACGGCTTTCGGTAGTGGAACGGCACTGTGAAGCCGACATCGCGTTCGCTTCAGGTTCGTCTAAGGTTCCGTGACCATACTGGAGGGATGTTGGGATCTTTCGACGCCGCACTGCGGGACCGCGCATGAGAGTGTCGGTTCCCGGAATGAGCCGTCGAAAACCATCGGGAATTCACGTCCGGACGCTCCATGCGCGCGTGAAATTGCTGACTGCAGGCCTGGTGGCGATCGCGGTGATCGTGTCGGCGTCGGCGGTGTACATCGTGTTCAACGCGTATTTGCAAGGCAACGTCGATCGACAACTCGAGCGCACGAGTGACGCGATCACCGACACCGTCAATTTCGGCGGTGTCACACCGGTTCTGGGATTGACGGCCGGCGCGGATACAGCGGTCATCCAGGCGGTGGGGCTTCTCACTGCCGACGGCGCCTTGGTGACGGCGACTCCCGGTCTGCCGCCGTTCAGCACCAGCGCAGACGCCATCAGGTCGATCGCCGACGGCAATTCGTCGCAGACAATCGCAACCGTCGATGCGTATCGAATTCTTGTCGAGCCCTCGGTTGCGGGCCAGACTTTGGTTGTCGCGCAATCCCTGGGGCCGACGCGTTCGGTACTCAAGCGACTCGCAGTGGTGTTGGCGGCACTTGGGGCGGCCGGGATCGCACTCGCTTATGCGGCCGGAGATGCTGTGGCACGCACAGGATTACGGCCGATTGCGCGACTCACTGCGGCAACGCGGCGAGTTGCCGAAACGGATGATCTTGCGCCGATCCCGGTGACCGGTGACGACGAATTGGCGTCGTTGACAGTCAGTTTCAATCGGATGCTCGGGACGTTGTCGGAATCGCGGGCACGCCAGAGAAGTCTGATCACCGAAGCGGGCCAGGACCTTCTGGCTCCGTTGACTGCGCTGCGCACCAATATCGAGTTGTTGATGTCCTTCGATACCAAGTCCGGCGCGATTTCCGAAGCAGATGCAACGCAGTTGCGCGAAGAAATCACCGACCAGATGATGGAGTTGACGCTCCTCGTCGGAGAGTTGGTGGACCGTGCGCGGGTTGACGAAAGCACGTTGGGGAGAGGAGATTCCCTCTAAATCGGACGTCTGACCAGCGACTTTGTTGCATTCGTAATTGAAGCAATGGAAGAAGCGCTGGTAATGTGGGGCAATTGTGAAGTTTTTGGGTATAGCTGGAGTGTGGCGCGAACCGTGGGGTTTGCTGGGCGGGGGCCTTTGGAGGACGAGAGGGATTCAGTGGTCAAGCAAGCACGCGCCGAGCTGACTCGGCAGCAAATCGTTGCCGGCGCGGCCGCGCAGTTCGAGAAGACTGGTTACGGCAGCACCAGCATGGCCGACATAGTCTCGGGGGCCGGTACTACCAAGGGCGCGTTGTACTTCCATTTCGCGTCGAAGGACGAGCTCGCGCAATTCATCATTGCCGAACAGCATCGGCTCTCGATCGAGTCGGTGCAGGCGATTTCCGCGACGGGCAAGGACCCGTTGGAACAGATGATCATGCTGACGCACGAAATGGCACGCCAGATCGTTGATGAGCCGATCGTTCGCGCGGGCATTCGCCTCACGCTGGAACTGAGCACGTACGAGGGGCCGGTGGAACCGTACGCCGAATGGATCTCGGCAATCACCGATCTCACCGCCAGAGCTCAGGCGGAAGGTGAAATCCGAAAATCGGTCAGCGCAGAATCGTTCGGCAGGTTCATGCCCTCGGCATTCACCGGGGTTCAGCTGGTTTCGAACGTTCTCACCCGACGCTCGGATCTTCCGGATCGTGTCGACGAGATGTGGCAGATCCTGCTTCCGGGAATCGTCAGCGACGAACTTTCCGGTGACATCGAGCGCCTCGTCAAGTCGCGGTGGACTCCGGCGGCGGCGTAGCCTGCGGGATATGGCCGTCAGGCGGATAGTTTCGGATCTGTCGAGTAGTTCGCTCGAGGCCGCGCAGCGCTTCTACACCGAAGTGCTGGGCCTCGAAGTTGTCATGGATCACGGGTGGATCGTGACGTTGGCTTCGCCGACGGATCCGTCCTTGCAGATCAGCGTCATGACGCACGACGCTCATGCACCCGTCATGCCGGACGTCTCCGTTGAGGTGGATGATCTCGATGCGGCGTACGAGGCCGCGGTGCAGCGCGGCGACACCATCGTCTATCCCGTCACCGAGGAGCCGTGGGGTGTGCGCAGGTTCTTCGCTGCCGACCCCGACGGTCACGTGATCAACATCCTCAGCCATCGACGCGAGCAATGATGGCGTCCGGCCCGGGCGGGCTGACGTACCTCGAGGTGGGCGCAACGTCAGGCGTACTCCCCGCCGGCTATCACCACGTTCACGAGAGCGCGACGGTCGGATCCGGACGTGAGGATTTCGAGGTTGCCGCTCGTACAGTCGCGAATTGGGGAATGCACCGCGGAGCTGGTTTGACCGTCCGGGCGGCAGCCCCGACCGCGGCGGCGGGTCAGGATGCGACTTTCGGACTCGGTCCGGTGTCGATCCCAGTTCGAATCGTCTACGTCGTCGACGAACCTAATCGCAAGGGATTCGCGTACGGAACCCGCGCCGGCCACCCCGAATGCGGCGAAGAACTGTTTGTCGTCCAGTTCGACGAGGCCAGCCAAGCGGTTCGTCTCGAGATCGTTGCGTTCTCCAAGCCCGGAACGTGGTGGGTGCGTCTCGGCGCTCCGATCGGACGTCGAGTACAGGCGTTTGTCACGCGCCGCTACATCCGTACCGTCCGCGAGAGCGTCGACCGATCGCGGGTCTGACCCGTTGTCGGTGTCAATTCAATCCAGCGTACGAATGTAACCCCGACACGACGTAGTTGATTGCAAACATGTTGAAAAGCATCGTTGCGAGCGCAGCAACATTTATCCATGCCGCACGCATGTTCTTGAACCCGGCCGTAGCACGCGCATGGAGGTACGCGGCATAGAGAACCCAGGAGATGAACGAGACCGTCTCCTTGGGGTCCCAGCCCCAGAAACGTCCCCACGCGGCTTCCGCCCAGATTGCCCCGCAGATTACCCCGATGCTGAACAGCGGGAACCCGACGATCGTTGTTCGGTAGGCCACGCGGTCAAGCAATTCGGATGACGGCAGCCTGGCCGCAATCCAACGCAACGCGGGATTCTTTGACTGCGGACCTACCTCGGCAATCATGAAAAGTGCGCTGACCGCACTTGCGAACGTAAGGATGCCGGAGGCGGCGACGATGATCGTGACGTGTACGCCGATCCAGTACGAACGAAGAGCGGGTACGACCGGCGCTGCCTCGGCATACATGACTGCGGCGGCGACAAACAGAAGCACCACGGTGGGTGACAGAACGAAGATGGTCAATGAACGAATCTGGTACCGCCCCAGAATAACCAGCCAGCACGCCACCAATGCCGCGCTGAGGAAAAGCGCGTACTCGTAGAGGTTTCCGAGAGGCCATCGGTGTGTCGAGATGCCGCGAAGTGCGAGCGCGGTGACGTTGAGGACCAGGGCGACGACGGTGAGCGATACGGCAGCGCGACCCGCGCGATGGGCGCGAGTTCGATTCGGCGGCATAGCAATCCGGCCGGGCACCGCCGGATTTGATGCACTTCCCACACGTGCGAGTGCCGGTCGCACTGTGGCCGAGAGGGGTGCGCTGGAGAAGTCGACGATGGAAAAAAACAGGGCGAGAACGTAAATCGCGAAAGACGACGCGAAGGCGTAATCGCTGTACTGCGCAAGAACTGGATCGACCGACATTTAACTCCCCATAACGACCGGTTGGTTGCCATTCGGAATCTACTACACATGATCGTAGAAGTGGTTGAGCCGTCTGTCGGATCGGTGGGCTGGAAAATGATTGGACGGGCTTCGGTTCGGGTTGATAGCTTGTGCGAGACCGTGACAACACGCCAGGAGGTGAGACCCATGAACGCAGTAACCATGTGGGTGCTCCCACTCCTGTTCACGGATCGGCGATTGACGTAGGTGTCGCCGGGAGCGCCTCGAGTAGGCAATCCCGAAAGGTAACACCATGCAATCCAATTCTCAGACCATCGAATTCACTTCCGAGACAACGTCGAACGGTGTCGTCGAACGCCATTTCGTTCTGGACGACATCACCGGTGTCCTATGGTCACCCGCATCTGAATCCGTCGGATCACCTCTACTGCTGTCCGGGCACTCCGGCGGCATGCACAAGAAGGCGCCGGGACTGGTCGCGAGTGCACTCCACAGCGTGAGCTCGCACGGGTTTACGGTCTCCGCGATCGACGCGCCCGGACATGGCGACCGACCGCGGGACACGCAGGACGAACAGTGGGTCGAGGCGATCCACCAGGCACGGGCGGCCCGCGAGCCGATCGCCCCGATCGTCGTCGAGTACAACCGGTCGCTGGCGGAGCGTGCAGTGCCGGAATGGCAGGCGACCATCGACGCACTGCAAACGCTGCCCGACGTCGACGCCGACGCTCCGATCGGCTTTGGCGGCGTGTCGCTAGGGGTCGTGACCGGGCTGATGTTGGCCCCGGTCGAATCCAGGATCGCTGCCGTGAGCTTCGGGGGAGTTTTTGTGGACGACTCCCTCATCGAAGCGGCACGAAAGCTCACGGTCCCGGTCGAGTACCGGATCCCTTGGGACGACAAGGATTACGACCGCACGTCAGGGGTGGCGTTGTTCGATGCCTTCGGCTCGAAGGAGAAGACTCTGCACGCCTACTCGGGCAGGCACTATCCGGTGCCCGACTACGAGCGCGACAGTTCGGCTCGGTTCTTCGCCCGCCACCTCGGCAGGAGCGCCGTGAGCTGAGTGAGCTGACGTGAACACGTATCGGCGTCCGGCGCCGCCGGACGCCGATACTATCTCGACTAACCCGCCGTGGCCGCCCGGACCCATTAGACGCTGACCAACCGGGAGAACACCGCACTCGGTGAGTAGACTACGATCGCCGTCAGCGTCGATGATCTGTTGCATCAGTTAGCAATTCGGCGACCAGATCGAGGTCGTCGGCGGCGATATCTCGGTCGCCCGCTGCTCGGATCCGCTGGAGCGATTGCTCTCGCCTCTCCTTGAACCACAGATCGACGTGAAGGGCGATGTCGCGGGCAATGGAAGTGTCGACGGAGCTGATTTGCGCCATCGCGGCGGGCCGGGTGGCTGCGTCCAGCGCGAGGTGCACGATGTCGAGAAGATCAGTGCCGTGCTTGTCTCCGGAACGATTCATCACCGCCTGAAGTTTCATCGCGATCAGTGGGCCTGGCTCGGCAACTGGCGTGGTGACCTCGACGATATTGCTGTGGGCCCGGATCACCGCGATGGTCATGTCACTTGGCGCCGTCGTTGGCCCACGCGTGCGCTGAAGCATGGAGACGATCACCAGGATCGTCGCTGGGGTGGTCGATCTCGATCTGACGGACTTCGAGCACGTCTACTTTCACTGACCCGTATGGCGTGGGGAGTAGAACGGCTGCCGGCTCGACAGGCTGGGCGCCGTCGGCAGCACGCAGGACTTCAAGTTGGGGGATGTCGCCGAGAAGTCGATCCACAAGATCCAGATCGACCGTTGCTCGGTATGGATTCGACAACCGCGACAATACGGCGAGTCCGCCGACGATGACTGGTGGCCCGCCGAGCAGTGCGCGGACCTCGACGACACCCTGAACTACGGCGGCCATCGCATCACCGGCAAACGTAACTCGGCTACCAGACACGGGTCCACCGGTCGTCGGGTGTCCATGCGTCCAATATCTCCCGGCCGCGTCCGGCGTCTTGGGCGAGATCGAGTGCGACGAACAACGGATGTGTGAGGGGCCATTCGAGCGGGTTGGCGTCGAAATCGACGCGGTGGTTTACGACCGCGGGTACAGGCGCGACCCGCAAGGTGGCCTTCGCCTGCATAGCAGAGGCTGCAGTTCCCAGCAGGGTAGCAGCGCGCCGGACGATCGAGGAGTCGGGGACGAAGAAGTCGAGGGTTTGGTCTGAGCGGAATGCCAAAGGCGCGCCGTACATAGCGGCAGCAGCGGAGTCGGTTAAAGCCCAACCCGGTTCGTTCTCGATAGTGTCGAGATTGAGCCGCAGCGGTCGCACCAGAGTTGCATCGCCTCGGGACGGGAGCGCGGCCAGATGAACGCGTGGTGTCGGCCAGCGCTCGGCGACCTGCCAGAACAGGTCAGTGCTCGTCGGCATGTTCTTCGCATCGACGAAACTGTCGCGGCGCAGGGCAGCGAGTATCTCCGAGACCGTGCTGGGGGAACGGCCCAACTCCCGCGCGAGCTCACGCACCGCGATAGTTCGCTCGGGACGCATGAGTACTGAAGCTGCGACCTCGAGGCCTGCCTTGCCACTGAGTGCTTCTGACCGTTCAAGTCGTTTCTGGAGCGCTTTGACTTCGGCGTCGATGACCACGCTGCCTGTGCGTAGGGCGAGGCGTCCGCGGAGGTCGAGGTAGCCGCAGCGTCGCTGGATAAGGATCCTGCGCGCGGTATCGGTGAGTCGGTCGGATACGACGAACAATGTCGTCTCCGGGGACTGGTTTTCGGTGAGTAGACGTTCGGCAACCTGGTCGGTGACCAGGGAGCGATACTTCATCTGGATCGGGACGGCAAGGCCGCCTGGGTCAAGAACCAGGTCGATGCCGGTGTCGGGTTCGCCGATGGGTGATTGGGCGTCGATGCCCAATTCTGCGAAGGCGTCGATCACGAAAGCCTCAACGGCGGAAGCTTCGTTGTTCACGTGTGTATCGTCTCAGCTTGTTCGGTGTTCGGTCAATACCGAACACCGAACAAGCCGGTGCTGACTCGATCTCGGCGCTGCCATACGTGTCGCATCCTCGCCATACCCCGCTCGTGGGCAGCACAAAGGTTGAGCGGCATGCGGAGGTAAGCGCCAGTGTTACCGAGATTGTTTGAATGGGCGCAGCTACTTGAGTACTCGAGTCGATACCTGCGTTGGCTGGTATCGCATGGCGACTGCGCCCGACCGGAATTCGTGGCGATCGACGAGCTCGAGCTGGATGCGCTCGCGCAGACCGGCGAGCAACGTCGGTCCGTGTCCGGCGAGGACCGGTTGAACAATGAACTCGTACTCGTCGATCAGTCCCAGGTCTGCCAGCGCCAGGGGGAGTGTCACGCCACCAACCCACAGGCCTTCGCCGGGCTGCTCCTTGAGCCGTTGAATCGCTGGCCCCAAGTCGCCTTGCACGAGCTCAGCATTCCAATCGACCCCGCTCAGCGTGTTCGACACGACGTACTTCTTCGCCCGGTCCATGGCATCGGCGAACGGGACCTCCCACTCGTCCATCCAGTCAGGCCATGTGCCCGTTGCCGGCTTCCGCCACGCCGACTCCATCATCTCGTAGGTCACCCGGCCGAAAAGCAGAGCGTCGGCTCGTTTCATCTGAGCGGTCCAGTAGCGCATCGACTCCTCGTCGGGTGGGAGCCCGGCGTCGTGATGGCAGCAGCCGTCGAGGGTGACGTTGATCGAGTATCGAAGTGGTCTCATCTCGTTGTTCTCCCCTGATACGCGCAGAGTGACAGCACCGGACCGTACTCAGACTACTGCCGCGTCGTCGGTGCAGGTCAGGTTCGGGACCTGGAGTCACGCGGGGGTCGTCCGAACAGCAACCAGACGAGCGCTCCGAGTACGGGTACCGCGATCACCAGCGCGCACCACCAGAATTTGCCGCCCGAACGGTCGAAGTCGGTGCGCACGATCGCCACGAGCGCGCTAATCGTGAGGAAGATCCAGGCAAGAACGAAGACGGTGAAGGTGATGTCCACCCAAAGCGGAATGGTGGGGTTGTGGGTCGTTTCGTTCACGCTTCAAGACCACTTTCGACGACTGTGCCTTGATGAAACATCACGGTCCACCGATTCTCGGTGAACCGCCAGATGGATGATCGCTCGGTAACCCGATCCGCCTGCGCCAGCCGATACGTCACCAGATACAGGTCCGGAGCGATTCGGTCCAGCGCAGGTCGGTCGACCTTCCATACGAGTTCGGCCGCGTCGTTCACTTCGCCGCGGAGTCGCCGGGTCTCGACTACCGATTGCACGTAATCGCGGGTGTATCGCGCACCCGAGGCTCCGATCTCCCGGAACTCCGGGTCGACGACTGCATCGAACTCGTCTCGTGACATGGCTACTCGCGTCCGGTGAAACAGAGGTTCGAACTCCATCAACTCGTCGAGTATCAGGCGCAACTCGTGCGGGACCGTCACGACTGCTCCGAGAACTGCGCCCTCATCTCCATACCTATCTCCGCGTGGCGCAGGAGGAAGGCCTTCTCGTCATAACCCTTGCGCCGCAACCAGAGAGTGACCTCGCTGTTGCATTTGCTCGCATTGCACGAGCGGCAAGCCGGTGCGATGTTGTCGAGTGTGTAGCGCCCACCGCGGGAGATCGCCAGCACGCAGTCACGTTGCGGCGACTCGTCCGGCTCGCCGCAGTACGCGCAGCCACCCCAGGCCGCTTTGAGCGCGGACCACTGCTCGACGGACAGGTCGTGCTCCACCAGATCCATTCGGCGTTTGCGTTTGCGCGCGTATCTGGCTTTCCGGGTCCGGTTGACGGGCATGAGGCCATGCTATCGCTGTGCGATGCTCACTCCGGGTAGCGCCGCGGGGTGAACACCTGACGGCCCGAACCGGTTTCGACGACCGTCGTCATCGAGGAGCCGACGATCAGCAGAGTCCGCATGTCGATCTCGGAAGGCTCGAGCTCGCCGAGGGTAACGACCCGAACGGATTCCTCGGCGCCTGCAACATCGCGCCCGATGACGACGGGAGTCTCGGGGGAGCGGTGCTCGAGTACGAGGTCCTTCATGGCTTGGACCTGCCAGGTCCGGGACTTCGATGCCGGGTTGTAGACCGCAAATGCCATGTCCGCGGCTGCAACTGCCGAGATCCGACGTGCGACGACATCCCACGGCTTGAGGCGATCGGACAGGGAGAGCACCGCATAGTCGTGCCCGAGGGGTGCGCCTACCCGACTGGCGACAGCGTTTGCCGCCGTCATGCCGGGAAGGATACGGACCGGAACGCCGCGCCACTGGTCTTCGGCGGCAACTTCGAGAACTGCTGCAGCCATGGCGAATACACCGGGATCCCCCGACGAGACGACAGCTACCCGGGCGCCGTTTTTCGCGAGGTCCAGCGCCATCGCGGCGCGTTCCGCTTCGACGCGGTTGTCGCTGGAATGGCGACGCTGGCCCGGACGCGTCGGCACGCGATCGACGTAAGGGCCGTAGCCGACGAGGTCGGTGGCCAACGAAAGCTCATGCGCCACTTCAGGTGTGGTCCAGGCGGTATTGCCCGGCCCGAGTCCGACCACGACCACCTCGCCGCGAGACTCGGTCGCAGGTCGAGGGTTGTTCGACGGGCTCGGAACGATGGCGATCGAGAAGTACGGAACTCCGTCCGGGTCGACCTCGGCAGCGGATTCGACGCGTTGACGTGTGGTGCTCGCGCGCTCGACGTAGTGGGCCTCGCCGAGGCGGCCGGAATCCTCGAGCGATTGTAGGACCGGTGGGAAGGTACGTCCGAGCTTGAGGATGGCCGCGGCGTCGGTTTCCTTGAGCCGCCTGGTCAGCTCGGCCTGCGGCAACGTTCCGGGCAGGATCGTGAGGATCTCTTCACCCTCGACCAGCGGCTTTCCGAGTGCAGCAGATGCCGCGCTGACGGAGGTGACACCGGGAATCACCTCGGCGTCGAAGCGATCGGCCAGCCTCTTGTGCATGTGCATGTAGGAGCTGTAGAAGAGCGGATCACCGGCAGCGAGCAATGCGACGGTTCGACCGGCTTCGAGGTGAACTGCCAACCGCTCGGCAGCCGCTTCGTAGAACTCGTCCATCGCGCCCTGATATCCGCCGGGATGATCAACGGTCTCGGTGGTGACGGGGTAGACGAGGTGTTCTTCGATCTGCCCTTCGCGCATGTACGGCGCTGCAACGCCGCGGGAAATGCTCTTGCCGTGCCGCGCGGAGTGGAACGCGACCACGTCTGCCTCGCCGATGACGCGTGCGGCCTTGACAGTCACCAATTCGGGATCGCCGGGGCCTATACCGACACCCCAGAGCTTGCCTGCGCTCATTCGACTTCGCTCGCAATCGCATTGACGACCGCCGCGGTGATCGCGCTGCCGCCGCGTCGGCCGCGGAGCACGAGATGATCGATTCCGCTGCCGTGTTCGATGAGAGCTTCCTTCGACTCGGCAGCGCCGATGAAGCCGACCGGACCTCCGACGATCGCGGCGGGACGGGGCGCTCCGGCTTCGATGAGATTCAGGAGATGGAACAGTGCGGTGGGTGCGTTTCCGATCGCGACAACAGCGCCCTCGAGCTTGGCTCCCCACAGTTCGAGGGCAGCGGCCGAGCGAGTGTTGTCGATGGTCGATGCAAGCACGGGAACCCGAGGATCGCCGAGGGTGCAGATGACGTCGTTGCCGGCGGGCAGACGCTTGCGCGTGATGCCGGCCGCCACCATCTGGGCGTCGCAGAAGATCGGTGCGCCGTCCCGCAGAGCGGCACGCGCGGCAGAGACGACTCCGGGCGTGAAGGCGACGTCGTCGACGAGATCGACCTGGCCACTGGCGTGAATCATGCGAACTACAGCTTGCGAGACATCCGCCGGGAAACGGCTCAGGTCGGCTTCGGCCCGAATGGTGGCAAAGGACTGGCGATAGATTTCCGCGCCGTCACGGATGTACTCGATCATGTGCCACACGATAGAGGCATCACCGATTGGCCGGATTCACCCGGTAACCGTCACCCGTCGCAACCACATCCGCTACGTCCCCGCGGGGACGTCCGCAACTGCGCTCGCACCCGGCCCAGTGCTGCCGTCCGACGACGGGTAGCTCTGCTTGCTCGACGGCGGTGATCGCGTCGGTGCGCACGTCGGCGAGTGACTTCTCGCATCCCGGACTTCCGGTGCACGCGGTGACGTCGAGCCACGGTGAGTTCTCGTCAAAGATCAACCCCATGGGTGCCAGCACCCGGACTACCTGCTCGGCTGCCCATTCGTCGAGGTCGAAGATATGCACCGATCGCCACGGCGTCACGACGACGGGCTTGTCGACGGCGGCGAGGAACTCGGCCAGCCGAGCGTCGAGCAGCCCGAATCGCAGGCCGCCGCCCAGAGCTACGGTCCCGTCGCGCTGCTCGAGCCAGCCGATAGTGGGCCGTGCATCCGGCGTGAGGTCCGCCGCAACGGTGGACTCGGCGCTCAGACCCAGCTGCTCGAGGGTGCGTTCGATTCCGTCCGGAACCTCGGCCAGGCGCCAGTGCTTGTCGCGGAGGTCGAGGAACGATCGAGCTGCCTCGAGGAGCAATTCGACGGCGTCGTCTGCATGTACGCGGTGAGTGGTGTGGTGACCGGCGAGCACCAGGGAATGCTCGGTGGCGCTGTGCGCATGGAGTCCGAAATCGCCCCGCAGTCCGGTGATGTCTCCACGCCCGTCGTCAAGAGTGAACAGCGTTCGCCCCGGCAGATCCGCCAATGCCTGATCCGCCTGGATGGCCGAATCGAGACGGTGGACCAGTTCACGAATGTCGGCGACGCCCCCGATACGGCCGGACAGTGGGGACGCGAGAATGTTGCGTACTCGCTCGTGCGTCGCGGACGGCAGGAGACCGGCCGACGCGATGCGCGCCGCGAAGGCTTCGGGATCCGAGACCGAGCGCAACTGAACGTTGCCTCTCGAGGTGAGTTCCATCTGCCCGTTACCCAGATCGCGCGCCGCGTCTGCAAGCGTCTGCAAATGGGCCGGGTTGAGGAGACCACCGGGGAGGCGCACGCGTGCCAGTGCGCCGTCGGCGGCGTGGTGAACTTGCAGTGCACCCGGGCACGCGTCTGGCTGTGAACGGTCCGTGGGCATGGCTCCAGGGTACGACCTGTCATGAGTGCCTTCTGCGGACCGGTAGCATCACCACCACCAGTGACGGCAGTTGAGGAAACCGGTGAAAGTCCGGTGCGGTCGCGCCACTGTGAGTGTTCTTTCGAACGGGATATGTTTCCGCTCGGAAACACGAGTCAGACCCTCAACCGCCGTCGATGACAGATCTGTGCCACGGGGCGCGAAACCCCAGGAAGGCTTCACCCGTGATTCTTCTGCTCTCCACGTCCGACACCGATCTGCTGAGCGCCCGCGCCAGCCAGGAAGCCGGCGACGGAGTTTCCTACCGCTGGGCCAATCCCTCACGCTTGCTGGTCTCGGAAGACTTGCCGCCTCTGCTCGACGGCGTCGACCTCGTGATCGTTCGCATCCTCGGCAGCCGTCGTAGCTGGGAAGACGGCTTGGACATGGTCCTCGCCTCCGGACTCCCCGTAGTCGTGCTCGGCGGCGAGCACGCGCCGGACGCCGACCTCATGGAGTGCTCGACGGTTTCCGCCGGTGTCGCTGCCGAGGCCCACAACTACCTGGCCGAGGGTGGCGCGCAGAATCTGGCACAGCTGCACCACTTCCTGTCCGACACCGTCCTGCTCACCGGTCACGGTTTCGAGCCGCCGGCACACCTGCCTTCCTGGGGGATCGCGGATTTCGCGCCCGATCTCGACTCGGCGACCGGTCCCGTCATCGCCGTTCTGTACTACCGCGCTCAACATCTGGCCGGTAACACCCGGTATATCCAGGCTTTGTGTGACGCCGTCGCCGAGGCCGGTGGCACCGCGCTCCCGATCTACTGCGCATCACTGCGAACCGCAGAAGCCGAACTTCTGACCACTCTCCGCCGCGCCGACGCCATGGTCGTGACAGTTCTTGCTGCCGGCGGCACCAAGCCCGCGACGGCGTCCGCCGGTGGCGACGACGAAGCCTGGGATGTCGCCGCACTCGCTGCACTCGACGTCCCCATCCTGCAGGGCCTGTGCCTGACCAGTAGCCGCGCCACCTGGGACGAGAACGACGACGGACTGTCGCCTCTCGACGTCGCGACCCAGGTCGCGGTGCCGGAATTCGACGGCCGCATCATTACCGTCCCGTTCTCCTTCAAGGAAATCGACTCCGACGGACTGTCCACCTACGTCCCCGACGTCGAGCGCGCTGCCCGTGTCGCCGGGATCGCGGTCCGTCACGGCAAGCTGCGCCACATTCCCACCACCGAGCGTCGCGTTGCTTTGATGCTCTCGGCGTACCCGACCAAGCACGCCCGCATCGGCAACGCCGTCGGTCTCGATACTCCGGCGAGCGCAATCGACCTACTCACTGAAATGCGTTCTGCCGGTTACGATCTCGGTCCGGTCGACGGCCCGGACGCAGTTCCCGGCCTGGCGGCGAAGGACGGCGACGCGCTGATCCATGCCCTGATCGCGGCCGGCGGACAGGATCCCGACTGGCTCACTGCCGAGCAGCTCGAGGGCAATCCGATCCGCATCTCGGCAGCGAAGTACCGCGAATGGTTCGCCACCCTGCCCGAGGAACTGCGCAGCGGTGTCGAAGAGCACTGGGGCGCAGCGCCCGGAGAGCTGTACGTCGACCGCTCGCAGGATCCCGACGGCGAAATCGTCATCGCGGCACTGCGATTCAACAACATCGTCCTCATGGTCCAGCCGCCGCGGGGATTCGGTGAAAAGCCCGTCGCGATCTACCACGACCCGGATCTGCCGCCGAGCCACCACTACCTCGCGGCCTACCGCTGGATCGCGGCGACGCCTGATGCTGGTGGATTCGGTGCCGACGCCGTTGTGCACCTCGGCAAGCACGGCAACCTCGAATGGTTGCCCGGCAAGACACTCGGCATGTCCAGCAACTGCGGCACCGACGCAGCCCTGGGCGACCTGCCGCTGATCTACCCCTTCCTGGTCAACGACCCGGGTGAAGGAACACAGGCAAAGCGTCGTGCCCACGCGACGCTCGTCGATCACCTGATCCCACCGATGGCCCGCGCCGAAAGCTACGGCGACATCTCCCGTCTCGAGCAACTGCTCGACGAGCACTCCAACATCTCCGCACTGGACCCGTCCAAGCTGCCGGCCATTCGCCAGCAGATCTGGACGCTGATGCGGGCAGCCAAGATGGACCACGACCTCGGCCTCGCGGAGCGTCCCGAAGAAGACGTCTTCGACGACATGCTCCTGCACGTCGACGGTTGGCTGTGCGAGATCAAGGACGTCCAGATCCGTGACGGCCTGCACATTCTCGGCCGCGCTCCCGAGGGCGACGCCGAAATCGAACTGGTACTCGCGATGCTGCGTGCCCGCCAGATGTGGGGCGGTGAACAGAGCGTCCCCGGTCTGCGTGAGGCCCTCGGGCTCAGCGAAGACGGCGACGAGTCCCGCAACCGTGTCGACGACATCGAGGAAAAGGCGCACGCTCTGGTTCGCGGCATGTACGACGCCGACTGGAACCCCGCTGCCGCCGAAGACCTCAGCGACGACGAGACCGTCGTGAAGATCCTGCAGTTCGCCGCCACCGAAGTGGTTCCGCGTCTGCGGCAGACGAACAACGAGATCAAGCAGGTCCTGCACGCGCTCGACGGCGGTTTCATCGCGGCCGGTCCGAGCGGC
This sequence comes from Rhodococcus sp. NPDC060176, assembly GCF_042728675.1. Lineage (NCBI taxonomy): Bacteria > Bacillati > Actinomycetota > Actinomycetes > Mycobacteriales > Nocardiaceae > Rhodococcus > Rhodococcus sp. NPDC060176. Next base: position 135,989 of record NZ_JBHWYS010000002.1, read on the forward strand.
TCGCCGCTGCGCGGCCTGATCAACGTGCTTCCCACCGGTCGCAACTTCTACTCGGTCGACCCCAAGGCAGTTCCGTCGCGTCTGGCGTGGGAGACCGGTCAGGCCATGGCCGAGTCGCTGGCCGCTCGCTATCTCGCCGATCACGGCGAGTACCCGCGCTCGGTGGGTCTGTCCGTGTGGGGCACCGCCGCCATGCGTACCTCCGGCGACGACATCGCCGAAGTGTTTGCGCTCCTCGGTGTTCGCCCCGTCTGGGACGAAGCAAGCCGGCGCGTGGTCAACCTCGAAGTCATCGATCTCGAAGAACTGGGCCGACCGCGCATCGACGTCACCGTCCGCATCTCCGGATTCTTCCGTGATGCGTTCCCGCATGTGCTCGCATTGCTCGACGACGCCGTTCAGTTGGTGGCGGCGCTGGACGAGACGGACGAGCAGAACTACGTGCGCGCTCACGCGCAGGCCGACCTTGCCGAGCACGGCGACGCCAGGCGTGCGACCACCCGTATCTTCGGTTCGAAGCCCGGAACCTACGGCGCCGGCCTGCTGCAACTCATCGACTCCAAGACCTGGCGCGGTGACGACGACCTCGCCGAGGTGTACACCAACTGGGGCGGCTTCGCGTACGGCCGTGGGCTCGACGGAATCCCGGCCGCCGACGACATGCGTAGCGCATACCGTCGAATCAACGTGGCGGCCAAGAACACCGACACGCGTGAACACGACATCGCCGATTCGGACGACTACTTCCAGTACCACGGCGGCATGGTTGCCACCGTGCGCGCGCTGACCGGAAAGTCACCCGAGGCGTACATCGGGGACAGCACCCGGCCGGAATCGGTTCGCACACGCACACTTTCGGAAGAGACCGCCCGCGTCTTCCGGGCGCGTGTCGTCAATCCCCGCTGGCTCGACGCCATGCGCCGTCACGGGTACAAGGGCGCATTCGAGATGGCGGCCACGGTCGACTACCTCTTCGGTTACGACGCCACCACCAACGTGGTTGCGGACTGGATGTACGAGAAGCTCGCCGAGACCTACGTTCTGGACGAGCAGAACCAGAAGTTCATGACCCAGTCGAACCCGTGGGCCCTGCACGGAATCGCCGAGCGACTCCTCGAAGCCGCCGAGCGCAACATGTGGGAGCACCCCGAGCAGAAGACACTCGACGGCTTGCGTCAGGTGTACCTCGAAACCGAAGGCGAACTCGAGGGGGAGTAGATCTCGAAGATCACCGGCGGGTCCGGGCGCTGAAGTGTCTCAGCGTCCGGACTTGATGATCCGAGCGACGTTCCGCTCGGCCAGAGCCGTAATGGTCAGTGACGGATTGACAGTGCCGGTACTTCCCGGAATGGCGGCGCCATCCATCACGTACAGACCGTCGTAGCCCTTGACTCGCCCGTAGCCGTCAGTGGCCTTGCCCAGAACCGCACCGCCGAGGGGATGTGCGGTGAACGAGGAATTGACGTCCTTCGCGAACGGCAACGCGGACGGCAGCGTGGTCCCGGCGAACGCCATCTTGTTTTGAACGGCGCGCAGGGCCTCGACGGTGGCGTCGTTGCCGTTCTTCGGCCAGTTCAACACCACCCGATCGTTGCCGCCGTCGTAGGCGAAGTCGGCGCGCTGCGAGTCGAGAGTCATACCCAAGGTTCCGAGCATGCCGATGTTCACGGGCAAGCCGGGGACGTACCAATTCTCGAGGGAGAGTGGCATTCCCGACTCGTCGACGATGCGCGACGCCGACGGCGCGGCCTGCGCGATGCCGTCACTGAAGCCGAACGAGCGCACCATTCCGGCGTCGCCGTTGGTACCCCAGCCTTTGCCGACGTGTTCGTTGAGGTTCGGCAGCGCGCCGGTCGCCTGGGCGCGCACCAACAGTTCGGACGTGCCGATGGAGCCGGCGCCGAGGAACAACCGATCACAGGTGAGAGTCTTGCGCGCCAGAACGCCGCCCGTCGGATCCGTCGATTCGACGTCGACGACGTAACGTCCATCGCGTTCGCGACTGATTGCGAGCACCTGATGTCCGTAGCAGACGATGGCTCGTCCGGTGGCTTCGGCGGCGGGAATGTAGTTCTGCGTGAGGTCGAACTTCGCGCCGTTGGAGTTACCCATGTTGCTGTCACCGACAGTGGCCGAGGCTCGGGTTCGGCCGTAGAGTTCTGAGCGCACCACGTCCCAGTTCCAGATCCCGTCGATCCGCTGCGGATCGAAGCCCGCACGACGAGCATCCTCATCCCAGCGACGCGAGTGCCCGAAGTTCGGGGTTAGGTAGATGTCTTCGGGCAACGGGCTCAGACGCAGCATCTGGCGCACTTTGGGGTACCAGGTGGACGTCATCTCGTCGTAGTCGAGGGAGTTGCGGAAGACCGCGTCGAAGAATCGGCGCTCGGGGGCGATCATCACGCCGGTGAAGACGATGGACCCGCCGCCGACTGCAGCGCCGCGCCAGACTGAGATGTGTTCGTAGTCGGTGGCGTCGAGGACGCCGCTGAAGTAGTCGCACGCCACGGGGAGTCCGGTGAGGTTGGTGAACGATGTTCGCCGGAAAACTCCGCGGCCGTCGGCCAGCATGTCGGAGGTGTGAATCTCCCGCTGCGGATCGTGAGGCCATCGAAGTCCGCGTTCGAGGATGGTGACCTGGGTGCCGCTCTGCGCCAGCCTGAGGGCGGTGGCGCTTGCGCCGAATCCGGAGCCGATGACGATGGCTTCGGAATGCTCCGGCGGAGTAGGCGAGGGCACGAACAACTCGGGGACGAGCGCGCGGTAGTGATCAGCACCCATCGGTAGCGCCCGTAGAGGTGCGGGAGCTGCGTGGCTGATCGACGTCGACATGAGCGGTGCCGCGGCTGCAACTGCCACTCCCACCCCGGCCGCTTTGAAAAAGTCACGACGCTGCATGTCACGGCGCTGCATGTGTAAGTTCGACTCCCCAGTTCGACGGTTTGCCTCAGAATAACTCGAGATGGAGTTCGGGGACGAAACGGTGTGTCAAATGCCTATTGAAACCGGATAAAACGTGCATAGTAGGCAAAGTTCAGTCGTGGATGAGTAGTCGCCAGATAGTCGCGGAAGCCTGTCGGTGTTCAGCGGGAGGTGCTCGCACCTATCCTCGAGGAGTGAACCCCGACTTCAAGCGTGTCTCCGAGGCCAAGTACGTCCTACTCACGACCTTCCGCAAGGACGGAACGCCGGTGGCGACTCCGCTCTGGGCCGCGCCGGACGGCGACAAGCTCCTGATGTGGACAGTCACCGATTCCTACAAGGTCAAGCGCATCAGGCGAAACCCGTCGGTCACCGTCGCTGCGTGCGATGCTCGGGGAAATCCCAAGGGCGAACCGGTTGCCGCCGTCGCCGAGATCCTCGACGGACCGGGCACCGATCATGCTCGCGACGCGATAGCACGTCGGTACGGAATCCTCGGCTGGATCACCATGAAGGGCAGTCTCCTTCGCCGCGGCAAGACCGGAACGATCGGCCTTGCCATCACTTCGGCCTGACCGCGCGTCACTTGCCGAGCAGATCATCCAAGGCTGTGTCGAACTGCGGATAGGCGAATGGGAAGCCGTTGTCCGTCAATACTTTCGACACGGCATGTCGACCGGTCAGGCCAAGGGCCGCGTCGCTGCGCAGCAGGAACGCGCCGAGTCGGACCATGAAAGCGGGTGTCGGCGGGGCAGGTGGCCGGTGAAGGTGCTTGCGCAGCCCGGCCATCAGTTCTGAATTTCGGACAGGATCCGGGGCAGTCGCGATGACCACACCCGAGGCGACCGAATCGGGTTCGAGGGCCCAGCGCACGATCGACAGCCAGTCCTCGATGTGAATCCAACTCGTCCACTGCCTGCCCGAGGCAACGCGTCCGCCCAGACCGAAACGCACGAGCAACAGCAGTCGCTCGAGCGCCGGTGTGCCCTTCTTCAACACGACGCTGGTCCGCAGGATCACTACTCGTGACGTGTTGGCGCCCTCGACCGCTGCCTCCCAGTCCTTGGCGACGTCGGTCATCTGAGGCGGTCCGTCAGCGAGGGGAGAATCCTCGTCCAGCCGGGACTCACCCGCGTCGCCGTAGATCGCGAGCGTGCTCGCCTGGATCCAGACCGGAACAGGGCTCGCCAGTAGTTTCGACGCTTCGACCAGCGCACGGGTCGGATCGACTCGGGAACTGGTGAGTAGTGCAATGTTTGCCGGTGTGGGTCGGCGATCGACCAACTCGCCGGCCAGATTGATCACCGCGGCGCCGTCGAGTTCTCCTGCCCAGTCGCCCACCGTGACGCCGTCCCACTGAACCTGCCTGTGCCTGCCGAGTTTCGGTGACCGAGTCAGGACCACGACGTCGTACCCGCGGCCGGCGAGATCGTCGCAGATCCGGCGGCCGAGAGCGCCGGTGCCGCCGGCGATCACGACCTTCGCCATCACTGCGCCTGACTGACCGAGGACATATGGAAATCGGGAATGCGCATCGGCGGCATCGCCGTTCGAGTGAACCAGTCTTTCCACTCGCGGGGGAGCGTGATCTCGGTTCGGCCCGCCTCCGTGACCCGCCGCAGGAGATCGAGAGGGCTCTCGTTGAAACGGAAGTTGTTGACGGCGCCGACGATCTTGCCGTCCTCGATCAAATACACACCGTCACGCGTGAGTCCGGTCAACAGCAGCGTCGTGGGATCCACCTCGCGGATGTACCAGAGGGTCGTGAGCAGCAGTCCCTTCTCGGTACCTGCGATCATGTCCTCGATCGAGGTGTCGTCACCACCGGTCAGGATGAGGTTGTCGCCGGGGACTGCGACGGGTCGACCGAATTCGCGGGCAGCGTGGCGCGGGTATGCCAGCGCATTGACAACCCCGTCTCGGACCCAGTCGACGGGTTCGATCTCCATGCCGTTGTCGAACAGTGAGACGGATTCGCTCGACGACGTCGTGATCACGAACGGCGCGGACTGCAAGCCCTCGGCCTCGGGGTCGGAGGTCAGCGTGAGTGGCAAGGCACCAAGTTTCTCGCCGATCCGGGTGCCGCCGGTGGAGGAAAGTGCGGTGTGCCCCTCTTCTGCGCCGCGACCCTCCATGGTCCACATCAGATAGATCATCAGGTCCGCCACAGCAGATGGCGGAAGAATCGTCTCGTAGCGGCCGGCGGGCAGGCTGACGGAATTGCCCGCCCAGTCGAGTCGAGTGGTCAACTGTGACAAGAGCTTCGGTATTGAAATGTCGCTGAAATCGACCGTTCCGGATCCGACCCAGGCACTCGCGTCGCCGCGCTTGCCGTTGATTTCGACTGAGCCGGTGGCCTGAGCCGTTCTGCGTCGCACGCCTGTCGAGGTTCCGAGCCAGGTGGTGTGCAACTGGTGGTGGGCGAAGCCGAACAACTGGTTACTGCCGTCGAAGGCCTTCGACAGGTCGGCAGCCAACTGAGCAAAGACACCGATGTCGGTCAAGGCGGGCGGCAGGTCCCAGTCGGTTTCCGCCGCCGATTGGGTGATCAAGTCGGATGCGTCGTCAGCGGGAGTGGCTGTGCGAGCAGCTTCTTCGCTTGCCTGCACGAGCGCGGAAATCTGCTCCGGATCGACACTGCTGGAACTGACAGTGCCCACCTTCGCGATGTCACCTTCGCGCACGATCGAGATCACAGTCCACGTCCGGGACAGTGAGACTCCGTTGGTGGTCATCGAATTGTTGGCCCACCGCAGCGACGCTTCACTGGCGTCGGTCACGATCACCAACGATTCGTCTACCGTCCTCGCGGCCAGTGCACGCTCGACGACCTGCTGCGGATCGATCACTGCTGAGCCTCCGAACGGGTATTGAGGATGTTGACTCCGCGGAACAGAGCGGACGGGCAGCCGTGGCTGACCGCCGCAACCTGACCGGGTTGCGCCTTGCCGCAGTTGAATGCGCCTTGCAGTTGCCAGGTCGACTCTCCGCCGACGGCTTCCATCGAGCCCCAGAAATCTGTTGTCGTCGCCTGATACGCCACGTCACGCACCTGACCGTCGAGCTTTCCGTCACGGATCTTGAAGAACCGCTGACCGGTGAACTGGAAGTTGTAGCGCTGCATGTCGATCGACCAGGACTTGTCACCGACGACGTAGATGCCGTTCTCGACTCGTGAGATCAGGTCTTCGGTCGAGGTGTCCGTGTGAGGGTCGGGGGAGAGCGAGACGTTGGCCATACGCTGGATGGGAACGTGATGTGCGGAGTCTGCGTACGAGCATCCGTTGGAACGCGTCAGTCCCAGCCTCGGTGCGAACACGCGATCGAGTTGATACCCGACCAGTGTTCCGTCGGCGACCAGATCCCACCGCTGAGCGGCGACGCCGTCGTCGTCGAATCCGACGCTGGCCAGGCCGTGCTCTACGTTACGATCGGCGGTCACGTGCATGAGTGGCGTTCCGTATTTCAGCGTTCCCAGCTTGTCCGGCGTCGCGAACGACGTACCGGCGTAGGCCGCTTCGTAGCCGATCGCCCGGTCGTATTCGGTGGCATGTCCGATGGATTCGTGGATCGTGAGCCACAGATTGGTCGGATCGATCACGAGGTCGGTCGGACCCGCTTCGACGGTCGGTGCCTTGGTCTTCTCGGCCAGCCACTCCGGGATCCGGGCGAGCTCATCGCCCCAGTTCCACGTGCTCTCCGCCCCGAGATACTCCCATCCGCGCCCTACCGGCGGAGCCAAGGTACGCATCGATTCGAAGCTGCCGGCCGACTTGTCGACGGCTGTGGCTTCGAACTCGGGGTGCAGACGCACCCGTTGCTGGGTGATCGACGAACCGGTCAGATCCGCGTAGAAGGTCTGTTCCTTGACCTGGAGGACGCTCGCCGTGACGTGATCCACGCCGTCAGCGGCTTGAAGCCGCCCGGAATAGTCGACCAGCAGGCCTACCTTGTCGGACGTCGGTGTCGCGAAAGGATCTTCGAGGTACGGCGACACCCACGTCGCGTCGGCGTATACGGGCTCGTCGGCGAGGGTGACCGGATCACGATTGAGCGAGCGCAATGCCTTCGCAACCTCGACGGCTTGGCGCGCCAGCGCAGCCGCGACGTCAGGGGACACCTCGGCGTGGGAGGCGAATCCCCAGGTGCCGTCGACGATCACACGGACGGCGACCCCGATCTCGTCTCCGTCGGACACGGCCTGAACTACGCCGTCGCGCAAGCGGATCGACTGCGTGAGCACGCGGTGGACACGAACGTCGGCGTGCTGGGCTCCGGCGGTTCTTGCTGCCGACAGCGCCGCGTCGGCGACGACTCGCAGCGGGAGGGCGAGGAAATCTGCATCGACATCTCGGGTGACGGTCACGCACACGACGCTAGTCGACGACCGCCGATCTCAGCCGAACTGCTGCCATCCGAGGCGGATCACCATGGCGATCACGACAACCAACAGCGTGATCCGCACGAACCCGGATCCCTTGCTCAACGCCATCCGCGAACCGATGACCGCACCGAGAACGTTGCAGACTGCCATAGCCAAACCCAAACTCCACCAGACATGTCCGGTGACGGCGAAGTACGCGAGCGCGCCGAAGTTGGAACCGAGATTGATCACCTTCGCCATCGCTGCGCTGCGGACGAATTCGGTTCCGAGGAAGGTCGCGAAGCTGATGATGAGGAACGTGCCCGTGCCAGGTCCGAGCAGACCGTCGTAGAGGCCGATGAGTCCGGCGGAGAGCAGCAGGACGAGAACGGTCTTGCGCTGCGTCGGACGATGAGTGGCGATGGTGGTGCCCAGCGTCGGACGCATGGTCACGAAGACGGCGACGGCGACGAGGACGACCATCACGATCGGAATGAAGTACTTCTTGTCGATCAGTGAAACGGCCGCCGCGCCGCACGCGGCTGTCACCGCAGCCAAGGCAGCTGCCGGAGCCAGCTGCCGCCACTCCATCGGGATTCGCCGGGAGAACGTGTACACCGCGGCGCTCGTCCCGGTGAAGGCCGTGAGTTTGTTGGTGGCCAAGGCCGCCTGCGGGGTCAATTGGGGCGCGACCAGAAAGAGCGCGGGCAACAGAATCAATCCGCCGCCGCCGACGACAGCGTCCACCCAACCCGCCGCCGTCGCTGCCGTCATCAGCAGTCCCCAATCAGCAATATCCACGGCGGTGACTCTTTCACAGCTGTGACACTCTTGAGCACATGCGGAGGTTCAGCCTGTGGCTGCGAGGAAAGCCGATGATCGCGGACAGCGCTCTGGCGCTCGTGTTCTTCGCGCTCGAAGTTGTCACGTTCGTGAGCTCACCTCGCGAGGAACGATGGCCTCAGCTCGTCGTCGGATTTCTGATCTGTCTGCCGGTCGTGTGGCGTCGCAAATTTCCCCGCACCTCCGCAGCGGCGATATTGTCCATGTCGTATTTCGCGACCCTGATGATGTGGGCGACAGGGGACCCGGCTGCGGAACATCCAGGACTGCTGGCACTCGGCGTCTCGCTCTACACACTCGTTGCCTACGTCGATCGACGAACCGGGGCAATCTTCGCGTGCTTCCTGGCGCTGGACATGACTCTCTCGTTGCTCGTGATCCGCCAAGACGTGATCCTCACGATCATCATCGCGACGCTGCTCTATGCGCTCGCCTGGATCACCGCCGAGTTCTTGAGCGCGCGGCGCGCGTACGACGAGGAAGTGGCAGCCAGACTCGAAGTGGCCGAGTACGAACGGGATCGGCGCGCCGAAGATGCGGTGGCCACGGAAAGAACCCGGATCGCCCGCGAGCTCCACGACGTCGTTGCCCACGCGGTCAGCGTGATGATCGTGCAGGCGGACGGAGCGTCGTACGCGGTCGAATCCAATCCGGCGTTGGCCAAGAAAGCGCTGGGCAACATCTCCAGCACCGGACGCGACGCGCTTGCCGAACTTCGCCGGACCGTCTCGCTTCTGCGCACCGAGGTCAGTAGCGACGCGATGCCGCAACACGGAACGGCTGGTATCGCCAAGGTCGTCGAGATGATGCGTGCCGCCGGACTCGGCGTGCGGCTCGAGCTGACCGGTGAACTCGACGACGTCAGTCCGTCGGTCAGCCTGGGCATTCATCGCCTCGTCCAAGAGTCCCTGACCAATGTCCTCCGTCACGCCGGCGCAAATCCGAAGGCACGAGTCACCGTGCGCCGCACCGAGACCGCGGTGCTGCTCGAGGTGGTCGACAACGGAACGTCGAGTTCGACCTTCTCTCACGGTTCGGGGAATGGACTGGTCGGCATGCGCGAGCGGGTGGCGGTACTGCACGGGACACTCGAGACCGGACGACGCCCCGACGGCAGTTGGCGTGTCTATGCGGAACTACCACTCGAGATCCACGACTGATCCAGGCGATGTCTCTGTAACCAGGTGTCGGAGCAATCGCGTTGGCACCGACGTCTCAGGCCCGATAGGTTTACGCCGTGCCCATCACCGTGCTGCTAGTCGACGACCAGGAACTCATGCGGATGGGCCTGAACATGGTGCTCGAAGCACATGAAGACATCTCGGTCATCGGTGAGGCCGGCGACGGAGCCGCGGCGGTCGCAGCGGCGGTGGCGCTGAAGCCAGACGTCGTGTTGATGGACGTGCGGATGCCGATTGTCGACGGAGTGAAAGCCACGGAGCAGATTCTTGCCTCCGGGATCGAGTCGCGAGTCCTGGTGATGACGACGTTCGATCTCGACGAACACGCGCTCGGCGCCCTGCGAGCCGGAGCGAGCGGCTTTCTTCTCAAGGACACCCCGCCCGAGGATCTGGTGTCGGCCATCCGCAGCGTGGCGGCCGGTGATGCGGTTGTCTCCCCGAAGGTGACACGTCGTCTGCTGTCGAGGTTCATCGTGGACGGTCCGGCGCCGCGACGCGATCCGGTTGTTCTCGACGTCCTGACCGAACGCGAACGCGAAGTCCTCGGACACGTGGCCACTGGCCTGTCGAACATCGAGATCGCACAGCAGCTGTACCTGTCCGAATCGACTATCAAGTCGCACGTCGGACGCATTCTCACGAAACTCGACCTGCGCGATCGCGTGCAGGCGGTGGTGCTGGCCTACGAGACCGGATTGGTGACTCCGGGCGCGTAGGCCGGCCACCTGTCAAGCGGCGAGCGGTTCGCTCTGGTCAGGCATCAAAGGCGCCCACTGTGGGGAGCACGATGCAGGACTTTCCGTCGGCGTAGTCGACATTGCCGAACAGTGCGGCAAATACCTTGCCGTCACCGGTGTCGACGACCTTCGAGAGCAACGGCGTATCGAGTACCGGCAACTTCTCGTCCAACGGGACGATGCCGCCCTTGAACGTGCCGACGTTGATCCAGGCGACACTCAACCCTGAGGTCTTGGGAATGCCCACGTAACCCGGGATTGCCTGGAAACGAAGGTGATCGGCCTCGACCCACGGCGGCAAGGGGAAGTTCGGACCGGCCTGCGCGGAGCTGAGCGTGACGGTGACAGGCTCGCCGGCGATGCCGCACCCGATCGTCGGTGCCGGGTACATGAACGACTGAGGCTTCGTGACGCCGACGGCGGGGATATCGAGGGCTGCGGTGATCTGGTCGGCCCCTGCCGCGCCGATCAGCTGCTGGACAGCGGCAGAAGCGTCGGGGGAGATGGCCGCGGCCTGGGCGATCAGAGCAGCAATACCCTCGGGTGCAACCGGTTCTGCGGCGGCGGTTCCGGCGCTCATCATCGTGCTGCCGGCGGTGAGTGCCACGACGGCGGCAGTGCCGGCGAGGGCAGCCGGGATGCGTCGGGCGAGTGTCTTGCCGGGGAGTCGGCTCATGTCGGGCTCCTTCATTTCATGAGGCCGGGAAATGCGGCCCGAAGTGACTTGACCACGTCCAGACTCTCAACGTCAACTTGAGGTTTAGAATCGTTAGCGGAGCGTTAGTTAACGCCAGGCAAGTCGACGGCACCCCGCAGAGGCCCCATGTGACTCACGGCAGCCGTCTGTTTTGCAGGTCTGCATGGTTGTCGGGAGAAAAACCGGCCCCTCGAGCGTTGAACGGGTAGACCGTCTGAAAGGGGACGTCATGATCGCCGCCGTATTCCTCCTCTATGTGATCGTCGAGATCGCAGCCTTGGTCATCGTGGGCAACGCCATCGGTGTCGCCTGGACCGTGCTGCTGTTTCTCGCCGGATCGCTTGTCGGATTGATCCTCATGCGTTCGCAGTGGCGACGGGTCATGGACGGATTCCGTAAGGCCACGCGGGGTGAGGGATCGCCGTCACTGGCGGTCGTCGACGGCGCCTTGGTCGCGGCAGGCTCCGCGTTGATGTTCGTGCCCGGACTCGTGACTTCCGTTCTGGGCCTGCTGCTTCTGATTCCGCCGACCCGCTGGGCACTGCGCCCGCTTGCCGTCCTCCTGGCAGGCAAGCGCGCAGCAGCATTTGCTGCCGGTGGTGACGCCTTTGCCGGAACCGTCGGCTACGCGGCGCGGATGCGCGGAAACGGCGAGGTGATCGACGGCGAGATCATCGTCGAGACACCCGAAACCACCGAGTACGTAGCCAGCAACGGCAAGGAACTGGTCCTCGAGGGTGAGATTCTGGACACGGATACACCCACCCGTTCGCGGGGGCCGCAGTACTAACAGGCAGACTGGGTGCTCGTGACTACTCGTCTGCTGGTCAACGGCCGGATCTACAGTTCATTTGCACCTGACGCGACCTCGATCGCCATCACCGACGGCACCGTCGTGTGGGTGGGCGACGAGCGCGCCGGACGGGCGTTGCACCCCGCCGCGGAGATCGAAGACCTGGGCGGTGCGTTTGTCACTCCAGGGTTCGTCGACACCCACGTCCACATCACCGCACTGGGACTCAATCTCGTCGGCCTCGATCTCGTGGGCGCGAACTCTCTGGACGAATGCCTCTCGCGAGTACGAACATTCGCAGCCGCGAACCCCGAAACTGCCCATCCCGACGCAGTCATCTGGGGACACGGTTGGGACGACACCGAGTGGGCCGAGCAGACGCCGCCGTCGACCGCAGATCTCGACGCCGCGGCACCTGGCCGCAAGGTATATCTCTCGCGGATCGATGTTCACTCGGCCGCGTGCTCGAGCGCATTGCGCGACGGCATCTCCGGCCTCGCCGACACCGCTGGATACTCAGCCGAGGGCCCGTTGACGTTCGACGCGCACCACCTGGCGCGCAATGCCGCTCGGAATCTGCTGACGGAAACTCAGCGCGCTTCTGCTCGTACCGCTGCGCTCGATCTCTGCGCCTCACGCGGAATCGTGGCCGTTCACGAGTGCGGGGGACCGGACATCTCGGGATTGACCGACTTTCAGGAACTCCTGTCCCACGATCACGGCGTGGAGGTTCGGGGCTACTGGGGTGAACGCGTCGACAGCGAGGAGGACGCGCGCGCGCTCCTCGACAAGACCGGTGCACACGGACTCGGCGGGGATCTCTTCATCGACGGTTCTCTCGGTTCACACACCGCCTGGTTGCTCGAACCCTATGCAGACCAACCTGATTCGACGGGAAACGCCTACCTCGACGTCGACGCGATCGCCGCACACATCCGGGCCTGCACCCTCGCGGGTGTCCAGGCCGGATTCCACGCCATCGGTGACGGCGCCGTGTCGTCGGCAGCTGCCGCGTTCCGGAAAGTGGCCGACGAACTGGGTGGCCCCAAGGTCGCCGCGCTGGGTCACCGCCTCGAACATGCGGAGATGATGTCGATGGCCGACGCGGAAACCTTTGCCGCCTTGGGCGTCATCGCGAGTGTCCAGCCGGTGTTCGACGCACTGTGGGGCGGCACCGACGGCCTGTACGCGACACGCCTGGGCCTCGACCGCGCGGCGGCCCTGAATCCGTTTGCCCCCGCTGCCGGTAAGGGCGTCTCACTCGCATTCAGTTCCGATGCGCCAGTCACCCCGATCGAGCCGTGGGCGATGCTGCGCGCCGCTGTTCAGCACCGCACCAATGGAAGTGGGATCTCGCCCCGCGCGGCCTTCTCCGCAGCAACACGCGGTGCGTGGCGCGCGGGCGGCGTGCGGGACGGCGCCGCGGGAACGCTCAATCCGGGCGCACCGGCCTCCTACGTGTTGTGGGAGGCAGGCGAACTCGAAGTGAGTGCACCGGCCGACTCGGTTCAGCGATGGTCCACCGATCCGCGCTCGCGAGTACCCGCTCTGCCGAGGTTGGCGGAAGATGCGCCGATTCCGGTCTGCATCGAGTCCGTGCATCGCGGACGCGTCGTCTATCAGCGCAGCTCGACGAGTGAGTGAGCGCAGCGCCGAGGCGCCCGGCAACGATCGCTCCCGCGTGAACGCTGTGCTCACCGGTTCGGCATGGCTGCGTTCGCTCTACGCAGCCGCAGGTGGATTCCTGATCTTTGCCGGGTTCCCACCCCGCCCACTGTGGTTCTTGGCGCCCGTCGGGATCGCTCTTCTGACGTGTGTGTTGACCAACTTCGGCCGCGGCGGACTTCGCCTGCGTGCCGGCTTCGGTTACGGGTACCTGGCCGGTCTCGGATTCCTGGTGCCGCTGCTTCCGTGGATCGGTGTGTTCGTAGGCGCGGTCCCGTGGATCGCGTTGGCCGCGGTGGAATCGTTGTTCATCGGACTGTTCGGGTTGCTCGCTGTCCTGGTAGCGAGGTTGCCGTGGGCACCGTTGTGGATTGCCGCGACCTGGACGCTCACCGAGTGGCTTCGCTCCAGCGTTCCTTTCGGCGGATTTCCTTGGGGCAGGCTCGCATTCGGTCAATCCGAAGGGTGGCTCCTCCCTCTTGCGAGTGTCGGCGGTGCGCCGCTGCTCAGCTTCGCGGTGGCCCTGACCGGTACAGGCCTGGCAGCAGTCGCCGTCGCTGTCGCAGCCAAGCGATGGGACCGAGGATTCTTCGGAGCCGTTGCCGCTGCCCTCGTGCCCGTGATAATCGCTCTTGTGGCGTCGCCGTTCCTGGCCACCATGGGTTCCGGCGACCGAACGATCACCGTCGCCGCGATTCAGGGAAGCGTTCCGCGATTGGGCTTGGACTTCAATTCGCAACGCAAGCAGGTCCTCGACAATCACGTGAGCGAAACCGTGAAACTTGCCGCCGAGGTGGACGCGGGCCGCGTCGATCGGCCTGACATCGTGATCTGGCCGGAGAACGCCTCGGACATCGACCCCCTGCGAAACGCCGATGCCGCCGCCGACATCACCCGAGCCTCCGAAGCAATCGGAGCGCCGATTCTTGTCGGCACCGTACTCGTCAATGCCGATCGCACGACCACGAACTCGGTGATCGTGTGGGACGGCGCCGACGGTCCTCAGGAACAACACGACAAGAAGATCATCCAGCCGTTCGGCGAATACCTGCCTTACCGGAGCTTCTTCCGGAACTTCTCGTCCTACGCCGATCGCGCGGGAAACTTCGTGCCCGGCGAGGGCAACGGGGTCGTCCACGCAGCGGACGTACCCATCGGCGTCGCAACGTGTTACGAGGTGGCGTTCGACCGAGCCTTCCAGGAGTCGGTCCGCAACGGTGCACAACTTCTCGCGGTACCCACCAACAACGCCACGTTCGGCGACACCGAGATGACGTATCAGCAGCTGGCGATGTCGCGCGTGCGGGCAGTCGAGCACGGCCGCTCGGTGGTCGTTGCTGCGACCAGTGGTGTCAGCGCGATCATCGGTCCCGACGGCGCGGTGACTTCGCAGACCGAACTGTTCGTGCCTGCCGCACTGGTGGCGAAGGTGCCGCTCTCGACCAGCACCACCCTCGCCACCCGAGTAGGCCCGGCGCCGGAAATCGTGCTCAGCATCATCGCTGTCGGCGCGATTGCCTTGGCAGTGATCGCCAGGCGCCGGGACAAGGCCGAGCTACCTGCCGAAAAGACGGCAGCAACCTGAGCTGAGCATCGGATACCGGGCAGTCGATGTTCCGAGGGGCGCCTGGGCGGGTACTCGCTGTGCCACCCGTTCCAGCGCAAAGGCGGCGTTCCGTGACCGAGCCTGAGAAGACCCAGCCACAGAAGACCGAGCCCGAGAAGACTCAGCCACAGAAGACCGAGCCCGAAAAGGCCGAGCGACAGATTGCAGTTCGTAAAACGAGCGTGGTCGATGCGGTTCTGCAATCACCGCTCGCAGGCCTGTCGCCGTGGATCCTGCTGTCTTTACTCTCCGGGCCGGGAAGGTTCGAGGAATCCGCAGCTGCCGCGCTGGGGTTGTCACTGCTGATTTTGGCGGCCAGTCACCGGCGCGGTGGCACCGTGAAGCTGTTGGAGGTCTTCGACGTCGCGTTCTTCGGCGTTCTGGCGGCCATCGGGCTACTCGCGTCGGCGAACACGATTCGGTGGTTCGAACTCTGGGGAGGCGAACTGACCAACATCACACTGGTGGTCTTCGCTTTCGGGTCGATCCTGCTCCGCAATCCTTTCACTTTGCAGTACGCGAAAGAGTCGACGCCCGAGGAGTATTGGACGACGCCCCTGTTTCTGCGCATCAACTACGTCATCACGGCAGTATGGGCCCTCGCCTTCACCTGGTCGGCTGCGGTGGGCCTGTTCGGAGATGCACGCCTGCACGACGGTGACAACTTCTGGACCGGATGGATTCTGCAGTTGCTCGGAACCTTCTTCGCGATCTCGTTCACCGAGTGGTACCCCGAGTACGCGCCGAACAAGGCCGCTCAGGCGCAGGGCCTCGATACCGAACCCCCGCAGTCGATTTTCCGGCTGTTCGACTTTCTGCCGGTGTTCATAGCCGTGACCGGAATTGCAGGGCTGGTGACCGACTCCGTTTCCGTGACCGCGGGCGTCACGTTGATCCTGGTCGGCGTTTTCGGATATCTGGCGATGCGAAGATTCACGGTCGACTAGAAGGTCGCAGTCATCGCGCGCCGACGGGAACCTGGTGCACGATTGTTTCGGTGACCGGCAGAGTGTTGACCGCCTCGATCGCATCCCACCTGTACTGGCCACAGGCGCCCTGGGGAACGAGCGGCCGCATACCGTACCCCTGATCGTCCACAAGCCACACGGTCGGCGGAACAAGCTGGTCGGTCATGCACGAGGGATCCCGAGGGTCGGAGGGCACTCTGAAGGCGGACAGAACAGCCGACAGATCGCCCCTACGATGCTGCTCGACCCAACCGATCGTGTGATCGCCATTGTCATCGCCCCTGCCATCGCCATCGTCATCAGTACCGAAGTCGCAAGTGATCACGTGAGTGGGGGTGAATCCGTCGGGGATCGGTTTCGGTTCGGAAACGAGCACTCCGGTGCCGAGCGACGCGCCGAGATTGTCGGCGAGGCAGGTCGCCGGCTCGAGCATCGAAAGATCGGCTGTCGGGGGAGCCGGGGCGGAGCCCAGCACCGGGGACTCGGCACTTCCGCAGCCCACAAGGAGAAGCAGTGCGCCCGCGCCGACAAACATTCCTGACGGTCTCATTTCGACACAGTATCCGAGGTGTCCCCATGCCGTATCGAAGTTTCACGCCGTATCGAAGTTTGGTGCACCGAAGTTTGGTGTGTCGCAGGGTGGGGGATACAGCTCACACTGGTGCACGAAGCAGTGCCGATGGTTCTCCAGCGCGAATCCAGCATTCGCGCACTGTCGGCTCGCGAGCGCGCCTGGATGCTGAATGACGTTGTACTGAAATATCTTTCAGTACGGCGAAGCATCTGGAGTTGCCACGTCGAAGAAGGGCCGAAGTATGACGTCGACTTGTGAACGATCACTCCCCGAAGAACGAGAAAGACCGCCCGGTGTAGAACCGGACGGTCTTGATCGAAGTGCTAGTTCATGCGCCGCGACGCTTGGCCTTCAGCAAGTCGAGACGCTCTTTGAGGAGCTCTTCGAGTTCCTCGACCGAGCGACGCTCGAGAAGCATGTCCCAGTGGGTACGGGGAGGCTTGACCTTCTTGGCTTCGGGAGCAGTTCCCTCCATGAGGCTGCCTTCGAGGCCGTTACGGCACAACCAGGTACCGGGGATCTCGGCTTCGTCCGCGAACGGGATGTCGAAGATCTCGCCGTTCTCGCACTTGTACTTGGCCATACGACGGGGCGCGAGGTCATGGTCACGGTCGGTCTCGTAGCTCACAGCTCCGAGTCGGCTACCTCGAAGTACGCGATCTGCCATGGTGGTGTCCTCTCTTCGTTCGTCACCGCTGGTGGGCGCCCTGACTTGGGGAGTAGACGCTCACACTCATCTACAACGCCACGAGCACCCGATTGGTTCCCGTGTGGCGAGAAGACGCAACCTCTCCATCTTACCGGGTACCGTGCGCGTTCATCGAAGGCGTCCGAATCTCGAGTACAGTGTCGACTCATGGCTGAGAGCACACGCGTCGGATCACCGCAGACTGTGCGTTCCGGAAACCCGTGTGTGTGGTGCGGCCGCGAGGTCGCGGTGACGGGAGTGGGTCGTCGTCGCCGGTACTGCAGCCAGTCCTGTCGCCAGCGCGCCTACGAACAACGCAGTGCTGTCAAAGGCACGTCCATCCCGGCTGACGCCGTCATCTTGACCGCCGTCGAGGCTGTCGAACTGGTGGATCGGATGTTCGAGGTCCGCTGCGCCGCCGAAGATGTGGCGACAGCTGTTGCCGAGGGCGCCGAAAGTTCGGAACTCACACAGTTGTGTGAACGGTTGACCGAACTTGCCCGCGAAGCCGAACGTTTCCGGTGAAGCAGGTGTGGGCAACCGGTTTCTAGCCTTGCGTTGAGCACCGCAGCACTGCGGTGCGCCTGACGCCTGACGACGACAAATTCTGATCCTGAGTTCGGACCTTCGGGGAGGTTCGGACTTCGAAGCGACCCTTCGTCGAGGTCGATGACCTTCGGCTGCGCTCTCGCAGGATCGCCACATGGTTTCCACTCGATATCGAGGCGGTGCGATGTTTCTCTTCAATCCCCGAACCACAGTTCCCAGCGCTGATCGTGGCAACGCCGATCGTGGCACCGCTGATCGCGGTAACGCTGTGTGGGGGTGGTCGTGATGGATACCGACAAGAGGATCGATCCGCTGACCGGATCACGGAGTCTGCCGGCCGGGGCGTTTCCTCTCTCGGCCGTGCAGCGCAGCATGTGGTTCGCGCAGCAACTTCACCCGACGGTCCCGTACTTCATCGCGCAGTACATCGAATTCCACGGCGACCTGGACATGCAACTGCTCAGCCGCGCTGCGGTGGAGGCTGCCCACGAGTTCGAATCGCCATTTTTGCGGTTGATGTACCCGGACGGGGAACCGTGCCAGATCGTGGACTTCACGATCGATCCGGGCATCGATTACTTCGACTTCCGTGAGCGCGAGAATCCGAGGCTCGCGGCGTCGGAGTGGATGGACAACGACTACGCGACGACACTCGACTTGACGCGCGATCGCCTTGTCGAAATGACAATCCTCCAAACTGGTGATCGAGATTACCTGTGGTACACCAGGATTCACCACGTTGCGCTCGACGGATACAGCGGAATGACGATCGTCAATCGGATCGCGGCGATCTACACCGCCGCCGTCGAGGGTCGAGAACCTGCGGTCAACAAGGCGCTCGACGTCACGACACTGTCCGAACTCGACCAGAAGTACCGTGAATCAAGCCGATTCGACGCCGACCGCGAATACTGGGCCCAGCGTGTGTCCGGCGTCGAACACGGTTCTACGTTGGCCACGCGGGAGGGACCGCCGACCGCGCAGAGTGAACTCGTCAGTGCCGCGATGTCGGCGAACAGTCTTGCCGCGTTGGACGAGTGGAATACACGTTCCGGTGCCACTGCGGCGGCGGTGCTGATTTCGGCACTGGCGTGCTACTTGTCCCGCAACACCGGCTACGAGGACGTTCTGATCAACCTGCCGGTCTCGGCGAGGACCACGGCGCCGCTGCAACGGTCGGGCGGCATGCTGGTGAACGTCGCGCCGCTTCACATCCACGTGGACCCAGGCGAAAGCGTCGACGATCTGGTCGGGCGGGTTCAACTCGAACTTCTCGGCGCGCTTCGTCATCAGCGGTGCAGTCTCGAGGACATCCGGCGTGATGCAGGCCTGGCGGTCGGCGACGCGCGTCTGTCCGGTCCGATGATGAATGTGATGCTCTTCCGGCAGGAGATCACGCTGGGATCACTGACCGGCGAGTTCCACATCGTCACGTCGGGGCCGGTCGAAGATCTCCTGGTCAACGTGTACCAGAGCGGCGATCCGGCCCAGACGTTGATCGACTTTCGTGGCAACCCCAATCGCTACGGTCACGACGAACTGGCTAATCACCACCGAGCCTTCACCGAGTTGGTCGCTGAACTGACAGCAGCGCCCGCCGGTACGCCGATGAACCGGATTCATCCGGCAAGTGCCGAGGCTGGAGCACGCAGTGCACAGCGGAGGGAACACGAGCGGTTCTGGGCGAGATACCTGGGGGACGCCGACGAGGGTTCGACCCTGGGCCTCGAGACACTGGGCCTCGAAACACTGGATCTCGGGCGAATCGACGCCGAATCGGAGCCGACCGGTACGAATCGACTGAGCGTCCCGCTCGATCCCGCGGTCGCCGAACTCGCACGCTCGGAAGGTGTCTCGCTCTTTGCCGTTGTCCATGCGGCATTTGCTGCATTGCTGTCGAGATCGACCGAGCGCCGGGACGTGTTGATCGGGACGAGGACCGAGCTGGGGACCTTGCCCCTACGCTGCGAGGTCGATCCGGCAGCGCCGTTCGATGAATTCGTGGGTTCTCTTGCGCAAGAACGCGATACGTTGCTGGTTCGATCGGCGACAGGTGTCCCCGAGCTGCCCGAGCTGCATGTCCGTCTCAACGACGGATCGCGGGAGACGACGATAGCTGGCCTCGACGTGGCGATCGAGGTCCACGCGGACGCCAATGCCCTCGAGGTGGCGTACTCCGCACAGCACTACGCCGAATCCACGGTCCGAGGTTTCCTCTCGAGACTGGTGTGGGTCCTCTCCGGCGCATCCGCAGCCCCGCAAACGCCGATCGGAGACCTCGATCTCCTCGACGAGTTCGAGCGTGAGTCCCTGGTACCGGCACGGGGAGAGGTCGCGTCCGACCCGCTGACCCTCCCTGACATCCTCCGCCGAGCCGCAGCTGTGAACCCCGATGCCCCAGCGCTCGTGTTCGGCGATCGTGAGGTGAGCTACCGGGAACTCGACGCCGAGTCGAACAAGCTCGCCCGCGAATTGATCGCCCGCGGGGTTGGCCCCGGCACCTACGTCGCCCTGGCATTGTCGAGGTCGATCGAATCCGTGACCGCGACGTGGGCGGTAGCCAAGGCCGGCGGAGCTTTCCTCCCGATAGATCCGCACTACCCCGAGGACCGTATTCGGCACATGCTCACCGATTCGGGAGCTGTTGTCGGAATCAGCGTGGGGGAGCACCACGGCGGGCTCGCCGACTCGGTGGATTGGGTTCTTCTCGACGAATTGAACGCCGACTGCTCAGATGCACCGGTTGACGATGCCGAACGTCGTTCACGCGTGCACTACGACGATCCGGCGTACTTGATCTACACCTCCGGCTCGACCGGTGTCCCCAAAGGCGTGGTGGTCAGTCACCGCGGGCTGAGCAGCTTCGCCGACGAGGAGCGAGACCGGTTCGGAGTCGAACCGGGAGACCGCACACTGCATTTCTCTTCGCCGAGCTTCGACGCTTCGGTCCTCGAACTTCTCCTTGCCTTCGGCGGCGCAGCAACGATGGTGATCGCGCCACCGACGGTGTACGGCGGCGACGAACTGGCCCAGGTGATGCGCGTCGGCCGAGTGACACATGCCTTCGTCACCCCGGCCGCGCTCGCAACCGTCGATCCCGCCGGCCTGCCGGATCTTCGGGTGGTCGTGACCGGCGGCGACGCCTGCTCGCCCGCACTGGTCGATCAGTGGTCACACGGACGCTCGATGTTCAACGCGTACGGACCGACCGAAACCACCGTCGTCGCCACCCTGACCGGACCGCTGAGCAGCGATGTTTCCGTCACTATCGGAAAGCCGATGCGCGGCGCCGCGGCCGTCCTCTTGGACTCACGGCTTCAGCCGGTGCCCATCGGTGTCGCCGGCGAGCTCTACGTGAGCGGTATCGGTCTGGCGCGCGGGTACCACGCGCGTGCCACGATCACGGCCGAAAGATTTGTTGCCGACCCCAACGGTGTTGCGGGAGAACGTATGTACCGCACCGGCGACCTCGCGAGGTGGAACGGCGCCGGTGAACTCGAGTACCTCGGCCGTAGCGACTTCCAGATCAAGATCCGCGGTTTCCGCGTCGAACTCGGTGAGATCGACGACGTACTGCGCCGCCATCCGAGCGTCGCCCAGGCCGTCGCCGCCGGAGTTGCGGGCCCGAGCGGGGAAACACTGTTGGCGGCGTACGTCACGGCGGCTGCGGGTACACACATCGACAACTCCGAGTTGATCGCCCACGCCGGATCCTCGTTGGCAGCTCACATGGTTCCGTCGCGGATCGTCGTACTCGATTCCATTCCCTTGACTCCGGCAGGAAAGATCGACAGGAAGGCGTTGCCGGACATCGATTCGGCGGGCGGCTCGGCCGAATACCGTGCACCCGAGACCTCGACCGAGAAGCGGATTTCGGCGGTGTTCTGCGATCTGCTCGGCATCACCCGGGCGGGAGCAGACGACAGCTTCTTCGACCTCGGCGGTGACTCGCTGATCGCGACTCGCGTCGTGTCCCGGGTCAACGGAGCGCTCGGGACGACGCTGAGCGTTCTCGACCTCTTCGAGGCACCGACAGTCTCCGCTCTGGCCGCACGCGCCGACCTGGCGGACTCGCGGAATACGCGCGCGCCTGCACTGACGCGTATCGATCGCCCCGATCGGATACCGGTATCTCTGGCGCAGCAACGAATGTGGCTGACCAATCAACTCGATCCGAACTCACCGGCGTACAACATCCCGATCGCGGTGAGAATGACCGGCGCTCTCGACGTCGATGCCCTGTTCGCCGCCCTGCGGGACGTGATCGTCCGGCATGAGGTCTTGCGGACCATTTTCCCCGAGAGCGCTCGCGGTCCGGTACAGCACGTTCTCGGTGTGGACGAGATGTTCGATCACCTCGAGGTGGAAACCGTGCCTGCCGCAGCGGCTTCCGTACGAGCGAGCGAACTGGCGCGAACGGGATTCGACGTCAGCGAATCGGTGCCGATCCGCGCGACTCTGCTCGAAGTGAACGAACTCGAACACACCTTGGTCCTCGTCGTGCACCACATCGCCGCGGACGGCCTGTCGATGGCCCCGCTGGCCCGTGACGTGATGGTCGCGTACGCCTCGAGGGCGAGCGGACGTGTACCGGCGTGGCTGCCACTGGAAGTGCAGTACGGCGATTTCAGCGAATGGCAACGCGGAGCGCTCGGCGAAGCGTCCGACCCGGATTCGATACTCGCCGAGCAGTTGCGGTTCTGGTCGCACACGCTCACCGAACGCGGCGAGCTTGCGGAACTGCCGATGGATCATCCGCGGCCGGCCGGTGTCTCGCTGCGCGGTCACGATCTCGATTTCCGTATCGACTCCGCGACGTACCGCCGGGTCGGCGAGATCGCGGCGCGCAGCGATGTCAGCGTCTTCATGGTGATCCACGCCGCGCTGGCCGTCCTGCTCAGCCGAGAATGTGGAGCGAACGACATCACGATCGGCACCCCGGTAGCCGGGCGTAGCGAGCGAGCCCTCGACGACGTCGTCGGAATGTTCGTCAACACGGTGGTGCTGAGGACGGTTCTCGACGGGGGACTCACCTTCGGCGAAGTTCTCACCCGTGTGCGCGACGTCGACGTGGCGGCCTTGCAGCACACCGAAGTGCCGTACGACGTACTCGTCGAGTCCCTCGCCGACAACCAGGCGCCGCTGTTCCAGGTAATGCTGGTGATGCAGGGCGCCGCTCCCACCGAAGTCACCTTGCCCGGACTCGACGTCACGGTTGACGAACTCTCAACGGGTGCAGCAAAGTTCGATCTTCAGGTCATTCTGACCGACCGCGGCGACCATCTCGACGGCCAGTTGAACTACGCCAGCCAACTGTTCGACTCGGACACCATGTCGGGCCTCGCCGATCGCTTCACGATGCTCCTCGACGCGGTAGCTGCAGACCCGGAATCCGTCGTCGGCGACGTCGACCTCACAGCCCCGGGCGAGGCGGAACTGGTCCTCGAGCGTTGGAATTCCACCGAGCACGTAGTACCGATCACCACTCTGGCCGACCTGGCGGCGGAGCAGGCAGCCCGGACACCCGAGCGGGCCGCGCTGATCTTCGGTGAGCGGACGCTGACGTATGCGGAGTTCGACGCGAGGGTGAGCGAACTTGCCAGAACCCTCATCGGCCGCGGCGTCGGCCCGGACATGCGCGTCGCAGTGTCGATTCGCCGGTCGGCCGAACTGCTGATCGCCGTCCACGCCGTGATCCGTGCCGGTGCGGCGTACGTCCCGGTGGACCCCGATCATCCTGCCGAGCGCATCGCCTACGTCTTCGACATCGCGGAACCGATCTGCGTGCTGAGCCGCCCCCAGGATCGGGGCGCCCTTCCCGCAGAAGTGCCGATCGTCGACGTCGATGTCGATCATCCGGTTCCCGCGACGGCGCCGATCACGGACGCTGATCGGGTCGCGCCCCTCCGTCCGGACAATGCTGCATACGTGATCTTCACGTCGGGATCGACCGGTCGACCGAAAGGTGTTGCCGTATCGCACCGTTCGATCGTCAATCGCCTTCTGTGGATGCAGGACGCGTATCCACTTCACGCGTCGGACGTGGTGCTGCACAAGACTCCGGTGACATTCGACGTTTCGGTGTGGGAACTCTTCTGGCCCCTGCAGACCGGCGCGCAGTTGGTGATCGTGGAACCGGAGGGGCACCGTGATCCTGGATACCTGTCGGCGCTGATCGCCGAAAAGGGAGTCACGACGGCGCACTTCGTACCGTCGATGCTCGCGGAATTCGTCGCCGTCGCGTCTCCCGAGCAGTGCGCGAGCTTGCGCCAGGTGTTCTGCAGTGGTGAAGCTCTTGCGCCCACCACAGCGGAGGCGTTCACTCGTCTGAGTCCTGCAGGGTTGTTCAATCTGTACGGACCCACGGAAGCGGCCGTCGACGTGAGCGCCGCCGAATTCACCCCAGACATGACCGTCACCGTTCCCATCGGTGCGCCCGTGTGGAACACCCAGCTCTATGTCCTCGACGGAAGGCTGCACCCCGTCCCGGTCGGCGTGCACGGCGAGTTGTATCTGGCGGGAGTGCAACTGGCGCGCGGATACCTCGGGCGTAGTGACCTCACCGCCGACAGATTCGTTGCAGATCCTTACGGCCCGGCGGGCACACGGATGTACCGAACCGGCGACGTCGTCCGATGGCGCGCCGACGGGCTACTCGACTACGTCGGCCGACGCGATTTCCAGGTGAAGATCCGCGGCCAGCGCATCGAACTCGCCGAGGTCGAAGCAGCATTGCTGAGGCTCACAGGTGTCGCGCAAGCTGCTGCTCTCGTCCATCACGACAACGTGGTCGGTGACAGTCTCGTCGGCTACGTCATCGCCGAAGCCGGGAATTCGATCGACACGGACAGCCTGCGCACCGAGTTGAGAGGCCTCCTCCCGGCCTACATGGTTCCGGCAGTGGTCATCGACCTCGACGTGTTCCCACTCGGCTCGACCGGCAAGCTCGATCGGAAGTCCCTGCCCGCGCCCAGCTTCGACAGCTCGCAGACGTATCGGGCGCCGCGAACGCCGATCGAAGCCCAGTTGGCGTCGATCTTCGAAGAACTCCTGGAATCCGGTGCCGTCGGTGTGCACGACAATTTCTTCGAGATCGGCGGGAACAGTCTCGTCGCTGCCCGTGCCGTGGCGCGAGTGAACGATTCGCTGTCGCTGAACTTGTCGATCAGAGAGTTGTTCGACGCGCCGACCGTTGCTCAGTTGGCGGTCGAGTGCGCCACGGCGCGAGGGGGACCGGCCGTCCTTCCGCTCGAGGCGTTGCCGAGGCCACAGTCGATTCCGCTGTCGCTGGCGCAGAAGCGCATGTGGTTCGTCAATCAATTCGATGTCACGTCCGCGGCATACAACGTCGCCATAGCGATCAGGCTCAGAGGCCGGGTGGACGTTGCCGCGTTGGAGAGCGCGATCATCGACGTACTTGCTCGACACGAATCGCTGCGCACGCTGTTTCCCATGATCGAGGGAGTGCCGGCGCAGGTGATCGTGGAACCAGGTGAAGCGTTGGGCACGATGCCGGTTGTCAGCGCGGACGCCGAAGCGGTACTCACGGAGATCGAGCGCGTCACCTCGACGGGCTTCGACGTGACGCAGGCCCCGCCGATCAGGGCCGAACTGATCGAGGTCGACGAAGAAGATCACGTCCTGGCTGTGGTCGTCCATCACATCTGCGCCGACGGATTCTCGATGGCACCGTTGGCGTTCGACGTGATGAGCGCGTATTCGGCCAGACATCGAGGTGAGACCCCCGACTGGGCTCCTCTCCCGGTCCAGTACGCGGACTTCGCGATCTGGCAGGAACGGGCGCTCGGTCGGATCGACGAACCGGACAGTACGCTCGCCAGTCAGCTCGAGTACTGGACACGTCAGCTGGCAAGTGTGCCTGAGCTTCTTGCGCTCCCTGCAGATCGTCCGCGTCCGCGTGTGCAGGATCTCTCGGGTGGCGTCGTCCGGTTCGACATCGATGCCGGCATCCACCGTCGTCTGAGCGAAACCGCGATCGAACATCGAAGCAGTATGTTCATGGCGATTCACGCCGCCTACGCAGCGCTCTTGGCCAGATTGTCCGGCATGGAAGACATAACGATCGGCTCACCGATCGCCGGGCGCGGAAATGCCCTGCTCGATCCGATGGTCGGCATGTTCGTCGGAACATTGGTCCTGCGCGCCGACGTGGACCCCTCGGCCTCCTTCACCGATCTCCTGGCCAGGGTTCGCAGCACCGACCTCGACGCCTTCGCTCACGCAGACGTCCCCTTCGAGCGCGTCGTCGATGCGCTCGCTCCGGAGCGGTCGACGTCGCATTCACCGCTGTTCCAGGTGATGCTCGAGTTCAAGAACACCACTCGACCAGTTGTTCGTCTGACAGATCTCGACGTCGAAGTCCTCGAACTCGAATCCGCCGTCTCGAATTTCGATCTGCAGCTCACTCTGGCCGAAACTTTCGACGAGGACGGTCAGCCGGCGGGCATCGAGGCCGGGTTCACCTACGCGAGAGCGCTGTTCGACGAGGCGACCGTCGACGGTTTTGCTCGGTATCTGATTCGGATTCTGGATGCCGTGACGGAATCGCCGCACACACCGGTCGGAGACATCGATCTCGTCAGCGATCTCGACACGATCCGCACCCTCGCACCGGAACTTCCCGAGCAGGTTCACTTCTCGACGTTGCTCGAGCGGAGGTACATTGGCGAACCGCAGAGAACCGCGCTGGTTTTCGGCGACCGACATCTGACGTACTCCGAACTCGACCGCCGCGCCAACCGGCTCGCGAGACTGTTGATCAGCCGCGGGGCCGGCCCGGAATCCGTTGTCGCTCTGGCATTGCCGCGCTCCCTGGAATCCGTGGTGGCGATCTGGGCGGTTGCTCGGACCGGCGCCGCGTTCGTACCCGTCGACCCGGCGTATCCCGTCGATCGTGTGCACCACATGATCAACGACTCGGGATCGGGCATCGTTCTCACCACCGCCGAGCATGCCGGTGTCGTCCCGAACGAGGCGGACGCGATTCTGCTCGATCAGGCCGAGATCCTCGCGACCCTCGAACAGACCGGTGATCACCGGATAGAGGCTTCGGAACTGCTGGGAACCGCGTCTGTCGACAATCCGGCCTATGTCATCTACACCTCCGGTTCTACCGGCGTCCCCAAAGGCGTCATGGTCACTCACCGTGGGCTTTCGGCGCTCGCCGAGCAGGAGCGCAGTCGCTTCGGAGTCGAGTCGACCTCCCGCACGCTGCATTTCAGCTCACCGAGTTTCGACGCCTCGATTCTCGAGCTACTCATGGCGGTCGGTGCCGGGGCCACGATGATCATCGCTCCACCGAGCATCATCGGCGGAACCGAACTGACGAGCCTGATCGCCGATCAACACGTCACTCACGCCTTCATCACCCCAGCCGCTCTTGCCACGGTCGATCCGAGTGGACTGGACGAGTTGGTCTGCATCGGAACCGGCGGCGACGTCTGCCCGCCCGATCTCGTCGCTGCCTGGGTCAGTGATCACCGGATCATGATCAATGCCTACGGACCGACCGAATCGACGGTCGTAGCCAGCATCACCGAGCCGATGTCACCGACCGATCGGGTGACCATCGGACGGCCGTCGACAGGCATCACCGCATGGGTACTCGACAATCGCCTACACCGCGTCCCGGTCGGAGTGACGGGGGAGTTGTACGTCAGCGGCGAGGGACTCGCCCGCGGCTACCGCAACCGCGCGGGCACCACCGCCGAACGGTTCGTACCCAATCCCACGGGCGGTGCCGGTACGCGGATGTACCGCACCGGCGACCTCGCCCGGTGGAACAAGAACGGAGAACTCGAGTACCAGGGCCGTGGCGATTTCCAGGTCAAGATTCGCGGATTCCGCATCGAACTCGGCGAGATCGAGGCAGTTCTGGTTCGCTATCCCGGCGTTGCACATTCCGTGGTGACGACGCTCGAACGTGAGGGAGGCGCCGCACGGATCGTCGGATACGTAGTGCCTGCCAGCGACGCTCAGACTGTGGATCCCGAGGCTGTCATCGCGTTCGCGGGTTCGGCTCTTGCCCCGTACATGGTTCCCGCAGTGGTGGTCGTGCTCGACGAACTTCCGATGACAGCCAACGGAAAGCTCGATCGTCGAGCATTGCCGATTCCCGACTTCCGGGTAACCCAGGCACGCTCACGGGCTGCCGAATCCGATACCGAGCGCACGCTGGCCGCCCTGTTCGTCGACGTCCTCGGTGTCGAATCGGTGGGCGTCGACGACTCGTTCTTCTCGATGGGCGGCGATTCGATCATGTCGATTCAGCTTGTCGCCCGAGCCCGCGACGCGGGACTCGTGTTCACCCCGCGTGACGTCTTCGAGGTGAAATCGGTCGCCGGTCTTGCGGTGTTGCTGGCGTCGACCAAGGACGACGAACCCGAGGTGCTCGAGGAACTTCCCGGAGGCGGCGTGGGCCACGTGCCCTTGTTGCCGGTAGCGCAGTGGTGGCTCGACCGGCTCGGCTCCGAGCACCGAGGGCTCGATTCGTTCTCCCAGGCCTCCCTTCTCAATGCGCCGCACGGGCTTCGCAGTGTGGAGCAGTTGACCGCGGCTCTTCAAGTCGTCCTCGATCGTCACGACATCCTTCGCGCGCGCCTCGAACTCGACGGCGAGCGCAGGCTCGTAGTCGACGAGCCGGGAGCTGTTGCAGCCGAGGACATCTGCCAGGTACTCGAAGTGGAGGCCGAGCCGGGCACCGCAGCGTTCGACGCGGCGATCGTCGACGCCCTGGGCGGTGCACGCCGAGAACTAGACCCCAGCCGGGGTGTGATGGTCCGTGTCGTCTGGCTGGCCGGCGTGCGCAACACCGGCCGGTTGCTCCTGGTGATCCACCATCTCGCGGTCGACGGTGTCTCCTGGCGCGTCCTCGTACCGGAACTTGCGTCGGCTTTCCACCGCATCGATGCAGGCGAAGAACCGGAGCCTTCGTACTCGGGAACGTCGGTTCGTCGTTGGTCGTACGCGCTCCGCGACATCGCGCCCGATCGAAGAGTCGAATTGCCCAGGTGGCGTTCGATACTCGAAGGTGCCGACCCGCTGATCGGAACCCGGCCGCTGGACCCGCGGCTCGACACGTTCGACTCGGTCGGCCGAGTTGTCGCCGACGTACCCGTCGAACTGTCCGAAACAGTCCTGACCACGCTTCCGGCGCTGTTCGGTGGATCCGTCAACGACGGCCTCGTTGCTGCTCTCGCGCTGGCACTGACGCAGTGGAGGCAGGCGCAGGGCATACGAACCGACAACGTGCTCGTCTCGATGGAGGGCCACGGACGCGAAGCTCACGTGGTCCCCGGAGCGGATGTGCTGCACACCGTCGGCTGGTTCACGAGCGTCTTCCCGATGCGGATCGACCTCGCCGACATCGACATCGCGAACGTGATGAGCAGCGGCCCCGACGCCGCGGTGGTGCTCAAGCGCGTCAAGGAAGAGCTACTGGGTGTTCCGGACAGCGGTATCGGGTACGGAGTTCTGCGTTACCTCGACGAGGTAGGCCGAGCGGTACTCGAAGACCTCCGCCAACCGCAGATCTCGTTCAACTATCTGGGGCGTTTTTCCGGCACCGAAGCCGGAGAGTCGCTGGGGGACTGGGCACTGGCCCGTGACGTCGATCTCGAAGCGGCAGCTCGATCCGACATGCCCGTGGGTTCGGTACTGGACGTCAATGTCGTCACCACCGAAATCTCGGGTGCACCGCACATCGGCGCCACTATCGCCTATCCCACCGCCGTGCTGGCGGACGGTGATGCGCGCGCCATCGCAGAACTCTGGGTACAGGCGTTGCGCGCTCTGGCCACGTACGCCGAGCAGAGCGAACGCGGTGGACTCACGCCGTCGGACATCGACCTGGTCGACCTGGACCAGGAGTCCATCGATCGCCTCGAGCTCGAGTTCCCGACGCTGACCGACATCTGGTCCCTCTCACCGCTGCAATCCGGACTGCTGTTCCATGCCCGATACGCAGAACACACCGTGGACGCGTACACCGTCCAGCTCACACTCGAACTCGACGGCGTCGACGCGTCCCGGTTGCACCGTGCCGCGCAGGCGCTGCTCGACAGACACGAGAACCTACGCGCTGCGTTCACGACCGACACCGGTGGGCGATCGGTGCAGGCGATCAGCGCCGCCGTGGATGTGCCGTGGACCGAGATCGATATTTCTCCGTTGGCTCCCACAGAACAGGCAACCGAGATACGCGAACTCCTCCATGCGGATCGGGTGCGCGGCTTCGACATGGACACACCGCCCCTCCTGCGGTTCCTGCTTCTGCGAACCAGTGACGACGCATACCGGTTGATCCTGACCAACCACCACATTCTCCTCGACGGATGGTCGATGCCGCTGCTGGTCCGCGATCTACTCACCCTCTACGCCACGGACAGTGATCACAGCGCCATCCCGCGCGCGCATCCGTACCGGGATTATCTGAGCTGGATCAGCACTCGCGATGAGAGCAAGTCGATCGAGGCCTGGGACGAAGCGCTTCGCGGACTCGACGATCCGACACTGCTCACCGGAACCCACGCAGTCGACGAGGACGGTGCAACCTCACGCTCGACCACCACCGCGCTCGGAGAACGTGAGACGGAACTCCTGCGCGGATTCGTCCGCTCCCGCGGTCTGACGACAGCATCCTTGATCCAGGTGGCCTGGGGAATCGTGCTCGCCGAACTCCTCGGCCGCGACGACGTCGTCTTCGGCGGAACGGTCTCCGGACGCCCACCCCAGGTTCCGGGCGTCGAGTCGATGGTGGGCCTGTTCATCAACACCGTCCCCGTGCGAGTTCGCCTCGACCCGCGAGAGTCTTTGGCAGCACTGTGTGTTCGTGTCCAAACCGAGCAGGCGCAGCTGTCCGATCACCACCACGTGGGTCTTTCCCACATCACATCGGCAGTCGGGGGTGCTGCATCATTCGACACCTTGACCGTCTTCGAGTCGTATCCCGTCGACCGCGGCGGACTCTCGTCCGGCACGGACATCGCCGGAATGCACGTCCTCGACGTCCACGATGCCGAGGATGCAGCGCACTATCCGCTCGCGATCGTCGCTTCCACAGCAGACGGACGCTTGCGGCTCAAGTTCGAGTATTTCCCGGGAGTCCTCGGCGATCACGACATCGACGCGATCGCGGACCGGTTGCTCCGCACCCTCGAACTGATCACTGCGCAACCGGATCTTCCGCTGGCAAAATTGCGTCTGATGCCGGATTCCGAAGTGCAGCAACTTGTTCCCGCGCGAGGAAAGCAAGGGCGCTCGGTCAGGACACTCGATCGCATCTTCGAGGACACGGCGAGCAGGTTCCCCGAACGAATCGCACTGTCCTGTGGTGAGAGAAAGATGACCTACCGAGAACTGGACGAAGCCTCGAATCAGTGGGCACGCGTGCTGATCTCCGAAGGCGCCGGCCCGGACTCACGGGTGGCGATCTGTGTGGAACGTTCCTTCGAATCCGTGGCAGCCGTCTGGGCGATCACCAAGACCGGCGCCGCCTTCGTGCCGATCGATCCGCGCTACCCGAGTGACCGGATCTCGTTCATGCTCGAGGACTCGGCATCCTCGCTCGGATTGACCACTGCAGCCCACCGACCCGGCGAAGTTGGTGCGACGCAGTGGCTCGAACTCGACGACCCGACGAGCATCGCTCGGGTCTCCGGAGTGTCCACGGCGCCGCTACGCGAAGACGAGCGCCGAGGAACCCCGCGGTTGGAGAACACCGCCTACCTCATCTACACCTCGGGCTCGACCGGCCGACCCAAGGGCGTCGTCGTCACGCACACCGGTCTCGAGAACTTCGCCGACGAACAGCGCCATCGCTACGGTCTCACGGAGAATTCACGCGCACTGCACTTCGCCTCACCGAGCTTCGACGCCTCCGTTCTCGAGTATCTGCTCGCCTTCGCCGTCGGCGGCGAACTGGTCGTAGCTCCCACCACCGTCTACGGAGGAACCGAACTTGCCGACGTTCTCCGGGAAGGACACGTCACCCACGCGTTCATCACGCCCGCAGCGCTGACGTCGGTGGACCCCGAGGGAATTGACGAACTGACCACCATCACGGTCGGCGGCGAGGCCCCCTCGGCAGACCTGGTGCGCACCTGGGCGCCGGGAAGATCGTTCGTCAACGTCTACGGTCCCACCGAAACCACCATCTCCTGCAATCTCAGTGACCCCATTCCGGCCGGCGACAAGGTCTATCTCGGGCCGCCGAACCGAGGATTCAGTGAGGTTGTCCTCGATCGCAGACTCCAACCGGTGTCTGTCGGTGTTCCCGGGGAGCTGTATGTGGCGGGAGTCGGACTCGCGCGTGGCTATCACGGGCGCTCACCACTGACGAGCGAACGGTTTGTCGCCAACCCGTACGGCGAGCCGGGGGAGCGGATGTACCGCACCGGCGACGTCGTGCGCTGGCGCAGTGATCGCACCATCGAGTACCTCGGACGCAGCGACTTCCAGGTCAAGATCCGCGGTTTCCGCATCGAACTCGGCGAGGTCGACACTGCATTGGGTCAGCTGCCGGGCGTCGAGTACGCGGTCACGCTGGCGGTGCGCGGACCGTCGAACGAGCAGGCTCTGGCGGCGTACGTCGTCTGCGACGACGAACACCCCGTGACCGCCGAGGACATCCGGGCAGCGGCTCGAGAGGTGCTGCCGGCACACATGGTGCCCGCGAGCGTCGTCGTGCTCGACGAACTGCCACTCACCGGCGTCGGCAAGGTCGATCGGGCTGCTCTCCCGAAGCCTCGCTTCGACACCGATGCCGAAACGTTCACGGCAGCGACCACCGAGTTGGAACGACTGGTGGCGGGCGTCTTCGAGGACGTGCTCGGAGTGACCCCCATCGGCATCGACACCCACTTCTTCGACGTCGGCGGCAACTCCCTGACCGCGACGCGCGTCATCGCCCGCGTCAACGCGCTCCTCGGCACCGACATCGGCGTACGAGGATTGTTCGAGTCTCCGACAGTTCGGCAGCTCTCGCGTCTGGCCGAGAGTGTCGGCCGCGGCGAAAACCCCCGACCACCGTTGACTCGACGGCCTCGCCCGGACCCACTGCCCGTGTCGCTGGCGCAGAAGCGGATGTGGTTCCTCAACCAGTTCGACGTGACGTCACCGGCCTACAACGTTCCCCTGGCCGTGCGCCTCGACGGTGATCTGGACTTCGCCGCATTGCAGGAGGCCGTAGCGGACGTACTGGGCCGCCACGAAAGCTTGCGGACGAAGTTCCCTTCGATCGACGGACAACCGGTACAGCAGGTTGTCTCCGCCGAGGCGGTCATGCCGATCCTGGAACCGGAGATCGTCGCTGCTGCACAAGTTTCCGATCGAATTCTGGATTTGGCCTCGGAAGGGTTCGACGCCTCGGCCGACGTCCCGATCCGCTGCGCAGTCCTGCGCGTGGACGGGGACACACGCAGGCACGTCCTCGTGATCGTCGTCCACCACATCGTCGCCGACGGGTTCTCGATGAACCCCCTCGCAGCGGACGTGGCAGCGGCCTATGCGGCCCGCAGTGCCGGCAGTGCGCCGAACTGGTCGGAACTGGCCGTGCAGTACGGCGACTTCGCGTTGTGGCAGCACGAAGTGCTCGGCTCCGAGGAAGATCCGGACTCGGCTCTGACCCGTCAGCTCGACTATTGGAAAGACCGTCTCGCGGGACTGGGTGAGCCGATCGCGCTGCCGACGTCGTTCCCGCGTCCGGCGAAGCCCTCCATGGCGGGCTTGGTGCACCGGTTCGCTGTCTCACCGCAGATCCATCGAGCGCTGACCGACCTGGCACGCGAGCACGGCAGCACCATGTTCATGGTCATGCACGCAGCGCTGGCAGTGCTCGCAGCGCGTCTGGCCGGAACCGAGGACATCGCCATCGGTACACCCGTCGCCGGCCGCGGAGAGGCCGAACTCGATCACCTGGTCGGAATGTTCGTCAACACACTTGTGCTGCGAACGCAGATCACGCCCGACGCATCGTTCGAGGACGTACTCGCCCAGGTCCGTGAAGGTGATCTCGGTGCGTTCCAACACGCTGACCTGCCCTTCGAAAGGTTGGTCGACGCACTCGACCCGGAACGCTCGACGTCACACACTCCGTTGTTCCAGATACTCATCGAGTTCCGCAACAACGCACTACCGCAACTCGAACTGCCGGGGCTGTCGGTCTCGGGAGTCGAGTTCGACCTTCCTGTCGCCAAGTTCGATCTCCAACTCGCGGTCACCGAACGGTACGACGCGGACGGAGATTCGGATGGTATCGACGCCGAATTCGTCTACGCCACAGACCTGTTCGACGGTGATTTGATCGAATCGTTCTCACGCCGGCTGATCACCCTCCTCGAGGCGGTCTCCCGAGACCCGTCGACTCCTACCGGCGACATCGACGTCGTCGGCGCCGACGAGCGTCGACAGATGCTGACCGAGTGGAACACTCACGCCGAACCGGCTCCGGCCGACAACATCGCGGACCGATTTTTCGAGGCTGTTGCAGCGCATCCGTCGTCGACCGCGGTCAACGACAGCGACGGCGCAATGACGTACGCCGAACTGGACGGGCGCGCGAACCGCCTCGCGCGGCTTCTGATCAGTCGCGGTATCGGTCCGGAATCCGTGGTGGCCGTTGCGATGCCCAGAACGACCGACCTCGTGCTCGCCCTTGTCGCCGTCATCAAGACCGGCGCGGCATACCTGCCGGTCGACATCACCTATCCGGCGGAGCGGATGCGATTCCTCTTCGACGACGCGCGGCCGGTGTGCCTGGTCACGACCGGAGACTTCCGCAACGATCTGCCGTCGGAGATCATCGAATCCGGCATCGACATCGTCGAACTCGGATCGTCGGAGATCGCCGTACGCCTCGATCACTCCGCGCCACATCGCATCACCAACGCGGACCGGACGACACCACTTCTGCCCGACGCGGTCGCGTACGTCATCTACACCTCCGGATCCACAGGGCGCCCCAAAGGTGTCCAGGTCAGCCATCGAAACGTCCTGACTCTGATGGACAACACGTCCCCGACGTTCGGGTTCGACGACTCGGACGTGTGGACGATGTTCCACTCGTACGCATTCGACTTCTCCGTCTGGGAACTGTGGGGTCCGCTGCTGCACGGTGGCCGGTTGGTCGTCGTCGACTACTACACGACCAGATCGCCCGACATGTTCCACGAACTGCTCCGCCGCGAGCGAGTGACGGTGCTGAACCAAACACCCACCGCCTTCTACCAACTCGCCGAAGCCGACCGCGCGTACACACCCAGCGGCACGGACCCCGACCTTGCCCTGCGTTACGTCGTCTTCGGTGGCGAAGCTCTCGATCTCGGCCAATTGCGCAAGTGGTACGACCGGCGCGCCGACACGGCGCCGACGCTGGTCAACATGTACGGGATCACCGAGACGACAGTGCACGTCAGTCGAATCGCGCTCGACCGCAACGACAGCGAGCACGCGTCGGCGAGCATCATCGGGCGAGCGGTACCAGGATTGTCCGTCTACGTACTCGATCGGCGACTGAACCTGGTACCACCAGGTGTTGTCGGCGAAATGTACGTCGCCGGTGATCAGGTGACTCGGGGATACCTCGGGAAACCCGCATTGACTTCGGTACGGTTCCTTCCCGATCCATTCGGTAGTTCGGGGGATCGAATGTATCGGAGCGGGGACCTGGCGAGGTGGAACGACGCGGGGCAGTTGGAGTACGTGGGCCGCAGTGATTTCCAGGTGAAGGTGCGCGGTTTCCGCATCGAACTCGGAGAGATCGAAGCCTCGATGCTCCGCTGCCCCGGCGTCGCGGCCTCCGTGGCGCTCGTGCGTACCGACGGCGCCTCACCCCGGATCGTCGGGTACGTGGTCGCAGAGACAGGCAGTGCCGTCGATTCCGCAACGGTGACCGACTTCGTCTCCGCCGAACTCGCGGAGTACATGGTGCCCACCGCGATCGTCGTCCTCGAATCACTTCCGCTGACCGTCAACGGAAAGCTCGACCGACGCGGCCTCCCGGCACCGGACTTCGCCGACGTGGGAACAACGGAGGCGACGCGGGCACCGGCCACCGCTACCGAGGCGGTCCTCGCGGACCTGTTCGCGGAAGTGCTGGGGCGGGGCAGTATCGGAGTGGACGATTCCTTCTTCGGTCTCGGCGGCGATTCGATCATGTCGATCCAACTCGTCTCACGGGCGAAGTCCGCAGGCCTCATCTTCACGCCGAGGGACGTCTTCGAAGCGAAGACGGTTGCCGGCCTCACCAAGGTCCTCCTCGTCGAATCAGCGGAAGCTGCACCAGTTCTCGAGGAGCTACCCGGCGGGGGAGTCGGCACCCTACCGCTCACTCCGATCATGGAGTGGCTCGTCGAACGCAGTCGCGGAGACCTGAGCACGATCCGCAGTTACAGCCAGAGTGCGCTCATCGCACTGCCAGCCGATGTGTCCGGACCCGCGCTGGAGCGCGCACTGCAAACGATCCTCGATCGTCACGACGTACTGCGGGCGCGTCTGGACACCGCGACACACCAACTCGAGATCCGCGAACCCGGCACCGTCGCCGCCTCCGACGTCCTGCGCCGAACGCCCATCGTGTCCACCAGCGGCGAAGAATTCGTGGCCGCCGCGGAAGCCGCGATGCAGGACGCATCCAGCCGTCTCGATCCCGAACACGGAAAGATGATCAGCGCACTCTGGTTGGATCCCGTCAGCGCGAACGGCAACCAGGCCGAGGCCGGCCGGTTGCTCCTGGTCCTTCACCACCTCGCGGTCGACGGTGTGTCCTGGCGAATGCTCGTCCCCGGCCTGGTCACCGCTTACGCCTCGGCGTTCGACGGCGAAACGCCGATGCTTCCGCCCGGCGGAACGTCGATACGCCGTTGGGCGACAGCCCTCGCCGAGACCGCCGCGAATCGACGTGACGAGATCGAATTGTGGTCGAGAATGCGGGCCGACGAGCCACCGCTCGGAACGCGCGGACTCGACCCCGCCGTGGACATCGGTTCCACTGTCGACCGCGTCAGCGTCGACGTTCCGACCTCGGTGACCGAGAACATCATCTCGACGGTGCCTCAACATTTCGGGGGCTCGGTCAACGACGGGTTGCTCGCAGCTCTCGCGATTGCCGTCACCGCCTGGCGTCGATCGCGCGGACAGCGCAGCGGCGAAGTGCTTCTCAACCTCGAAGGACACGGCCGCGAGGAGAACGCCGCACCGGGTGCCGACCTCTCGCGCACGGTCGGCTGGTTCACCACCTTGTTCCCCGTGCGGATCGACCTGACCGGACTCAACGTCGTCGATGCGCTGTCCGGTGGAACAACCGCGGCCTCGGCCGTGAAGCTCGTCAAGGAAACGCTGCTCGACATTCCGGACAACGGAATCGGTTTCGGCATGCTCAAGTACCTCGATCGAAACGAAGACCTGCGGGAGC
Organism: Rhodococcus sp. NPDC060176; assembly: GCF_042728675.1. Taxonomy (NCBI): domain Bacteria; kingdom Bacillati; phylum Actinomycetota; class Actinomycetes; order Mycobacteriales; family Nocardiaceae; genus Rhodococcus; species Rhodococcus sp. NPDC060176. The sequence goes on from NZ_JBHWYS010000002.1 coordinate 173,004, forward strand.
TGCCCACACCGCAGATCTCGTTCAACTACCTCGGACGTTTTGCCGGCTCGGATCCCGAGCACGGCGAAGTGCCGTGGCTGCCGATCTCCGATGTGACCCTCGACGAAGCGCACAGCGGAGAGCTTGCTGCCGCGTCGGTACTCGACATCAACGCCGTCACCACCGACACCGCACACGGTCCCATTCTGCGGGCTACCTGGTCCTTCCCCCGCGGCATCCTCAGTGAGGCTGAAGTCACCGAACTGGCGGAGCTCTGGGCCACTGCACTCGGCGCGCTGAGTTCGTACGTCGACGGACACTCCGAGCGTGAGCTCACGCCCACCGATCTCGATCTCGTTACCGCGGACCAGCAGAGCATCGAGCAACTCGAGCGCAGATTCCCCGACCTGACCGACATCTGGTCACTGTCACCTCTGCAATCGGGCATGCTCTTCCACGCCCAGTTCGACGAAACGGAAATCGATCCGTACATGGTGCAACTGACCCTCGAGCTCGGGGGACGGGTGGAAGCGCCGCGACTGCGCCGCGCCGCGCAGGCCTTGGTCGATCGTCATCCGAGCCTGCGCGCGGGATTTGTCTCCGCGCCAGGAGGTCGGGCGCTGCAAGTGATCCGGTCCGGAGTCGAGATCAGCTGGACCGAAATCGACCTGTCCGGGGCCGAGGACAGCGAACTCGCGTTCGCTCAGCTGCTCGAGAGTGATCGCGCTGAGCGTTTCGACATGGAAACAGCCCCACTGATCCGGTTCATGCTCGTGCGAAACGGACCGGACGCGGCACGCTTCGTCGTGACGAACCATCACATCCTGCTCGACGGCTGGTCCACTCCGCTGTTGCTTCGAGACCTGCTCACTCTCTACGCAACTGACGGCGACCCCGAGATTCTGCCCAGAGTTCAGTCGTATCGCGATTACCTCACCTGGATCTCGAAGCAGGAACCCGAGATTTCGCTGCGGGCGTGGCAGGAAGCGCTACGAGGCGTCGACACATCCACCCAACTCTCGCAGGCAGGCGCCGCCGCCGAAACCGTGGCGAGTGACATTCACTCGTACTCACTGCCGACCGAACGAGCCGAAACTCTCCGGGCATTCGCGCGAAGCCGCGGTCTGACCATGGCGACCCTGGTCCAAGTGGCCTGGGGAATCGTGCTCGCCGAACTCCTCGGCCGCGACGACGTCGTCTTCGGCGGAACCGTCTCAGGACGCCCACCCCAGGTGTCCGGGGTGGAATCGATAGTCGGCCTGTTCATCAACACCGTCCCGGTGCGAGTCCGCCTCGACGCCCGAGAAACCCTCGCGGAACTGGCCATTCGCGTCCAATCCGAGCAGGCGGCACTGCTCGACCACCACCACATCGGCCTGTCGGACATCGCGGGAGCAGTCGGCGCCGCCGGATCCTTCGACACACTGACGGTGTTCGAGTCGTATCCCGTCGACGAGGCAGCCCTGACCGCCGAAACCGACATCGCGGGTATGCACGTTCTCGGCATCGACGGACGCGACTCGGCGCACTACCCGATCGCCGTGGTCGCGTCGGAAAGTCACACGCTCAACTTGAAGATGGAGTATCTGCCCACGCACTTCTCGGCGCGCGAAGTCGCGAAGATCACCGAGCGCGTCGGCATCGTCCTCGAACATCTGGCCTCGGCACCGGATCAACCGCTCGCTCGCCTGCAGGTACTCACGGAGTTCGAAAGCCGCGATCTTGCGCCGGTCTTCGGATCCCCGGGTCGCTCCGCTCGAACGCTTCCGGAAATACTCGCCGACGTTTCCGCCACATATCCCGACCGCATCGCGCTCTCGTCCGGCAATCGCTCCATGACCTACGCCGAACTCGACCGGCGCTCGAACCAGTTGGCCAGAGCCATGATCCGCCGCGGCGCCGGACCCGAAACGTCGGTTGCCATCGGCATCGAACGGTCCATCGAATCGGTTCTCGCGGTCTGGGCGGTCGCCAAGACCGGCGCAGCTTTTGTCCCCGTCGACCCCACCTATCCGGCCGACCGAATCGAACACATGCTCAGCGATTCCGAAGTGCTGTTCGGGTTGACCGTCGTCGACGCCATCGAGACATTGCCACCGATCGTGTCCTGGTTGGTGCTCGGAGAAGAAGCCTTCGACGACGACGTCGCCACCAGTTGCACACTGCCGATCGCCCAGGACGAACGGCCCGCACCGGTGGCCATGGACAACGCCGCCTACGTGGTCTACACCTCGGGATCCACCGGACGACCCAAGGGAGTGGTCGTCACCCACACCGGACTCGACAGCTTCGCACTCGATCAGCAACGCCGATTCCACGCCGATCACCACTCTCGGACCCTGCACTTCGCCACCCCGAGCTTCGATGGAGCCATCTTCGAGTACCTGCAGGCATTCGGTGTCGGAGCAACCATGGTGATCGTCCCGACCGACATCTACGGCGGAGCCGAACTGGCAAGTCTGATCCGTCGCGAACACGTCACTCATGCGTTTGTCACCACGGCGGCACTCGCCACCGTCGACCCGGCCGGCCTGGACGAATTCCGGCACGTTGTCGTCGGGGGAGAGGCACTGCCACCGCACCTCGTCGGTCTGTGGGCTCCCGGACGCGAATTCGTCAACGCCTACGGCCCGACCGAGACAACCGTCATGGCAGACATCAGCGAACCCATGACGGTGGGCGCACCCATCACTATCGGTGGCCCGATCCGCGGTGTGCACGAGATGATCCTCGATTCGCGCCTGCAACCGGTACCCGTCGGAGCTCCCGGTGAGCTGTACATCGCCGGAATCGGCTTGGCTCGCGGATACCACCGCCGTCCCGGCCTGACCAGTGAGCGATTTGTCGCCGACCCCTTCGGCAAGCCGGGTGACCGGATGTACCGCACCGGTGACATCGTCTCCTGGCGAAGCGATCACACCATCGAATACGTCGGGCGCAGCGACTTCCAGGTCAAGATTCGCGGATTCCGCATCGAGCTCGGTGAGGTCGACGCCCAGATCACCGCAATGTCGACTGTCACGAACTGCGTGACACTCGGCGTCGACGGACCGGCCGGAGCGACTGTCCTCGCGTCCTACCTCACAGTCGAGGAAGGATCGACGCTCACGGGCGCCGAGATCACCGCGCACCTTGCCGGACGTGTTCCGTCGCACATGGTTCCGGCCAGCATCATGATCGTCGACGAGCTTCCCCGCACCGCGGTCGGCAAGCTCGACCGAAAAGCGTTGCCGACCCCGGAGTTCACCGGAACCGCCGTGGAATTCCGGGCCCCCGGTACCAGCCTCGAACGCCGGATAGCCGATGCGTTCATCGATGTACTCGGCGTCGAGCGAGTAGGCCTGGACGACAACTTCTTCGAACTCGGCGGCAACTCACTGATCGCCACTCGCGTCGTCTCGCGGCTAAACTCCGCCCTGAACATCGACGTCGGGGTACGCGTGCTGTTCGAAGCTCCCACGACCGCCCAGCTCGCCGAGCGGCTTTCCAGCGCCGTCACTGCCGTCGGCACAGTGCCGCTCACTCCCATGGAGCGCGTCGGCAACGTCCCGCTGTCACTGGCGCAGAAGCGCATGTGGTTCCTCAACCAATTCGACACACGATCGGCCGCCTACAACATCCCACTGGCAGTGCGTCTTACCGGTGATCTCGACGTCGCCGCCATGCAACAGGCGATCGCCGACGTCGTCGAGCGCCACGAAACACTGCGGACCGTGTTCCCCGCCGTCGGCGGCGATCCGATTCAGAAAGTCCTCACTGCCGACGAGGCAATACCTCCGGTCCGTGAAATGACGTTGGGGGAGCACGAACTCACAGAGCGCATGCAACGGCTCGCCACCACCGGCTTCGACGTGTCGGTCGACCAACCGCTGCGCGTGGCACTCTTCCGACTCGACACCGACGAACCCGTTCACATTCTGTTTGTCGTCGTCCACCACATCTGCGCCGACGGTTCGTCGATGGCGCCGCTCGCGCGCGACGTCATGGCGGCCTATCTGGCGCGTACGGCAGGGACGGAGCCCACGTGGGCACCACTCGAAGTGCAGTACGCGGACTTCACGTTGTGGCAGCATCAGGTCCTCGGATCGGAAGACGATCCGGAATCTGTCATCAGCCGCCAACTGCGCTACTGGAGTGAGCAACTCGCCGGACTCGACGATGTCATCGCTCTGCCCACCGACCACCCGCGGCCCGTGCAACAGACCTTCCACGGTGACCGATTCACCTTCGACATCGACGCGAACACTCACCGCGCGCTCGCGGACCTGTCCAGGTCCCACGGCGTCACGATGTTCATGGCACTGCACGGCGCACTGGCCGTGCTGATGTCGAAGCTGTCCGGCGCAGACGAGGTCACCATCGGCACCCCGATCGCCGGCCGCGGTCAGGCAGCGCTCGACCACCTCGTCGGAATGTTCGTCAACACGCTGGTCCTGCGAACCAGCGTCGATCCCGACATCACGTTTGCCGAACTGGTGGAACACATCCGCGAAATCGATCTGGCCGCATTCCAGAACTCGGATCTACCTTTCGAGCGGCTCGTCGACGTGATCAACCCGACCAGATCCACGTCGTACTCGCCGCTGTTCCAAGTAGCCCTCGAACTTCAGAACAACGAACCCGCGCACTTCCACCTGCCCGGCCTCGACATCGACGGGCTGACCGTGGAAACCAAATTCGCGAAGGAAGACCTCGAGCTGATCGTCGACGAGAAGTTCGACGAGACCGGCGCCCCTGCCGGGATGTCCGCTGCCTTCGACTTCGCGACGGATCTGTTCGAACCCGGCACCATTCGGCGGTTTGCCGACCGACTTCGCCTGATCCTGGGCGCTGTCGGACGTGAACCGGCAACACGCATCGCCGACATCGGTATCCTCGCCGCCGACGAAACAGCCGCTCTGGTGCCGGCATCCGGTGCAGCCGCGACTCGAGCGCGCGTGTGGCCGGAAATCCTCGCCGAAGCAGTCGCCTCGAACCCGGATGCACCAGCCCTCTCGAGTCGTGAGAGGTCGATGACCTACCGCGAACTCGACGAGGAATCGACAAAGCTGGCGAGAGCGCTGTGCCGGCGCGGTGTCGGACCCGAAGATTTTGTGGCCTTGGGTCTGCCGCGGTCCGCCGCGGAGATCGTCGCCATCTGGGCGGTCACGAAGACCGGGGCAGCATTCTTGCCCGTCGACCCGAACTATCCCGACGACCGCATCAACCACATGCTCGACGATTCGCGGGCCGTACTCGGCATCACCGACGACGCTCACCGCAGTCAACTTCCCGACACGGTCGAGTGGATGGTCCTCGATGAAGCGGAGACCGTCGACGAGATCGAGCGCCAGAGCGTCGCCGCGATCACCGATCGCGACCGCACGATCCCACTGCATCACGGGCATCCCGCGTACCTGATCTACACCTCGGGTTCGACCGGAAAGCCGAAGGGCGTCATCGTCACCCACCTCGGGTTGTCCAACCTCAACGCCGAAGAACACAAGAGATTCAACGTCCAGCCGTACTCGCGGATCTCGCACCTGGCATCACCGAGCTTCGACGCCTCCGTCTTCGAACTCATGATGGCGTTCGGCAGCGGGGCCTGCCTGGTCGTCATCCCACCCACGGTCTTCGGCGGATCCGAGTTGGCCGAAATCTTTGCCGACGAACACGTCTCACACGCGTTCATCACACCGACCGCGCTCAGCTCCATCGAAAGCTCCGCGCTGCCCGAACTCCGCGTGCTCGCCGTCGGCGGCGAAGCCTGCCCACCCGAACTCGTGGACATCTGGGGCCGAGACCGTCGCATGTTCAACGGATACGGACCCACCGAATCCACGATCCAGGCCAGCGTCAGTGAACCCATGCGACCGGGCAAGGACATCAACATCGGCCGTCCGGCCATCGGCTTTGCCGGCCTGGTCCTCGACGGGCACCTCAAGCCCGTGCCGGTGGGAGTCATCGGGGAGCTGTACGTGACCGGCCCCGGACTCGCCCGCGGGTACCACAATCGTCCCGACCTCACCGCCGACCGATTTGTCGCCGATCCGTTCGGCGAACCAGGCCAGCGGATGTACCGCACGGGCGACCTGGTGCGCTGGCGCTCCGACAGCACCCTCGAATACCTGGGCCGCAGCGACTTCCAGATCAAGGTCCGCGGATTCCGCATCGAGCTCGGCGAAATCGACTCCGTCCTGATGGCACACCCCTCCGTCTACTTCGCCGCGACACTCGGGCACGAAGCGCCGTCGGGGGAGACGATGATCGCCTCCTACATCCAGCCCGTGGATGGACAGACCGTCGACGACTGGGAGCTTCGACGCCACCTGTCTTCTCGCCTACCTGCGCACATGGTTCCCGGCGCGATCGTTGTCGTCGACCGCATACCGGTGACGCCGGTCGGCAAGCTGGACCGCAAAGCACTGCCGACACCGAGCTTCGAGCGTCGTACGGTCCCGTACGCACCGCCGACCAACGGCACCGAACGAACAGTCGTCGACATCTTCGAGACCGTGCTCGGTCACGAACACATCGGCGTGGACGACGACTTCTTCGAACTGGGAGGAACGTCGATCGTGGCCACCCGGATCACCATCGAACTCGAAAAGCGCCTCGGGATGCGGGTGCCGTTGCAGGCACTGTTCCTGGATCCGACGCCTGCCGGTGTCGCCCGGGCGGCCGACGGAATGGACGCACACTCGCCGGACGACTCGTCGGATCTGCTTGCCCCGATGATCACGCTGCGCGCCGGATCCGATCGTGCACCACTGTTCTTCGTTCATCCAGGTATCGGATTGTCCTGGGGCTACGCGGAATTCGTCAAGCATCTCGAGCTGGATCAACCCGTATACGGTCTGCAGCTACCGTCACTGAGCGGCGGGCCCAGCTTCGACTCGCTGACCGAACTCGCCGACGACTATGCGAATCGCATTGCAGCGGTGGCATCGACCGGCCCGATCCATCTGGCCGGCTGGTCGCTCGGCGGCGTCATCGCACACGCCGTGGCGCACAGGCTCACTCGGAGCGGACGTGACGTGACGCTGTCGATCCTCGACAGCTATCCATCGTCCGATTCCGATCAGCCCGCTGAACTCTCGGTCTCCGAACTGCTGGCGGGGCTCGCGATGCCTGCGGGATCGAAGACAGTCGAGACTTTCGAAGAAGCGGCGGAATTGCTGGAGCAGACCCTGGGAGCCGGGATCGGGATCGAAGCGGAGCATCTAGCGCGGATCAGTCGCGGTTACTCCCACTCCGTCGCGTTGACGAATCAGCACCGACCGCCGGTTCTCGCCGGAGACATCGAGTTCTTCGTCGCCGGAAGGTCGAGCGAAAACGGACACGATGTGGCCGAATGGCGCCGGTTCGTGACGGGTGACATCCGCGTCGTCGAAGTCGACTGTGAACACAACCAGATGATCGAACCGGGGCCTGCGGCATCCATAGCTGTACGATTGCGAGAAGTTATCGCTCAGTGGGGTGTCTGAACCAGGTTCGACATGGGTATGAGTGAAACACACAGGGTGATGGATCCCGCGTGGGTCCGGACGAGGGGAAAACATTGAAACTGCGAACCAAACGCGTGTTTACCGGATCGATGCTGACTGCCGCGGCACTGACCGCCACACTGCTCTCCGGGTGGACCGCACAGGCAGATCCCGCGTACCCCGCACCGGACCCGGACCCGTTCTATTCGCAGGCAGCAGCCGAGGGCAGCGCCGGCACGCCGATCTCCGTACGGCGAGCCCCCGATCTGATGACCTTTCCTGGCGTCGCGATCTGGCAGGTCAGCTATCGGTCCACGAACTCCGAGAACAAGCCGATTGCCGCGGTCAGCACGATCCTGGTCCCGCCGAACCAAGCGCAAGACGGCCCATTGCTCTCCTATCAGCACATCGTCAACGCACTCGGAACAGGTTGTGCGCCATCGCGAGCGCTCTACGCATCGGATCCCAACATCGTCATCCGTGAAGCACCCATCCTCAACGTCGCTCTGCAGCGCGGATGGACTATCGCGCTTCCCGACCATCTCGGACCCAACAGCGCATACGGCGCCGCAAGACTGGGCGGACAGATCACGCTCGACGGCATACGCGCCGTCCAGAAAGTCCCCGAATTGCGTAGCGGCGCCAGCCCAGTCGGCATCGCTGGATACTCCGGTGGCGGTATGGCCACCGCGTGGGCAGCTGCACTGGCGCCGACCTACGCACCCGAGGTCAACCTCGTCGGTGTTGCCGAAGGCGGCGTTCCGATGAATCTGTCCAAGATGGCCAATGGACTCGGGCAAGATCCGCACCCGGCATTCGGTCTCGCCTTCGCCGCAGCGATGGGCCTCGAGCGGGAGTATCCCGACCTCCTGCCACTCGGTAACCAACTCAACGACCTCGGTCGGTCGATGCGGTCCGAACTCACCAATGCCTGCACCAACGACATCCTGAGAGTCGGCGCCGGGCGCAGCGCTTCCCAGGTGTCGACGTCGACTTCCCTGTTGTCCAGTCCTGAAGTGCGAAAGGTGATGGACGACAACAGCGTCGAACTCTATCCAGGAGTACCGACCGCCCCAGTGTTCGAATGGCACACGCCCGACGACGTGCTGATTCCCATCGATTCGGTGGTCAACACCATTTCGAGGTACTGCGCCGCAGGAGCAACGATTCAATCCCAACTGTTCCCCAGCCCGGACCACCTGACCACCGCGGTCCTCGGCTTGCCCACCGCGTTCGAGTACCTGCAGGACCGGTTCGACGGAGTGCCGGCCCCGCGTTCGTGCTGAATGTATCCGGAGTGATGTATCGGGCAAGCGCGGCACATGGCCAACTCGGTGTGCTCGTGGCATCGTTGATCGTATGAGCGACACGGATGACACCGGCGCAGCCGGCAATGGCGATTACAGTCTCGATCCCGACGACCAGCTTCAGCCCGAAGACACCCTGATCGATCGAGGCGTGGACGACATTCTCGACGAGGGAATCTCACCACCGGAGCGCCCACTCGGACTGGACGCTCACGGATTGACCGGTAGCGAAGAATCAGCGGGGGAGACCCTCGACGAGCGCCTGGCCGAGGAAGAACCCGATCCGTACGCGTCGCTGGGTGATCCGCTGAAGGATCCCGCCGATGCCGACGAATTCGAACGTGAAGAAGAATTCCCGAACGGTGACGAAGTGGGTAACCGCCGCGTCGGGCGTCTCGTTGCCGAAGACGAGGGCCGATACGAAGACGAGGAAAGCGAACTCATCGCCGGAGACGTCGGAATCGACGGCGGCGCAGCGTCGGCAGAGGAAGCCGCGATGCATCTGATCGACGACTCAGAGGACTGAACGACCGCCGACCTGTTGTGGCTGCTGATCGGTGAGAACGATGGAATGAACGTGATTTCCGCCCATCCTCTTACTTTCGTACATCGCTGAATCGGCTAGGCGGTGTAGATCGTGCAGGCCGCTTTCTGCTGCCTGCACGTCCGGCCAGCCGCCGTTGTGTACGGCTATGCCGATGCTCGTCGTCGAGAGTGGTTCGCCTGTAGGGGAGTTCATGACGGGGTGAATCCGCGCGAGCAAGTCGCCGACATAGGGCAACGGCATCATCTGAACGACGACGAACTCGTCTCCGCCGATACGAGCGATCGCTGCGTCCGATCTGGCCCAGTCGTGGAGTCGATACGCGGTCCGCAAGATGACGCGGTCACCCACGTCGTGACCGTAGGTGTCGTTGAAGTGTTTGAAATTGTCGATGTCGATCACCACAACCAGCAAAGACTGATCGAGGCTGGATTTCGCTTGTAGGAGTTCGGAAGTCCGCCGCGCCAGGCCACGCCGATTCAGCAGATCCGTCAATGGATCGAGTTCGGAGCTTTGTGCGTCGTTGCTCAGGAGCGCCAGAGCAATCTGTGTGACTACCGGTATGACAGTGATGACAGGGATGGCAAAGGCGATGCGTCCCAGTACGTCTGAGGCTGACGAAGGGGCATCCGTGAAAACCCCGATGCTGGCGACAACGATAATCGCCCCGGACCACAGGAGGTGCCATAGTTGCGCTCGAAGGTTGTGAAAGAAGGCTACGTACGAGCCGACGAGTCCGAAGACGAGACATCCGAGCAATCGCTGATCCGGATTCGCCTCGGCCAGCACGATCACCGCAATCGCGAAGTCCCCGGTAACGACTAAGAAATACGATCTTTCACGGGTGGTCGCAATGACCGGCAGGGCAATTCCGCCGATCATCACAAGCACTGCGACGACGACGTCCAACGGAAATCCGATGGTCTGTACCGAGTGGGTGCCCAGTCGCTTCAGCAGAATTGTGACGCCCAGGAGGAAAACCAGTACGCCGATGCCTATGCGCGTCGGCATCAGAATTCCGTTGTCGCGCAAGAATCGAGTGAATCGGTCAAACTGGTCTGGCACTGCGAGCCACCGGTGCACGACCTTGGGTGTGTCGCTCATAGCGGCCACTGACCATGAGAAGCGGCCGGTCGAATACAACACATGCGGCGATAGTAGTCCGTGGCAATGACAATGGAACTGCACTCGCGTCCAGCCTGTCGCCCTTAATACGTCACAGTGACGAATTAACATCGGGTGGCTGGAAGTGGGCGAGCCGCGCTTATCAACATCAATCCAGATCAGAGCGCTTATTGGACGATCCTGCTTAGTGAGTAACTAGGTAACTAGGCCACTCGGCGCGGCCGCAGTCGCCGGCAAGGCCAGATGGCGATCGCTGGCAACTCGGCCGGCGACAGTCGAGTCGCAATGATCAGATCGAGTCAACCCAAGGCAGTCAGTGATCTCGGACGGAAATGTGTGAACAGACGGCAGATGAAACCGACAGATCGACATCGGCGGGCGACGTCGAAGACGAATGCAAGAAACGGCACGTAAGCCGAATATCGCCAGGTCGACAATTTGCCGATAATCTACATTATGTCAAGTAATGGATTTTCGAACGTCCCCCGTCAGCTCGTCCGCTAGCTTTACCCACATGGATTCTGTGGCGCTTGTCCTCGGCTCACCGCGTGGTCGTCGGTTCTGCGCGAATGTCGGGTACGCGTGCCAGCCCGATGCACGCTCATCCGGTAGACACTGGCCTCAATCGACCGAACATGCGCTCGAAGTGCTCGACGCTGTTGACGTCCGAGCAATCACCGAAATGTCGGAACTCGAGATTCTGCACTGTCTCGCGTATGCCGTGGATTTTGCACGCTATTGGGAGCCGCCCGACGAGGAAGACTTGATCTTCGTGCGCCCCGCGGTCATTGCGGCATTACACCCGATCGCCCGGACCCTTCTCGGCTCGCCACACTCTGCCTGGTGGACCGAGCCGATTGACCTCCTGAACCAGCATCTGGTTGAGAAGCGAAATCCCATCTACGGCTGGTCGGACTTACCCGTGCGGATTTACCGTACGGAAGACGGCCTTGAACAGTGGCGCGCTGAGGCGCTCGATACCGAACGTCAGTTTCTGGAGTATCAGAACGCAGATCCGGACCGCCATATCGGAGGCGAATGGTGGTCTATCCCTTTCGCCAACGGCACAACCGAAACAACCAGGGCCCGCGATGGTATCGGGGCACTCGGGGTGTTTCTCGAAGAAGACAGCTCCTCGAACGAGGCTCGGGTGCAGCCGGTAAGGACCTACGGTGCGCCCCGCATCTACGAGATCACCGGTCCGCAGGCCTGGGCAAATCTGGTCGACACCTATCCCCTGGCAGTGCCCGCTTCACGTCGCTCCGTGTGGCACGACACGTCCGGTGAATTCCGCAACTGGTTCATCCCGGATTGGGTCTCGGTGGCCGACGATTACGACGCCGTCCACCTGACCATGATGGCGTACCTGACCACTCCAGGCATCGCGATACCGCTGTCGGCCAACTCGGGTGCCACCGTGCTCGCCGGGTGGAATCCCGACACCACCTACTGGCTACGCAGCAACAACATCACCCTCGACGACGACCCGACAGGCTGACGTTCGGCGACACCGAATTCAGCAGGTGGGATCGCACGGCCAGCCACCGTGCGGTGTCCTCGATCCCCTGTTCCAGGGTGAATGTCGGAACCCACCCGAGTAGTCGCAACGCACGGTCGTTCGACGCATAAGCGCCGGCAGTGTCACCGGTGCGTCGGTCGGCAACGACCACGTCGATATCTTCACCGAGCACATTCTCGAATGTGCGAACCAGCTCCCACACCGTGGTCCCCCGCCCACTGCCCAGATTGACGACAGTCATTCCCGATGAATCGACGGTGATCCGGTCGAACCGTTGCAGTGCTCGAACATGGGCATCTGCAAGGTCCCAGACATGAACGTAATCACGCACTCCGGACCCGTCGCGCGTCGGCCAATCCGTCCCGGTCACTGTGAAAGGTGTTCCTGTCGAATATGATTCGAAGAGCTTTCCGAGTGCGTGCGTCGGGCGTGCCGATGGTATTCCGCTTCGCAGTTCCGGATCTGCTCCGACCGGGTTGAAATAGCGGAGAGATATCGCCGACAAATCTGTTGCTGCCACGATGTCGTCGAGCATGGTTTCGAACTGAGCTTTGCTGTGCGCGTAGGGACTCTGCGGTTCGATCGGCGAGGATTCGTCGACACACCCGCCCTTGCCCGGCGCGTACACCGCGGCAGAGGAACTGAATACGAAGCGCCCACACCCGTTCCGAAGGACACTCGAAACCAGCGCCAGTGATTTGGAGACGTTGTTCTCGTAGTACCGCGCCGGGCTATTCACGGAATCTCCGACCACGATCAGGGCCGCACAATGAACTGTGGCACCGATATCAGGATGGTCGGTGAATATCTTGTCGAGTAATTTCTCGTCCGCAATGTCGCCGCAGTAGAACGGGAATCGACGGGCGAATTCGGCACGGCCTGTCAGAAGGTTGTCGAGGATCACGACATCGATCCCGGCGTCGACGCACCTCGACGCCACGGTGCTTCCGATGAACCCCGCTCCGCCGGTGATCAGGACTTTCATGCTGCTCCCCCGGCATCTTCGACAGCAGTCCTCGCACGACGGACGAAGTGAGACACGCGTGCGCGCGCCAAGTCCCATCCGCGTAGGTCCCGTCCGTCCCGGATCGAGAGCCGATCACGGTCGAGAAAGAGCGGCACCATGACCAGGTCGCGGTAGAGCGAGTGCAGACGTGGGCGATCGGCCAACCACAACGTCCATTGCCACCACCAACGCGCGGAGGTGGTGCTCACTCCGGTGCTCACGCCGAAGATCGATTCCACGGCGGCCCAGTGGACGTTCACCGCCCGACGGACATCGCGTGGCAACTGGCGCCGAGATAGCGTCACAGCGAGTGCCGGTTCGGAAGCGAGCAGGTACCCCACGTCGAAAACGCTGTTCATCGACAAATCGGCTCGAATCAAGGCCCGATCGGCCAGCCGCGCGTGAGCGATGACGTGCAGCGTGACGTCGGCAATCGCAAGCTGGGATCCTTTCGCCTCTGCGCTGATTCCTCGGACCGCAGCCTCTCGGGTCAATGCGTGGCGGGCGAACCGCGGAAGCAGGTGCGAATGGATTTCGACGGAGCCATGACGGTCGTCGCGAAGTAGTGCCGGTTCCTGATGATTGTCGTGATCGATGGAATCGGAGTCCACTTCGTCGGGGCGGACCATTCGATAGCCGAAATCGAGGATCGCTTCGTTGGCCGGAACGGCATGTGCAGGGTCGACGACCAAGAGATCGATGTCCGTCATCCGTCGTGCCGCCGGGTTCGGCCAGACATTTCGCTCGAGAAGGGCGGCACCCTTCAGCGCAACCGTCGGAAATCCGTTGCGGTGTAACAACTCTTGCAGTTCCACTCGCTGCACGTCGAGGTCCGAGATCCGAATGGTGTTTCGGTGATGGACAAGGCTCAGCGTCAATTCCGGACTCGATGCGGTGGCCGAGGATTCCGACAGCATTTCCGCGAAGCTCGCAGGCAGGACCGATGCGAAGCCGGCCTCGACTGCTCGGGAGGCGAGCAGCGGCAACACCTTGTGCCTTGCAGCGGCGTCGATGACTCTGGGCCAATCCTGCTGTGAACACAAGCGGATGACATCGACCCCACACTCGGGTTCCAACATGGAAATCAGATACCGGGTGTCACGCATGACGCCACCAGTTCCTCCACAGTGTCCGCGCCGGTGTCGCGGTGGTGCCGAATCAGTCTGTAGCACGGGGCATTCGAGAGTAGGGCAGCGATGTTTCTCAGGGTCAGTCCGTGATTGTCGGACCACAATGCGGATTGCTCGGCCAGCGACTGTATCGCCTGGGATACGGGCATCGGAGCGAGTCGAGTCGGACCCTCGTCCCACCCATCGAGGATCAGCACCAAGTCGATTCCGCGAACCGCCGAGTCGACGTTCGGTTCAGCAGGCAAGGTTGACGGGTCCAACGCCCACACCGGCGGGGCGTACGGAAGATACAGCGAATCGTGCGCTTTGATCTCCGGGAGGACGTCGAACGTACCGGCTTTGAGGTGAACCCGCCGCGGTAAGCCCACAGCGTCGGTACCACGAATGAAGACGCCTTCGTCAGCACGCAATTGTGCACCCCGCAGGGCAAGGGCGAGCGCCAAGGTGGTCTTGCCCGCCCCGGAATGCCCGGCGATCGCCACTCTCACACCGTCGCAGTCGACCAGAGCGGCGTGCAACCGTGTCCACTGTTGGGCCTGTGCGGCTGTCATGACATCCCGGTGCACCGTCCGATACACGTTCTCCGCGAGCTGTAGGCCGTCCAGACCGACCAGCATTTCATTGCCCCCACCGATGGTCGATTCGATGGTGACGTCCCAGCGACCGAATGTCGCTCGATTCCGCTGAATCCGAACGTCGACGTTGTTGTCCGCAGGCCAGGGGCTGGCAATCCGATGCTCGACGACGCCGACCTCTGGTATGCCGAAACCGCGCACAATCGCGTCAACCCACAGATAGTGCGCCCGGAATTGCGGTACGTCGTTCCCGATCACGGAATTCTCACACCAGCAGACGCGAGGTGTTCAGCTGCCCGTACGTCTCGGTGACTACCGACTCCGCGTCGTGGTCAGGGATCTCGAGCACCTCTGCCACAGCCTGGACGATCTCGCTGACGGTCCGGCCGTCACACAGTTCCCACACCAACGTCGCGACTGGGTTGAGGTGATGGGCAACCTCGCTGGAACTGTCGTACAGCACAACACCGTCGGTGAGATCGTTGCTCTCCACCGTCTGAGAGCGTTGCGGTCTCATATCTTCGAGTAGTTCGGTCAAGATATCTCCTTGATTCAGCGGTTCCGATTTTCGTTTTGGTGGTGGTCTCACAGCGCGAAGCGTCGTGAGTATTCGGATTCGATTGCGCCCGAATGAATCAGGCTGCGCGTGGAGGCGATGCCGGGTGCCACCGTCAGGCACGTGAGCGCTCCCCCGGCACTCGCATCCACCAGGTACTCGCCCAGAGTTCGGTAGTGACCCGCCCATTTTCCGAATGCTTCGGGATCTGACTCCGGATCCGCAATCTCGTCGAGAATTCGCTCGAAGGCGCGCGAATGGACGAGAACGGCGTGGACGCCACGGTTCTCGGGGCTGGTGCGCAAGAGTGCCGAACCGTCGAGCAGAGCTCCGTCCCTCGATTTCGGGTCGTGTCCTAGGTGGACGACATCCCAATCGCGGTGATCGAGCTCTTCGCGTGCATGGTCCAGGATCGAGGCAGCCGCATCGAGCAAACTCACGTCGTCAGCTGCGATGAGGACCGAATCCCAGCCCTTCTCGGTCGCCCGAGAGATCGCGCGACGCCACGAGACGGCAAAGGCCGCTTCCTGATTCATCACGTCCTCGAAAGCTGAGACCCTCTCCACCGCGGCTACGCCCGGCAGGCGAATGAATCTATGCCAGGACGCCTTCCATCTGTCGATGTCGAGGTCGAGATTCACGACGACAACGCCGAGTTCCGAGTTCGAATCCTCGATATCCGAGTCATGTTCTGCCACTGACCGGGCGGGCGACAGGGGACGATCGAGCACAACGTCGACTGCGCCCCGCTCGAGCAGATACGCCGCCAGTGAAAAGTCGGTCGGCGCGGGTCCGTCGATGAGACGAGAGAGTTCGTCCCGCAAAGCTCGGTACGCCGCCGCGCGAACAATCAGTGTGGCCCCGGGCAGGTTGTCGCCGTGTGCGTGGATAACGGCCGTATCTGCCTCGGTAGGGAGATCGTTGGTTATGTTCCGCAGTTTGTACGCGAGGGCAGGTTCGATCACGCGCTCCTCGTCCAGGAAAACCACCGACTTCCATCCCAGCAGAATTGCCTTGTCGATTCCGGCGAGCAACGCGGACGCCGTCCTCCACACATCCGGACCGTCCTCTTGCGACGGAATCGCACGGTGAACGGTCAGTTCGATCGACTCGGCCTCGGCCAGGCATGAACGCCACGGAGCGACTCGGCTGTCATCGCTGAGAACGATCACCCCACCGAAAATCAGTTCCGGTCGCTGGACGCTCAGTTCGGCACGGCGGCGAATCTCGGGATACGAATCACCGAGGTACCTGGAGAACTGACGATGGAGTGAGCCGAGGTCCCAACCGACTTCACTCCAACCGAGCAGGTAATTGTGAACACGATCTTCCCAATTTATTCGATACGGTACACCTGCCGGGCGCTCGAATCGATGGTGCCAACCGAATGCCGGAAGGCAGACGACCTTGCCGCCGTTGATTCGGAACTTCTCGTGGATGTACCCCTCTTCGCCTCCGAATCCGGTGAAATGCGAGTTCAATCCGGGCCACGCCTCGCGCCTGCAGGCAAATGAGCCGAGGCCCTGCATGACAATTTCGAAAGGCACGTCGGGGTGTTGCTTCGCGCGCGGATCAACACCCCAGGAGCCGAACATTCCGTTGCGCCACTTGGGGTCCATATGGGTCGCCGCGATATGCGAGGAATCCTGGGAGAGCATCGGTCCCTGGATCAAATCGTCGGTTTCCGGGTTCGCATCGAAATACGCCAGCAGGGCCGACAGCGATCC
Organism: Rhodococcus sp. NPDC060176; assembly: GCF_042728675.1. Classification (NCBI taxonomy): domain Bacteria; kingdom Bacillati; phylum Actinomycetota; class Actinomycetes; order Mycobacteriales; family Nocardiaceae; genus Rhodococcus; species Rhodococcus sp. NPDC060176. The sequence goes on from NZ_JBHWYS010000002.1 coordinate 189,938, forward strand.
AGGTGCCAGGATCACGTGAGAATCGAGGACCAGGACGTACTTCCCGGTTGCCTTGCGGAACAGGACATCCCGCACTGCGGTGGATCGAACATCGGTAAACGGAATGTAGCGGAAACGATCGATGTATCCCGCAAACGACTCGAGCATAGGCGCCGGCAACCCCTCGGGGTTGTTGTCCAACAAGACGAACTCGACTCTGTCCAGAATCTCGCGATGATGGACCAGGATCGAGTGGATCGTGAAGTACGCCCCGTCGAAATCGTCGTAGGTCGCGATTGCGATAGTCAGATCAGCCGGTTCTCCGTGCGGTGGCGTCTCCCTCACCTGGACTGGGCCCGCGCTCTGAAGCTTCTTCAGAGCGCGGTGTAGCGCGACGTCGAACTCTGTCATCGTCGTGTGCTCACTCGGAACCAATTTCGTTGTGTCGGTTACGTGGGTTCTGTGGGATTCGTCGGCAGAGTCGGGACGGTCGGAAGGGTCGGCTCGGTGCGAGTGGTCGGCACCGTTGGCACAGTCGGGACGGTCGGCTCTGTCGGCTCAGTCGGCCCAGTGGGCCCGGTGGGCTTTGCGGTCGTCGTTCCACCCGAACCTGAAGAGCTACCAGTTGATCCCGAACTCCCGGTACTACCAGAACTACCCGAGGACCCCGAACTTCCCGACGATCCTGAACTTCCTGACGATCCGGGGTTGCCCGGCTCGTTTCCGCCCGGCTGGTTCCCTCCCGGAGTATTGCCTCCGGGTTGGTTCCCGCCCGGTTGTTCACCGCCTGGTTGATTCGGATTCTGCTGGCCACGACTAGGCGCTCCGGAAAGATTCGGCGTGTCACCGGCTGCGAAGGCCGGCGCCGCACCACCGAGGCTGATCGACGTCACGACCGGCACAGTTACCGCCGAGGCCGCTAGAACTGTCTTGACGAACTTGCGCCGATCAACCGGAACATTCTGAAAAGCGTCGCCGCCCATAGCGTTTCTCCCATGCGTCCGAGACGAGGTCGTCCTCACCCGATGTCGGGGCAAACGCTAGCATCCAACTGGCAACTTTACAGACTGAACGCGCCGAAATTTGGGCTTTTTGCGAATTTGAGACCGGATCGTGCCGACAATTCGGGCCGAAGTACGGCGAATTCCTCCTGTTCAGGGGACACGTTTGTCGTGGTCGACAACCGTCAACCGACCGGCATCTCCCACGGCGCCACCGGAAGCGTGTTTCCGGTCTCGAGATAGGACTTCAGGTTCGACAGCACCGCCGACCATCCGCCCGCTACCTCCATGCGAGCCGATTCGTCCGCCAAATCGGTGTGCTTGACGGTCAGGCGCACGATCGCGCCGAAGGCTTCGATGTCGAAACTCACCCGCGAGATGTCGACGCCTGGTTCACCGTTCGGATCGGCCCAGGTGGTAACCAACCTCGACGGCGGGTTGCTCTCGACCACGGTGCCGACTACATCCGCGATGTTCGAGCCGTCGATCCGGCGATGCTCCCACGTCGATCCCGGCTGCCAATCGGAGACGTTGCTGTGTCCCCAATACTCTGCAGTGGCCTGTGCATCCGTGAGTGCTTTCCAGACGCTCTCGGCTGTGCTGGCGATGTAGGTGACATACACAAAGCTGGGCTTGTCGGTCATGGCTTCCTCCGCGAGTTTTTTGACGGCACTGAGCGCGTTCAGGCGCGGTACCTCGAACTTGTTGATCCATCGCTCTCGAATTTCCTCGAGCGCAACGGGATTGAGATAATGAAGCTTGGATCTCCCCTGCCGAACCGTGCTGATCAGATTTGCATCCTCGAGCGCTGTGAGGTGTTGCGTGACAGCTTGTCGACTCATGTCCAGGCTGTCGCACAGGTCGCCGAGCGACTGACCGTTGGCTATGAACAAGCGATCCAGAAGAAGCCTCCGTGTCGGATCGGCAAGAGCTTTGAACACTGCATTCATCCGGTCGTCCACAACTTCATAATATGCAAGCATTTACTTGCATGTCAATGGTTGGGCGTGCCGGGTTTCGAAAGTGGGGATCGATGAGGTGTGATGTCACTAGGTAAATGTGATCTGAATCCCGGATCGCAGCAGACGAGAGGTTGGGCACATGGACTGGGCAGCAATTGGAGTAGGTGTCGGGTACGCGTCGGTGGCCCTGTCGATCCTGGTTTTCGTCGGCGGGTGCATCGCACTGTTCATCTTGTCGGTCCGCCAGTAGCCGACACCTCGACAAAGTGGTGATCACCCCCGATTCGGCGAAGCCGATCGCATCGGGAGTGATCACCTCCGAGGCCGCTTGATCGATTCGGACCCTGCTGCGTTCGACGGCCTGCTCGCAGAGAAGCTCGGCCGCGGTGGGACTACCGTAGGACTGTCGCCTAGAACTCGAGGAGTACGGAATGAGCATCCAGTCGGTTGAACCGCACCGCCACCGCGTAGTGGTGATCGGTTCCGGCTTCGGAGGATTGTTCGGCACTCAGGCTCTCAAAAAAGCCGATGCCGACATCACGATGATCGCGCGTACAACCCACCATCTGTTTCAGCCGCTCCTCTATCAGGTTGCCACCGGCATCCTCTCGGTCGGGGACATCGCTCCCGCTACGAGGCTCGTGCTGCGTAAGCAGAAGAACGCCCAGGTACTGCTCGGTGAAGTCGAGACGATCGATCTCGAGAACCGGACTGTGACCTCGCGCCTGCTCGAACGCGTCACGGTAACGCCATTCGACAGTCTGATCGTGGCAGCAGGTGCCGGTCAGTCGTACTTCGGTAACGATCAGTTCGCAGAGTTCGCCCCGGGCATGAAAACAATCGACGATGCCCTCGAACTGCGTGGACGTATCCTCGGCGCGTTCGAACAAGCTGAGCTGTCGGACGATCCTGCCGAGCGCGCGCGCTTGCTGACCTTCGTCGTGGTCGGCGCCGGCCCCACCGGCGTGGAGTTGGCCGGACAGATCGCCGAGCTTTCCCGCCGAACGCTCGACGGCGCTTTCCGCAAGATCGATCCGCGTGAGGCACGTGTTGTGCTCCTGGACGGCGCGCCTGCAGTCCTGCCTGTGTACGGCGGCAAGCTCAGCCGTAAGGCAGCCGAGACCCTCGAGAAGCTCGGCGTAGAGATCCAGCTCGACGCGATGGTCACCGACGTCGACAACGACGGTCTGATCATCAAGGAGAAGGACGGCACGCTTCGCCGTATCGAGTCGCAGTGCAAGGTGTGGTCTGCCGGAGTTCAGGCGAGCCCTCTCGGCAAGCAGCTCGCAGAGCAGAGCGGCGGAGAAACCGACCGCGCCGGCCGCGTGATGGTCAATCCCGACCTGTCGCTTCCCGGACACCCCAATGTCTTCGTCATCGGCGACATGATGTCGCTCGACAAGCTTCCCGGTTTGGCTCAGGTCGCCATGCAGGGCGGCAAGTACGCGGCCAAGCAGATCAAGGCGGAACTGAATGGTCAGTCCCCCTCGGCGCGAGTTCCGTTCAAGTACTTCGACAAGGGCAGCATGGCAACGATCTCGCGCTTCAGCGCGGTAGCCAAGGTGGGCAAACTCGAGATCAGTGGCTTCATCGGATGGGTTGCCTGGCTGGCAATTCACCTTCTGTACTTGGTCGGGTTCCGTTCGCGAGCCTCGACGCTCTTGTCATGGGCTGTGACGTTCTTTGGGCGTGGCCGTGCTCAGATGGCGTCCACCGAGCAGCAGGTCTTCGCGCGAAACGCGATGGGCGAATTGGAGAAGAAGAACAAGGAAGCGACCGAGTCCGGCAGTGCTTCCAACGGCGAGTCGAAGAAGACGGCAGGCAAGCAACAGAAGGCTGCCGGCTGATCAGTACCTGAGTGAACGGCGAAGGGCGGCAGTGGAGTTCAACTCCACTGCCACCCTTTCCCGTGTTCTCAGTTTCCGATCTTCGCCACCTCGGTGATGTTCGCGAGGCGAACCTGTCCCTTGGAGACGAGTCTGTCGTTCTCGTCGGTGATGCGAACCTCCCAGAGCTGCTGAGTGCGTCCGCGATGAATCGGGGTGGCTTCTGCGGTGAGTGTGCCTTCCCTCGTTGCACGCAGGAAGTCGGTGTTGTTGTTGACGCCGACCACGTGACCTCGCTCGCCCAGCCACACGGTGCCACCGACGCTGGCGAGAGACTCCACCACCGAGCAGTAGACGCCTCCGTGCTGAATCCCCGCGGGTTGGTGCAGCGTGGGCTTGACCGTCCATTGCGCCCGCACACGATCTGGGCTCAGTTCGGTGTATTCGAGGCCGATGGTGGCGTCGAAGCCCGTTCCGAGCCGTTTCATCATCTCTGCGGTCTCAGCAGTGTCGACCATGCCATCTCCATCTGTGATTCTCCGGCGCCGGTGTGGCTGCCACTCCCTACTTGATTACACGAGAGGTAACTCGAGCTTGGAATCAGGTCTGGAAAAAGAACCGGCGGGTTTCACATCAATCGATGTGAAACCCGCCGTGGGAAGGACCGGGAGTCTCTGCAGCCCTCAGGACTCCGGCGCGGTCCGGCAGTTTCGCCGCTCTCGCGGTGTGTAACTCTCCGCGAGGTCTTCCACAATCATAGGCAAGGCTGACCTAATTTAGCAAGCCCTTCGTCGAACTGGTTCCAGCGAGGGCGCAGCGAGACCTTGCGGCGCGCGCGAACCGGCAACCCGGCTGCGACAAAGGCGTCGAGCAGGCCCTGTCCACGGCGCTGCGCTACCGATTCGCCTTCACCGGCCAGGATGGGGACATAAGCAGCTGCACCCAGGATCGACTCCCCCACCAGTCCCCAGAATCTGAACTGGTCGACGGGCGCACATCTGGCCACGGCGTCGTAGATGGCGCGCAGCGACGTCAGGCAACGGTGCGCAGTCCAGATGAGGAGCGCCTCTTCACACGGCATGTCGACGACGCCGTCACTTCCGGACTCTCGCCCGTTGGGTGCCACACGAAGCGTTTCGTCGACTACGCCTGCCCAATCGATTCCGCCGTCGCTGTCCATGTGGATGAACAGGTTCTCGAGCCCCGGGTCCCAGGCGGACCCCTCGGAGACGATGGATGCGGCAACTCTGCCGACCACGGCATGAATGAGCGACGTCGCAACCTGTATCGCGGCAGCTTCAGCACTGTCGAGATCTTGAAGTGACCGGGCGAACATCTGTTGCACCCGATCCCCGCACAAGCCTTCACTGAGCTGCCACCAGCGCCGTTTGCCTTCGCCCGCCATGGCGGCAACCGCATAGACACGCGGATAGTCAGGGTTGAGTGCTCGTAGGCGAACGCTGGTGCGGCTCAATGCGTTCGACCGGAGTTCGAATTCACGAACATCCGCATGCTGGGTGGTCAAGGTGATTGTCACCGTGCACTCCAATCGGCCGAAGTTGTCTTGTGGTTCTTAATGTAGGTTAGCCTCACCATAATTCAAGAGTAAAGAACTGTGACGCTGGGCACCGCATTATTCACAGGAACTTGCCCCGCGGGGAGCACACCCACATAGGGTTCCGTAACCTAAGATGCGAATTCCCTGCGCACAAAGACCAGGAGCTCGAACCGCCAGTGACGATGATCAAACCTCTCGGGAACGGACATCCCCGAGGACCCAGCGAGACGTACGGACGGCGCATAGTGCCGCGCGGCCCGGCTCCTGTCCGAATGCGTGTTCTAGCTGGCATTTTCGACGCGGGGGTGTTCCTGCTTCCGTTGCTCGTCGGCTGGTACATCGTTCAGTCGCTCCGAGACGAGAACGGCGGCGGCGAAGCCGACCGCGCCGTATTCGGTGGGACGGCAATAGCCATTGCCGTCGGTCTCCTTGTGTGGAACCTCGGATTCCGCGAAGGTGCCACGGGCCGGACCTCGGGAAAGGGATGGGTAGGCCTGGTCACGCGAGACGCGAAGACAAAGCAGCCCATCGGTGTTCGCCGGGCTCTGCGCAGGCCGTTCGATCGAACCGGTATCGAGGTGGTGCGTGAAAGCACGGCGCGCGAAGAAGGGTTCGAGGAACTCGCGCGCGACAACAGCGTCGGGGCAACTCGTCGACGCCGACTGATCGGTCTCGCGGTGCTCACGGTACTTCTCGCGCTCGTCATGCTCGCGAGCATCGCGGTGGGCGCTCGGCCGCTGACGTTTGCCGAGATCTTCCACGCCATCTTCAGTTCGGACGGCACCCAGACGGACATCATCGTGCGAACGTTGCGTGCGCCTCGGACCATCCTGGGTCTTGTTGTCGGCATCGCACTCGGTATCGCCGGCGCCCTGATTCAGGGACACACGCGTAACCCGTTGGCAGATGCCGGTCTGCTCGGCCTCAACGCCGGCGCGGCGTTCTTCGTAGTCATGGCGATCTATCTCTTCGGCTTCACCGCACCGAGTCAGTATCTCTGGTTCGCGTTTGCAGGATCGTTCGTCGCCAGCATCGTCGTCTTCGGCTTGTCCTCCATCGGAAACGGCGGCGCAAGTCCTCTGAGTTTGGCTCTGGCGGGCGCAGCCGTCGCGTTCTTCCTGCAAGCCATGACCAATGCCGTGATCATCCTCGACCAGACCAGCCTGGACGCCTACCGTTTCTGGGTAGTCGGGTCGGTGTCCGGTCGAGGGTTCGACGTTCTCTGGCAGGTCCTCCCCTTCCTGATACTCGGTTTGGTCATCGCCCTGGCAAGTACGCCTGGTCTCAACGTCCTGAGCCTGGGTGAAGACGTCGCAAAAGCGTTGGGAACGAACATCGCGTTCAGTCGCACACTCGGCATCATCGCGATCACCCTGCTGACCGGCGCCGCGACTGCAGCGTGTGGACCTATCGCGTTCATCGGATTGGTGGTCCCCCACGTGGCCCGGGCCATCACCGGACCCGACTACCGATGGCTGGTCCCGTACGCGGGCTTGCTCGGTGCGGTCATGCTGATCACCGCGGACATCATCGGTCGCGTGGTCGTGCGCCCCGGCGAGTTGCAGGTCGGAATCATCCTGGCCCTCTTCGGCGCTCCGTTCTTCATCGCTCTCGTACGCCGCAGGAAGTTGGCAAGTCTGTGACGCTCAAGCAAGAACTCCGGGTACTGCCCCGGACCGTCCCCTCCCGTAAGTCGATTCGTATCGGTGGATTCTCGCTCGTCTACCGTCCACTCGCGGTGTCGGTGAGCATTGCACTCGCGGTCGCACTCTTCCTTCTGCTCTGCATCAACATCGGACGCGGCGACTATCCGATCTCGATCCCCGATGTCATTTCCGTCCTGCTCGGCAATGGAAGCAAGACACAGAACCTGATCGTCTTCGACCTCCGACTTCCTCGCTCGCTCACCGCACTCTTCATCGGTATGGCACTCGGCATTGCCGGTGCGGTCACCCAGACGATCGCTCGCAACGCCCTCGCCAGCCCCGACATCCTCGGAATCACGGCCGGATCGAGTGCTGCCGCAGTTGCTCTCATCGTGCTCGGCGGTGGCGGGTCGTTCGTGGGACTGCTTGCCACACTGGGGATTCCGTTGGCGGCACTCTGTGGCGGACTGCTGACAGCAGTGGTGATTTACGCCTTGGCATGGCGTAAAGGCGTAGAGGGGTTCCGCCTCATCCTGATCGGCATCGGCATAAACGCCATGCTCGTGGCAGCGACGGGATGGCTCCTCATCTCGGCGGACATAAACGATGCTTCCCGAGCGCAGGTGTGGCTCAACGGTTCGCTCAACGGTGCCACCTGGAATCAGATGTGGCCGGTAGCCATCGCTGTCGCGGTGGTCGGCGGCTACGCGGTGATCGCCTCGTTCACCATGGGAGCGCTGCGGTTGGGTGACGACAACGCCACCTCACTCGGTGTTCGCTTGCAATCATCGCAGGCCAAACTGTTGCTCTCCGCCGTGGCGCTGGCCGCCATCGCAACCGCCGCAGCAGGTCCGGTCGGCTTTGTCGCCCTGGCTGCGCCTCAGGTCGCCATGCGTCTGGTGCGCTCTGCCGGCCCGCCCATCGTGGCTTCCGCGCTGACCGGTGCTGTACTGGTGGTCGGCAGCGACGTCATCGCTCGAACAATTCTGCCTGTGGAACTCCCCGTCGGAATCGTGACTTCCGCACTGGGTGGTCCGTTCTTGCTCTACCTGTTGGTTCGTAACAATCGGAAGGTCACAGCATGACCACCATCGCCCAGTCCACCGATGCTCCTTCGCGTCTCGTCGCGCAGAATCTGACGCTCGGGTACGGGGATCGCATCATCGTCGACGGACTCGATCTCGAGATCCCCACCGGCGTGATCACGACGGTCATCGGACCCAACGGATGCGGCAAGTCGACACTTCTCCGCGCGCTGGGCCGTCTACTCAAGCCCAAGGGCGGATCGGTCATCCTCGACGGCAAAGCGATCAGTTCGATGAAGACCAAGGAAGTCGCGCGGGTCCTCGGCATGCTCCCCCAGACGCCGGTAGCGCCTGAAGGGCTCACCGTCGCCGATCTGGTCTCACGTGGACGCCACCCGCATCAGTCGTGGATTCGGCAGTGGTCTGCGGACGACGAGGGCGAGGTCGCCGAAGCACTCGAGCTGACCGGAGTCTCGGACCTTGCGGATCGGCCGGTCGATCAATTGTCCGGCGGCCAACGTCAGCGGGCCTGGATCTCGATGGCTCTCGCCCAGGGAACCGACATCCTGCTCCTCGACGAGCCCACCACGTACCTCGACCTTGCGCACTCGATGGAAGTCCTCGACCTGGTGGATCAACTCCACGAGGAAATGGGGCGCACCGTGGTGATGGTTCTGCACGACCTCAATCTCGCAGTCCGGTACAGCGATCATCTGATCGTGATGCGCGACGGCGCCGTCGTCGCTTCGGGCGTCCCCAAGGACATCATTTCCGCGGAACTTCTGCTCGAGGTCTTCGGTCTCGAAGCTGCAGTCATCGACGATCCGGTCTCGGATCGGCCCCTGATCGTCCCGATCGGCACCCGACACGTCTTCGGCGCTGTCGGCGGGCCGGCCAAGCCCGCCTGAAGATCGCGAATCAGCGACCCAGAATCGTCCGAACGAGTTTGAATCCCTGACCGATCGACACGGTCGGCAGATACGCCCGCCCGACCGCGTTGCCGATGCTCGGTAGCGCGGCCGGATCGGCAAAAGTCATGTGCATCGGCACGTACCGGGGTTGGAACTTCGATTTGAAGGCCAGCAGCGATCGGAAGCCGTACACCGGTTCCAGTGTGCGACCGAGTAGATCGAGGACGCTGTCCATCATCGCCGAGAAGGTCGTGGCCGCAGGTTCGGCTGCGTCCGTAGTGGAGTCGGCGGCGATTGTTGCCAACGGTGCACCGGACAGACTGAGGAACTCAACACCCTCCTCCTCCAATTTCAGTGCGGCAGAAGCGATGAGGAACTCCATCGCGGGCCGGAACCCTTCGGAGCGTCGCCTCATGAAGTCGAGGGTCCAGCCGACGACCTGGCCGTCACGGTGCACCGGCAGCCACGACGTGACACCGTGCACCGTGCGATCCTCGTCGACGGCGATCAGGCAGCGCACCGCCTCGTCGTCGACCTCGTCGAGCCCGCCGAGAGTGAAGCCCATCTCGGGCATCCCCTTGTCCGCCACCCACTCTTCCGAGATCGCGACGATCTGATCCTTGATCGCGAGAGGCGCGTGCGGGAAGGAAATCCACTCGGCCGTGATCCCGGACTTCTTCGCCCGATTCAGTGCCGTGCGCACGTCCTGGAACCGCTTGCCCGTGAACGCGATTCCGCCCAGATCGAGCACTGTTTCCTCGGCGACCTGTAGGCCGCTCCAGCCCATGGAATCGGTAATGGTGCGCGCGTCGTCGGTCACCGAGTAGAAGCACGGAATCCAACCGTTCGACGACGCGAACTCGGCGAACCCCTCGATCGCTGCGCGCATCCGATCAGGAGGACCGACCGGGTCACCCGTGGTGAGTGCGACTCCGGCGATGACGCGGTAGGCGACGTAGCTCGAACCGTCTGCACTGAACCAGTAGGTGTTGCCCTTCCACGTCGTCATCCACGACAACGGACTGCCGGTGCCGGCGAGCAACATCGATCGCGCGCGTTCGGCGGCTTTCGGATCAGCGGTCTTGACGGGCTTGAGGAAGCTCACGAAGACCAGCACGGCAGCAACGCCCCAGAACACGACGCCGGTCCACTCGAACAGCAGCGTCGACTCGATGTCTACAGGGAGCAGGCGCGGGTCGATCAACTGCAGGTACACCGGCGGTACGAGGCGCTGAGGGAAGTCTGCGAGCAGCATGGTGACAGTGGGCTCGCGGTCGAACCCGTGCCTGGCGAGCATTCCGCCGCCCACGTAGATCACGGCGAGGACCCCGAGCAACGTCACGATCGCAACGCCCAAGCGTCTGTATGTCCTGGCCGGGGCCGCCACGTCGAAGTATCGGCGTGTGGAGATCAAGAGGATCAGCACGAACAGCGGCGTCAGGAACGGCACGAGTGTCCGGTACACGTTCGGATCGCTGATTCCGTAGAACAGACTGTCACTGTCCACGGCGTCGACGAACCTGATGACGAAGTTCCCGATCGAGAGGACGAGCAGGACAACCTGAGCGCACACCGTCGCAATCCAGGCGAATCTGCGGCCACGCCGAAGCCCGTCGCTCAGCACCAGGACAAAAATCGACGGCATCAGCGAGAGCAGAGTCGGCCCGATACCCGAGAGTCTGAGCTCGAGGAGTCCTCGCCGGCAGTCCGGGTCCGACGCGGACTCCTCGCACAGTTCTCGAACCTCGGCGACGGTCCACGGAACTCCGCGGAAGAGGTCACGCAGGACGGCAAGTGGACCTACCGCTTGCGGAGACAGTGCGGCGATCATCGGGCCGATCGCGCTGGCCGCCACGACGATGGCGACGAGGACGCGGCCCTCCCGCTGGGTCCCGGCGATTCGCTCACCGCGAGCCGACCGTCCCACGATCCACTGGCCGATCACCAGACCTACGACGGCGGCGAAGAACCTGATGACATCTTGAAGTTGGCCGCTGAACAGGGCCAAGGTGATGGTCAAGGCCAGGGTTCCGACGCGGATGCGTCGACGCCACAGTGTGCCCATGTTCGAGCTGGCGGCCATGACGGCGCCGACGATCCATGCACTCGTGCCGACAGCGGAGCCGACGTGTAGGCGGAATCCCCAGTTGGAGTCGAACACCTTCGCGAACGATGCCCAGCCGAGTCCGAGGAGCACACCGAGGATTTGGGTGCTCGCTCCGGCAATTGCGAGCTTGAGCGTCCCCATGCGCCGCTCGAGGGGTGCAGCGACCGCGATCAGGAGCACGCTCGCACCGATGTACCCGAGCAGGTTTCCCGCCCACAGAGCGGAGGTGAGCGGAGTCCAGATGCGTCCGTGCTGGATCGAGCCCATTCCCGCGCCGATCGCGTGCTCGAGATCGCGAGACGGTCCGTGCACGAGACTGCCGCTGGCAGCGCCCAGGATCCACATGGTGAGAAGTAGAACGACCGTCAACGGTGCGTCGCGAATACCGAAACGAACGATGTCGCCAGCTTTCTGCGCGACTGCCCGTGCCCGTGATGTGGATTCTTCGGTGCCCGGCGAACTGTCGATCGTCATCTACGTGCGGCTACTTTCTGCGGATCGACTAGGGGCTTGCTCAGTATCGGGCATGTCTCTCTGCGATCACCACCGTAACCGTCATGCAGATCACTATGGCCAATACCACACCCCCACCAAGGCGGTTACTACTACCAGTAGTACGTATTTCGTCGTGGAAGTCCGTAGAATCGAAGAATGGCAGGTCTAGGTGAACTCGAACGCGCGGTGATGGATCATTTGTGGTCCACATCAGAACCGCAAACTGTGCGACAGGTGCATGAAGCACTCGCGACGCATCGCGAATTGGCGTACACGACGGTCATGACCGTTCTGCAGCGCCTGGCGAAGAAGCATCTGGTGATACAGCAGCGTGACGATCGCGCGCATCGCTATCTTCCCGTCAACAAGCGCGAAGAACTGGTTGCGAGCCTGATGGTGGACGCTCTCGCCCAGGCTCCGGAGTCCGGCGGTCGCGCTGCGGCACTCGTTCACTTCGTGGGCCAGGTCAATGCAGACGAAGCCGATGCTCTCCGCGAAGCGCTCGCTGCCCTCGAGGTGCGCGAGTCCGCGAAAAAGGCTGCGCAGCCCGGAATTTCTAGGCCGAACTGAATTCGTCGTGCATGATGTGTAGGACATGAACGCCACTACTGCACTGGTTTTCGGACTGCTTGCCTTGTTGCTGGCCGGTCCGGTTCCCGCACTCCTGAGCCGCTCCACGTGGCCTTACCGCGCTCCACGCGCGGCGTTGGTCCTGTGGCAAGCCGTCGCGATTGCTGCGGTGTTGTCGGCATTCAGTTCGGGCCTGGCCATTGCCAGCCAGTTGCTCGTTCCCGGCGCTGACGGAAGGCCGACGACGGCCCCGACCGCCGAAATCGATGCACTCGGACTCCCTCTCTGGATTCTGTACGTGGTTGTTTTTGCCCTGACGCTTCTGATCGGCGCAAAGCTGATCTTCTCGGTCATCCAGGTCGCCGTGAGGACCAGGCGTCGCCGTGCACGTCACCGTGTGTTGGTTGACCTTCTCGACGACTGCGCCATGCCCGCCTCGGTCGAACGCACGCCCGACCTGCGAGTGCTCGACGTCGACGAACCGATCGCTTATTGCCTGCCTGGCCTGCGTCAACGCGTGGTCCTCAGTCAGGGCACTCTGCAGAACCTCGATCATGCCGAGGTCAAGGCCATCCTGACGCACGAGCGTTCGCACTTGCGGGCTCGTCACGATCTCGTCCTCGAGGCATTCACCGCGGTCAACCACGCGTTCCCCCGTTTCGTCCGTAGCAAGTCGGCTCTCGGATCCGTACAGCTCCTAGTGGAGTTGCTCGCCGACGATTCGGCAGTTCGCGCTACCGGACCGACTCCCCTGGCACGAGCACTGGTCGCGTGTGCCGGATCGACCGCACCGCGCGGAGCGATGGCAGCGGGCGGTCCGTCAACGCTCATCCGTGTGCAGCGCCTCTCGGCTGACGATGCCGATCCCCGGATTGCGATTTTTGCGTATCTGGGGGCGGTCGCCATTCTCGTGGTACCCACCGTGGCTGTGGCAGTGCCCTGGCTCACCGAACTTCGCCTGCTTTTCAACGCCTACTGAGTCTTGACCAGCGCAACCACGTGTAGTAGTGCAGGTCACAGGCGGGGTTACCTGACTTCGACCTAGCCGGTGGCGTAGAGTGGACCTCGGCCACCATCGTGGTCCGTCAACATATAACGGCACACAGCCCAATTCCCCGCAGTATGCGTTCGGATTGCCAGGTGACATGTGCCCTGGCTCGTCCCTTTGCGAACTGTGTCGTGTATTTCAGCATGGCTTCTTCCGCTCCGCGACGTGCCCGTAGTCCGGAGAGGTTTCCGCGTGACCAACGCTGTCCAAATGTCGTCTTCCGAGAACATCGAAGACACCACCGTCAACACCCCCGCTGCCGAAGAAGCAGTCGCCACCGAGCCGGGTATCACCTTCGCCGAGATCGGCCTGCCCGAGCAGCTTGTTGCCGCATTGGCGCGCAACTCCATCACCGTCCCGTCCCCCATCCAGGCGCAGTCCATCCCGGACGCGCTCGCCGGAACCAACGTTCTCGGCCGCGCACAGACCGGATCGGGTAAGACCCTCGCATTCGGCCTGCCGATGCTGACCCGCCTCTCGCGCCACGAGGATCGCCCGGCCGCCAAGCGTCCCCGTGCACTCGTGCTCGTCCCCACCCGTGAGCTTGCTTTCCAGGTGGTCGACTCCCTCAACTCCTACGCCAGCGCACTCGGACTCACGGTTCGTCCCGCTGTCGGTGGAACGCCGTTCGCCAAGCAGGTCGATCAGCTCCGCCGCGGCGTCGACGTCCTCGTCGCCACCCCGGGTCGTCTCGGCGACCACCTGCGTCAGGGCACTTGCATCCTCGACTCGGTGGAAATCACCGCACTCGACGAAGCCGACCAGATGGCAGACATGGGCTTCTTGCCCGAGGTTCGCTCGATCCTCGGTGAGACCCCCGCAGACGGACAGCGCCTGCTGTTCTCGGCGACCCTCGACCGTGAGGTCCAGTCGCTGGTTCGTCAGTTCCTGGCCAACCACGTCACGCACTCCACCGAAGACGGCCGCGCGAGCGTCGACACGATGGAGCACTACGTCCTCCTCGTCGACCGCGGCCAGAAGGATTCCGTCCTCGCCGAGATCGGTGCCCGCGACGGACGCACGATCATGTTCGCCCGTACCAAGCTCGGTTGCGAGGGAATCACCGACCGACTCCGCGCAGTCGGCATCGCTGCCGAGTCGCTTCACGGCGGCAAGGCTCAGAACCAGCGCACCCGCGTCCTCGAGCGTTTCAAGAACGGCCGCACCCCGGTCCTCGTCGCAACGGACGTCGCAGCGCGCGGAATCCACGTCGACGGCATCGACCTTGTCGTTCACGTCGATCCCCCGGCTGATCACAAGGACTACCTGCACCGCGCGGGTCGTACCGCTCGCGCCGGCGAGAAGGGCACCGTTGTCGCAATCGTGCTGCCCAACCAGAAGCGTCAGTTCAAGCGTCTGACCGGAATGGCCGGCGTCAATGCCGCTGCCGTCGCCGTCACCCCGGGTTCTGCTGAGCTGGCTCGTATCACCGGCGCCAAGAAGCCGACCGGAGAACCGTTGCGCGAGAGCTCTTCTCGTGGCGAGCGTTCCTTCGGTGATCGTGGCGGAAGCCGCGGCGGCTACCAGGGCAACCGCTCTTCCGGCGGATACCAGGGCAACCGTTCCTCGGGTGGGTACCAGGGAAGCCGTGACGGCGAGAGCCGCGGCGGCTACCAGGGTGATCGCTCCAGCGGTGGATACCAGGGCAACCGCGACAGCCGCCCCTCGACCGGATACCAGGGCAACCGATCCTCCGGTGGATACCAGGGAAGCCGTGACGGCGAGAGCCGCGGCGGCTACCAGGGCAACCGCTCTTCTGGTGGCAGTGGCTACCAGGGTGATCGCTCCAGCGGTGGTTACCAGGGCAACCGCGACAGCCGTCCGTCCTACGGAGACCGCGACAGCCGCCCCTCGACCGGATACCAGGGCAACCGATCCTCGGGTGGATACCAGGGAAGCCGTGACGGCGAGAGCCGCGGCGGCTACCAGGGCAACCGATCCTCGGGTGGCAGCGGATACCAGGGCAACCGCGACAGCCGTCCGTCCTACGGAGACCGCGACAGCCGCCCCTCGACCGGATACCAGGGCAACCGATCCTCCGGCGGATACCAGGGCAACCGCGACGGCGGCGACAACCGCGCAGCCTCGACCAGCGGTGGTGGCTTCCGCAGCCGCACCGACCGTCGTAGCTATGACGGATTCGACGGCCCGAAGCGCGATCAGCGGTAATACCTGCGCTGAGCTGCGGCTCGACAACTGAACACTGAGAACCTTCCGGCTGCGCCGGAAGCTGTATCGAGACGGATGCAGGTCACTGCAATTAAAGTGATCTGCATCCGTGTTTTGTATGCACGGTCTGATGTTCACGCGCGTCGCGGCCGCACAGTTTTCGGCTGCGCACAGCGCAGGATTTCACAGCCGCGGACCGAGAGGGAAAGCTGTAAGCATGTCAACCACTAGCACCGAATCACCCCGGGCTCAGATCGGCGTCACCGGCCTGGCTGTCATGGGTTCGAATATTGCCCGCAATTTCGCCCGCCACGGTCACACCGTTGCCCTGCACAACCGCAGCATCGCCAAGACCGATGCTTTGATCGCCGAGCATGGTTCCGAGGGCGATTTCGTGCGCACCGAGACCGTCGAAGAGTTCGTTGCCGCACTGCAGAAGCCGCGACGCGTCCTGATCATGGTCAAGGCCGGCGCGCCGACGGATGCTGTCATCGAAGAGCTCGCGAACGCCATGGAGCCCGGCGACATCATCATCGACGGCGGTAACTCGCTGTACACGGACACGATCCGCCGTGAAGCCGCGATCCGCGCCCGCGGTCTGCACTTCGTCGGCGCTGGTATCTCCGGCGGCGAAGAAGGCGCACTCAACGGTCCGTCGATCATGCCGGGCGGCCCGAAGGAGTCGTACGAGGCTCTCGGCCCGCTTCTCGAGTCGATCTCCGCTCACGTCGACGGCACACCGTGCTGCACGCACATCGGCCCCGACGGCAGCGGTCACTTCGTCAAAATGGTGCACAACGGCATCGAGTACGCCGACATGCAGCTCATCGGTGAGGCGTACAACCTCTTCCGTGACGCGCTGGGCTACGACGCCGGTCAGGTTGCCGACGTCTTCACCGAGTGGAACAAGGGCACGCTCGAGTCCTACCTGATCGAGATCACCGCCGAGGTGCTCCGTCAGGTCGACGCCGAGACCGGCAAGCCGTTGGTCGACGTCATCGTCGACGCTGCCGAGCAGAAGGGCACGGGCCGCTGGACGGTCAAGTCCGCTCTGGATCTGGGCGTGCCGGTCACCGGTATCGCCGAGGCCGTGTTTGCTCGCGCACTGTCCGGTAGCCGCAATCAGCGCGCCGCAGCCCAGGCGCAGGGATTGGCTTCGGGTTCGCTCGGCGACAAGCCGGCTGACGCCGAGCAGTTCGCCGCTGACATCCAGGCCGCGCTGTACGCGTCGAAGATCGTGGCGTACGCGCAGGGCTTCGACCAGATCGCTGCCGGTAGCGCCGAGTACGACTGGAACCTCAAGCCTGCCGACTTGGCAACGATCTGGCGCGGCGGCTGCATCATCCGTGCGCAGTTCCTCAACCGCATCAAGGACGCGTTCGACGCGGATCCGAGCCTGCCGAGCTTGATTCTGGCGCCGTACTTCCGCGAGGCCATCGAGGCGGGCATCGACAGCTGGCGCCGTGTGGTCGCCACGGCGACGATGCTCGGCATTCCGGTACCGGCGTTCGCGTCTTCGCTGTCGTACTACGACGGTCTGCGCGCAGAGCGTCTGCCGGCCGCCCTGACACAGGGTCAGCGCGACTTCTTCGGCGCGCACACCTACGAGCGCATCGACAAGCCCGGCAAGTTCCACACGCTGTGGAGCGGTGACCGCAGCGAAATCGAGGCCTGATTCACAGCGGGTATCGGTAGATGCGGTTATCTGCGTCTACCGATACCCGGTAGCCTGGACAAATGCAGGAATCGACGATCGACTCGCCCACCTCGACCGAAGGGCGTTCGTTCGTCGACCTCGGAATCCCCGCCGTGATGGTGCACGCGTTGCGTCGGAACGGCATCGATGCCCCCTTCCCCATTCAGTCGGCCACCATCCCCGATGTCCTTGCCGGCCGGGATGTGCTCGGGCGCGGCGCGACGGGTTCCGGAAAGACTTTGGCCTTCGGGCTTCCGATGTTGGTGCGCCTCAAGGGTGGGGCGAGCAAGCGGAATCGTCCTCGCGGGTTGGTGCTCGCTCCCACCCGCGAACTGGCGATCCAGATTCACAAAGCACTCGACGACGCCGCTACCGAGATCGGTTTGCGTGTGGCCAACGCGGTCGGTGGTGTTCCGATCAAGCGCCAGGCCGACATCTTGACCAGGGGCGTCGACCTGCTCATCGCCACTCCCGGCCGTCTACTCGACCTGCTCGAGCAGCAGTCGGTCGTGCTCGACGACGTCGTGATCACGACTATCGACGAGGCCGACCACATGGCAGACATGGGCTTCATCGACGAGGTCGCGAAGATTCTCGACACGACCCCGAAAGATGGTCAGCGCCTTCTCTTTTCGGCAACCCTCGACGGCAAGGTTGACGATCTGGTCGCGGGTTACCTGCGCAATCCGGCGTCGCACTCGACTGCTCCCCCGGTTGCCACCGTCTCGACGATGGAGCATCGCCTGCTCTTCGTCGACCGCGACGACAAGAGATCCGTTGTCGCACATATCGCTTCGCGCGCGGGGCGGACCATCATGTTCGTCAAGACCAAGCACGGCGTGGATCGGCTTGCGCAGCAGCTGCATTTGATCGGTGTCTCTGCCGGCGCTCTGCACGGCGGTAAGACACAGAACAACCGGACCAAGACCCTCGCGTCGTTCTCCGACGGAACAACCCCCGTCCTGGTCGCCACTGATGTCGCGGCCCGCGGAATCCATGTCGACGACGTGACCCTCGTTGTTCACGTCGATCCCCCGGCCGAGGCCAAGGACTACCTGCACCGCGCCGGCCGGACCGCTCGCGCCGGTGAATCGGGCGTCGTCGTCACCATCGTCACCGACGAAGAACGTGACGCGGTCGAGAAGTTGACCAAGCAGGCAGGCATCAAGGTTCATGGTGTGCGGGTCCGCCCCGACGATCTGGAACTAACACGAATCACCGGAGCAATGGAGCCGACGGGCATTCCGGTCGAGGCTCCCGATACGACCGTCGCCGTCAAGCACACCGCAAAGCGTGGACGCCAGGAACACGACACCGCAGGTCGGACGGCTGCAGGTGGCCGCATGAAAAAGGACGGTGACAAGCGAGCCGCCTCCTCGCGGCGCGTCACCGATCCCAAGAGTGTGAAGAAGATCCGGGCCGACGGCACCCCGGTCCCGACCCGTTCGGAACGTTTGGCCTCCAAGGGCCTGACGCCTCGGCGGGGTGCACCGGGCGCAGGAAAGCCGTCTGCCGGAAATCGGGCGGGCAAACGCGCACACTGAGGACATGGGTGATCTTCCACTGATCTCGGTTCTCTGCGCACTCGTCGCCGCACTGCTCTTCGCGTGCGCGTCCGTCGCTCAGCAGCGGGCAGCGTCGGCAGTTCCCGAGGGCGAAGCGCTGGTGGCGTCGCTGATTCGGAGCCCTCGGTGGTGGGCCGGATTGATCGGCGACGGCGGCGGTTACGTCATGCAGGCCGTTGCACTGTCGTTGGGTTCGGTGTTGGTGGTGCAGCCGCTGATCGTGACCTCTCTGCTGTTCGCGCTGCCGCTCTCGGCCAAGTTCTCGGGTATTCGCATCACCCGTTCGGTGTGGTCACTGGCGATCATGCTCGCGATTTCGTTGGCGATCTTCCTCGTGGTCGGCGATCCCACCGAGGGTGACAGCAATGCTCCGTGGTCCGATTGGGCTGTGCCCCTGACGATCACGGTCGCAGTCGCCGTGGTGGCGACCATCGGCGGCTTGTCCAAACTCGACGGTGGTTGGCGCGCACTGCTTCTCGGCTCCGCGGCCGGCATCTTCTACGGCGTTGCGGTCGCATTCACCAAGTACGTCACCGACCTACTCGGACACGGCGTCGTCGGGGTGATTTCGGCCTGGCAGACGTGGGCACTGATCGCCTCGGGCGCGATCGGCGTCTACCTGCAACAACGCGCATTCCAGGTCGGGCCGCTGTCGGCGTCGCTGCCCGCTCTCACGATCGGCGAGCCGATTGCGGCCATCTTCCTGGGGATGACGGTTCTGGACGAACGCCTACGCGTCGACGGCCCCGGGATTGCTCTCATCGGGTGCGCTGTCGCCGTCATGATCATGACCACGATCGCCCTCTCCCGCTCACAGGCACGCGATACCGAGGGCGCTGCGGCGGAATCGACGGTAAGCTCGTGAAACGTGCAGTTCCTCGAAGGGCAACGCCCCCCATACGACCTGACCTACGACGACGTTTTTCTCGTCCCTAACCGGACAGAGGTCACCTCCCGGTTCGACGTCGATCTCACTTCTTCCGACGGATCCGGAACCACCATTCCCGTCGTCGTCGCCAATATGACCGCAGTGGCCGGCCGCCGTATGGCCGAGACAGTTGCCCGCCGCGGCGGGCTGGTCATCATTCCGCAGGACGTCCCCACCGAAGCCGTCGCCGAGACCGTGGCATTCGTCAAGAGCCGCCACCTCGTCGCCGATACGCCGGTCACCTTGAGCCCCGACGACGCCGTCTCCGACGCGCTGGCGCTTCTGCCCAAGCGCGCTCACGGCGCCGTCGTGGTGGTCGAGGACGGTAAGCCGCTCGGTGTCGTCACCGAGGCCGCCTGTGCGGACGTCGACCGGTTCACGCGCCTACGTACCGTCGCGATCACCGACTTCGTCACCGCCCCGGTCACCGCTACACCTCGCGAGGTGTTCGAACTCCTCGAAGCCAAGCATGATCCGCTGGCGGTCATCGTCAACGAAGACGGCACTCTTGCCGGAGTCCTCACCCGTACCGGTGCGATTCGTGCGGGAATCTACGATCCCGCAGTCGACGATCGGGGCGCACTCCGGGTTGCTGCGGCGGTGGGTGTCAACGGTGACGTGGGCGCGAAGGCAAAGGCACTCGTCGACGCCGGTGCCGACGTGATCGTCGTCGACACGGCGCACGGTCACCAGCAGAGAATGATCGATGCGCTCACCACTCTCAAGGCCCTCGACCTCGGCGTCCCGTTGGTCGCAGGCAACGTGGTGTCGGCACAGGGCACCCGCGATCTGATCGCGGCCGGCGCGGACATCGTCAAGGTCGGAGTCGGGCCGGGCGCCATGTGCACGACGCGCATGATGACCGGCGTCGGACGCCCACAGTTCTCGGCCGTCGCGGAATGTGCCGCAGCGGCACGTGAGCTCGGCAAGCACGTCTGGGCCGACGGCGGAGTACGCCACCCTCGCGACGTCGCACTCGCCCTCGCGGCGGGCGCGTCGAACGTCATGATCGGCTCGTGGTTCGCCGGCACGTACGAGTCCCCCGGCGACCTCAAGGTCGATCAGGCGGGCAATGCGTACAAGGAGAGCTTCGGTATGGCGTCCAAGCGCGCCGTTGCCGCTCGCACAGCCACCGAAACGGCTTTTGATCGCGCTCGTAAGGGATTGTTCGAGGAGGGCATCTCCAGTTCGCGGATGCGTCTCGATCCCGAGCGCCCGGGAGTCGAGGACCTGATCGATCAGATCTGTTCCGGCGTGCGCAGTACCTGCACGTACGCGGGTGCGCGCTCCCTCGAAGAGTCGCACCAGAAGGCAGTTCTCGGTGTTCAGTCCGCTGCCGGATTCGCCGAAGGACGGCCGCTTCCGTCAGGTTGGTGAACAGGGTTCCGTGACAGTCGGCGGGTGCTCGGGTCCCTACTCCCGGGCGCCCGCCGGTATCATTGGTTCCGTAAACAGAAAACAAAACTCGGTCGGGTGCCCTTCGGCGACCCGACCGAGCCCGCTACAGCCGAGAAATCCTCGGCTCTGACGAGAGGAACCCGGTGCCCGAGGCACCCACACACTTACCCGGCGCTACACCCGTCGTTTTATCCGAGGAATCGTCTGATTCCGCCGGTTCGGAGGGCTCCTCTAGCGAGCCGGGAGACAAACCCGGCGGCCCCCGTGCACAACTCAGGTGGCGATGACACATGGACATCGTTTTCACCATTCTCAGCCTCTTCGGCTTCATCGCGCTGACTGCAGGCACCGCCCTCTTCGTGGCGGCCGAATTCTCACTGACCGCGCTCGAGCGCAGTACCGTCGACGAAGCCGCTCGCGACGGCGACCGACGCTCGCGCCAGGTTCAACACGCGCACAAGACTCTCTCGTTCCAGCTCTCCGGTGCCCAACTCGGCATCACGATCACGACACTGATCACCGGTTACCTGGCCGAGCCCGTTCTGGCGCGGTTCATCACACCGGTTGCGAAGGCCGTCGGACTCAGCGAATCCGCCGCCTCGACAACGTCTTTGATCTTGGCGCTGGTACTCGCGACGTCGTTCTCGATGATCTTCGGCGAGCTCGTACCCAAGAACCTCGCAATCTCCAAGCCGATGCCCACCGCCCGTGCAACTGCGGGCCTGCAGGCCGGCTTCTCGCTGATCTTCAAGTGGGCAATCAACGGTCTCAACGGAACTGCCAACTGGATCGTGCGACGCCTGGGCATCGAACCCGCGGAGGAACTGCGCTCGGCGCGTTCACCGCAGGAACTCGGATCCCTCGTGCGGACGTCCGCGCAGCGCGGTTCCATCGACAAGGGCACGGCGATGCTCGTCGACCGTTCGCTGCAGTTCGGTGACCGTACGGCAGAAGAACTGATGACCCCGCGAGTGAAGATCGAATCGCTGGAACTCTCGGACACTGTCGCAGACCTGATCGTGACGGCGTCGCGGACCGGCTACTCGCGCTTCCCGGTCGTTCGCGGTGATCTGGACGACACGGTCGGCGTCGTACACATCAAGCACGCGTTCACGGTTCCCGCCGAGCGCAGGCGCACGACGCGAGTCGACAGTCTGGCTCAACGTGTTCCGGTCGTGCCGTCGAGCCTGGACGGTGACACCGTCATGGAGCGGATCCGCTCGGACGGCATGCAGGTCGCTCTGGTCGTCGACGAATACGGCGGAACTGCGGGCATCGTCACGATGGAAGACCTCATCGAGGAAATCGTCGGCGATGTGCGCGACGAACACGACGAGCCCGAGCTGGACGTGCAACGCGTCGGCGACGGATGGTCGTGCTCCGGTCTCCTGCGTATCGACGAGGTCACTTCGGCTACCGGATACACCGCGCCCGAAGGCGACTACGACACCCTCGGCGGATTGGTGCTCACCGAATTGGGGCGCATCCCCGAGGAAGGTGACGAAGTGGAGTTGCCCGACGTGGACTCGTCCGGGGATTCCCGCGGAAAGTGGATCGCCCGAGTGACCAGCATGGACGGCCGTCGCATCGACCGAGTAACCATCACACCGGTCCCGGCGGACGTCGAACCCGAATCCGCCGACCACGACAAGAAGGAGTCCGACGATGAATAACCTCTTCGGCGTTCTCCTGACCGTCGTGTTGCTCGCGAGCAACGCATTCTTTGTCGGCGCGGAATTCGCGCTGATCTCCGCTCGCCGTGACCGTCTCGAGGCACTGGTCGCGCAAGGCAAGAAGCGGGCACTCACAGTCATCAAGGCCGGTGAGAACCTGTCGCTGATGCTCGCGGCGGCTCAGCTGGGTATCACGATCTGCTCGATCCTCCTGGGTAAGGTCGCCGAACCTGCCATTGCGCACCTCCTCGAGGTGCCGATGGAAGCCGTCGGCCTGCCTGACGGACTGCTGCACCCGATCTCGTTCGCGATCGCGCTGTCGCTCGTCGTCGTACTGCACATCCTGCTCGGCGAGATGGTTCCGAAGAACATCGCGTTGGCCGGCCCCGAGAAGACGGCCATGCTGCTCGTTCCCGTGCATCTGGCCTTCATCAAGATCGCTCGCCCGATCATCGCGTTCTACAACCTGTGCGCAAACGGCGTGCTGAAGCTCCTGCGCGTCGAACCGAAGGACGAACTCGACGTCACGGTCTCTGCCGTGGAGTTGTCCGCGATGATCGGTGAATCGCGATCCGAAGGTCTGATCGACGCCGAAGAACACCGGCGGTTGAAGCAGGCTCTCGAATCGACCGATCGCACGGTGTCCGAGGTTCTGATCACCCTCGACAAGGTTCGGACCATTCCCCTCACACCCTCGGGAACAACACTGGGTGAGATCGAGCGTGCAGTCATCGAGACCGGATACTCGCGTTACCCGGTGCGGGCGAGCGACGGATCCCTGGCTGGATACGTGCACCTCAAGGACGTGCTCGACGAGGTTCTGGACGAAGCTGCCGGACCGGACACCGTCGTTCCGACGTCGGATATCCGCCCGCTGCCCATCGTCCCGCTCAGCACGCCGCTGGCCGAAGCGTTGGCCGGCCTTCGTCGGGCCAGCTCGCACCTCGGTGCAGTCACCGACGCTGACGGAGTTGTGATCGGTATCGTCGCGCTCGAGGATCTCCTCGAGGAGTACGTCGGCACGGTTCGCGACGGCACACACCGCGGCACGGATGCTGTTCCCGGACAACGAAACAGCTGATCAATGACACGTTCGGTGCACTCACTCGCACTCGCGCAGAGCGAGTGGACGGCTCGGCGGGCACTTCACCTCGAGGAGGTGGAGAAGCTCGTCGAGCCGCACCGAGCGCGTCGTAGCGCCGGTATCTCGCACCCGGTGCACGACTTCCTCTTCACGTACTACAACTTCAAGCCCGCTCAACTGCGGCGCTGGCACCCCGGCTACGGAGTCGCGCTCGAGAATGCCGGTGAATACGCAGCCTTCTCCGGCTACCGTGTCGATTCGGGTACCGCGACGGTCGACGATTCAGTGCTCGAGCGGCGTCGTCACACTGTCGAATTCGTGTGGAATCTGTTGAACCAGACGTCTGCGCGCCCCGCTGTGCTCGGCTGCTTCGGCCTGCACGAATGGGCGATGGTCTATCGCGGCGGCGAGGATGCGATCCGGCACCAATCCGTGCCGCTGCGGCTCGGATTCGCGGGTACAGACGCGGTCGTCGAATCCTTGCCGCTCAAATGCACGCACTACGACGCGTTCCGGTTCTTCACGCCGGACGCGGCCCCCAAGAATTCGCTCCCCCTTGCCCGGGAGACTCAGGCGGACCACGAGCAGCCGGGCTGCCTGCACGCCGGGATGGACCTGTACAAGTGGTCTTTCAAATTGTTGCCGCTCGTCGATTCGGATCTGGTGATGCGGTGCTTCGAACACGCGCTCCTGGCCCGCGAACTCGACATGCGCGCGAGC
Source organism: Rhodococcus sp. NPDC060176 (assembly GCF_042728675.1). Lineage (NCBI taxonomy): Bacteria > Bacillati > Actinomycetota > Actinomycetes > Mycobacteriales > Nocardiaceae > Rhodococcus > Rhodococcus sp. NPDC060176. The sequence goes on from NZ_JBHWYS010000002.1 coordinate 214,299, forward strand.
CCCTACGACCTCGCCGAGTACGGGTACTCCCCTATCCGCATCGAAACCCCCGCCGGACGCGCCGAATACGTGCGCCAGCAACAGCACTTGGCGGATCGTGCTGCGCCGCTCCGCGATACGCTGGCAAAGAAGTGTCGGGAGCTTCTCGACCACTGAACTGCCCGAAAGGCGTCGTATGGATCACGGGTACGGGTTCTATCTCGACGAATACCAACGTGACGTCGGGGTGCATACCGAGGACCGGCGCGGGCACATCGAATGCCCGGACTCGGCGGGCTTTCTCGCGGCCCACTTGCCGGTGTTCGACCTCGCTGCGGGTTCGGTTGCGGCGTTCGCCTCTGCGATTGATCGAGCGGCCGGGCACTGGACGCTGAATCCCGAGCGTATCGCCGCCTCCTTCTCGAGCGATCGCCTGTTCCGCACCGGAAGCGAACCGATCAACGGGTTTTCCGAGTACTCGGGATTCTTCGCCGCCCGTGACGGTTGGGTCCGCACGCACGGCAACTATCCGCACCATCGCGACCGACTGCTCACCATTCTGGAACTCGAACCTGGGTCGCCCAAAGAGGCAGTGGCGCAACGTATATCCGAACTCTCTGCTATCGAGATCGAACAGCAAGCCGCCGAGATCGGTGCCATCGCGGTTCGCGTGCGTACCGAGACCGAGTGGCGCCTGAGTGAGCAGTGTGCAGCCGCGAGGTCTGCGCCTCTGGTATCCATCCGAGCACGCGAGATGGGGGAACCCCGCGCACTCCCCACGCGCCCACGTGTTCTCGACCTGACCCGCGTCATCGCCGGCCCGGTCGCGACCCGCGCCCTCGCACTGGTCGGCGCCGAAGTTCTACGGATCGATCCCCCGGCGATCCCCGAAATCGGATGGCAGCACCTCGACAGTGGCCAGGGCAAGCGCTCGGCGCTTCTCGACCTGAAATCCTCGGAGGGTGCGACAGCGTTCCGCGAACTCCTCGAAACAGCCGACGTGCTGGTCACCGGCTACCGGCCGGGTGCACTCGAAGCGCTCATCGGGCGAGATCTTCCCGCGCACCTGATTCACGGTCGTGTCAGCGCATGGGGTTGGGAAGGTCCGTGGGCGGATCGGCGCGGCTTCGACAGCATCGTGCAAGCCGCGTCCGGTATCTCGTTCCTCGAGGGTGGAGAGAAACCCGGCGCCCTTCCCGCACAGGCACTCGACCACGCAAGCGGGTACTTCCTTGCAGCAGGGATCCTCGACGCGTTGACCATGCGCTCGCACGACGGCCGTGGCCGCGCTGTCGACGTGTCGCTGGCAGGTACCTGCGCCCGTCTTCTGGACGCGCCTGGGCGGACCCTCCACCCCGGCCTGCCGACGGCCCCCGGCTTCGATGCTGTTGTCAACCACGGCGACGTGACCACCGCACGACCCGCGTTGGCAGAGTTCGAGGACTACCCTTCACCGGCACATTCGTGGGGATCGGATCCGGCGGAGTGGGCACACTGAGGGACCGGCACATTCAGGGCAAGATGGACCTGTGAAGTCACATACCTACACACTCGACCTTCAGTGGACGGGCGATCTGGGATCCGGAACGTCCAGCACACAGGCATATTCGCGCGATCACGCAATATCCGCGGTCGGGAAGCCGGAGCTTCTCGGCAGCTCCGATCCCTCGTTCCGCGGTGACGCGCAGCGGTGGAATCCCGAGGAACTGCTCGTTGCCTCGCTCGCCCAGTGCCACATGCTCTGGTACCTCGGCCTGGCAGCGGCCGCAGGGGTCGTCGTTCTCGACTACAGCGATCAGCCGGTCGGCAGCATGATCGAGGAATCCGATGGCGGCGGCCAGTTCATCGAAGTGACGTTGAATCCGACGGTGTTGGTCGCCGACGCGTCGATGGTCGAGACGGCCGAGGATCTTCACGGCCCGGCACACACGAAGTGCTTCATCGCTCGTTCGGTGAACTTCCCGGTCCTGCATTCCCCGACGATCCTGGTGGCCACCGATGAGTGATGTCCACAAGCTCATTGTCGACGTCGACACCGGTATCGACGACTCGCTGGCACTGCTCTATCTACTCGCCAGCGCCGAGGCCGAGATTCTGGGGATCGCGAGTACCGCCGGCAACGTTCCCGTGGAACAGGTCGCGGCCAACAACTTGAACTGGCTTGCGCTCTGCGGCGCCCCGGACATCGAGGTTGCACTCGGTGCCCGCGAGCCCCTGGTCATCCCGCTGCGCACCACCGAGGAGACTCACGGTCCGCAAGGAATCGGGCATGCCGTGCTCCCCGATTCGGGTCGTGAGCTCTCGGTTCGCACCGCCACCGACCTCTGGGTGGATCTCGTCCGTGAGTACCCCGGACAACTCACGGGGTTGGTGACGGGACCGCTCACCAATCTGGCCCTGGCGATCAGACGCGAACCCGACCTTCCCTCTCTACTGAAACGACTGGTCGTGATGGGTGGGTCGTTCAACTATCCGGGCAACACGACGCCGACTGCGGAGTGGAACGTCTCGGTCGATCCGCACGCCGCCAAGGAAGTGTTCGACGCGTTCTCCGCAGTACCCGCGCACCGACGTCCGATCATCTGCGGCCTCAACGTCACCGAATCCATCGAGATGTTCCCCGAACATGTGCGTCGACTCGCCGACGCTGCCGCGAGCACCCCGGAAGAGATCATCTCTCCTGACGACGGCCCCGATTTCCGCAGCTCCGCCTCCAACAGCGTGATCCGGCACATGTCCGACGCGATTCGGTTCTACATGGAGTTCCATCGCGAGTACGACCAGGGCTTTCTTGCTCACATGCACGATCCCTTTGCGGCTGCCGTCGCACTCGACCCGACCCTGGCGACCCTGAAACCGGCAACGGTAGACGTCGAAACCGAAAGCCCACTCTTGATCGGAACCACCGTCGCGGACTGGGTCGGACACTGGAAACGCGAACCAAACGCGGACATCGCCGTCAGCACCGATCCGGCGGAATTCTTCGATCGACTTGTCCACCGAGTGGGAAATTACGCCCGCGCCGTGGGTTGATCGAGCGCGGCACCGGCTATGCTCGCATGGACAGAACACCAACGAACGAGAACCGAAGGACCTTGACGTGCAGATTTCCAGCCACGATGCCTCCCCGGCATTTGCGCTCGGATTGATGGCGTTCTGGCCCACTCGTCGTAGCGCATGCTTCGATCAGGCGTGTTGCTGAGCGGCGATTTCTCGCTGCCTGCACCCCTGACTTTGTCGCTTCTTCGCTCGGAGTCTGTCTTCTCATGTTCAACCTTCTTTTGTTCACCCTTGTCGGCGTCGGCGCCCAGCTCGTCGACGGCGCCCTCGGCATGGCCTTCGGTGTCACCGCAACGACCCTGCTGATGATCGGTGGCCTCGGTCCGGCTCAGGCGAGCGCCGCGGTTCACCTGGCCGAGGTCGGCACCACCCTCGCTTCAGGGGTGTCGCATTGGAAGTTCAAGAACATCGACTGGAAGCTGGTCGCCAAGCTGGGCGTGCCCGGCGCTGTCGGTGCATTCATCGGTGCCACCGTTCTCTCGGGTCTGTCGACCGAAGCGGCAGTCCCCATCACGGCGACAATTCTGCTGGCAATCGGTGTCTATGTGGCACTTCGCTTTTCGGTCCGTCCACCGGCCGTCGCGAATGCTCGCACCACCCCGCATACCGCTCGCTTCCTGTCCCCGCTCGGCCTGTTCGGTGGTTTCATCGACGCATCCGGCGGCGGCGGTTGGGGCCCGATCACCACCAGCACACTGCTCTCCCGCGGCAAGACCGCACCGCGCACGGTGATCGGCTCGGTCAGCGCCTCGGAGTTTCTGGTCGCGTCAGCCGCGTCGCTGGGATTCCTTGTCGGATTGGGGCGTGAGTCGGCGGGAAACCTCCTCGTTGTCGCCGGTCTCGCGCTCGGTGGTGTCATCGCTGCCCCGTTCGCGGCGTGGCTGGTCAGCCGCGTACCTGCAACCTTGCTCGGAACGGCAGTGGGCGGCGTGATCGTGTTGACCAACGCGCAGAAGCTGTTCAAATCCTTCGACATCACCGGAGCGGTCACGGTGGCCGGATACCTCACCATCATCGCCGCCTGGGCAGCGTTGCTGTTCTACGCGTGGAAGCGGTCCACGCTCACCCCAGCCGAAGCAGAAGGCGACTTCACGGGAGTCGAACTCGCGGTCGAGACCGAACTCACCGAGCCTGCAGCCAAGCGCGAACGATAACTCGTCACAGAAGAAATCCCGGGTATCCGCGCTCGGATACCCGGGATTTCCTGCTTTCGCTTTAGTTGCTTCTGTCGAACGCGTCGAGAATCCGCCCCGCAGCCAACGCCGCTGTCAGCGAACCGTCGCGCACGCTCTGCTCGACGTCGGCCCGGATCGCACGCACCCGATCGTTGCTGGAGAGTCTGCGCAGCAGCTGATCGTTGACCATCGTCCAGGTCCAGTCGACCTGCTGCTGTCGGCGCTTCTCCTCGAACTGCCCCGCTTCGGTGAGCACCTCACGGTGCTTGGTGACAGTTCCCCAGAACTCGTCCAGACCGACACCTTCGAGGCCGCTCATCGTGATGACGGGCGGCTTCCAGATGGCGTCGTGCGGGTAGATCAGGCGCAACGCTCCGGCCAGTTCGCGGGCTGCGCCTTTCGCCTCGCGCTCGTGCTTGCCGTCGGCCTTGTTGACCGCGACCAGATCCGCGAGTTCGAGTACACCCTTCTTGATCCCCTGCAGCTGATCGCCCGTACGAGCGAGGGTCAAGAACGTGAAGCAGTCCACCATGTTCGCGACGGTGACCTCGGACTGCCCGACGCCCACCGTTTCCACGAGGATGACGTCGAAACCGGCAGCCTCGAGAAGCACGATGGTCTCGCGGGTTGCCTTTGCAACACCGCCGAGGGTGCCGGACGTCGGTGACGGCCGGATGTACGCATTCGGTTCGACGGTGAGCCGAGCCATGCGTGTCTTGTCGCCGAGAATCGAGCCGCCGGTGCGGGTGGACGACGGATCAACCGCCAACACCGCAACCCGATGTCCCTTGCCCAGCAAGTACATTCCGAGCGCGTCGATGAACGTCGACTTGCCGACGCCGGGAACGCCGGTGATGCCGATCCGGTGCGCTCCCCCGGCCTCGGGCAGCAACTTCAGTAGAAGCTGCTGCGCAAGGGCCCGGTGGTCGTCGCGAGTGGACTCGACGAGGGTGATCGCCCGAGCGAGGCCGGCACGCTGATTTCCGCGCACCGCCTCGGCGAGGGAATCAACTGATGGCCTTGCCGCTGGCGACGGCGTGTCGATGGGCTGACGTGCCATCTTCAGTGACCCCCTTCTCAGCTGTTGTCGTGACCCAGTTGGGCGGAGAGCTTCTCCAACAATCCGCTGGCGGCGTCGGCGATGACGGTTCCGGGCGGGAAGATGGCAGCAGCGCCGGCCTCGTAGAGTTCGTCGAAGTCACCGGGCGGGATGACGCCGCCGACGACGATCATGATGTCGGGACGACCGGCCGCAGCCAGAGCTTCCCGCAGCGCCGGCACCAAGGTGAGGTGACCGGCTGCCAACGACGACACACCGACTACGTGGACGTCGTTGTCGGCCGCCTGGTTGGCGACCTCTTCGGGGGTCTGGAACAGCGGTCCGACGTCGACGTCGAATCCGATGTCGGCAAATGCCGTGGAGATGACCTTCTGGCCACGGTCGTGACCGTCCTGGCCCATCTTCGCAACGAGGATGCGGGGACGACGTCCCTCGTCCTCGGCGAACTTCTCGACCAATTCCATCGCCTTGCTGATGTTGCTCACCGATCCTGCCTCGTCGCGGTACACACCACTGATGGTGCGGATCTCCGCCTGGTGGCGTCCGTACACCTTTTCGAGGGCGTCGGAAATCTCGCCGACGGTAGCCATGGCGCGGGCCGCAACGACGGCGAGTGCGAGGAGGTTGTTCTCCATGCCGCCTTCGGTGGACGCTGCTGCGCGCGTGAGGTTTGCGAGTGCAGCCTCGACGGCTACCGGATCACGTTCTGCGCGAAGACGAACCAGCTTCTCGAGCTGTTCCTTACGCACCTTGGAGTTCTCGACCTTGAGAACCTCGATGGTGTCGACCTCGTCGGGAACGTACTTGTTGACGCCGACCAACGGCTGACGACCGGAGTCGATGCGCGCCTGCGTACGAGCGGCAGCTTCCTCGATGCGCAGCTTCGGGATGCCCTCGTTGATGGCCTGAGCCATTCCGCCGGCTTCCTCGACTTCTTCGATGTGCTTACGTGCCCGGTTGGCGAGCTCGTTGGTGAGCCACTCGACGTAGTACGAGCCGCCCCACGGGTCGATCGGGCGAACGGTGCCGGACTCCTGCTGCAGCAGCAACTGGGTATTGCGGGCAATACGCGCGGAGAAGTCCGTCGGCAGAGCGATGGCTTCGTCGAGAGCGTTGGTGTGCAGCGACTGGGTGTGTCCCTGCGTGGCTGCCATGGCTTCGACGCAGGTACGCGGAACGTTGTTGAAGACGTCCTGCGCGGTCAGCGACCAGCCCGATGTCTGCGAGTGGGTACGCAGCGACAGAGACTTGGCGCTCTTGGGGTCGAACTTGGCAACCAGCTCGGCCCACAGGAGGCGTCCGGCGCGGAGCTTTGCGACCTCCATGAAGAAGTTCATGCCGATGGCCCAGAAGAAGGACAGCCGAGGCGCGAACTTGTCGATGTCCATCCCGGCGTCGAGGCCGGCGCGGATGTACTCGACGCCGTCGGCGAGGGTGTATGCCAGTTCCAGATCGGCCGTCGCTCCGGCTTCCTGGATGTGGTAGCCCGAGATGGAGATGGAGTTGTACTTCGGCATTTCCGCACTGGAGTACGCGAAAATGTCCGAGATGATCCGCATCGAGGGCTTGGGCGGATAGATGTAGGTGTTACGAACCATGAACTCTTTGAGGATGTCGTTCTGGATCGTTCCGGCCAGCTTGTCCGGAGTGACACCCTGCTCGCCTGCCGCTGCGACGTACAGCGCGAGGATCGGCAGCACGGCACCGTTCATCGTCATCGAAACCGACACCTGCGAGAGGTCGATACCGTCGAAGAGCTGACGCATGTCGAGGATGGAATCGATTGCGACACCGGCCATTCCGACGTCGCCGGCCACACGCGGGTGGTCGGAGTCGTAGCCGCGGTGTGTAGCGAGGTCGAAGGCGACCGAGAGGCCCTTCTGACCGGCCGCAAGGTTACGTCGGTAGAACGCATTCGACTCGGCGGCAGTGGAGAAGCCGGCGTACTGACGAATGGTCCATGGCTGGTTCACGTACATGGTCGGGTACGGACCACGCAGGAACGGAGCAGCACCTGGGAAGCTGTCGAGCGGGTATCCGGATTCGGCAGCGGCCGTGCGGTCCGCACCGGTGTACACCGGCTTGACGTCGATGCCTTCCGGCGTGGACCAGACAACCTGCTCGGCGGCGTAGTTGTTGGCGTTGGCGCCCTCTTCGATGAGCGCCTGGGCCTGCTCGACCGACGGCGGTGTGGGTGCCGGAGACTGCGGGTCCTCGAGTGGGACCTCGGCGAAACTGCCGATCACGTGCTTGACCTCTCGTGTCGTCACTTGGAGCTTCCCGTCTCGATGAAGTCGAGCAGTTCGGTCAGAGCCGACACTGCGTCGATGCGGGCGGTGAGGAATCCGTCCGGGCGAGAATCGCCGGTCGCGTCGGCGACTGCCTTTTCCGGTCCTGCGAGCAGCACCTTGGTGATGCCGGCGGCGCGAAGTTCGGCGACGGCCGCTGCGGCGCTCTCGCCGTAGCGCTTGTCCGTGCCGCACAGAACGGCGACGGTGGCGCCGGATGCCTTGACGGCTGCGGAAATAGCCTCTGCGCCTACCTCGAGCGGGCCGGGGTTGACTGCGTCGATACCACCCGAAGCGAGCAGGTTGGACGCAAACGTGGTGCGCACGTTGTGTTCTGCAACCGAGCCCAACGGCGCAAGAAGTGCCGTGGGGCGGGCGCCACCGGCGGCGAGGAACGCATCCGAACGGTCACGAAGCGCTTCGAATGCAGCTGCGTAGCGGGCGACGGACTGGCCGGGCTCGACGGCTTCGGCGGACAGCGGCGTTTCGCCGAGGTTCGGAAACTCGTTGACACCGGTGACCGTGGTCTTACGGTGTGCGATGTCGGAGTCGCGCTTGGCCTTGGTGGCAGCGATGCGATCGGAGACGATTCCCGCTTCGAGTGCGGCCAGATATCCGCCGGCTGCTTCGATTTCCTGGAAGAACTCCCACGCGGTGGCGGCGATCTGCTGCGTCAGGTCTTCGACGTACCAGGATCCGGCCGAAGGATCGAGGACACGGCCCAGGTGCGACTCTTCGAGCAGGAGCAACTGTGTGTTTCGGGCAATGCGTGAGGAGAACGATTTGCTGACGCCGAGGGTGCCGTCGGCAAGCGCGACGTCGAACGGGAGAACCGTCACTGCGTCTGCTCCACCGACACCGGCGCCGAACGCGGCGAGGGTGGTGCGCAGCATGTTCACCCAGGGATCACGCTGAGCCATCATCGCGGCGGAGGTGACCGCATGCTGGGGTGCTCCACCGAAATCGGAAGCTCCGCAGACCTGGGCGATGCGTGCCCACACGAGACGTGCGGCACGGAACTTCGCGATGGTCTGGAACTGATCGTCGGTTGCCGAGTAGCGGAAAGCCAACTGCGACAACGCAGCACCGATGGTCAGGCCGCTCTCGGCGGTGAGTGCGCGGAGGTATTCGAGGCCTGCGGCAATCGCGGCTCCGAGTTCTTCGGCATCCCCGGCACCGGCGTTGTGGAACGCCGTGCCGTCGACGGTGATCGCGTGCACGGTTTCCGCGCGAGTCGCAGCGAGGGCGGCCAACTCGACGGCGTCGGCAAGTTCGACGTCGGCTGAGCCGGAAAACGAACTGGTCAGCGGAGCAGCACCGAGGTGGACGCGGATACCGGCGCGATCGCTGACGCCGTCACCGGCTTCGGCACGCGCGTCGAGGAGTGAGAAGAGTGCGCGGGCGCCGTCGCCGGCCTCCGCGCCTGCGTCGAGCGTCAGCGGCGCGAGATCGAGAAGCACGCCGTCGAGCGCAGCGGCGAGGTCGGTGACCGGAACGCCGTCCCCGCCCACCTTCAACCAGAGTGCGCTGACGCCGTTTTCGAGGGCGTCCAGGACGCTGCGATTCGTCTCGGCTGCGGAGGAGGTTCCGAATGCAGCGGAGACCAACCAGCCTGCATTGACGTCACGGTGAGCATCGACACCCCGCACGTACGGGAACGTGCCCGGCAGGGTCTGCTCGGGGCGTTCGTCGCGGGGGCTGTAAAGCGGTGCGACAGTGACTCCGTCGTAGGTGACGGTTTCAAGCAGTTTCTGAGGCTCGGGGCCCAGTTCTGCCGCATCGACTCTGCGGGACTTGGCGAGCACACCGGCTACGGAGCGCTGCCACTCCGCGTATGCCTGCTCGACAGCCTCGGCTTCTGAAGCTAATGACACTGTGTCCGCTCCCTCTCATTTTTAGCGTGAGCGCTTTACCGATAATCGGAATTGTTCGTTAGTTCTGTGATGCTAACCCGCGTCTGAGCTCAGATATCGTGAGGATCACGTCAGGTTCTTCACAGTGCCGTTCACGACGCGGTTCACGACCACTTCCCGACCGGTCCGCCGGCGTGCGTGTTCAGTGATTCGGACACCTGCAACTGGTCCTTACCTAGCGATTGTTCAGCATGTATGTGGGTTACTCGCGAGTTCGTTTCACTGGCCGGGACTGCAGGTGTGGACCACCTGGAAAGCGTAGTGGTTTTCGTCACAGCACAGCTTTCATTGTCGCCTGGAGCACGTGAATTACCAGCATTCGGGATGGTCTTCGGCACACCGTTCCCAGCGCGCGAGCGTCTCGGTTCACCGTTCACAGGTAGCCTTGTGACCTGTGATGGGACGCCTGCTGGACCGAAGATTGATCGCAATAGTCCTGGTAGTGCTCGCTTTGTTCCTCGCAGCCCTCCTCGCTCCACATCCCACGGTGTCTCAGGTGCGCGAGTGGGCGGACTCGGTTGGCCCGGCGTTTCCCCTCGTGTTCTTCCTGGTTCACTCGATAGTCACCGTCGCGCCGTTCCCGCGCACCGTCTTCACCCTCAGCGCGGGCGTTCTCTTCGGTTCGGTGACCGGCATCGCCCTGACCGTGGCGGCGACGACGGTGAGCGCTGTTCTGGCCCTCTACCTGGTGCGCGCCATCGGCCGCGACGTCGTCTGGCAACGGATTTCGAGTCCGACGATCCGGCGGGTGGACGAGCGGATCGAGAAGCGGGGCTGGCTGGCCGTCGGCTCTCTGCGCTTGATCGCGTTCGTCCCCTTCTCGGTGGTGAACTACTGCTGCGGCATTTCGTCGATCCGGATCGTGCCTTACGTCCTTGCCACCGTTGTCGGCATTTTGCCCGGCACCGTGGGGATCGTCGTTCTGGGTGATGCTCTCTCCGGCGAAGCCGATCCTCGTCTCCTGATCCTGTCGGGGGTCTGCATCGCAATCGGCATCGCCGGTCTGGTGTTCGACGCTCGCCGCCAGCCCCCGCTGGGCGAAACCACCACCGACACTGGTCAACCGCACGACACGGGTCAACCTCAAGAGATTGATTTGATCGAGTCAACCCAAAACGATTGACTAATGAAAGTCAACTACATAACATTGACTAATGTTCGTACTGACAGTGGATCAGCGAGGTAGCCGACGGGATGTCGATCGCGTCGGGGACATCATCGACGACATGGCCGATCTCAGGTTCCTGCGGCCGTTCGAGCGCACTGCAGGCGACGAGATTCAAGCGGTGACCGACGATCCGGCGCTGCTCGTCCTCGTCGCACTGGAGCTGATTCGGCGCGAGCACTGGAGTGTCGGGATCGGGATCGGCCCAGTCGAGCAGCCTCTCCCACGGCAGACCCGAGCCGGACGCGGACCGGCGTTCGAAGCTGCCCGGATCGCCGTCGAGCGAGCCAAGCGAGCCCCGGCCAGAATAGCCGTCGAACAGGCGCCGGCCGACAGATCACGCGACGAACTTGCCGCCGACGTCGATGCCGCGTTCACCTTGCTCGGCACAATTGTCACGAGACAGACGAACGACGGGCGCGAAGCCATCGCTCTGATGGACAGCGGACTCACACAGGTCAGCGCGGCCACCCAGCTCGGAATCACCAAGCAGGCCATGTCGAAGAGACTCCTGACCGCCGGATGGCACGCAGAACTCGCCGGGCGCCGCCTCGCAGAACGACTTTTGGTCAGACTCCAGCCCTAGACTGCTCACGCTCGCACCGGTACAACTCGTCGAAACAGCAGGGGGCTCGGATACATGGTCGTTCTGGCGTTGATCGCACTCGCCGTCGCCGCCGCGGCACCAGCAGTTGCAGCGGCGCTGGGACCGCTCAGTCGTGGTCGACTCGAAGTCCCCGAATGGGCGTCGTCCGTGGTGGCTCTACCAGCGCTCGGTGTTGCCGCGCTGGCATCGACCCGAACGAGCCCGGTCACCGGATTTGCACTTGGGGCGACGCTTGTCCTGTGCGTACTTGCCGCCGCCACGGCCGGCGCACCGATGGTGCTCGCCACTTTCAAGATCGCCCGCCGCCAACCAGACGGAAGCCCGGCACCGGATGCCGGACCTCTTCGTGGCGGACGTGTGATCGGGATACTCGAGCGGCTCGCGGTGACGGCGTCGATTCTCGCGACCTGGCCGGAAGGCATCGCGATCGTCTTGGCCGTCAAGGGACTCGCACGGTACCCGGAACTTCGCGAACCGCACGCGTCCGAGCAGTTCATCATGGGAACCTTCGTCAGCGTCCTCTGGGCGATCGCTGTATGTGGAACGGGACGGGCACTCATCACATAGGTGATGAGTGCCCGTCCCGACTACTACGAGTTACTACTACGAGAGGTGACTACTGGCGCTGGCCGCCTTCCGGCGGCTGACCCTGGTACGGGTACTTCTGCTGGAATTCTTCACGCTCGGACGGCAGCGGTAGCTGACCGGGCCACGGGTTTTCACCCTGCTGCGGTAGCGTGGGATCGGTGAATCCAGGCTGCTCGGGCGCACTTTCACGGCGGTGCCTGACTGCAGCTGCCGGATCTTCGACGGGTGTGCGCGCAGCAACTTCAGCGGCGCGCACCGCTTCTGCGATGGCCGGGTCGGATTTTGTCTCGAACCACTCTGCCACCTCAGCTGAATCGTCCTCGGGGTTGGGAAGATTCTCTTCGGCGGCCGGCGGCTCGTAACGGAAAACACCGTCCTGTCCCTGCGCGCCAAGCGTTTTCGCAAATCCCTTCAGTGCGTCACCGAAGTCGCTGGGTACGAGCCAGACCTTGTTTGCATCGCCCTGCGCCATCTGCGGCAACGTCTGAAGGTACTGGTATGCAAGCAATTCCGGAGTCGGCTTACCGGACTTGATGGCGGCGAAGACCTTCTCGATGGCCTTGGCCTCGCCTTGGGCCTGCAAGTACTTGGCCGCGCGGTCACCTTGAGCGCGAAGGATCTGAGACTGACGCTCGCCCTCGGCGTTCAGGATCGACGCCTGCTTGTTGCCCTCGGCAGAAAGAATCTGACTCTGCTTTGCACCCTCGGCGGTCTTGATAGCGGACTCACGGTGACCTTCAGCCGTCAGAATCATGGCGCGCTTTTCACGGTCCGCCTTCATCTGCTTCTCCATCGACTCCTGGATCGAGGGCGGCGGATCGATGCTCTTGAGCTCGACGCGGGCCACTCGCAGGCCCCAGCGACCGGTTGCCTCGTCGAGGACACCGCGAAGCTGACCGTTGATGGAATCACGCGAGGTCAGCGTCTCTTCGAGAGTCATTCCACCGACGACGTTTCGCAGCGTCGTGGTTGCCAACTGCTCGACGGCAGCGATGTAGTTGCTGATCTCGTACACCGCAGCTTGGGGATTGGTGACCTGGAAGTACACCACAGTGTCGATGGACAGTGTCAGGTTGTCCTGGGTGATCACCGGTTGCGGCGGGAAGGAGACGACGCGCTCGCGAAGATCCACCTTGGCGCGCACGCGATCGGCGAACGGGATCAAGAACGTCAGCTGACCGGACACCGTCTTCGAATATCTGCCGAGCCGTTCGATGACCGCGGCTTCTGCCTGCGGTACCAGTGCCACAGACTTCGCGACCACCAAGATCACGAATAGCACCAACACACCGAGCACTATGAGTGCTGCCATTAAGGTCCCCTCCAGACGACTGCTGTTGCGCCGTTGATTTCCATCACCGTCACCTTGGTGCCCGGCGGGTACACCTCGGTGGTGTCGTACGGCCTGGCAGTCCACACCTCGCCGTCCAACTTGACCTGCCCGGAATGCTCGCCTACTTCTTCCAGAACCAGAGCGTGCTTACCTTCGAGTGCCTGAATTCCGGTCGGGGTCGGCGGCGGACTACCGAAGCGACGCAACATGATCGGTCGCACGCCCAGGACCAGAGCGGCGGAGAAAACTCCGAACATGACGGCGTCGACCCACACCGGGAAGTCGGTGACAGCACTGACACCGGCAGTAGCGAGTGCCCCACCGGCGAGCATCAGCAGGAAGAAATCCCCCACCAACGCCTCGGCCCCGGCGAGCACAAGTGCTCCGATCAGCCAAATTAGTGCAGCCACAACACCATCTAACCAGAATGTGTGACCCAGGCCGCCGCTACGTCAGTTCGGCTCGGTAACGAAATCGACAAGTTGTTCGACAGCGCCGATCAACGGAGCTTCCAGATCGCGGAAGCTCTCCACCGAGTTGTAGACCCGCCGCCAGCCCTCCTGAGGGGTCCCCCAACCGAGTTCGCGGCAGATTCCCGTCTTCCAATCCTCGCCGCGCGGGATCTTCGGCCAGGCTGCGATACCGACGGATGTGGGGCGCACTGCCTCCCAGACGTCGATGTACGGGTGACCGGTCACCAGCACGTTCGGGCCGAGGCCCTGCGTCAGTTGGGTTTCCTTGGAACCGGTGACCAGGTGGTCGACCAGGACCCCGACGCGGCGACCGGGACCTGGACCGAATTCGGCAAGCCGCTCCCCCAGATTGTCGAGTCCTTCGAGATGTTCGACGACAACACCTTCGACACGAAGGTCGTGACCCCATACCCGCTCGACGAGGGCCGCGTCGTGCACTCCCTCCACCCAGATCCGGCTGGGCAGTGCCGTGCGGGCACGCAAGCCTTCGACTCGCGTCGAACCCGAAGCCGACCGTGCGGGCTTGGTGGACGCGGCCTTGGGCGCAGGCCGGACGAGGGTGACCGGTGAGCCGTCCACGAGGAAAGCCGCCTCGCGCATCGCGAACAACCGCGTCCGGGAACGCCCGTCCTCGAGGCGCACGAAATCGCCGTCGTACGTGCGCTCGAAACCGACCACCGCCCCGCAGAATCCCGTCGCCGCATCCTCGACGACTAGATCACGTTCGGCCGCCACTTCGGGCGTCACGCGCTTCTGTTTACGGGTATGACCCGCAAAAATGTCACCGTATCCGTTGCCACCGCTCACGCCGGATCACGCTAGGTCACAACGCCGGGGCCGCGCATCTCGCCACGCCGAACTAAACTTCACGGTCATGAGTTCTCCCAGCGCAAGCCTCACCGTGTGGGCAGCGTCATGGCTCGCCGGCGACGCTGCGCCGGACGACGTCATCGACGCCCTTGCCGCGTGGGCACCGATGCACCTGATCGGGGCCGCCGATGCGGAAACCGCAGTCCGCCACGATCTCGAGTGGCCGGGTCTCACGGCATCCGGTATCTCCACGCTGCTGAGAATCGCGCGCTCGGAGGCTGCCGAAGTCCGCCTGGTCCTTCCCACGGCCGGCGACGTGCGAGGCCTGCCTACCGGAACCGAGTTCGCTCGCGCTGCGATCACAGCGGGTGAGGGGATACAAATCGGCGCCGTCGGCAAACCTGGAGTCGGCCTCGTGCCGTCGAAGGAAGGCCCGGACGTCTTGCGGTGGACGGTCTTCTCCATCCCGACTGTGGCGGGCAGCGCCGAAACGATCGGGCTCCGTGAAGCCGAATACGAACTGCGTCAAGCTGTTCGGGATGCAGCGGAGATCCTCGGCGGGCTTCCGACTGTTGCCACGGGTATGCCCGGAAGCGACGCGCGCACCCTGGTCGCCGAAGCACTGCAGGCGCAGGCCGGGTATCGCTGGCCGTCGACGCTGTCACCGCGGCATCTGCAGGTGATCGACACCGCAGACAACGTGGCAGCAATTCTTGCCGTCGCCGCGTCGGCCGGGACCAACCAGGCACCGAGCGTGTCCACCGCGCAGACGCGTGAAGACCTGCTGCGACGACTGTGGGACGTCGTCCGCATCGCCCGTGTTGCTTCGGCCAACAGTGTGTCGATCAGAGCTTGAGCACGAAGTTCCGGCGTTTCTCGGCAAACCCGTTGCGGTCACCGAACATGTCGATCTTCATCTCCTCGAGTTCACGTTCCTCGTAGGGCTGCACCGGATCGCGTTCCAGCCGAAGACGTTTGCGCTCCAGCATCGATTCCAGGCGATCTCCTTCGAGTAAGTCGACGGCGACCTTGTCCAGCCACGCCTCGAACAGATCCGGCCGCCTGGGGCCGATCGCGTCGACCAGTCCGATGTCCAATGCGCGACGAATACCGATAGGACTGCATTCGGTCAGCAGGCTGCGTGCCTGCTCCTCGCCGACCCGGGTCGGAAGTGTGTACGTGTGCAGTTCCGAGCCGAACAGGCCCATCGTGGCGTAGTGAGGATTGAGAACCACACCGTCCCTGGCCACGACTACGTCGGCCCCGAGCGGGAGCATGACCCCACCGGCACCGGCGTTGCCGGTGAAAGCCGCCACCACTACCTGCTCCGTACAGGTGACTATCGCTTTCGCGATCTCGTTGATGGCCTTGATATTGGCCCACGCTTCTCCGGCTTGATCCGACGCCGCCTCGATGACGTTGAGGTGGATACCGTTGCTGAATCTGTCGTAGTCGCCCGTCAGGACAAGGATCTTGGTGTCCTGCGCGATCGCCCAGCGCAGCCTGGCCGCCAGGCGTGCGCATTGCTTGGTACTCATCGCGCCGTTGTAGAAGCGGAACGAGAGATGTCCGATATCGCCGTCCCGGTGATAGTCGGTCTCGGGATAGCGACTCTCCCAGACCTGTGGAACGAACACGTCCGGCCGCACGACAGCGGTCGACGGAAGTTTGACATTGCCCGCGCCGACGAGCCGCGCATGCCCGATCCACACCGAACCGGCACCGGTAGCAACACGTATTGCCTGGTGGAAGTACTCGACGATGGTGCCAGGTGCCGCATCGACGTGGGCGTCGAGGAAAGCGTCGTAGACGTAGACCCGGTCGAGCCCGAGTTGAACGGCGACGCCGGGAAACCCGTCGGCGGCGTTGACGGCGCGGACGATGCTCGATGCGTCCTCCGCCCAACTGAACACGCGATCGGACTGTTTCATGCTCGGCCTCGATCGGGCCGATGCCACGGGCCTGGCAACGCGCTCGGACGGGATCGGCTGGAAATCAGGAGTACGGAAATGCTCGACGACCTCCGCTATGCACTCCATCGCCGCGTCGGTGACTGCCCCGTTGTACACCGAGGATTTGGTTGCCCCGCTCGGAAGTTCGAAGGTCCGCCACGCCCACACCGCTCCTGCATCGAGTTCCTCGGCGGCCTGCAATGCGGTGACTCCCCAGATCGGTTCGTCGTCTGCAATTGCCCAGTCCAGCGACGACGGTCCGCGATCTCCGGGTGGGCCGGGGTGAATGATGATCGTCGTCCACCGCTGCCAAATGGATTCCGGTACATAGGCTTTCAGGAATGGGCAGATGACGATATCGAAATCCCCGGCCGCCGTTGCGGCCAGCGCCGCTTCTGCGTCGGCTACGACGGAGGTGCGGACCTGGTGTCCTGCCTCCCGAAGAACCAGGGCGGCCCGCTGAGAAAGACCGTTGTCGAAGGTGACGAGGAGGAGCACGCTCAACGGCGGCGCGGAAGCGACGTGTGGGCGCGAGCGCCGGAACAGCGCCGCGGTGGCCGCCCGCAAGCGCCCCTTGGCCGATCCACCTTCGCGTAGCTTCACCGTAGCTCCTACACCCGCAGTGGCCACAGAAGTCGCGAGGGCAGCGGATGTGGGCATCGGTGTGACTTCGGGGGTTGAAACCATGGATTCCTGCTCGCATGCTCGAGTATCCGCAGCGCAGACCCGGCTCCCCCCAGAGCCGGGTCGACGCACCGATAGATTGATTGAGGTATTTAGGGACTTTATACCTACCGTCGGTTTGTTTCAATAGCTATTTTCAAGCAAACAGTTCGTCTGGTCAACGCCCGGGCTTGTGATTGATCGCGATGTGGCGGTCGATTCGAATATGTTCGTCCAGCGTCGGGTAGCGCAGACCGGTGTCCTGGCTGTACCCCTGACGGCGCAACCAATCCAGGACATCACCCCAGAACCAGATACCACCGGCCACCGAGTTGTACGGAATCGGGAAAGGAGTGGCGGCCTGCCGGACCCCTCGCACCCACTGCCCGACGGCTTGCCGGGTCACGCCCGCACGGTCGGCAATGTCCTGGCGTGACACCAGGTCAGGATGTGTCCGCTGTGGGCGCACGCCCGCGGCCACCAACTGGTCCACCACGGTGATAGCCGTCGTCGCTGCGCGCATGCCCTCCGAGGTGAGCGTCAGCAACTGCAACCCACGTCGATCCTCGACTCTTCCGCCCAAGCTCTCTTCGATCGCCTGCTCTTGCGAGACTGTCAGCATCTGGACGATGAATGTGAATTCGTAACGGTGATAGAGGTCTTCGGCCACGCAATGAACATAGCCGTAAGCTGCGCTGTTTCCACATGGACACACCCGGATCTCGCCCCCACACGCACAATGGGCAGATGATCGACGTGGACGACAGTCAGTTCGAGGACATGGTCAAACGGGCGCTCGACAGTCTGCCGCCCAAATTGGGTGCGGAGATGGCCAATGTCGCGGTGACCGTTCAACTCGAAGGAGGACGACCAGGGCTACTCGGGCTGTATCAAGGTATCCCGCTGACCAAGAGAACCACCACGTACGCAGGCGTACTTCCCGACCGCATCACGATCTACCGCAGGGCCATCTGTGCGATCTGCAGCACCGAAGACGAGGTGATCGAGCAGGTTCGCCGAACCGTGATCCACGAGATCGGACACCACTTCGGGATCGGGGATCCCCGGTTGCGCGAACTCGGATGGTGACAACCGACTCATCTAAAAGTCGGAAATCAGCTAGAGGTTGATAATCCGCGAATTGTCATGTCAGCTGTACCAAGCCCGCAACAATTGAACACTCACAGGAGTTCGCATGGTCAATTTGATCCAGATCGCCCCGAAGAATGCCCCGACGTTTGCGATGAGCCGACAGAAGGCTGCCGAACTGTTGGGCATCTCGGTCGACAGCGTCGCGTTTCTCCTCAAGTCTCGTTATCTGCCGGATCTGGACGCCGGCCGGTTGATCTCGATGGCCAACCAACCGTGGTTGTACTCGGACGGCGACTTTCCCGTCCTTCAGCAAGGCGCATCCGAACTTGCACCGAAGAAGATGCTGCCCGCCCGTAAGTACATCGGCGAGAGCGCAATTCACTCCGACGCCGAATGCGTGGAAGCCAACCAGGGGCAATGGGCCGGATTCAACGTCGACCACGTGTTGAGCGCCCGCTTCCTGCCCGTGACGCTCCGCAAGTTCCCGGTGTCGGTTCTGCAGATCCACGACGTCAACGACGACGACGAGGAACGGGTCTCGTTTGTCGCGACCCTCGCCGGGCGAGTCCGCGAACTGGGAGCGCCCGAACTCAACTACATCGACCCGTCACTGAGCCCGGAAGACCGAAAGGTCGTCGAGACGCTCCTCACCTCGCGCAGCACGTCAACCGTTCCGGGACCCTGCGGAAAGCTCAAGCAGCCGAACACCTGAGCGTCGGGCCGTCAGCGGGGACGCTGAACGGCCGCGCAGCAGTTCACTGCGCACGAGCGTCCGTTGGTGGTCGAGCCGAGCAGCGGCTCGACCCCCAGTCGCAGTGGCTGCTCGGCCTCGGCCAGTTCCTGAACGAGCGTGGGCACCAGCTGCGCAAAACGCTGATCGCGGCCGGGTGTCGCTGCACGAACGAAATCCATCCCGAGTTCGGCTGCCTTGTCCTTGGCCTCGGTGTCCAGGTCCCACACCACTTCGAGGTGATCGGAGACGAAACCGACGGGGCACACGATCACAGCGCGAACGTCCTTGGCGGACAACGTATCCAGATGATCACAGATGTCAGGGTCAAGCCACGGAACCTGCGGCGGGCCAGATCGCGACTGCCACACCAGATCAAAATCTTCGACGCCGACGGCTTCGGCAACAAGCTTCGCGGCCTCGGCGACCTGTCGGCTGTAGAGGTTTCCGCCCTCCGTCGGCGGACCCGCATTGCGGTCTGCGGCAATCGGTACCGAATGCGCTGTGAACACCAGGCGCGCGGTATCGCGAGTCGCTTCGGGCAACTCGGCGCGGGCAGCTCGGACCCCGTCGGCGAATGCGCCGACGACCAGCGGATGGTCGTAGTACTGGCGAAGTTTGGTCAGCGTCGGTGCGCCGTCACCGACCGCCTCACGGGCACGAGCGATGTCCTCGTGGTACTGCCGACACCCGGAGTAACCGCCCCACGCCGACGTGGCGAACACGGCGGCGTTGCGGACACCGTCCTCGCGCATCTTGGCAACGGTGTCTTCGACCATCGGGTGCCAGTTGCGGTTGCCGAAGTACACGGGCAAGTCCAGGCCGGCTGCTGCCAGTTCACCCTCGACCCGGTCGATCAGGTCCCGATTGAGCGCGTTGATAGGTGAAACCCCACCGAAATGCATGTAGTGCTCGACGACGGCGTCGAGGCGCTCCGCCGGCACTCCCCTACCGCGCGTGACGTTTTCGAGGAAGGGTCGTACGTCTTCGGGTTTTTCGGGACCGCCGAACGACAAAACGAGAAGAGCATCGAACTGCATGTCCATACTTGCGGTCATGAGTTCAATCTTGCGCGATGCCGTTCGGCGGGGGTCACCCGGGTACTCACCTGCGTAGTAGAACTAGTGCTACTAGCCGACCATCGCGTGGAAGCCACCGTCGACGTAGATGATCGACGCGGTCGTGCCGGGCAACCAATCCGAGAGGACGGTGCAGACGGTCTTGGCCACGGGCTCGCGATCGTCGACGTCCCAGCCGATGGGCGCAGCGCCGTCCCATGCGGTGTTGAGCTTGTCCAACTCCGCGCCCGGACCGGTGCTGTCACCGGCAATGGCCTTGGCGGCCAGGGTCTTGATCGGGCCGGAGGACACCAGGTTCGAGCGGATGCCACGAACGCCGACCTCTTTGGCCACGTAGCGGTTCACGGCCTCGAGCGTCGCCTTGGAGACGCCCATCCAGTTGTAGAACGGCATCGCGCGTGCCGGATCGAAGTCCATACCGACGATGGACGCGTTGTCGTTGAGCACCGGCAGCAACGCCTTGGCCAGTGCGCTGTACGAGTATGCGGACACCTCGAGTGCGACCGCCACGTCCTCCCACGGCGCGTCCATGAACGGGCTTCCCAGGCAGGAACGGGGGGCAAAGCCGATCGAGTGGACGACGCCGTCGATACCCTCGGGAGCCAGCTCGCGAACACGCTCGGCGAGAGATGCGAGATCCTCCGAACTCTGGACGTTGAGCGAGATTGCCGGCGGCACGGGCTGCGGCAGGCGCTGGGCGATGCGGTCGATGAGGCGCAGACGATCAAACCCGGTGATGAGCACCTTCGCGCCCTGCTCCTGCGCGACCTTGGCCACGTGGAACGCGATCGACGAATCGGTGATGATGCCGGTGACAAGAATGGTCTTACCCTCGAGCAAACCGCCCATGAGATGTCCTCCTGATTTCAGACGTACGAGAAAGGTGTGCGTGTTCGAAAAAGCGGGTCAGTGCCCCATGCCGAGTCCGCCGTCGACGGGGATGACCGCACCCGAGACGTATGCCGAATCGTCCGAGGCGAGGAAACTGACAACTGCTGCAACATCTTCCGGCTTTCCGGTCCGCTGCAACGGGATGAACTCGGTGGCCTTGTCCTTGACGTCGTCGCCCAGGGCGGCCGTCATGTCGGTCTCGATGAATCCGGGAGCGACCACGTTGGCGGTGATCGAGCGCGAGCCGAGTTCCCTGGTCAGGGAACGAGCGATACCGACGATGCCTGCCTTGGACGCGGCGTAGTTGACCTGGCCGGCCTGTCCTGCCAGACCCACCACCGAACCGAGGAAGATGAACCGTCCGAAACGCGCGCGCAGCATCGAACGGGTCGCACGTTTGGAGAGGCGGAAGGTTCCGGTCAGATTCGCGTCGACGACGCTCGTGAACTGCTCTTCGCTCATCCGCATGATCAGTGTGTCGTCGGTGACGCCGGCGTTGGCGACGATGACCTCAACCGGGCCCTGGTGTGCCTCGACCTCTTTGAACGCCCGGTCGATCGACTCGGTGTCGGTGACGTCGCAGACAACGCCGAACAAACCTTCAGGGACACCGGAACCGCGATGCGTGACGGCTACCTTGTGACCGTCTGCAGCGAGTCGCTGAGCGACGGCCAAGCCGATTCCGCGGTTGCCGCCGGTGACGAGCACCGAGCGCGGTGTGGTGACGGTCCGTTCGGAAACCACTGGCGTGGGAGGGATAGACATGGCGATCAACCTATCAATTCTCTGCGGGCCGCGTACCAGCGGTATTTGGACAATTCGGAACTGCTCTCGATCAAGGCAGACGCTGCCTGCGTACCAGGGCGATCGTCAGACCTGCGGTCGCGAACACGACGCCGAGGATCAACCATGGTCGACTCGCGTCGCCTCGAGTCGTCTCGAAACCGATCTGCTCTTCGAGCGTGTCGTACACCTCGCGCAGTTCTTCCAGGCTCGATGCCGTGAAAAAACTTCCCCCGGACAGGTTGGCGATCTCTTTCAACGACGCATCGTCGACCGGGACGGGGATTCGGTCCCCTTCGATCTCGACGCGTCCGTATGTCGTTCCGAAGGAAATGGTCGAGATCGGAACGCCTTTGTCCTTGGCCTGACGGGCAGCGGTGAATCCGCCCCGCGGATCGTCCGGGTTCTCGGGAACGGTCTGCTTACCGTCGGACAGCAACACGATGCGCGCCGGGGGCGCCTGATCGCTTCCGCCGAGAACCGCCGACAGCGTGTCGATCGACTGCAAGGAGGTGAAGATCGCCTCGCCCGTCGCCGTCCGCTCACTGAGCTTCAGGTTGTCGATGGCGACCTTCGTCGCGTCACGATTCGTGGTGGGCGACACCAGAACCGAGGCGGTTCCGGCAAATGCGACCAACCCGAGGTTGATTCCAGGAGTGAGACCGTCGGCAAACGACTTGGCTGCTTCCTGCGCTGCTGCCAATCGCGTCGGCTCGACATCGGTGGCCTGCATCGACAGCGACACGTCGATCACGAGGATCACGGTGGCGCGGTTTCGCGGGACCTTCTTGTCTGCCGTCGGACCGGCGAGGGCAACAGTGAAGAACACCAACGCGACGACCATCAGAATCGCCGGAATATGACGCCACCGCCCCGGCCGCGAAGGCGCGACCTTCTCCAGTAGCGCGAAGTTCGTGAACCGAAGTGTGTGCTTTTCACGCTGCTTCTGGACAAAAACGTAACCGACCACCAACGCGGCGATGACAGCGAGGAACAGCAGCCACCACGGTGCGGTGAATTGAGAAAGACTCACGAACGAACGCCCCCAGTTCCGGCGCCGGCACCATAACTGTGGCGGCGTGCCGAGATGAATCTCACGACGTCGGCGATCCAGTCCCTGTCGGTGTGCAGAGACATCAGCGGTGCGCCGCAACGACGTAGAGCTTGTCGGACCTCGACACGGTGCTCAGCGGCGACTCTGGCGAAGTCTGCTCGCAGTTGCGGCGTCGTGGTGAATTCTCTCGTCCGACCGGACTCCGGATCGTGGAGCACCACGTCGCCGACGTCGGGCAGTTCGAGGTCACGCGGGTCGACCACTTCGACGCCGAGCACGTCGTGCCGTCCCGAAATGGCGCGCAGCGAGCGTTCCCAGTCGATCGGCCCGAGGAAGTCACTGATGACCACCGCGAGTCCGCGCCGACGCTGTGGGCGTCTGAGCGCTTCGATCGCGCCGACCAGATCACCGCGTACCCCGTCCGGCGCGTGCGGAGTCGTCGCGATCTTGCGGAGCATCGCCTGTGCGTGAATTCGCCCACCGCGGGCCGGAATTCGAGTTGTCTGTGCGCCGGTCGAGATGATGGCGCCGACGCGGTTACCGCCCGAACTGGTCAGGTGAGTGATCGCCGCGGCTGCGGCGACGACCAGGTCGCGCTTCTCGCATCCGGCGGTCCCGAAGTCGAGACTTGCGGACAAGTCGATGACGAGCCACGTCTCGAGCTCACGATCTGCGACCGTTTGACGCACGTGTGGGTGCGTCGTCCGTGCGGTGACGGACCAGTCCATCTGCCGCACGTCGTCGCCCGGCTGATACTCGCGGGCATCTCCCGGCTCCGAACCCGGACCGGGAATCAGGCCGAGATGATCGCCGTGCAGCACACCGTCGAGGCGGCGGCGAACCGTCAGCTCGAGGGTGCGCAGCGCAGCGGTGAGTTTGGGATCGCTGAGCTCGCCGGATCGGAACGACGGCGGAGAACCGGTGGATCCGGCGGGTGTCGCCTGGCCACCGTCGCGGCCTTCGGTCACTGCGGGCGACTCATCGTCTCAGCGGTCGCGATCGGCGCGCCGTTGCCCTGCGGATTAGCTGTGCCCGGTGCGTTGAACTGCGGTGCTTGCGGTGCGCCCTGCTGGGGCGGTCCGGGAACGGTAGGAACCGGCCGCGCGGCGATCTGCGGCAGTCCGACGGTCTGCAGCACCCGGGCGATGACGGCGTCGGGAGTCACCTCGTCGGCCATGGCGTCGTAGGAAAGAACGAGACGGTGACGCAACACGTCCGGGATCACCTCGATGACGTCCTGCGGCACTACGTAGTCGCGCCCGCGGACGAGAGCGAGGGCCCGCGACGCGGCGATGATGCCGAGCGTCGCGCGGGGTGAGGCGCCGTACGCGATCCAGCCGGCGACGTCCTCGAGTCCGACCTCACGCGGCGTACGCGTGGCGGCGATGACCCGGACAACGTAATCGACGAGCGCGTGGTGAACGAAGACGTTGCTGGCGACGCGTTGGAGCCTGACCAACTCCTCCGGACCGAGGATCTGGTGCGGCTCCGGCGCTGCCACGCCCATCCGGTAGACGATTTCGCGTTCTTCCTCCACTGTCGGGTAATCGACGAGGATCTTGAACAGGAAGCGGTCGCGCTGCGCTTCGGGGAGCGGATAGACGCCCTCGTTCTCGATGGGGTTCTGCGTCGCCATCACCAGGAACGGATCGGGCATGTGGTACCGCTTGCCACCGATCGAGACGTGGCGTTCTGCCATCACCTCGAGGAGCGCGGACTGCACCTTGGCCGGGGCACGGTTGATCTCGTCGGCCAACACGAAGTTGGCGACGACGGGGCCGAGTTCGGTATCGAACTCCTCGCGGCCCTGACGGTAGATGCGCGTACCGATGAGGTCGGTGGGCACCAGGTCCGGGGTGAACTGCACGCGGGAGAAGGAACCACCGACGACCTTCGCGAAAGTCTCGACGGCCAGCGTCTTGGCGACGCCGGGGACTCCCTCGAGGAGGACGTGCCCCTTGGCCAGGAGACCGACGAGAATGCGCTCGACAAGACGGTCCTGCCCGACGATGACTCGCTTGACCTCGTAGATCGCTCGTTCCAAGGTCTGAACGTCGGCTGTCAGGGAAGGTGCTGCTCCGTCCGCACTTCCGCCCGCCTTGCTTACGTCGACCGTTCCGACCGAATCTTCACGTGAGGTCACCAAGAATCCATCGCTTTCACCTAGAAAAGTACCGACAGTAACGTGTTCCCCGTCAACTATTCCAGGTAGTTGCGCTCGATGCCGTAACACCACGTCGGGAACTTGATACTTCTCCTGACAATGCGGTCGTCAGCGACAATTTCCTCTGACCGTCAGGACACCAGTCGGACGGCGTACGGCGTCATTCCGCCCCAGCGAACCGGGGAGACCATGACACTCGAACCGGATTGTGGTGCTTCGAGCATCTGCCCGTTACCGAGGTAGAGCGCCACGTGCTGGCTGGCGTTGGGGCCGTAGAAGATCATGTCGCCGCGCTTCATCTCCGAGGACGGAACCTGCGTGCCCGCGGTGTACTGATAGCCGGTGTAGTGCGGCAGCGAGATCCCGATGCCGGCAAAGGCGTAGATCATCAAGCCGGAGCAGTCGAACCCGACTTTGTTGAAGTCGCCGTAACTGTCAGCGACGCCGCCGTCACGGATGCCTCGCGTCGGACCGTTCTCGTCGCCGCCGCCCCAGGCGTACTGCACGCCTAGCTGAGACATCCCGCGGTCGATGACGGATTCGATTGCAGCGCTTCCGGTAACGGAAGGCTTCGGCGTGGTGGGTTTCGGCGTCGTCGGCTTGGGCGTGGTGGGCTTGGGGGTGGTGGGCTTGGGCGTGGTGACCGTTTCCTCGTCGGTGCCGGTCTCTTCGTCCGTGCCTGTTTCTTCGTCGGTCCCGGTTTCCTCGTCCGTCCAGGTGTCGTCGTCGTCCGGGATGACCGTCGGAGTCGGGTCTTCGACAGCGGTGTGTGGACGCTGGGCTGCTGCCAGTGCTGCAGCTCGATCCTTGGCTGCCTGGTCGGCAGCGGCACGGGCGGCGGCCTGAGCGGCTGCTTCCTTGGCGGCGGCTTCGAGAGCCTTCTGATGAGCTTCCTCGGCGCGGCGCTGTTCGTCCCACGTCGCGTATGCCTGGCGTTGCCCCTGCAAGCCGGCGACGGCATTGCGGGCGGCGTCGAGCTGAGCCTGAGCGGAGTTGCGCTCGGCTTCGATCGATGCCTTCTTGGCTACCTGCTGATCGAGGGCATTGCGCGCGATCTGAATCGCTTGCTCCGCCAGATCCTTCAGCTGCGCGGCGACCTCGGCGGCGGCGTCGGCCTGCTGCTTGGCCTGGCGGGTCGCGGAGTCCTTGTTCGCCTGCTCGGTACGTGCTCGCTGGAGACCGTCGAGCACTGCGCTCTGTGTATTGGCGAGAAGTTTGAGGACCTGGGCACGGTCGAGAACGTCGCCCGGCCCCTTGGCGTCGAGGAACGACGAGATCGACGCGGTGTTCGTGCCCTTGACGTAGCTCGAGCGTGCGTACTTGTCGAAGTCCGTCTGAGCGACTTCGATCTGCGCCGACGCGTCCTTCAGAGCTTGTTTGGTGACTCCGACGGCCTGCGCTGCAGAGTCTGCGGCGCCGCGGGCGTTCTGCAGATCCACGAGAGTCTTGTTGACGTCTTCACGCTTGATCGCAACTTCGTTGTCGAGTGCCGACAACTGTTCGTTGGCCGATGCGACTTGATTGATGAGCGCGCTGACGGTGCCGACGCTCGACGAGACCTGCGAATCTGCCGCGGCGATGTCCGAGTCACTCGGATTCGGAGGCGGCGGCGGTACGGCCGAGGACATGGCCGGCGTTCCGACGATCAGGGATCCGACGACGCCGAACCCGACGACCAGCTGCGCCAGGCGCATGGACTTACGGGAAGGACCACGACGGGACTCGCCGCCACGTGTTACTTGCCTCACAAATAACTCTCCCTCGCGTGTAACGCCACGGCCCGCTGGGTCGCCGATCCGTGCGGGGAGGGAATGCGCAGACCAAGCACCGGTCGCCCACAGCCCGAGAGCTGACGGTTGACCCGGACGTGTCGTAAGAACGCCACCGCCGGAACCTCGAGAACAAGGCAACCGACAAGTACGCGTCGAACAACATCAGCCTGTCTGCGACACTTCTTCCCCAAAAAGTGCCAGTTGTACCGTACGACACTCAAGCGTTCTTTGGAAACTTTAGCCACAAATAACACAAACGGTATTTGAGCTGGTCGAATGGCATGCAGGCACCAAAAAGGGCAGGTACTCACCGCAAACAGCGGTGAGTACCTGTTTTCGACGAGTTACTGAAAATCTCGCAAAAGGACCAAGGTCAGACGGAATCGGCCCGGTGGTCGGAAGATTTCGCAATCTCTGAAGCAGAACCGATATGTCTGGTTTGCGTATTTTCCGGCTCTCGCCGCCATTTGACCGCGAAGGTAATTCCGGCAATTACCGCCACGACGGCGATGACAAGAACCGTGTACAACGTCCAAGGCGGACCAGGCGCCACGATCTCGTGCGAGAAACGGTCCGCGGTCACACTCGCGCTCTCGCCGAATGACCGGTCCTGCGCAGTTTCGAGTTGGACGCGGCTGACCGAGTCGCTGTAGCTTCCCATCCAATCCGGGCTCAGAACGAGAACTGTGCCGCCTTCGGTCTTGCCGACCGTCGTGGCCAGGTCCCGAAGATCGGACGGCCGGCCCGGATTCGCATCGACGACGACGACGCTCAAGTCGACACCACGTTCGCGAGCGTCGGTCACCACCGCGGTCAGCCCGGCAACATCGGACTCGGGGGCGGAGACGCCGTCCGTCGAGAGATCCGCGAATACGTCGTCGAGATCGACGTCCGACGGAACAGCGGTGTGCGACGGGGACTTCACGTGCACGGGCGCGAAAGCGTGATTGGTAGGAGCAGACATCTCTCATCCGGGTGCTGTTCGGATTCCGTCCACCGCTGAGTTGCGGGGAGTTGGTCCGAGGTCGTTTGTCGGCGGCCGACCCGCGACGGGCCTGCATGCAGCCTACTTCAGGTCGACTGCCACCCGGCGTCACACACAACCGCCGCGCGTGCCGCCTGAGTGGCAACTGTGGGTGCGGTCACCCAGCCAAGCCTGCGTTGCGCAGGCCCGCAGTCTGCATGAAGATTGTTTCGGTCAACTTGCCCTGAATTCTCACAGGACAAGCGTACTGTTAGACTTGGACCGAGAGGTACCACCGGTCAGGACAGGTTCTACCGCAGCTCCGATGTTCGGACAGTTCTCACGCGAACTGTGCGATTGGCGTGAGCTACGGAGGATCTACCAGCCGAAGTACCTCGCTTCAGCTGCCGACACAGCCCCGTCGGTAGCGACCCTCATAGACGAGTGGAGCAGACGTGAGCACCAGTATCGATTCATTCGGAGCCAAGGGAACCCTCGAGGTCGGTGAGAACTCTTACGAGATCTTCCGCCTCTCGGCTGTCCCCGGCACCGAGAAATTGCCCTATTCCTTGAAGGTTCTCGCCGAGAACCTTCTCCGCACCGAAGACGGTGCCAACATCACCGCGGATCACATCCGCGCCATCGCGAGCTGGGATCCCTCAGCTGAGCCGAGCATCGAAATCCAGTTCACGCCTGCCCGCGTGATCATGCAGGACTTCACCGGCGTTCCTTGCATCGTCGACCTCGCCACCATGCGTGAGGCCGTCACCACCCTCGGCGGCGACCCGAACAAGGTCAACCCGCTCTCCCCCGCCGACATGGTCATCGACCACTCGGTCATCCTCGACGTCTTCGGCCAGGCCGACGCACTCGAGCGCAACGTCGACCTCGAATACGAGCGCAACGGCGAGCGTTACCAGTTCCTTCGTTGGGGCCAGGGCGCATTCGACGACTTCAAGGTCGTCCCCCCGGGAATGGGAATCGTTCACCAGGTCAACATCGAATACCTGGCTCCCACCGTGATGTCCCGTAACGGACAGGCCTACCCCGACACCTGCGTCGGCACCGACTCGCACACCACGATGGTCAACGGCCTCGGCGTGCTCGGCTGGGGCGTCGGCGGCATCGAGGCCGAGGCAGCAATGCTCGGCCAGCCCGTCTCCATGCTGATCCCCCGCGTTGTCGGCTTCAAGCTCTCCGGTGAGATCAAGCCCGGCGTCACCGCAACCGACGTCGTGCTCACCGCCACCGAGATGCTCCGCAAGCACGGCGTCGTCGGCAAGTTCGTCGAGTTCTACGGCAACGGTGTTGCCGAGGTTCCGCTCGCGAACCGCGCAACGCTGGGCAACATGAGCCCCGAATTCGGTTCCACCGCAGCGATCTTCCCGATCGACGCCGAGA
Organism: Rhodococcus sp. NPDC060176; assembly: GCF_042728675.1. Taxonomy (NCBI): domain Bacteria; kingdom Bacillati; phylum Actinomycetota; class Actinomycetes; order Mycobacteriales; family Nocardiaceae; genus Rhodococcus; species Rhodococcus sp. NPDC060176. The sequence goes on from NZ_JBHWYS010000002.1 coordinate 243,295, forward strand.
CCATCGAATACCTGCGCCTCACCGGCCGCAGCGACGAGCAGCTCGCTCTCGTCGAGGCGTACGCCAAGGAACAGGGCCTGTGGCACAACCCCGACAAGGAACCCGTCTTCTCGGAGTACATCGAGCTGGATCTGGGAACCGTTGTTCCCTCGATCGCCGGCCCGAAGCGCCCGCAGGACCGAATCCTGTTGTCGGAGTCGAAGACTGCGTTCCGCAAGGACATCCACAACTACGTGGAAGAGAACTACCCGACCGAGCACACCCAGCTCGACGAGGCAGTCGAGGAATCCTTCCCGGCTTCCGACCCCGCAGTTCTGTCGTTTGCCGACGACGGAGCGGTCGACGTTCTCTCCGCTGCCAACGGTGCAGAAGGCCGTCCGAGCAAGCCGGTTGTCGTCAAGTCCGACGCCGGTGAGTTCGTTCTCGACCACGGCGCCGTCGTTGTTGCCGGCATCACGTCCTGCACCAACACGTCCAACCCGTCGGTCATGCTCGGCGCTGCACTGCTCGCACGCAACGCCGTCGAAAAGGGCCTTGCCACCAAGCCGTGGGTCAAGACCAACATGGCTCCCGGTTCGCAGGTCGTGACCGACTACTACGAGAAGGCCGGCCTGTGGCCGTACCTCGAGAAGCTCGGCTACTACCTCGGTGGTTACGGCTGCACCACGTGCATCGGTAACACCGGACCGCTGCCCGAGGCAGTCTCCAAGGCGATCAACGACAACGACCTCTCGGTCACCGCGGTGCTCTCGGGTAACCGTAACTTCGAGGGACGTATCTCCCCCGACGTCAAGATGAACTACTTGGCTTCCCCGCCGCTGGTGATTGCCTACGGCCTCGCCGGAACCATGGACTTCGACTTCGAGACCGATTCGCTCGGTAACGACACCGACGGAAACCCCGTCTACCTCAAGGACATCTGGCCGTCCACGCAGGAAATCGAAGAGACCATCAAGTCCTCGATCGACCAGGACATGTTCCGCAAGTCGTACGCAACCATCTTTGCGGGCGACAGCCGCTGGCAGAACCTCGAAACCCCGAAGGGTGACACCTTCGAGTGGGACGTGAACTCCACCTACGTGCGGAAGCCACCCTACTTCGACGGCATGACGATGGATCCGGCTCCGGTCAAGGACATCAAGGGCGCCCGCGTCCTCGCGCTGCTCGGCGACTCGGTCACCACCGACCACATCAGCCCGGCAGGTCCGATCAAGGTCGGTACCCCCGCCGCGCAGTACCTCGACTCTCACGGCGTCGAGCGTGCGGATTACAACTCGCTCGGCTCGCGTCGCGGTAACCACGAGGTCATGATTCGCGGTACTTTCGCGAACATCCGTCTGCGCAACCAGCTCCTCGACGACGTCTCCGGTGGATACACCCGCGACTTCACGCAGGAAGGCGCACCGCAGGCATTCATCTACGACGCGTCGCAGAACTACCAGGCAGCCAGCATCCCGCTGGTCGTCCTGGGCGGCAAGGAGTACGGCTCCGGATCCTCGCGTGACTGGGCAGCCAAGGGCACCAGCCTGCTCGGCGTCAAGGCCGTCATCACCGAGTCGTTCGAGCGCATCCACCGCTCCAACCTCATCGGCATGGGCGTTGTCCCGCTGCAGTTCCCGGTCGGCGAGTCCGCAGGTTCGCTCAAGCTCGACGGCACCGAGACCTTCGACATCGAAGGCGTCGAGAAGCTCAACGAGGGCGTCACCCCGAAGACCATGAAGGTCACGGCGACGCGCGAGAACGGCGAGAAGGTCGTGTTCGACGCAGTCGTACGCATCGATACCCCCGGCGAAGCGGATTACTACCGCAACGGTGGCATCCTGCAGTACGTGCTTCGCAACATGATCCGGGGCTAGTAGGCACTACGTGCCTGTGAGCACTTTCGGCCCATGACGGGTCACAAAGCGCTCACGACCACTTTCGCCGGAAGGCGAACCATGTTTCATCGGTGGTCGTGAGCGCTTTGTGCACTGAGTCGACATTCAGCGCCTACGGCCGAAAGTGCTCACAGGCAACCCGACAAAGGAGGGATGCCCGTGCCCAAGGTCAGTGAAGACCATCTCGCGGCACGGCGCAGTCAGATCCTTGACGGCGCCCGCCGCTGCTTTGCGGAATACGGCTACGACGGCGCCACAGTTCGCCGTCTCGAAGAAGTCACCGGTTTGTCCCGGGGAGCGATCTTTCATCACTTCAAGGACAAGGACGGCTTGTTCCTCGCGCTTGCCAGCGAGGATGCGAGCCGGATGGCAGATGTCGTCGCCGAAGAGGGCCTCGTCCAGGTCATGCGGGACATGCTCGCGCAGCCCGATCAATTCGATTGGCTGGGAACGCGACTGGAGATAGCGCGTCGACTACGCAACGACGCCGATTTCCGTGAGAAATGGTCGCAGCGCTCCGCAGAACTGACGGAAGCGACCAGTGCGCGCCTCGCCCGACAGAAATCTGCCGGCCGACTCCGTGACGACGTTCCCACCGAAATCCTGATCGGGTATCTGGATCTGGTGATGGACGGCCTGGTCGCGAGAATCGCCTCCGGCCACGGCGTCGACAACCTTTCGGCTGTTCTCGACCTGGTCGAGGAGTCTGTGCGGCGAAGGGATTGAGGGGCTTCGCCCCTGTGAGTGGTTGAGGAGTGCGGGGACTCCCTAACCACTCACAGGGGGTCAGGCGAGCTGGATCAGCTCGAGGTACTCCTGCGACCAGTGGTCCTCGTTGCCGTCGGGCAGGAGGATGACGCGCTCGGGGTTGAGTGCCTCGGCAGCACCCGGATCGTGAGTGACCAGAACGACGGCGCCGGTGTAGCTGCGGAGCGCGTCGAGCACCTGCTCGCGTGAGATCGGGTCCAGGTTGTTGGTGGGCTCGTCGAGAAGCAGAACATTGGCGGCCGAAGACACCAGACCGGCCAGAGCCAGACGCGTCTTCTCACCACCCGAGAGCGTTCCGGCCGGCTGTTCGAGCTGCGGGCCGGTGAACATGAAGGCACCGAGCAGCGAACGCAGTTCCTGCTCCCCTGTGTCCGGCGCGGCGTGGCGGATGTTCTCCCACACGGATGCGTCGTCGTCGAGGGTGTCGTGCTCCTGAGCGAAGTATCCGACCTTGAGTCCGTGACCGGCGATCAGCTCGCCCGCGTCCGCCTTCTCCGCGCCCGCGAGGATCCGGAGCAGCGTGGTCTTACCCGCACCGTTGAGTCCGAGGATGACCACACGCGATCCACGGTCGATCGCGAGATCGACACCGGTGAAGATCTCGAGCGAGCCGTACACCTTGGTGAGGTTCTTGCCCATCAGCGGAGTCTTGCCACACGCTGCGGGTTCGGGGAAACGAATCCGCGCCACCTTGTCCGAGACGCGTTCTGCGTCGAGGTTCGCCATCAACTTGTCGGCTCGCTTGGCCATGTTCTGCGCGGCGACGGCCTTGGTTGCCTTCGCGCCCATCTTCGCAGCCTGAATCCGCAGCGCGCCGGCCTTCTTCTCGGCATTGGCGCGCTCACGACGGCGACGCTGCTCGTCCGTGGCGCGCGCGTCGAGGTACTTCTTCCAGTTCATGTTGTAGACGTCGGCCTCACCGCGGACGGCATCGAGGAACCACACGCGGTTGACGACGTCGTTGAGCAGGTCGACGTCGTGGCTGATGACCACCAGTCCACCCTCGTGGTTCTGGAGGAATCCACGCAGCCAGGTGATGGAGTCGGCGTCGAGGTGGTTGGTGGGCTCGTCGAGGAGCAGCGTCGTGTCCGAGCGTGCACCGCTGCCGTCCGAGGCGGCAAAGAGGATTCGTGCCAATTCGACGCGACGACGCTGACCGCCGGACAGTGTGCTGAGCGGCTGGCCGAGAATACGGTCTTCGAGGCCCAGGCTGCTGGTGATTCGTGCGGCTTCACTCTCGGCTTCGTATCCGCCGAGGGCCGAGAACCGATCCTCGAGCTGGCCGTACTTCTTGACGGCGCGATCCTGGGATTCCTGATCGAGCACCTCGCCCATCAGGATCTGCTGCTTCTCCATCTCACGGAGCATCGTGTCGAGACCTCGTGCGGAGAGAACCCGGTCCTTGGCGAGGATGCTCAGGTCGCCCTCCTTGGGGTCCTGAGGGAGGTATCCGAGTTCACCGGTGCGTACGACGCTTCCCGCGTATGCCTCACCTTCACCGGCCAGGATGCGCAGTGTGGTCGTCTTTCCGGCTCCGTTACGTCCGACGAGTCCGATCCGATCGCCCGGCTGGATGCGCAGCGAGGGCCCGGGAGCCGTGAGAAGGGTGCGGACACCGGCACGAACTTCGAGGTCAGTGGCGGTAATCAAGCAAACTCCTCAGGAAAAACGACGAATACGGGTAAACAATGCCTGACTTCAGACACAAGAACTATCGATTTTACCGTGACCTGACGGTCGTTCCGACCAGCAGCGTGTGAGTCCGCTAACGTTCGGGACATGACTAGCGAAAACAGCACTCGTCCTCGCGACCTCGAAGGCCGCGCCGCCATCGTCACCGGCGCGAGTCGCGGGATCGGCAAAGCTGTCGCCGCCGAACTCCTCGCGCGCGGCGCAGACGTCCTGATCACCGCCCGCAAGCCGGAGCCCCTCGAGGCCGCCGCAACAGAACTGTCCGCTCTGGGTCACGGCGGAAAGGTCGTCGCATTCGCGGGCAACGCTGCCGATGCCGAAGCCCGCTCCGGCGCCGTCGACCGCGCCGTCTCCGAGTTCGGTTCAGTCGACATTCTGGTCAACAACACTGGCATCAATCCCGTCTTCGGTTCGCTCATGGAGGCGGACCTCGACGCCGTGCGCAAGATTTTCGACGTGAACGTGGTTGCCGCCCTCGGCTACGTCCAACAAGCGCATCGGGCATGGATGGGAGAACACGGTGGAGCGGTTGTGAATCTGGCCAGCGTGGCCGGGATCCGATCGACGGGCGTCATCGCCGCGTACGGCGCATCGAAGGCTGCGCTCATCCGTTTGACGGAAGAACTGGCCTGGCAACTGGGACCGAAGATTCGTGTCAATGCCGTGGCTCCCGGGATCGTCAAGACGCAGTTTGCGGCGGCCCTGGTCGCTGCCGGCGAGGACAAGGCGTCGGCGGGCTACCCGATGAAACGACTCGGCACTCCCGAAGACGTTGCCGGCCTGGTTGGCTTCCTCGTCTCCGACGCGGCGGCGTGGATCACCGGCGAAACCGTGCGGGTCGACGGCGGTCTGCTCGCAACGGGATCGATGTAGTGCGCCGGTCGTGAGCACAGAAAACTCCTCCGCCGACGTGGTGATCGTCGGTGGTGGCCCGGCCGGACGGGCACTCGCGACCCGCTGTATCGCCCGGCAACTCACCGTCGTCGTTGTCGATCCGCATCCCCATCGGGTGTGGACTCCGACGTATTCGGCGTGGGCGGACGAGCTTCCGTCGTGGCTGCCGGACGAGGTGATCGCGAGCCGGATTCAATGTCCGAACGTGTGGACCGATGGACAGAAAAAGCTTGATCGCGCATATTGCGTATTGAATACACCATTACTGCAATCATTTCTCTCTGATGCTTCCATGCAGTTCAGAGCATTGCGCGCTCGAACACTGTCCCCCACCACCGTCGAGTGCGTGGACGGATCGCAGCTGACGGGATCCGTCGTCGTCGACGCCAGAGGCACCGATCTGACAGTGACAACCGCGCAGCAGACCGCCTTCGGAGTGATCGTCGACCGCGCCCTGGCCGATCCGATTCTGGGCGATGGCGAAGCCTGGTTCATGGACTGGCGAAGAGACAACGGCACTTCCGACGCCGACGCCCCGTCGTTCCTCTATGCGGTCCCACTCGACGACGAGCGAGTTCTCCTCGAGGAGACCTGCCTCGTCGGCCGGCCGGCGTTGGGGCTCCGCGAACTCGAAGCACGTCTGCGCACCCGACTTCACAATCGGGGCTGCGAAGTGCCCGACGACGCGCCGGTCGAGCGAGTCCGTTTTGCGGTCGAAGGCCCGAGGGGGTCCTCACCGGACGGCATCCTCCAGTTCGGCGGGCGAGGCGGTTTGATGCATCCTGGAACGGGATACAGCGTTGCCTCCTCACTCGCCGAGGCAGACAATGTCGCGAAAGCAATCGCCGGCGGTGGGGATCCCAACGCAGCACTCTGGCCGCGATCGGCCAGGGCGGTGTCTGCCCTTCGCCGCGTTGGCCTGAACGCACTTCTCACCCTCGGCTCCGGCGAGGTCGCGACATTTTTCGACACGTTCTTCGATCTACCGATCGAGGCTCAGCGGTCCTACCTGTCCGATCGGCGGGACGCGTCCGCGACGGCGAAGGTGATGGCATCCCTGTTCCGATCGTCACCGTGGCACGTCCGAAAGACGTTGATGCGCGCGCCGTTTCTGAGGTGAGCACTCTGGACCGACTACTGCGTTCCCATCGAGCCGGCGATCATCGGCCAGGAATTGTGTAGGTCGTCCTGCCAGTAACCCCACGAGTGTGTTCCGGTCGGCTTGAAGTCGAAGGTCGCGGGGATGCCCAGAGCGTTCAGTCGGTCCGCCAGTCCGTGCGTGCACCCGTTGACCGCGGATTCGATGATTCCGCCGACGATGATCTGATTCAGGAGCGCTCCGGGATTTCCGTTCACATCTGGTGCCTGAAGGTTTTCGTGTGGACCCGGCAGCCCGGAACCGGTGGAGACGTACAGTTCGGTTCCTCGCAGTTTCTCCGCGTTCACGACGGGATCGTTCTCGCGCCATCCGGGACCGTCGAACGGTCCCCACATGTTTGTCGGGTCAGCGCCTCCCCGCGCGCCGACCACCAGCCGCACGTAGTCCTGCCCTGGCTGGGTGGAAGTCTCCGCGCACCCGCTGTAGGCACCGACACTGCGATAGAGCCCCGGTGCTGAGATCGCGAGGTTGAGAACCGAGGTCGCCGTCATCGAGATCGCCGCGATGGAGTTGACCCCGTTGGTGCTGAACTGCGCGTCGATCACTGGCGGTAGTTCGCGGGTGAGAAATGTCTGCCACTTATTGCGTCCGAGTACGGGATCGTCTTTCTGCCAGTCGGTGTAGTAGCTGAACGCTCCTTCCAACGGCGTCACGACGTTGACGTTCTTGTCGGCGAAGAAGTCCAGGACATCCGTCCGTCCTTCCCACGTTGCACTGTCCTCGCCACCGCCGGCGCCGTTGAGCAGATACAGCGTCGGGCGTGGGGCGCTGGTGTCGGTGGGAAGGATCACCTCGAGTGGTATGTCGCGGTCCATCGCATCCGAATGAACGGTGACCCTGACGGTGCGTGCCTGTTCGGCTGTTGCGGGCCAAGGTGCGAACAGCAGTGGAACCAGTGAAATCGCCAGCGCAGCGGTGACGCGTCGACGGAAGGTTCGGATACTCATCGGAGTATGCCCCCAGGTGTGCGAGTCGGATTCTCGGAGCGGATACCCGCTCGCTGCGCCGCGAACCGGCCCACCCGGACACAACGGTTCGGGATCAACCGAGAGCGTTTGCCTCGCGCAAACGGCCGGCGGCGACCATCATGGGAGACATGCGCTCGATTTGGAAAGGCTCGATAGCCTTCGGTCTGGTCAACGTTCCGGTCAAGGTGTACTCGGCGACCGAGGACCACGACATCCGATTTCACCAGGTCCATGCAAAGGACGGTGGCCGCATCAAGTACAACCGCGTGTGTTCCGAGTGCGGCAACACGGTCCAGTTCGCGGACATCGACAAGGCGTACGACTCGGAGGACGGGTCACGGGTCATCCTGAGCGACGAGGACTTCAACAAGCTCCCAGCCGCCGAGAAGCACGAGATTCTGGTGCTGGAATTCGTGCCGAACGATCAGATCGATCCGATCTTGTTCGAGAAGAGCTACTTCCTCGAACCGGATTCGGCGTCACCGAAGGCGTACGTCCTGCTCTCGACTGTGCTCACCGAGAGCGATCGAACAGCACTCGTGCACTTCACGCTGCGGCAGAAGACGCGTCTGGCCGCGATGCGCGCCCGCGACGGCGTCCTCGTGATCCAGACGCTCCTCTGGCCTGACGAAGTTCGCGCCGCAGAGTTCCCCTCGCTCGACGACGTGGAGAAGCCGAAGGTCAAGGAACTGAAGATGGCGCAGACGCTCGTCGAGAGCATGGCGGGCGACTTCGATCCGACCGAGTTCACCGACGATTACCAACTCCAACTGCGGCAGTTGCTCGACGAGATGATCGAGAACGGCGGCAAGAAGGTCATCCCTGCCGCCGAGGTCGATCAGGAAGGCACCGACGCCGAAGTGGTCGACCTGGTTGCCGCGCTCCAGCGCAGTGTGGACGAAGCCAAGTCGAACGCAAGCAAAACCCCTGCCGGCAAAACGAGTGGAAGCAAGACGCGAGCGAAGAAGCGCGCCTGAGTCAGCCGCGCACGTCCTGAACCTCGATCAGAGCGTCCAGTTCCGCGTCGACGTCCGGGGCGGCGTGACGGCCCGTTCCGACTGCCAGGTTGATCACGGGTCCGACAGCGTCCAGCCCTGCTTCGGTGAACATCTCGGCGTGTGACGTGGGCACCGGACGGTCGATGATCACCCCGGACACGAACGGGCGCCACGCCGACGCAGTCCGCAGTGGGTCGAAGGTGTCGGTCTGTGCCGAGAAGAAGAGCAGATCGCCCACGAACTTGCCCGGACGGTAGCGGTGAGCCAGCTCGGCGCCGGCCGAGTACTCCTCGAACAGTCGCTCGATCCGCTCGCTCGAGACCAAGGGATGATCGCCGATGGCTCCGCGCAAGAGTTCTTCGGCGTCCTCGGGTGTCAGATCGCGCTCGTCGGTGTCCGGCACCGAGATCCCCAACCCGCCGATCAGTTCGGCGAGAGAAGGCTGCGCACCTGCCATAGTCGGGTCTTCGAGAACGAAGCTGTCGAGCAGAATCAGGTCGGCGACGCTCTCACCGGCTGCTTGCAACTGCACCGCCGCCGCATGGGCGATCAATCCGCCGATCGACCACCCCAGCAGGTGATACGGACCGTGCGGCTGGACGCCGCGAATTTCCTCGACGTACCGCGCCGCGAAGTCCTCGATCAGCTCCGCCCGGAATTCGGGGTCCGTCAGGACCGGTGACTGCAGGCCGTACAGCGGCCTGCTCGAATCGACGTAGCGGTCGAGCGCCCCGTAGCACCAGGCCAATCCGATGGCCGGATGGATGCAGAACAGTGGCTCGGCGCGGCCTTCCGGGCGCAGTGGCAGGACTACTGCAAGTGCGGAGGTATCCGCGTCACTTGTCACAACTTTTTCCTCGAGTTCGAAGAGTCTGCGCGCCAATGCCTCCGGAGTCGGGTCGGAGAATATCCACGCGACGGGGACGGTCAGGCCGGTGCGTTCCTTGATGGCAGCGACCAAACGCGTTGCCATGAGTGAGTTTCCGCCGAGTTCGAAGAAACTCGAATCGGCGAAGGTGTCGGCGTCGGCAAGATCAAGTACCTCCGCGAAAGCAGCGCAGATCGCGATCTCGTCGCGGCCTTCCGGGCCGCGTCCACTGGGCGACTCCCAGAGGGGAGCAGGGAGAGCGGTGCGATCCAGCTTGCCGGCCGGTGTGGTCGGGACTGCGTCGATCGCGACAACAGCGGACGGGATCATGTGCGCAGGCAGGGATATGGCTGCGTGGCGGCGTAACGCCGAGGCGTCGACGTCCCCGTTGGCCGGGACGACGTACGCGACGATCCGAGCGTCGCCACCTTCACCGACGACCACGCTCACGGCCGAATGCACAGACGCCTCCGACGCCAGCACCGCGTCGATTTCGCCGAGTTCGATCCGGAACCCTCGCACCTTGACCTGGTGGTCCGCGCGTCCGAGGTAGACAAGCGACCCTGCGCGATCTTCACGCACGAGATCCCCGGTGCGGTACATCCGAGCGCCTTCGGGTCCGTGCGGGTCGGCGACGAACCGCGTCGCCGTCAGCGCGGGGTTGCCGAGGTACCCGCGGGCGAGACCGTCGCCGCTGACGTAGAGCTCACCGACGACCCGGCCGGGGACCGAGTGCAGGCGGGAATCGAGAATCATCGCGTCCACGCCGCGGATCGGACCGCCGATAGTCACGGGCTCCCCCGCTGCCAGCGAATCGCTGACGGTGACCGCGACGGTTGCCTCGGTGGGGCCGTACGCGTTGAACATTCGACGCCCCGGGGCCCACCGAGATACGAGGTCGGCAGAGCACGCATCGCCGCCGACGACTACGGCTTCGAGATGGTCGAGTCCAGCGGGATCGACAGTTGCCAGCGCGGCCGGAGTCACAAACGCATGGGTGATTGCCTGCTCGTCGAGCAATTCGTGCAATTCGACGCCGCCGATAATTGTCGGCGGCGCTATCACCATCGTTGCGCCGGCGCCGAACGCCAGCAACAGCTCGAGAACCGAAGCGTCGAAGCTCGTCGAGGCGAAGCTCAGAGCGCGGGAGTGTGTGGTGACCCCGAAGCGTTCACGCTGTTCGTCGGCGAACGCTGCCAGTCCGGCGTGAGTGACCAACACGCCCTTGGGTTTTCCGGTCGAGCCCGAGGTGTAGATCAGGTAGGCCGGATTGTCGAGCTCGAGTGGCGCGTCAGGCAGAGTCTCGGAATGGACGGCCTCGATTTCGGCGGTGAATTCGGCTGCGTCGAGTTCGATCCACGACGTGACATCCGGGAGTTCGGCCAGATACCGGCCTCTGGTGATACCGAGGACTGCCCCACTGTCGGTGAGCATGTGCTCGATCCGCTCGGCGGGATACGCGGGATCGACGGGAAGGAACACCCCGCCTGCCTTCGCCACGGCCCAGAGCGCGATCACGTAGTCGGCTGACCTTGGAAGCGCCAGTGCCACAATCATTTCCGGAGTAATTCCACGAGCGATCAGTGCAAACGCCATCGCGTCGGAGCGGCGGTCGAGTTCGCCGTAGGTGAGGGTGGTGGATGCGGCGACGTCGACAAGTGCCAGGGAATGCGGATCGGCGGCGCCGCGAAGCAGCAGTTCCGGCAAGGTCAGAGCATCGCCGGCCGGACGTCCGTGCAGCGCGCGCCGACCATGTCCCACGAGGTCCACGTCACCGACGACGACGGAGGGCTGGGCGGTCAGTGTCTCGACGATCGTTTCCAGCATCACCGCAAACGAGTTCGCCGTATCGGCGTCGAAGAGGTCCTGTGCATAGGTGAGGGAGGCCGCGTAGCCGCCGCCCTCCTCTGCGGTCTGTTCGACAACGGTGAACTGTAGGTCGTACTTGGCGATGTCCGGTGTGACCTCGTGGGCGCGAACGGTAAGTCCGGGGAGTTCCCACGCGGTCGGATGAGCGCCGTGGAACGAGATCATCGTCTGGAACACCGGATGACGGTCGGTGGCCCGGGTCGGCGCCACGACGTCCACGACCTGCTCGAACGGAATGTCCGCGTGGGCGAACGCGTCGAGATCGACGGACCGGACTGTACGCAGGACGTCGACGAAGGTGGATCCGGGGTCAATCGTCGTACGCAGCCCTACCGTGCCCACGAACATCCCCACCAGGTCGTCGAGAACTCGGTGTCCGCGCCCGGCGACCGGGGATCCGATCACGATGTCGGTGCTCCGGCTGAGGCTGGACAGCAGCACCGCGTATGCAGCGTGCAACACCATGAACGGCGTCGCCGCATTCGCGGCGGCAACCGCCTCGACCGCGATCCGGGTGTGCGCCGGGAGCGAGACCGCGGCGTGGGCACCGCTCAACGACTGGGTGAGCGGGCGAGTTCGATCGCTGGGAAGGTCGATCAGCTCGGGTGCTCCCCGCAACTTCTCCCGCCAGTACGACGCCTGTGCCCCGAGCACGCTCTCGGATTCGTTCACCGCGCCCAGCGCTTCCCGCTGCCAGATGGCGAAGTCCGCGTAGTGCACCTCGAGGGGCATGAACTCGGGGGCGTGTCCCGAACTTCTCGCGACGTAGGCGGTGAGAACGTCCTTCATCAACGGGGCGATCGACCACCCGTCCGCCGCGATGTGGTGGATCACGATGACCAGAGTGTGTTGCTGCGGTGTCGACTCGAGCAGAAGTGCCCGAACGGGGGCTTGGGTTGTGACGTCGAATCCGCGCGACGCAAACTCTCGGGCGAGCTCTGCCGGTTCGCGGGTGTCGGCGTTTCCGAATTCCAGCGAGGTGAACGCGTCCTGGATCACCTGGTGTGGACCGGTGTCGGAGTCGGGGAACACCGTGCGCAGGATCTCGTGTCTTTCGATCACGTCGAGGACAGCAGCTTCGAGAGCCGGCACGTCGAGCGCACCGTCGAGCGAAATCGCGGCAGGGACGTTGTAGGCCGGCGAGCTGGGATCCATCTGGTTGAGGAACCAGATGCGTGCTTGCGCGTAGGAAAGCGGAATCCGGTCCGGGCGATCGGCAACGGCGATCGGAGGAAGTGCCTTTACCTCGGCGGAAATGTCGAGTGCGGCGGCAAGTTCCCGAATTTCGGGGTGCTCGAACAGCATTCGGACAGGGATCTGCCTACCCAGGGACTCCCCGAGGCGCTGAGCCAGTCTGGTCGCGAGTAGGGAGTTGCCACCGAGTTCGAAGAAGCTGTCCGACGCACTGATCTGTTCGATTCCCAGCAGTTCTGCCACGACGCCGGCGACCTGGAATTCGGTCTCGGTGATCAGCGGCTCGACGCTTCGTTCGGACGAACGCAGTGTCGGCGCAGGAAGCGCCGCTCGGTCGAGTTTCCCGACGGGGGTGAGCGGAACGCGCTCGATCGGGGTGATCGCCGACGGCACCATGTAGGCCGGGAGCGAGCGGCGCGCGTGACTCAACAGCTCGTCCACCTCGACGGATTCCGTGCCGAGTACCACGTACGACGCCAACATCGTCTCACCGGAGGCTGCGTTCACTCCCACGGTGACCGCGAACTCGACGCCGGGGTATGCGCTGAGCACGGAGTCGATCTCGCCCAGTTCGATGCGGAATCCGCGCACCTTCACCTGATGATCAGAGCGTCCGACGTATTCGAGCGTCTCGTGCGGCGTCCACCGAACCAGGTCTCCGGTCCGGTACATGCGGGTGCCGGCCGGACCGAACGGCGCCGCCACGAATCGCGTCGCCGTCAAGGCGGGTTGGTCGAGGTAGCCGCGGGCAAGTCCCAGGCCGGCGATGTAGAGCTCACCGGCGACCCCGACGGGAACCGGCCGAGCGGAACCGTCGAGAACCACCGCGGACACTCCGCGGACGGGTCCGCCGATGGTCACGGTCTCCCCCGCCGTCAGGGCATCGCTGATGCACACCATGACGGTGGTTTCCGTCGGCCCGTATCCGTTGAACAACCGGCGACCGGGTGCCCACTTGCGGACCAGTTCGGGTGAGCAGGCCTCACCGCCGACAACGATCGACTGCAAGACGTCCAGCCCGGTGGGATCGACCGAGGCCAGTGCAGCCGGCGTGATGAACGCGTGGGTCACCTGGTGATCGGTGACAAGTTTCGCGAGGTCCTCGCCGCCGTACACGTCGGGAGTTGCGATCACCATCGCCCCGCCCTCACCCACGGCGAGCAGCAGTTCGAGGATGGATGCGTCGAAACTCGGTGAGGAGAAGTGCAGTGTCCGCGACTGCGCCGAGATGCCGTAGCGCGCCGTCTGCTCGGCGGCCAATGCGCTCAGGCCACGGTGAGTGACGCTGACGCCCTTGGGCTTTCCCGTCGATCCGGACGTGTAGATGATGTAGGCGAGGTTGTCGATTCGGATCGGTGCGGCCGGAACCGGCTGCCCGACACCGTCGCCGTAGATGCCACCCATCGTCATCCACGGAACCGGGCGGGGCAGAGACTCGATCACCGCTTCCGTCGTCACTCCGCGGGTGGCTCCCGAATCGGTGAGCATGTGCAGAATTCGATCGGCGGGGTATCGCGGATCGACCGGAACAAACGCAGCACCGGTCAAGGCCACGCCCCACAACGCGACGATCGAGTCGATCGAACGCGGAATGGCTATTGCCACAATATCTTCGGCGCCGATCCCCTCGGTGGTCAAGCGCCGGGCAAGGGAAGACGCACGGGCGAACAGGTCGCGGTAGAGAACGGTGGTGTCACCGGATCGAAGGGCCACCGATTCGCCTGAGCGGGTAGCAGTCCGCGTCAAGATCTCGGCCAAGGTACGCGAGGCCGTCCACGCCGGACCGCGAACCGGCATCAGCGACGCCCGCTCGAGGGTGCTGAGGAATTCGATGTCGTCGATCGCCGTGTCCGGTTCGGCGGCGACGGCGCGGGCTACAGACTGCACACGGGCGGCGATCGATTCTGCGGTGACGGTGTCGAAGAGCGCCTCGGCAAACCTGAGCGATCCGGTGATCTCCGTGTTCTCGGAATCGCCGGCCAGCAGGGTGAACTCGAGGTCGAACTTCGCGACGGACGGTTCGAGTGCTTGCGCTTCGAGATGCGCGTCGTGGACCGTGACCTGCGGCGAGAGCAGATTCTGGTGGTACGACAGCATGACCTGGAACAGGGGGTGCCGTGTGGTGGACCGGTCGAGATCGAGGGCGTCGACCAGCACCTCGAAGGGCAACTCGGCGTGCGCGAAGGCGGCAAGGTCGAGATCGCGGACCACCTCGAGCAGGGAGGTGAACGACGCTCGATGATCGACCGGAGTGCGAAGCGGTACCGAATTGACGAACATCCCGATCAGGGAATCCAGTTCGGGTCGCCCGCGGCCCGCTACCGGAGTCCCGATCACCACGTCGTCGGTTGCACCGAGACGGGCGAGAACAACCGCCAGGATCGCGTGTAAGACCATGAATTGCGTCGTACCACTCCGCCGCGCCAGGGCGCCGAGTCGCTCCCCCGTCGCCGCGTCGATGACGATCGGGACCGATCCGACAGCGTTGGTGGTGACAGTTCCGCGCGCGCGATCCACGGGTAGCAGTACCTCGTCCGGGGCGCCCGCCATGGCAGCTGTCCAAAACGTCAGCTCGCGGGCAACCAGAGACTCCGGATCGTTGATCTGTCCGAGCGAGTCTTGCTGCCACAGCGCGTAATCGGCGTACTGCACGTCGAGCGGCGCAAAAACTGGTGCATCTCCGACAACGCGCGCGGTGTACGCAGCGATGAAATCTGTGGCAAAGGGAGTCAGAGACCAGCCGTCGAAGGCGATGTGGTGGATGACGACGACCAGTACGTGAGCGTCGGCGTCCTCGCGCACGAGCAGTGCCCGAATCGGCAGATCCGAACCGAGATCGAACCCCCGCGCCGCAAACTCCGTCGTCGCCGCAAACTCCGTCGTCGCCGCGTCGACTCCTTCGGAACCGACATACTGCTCGATGGAGAACTGCACGTCGGAAAGCGCTCGGATGACCTGACTCGGGCCGTCCGCGCTGTCGACGTAGATCGTTCGAAGTACCTCGTGGCGTGCGATGACGTCCGCAAGTGCGTCTTCGAGTGCATCGCCGAGGATGTGTCCGGTGATCCGGATCGCGAACGGGATGTTGTAGACCGAGGACTGCGGATCGAAGCGATTGACGAACCACAGTCGCTGTTGTGCAGCGGAGAGTGGCAGGCGGTCCGGGCGAGCACCGGCGCTCAGGGCAGGTCGATCGTCTGATTCTTCGGCGTTCGCCGCCAGACGCGCAGCGAGAGCTTCGACGGTCGGCGCTTCGAAGATCGAACGCACGTCCACGGCGAACCCCGTCGCTGCGCTCAACCGTGCGGACACCTGCGTCGCGACCAGGGAGTTGCCTCCGAGATCGAAGAAGCTGTCTGCGGCCCGGACCTCGGATACGTCGAGCAGTGAGGCGAAGATGTCGGCGACGGTTCGTTCGAGCCCGGGCTCCGGATCACGACCCGTTCCGAGGATTTCGCGCGGAATCGGCGTTGGTAGTGCTCTGCGATCGAGTTTGCCGACCGGGGTCAGCGGAATCGCGTCGATCGGGGTGATCGACGACGGAATCATGTAGCGCGGCAGCGTCTCGGCGAGGGTGGCAAAGAGCGACTCGGTATCAGCGTGTCCGTTCAGCAGCACGTACGACGCCAGAGTGGTGCCGGCAGCAGATTCGACGGGAATTGTCGTCGCGAAGTGCACGAGAGGGGAATCCATCAGGGCAGCGTCGATCTCGCCGAGTTCGATGCGGAACCCGCGGATCTTGAGCTGATGATCGCTACGGCCGACATAACGAAGGGTGAGGCCCTTGGTCCAGCGGACAAGATCACCGGTTCGGTACATCCGGGCACCGGGCGTCGAGTACGGATGCGCGACAAAACGATCCGACGTCAGTGCAGGCCGGAGGTGGTAGCCACGCGCGAGGCCCGGCCCACCGATGTACAGCTCGCCGACGCCGCCGATGGGGACCGGTTGCAGCCGGGCGTCGAGCACCACGGCGTCGATCCCGCGGATGGGACCGCCGATGGTGATCGGCTCGCCCGGTGAAAGTGGATCACTGATGGCGACCATGACGGTGGTTTCGGTCGGACCGTATCCGTTGTGCAGTCTGCGCCCGTCGCCCCAGCTCGAGACCAGTTCCGGAGTGCACACATCGCCGCCGACGACGACGCATTCCAGTGCCGTCACGCCCGCCGGATCGACGGTCGCCAGAGCAGCCGGAGTGATGAAGGCATGAGTGACCTCGCGGCTTCGGAGGAACTCGCTCAACGCCTCCCCTCCGTAGATGTCGGCGGGTGCGATCACCATCGTCGCGCCGGTCGAACCGGCGAGCAGAAGTTCGAGCACGGCGCCGTCGAAGCTCGGCGACGCAAAATGCAGAGTCCGCGAATCAGCGGTGATCCGGTACCGATCCTGTTGTTCGCGAGCAAGATTGACCAAACCCGCGTGAGTGACGACGGTGCCCTTCGGCACTCCGGTCGAGCCGGACGTGTAGATGACGTACGCAGCCGAGGCCGCAGAGATCGATCCCGTTCTGTCCGCTTCGTCGATCGCAGCATCGGAATAGGCGGCACATTCTGCAACGGTGTCCGCGTCGCCGAGGTCGATCCAGACCGCGACGTTCCCGCCGACCGCCGGACCAGCCGCAACCTCGGCGGACCGAATTCCGATGCGCACCCCCGAATCTTCGAGCATGTGCGCAACGCGATCTGCGGGATAGCGAGGATCGACCGGCACGAAAACGCCGCCGGCTTTGGTGACCGCCCAGACTGCGAGCACCGAGTCGACCGATCGGGCGACGGCCAGCGCGACCGGCGTTTCGGGGCCGACGCCCAGGTCCATGAGGTATCGAGCAATCCGATTCGATCGGCGCTCCAACTCTGCGTACGTGAGTGACCGCTCGGAGTCTTCGAGGGCGATCGCGTCGGGATGCGCCAGCGCGCTCTCGCCCAGGATCTGCGCCAAGGTCGATTCGCCGAGCGAGAGGTCACCGCGCCGCGGCAATATCACGGCGCCCTCCCGGGCGCCGAGTACACGAAGGTCACCAACCGGTGCAGACGGTTCCGACACTGCCGATTCCACGAGTGTCACAAAGTTACGCGCCAACGCTTCGACGGTCGTTTTGTCGAACAGATCGGTGGAATAGGTGAACGTGGCATCGATTCCCGCTGCGGACCCGCCCTCGCGACGCTCCGTGACGGTGAGTTCGAGATCGAACTTGGTCAGCCCCGTCTCCACCGCCCGCGCCGTCATCGACACTCCTGCGAGTTCAGCTGTGTGAGTGGTGGTTATCCGCGAGGTGATGGCCGCCTGAAAGACCGGGTGATGCGAGGACGAGCGGTCCAGTTCGAGCGCGTCCACGACGACGTCGAACGGCACGTCCGCATTGTCGAAGGCATCCACATCGACGGCTCTGACCTGCGCGAGGTACTCCCCGAAGGGTGCATCACGATCGACGACGGTCCGCAAGGCAAGGGTGTTCACGAACATGCCGACCAGCAGATCGAGAGACCTGTCCCCTCGTCCAGCCACCGGTGTTCCGACGACGATGTCGTCAGTGCCGCTGTAGCGGGCCAGAAGGAGCGCGAAGCACGCGTGCAGCGCGATGAATGTAGTGGCGTCGTGATCCGCAGCGAGCGCAACGAGCTTCTGGTGGGTGGAAGCGCCGATCCTGATGTCGACACCGGCTCCGCGCATGGACGGATCGAGTGGGCGCAGACGGTCTGTCGGCAGGTGGAGTTGCTCGGGCGCTCCCGCCAGGCGCTGCTTCCAGAAGGCAATTTGGGAGTGGGCAAGAGACTGGGCGGATGTAGCGTCACCGAGGTGTTCCCGGTGCCAGAGCGCATAGTCGGCATATTGAACGGGAAGGGGCGCCCACTGTGGTCCGTTGCCGCCGACACGGGCCGCGTAGGCGCCGGTGAGGTCGGCGGCCAGCGGCGCGAGTGACCAACCGTCGGCCACCATGTGATGCAGAACTACGACGAGGACGGCTTCCTCGTCTCTGCCCTCCTTGTCGTCGGCGACAGTGATCAGCAAGTAGCGCACCGGGCGTTCGCGAACGAGATCGAAACCGGCCGAAGAGAATTCGAAGATCACCCTCTCGAGGCTTTCGCGTTCCACCTCGATCGACTCGAGCCCCGCGATACCCTCACCGAGGCCCAGAACCTTTTGCGTTGCGTTGTCCCCGACCTGAGGAAACACGGTGCGCAGTGACTCGTGGCGGGTCACCACGTCCATGATCGCGGCGCCCAGTGCGTCGGCGTCGACGTCGCCGCGCAGCGACACCGCCAGCGGAATGTTGTAGGCACCTGATTCCGGTGCGACACGGTTGAGGAACCACAGTCGCTGCTGCGCGGGAGCGAGCGGTAGTACCGCCGGCCTGACCACTACCTGAATACCGTCGGCGTCCGGCGTCTGTGCGGCACGCTCGATGGTCGCCGCGATCCCGGACACCGTGGGGTGATCGAAGAGAGCACGCAGCGGCATCCGAACCCCGGTAGATTCGGTCAAGCGCGCTACCGCCGTCGTCGCTACCAGCGAGTTTCCGCCCAGATGGAAGAAATTGTCGTCGAGTCCGAGCGGTCCGCTACCCAGGATGTCAGCCAGAACCGCGGCAACCTTGCCCTCGATCGCTGTCGTCGGAGGCCGGAAGGCCTTGGTGGAGGCCAGGATCGGCGACGGCAGCGCACGCCGGTCGAGTTTTCCGTTGGTGGTCAACGGAATTGAATCGATGACCATGAAGGCGTCGGGAACCATGTAGGTCGGGAGGACTTCGGCCGCGTGGGCGCGGAGGACGTCGACGTCCACGGCGCCGGAAGCCGTCACGTACGTCACGAGAGCGCCACCGGCCGGCGTCGGAGCCACGACGGTCACGGCGTCGTCGATTCCCGGCGCGCTGAGGATGACGGAATCGATCTCGCCGAGTTCGATCCGGAATCCGCGGATCTTGACCTGTGCGTCGCCGCGTCCGAGGTACTCGAGTTGTCCGGGCGCGATCCAGCGTGCGCGGTCGCCGGAGCGATACAGCCGTCGTCCGCCGGCATTGAACGGATCCGCGACGAACCGGCCCGCGGTGAGATCGGGCCGGCCCAGATAACCACGGGCGAGTTGACCGCCCGCGACGTAGATCTCCCCCGCAATTCCCACCGGGACCGGCGAGAGATGCTCGTCGAGCAGGTACACACGAAGTCCGTCGATCGCGTCACCGATCCGGCTGCCGGTAACCGAACTCGCGCTCGGTCGGTCGAGTTCGAGATGCGTGACGTGCACCGTCGTCTCGGTGATGCCGTACATGTTGACGAGCGCGGGCCCGGATTTCGCGTGATTGTCGTAGCCCGGGTGATTGTCGTACCAGCGTCCGAGTCGACGCAGGTCCAAGGCTTCGCCACCGAAGATCACGAACCGGAGCCGAGTCTGTGAATCGGCCCGAAGGTCCGCTTCGATGAACTGGTAGAAGGCCGAAGGCGTCTGATTGAGCACCGTGACGCCTTCCGCAGCAACCAGCGCTCGGAAAGCATCGGGGTCGCGTGAGACTTCGTGATCGACCAGCACCAGAGTTCCACCGTGGAGCAGCGCGCCCCACAGTTCCCACACCGAGAAGTCGAAGGCGAACGAGTGGAACATCGTCCACACGTCGCTGCCGTCGAATCCGAATTCGACGTGCGTGTTCTCGAACAATCGCACCACGGTGGCATGGGTGACGGAGACGCCTTTGGGTCGACCCGTCGACCCCGAGGTGTAGATCACGTACGCCAGATTGTCGGCTCCGTGCGCACGCGGGCGCTCATCGGCTTCCAGACTCGCACCGGAGTACTCGTCGGAGTCGACTCCGACGACCGTCACATCAGAGTTCAGGAAGGTGGGGTTCGGGAAGGTGGAGTTCGGGCTAGTGGAATCGGAAATGATGCACACCGGTTGCGCATCCTCGACCACATACGCCAAGCGCTCGGCCGGGTGCGCACGATCGAGCGGGAGATATCCGCCGCCGGCCTTCAGCACCGCGACAGCCGCGACGATCATGTCGACGGATTTCGGCAGCATGATTCCGACCAGCGACTCGGAGTGCACGCCGTGATCGACGAGCTTGCGCGCCAACCGATTCGATCGTCGATCGAGTTCGAGGTACGACACTCGCTCGTCGCCCACGACGGCGATCGCGTCAGGGGTCGCGCGAACACGGTCGGCGAAGATGTCGGAGAGCGTTCGGACCGGCGTGGTCGGCAGAACGGGCGGTGCAAGCGCCTGGCGCGCGTCCGCGCGGAGCAAGTCCACAGCACCGAGCACCGACTGCGGAGCACTGACCATTGCGGTCAAGATTCGTAGATAGCGGTCGGCGAGGTCTTCGGCTTGCTCTTTCGTGCCGAGCCAATCCAGAACCCCGGAAATCGGCTGATCGAAGTCGGCATGCTCACCCGTCGGAATCGCGAGGGAGACAAACAGTTCCGGAGCTGTCGCGAGGTCGGACCCGATCGGCGCACCGACCATGAGTCCCGGAAATCTCGGGTGTGCATCGAGCGGTTCCTCGAAGCAGACCATCGCCCGGAACAACGGGCCCGTCTCCACCCATCGACCCTCGCCGAGGGCGGCGGTCACCGAAGACAGAAGAATGTCTGCGTGTTCGAAGGCGTCGATCGCGACGGTGTCCACCGCGCCGACCAGGTTGGTGAGCGTCATGGTGTTCGACACCATCGAGCGAAGCACCAGCTGGTTGGCGAACATCGAGACGAAGTCGTCCGGATTCGAGGCGCCGTATCCGCGAACCGAGACTCCGATCGACACCTCGTCGGCCGAACCGACGCGGCGCAGCAGTCCGGTCATCGCAGACTGGAACAGCACGAACAGACTCGTGTTCATCGTCGTCGCCATCGTCTCGAGGCGGCGGCAGAGGTCTGCCTCGATCTGGAGGGGCGTGGACGTTCGACCGGTTCCGGCGACGACCGGCAACCCCAGTTCCTCGGCCGGGTTCGACAATGTCGACGACCAGTATTCGACGTTGCGGGCGTGCTGTACTTCTGCGATCCACTTCCCCGCGGCGTCCGGGTCGATGTCCATCAATCGAGTTCCCGATTCTGCGGCACAGAACAATTCGAGGAATTCGAGGAACCGTCGATGGTGACTCGAGATGTCCTCGTCGGTGTAGAGGTCTGGATTCGCGGCGAAGTCGATCTGGATCTCTTCGGCTGCGGAAGTCTGATAGACGTTGACCGAGAGGTCTTCGATCGGCCCGGTCGAGATCACGTGGAGTTCGCCGTGCGCGTCGCCGAGGGTGATTCCGGAGTGGAACAGCATGAGGTTGATCAGCGGTCCGTGGAAGCCGCGGCCGTCGGCGATACTGTGATCACCGGCGTTGAGGACGCGTCGCAGGTCCTCGTGGCGGTACTTCTGATGACGCAGTGCGCCGGTGAGTTCGAGCTTCACCTCACGAAGCAAGTCCCCCACTGCGAAGTAGGGGTCGACGCTCGCGCGTATCGGGACGACGTTCGACATCATTCCGCCGGACCTGCGAGCAGCCTTTGTCGTCCGCCCCGAAACCGGGAGGCTGAGTACGACATCGCGAGTTCCGATCGCCCGGGCGAGGTAGGCGGCCAGAGCGCCGATCACCACCGAGGACGTCGTCACGTCGTGCGCTTCGGCAAGGCGTTCGAGGGAGCTTCGCAGTTCTTCCGGCACCGTCGCCGACCGCAGCCGTGACCACGCCTGCGACGGAGCGGTCGAGGACGCGAGCGAGGTTCCGCTCGGCTTGTCGGCCATCTTCGTAGTCCAGTAGTCGCGATCGCGCTCCCACCGCGTGGAGCCCAGATAGTCGGACTCAGCCTTCACCAAAGCCTCGAGAGGCGCAGTTACCACCGGGGGAACTGGCAGATCCCGTACGGCGGCGGTGTAGATCTCGGCCGTGCGGTTCATCATCGACATTGCACCGAAACCGTCGAGGGCTACGTGATGGATGCGGCTGTACCAGTAGGAATGGTCGTCGCGAAGAATCAGGACCGCGAGCTTGACCAGGCGATCGGTGAACGGATCGATGGCGGCGGTGTGCTCGCGCCGCATCCATTCGCGCGCCGCCGATTCCGGATCCGATTCGGTGCGCAGGTCGACCACGTCGAGGGAATCGTCCATGTCGACATCGAGCCACTGACGCGCAACCCCGTCGACCTCGACCAGGCGCAGGTACCCGGAACCGATCTCGCGGCCGGTCTGCTTACTGGCAGCGGTCAGCAGGTCGATGTCGAGCGGGCCGTCCACATCGACGTACTGAGCGATGCTGACCGGTATCTCGGGTCGAAGCTGTTGTGCGACAAGCAGGGAAAGTTGCGCGGCAGAAAGAGGGAAGGTGAGTTCGTCGTCCGGACGAGCTGCGGAAACGATTCCTCGGTCGGGACTGCCATCCACACGAATCTCCCTCTTACAACTTGATCATGATGCAAACAGGTATATGCGCCCGCTGGACGCCTCGAACTGATCGGGGTACTTCGAAATGAGACGAATACATTGGAAGGTTCCGGTGGAAACTGGCAAATCGCCCGCCAGAGATCACATCGTGACAATCAGCTGCGATGTTACCGATGAGTCAGCTTCCAGCAAATATTCATCAAACAACCATTTGGGACTATTGTCCTGAATATCATGGCTAAAACGGCCCTATATAACAAACCGAAGCGCCGGTACCCGACGAACGGGCACCGACGCTCCGGTGAAATCTATTCAGTTGATCGTGCTGAGATTCCTCGTCAGACGGTGAAGCCGAGTGCGCGCAGCTGCTCGCGTCCGTCCTCGGTGATCTTGTCCGGTCCCCACGGCGGCAACCACACCCAGTTGATCTTCATGTCGGTACACAGATCGCTACGCACTAGTGCACCGCGTGCCTGGTCCTCGATCACGTCTGTCAACGGGCACGCCGCCGACGTCAGAGTCATGTCGATCGTGACGACGCCGTCGTCTTCGAAGAGTCCGTAGACCAATCCGAGATCGACGACGTTGATCCCCAGTTCGGGGTCGACGACGTCGCGCATCGCTTCTTCGAGTTCGTCGAGTCGCTCAGGCGACGGGACAGTGCCACTGCCCTGTGCGCCACCGAATTCCGCAGTGGAATCGGGATTCGGATTCACCGGAGCGCCGACCTCGGCGTCCTGCACTGGTTGTGTCTCGGTCATGATCCCTGTCCTTCAGTCGTGTCGACCAATTCACTGCTGTCCGCCGTCGTCACAGCACTGCCGTCGACAATCTGGACTACAGCATCCTTGAATGCCATCCATCCGAGCAAGGCGCACTTGACGCGTGCCGGGTACTTCGAGACGCCGACGAAGGCGATGCCGTCGCCGAGAACGTCCTCGTCCCCCTCGACGGTGCCCCGACTGCTCACCATTTCGCTGAACACCGTCACGGTCTTCAGTGCGTCGGTGACCTGCATCCCGATGACGAGGTCGTTAAGCACTGACGTCGACGCCTGGCTGATCGAACAACCCTGGCCGTCGTACGAGACGTCGGAGACCGTTCCGTCCTCGGAGATCTGGACGCGCAACGTCACCTCGTCGCCACACGTCGGGTTGACGTGGTGCACCTCGGCGCCGAACGGCTCACGCAGCCCGCGGCCGTGCGGATGTTTGTAGTGATCGAGGATCACTTCCTGATACATCTGCTCCATGCGCATGATTCAGTTCAACTCCCCTGCGACACCGAAAAATTCCTGCGCACGCTTGATCGCGGCAACGAGAACATCGATTTCCGCGGTGGTGTTGTAGAGCGCAAACGACGCACGGGCCGTCGCAGCGACACCGAACTTACGATGCAGCGGCCACGCACAATGGTGTCCGACGCGAATCGCGACGCCCTCGTCGTCGAGGATCTGTCCGAGGTCGTGGGCGTGAATACCGTCCACGACAAAGGAAATCGCTCCGCCGCGGTTCTCGGACGTCTGCGGTCCGATGATGCGCAGACCTTCGATCGCCGACAACTTTTCGAGAGCAGCCTCCACCAACACGTGCTCGTGCGCGGCGACTGCGTCCATCCCGAAGGTGTTCAGGTAATCCACGGCAGCGCCCAGCCCGACCACCTGTGAGGTCATCGGTACGCCTGCCTCGAAACGCTGAGGCGGCGGCGCGTAAGTGCTGACCTCCATGGTGACCGTCTCGATCATCGATCCGCCGGTGATGAACGGAGGCATCGCTGCCAGCAGTTCACGACGGCCGTAGAGAACTCCGACCCCGGAAGGGCCGAGCATCTTGTGACCGGAGAACGCCGCGTAGTCCACTCCCAGTTCGTGGAAGTCGACCGCCATGTGAGGCACCGACTGGCACGCGTCGAGCACGACGAGCGCACCGACGGCGCGTGCTCGTCGCACCAATTCCTCGACCGGTGCGATCGCGCCGGTCACGTTGGACTGGTGGGTGAACGAAACAACCTTCACCGCGTCCGTCAACTCCAGCGAATCGAGATCGATCCGGCCGTCGTCGGTGACGCCGTACCACTTGAGCGTGGCACCGGTTCGGCGCGCAAGTTCCTGCCAGGGAACGAGGTTGGCGTGGTGTTCGAGTTCGGTGATGACGATTTCGTCGCCAGGACCGACATGGCGGTCGAAGCGATCGTCACCGAGAACGTAGGTCACCAGATTGAGAGCCTCGGTGGCGTTCTTGGTGAACACCAACTCGTCCGAATCCGCACCCACGAAGGACGCGATGGTGGCGCGAGCATTCTCGTACGCGTCCGTCGCCTCTTCTGCGAGCTGATGAGCACCCCGGTGTACTGCCGCGTTACACGTCGTCAGGAAGTCCCGTTCGGCATCGAGAACCTGGACCGGACGCTGCGAAGTAGCGCCGGAATCCAAGTACACCAGAGGTTTTCCGTCGCGCACGGTCCGCGCCAGGATCGGGAAGTCGGCCCGAACCGCTGTGACGTCGAGCTCGCGCACCGAGGTGGTCATCGTGATTACGCTCCCTGGGTAGCTGCGGTGTCCGCGGTGAAACGAACGTAGCCGTTGGTCTCGAGCTCGTCGGCCAGTTCCGGTCCGCCGGACTCGACGATGCGGCCACCGACGAACACGTGGACGAAGTCGGGGTTGATGTAGCGCAGGATGCGCGTGTAGTGCGTGATCAGCAGAACTCCACCGTTCTCGCGCTCCTTGTAGCGGTTGACGCCTTCGGAGACCGTGCGCAGAGCATCGACGTCGAGGCCGGAGTCGGTCTCGTCGAGGATCGCGATCTTCGGCTTGAGCATGCCCAGCTGCAGGATCTCGTGGCGCTTCTTCTCACCACCGGAGAAGCCTTCGTTGACCGAGCGCTCGATGAACGAGGGGTCGATCTCGAGCTCGCTGAGGGCTTCCTTGACTTCCTTGACCCAGTGGCGCAGCTTGGGAGCCTCGCCGCGCACTGCCGTAGCGGCGGTGCGAAGGAAGTTGGACATGGAGACGCCGGGAACCTCGACGGGGTACTGCATGGCCAGGAACAGCCCGGCACGCGCACGCTCGTCGACGCTCATCGCGAGGACGTCTTCACCGTTGAGGGTGATCGAACCGGAGGTGACCTGGTACTTCGGGTGACCGGCGATGGCGTACGACAGAGTCGACTTGCCGGAGCCGTTGGGGCCCATGATCGCGTGGGTCTCGCCGGAGCGGACCGTCAGGTCGACGCCCTTGAGGATCTGGATGGGCTCGGCGTTGGCGTCGGAGTTGGCAACCTCGACGTGCAGGTCACGAACCTCGAGGACCGAGATGGCCGGTGTGGTGGTGTTGTCACTGGTAGACATGAAATTCCTTCAAGATGAGGCGGGGCGAGCGTAGCGACGGGGTGGTCGCCGGCAGGGCGGTCAGGAGCCGACTGCTGCAAGTTCGGCTTCGACCGCGGCTTCGAGGCGATCGCGCACCTCGGGAACAGCGATCTTGTTGATGATTTCGTGGAAGAACCCACGTACGACCAGACGACGCGCCTGATCCTCCGGGATACCGCGAGCACGCAGGTAGAACAGCTGCTCGTCGTCGAAACGTCCCGTTGCACTTGCGTGGCCGGCTCCGACGATCTCACCGGTCTCGATTTCGAGGTTCGGAACCGAGTCGGCGCGGGCGCCGTCGGTGAGCACCAGGTTGCGGTTGAGCTCGAACGTGTCGGTGCCCTCCGCTGCGGCGCGGATGAGAACGTCGCCGATCCACACGGTGTGCGCGTCGGGCTTGCCGGATCCGGGATCTCCCTGAAGCGCGCCCTTGTAGACCACGTTGGACTTGCAGTTGGGCTGCGAATGATCCACCAGCAGACGCTGTTCCAGATGCTGGCCGGCGTCGGCGAAGTACAGGCCGAGCAGTTCGGCGTCGCCGCCCGGTCCGTCGTACTTGACGGTGGCGGAGAGGCGAACCAGGTCGCCGCCCAGGCTGATCGAGGTGTACCGGAGCACTGCGTCGCGGTTCAGGCGAGCGTGGTGTGACGTCACGTGAACTGCGTCGTCCGCCCAGTCCTGAATGGCCACGACGGTCAGCTGCGAGCTGTCACCGAGAACGAATTCGATGTTCTCCGCGAAGGTTCCGCTGCCGCGCTGGTCGATGACGAACGTCGCCTTGGCGAACTGCGCCAGACGAATCTGGGTATGTCCGTAGGCGACATTGTCGACTCCGGGGCCGGTCATGGTGACCACGACGGGCTTCTCGACCTCGACCTCGGCGCCAACCGAGATGACCGTCGCAGTCTCGAAGCTCGAATATGCCTGCGCTGCAATGCGATCCGCAGGAACACCAGCCTTGCCCAGACGCTCGTCGTCACGGCCGACGGTCTCGACGGTGATGTCGCCGCCACCGTCCACCTCGACGGTGACCTGAGCGTTGGCAACTGCGCTGCCGTCGTGCAATCCACGCAGACGACGCAGCGGGGTGAACCGCCAGATCTCGTCACGTCCGCCCGGGACCTCGAATGCGTTGACGTCGAACGACGAGAACTGCTCGCCCTTGTTCGTGATGGGTGAGCCGGTGGCTGCACCCTTTACAGGAGCGGTCGGGTTCTCCCCGGCAACAGCTCCGATGACTCCGGTCTCTGGCGTGGTCACTAACCCACAGCCCCTTCCATCTGAAGTTCGATAAGGCGGTTGAGCTCGAGCGCGTACTCCATCGGGAGTTCCTTCGCGATGGGCTCGACGAATCCACGCACGATGGTGGCCATCGCCTCGTCCTCGGTCAGTCCGCGGCTCATCAGGTAGAAGAGCTGATCGTCACTGACCTTGGAAACCGTGGCCTCGTGACCCATCGTGACGTCGTCCTCGCGGATGTCGACGTACGGGTAGGTGTCGCTTCGGCTGATCTGGTCGACGAGCAGAGCGTCACACTTGACGGTCGACTTGGAGCCGTGGGCACCCTTGTTGACCTGCACCAGACCGCGGTACGACGCGCGTCCACCGCCACGGGCGACAGACTTGCTGATGATGGTCGACGACGTGTGCGGCGCGAGGTGGAGCATCTTGGCGCCGGTGTCCTGGTGCTGGCCCTCGCCGGAGAACGCAACGGAGAGAACCTCACCGCGGGCGTACTCACCCATCAGCCAGACGGCCGGGTACTTCATGGTGACCTTGGAACCGATGTTGCCGTCGACCCACTCCATGGATCCGCCGGCCTCGACCTTGGTGCGCTTGGTCACCAGGTTGTAGACGTTGTTGGACCAGTTCTGGATGGTCGTGTAGCGGCAGTGGCCGCCCTTCTTCACGATGATCTCGACGACGGCCGAGTGCAGTGAATCGGACTTGTAGATCGGCGCGGTGCAACCCTCGACGTAGTGCACGGAGGCATCTTCGTCGACGATGATCAGGGTGCGCTCGAACTGACCCATGTTCTCGGTGTTGATGCGGAAGTACGCCTGCAGCGGGATGTCCACGTGGACTCCCGGCGGAACGTAGATGAACGAGCCGCCCGACCACACAGCGGTGTTCAGCGCGGAGAACTTGTTGTCGCCGGCCGGGATGACCGAACCGAAGTACTCCTTGAACAGCTCCGGGTGCTGCTTGAGACCGGTGTCGGTGTCGAGGAAGATGACACCCTGCTCCTCGAGGTCCTCACGGATCGAGTGGTAGACGACCTCGGACTCGTACTGAGCTGCGACACCGGCAACGAGGCGCTGCTTCTCCGCCTCGGGGATGCCGAGCTTGTCGTACGTGTTCTTGATGTCCTCGGGCAGGTCTTCCCACGACTCGGCCTGCTTCTCGCTCGAGCGCACGAAGTACTTGATGTTGTCGAAGTGGATGCCTTCGAGGTCGGAGCCCCAGTTCGGCATCGGCTTCTTGTCGAAGGTGCGCAGAGCCTTGAGGCGGATGTCGAGCATCCACTCCGGCTCGCTCTTCTTCGCGGAGATGTCCCGCACGACAGCCTCGGACAACCCGCGCTGCGCGCTGGCTCCGGCTTCGTCGGAATCGGACCAGCCGTAGCCGTAATGACCGAGGGACGCGATGGTCTCTTCCTGCGTGAGCGGCTCGGTGCCTGCAGCTGCAGTGGTAGTCGCCTGGTCTGATGTGACGGTCATGCGAGCTCCTTCCGGAGTCTTGTTTCTTGACGGCTGCTCGGTCTCAGCGAGGGCTGGTCGCTACGGTCGAGCAGTTCTGACTTTGAAGAACTAGCTGAAAAATCTCTATTCGAACGCTGCACGGTGGCAACGCTCGGTAGAACACTGTGGTCCGACAACACTGTGGTCCGGTCATCTACTCCCGGTGGACACGAGGGGCACGTGCGTCGTGCAGGCGCAGTCACCGTTGGCGATGGTCGCCAGGCGCTGGACATGCGTTCCGAGCAACTGCCGGAATGCTTGCTGCTCGGCCTCGCACAGTTCCGGAAACTCTTCTGCCACATGGGAAACCGGGCAGTGATGTTGGCAGATCTGTACACCGTTGCCTACCGGCCGGGTCGACGCTGCGAACCCCACTGCATTGAAAGCTTCGGCGATTGCGTCCGCTGTCGCCTCGACGTTGTCCACATCTGTCGGATCAGCCGGTTCGACGTCTCCGACGATGGCCTGAACCCGACGCTTGGCGAACTCCTCGATTGCCGCGTCCCCGCCGATTTCGCGGAGTTGCCGCATCGCGGCTCCTGCCAAATCGTCGTAAGTGTGGCCGAGGCGCCCGCGACCGGTCGCGGTGATCTGGAACTGCTTGGCAGGTCGACCGCGTCCGCGCTGGCGCAGCGACGCCGCCGAAGCAGTTCTGGCTTCACCGGACTCGATCAACGCGTCCAAGTGACGTCGGACACCTGCGGCACTCAAACCGAGGCGTGTGCCGATTTCGGAGGCTGTAATGGGGCCTTCTTCGAGTAGCAGCTTGACCACTGCGGCCCGGGTCTGGCCTTCGACGCTCACTGTCACCGGATTTGCGGCAGCACTCGGCGAGGTCGCTACAGTGGGCTGACCTGCAACTTCCTTGCTTCGAGGGTCTGACGCATTTCTTTTCACAACACAAGTGTGACCGAATTCTTTTCGCAGGTCTACTAAGGGCAACCTGCATTACATTCGGGAATATCCGGACAGCGCACGTTGTTTGTGCTTGTCTGTCCGGCTGTATCGAGCCGCTACGCTGCCTGGTGTGCCGCAGACCCCCGAGAAGACGACGACCGCGCGATCGGCGCGCGCGATCCTGCTGGACAAACCCAAGGCACTCGCGCTTTCCACGATCGGCGTTCGGCCTTTCGGTTCCGCTCCCCGGCAAAGTATGGCCGCGGTGTTGCACGGCGACGAAAGCGAGCGCCCGGGCCTGAACGCGAAGGAAACCGCGCAACTGCGAGGTATCCGTCGATTCGGAGCGACCGGCGCAGTCTTGATGGCAGTGGGCGCGCTCGGCGCCGGCGCACAACCAGTCCTGCAGAATCCGACCGCCGGCCTTCGAGTCCTCAGCCTTCCCGGACGTATGCCGACGGTCTCGCTCACCATGACGATGACCGGAACGGTGCTCGTCGTTCTCGCCTGGCTGATGATGGGCCGATTCGCCGTCGGGGACATACGCAGCCGATCCGGCGCACCGCGGCGCATGACCCGTTCTCAGTTGGACCGCACGCTTCTGCTGTGGATCCTGCCGCTCTCCGTCGCACCGCCGATGTTCAGCCGCGACGTCTACTCGTATCTGGCACAAAGCGAAATCGCGGCTCGCGGACTCGATCCGTACGCCATCGGCCCCAAGGCGGCACTGGGCGTCGACCACGTCCTCACCCGCACTGTTCCGACCATCTGGCGGGACACGCCGGCTCCGTACGGGCCGTTCTTCCTGTGGCTGGGACGCGGGATCAGCTCACTGACCGGCGACAACATCGTGGCCGGAATCTTCTTGCACCGCCTGCTCGCCTTGGCCGGCGTCGCGCTCATCGTGTGGGCGATACCTCGACTGGCCAAGCGATGCGGCGTCTCTGCCGTCAGTTCACTCTGGCTCGGTGCCGCGAACCCGCTGCTGCTCTTCCACTTGGTGGCCGGCATCCACAACGAAGCGCTCATGCTCGGGTTGATGCTCGCCGGAATCGAGATCGCCCTCCGCGCAGTCGAAGGGTCCGGGCCCATCCGTGGCCGAGCGCTGTTCTATCTCATTGCGGGATCAGGTTTGATCGCGTTGTCGTCGACTGTCAAAATTCCGTCCTTGCTGGCACTCGGATTTGTCGGTATGGCTCTGGCCCGGCGTTGGGGTGGAACCTGGAAAGCCTTGGCGGGAGCTGCGATTCTTCTGGGCATCGTTGCCGCCGTCGTCACGTTCGTCATCAGCGTGGCCAGTGGGCTCGGTATGGGGTGGATCAACACCCTCGACACCGCTACGGCGGTGCGGAGTTGGATGTCCATCCCGACGCTCCTGGGCGTCGGCACTGGATTGGCAGGTGTACTGCTCGGACTCGGCGATCACACGACGGCAATCCTCACGATCACGCGGCCGATCGCGTACCTGGTTGCCATTCTCATCACCGCGCGGATGATGATCTCGGTGTACATGGGCCGCATTCACCCGGTCGGTGGACTCGGCATCGCACTCGGGGCCATCGTTCTCCTGTTCCCGGTCGTTCAGCCCTGGTACCTGCTGTGGGCGATACTTCCGCTCGCAGCCTGGGCTACTGCGCCGATTTTCCGCATCCCCGCTGTGGTCTTCACCTCGATCGTCAGCGTCATGTTGATGTCGAACGGCGCCGAATACCTTCCGTTCATGATCGTGCAGGCCGTCATCGCGACCATCCTCACCGCCGGAACGCTCATCGTCTTCACCCGCAATTCACTCCCCTGGCGTAGCGACAAGCCAGTAGCGGAGATCACGAAAGGCGGACCGGTAGACGAAGACAACTCGGCGGGGGCTTACGCTGATTCCCCGTGACCTCGAGAGCCTCCAGATCGTCGACGCCGGCGGTACAGATCCAGGGTGTCGTCAAGTCCTTCGACGGTGTTCGAGCCGTCGACGGTATCGATCTCACTGTCGAGACGGCCCAGGTCGTTGCCCTGCTCGGCCCCAACGGAGCCGGTAAGACAACAACCGTCGAGATGTGCGAAGGGTTTGTCACCCCCGATGCCGGCACCGTTCGAGTGCTCGGTCTCGACCCCATCGCCGACTCCGGTGAAGTCCGCTCGCGAATCGGCGTCATGCTGCAGGGCGGCGGCGCATACCCCGGGTCCAAGGCCGGAGAAATGCTCGACCTCGTCGCCGCATACTCTGCCGACCCACTCGATCCCGCCTGGCTCCTTTCCAAACTCGGCCTCACCGATGCACGCAAGACGCCTTACCGTCGCCTTTCCGGCGGCCAGCAGCAACGACTGTCTCTGGCGTGCGCGCTTGTCGGCCGTCCCGAGTTGGTATTTCTCGACGAACCCACCGCTGGGCTCGACGCTCAGGCACGTCTACTGGTGTGGGAACTTATCGACGCTCTGCGCCGCGACGGCGTCAGCGTCCTGCTCACCACGCACCTCATGGACGAGGCCGAAGCGCTCGCCGACGAATTGGTCATCATCGACCACGGCAAGATCGTCGCGTCGGGAACGCCGGCCGAGGTCACCAGCAAGGGCGCCGAAGGACAACTCCGCCTGACGACGGTTCCCGGTTTGAGCCTCGACTCGCTGGTCGGCTCACTCGCCGGGTTCCGCGTCGAGGAATCCAATCCCGGCACCTACGTCGTCGAAGGTGCAATCGATCCGGCAACCGTGGCGACTGTCGCGACGTGGTGTGCCGATCAGGACGTGCTGATCAACGACATCCGCGTCGATCAACGGAGTCTGGAAGACGTCTTCCTCGAATTGACGGGCCGGGAACTGAGGGGATGACGGAGATCAAGGTCATGAACGAAACAGCAGCGAACGGCCAGAACAGTGGGACTGCCAACGGAGCCAGGGAACGCCGGCTCGCCGAGAACCGCTTCGAGCCGGGCACTTTCTCGCCGGATCCCCGCCCCAGTTCGGCGGCAAAAATGCTGGCGGCGCAGACCAAACTGGAACTGACTCTTCTGCTCCGCAACGGTGAGCAATTGCTGCTGACCATGTTCATTCCGATCACCCTGCTCATCGGACTGTGTCTACTGCCGATCGGCGATTTGGGCGATTCTCGGGTCGATACCGTGCTCCCTGGTGTCATGATGGTTGCCGTGATGTCGACGGCGTTCACCGGACAGGCCATCGCCGTCGGATTCGATCGCCGATACGGCGCGCTCAAGCGACTCGGTGCAACGCCGCTACCGCGGTGGGGAATCATCGCAGGCAAGAGCGCTGCCGTCATCATCGTCGTGGCACTGCAGTCATTGCTTCTCGGCGCAATCGGTTTGGCGTTGGGGTGGCGTCCGTCGTTCGCCGAACTGGTACTCGGCGCAGTGGTCATTGCCATCGGTACTGTCACGTTTGCAGCGCTGGGACTACTGCTCGGCGGCACTTTGCGAGCGGAGATCGTTCTCGCTCTCGCCAACGTCTTGTGGTTCATCATGGTG
Source organism: Rhodococcus sp. NPDC060176 (assembly GCF_042728675.1). Classification (NCBI taxonomy): domain Bacteria; kingdom Bacillati; phylum Actinomycetota; class Actinomycetes; order Mycobacteriales; family Nocardiaceae; genus Rhodococcus; species Rhodococcus sp. NPDC060176. The sequence continues at coordinate 276,430 of NZ_JBHWYS010000002.1, forward strand.
GGCATCGGCAGTGTGGTCTTCGCCAGTGGCGAACTTCCGACCGCTGTTCACACGCTGGTGCGCATTGTTCCGTCCGGTGCTCTCGCACACGCTCTCGAAGCGGCCCTCGACACCTCGATGGACTGGTTCTCGATTCTCGTTCTTCTCATCTGGGCCGCGGTGGCCGGTGTCTGCGCAGCAAGGTGGTTCAAGTTCACGTGAGTACACGACGGACAGCTCAGATCGTCGGCAGTGTGGCCGCAACAGTGATGTTGTGTGCCGGTCCCGCAACGGCGGCGCCTTCGGTGTCCGGTCCACTCGCACCTGCAAATCCGTACCTCGGTCCCGTCGGTACCTCCACCATGCACGGTGACGCGGGCTCGTCCGACGTCACTCCGCTGCCCGGACCCGGAACCGGCCCACACGAAGTAACTGCTTTCCCGATGATGGCCGCCTGCCCGACGGTCCTGCAGGGTTCCGACGGCATGATCGTCTCGCTCTGCACGACGATGATCGGCCAGATCCCGACCATCCACTTGATCGATCCGAAGGCCGACGCCACGCCGTTGGGCCGGTCGGTAGCGCAACTGCCGCTCGCGAAGGGCAGTCTCCTCGGCGGCGTCTACGCCTACCTGGACAACGAGAACCGACTCGTCGCCGTCGACGGAAACCGTCAGCTGGTCCGCATTTCCCATGCTCAGAATCCGGACGGCAGTTGGCGGCTGGAACTCGCCGATGCCGTCGATCTCAGTGGTGCGGTTGCCGCCGACGACAACGTCACCGGCCTCGCTCCGGACTGGGAAGGCAATGTCTGGTTCGCCACCGGGCACGGCACCGTCGGGTATGTCGGCACGGATCGAATCGCGCACAGCATCGCTCTCCCCGAGGGTGAACAGGTGCAGAACAGCATCTCCACTTCCCCGACGGGTACTGCCGTCGCCACTACCCACGCGCTCTACCAGCTGAAGCGAAGCGGCGACGAGGTCGTCGTCGACTGGCGTCAGCCGTACGATCGCGGGCCGGCCCGCAATCCGGGTCAGCTCAGCTGGGGTACCGGATCGACTCCGACGTACTTCGGCCCGTCGACGGGCAGCGATTTCTTGACCATCGTCGACAACGCCCATCCGACGGTGAGCTTGCACGTCTATCGCGCTGACACGGGCGCCGAGGTGTGCACACAACCGGTGTTGTCCGCCGCAGGCCAGGACGGCTCACCGAGCGGCAGCGAGAACTCGCCCGTCGGCATCGGTCATTCGGTCTACGTCGCAGGCACTTACGGATACCCGTACCCCACAACTCCTGAAGGCGCCGGCCCGGCGGTCCCCGCCACGGCACCCTTCAACGGCGGCATGACCCGCGTCGACATCGACCCGGTCGGCTGCCATGTCGTGTGGGACAACACGATTCGAAGCTCCGCGGTCCCGCACCTCTCGACGGCTGACGGTGCGATCTACACCGTCACCCGGGACGGCGCTGCGAACACCTCGCCGCTGGACGGGTACTCGTTCGCGGTGATCGACTCGAAGGACGGGTCGCAGATCGGTTCGACTCCCCTGCCGTCGACCATCCTCAACGACACCCTGCAGATGTCTGCGCTCATCACCGAGTCGGGCGAGTACTTCCAGGGCACGATCTCGGGAATCGTGCGCGTTCGCGCAAACTGACGCGCGCTTGCCCCATTGGCGCGAGGCATATCGCTTCGCGCTTGCTTCAAACGCCTAGCCCCCAACGACGCGGGGCAGGCGCGGAGCGAGCTGGCCCCAACGACGCGGGGCAGGCGCGGAGCGAGCTGGCCCCAACGACGCGGGGCAGGCGCGGAGCGAGCTGGCCCCAACGACACTGTGTAGTTGATGGGGAACTACGATCGTTGGCGTGGTGAATCGTGTGTATGCCGGATTTTTACGCTTGGTGGATCGACTACCTCTCCCCTCGCTGAAAACGCAGAAGATCATCGCGTTCATCGTGATCTTGACGCAGGGCGGCATCGCTGTCACCGGCGCGGTGGTGCGCGTGACGGACTCGGGACTCGGTTGCCCGACGTGGCCGCAGTGCTTCCCCGGTAGCTTCGTCCCGGTCGGCCACGGACAGGTCGCGGTCATTCATCAAGCTGTCGAGTTCGGCAACCGCCTGCTCACATTCCTGGTTGTGATCGTCGCGGCTGCAATCGTGCTCGCGGTGACTCGTGCTCGCCGTCGCAAAGAGGTGCTTGTTTACGCCTGGATGATGCCGCTCGGCACCGTGGTTCAGGCAGTCATCGGCGGAATCACCGTCCTGACCGGCCTGCTGTGGTGGACGGTGGCAATCCACCTGGTGGCGTCGATGCTGATGGTCTGGGTCGCCACGGTGATGTACGCGAAGATCGCCGAACCCGACGAGGCAACAACACTGATCGTGATGCCGAAGCCGCTGCGCTGGCTGACCGCACTGTCGGGAGTGGCGCTCGCCGGCGTGCTCGTCGCCGGCACCCTCGTAACGGGTGCAGGCCCGCACGCGGGCGACAAGGGACTCGAACGCACGGTGCCTCGCCTGGAGGTCGAGATCGTAACGCTTGTTCATCTGCACTCGCAGCTGCTGGTCGGATACCTCGCGCTGGTCGTGGGACTGACCTTCGGCCTTTACGCGGTAGGAACGTCAGCCGCCGTGAAGCTCCGCTTGAAAGTCCTGCTGGGACTTATCCTCGCGCAGTCACTCATCGGCGTCGTGCAGTACTTCACCGATGTGCCGGAAGTTCTCGTGATCATGCACGTCGCTGGTGCCGGGCTGTGCACGGCTGCGACGGCAGCAGTTTGGGCCGCGGGCAAGACCCGCCAGTTCACGCCGACCGGCTCGCCGATACCAGCTGTCTGACGCTTGAAGACACGTCTGGGGCGTAGGAACACCTTTTGGTGTTCCTACGCCCCAGACGTCATTTCAGGATTCGTTGCGAGCTTTCGGGAACCGAGTCTGATTGGCAACCCAACCGGCCATCTTCTTGAAATGGCCTTCCTGCGGGGTGACGATGCTCGTCAGCTCACGCTCCCACTCGGCAACGGTGACGTTGTCGAAGGATGCGACGACGGCATTGGCCGTGGCGAGGTCCTCGACGACCTGGTCACCGAGGATGCCGTCGGCACCCACGAGAGTGATGCGAACGCCGGCAACGCCGACCGGCTGGATGACGGCGCTGGCGGTTCCGCCGTGCTCGGCGACGAACTTGGTGATGGCATTCACCGTGGACTTCGGCAGTTCCGGCGCGGACGGGGTGGCGTCCGACTTCTCTGTATCGGTGCTCATGACTCGACAATACTGGTCGGTAGCCCGGAAGCGACACCAGGCATGGACTGAGGCTCGGTCGCCGCGGGTGTAGAACAGAAACCATGCGAGCCATCTACGTGACCGAGACCGGCGGACCAGAGGTTCTGACTCTGACCGAACAACCCGAACCGACACCGGGCCCAGGCGATCTACTTGTCCGGACCGAAGCGATCGGCATCAATTTCATCGACACGTACTTCCGAATGGGCCAGTACAAGCGGCCGCTCCCCTACATTCCCGGCGACGAGGGCAGCGGTGTCGTCGAAGCCGTCGGTTCCGATGTCACCGAATTCGCCGTGGGCGACCGTGTCGCGTGGGCCGCGGCCACGAGCAGCTACGCCGAGAAGGTGGCTGTTCCCGCTGCAGTCGCAGTCAAAGTGCCCGACGGTGTCCCGGCATCAGCCGCAGCGTCGGCGCTCCTGCAGGGGATGACGGCGCATTACCTCGCGAAGTCGACGTATCCGATCCAGAGCGGAGACACCGTGCTCGTGCACGCGGGCGCGGGCGGCGTCGGGTTGATCCTGACGCAGATGGCCGTCAGCCTCGGGGCGAAGGTCGTCACGACTGTGTCATCGGATGCGAAGGAAGAACTCTCGCGTGGCGCCGGCGCCTCGGAGGTACTGCGGTACGACGAGGACATCGCAGCGCGCGTTCGGGAGTTGACCGGCGGCGAAGGAGTCGCGGCGGCATACGACGGCGTCGGCGCGACAACTTTTGATTCGAGCTTGGCTTCCGTGCGTATCCGCGGCACCGTCGCATTGTTCGGTGCGGCCAGTGGTCCGGTTCCGCCGGTGGATCCGCAGCGGCTCAATTCGTCGGGCTCGCTGTTCCTGACGCGTCCGACGCTCGCGCATCACATTCGCACTCGTGAGGAATTGACCTGGCGTGCCGGCGATGTCTTCGATGCCATTGCGGCCGGGAAGCTCGATATTCGCGTCGGGGCCGAATACCCCCTCGCCGATGCAGCGACAGCGCACCGGGACCTGGAAGGTCGAGCAACAACGGGATCAATCGTTCTGATCCCCTAGCGAAGTGCTGTGCGCCTTTATTAACCGCCCGCGGTTAATAAAGGCGCACAGCAGAATCAGCTGAGCATGTCACTGATCGTCTGGAGTCCGAGCACCGAGTCGACAGCGAGGCCGACGAAGACGATCGCAAGATAGTTGTTGGACTGCAGGAACAGGCGCAGCGGCTTGACCTGGGCACCGCCACGAACGCTGCGGTACAGCTGATGGGCCATGAGCAGGAACCACGCGCCGGCGACGATGGTGATGGCGGCGTAGATGACGCCGGACGCGGGCACGAGGACGAGCGTCGTGACGACCATCGCCCAGCTGTAGAACAGGATCTGCTTGGTGACGTGCTCTTCGGTGGCGATCACGGGAAGCATCGGAACACCGGCAGCTTTGTAGTCTTCCTTGTAGCGCATTGCGAGCGCCCAGGTGTGCGGCGGCGTCCAGAAGAAGATGATCAGGAACAGCACGACGGGCTGCCAGCTCAGTGATCCGGTGACTGCGGCCCAGCCGACGAGGACGGGCATACATCCGGCAGCGCCACCCCAGATGACGTTCTGCCAGGTACGGCGCTTGAGAACCATCGTGTAGATGAGTACGTAAAACGCGATCGTAATCACGACGAGGAGGCCGGCGAGGAGGTTGGCTCGCCACCACAGCCACAGGAACGACGCGAGACCCAGGAGAAGTCCGAAGACGAGCGCGTTGCGAGTCGGTACCGCCTCGCGGGCCAGCGGACGCTTGGCGGTGCGCTTCATGACCTTGTCGATGTCGGCGTCGACGACGCAGTTCAGGGAGTTCGCACTCGCTGCGCCCATCCAGCCACCGAAGAGGGTGCTGAGGATCAGAGCGATGTCGACTGTTCCGCGATCGGCCAGCAGCATTGCCGGAATGGTTGCCACCAACAGCAATTCGATTACTCGCGGCTTCGTGAGCGCGATATAAGCCAGAACCTTGCCCGTTGCGCGACCCCACACCGTATCGGTATTGGTCGCCCGCGGGGCGGCACCTGGGCTGCCGAAGCCATGTCCGCTCGGCTGTTGCCCTGTCCGCACGTTCTCTCCTTGCACCACGCGTTACCGCACTAACTCTTCACGACACACTGCTGACACTGTTCTCTACTACGGACGATGGTAGACCGCAGCCATGGAGGAACCGAATCGACCCGGACAGCCAGGACCATTAGGCTGGGTTACGCAGTGGAGGGACACCCACCCTCGCAATCCACGTACACCATGTCAGGAGACATCTGCCAGTGTCGATCACAGACGAGATCCACGTCCTCACGCAACCTGTCCACCCCTCGGACTGGACCGACCTGGACACCAAGGCTGTCGATACCGCCCGCGTGCTCGCCGCCGACGCGGTTCAGAAGGTCGGCAACGGCCATCCCGGAACTGCAATGAGCTTGGCGCCGTTGGCATACACCCTCTTCCAGCGCGTCATGCGCCACGATCCTTCGGATGCAGAATGGGTCGGCCGTGACCGCTTCGTTCTTTCCTGTGGCCATTCGTCCTTGACGCTGTACACCCAGCTCTACCTGTCGGGCTACGGTCTCGAGCTCGCGGACCTCGAAGCTCTCCGCACGTGGGGCGCTTTGACCCCCGGCCACCCCGAGGTCGGCCACACCGTCGGCGTCGAGATGACCACGGGTCCGCTGGGCCAGGGCCTCGCCTCCGCAGTTGGTATGGCGATGGCTGCGCGCCGTGAGCGCGGGCTGTTCGATCCGGAGACCCCGGTCGGCTCCTCCCCCTTCGACCATCACATCTACGTGATCGCGTCCGACGGTGACATCGAAGAAGGCGTCACCTCCGAGGCGTCGTCCCTCGCCGGTGTCCAGGAACTGGGCAACCTCGTCGTCTTCTACGACGACAACAAGATCTCCATCGAGCACGACACCACCATCGCTCTCGGCGAAGACGTCGGAAAGCGCTACGAGGCGTACGGCTGGCACGTTCAGCACGTCGAGGGCGGCGAAAACGTCTCCGGCATTCTCGACGCAGTCGCTGCGGCCAAGGCCGTCGTCGATCGCCCGTCGATCATCCTTCTCCGCACCATCATCGGTTTCCCGGCTCCGAAGAAGATGAACACCGGCGACGTCCACGGTTCCGCCCTGGGTGCCGACGAGGTCGCTGCGGTCAAGGAAGCCCTCGGATTCGATCCGAGCAAGTCCTTCGACGTCGACGCCGACGCTTTGGCTCACGCCCGTGAGGTCGTCTCGCGCGGCGCCGACGCACGCAAGGCATGGCAGGTCGAGTTCGACGCGTGGGCTGCACGTGAGACCGAACGCAAGGAACTCTTCGACCGCCTGTTCGCCGGCGAATTCCCCGCCGGCTGGGCCGACGCTCTCCCGACCTACGAGGCCGACGCCAAGGGCGTTGCGACTCGCAAGGCCTCCGGTTCGGCACTCAACGCGCTCGGACCGATCCTGCCCGAACTGTGGGGCGGCTCCGCTGACCTCGCGGGCAGCAACAACACCACCATCAAGGGCGCAGATTCGTTCGGCCCGTTCTCCATCTCCACCAACGACTGGAATGCGCAGCCTTACGGCCGCACGCTCCACTTCGGCATCCGTGAGCATGCGATGGGCTCGATCCTCAACGGCATCGCGCTGCACGGCCCGACCCGCCCGTACGGCGGAACCTTCATGGTCTTCTCCGACTACATGCGTCCGGCCGTTCGCCTGGCTGCACTGATGAAGACTGCCGTCACCTACGTCTGGACCCACGACTCCATCGGTCTCGGCGAAGACGGCCCGACGCACCAGCCGGTCGAGCACCTGGCCGCACTGCGCGCCATCCCGAATCTCGCCGTCGTCCGCCCGGGTGACGCCAACGAGACCTCGTTCGCGTGGCAGGCAGCACTCGAGAACAAGACGGGACCGACCGCTCTGGCTCTCACCCGCCAGGACATCCCGGTTCTCGAAGGCACCAAGGAGAAGGCTGCCGAGGGCGTCAAGCGCGGCGCGTACGTTCTCGTCGACGCAGCCAACGGTTCGCCCGAGGTCATCTTGCTGGCCACCGGTTCCGAACTGCATCTGGCCACCGAGGCTCGTGAGACCCTCGAAGCTCAGGGCGTTGCAACCCGCGTCGTTTCCGTGCCCTGCCTCGACTGGTTCCTCGAGCAGGATCAGGCGTACCGCGACGAGGTCATTCCGCCCGCCGTCCGCGCACGCGTGTCCGTCGAAGCCGGCATCGCAATGCCGTGGTGGCGCATCCTCGGCGACGCCGGTCAGGCCGTCTCGCTCGAGCACTACGGCGCCTCCGCCGATTACAAGACCTTGTACCGGGAGTTCGGCATCACTGCCGACGCGACTGTCGAAGCCGCGCAGCGCTCCCTCGCAGCTGTGAAGGGATGATCTCGATGACACAGAACGTGAATACCGAAAAGCTCTCCGCTGCAGGCGTTTCCATTTGGCTCGACGACCTCTCGCGAGATCGCATCCAGTCCGGCAACCTGCAGAACCTCATCGACACGAAGTCGATCGTGGGCGTCACGACCAACCCGTCGATCTTCCAGGCAGCCCTTTCCAAGGGCTCGGCTTACGATGCTCAGGTTCGTGAGCTCGCACAGCGCGGCGCCGATGTCGACGCCACCATCACCGCGGTGACCACCGACGACGTCCGCGCTGCGTGCGACATCCTGGCTCCGCAGTTCGAGGCGTCGAACGGAGTCGACGGCCGCGTGTCCATCGAGGTCGATCCTCGCCTGGCACACTACACCGACGCCACCGTCGCGCAGGCGATCGAGCTGCACAAGATCGTCGATCGCCCGAACGTCCTGATCAAGATCCCCGCGACGCTGGCAGGCATTCCCGCCATCGCCAAGGTGATCGGCGAGGGCATCAGCGTCAACGTCACCTTGATCTTCTCGGTCGAGCGCTACGAAGCAGTCATGGGCGCATACCTCGAAGGTCTGGACACCGCCAAGGCTGCCGGCCGCGACATCTCGTCCATCGAGTCGGTCGCCTCGTTCTTCGTCTCCCGCGTGGATTCCGAGATCGACAACCGCCTCACGGCAATCGGCACGCCGGAAGCTATCGAGCTTCGCGGCAAGGCTGCACTCGCAAACGCTCGCCTGGCGTACAACGCCTACCAGCAGATCTTCGAGGTCCAGCCCCGCTTCCAGGCTCTCCTGGCAGACGGTGCCAAGGCTCAGCGTCCGCTGTGGGCGTCGACCGGCGTGAAGAACCCGGATTACCCGGACACGCTCTACGTCACCGAGTTGGTTGCACCCAACACCGTCAACACCATGCCGGAGAAGACGCTGGACGCTCTCGCCGACCACGGCGGGATGACGGGCGACACCATCTCGGGTACCGCTCAGGAATCACAGGCGGTCTTCGATCAGCTCGCTGCTGTCGGCATCGATCTTGCGGACGTGTTCACGGTCCTCGAAACCGAGGGCGTCGACAAGTTCGAGGTGTCCTGGAACGAGTTGCTCGACGCAACTGCCGAGCAGCTCCGCGCAGCAACCCAGAAGAGCTGAGCCTGTGAGCGATTCCGCGGCGGCATCAGATTGGGTGAATCCCCTTCGGGACAGCACCGACAAACGGCTTCCGCACATTGCGGGGCCCTGCGCCCTGGTGATTTTCGGTGTTACCGGCGACCTTGCCAGGCGCAAGCTCATGCCAGCCATCTACGACCTCGCCAACCGTGGACTGTTGCCGCCCGGATTCGCTCTGGTCGGGTTCGCCCGGCGTGACTGGACGGACGAGGACTTCGCGAACGTCGTCCTCGAAGCAGTCAAGGACGGTGCTCGCACCAAGTTCCGTCAGGACGTGTGGGAGCGGCTCGCCGAAGGCATCCGGTTCGTGGAGGGCAGTTTCGACGAGGCCGAGGCCTTCCAGAACCTGTCCGACACGTTGTCCACGCTCGACAACGAGCGTGGCATCGGCGGCAATCACGGCTTCTACCTCGCGATTCCGCCCAACGCATTTCCTCAGGTCCTCGAACAGCTGTCTGCCTCCGGTCTCGCGCAGGCCGAGGACGGTCAGTGGCGACGCGTGGTCATCGAGAAGCCGTTCGGTCACGACCTCGAGAGCGCTCGCGAACTGAACGCCGTCGTCAACAAGGTGTTCCCCGAGGACACGGTCTTCCGTATCGACCACTACCTCGGTAAGGAAACGGTCCAGAACATCCTGGCTCTGCGCTTCGCGAACCAGTTGTTCGATCCGATCTGGAACGCGCACTACGTCGACCACGTTCAGATCACGATGGCCGAGGACATCGGCCTCGGTGGACGCGCCGGGTACTACGACGGTATCGGCGCGGCTCGCGACGTGATCCAGAACCACCTGCTGCAATTGCTCGCGTTCACGGCGATGGAAGAACCCATCAGCTTCGAGCCGCTCAATCTGCAGGCGGAGAAGATCAAGGTCCTCTCTGCCACTCGCCTCGCAGAACCCCTCGACGAGACCACCGCCCGCGGCCAGTACGCGGGCGGCTGGCAGGGTGGGCTGCCGGTGGTCGGGCTCCTCGAAGAAGACGGCTTCGCAGCGGACTCCATCACGGAGACCTTTGCCGCCATCACCCTCGAGGTCGACACCCGCCGCTGGGCGGGTGTGCCGTTCTACCTGCGCACGGGCAAACGACTCGGCCGTCGCGTCACAGAGATCGCAGTGGTGTTCAAACGCGCACCGCACTTGCCGTTCGACAAGACGATGACCGAAGACCTCGGCCAGAACGCTCTGGTCATCCGCGTGCAGCCCGACGAGGGCGTCACCATGCGGTTCGGCTCGAAGGTTCCCGGATCGAGCATGGAGGTCCGTGACGTCAACATGGACTTCTCGTACGGTCAGGCTTTCACCGAGTCGTCACCGGAGGCGTACGAGCGGCTCATTCTCGACGTGTTGCTCGGCGAGCCGTCTCTCTTCCCGGTGAATGCCGAAGTCGAATTGTCTTGGGAGATCCTCGATCCCGTCCTCGAGCACTGGGCTGCCGGCGGTAAGCCGGAACCCTACGAGGCCGGAACGTGGGGACCACCGTCTGCGGACGAAATGATGCAACGCACCGGACGCGAATGGAGGCGACCCTAGTGATTCTCGATTTGCCGTCCACCACCACGGTCCAGGTCAGCAAGAAACTGGTCGAGGTACGTAAGACCGGCGGCGCTGTCACCTTGGGGCGAGTGTTGACGCTGGTCGTCTGCACCAGGGACACCGGGAACGCCGAGGAAGCCATCGAGGCCGCCAACGAAGCAAGCCGCGAGCACCCTTGCCGCGTCATCGTGCTTCTGCGTGGCGACGAGCAGAGTGAGCCTCGGCTCGATGCTCAGATCCGTGTCGGCGGCGACGCCGGCGCCTCGGAGGTCGTGGTCCTGCGTCTCTACGGTCCGCTTGCGGATCACGAGAGCAGCGTCGTCATCCCGTTCCTACTCCCCGACACCCCGGTAGTCGCGTGGTGGCCCCTCGAGGCACCCGAGATTCCGGCGAAGGACCCCGTCGGGAGGCTCGCGATACGGCGCATCACCGATGCCACCGGTGCTCCCGATCCGACGGCCACCATCAAGGGGCGACTCGCGTCGTACACCGCCGGTGACACCGATCTCGCCTGGAGTCGCGTCACCTACTGGCGCGCGCTGCTTGCTTCGGCTCTCGATCAGCCGCCGCACGAGAAGATCACCTCCGCAGTGGTCTCCGGTCTCAAAACCGAACCGGCACTGGATATTCTCGCCGGTTGGCTGGCGGCCAAGATCGACGGTCCGGTCATTCGGCGTACGGGTGAGCTGACCGTCGAGTTGAAGCTCGAGACCCGCAGCATTTCCATCAGTCGCCCGCAGGAGGGCACGACTGCAACGTTGATCCGTACCGGTCAGCCCGACGCGCTGGTTTCTCTGGGTCGCCGAGAGACACGCGATTGCCTCGCCGAGGAATTGCGTCGACTCGATCCCGACGAGATCTACGAGGAAGCTCTGGCCGGATTGGAGAAGGTGACCTATGAGTGATGTTGTCGTAGAAAAGTTTTCCGACGCCGGCCAACTCGTCGATGCTGCTGTCGCACGCCTGGTCACGACCATCGTCGAGGCCCAGAAGGCTCGCGGAGTCGCATCCATCGTTCTGACCGGTGGCGGAACCGGGATCGCACTTCTCGAGAAGTTGCGGAATGCTCCCGGCGACATCGACTGGTCTCAGATCGACCTGTACTGGGGTGACGAGCGGTTCCTGCCGTCCGGCGATCCCGAGCGGAACGAAGTGCAGGCACGTGAGGCGCTCCTCGATCATGTGCCGGTCGATCCCGACCGGGTGCATGCGATGGCCGCATCCGACGGTATCTACGACGGTGATCCCCACGGTGCGGCGACGGCGTACGAACAACTGCTGGGCGCTCAGGCACACGGCAATCAGGTTCCGACCTTCGACGTGCACCTGCTCGGCATGGGAGGCGAAGGACACGTCAACTCGTTGTTCCCGCACACCGACGCCGTTCGAGAAGAAGCACGGTTCGTTGTCGCGGTAACGGACTCCCCCAAGCCGCCACCGGTTCGCATCACGCTGACGTTGCCTGCTGTTCGGCGTGCCAAAGAGGTCTGGTTACTCGTCTCCGGTGCAGCAAAGGCCGAGGCCGTTGCCAAAGCGGTTGGTGGTGCCTCGGCCGAGGACTGGCCGTCCGCCGGAGCCACCGGTTTGGTTGCGACGCGTTGGTTCCTCGATACAGACGCTGCCTCGCAGCTTCCGTGATCTGATTTTCACAGATCTGATTTTCACACCGGCCGGGAATCGTCTTCGGGCGATTCCCGGCCTGGTGGAAGGTCGACGACTTTCTCACAGCGGCGAGTTTCGATTACCCGCCGACTCCGGATCAAATGCGAATTTCCTTTTGACGGAACGGAACTCAATCCCGAGATCCCGTTCCTCCAACGGGCACTCTGCCCGACACAACGATTCATCTCTCCCCCTGTTTCGCTCCCCCGAGCAATTACTACCTTGGACGCCGCGGATCAAGGTTCGGTTCCGCAGATCGCCGTCGCTCTTGAACGAAGCAAACCGGACGGGAACAATCGAACAATGTCGTGGACACCGAATCCGGACGCTCTCCGCGGGCGAGTAGCTGTTGTCGCCGGGGCGACGAGGGGCGCCGGACGCGGAATCGCCGCAGCCTTGGGTGAGGCGGGTGCAACTGTCATCTGCACTGGTCGGAGCACATCTGCCGGGATACTTCAGTCGGACTACCCGCGCGGCGAGACCATCGAAGAGACTGCGGAACTTGTCACCGCACTGGGCGGCGTCGGAGTGCCGATTGCCGTCGATCACCTCAAGAGCAAACAAGTGGCTGATCTCGCCGAACGCTTGCGCGCCGACTACGGACACATCGACATCTTGGTCAACGACATCTGGGGCGCGGAATTGCTCAAGGGTGGGCCGGCGGAGTGGAACACACCGGTATGGGAACACGATCTGGACAAGGGCTTTCACATCTTGCGCCTGGCGATCGACACTCACATCACCACGTCGCATCACCTCCTGCCGCTGATGATCGATCGACCTGGTGGACTGGTCGCCGAAATAACCGACGGCACTACCGAATACAACGCGTCGAACTATCGCATCTCGGTGTTCTACGACTTGGCGAAAGTATCGGTGAACCGGCTCGCCTTTTCGCAAGGCCACGAATTGGCCCCGTTCGGATGTACTGCCGTCGCCATCACTCCGGGGTTCCTGCGATCGGAGATGATGCTCGACAATTTTGGTGTCGGCGAATCGAATTGGCGTGACGCGCTGTTGCCGAATCGGGATGGTCCGACTGCGCCACCGGATTTCGCACGCTCCGAGTCACCGAGATTCATCGGACGTGCGATCGCGGCCCTCGCCGCCGATCCGAACCGCAAGCGATGGAATCAGCGATCTGTCAGTTCCGGCGAACTCGGAACCGACTACGGGTTCACCGACGCCGACGGGAGCCAACCCGATTTTTGGCGGACCAACTGAATCCGACTGCGATTAGGATCCGAGCATGGCCGAATTCGCGACGATCGACGGATACATCGCGTCGTTTCCCGCCGACGTGCAACCAGCCCTCGAAAGCATCCGCGAGACGATTCACAACACGGTTCCAGGCCTCGATGAAACCATCAGCTATCAGATGCCGACCATGACGGTGAACGGCAAGAACCTGGTTCATTTCGCAGGCTGGAAACACCACATCTCGATGTACCCACTGCCGGCGGGTGACGCAGAGTTCGAGAAGTCCGTCGACCCGTACCGATCCGCGAAATCAACCGTGAAGTTCCCGCTGAACAAACCGATCCCCCTCGATCTCGTGGCTCGGATCGTCGAATTGCTCGCGCAGCGCCACTAGCCTCAGTTCCGGTCGGAGCCTTGTGAGAACGTATGGCCGTGCAGAGACAACCCATCCGCCGCATCAAGGCCGGGCCATCGTCGGGCGCTGACGTAGGCAGTTGGCCGATGACGGTGCCTGCGGTCGCGCAGATCGTTGAGGACGGTCTCGAACTTCCACCGGGTGTCACGATTTTGGTCGGCGAAAACGGAGCCGGGAAGTCGACCGTCATCGAAATTCTTGCCGCCGTTCTCGGGCTCAATGCCGAAGGCGGGTCGACCAATACGCGGCATCAGACCCGATCGAGTGAACCGGGCGGCCTCGGCCTTCTGGTCGAGCGGAGCCCCGGCGCGTCGAAATGGGCGTACTACCTTCGGGACGAAACCTTGCACGGGTTGTACACGTACCTGGAGGACAACCCCAATCTCCGGCACCCTGAACCGCAGTATCATCAGCTTTCCCATGGAGAAGCGCTGCTCGAGATCTTGTCGTCGAGGACCTCCGACGGCGGGTTCTATCTCATCGACGAACCCGATGCCGCCCTCTCCTTCCAAGGAACGTTGACGCTCGCCGCGTTGCTCGGTGAGCTGGTGGACTCCGGCGCACAGGCAGTGATCGCGTCGCACTCGCCGATCATCGCGGCGCTCCCGAACGCCAACCTGCTCGAGATCGGCGAATGGGGAATCAGAACCGCAGGATGGGAAGACCTCGATCTCGTCTCGAACTGGCGACGGTTCCTTCACGACCCACAGACGTACCTGCGCCACCTGATCTAACCTGGAACTCCACCCCCCAGGAGGCCTCCATGGCATACGACAAAGCGCTAGCTGAGCGTATCCGCGACGCGCTCTCGGGCGAGGACGACGTCGAGGAAGTAAAGATGTTCGGTGGCCTGAGTTTCATGGTCAACGGGAAGCTGGCCGCCAGCGCGAACTCACACGGCAACATCATGGTTCGTTGTGCCCCCGATCGTGTCGACGAGCTTCTGACGCACAAGGGTGCAAGTTGGCCCGAGATGCGGGGTAAGCCGATGAGCAAGGGATGGATCGTCGTCGACCGAACCGGAACGAGTTCGAACGTCGAATTCAATGCGTGGATCAAGGAAGCGCTGGACTTCGTTCACTGACTGGTACTGCCGGTTCGATCAATTTCGGTCGATTCGGCAAAAGTGAACTGGGCGGCCCTTAGACTCCGGAAAAGCATTGGATTGGGCGCCTCGACGCCGCGGAGGAAAGGTGGTCCGTCCCGTGACGTTCACACCCAATCAGCCGGATCACCAACGCGCCTTCGGCTTTCAGCCGCCGACGACCCGCGCAATTCCCTCCCTCATGCCCGACCGTTTCGGACCGAATCTCGTCGGATCGTTGTGGGCGTGCGCCGGAATCGTCGCCGGCAGCCTCGGCCCGTGGACGTCGTCTTCCGCCCTCGACCACAGTGGTATCGACGAATGCGGGGCGATCACTCTCGTCCTCGCGATGTGCGCGGTCACTGCACTGATCGCGATCATGGTCCGCGACGTCACCCCCGAGATGAAAAATCACTGCACCGGACCGCTGGTGGGGATCGCTGTCTTGATCGTTGCCGTCGGAAACGCCGCGGCCATCGTGGGACGTAGTCCCGAGGTCACCTGGCCGTCCATCGGGTGGGGACTGTGGGTGGTCATCGCGTCCGCAGTGATCCTGTGCATCACGTCGTCGACCGTCGCGCACATGATCAGGTTTCAGGCAGCAATGATCACAAGGTCTTGATCAACCCGCCGTCGATCACGAAATCCGCGCCTGTCACGTTCCCCGCACGATCGCTGGCGAGGAACAACACCAGGTCGGCAACCTCTTCGGGGAAGGTGAACCGCCCAGTCTCGGCGCCGGCCGCGGCGCTTTCGACGATGTCGTCGGCGGCTGATCCACTCGCCTTCGCCAACGTCGATGCCACACCGTGCTTGCCTAGCCACAACTCCGTTTGCACCGGCCCAGGACTGACGGTGTTGACGCGGATCCCTTTCCCGCCCAGCTCTTTCGACAACGACTTCGAGAAGTTGGTCAGCGCTGCTTTAGCGGCGCTGTAGTCGATCACCGTGGGGTCGGGCAGGAAGGCGTTGACCGAACTGATCGTCACGATGCTCCCGCCGCCGCGGCGGATCAACTCCGGTAACGCGGCGCGAACCGTGCGCACAGCCGACAAGAACGTCAGATTGAACGACGACGCCCACTCGTCGTCCGTGATACTTGCGAAACCACTGGTTCTCGGAGTGACAGCACCGACGTTGTTGACCAGGATGTCCACGCCGCCCCTGCCTGCTGCGACCTCGAGCAGTCGAGTTGAGCCTTCGGCACTCGCCAAATCGACCGCCACAAACGTGATACAGCCCCCGGACTGCAGCGATTCGAGTTCCGGTGAGAGCGTCCGAGAGCCGGCGACAACATGGACGCCCTCGGCTACCAACGCCCGCGTGACAGCCAGTCCGATGCCCTTTCCCGCGCCGGTGACCACGGCAGTTCGCCCGTCCAATTGCAGATCCACTGCGGTCCCCGTTCGGTCTTGTGCGCAGCGGGAGGTGTGCGTGCGACAGCCCTAGAGTCGCCGCACGCACACCGTGGTAAACCTGCCGGCCTATCCGCTGTCATTCCTAGCCACTGTTACACCTAGCCACTGTTACGAAGTGCAGTGGCCAGGCCGTTCATCGTCAGTTGGATGCCTCGACGTACTTGATCGCTCTCGTCGCCGGACCGGTATCGACGGATCAACTCGACCTGTAGATGGTTGAGAGGTTCGAGGTACGGGAACCGGTTGTGGACCGAACGCTCGAGGCCCGAGTTGTCGGCAAAGAGGTTCTCGTTTCCCGTGATTGCCTTGTACATGCGAATTGTGCGTTCGTGCTCGTCGGTGATCATTCCGAAGACTCGATCGCGTAATTCGGCGTCGGGTACGAGGTCCGCGTAGCGGGCCGCCAAACCGAGATCCGACTTCGACATCACCATGGCCATGTTCGAGAGCACGGTTCGGAAGAACGGCCACTTCTCGTACAGGGCCGTCAACGTGGCAAGCCGACTGTCGTCTCCGTCGATCCATCGTTCGAACGCGGCACCGGTGCCGTACCAACCCGGAAGCATCACGCGAGACTGACTCCACGAGAGCACCCAGGGAATTGCACGCAGGTCGGAGATCGCCTTGGTCTGCTTGCGAGAGGCAGGGCGAGAACCGATGTTGAGTGCCCCGATCTCGGCGACCGGTGTGGACGCTTCGAAGTACTGCACGAATCCTGGTGTGTCGTGCACCAGTTCGCTGTACGCGGTGCGGGCGAGGGCGGCAAGCTCGTCCAATACTGCATAGGCCGCGTCTGCATCGCTGCCGAGACCTTCGACGTCGAGCAACGTCGACTCGATAGTCGCTGCAATCAGTGTTTCGAGGTTGCGATGCGCGAGGCGCGGTTCGGCGTACTTGGCGGCAATCACCTCACCCTGCTCGGTGATTCGCAAAGAACCAGCGACTGCACCGGGAGGCTGAGCCAGAATCGCTTCGTAGCTCGGTCCGCCGCCACGTCCGACCGTTCCACCGCGGCCGTGGAAGAGCCTCAGTCTGATTCCGCTCTTACGCGCGGCATCGACAAGGTCGAGCTCGGCACGGTACAGCGCCCAGTTGGCAGCTAGATAGCCACCGTCCTTGTTGGAATCGGAGTACCCGAGCATCACTTCTTGACTGTCACCGCGGGACCGGACGATCGCACGGTAGATCGGGATGTCGAGCGTCGCCAGCAGTGTGTCGGCGCCGCCCTGCAGATCCTCGATCGTCTCGAACAACGGAACGATGCCGATCGGGCAGGAGGGTTCGCTGCCGACGCCGGGATCGAGCACCCCGACCTCTTTGAGCAGCACTGCGGCCTCGAGCATGTCACTGACCGAGGTACACATGCTGATGATGTAGTTGGGTACCGCACCCGCTCCGAGAACCCGCACTGCCTGTGCGCCGGCTGCCATGATGGCGAGTTCCTTGGTGGTCAATTCACTGAACTCGGCGTCCGGTGAAGTCAGCGGTCGCCTCGTGGTCAGCTCGGCCGACAACAATTCCACTCGCTCGGCTTCCGGCAACGACGCGTAGTCCGGGTGAACGCCGGCCCACGCCAGAAGTTCTGCGACGACGCTTTCGTGAACCTCGGAGTTCTGCCGCATGTCCAGGCCGGACAGGTGAAAGCCGAACACCTCCACCGCTTCTCGGAGCCGATCGAGTCGATCGTCGGCAATGGTCTCGTCGCCGAAACGACGCAGCGAGGTGTCGATGATTCCGAGATCCCGCTGTAGTTGTGCCGGATCGGTGTACGCCTCGAGACCGTCATCGGAACCGTGAGCGGGCAACTCCCCCAGCACCGACAATGCGGTGGCGCTCAATCGCCCACGGATACCACGAATCGCGCGACGGTACGGCTCGTCGGCCCGGAATGCCGAATCGTCGCCGGAAGTGGACGCCAGCAGATCGAGTTCGGGCGTGACGGAAACCAGCCGCGCCGACATCGACAGTTCACGCTCGAGATGTTCGAGTTCCTCGAGGTGATGCTCGAGAGCAGTCGCCGCAGCGCGCGACGTGGCGCGCTGGACGATTTCGCCGGTCACGTACGGATTGCCGTCTCGGTCACCGCCGATCCACGAACCCGGCCTCAGGATCGGTTCCGGCAGGAGCCCGGCGTCCGGCCAACGAGTGCGCAGAGCTTTGCGAACCTCGGCGTTGATCTTCGGAATCACCTCGAACAACGCTGCGTCGTAGTAGCGCAGGCCTACCTCGATTTCATCCTGGATGCGGAGGCGGCTGAGCCGGATCAGAGCCGTCTGCCACAGGGTCAGGATCTGACGGCGCAATTGCAGATCGACATCAGCGGTTTCTGCGACGCTCAGCGCCGTGCGCTCGCGGTATCGCATCAACTCGGTGATCCGACTCTGCGTCTCGAACACCGTACGGCGTCGAGTCTCCGTCGGGTGAGCGGTGATGACGGGTGAGACCAGGGCGCCCCGAAGCGCTTCTTCGACGGTGGCCGAATCGATATCGGCTGCATCAAGTTTGGTGTACGTGGCCGCGAGAGTGCTGTCGCGGGGAGGTTCCCCCGCGTTGACGTGGATGGCCCGTCGACGCTCGCGATGGATGTCCTCGGCCAGGTTGGCGAGCAGTGCGAAGTGACTGAACGCCCGGATGACGGGAATGGCGTCGTCCGTACTGATTTCGGCGAACAGCGACACCAGTTCGGCGCGATCGATCTCCGAACGACGGACTCGGAACGACTCGACACGGGCTCGCTCGACCAGATCGAACACATTGTCGCCGGCTTGCTCTCGCACTATTTGTCCGAGTATTCCGCCGAGAAGCCGGATGTCTTCGCGCAGCGGCTCGGTGGCCTCTCGCGGTGTTTCTCGATGCGACGCGGTTTCAGTCATCACACAATTATCGACCGAAACAAAGAACCCCGCTCGATAGGCGGGGTTCCGTGTCTGAAATTCGTGTGTGAAAAACTACCGGCTGTAAGTCATGAGCCGAGAATCAGGCGAACTTGATCTCCAGGCCGATGCCGACGATCGAAATGAGCCAGATCAACGCGGTGAAGACCGTCAACCGGTCGAGGTTCTTCTCGACAACAGTCGATCCGGACAGGCTGGACTGGACACCGCCACCGAACAGACTCGACAAACCGCCGCCCTTACCGCGATGCAGGAGCACCAAGGCGATGAGGAGCAAGCTGGTGATGACCAGCAGGATATCCAGGAACAGTTTCATGTCTGTCTACGTCCACCAATCCAATAGGGACAACTACAACCGATAACACCATACAGGCGCGCACAGATAGCCTGACCACATACCCGCCTTGCACACACCTCTGCACCCGGCCAGGCACGACTCTTGGTCAGTGGCATCGATCACACCGTCGAGATACCGATTCAGTAGTTTTTCAGTTGACGCGACTCTACCTCCGAAAGGCCCGTTCCATGCTTTCCGACACTGCCCTGCCTGACACTGCCCTGCCCGACACTCCACGTCTGGCTTCGATTCACAACTTCCGCGATGTGGCCGGCCACGGGTACGTCACGACCAGTGGACAGGCGATGAGCCGAGGAGTCTTCTACCGCGCAAACGTTCTGACACCCTCGCCCGAGGATCTCGCAATCGTGGAATCGCTGGGGCTGACAGCCGTCTACGACGTTCGATCCGAAACCGAAGCCAACGAAACTCCCGACATCGTGCCAGCTCCGGCGATGTACGCCCACATTCCCATCCTGTCCGGCAACATCCACGCCGAAGCAATGGCTCTCCGAACAGCTGACGCTGCAACAGCTTTCATGCAGAACATCAATCGTAGTTTTGTCGCGGATCCCGTCACTCGGAACGGATTCTCGCAGTTGTTCGCCGCCCTGGCGACCACCGAGGGGCCGCAGCTCTTCCACTGCACGGCGGGCAAGGACCGAACAGGTTGGGCGGCAGCACTACTGCAGACACTCGCCGGTGTACCGCGCGAAACGATCACGGCGGACTACCTGCTCACGAATACGTACTCGGCCGAGTACATCGATGCAACAGTCGCGAAGATCGCCGCTGCCACAGATGCAGACAAGGGCGAGGTCATCCGATTGCTGCTTTCCGTCGACGCGAGTTACCTGGGCGCCGCCTTCGAAGAGGTGGACCACCACTACGGGACCGTCGAGAACTATCTGACCGCCGGGTTGGAGCTTGCTCCCGAACTCGTCGGCGCTTTGGAAAGCAAACTCCTGAGCTGACTCGCGAAAAAACTGCGGGCGTGTGACCTACTCGGTCACACGCCCGCAGTTTCAGTCTCGAGCAGTTTCAGCTCACGACCCGATCACATCACGGGAGTGGACCGCCTGCAGCGATCGCAGACAGTGTCGCGAACTCGTCAGCCTTGAGTGACGCGCCGCCGACAAGAGCACCGTCGACGTCGGTCTGGCCGACGATCTCTCCGACGTTCTTGGAGCTGACGCTACCGCCGTACAGGACGCGAACGCCGGCTGCGACCTCGGCGTCGGCAAGTTCGGCGACTGTTGCTCGCACCGCAGCGCACACTTCCTGTGCATCTGCGGCAGAAGCGACCCGGCCGGTGCCGATAGCCCAGACAGGCTCGTACGCGATGACGATCTTGGAGATCTCCTCCGCGCTCAGACCCGCCAACGAACCCTTGAGCTGGTCGACGTTGTAGGCGACGTGATCGCCGGCCTCGCGGATCTCGAGGCCTTCGCCGATGCACACGATCGGCGTGAGGCCGTTCTTGAGAGCGGCCTTGGTCTTCGCGAGGACGGTCTCGTTGGTCTCACCGTGAAGGGTGCGACGCTCCGAGTGACCGACCACGACGAAGGTGCAACCGAGCTTGGCCAGCATGGAGCCGCTGATCTCGCCCGTGAACGCACCCGAGTCATGAGCCGAGACATCCTGCGCGCCGTACGTGAGGAGGAGCTTGTCGCCCTCGATCAGCGTCTGGACGCTTCGGATGTCGGTGAACGGCGGGATAACCGTGACGTCCACTTTGTCGAAGTACTTCGCAGGCAAGGAGAAAGCGATCTTCTGCACCAGGGCGATAGCCTCGAGGTGGTTCAGATTCATCTTCCAGTTGCCGGCGATCAACGGCTTACGTGCCATGTCGGATCAGCCTTCCAGTACTGCGATGCCGGGCAGCTCTTTGCCCTCGAGGTACTCGAGGGAAGCGCCACCACCGGTGGAAATGTGCGAGAAGCCCTCGTCCGGGATACCGAGCTGACGAACGGCTGCTGCGGAGTCGCCGCCGCCGACGACGCTGAAGGCACCCTTCTCGGTTGCCTCCACGATTGCCTCGGCGACACCGCGGGTGCCTGCCTCGAACTTCGGGAACTCGAACACGCCCATCGGGCCGTTCCAGAACACAGTCTTGGCGCCGGTCAGGATCGCGGCAAAGCGCTTGACCGACTCGGGTCCGATGTCCAGACCCATCCAACCGTCGGGAATCTCGTCGAACGGAACGATCTTCGACTCGGCATCGGCCGAGAAGGAGTCCGCGACAACAACATCCTGAGGGATGTGGATGACGTCGGCGTACCGGTCGAGGAGATCCTTGCAGGTCCCGATCATGGACTCTTCGCACAGCGAATTGCCCACGGACACACCCTGAGCCGCGAGGAACGTGTAGAACATTCCGCCGCCGATCACCAGAGTGTCGACCTTCGGTGCCAGTGCCTCGATGACGGCCAGCTTGTCCGAGACCTTGGAGCCGCCGAGCACCACCGCGTACGGACGCGCCGCGTCCTGCGTGAGCTTGGCGAGCACCTCGACCTCGGCGCCGACGAGGTAACCCGCGTAGTGCGGGAGCAGCTTCGCGACGTCGAAGACCGACGCCTGCTTGCGGTGAACAACACCGAATCCGTCGGAGACGAATGCGCCGTCGTCACCGACCAGCTCGACGAGAGCCTGGGCGAGCTTGACCCGCTCGGCTTCGTCCTTGCTGGTCTCGCGAGGGTCGAAACGGATGTTCTCGAGCATCAGGACGTCACCGTCGGTGAGTCCTTCGGAACGAGCCAGCGCGTCCTGTCCCACGACGTCACCGGCGAGTTGCACGTTGCGACCGAGGATTTCGGCCAACTTCGCAGCAACCGGTGCGAGGGAGAACTTGGGATCGGGCTGACCGTCGGGGCGCCCGAGGTGCGCGGTCACGATGACCTTCGCTCCACCCTCGGCAAGTGCCCGCAGGGTGGGAGCGGACGCGACGATGCGGCCCGGGTCCGTGATTTCTCCGCCATCCAACGGGACGTTGAGGTCGGAACGCACCAGTACGGTGCGCCCCTCGACCCCAGCGTCCAGCAGATCCTTCAGCGTCTGAACTGCCACTGTTATCGAAACTCCGCTCAGAGAGACTTGGCGACGAGGCCGATGAGGTCGGCGAGGCGGTTGGAGTAGCCCCACTCGTTGTCGTACCAGGAAACGATCTTGACCTGGTCGTCGATGACCTTCGTCAGACCCGAGTCGAAGATCGACGAGTGCGGGTCGGTGACGATGTCCGAGGAGACGATCGGTGCGTCGGTGTACTTCAGGATGCCCTTGAGGGGTCCTTCGGCAGCAGCCTTCATCGCGGCGTTGATCTCGTCGGCGGTGGCCGACTTCTTCAGGTTCGCGGTGAGGTCGGTGACCGAGCCCGTGGGGATCGGCACGCGCAGTGCGTAGCCGTCGAGCTTGCCGAGCAGCTGCGGGAGGACCAGGCCGATTGCCTTGGCTGCACCGGTGCCGGTGGGAACGATGTTGAGGGCGGCTGCGCGGGCGCGACGGAGGTCTGCGTGCGGAGCGTCCTGCAGGTTCTGATCCTGGGTGTACGCGTGGATCGTGGTCATCAGACCCTTGACGATGCCGAACTCGTCGTCGAGAACCTTGGCGATGGGGCCGAGGCAGTTGGTGGTGCACGACGCGTTGGAGATGATGTTCTGGCTGCCGTCGTACTTGTCGTCGTTAACGCCCATGACGATGGTGATGTCTTCACCCTTGGCCGGAGCCGAGATGATGACCTTCTTGGCGCCGGCTTCGAGGTGTCCCTTGGCCTTTGCGGCGTCGGTGAAGATGCCGGTGGACTCGACGACGACGTCGACGCCCAACTCGCCCCAGGGAAGTTCGTTCAACGGGCCGCGGTGTGCGAGGGCCTTGATGCGCTGATCGCCGACAACGATCGTGTCGTCACCGTCGAGCGACACGTCGTACGGCAAACGGCCGAGGATGGAGTCGTACTTCAGCAGGTGAGCGAGCGTCGCATTGTCAGTCAGGTCGTTGACTGCCACGATCTCGATATCGGTGGTTCCGAGCGCCTTCTGCGCATCCACCGCCCTGAAGAAGTTACGTCCGATACGGCCGAAACCGTTTACGCCAACCCGGACAGTCACAATTCGCTCCTTTGACCATGATTCTGGTGTGCAACTTGACCCACGCATACTCCGAATCCGTGTGTGCACGACGCGGACGTGGGGTTCATCGGTCGATGTGACTCATACCCTAATGCGCGTGGCCCGAACGTGCGCAGCCCACCCTGACGGAGGGCAGGTCACCCCTCTTCGAGTAGCTCCGCATTCACTGCCGATTCGGTGTCGGGTATGCCCGTTTCCTTTGCCTTGCGATCAGCCATGGACAGCAGGCGACGGATACGTCCGGCAACGGCGTCCTTGGTCATCGGCGGGTCCGCCAACTGGCCCAGTTCCTCGAGGGACGCCTGTCGATGCTCGACGCGCAGTGCGCCCGCCGCGGCGAGGTGATCGGGCACGTCCTCGCCGAGGATCTCCAACGCACGCTCGACGCGTGCAGCAGCGGCAACGGCAGCGCGAGCCGAGCGTCGCAGGTTCGCGTCGTCGAAATTGGCGAGACGATTGGCGGTGGCGCGAACCTCGCGTCGCATCCGTCGCTCCTCCCACACCAGACGCGTGTCCTGGGCTCCCATGCGGGTCAGGAGATCGCCAATGGCTTCGCCGTCGCGGATCACCACACGATCCGTTCCGCGCACCTCACGTGCCTTCGCCGAGATCCCGAGACGCCGCGCAGCTCCGACCAATGCCAGTGCGGCTTCCGGGCCCGGGCAGCTCACTTCGAGCGCCGACGAACGGCCGGGTTCGGTCAGGGAACCGTGCGCGAGGAACGCTCCGCGCCAAGCTGCTTCGGCGTCGCCGACACTTCCGCCGACCACCTGCGCAGGCAGGCCGCGAACCGGGCGTCCGCGAAGATCGAGTAGTCCCGTCTGGCGGGCGAGCGCCTCACCTTCCTTCGCCACACGCACGATGTAGCGAGCGGACTTACGAAGTCCGCCTGCACTGAGTACGTGAACGTCGGCGCTGTAAGTGAACAGGTCGAAGATCTCCCGGCGCAGACGTCGCGCCGTGGAGCCCAGATCGACCTCCGCTTCGACGACCACCCGGCCGCCGACTATGTGGAGTCCACCGGCAAAGCGCAGCAACGCGGAGACCTCTGCCTTGCGGCAGCTGACCTGAGTCACCACTAACCGGCTCAGTTCGTCCTTGACCTCCGCTGTCATTGCCACGAAGCGTTCTCCCTCTGTTCTTCGGAATACTGTTCTTGCCGGGAAGGCTGGTCTTGCCGGGAACGCTGTGTCGAATCCCTCACTGCCGCACTGCTCGACAGTTCGGCCAACACGTCGGCCAGTTTTGCCGGATCGTGTACATGCGCTGCGCCCGGTGAGGTGTCCGCGACTTCCGCGTACCTCACTTCGGCCGAAAATTGATCCGCCGCACGCTGCAGATGTTCACGTTCGCGCCCGGCCGGTACCGACGCCGAGTCGACCACTACGTAGTCGACCCGAAAATCGGGCACGTGTTGGGAGAGTACGTGCAGGTGACGCTCCGCGGAGAATCCGGCTGTCTCCCCCGGCTCGGGGGCGAGATTGAGCACCAGCACTTTTCGAGCCTTCGTCGACGAGAGTGATTCGACGAGTTCGGGTACCAGGACGTGCGGGATCACGCTCGAGAACCACGATCCGGGTCCGAGGACCACGAGATCGGCACGATCGATCGCGGTCACGGCGTCGGGGCACGCGGGCGGATTGGACGGGAGCAGTCTCACGCGCCGGACCTTGCCCGGCGTCGTCGCGACGGCAACCTGTCCACGAATGCAGCGGCTGACGCGGGGGTCCTCTTCGAGTCCTTGAACGTCGGCTTCGATCTCGAGCGCGATCGGCGACATCGGCAACACACGGCCACGGATTCGCAGCAGTCGCGCCATCTCGTCGAGCGCGACGACTGGATCACCGAGCACCTCGGTGAGGCCGGCCAGGATGAGATTGCCCACCGAGTGCCCGGCGAGCGCGCCGACACCGCCGAAGCGATGCTGGATGGTCCGCGTCCAGTCGACTATCTCGGGTTCGTCGGACGCCAGAGCCGCCAGCGCCATCCGTAGGTCGCCGGGCGGGATGACGCCGAGCTCGGCGCGCAGCCGGCCCGAGGAACCACCGTCGTCGGCGACCGTGACCACCGCGGTGACGTCGACCGTCAGGCGTCTGACGGCTTGGAGGGTGGCGAACAATCCGTGCCCGCCGCCCAGAGCGACGATGGCCGGCCCCTCGAGTGCTTCCGGCGAGCGCTGTGTCGGTTCACTCATTCGCGCCCCAGATCCCGGTGCACGATGCTGACCGAGATGTCTTCCTCGGAACCCAGACGCCTCGCGAGAGCTTCGGACATGGCCACGCTGCGGTGCTTACCGCCGGTGCACCCGACCGCAATTGTCATGTAGCGCTTTCCTTCTCGTCGATATCCGGCGATCGTCAAATCCACCAGATGACGGTAGGTGTCGAGATAGTCTTCGGCGCCCTCTCGGGACAACACGTAGTCGCGGACGTCGGCATCTTGACCGGTGTGCGGACGAAGTTCGGGGATCCAGTGGGGATTGGGCAGGAATCGAACGTCACAGACGAGATCGGCATCCATCGGCAGGCCGTACTTGAATCCGAACGACTGAACCGTCACCTTCATCGTGCGGTTGGCATCGTTCCCGAACGCCGTTTCGATCTTCTGACGCAGCTGATGAGCCTTCAACGCCGACGTGTCGATGACCAGATCGGCGGCCGCCTTCACCACGGCCAACTGCCGACGCTCGGCTGCGATCCCCTCGGACAACGTGCCGTCGATGCCGTCGTTCTGCAAGGGATGGCTGCGGCGCACCTGTTCGAACCGCCGGATCAACACGTCGTCCGATGCTTCGAGGTAGAGCACCCGGGTGTGGATCGGTTCCGCCTCGAGTTCGGTGAGCACCCAACCGAGGTCTCCGGTGAAGAGTCGACTTCGCACGTCGATCACGACGGCGAGACGATCGACCGGCGGATCGGAGGTCAAGCTCAGACCGACCATCCGGGAAATCAGCTCAGGTGGCAAATTGTCCGCGACATACCAGCCGAGGTCTTCGAGCACCTTGGCCGCGGTACTCAAACCTGCTCCGGACAATCCCGTCACCAGCAGGAAATCCATCGTTCGACTGTCTTTGGCGCTGTCGGTAGTCACTGTGCACTCGGCCCCGTCGTCGGCATGGACAATTCTCGCGACTCGGAGCCCTCGTCACCGCTACCGGATTCAGCGCTGGGCGCGTCAGCAGACGTAACAGACGATTCGGATTCCGTGTCCAGCTCATCATCCCCTACCGCGGCGGGCAGCGCTCGAGCTTCAGCACCCGCATCGGCCGCAGCCGAATCCGTTCCCAGTGCGGCCAGAACTGCTGTGGCGGTGGTCTCACCGATACCAGGGACCTGCATGATCTCCTCGACCGTTGCCGTTTTCAGCTTCGCCACGGAACCGAAGTGAGCCACGAGAGCGGTACGACGGGTTTCACCGAGCCCCTTGACCGAGTCCAACGCCGAAGCCGTCATGCGCCTCGAGCGCTTGCTGCGATGGAAGGTGATCGCGAAGCGGTGAGCTTCGTCGCGGATGCGCTGCAGTAGGTACAGCGACTCACTCGTTCGGGGAAGGATCACCGGATCTTCCTCGCCCGGCACCCATACCTCTTCGAGGCGCTTGGCCAATCCGACCACCGCGACGTCGGTGACCCCCAACTCGTCGAGGACAGCAGCTGCCGCCGTGACCTGAGGGGCGCCGCCGTCCACGACGAACAGATTGGGTGGATACGCGAAGCGCCGAGGCCGACCGGTGGCCGGGTCGATCGCCGCTTCGGGAGCGAGATCCCCGCCGTCCGCGTCCATGGTCGACGCCGAGGCCGCCAGAACGCCCAGGTCGCGGTTGTGGCGCAGGAACCGCCGACGCGTGATCTCCGCGATACTCGCCACGTCGTCGGAATGACCGTCGCCGGCAGCTTCCTTGATCGCGTAGTGCCGGTAGTCCGACTTGCGCGGGAGCCCGTCCTCGAACACGACCAGTGACGCCACGACGTCGGTTCCCTGGACGTGACTGATGTCGATACATTCGATTCGTAGCGGAGCCGAATCCAGGTCAAGCGCTTCTTGAATGCCCTGCAGCGCCGCTGATCGTGAAGTGAAATCCCCGGCGCGCTTGAGCTTGTGCTGCGCCAGAGCCTCTTTCGCGTTTCGCTGGACTGTTTCGGCGAGGTCCTTCTTGTCGCCGCGTTGCGGAACCCGCAGTTGCACTTGCGATCCCCGAAGCTCGCTCAACCACGCCTGGATCTCGGTCGCGTTTGCCGGCAGAACCGGCACGAGAACTTCCTTGGGTACGGCGCTGATCCCGGCCCCGGAGCCCGCTCCCGGGTCGAGGGCCGCTTGCTCGCCGTAGAACTGGGTGAGGAACTGTTCGACCAGAATCGGCAAGTCCGACTCGGCGTCGAGCGCAGCCCAGTCGATGGCGTCGCCTGCCTTCTCCTCGACCCATCCACGCTGACCGCGCACACGTCCGCCGCGCACATGGAACACCTGGACAGCGGCCTCGAGATCATCGGTGGCAAAGGCGACGAGATCGGCGTCGGTGCCGTCACCGAGCACCACTGCCTGCTTCTCGAGTGCCTTACGCAAGGCTCCGATGTCGTCGCGCAGACGAGCTGCGGTCTCGAAGTCGAGATCCTCGGAAGCCTGCTGCATGCGCTTCTCGAGGTCTTTGACCAGCTTGTCGGTGCGGCCGGCGAGGAAGTCGCAGAAATCTTCGACGATCTGACGATGCTCCATGGCACTGACGCGGCCGACGCAAGGCGCCGAGCACTTGTCGATGTAGCCGAGCAGACACGGACGGCCGATCTGGTTGTGCCGTTTGAAGACTCCGGACGAGCACGTTCGTGCGGGAAAGACTCGTAGCAGCAGATCGAGAGTTTCGCGGATCGCCCAGGCATGGGAGTAGGGACCGAAGTACCGGACGCCCTTGCGCCGCGGACCGCGGTAGACGAACAACCGCGGGAACTCTTCGTTGAGCGTCACAGCGAGAACCGGATATGTCTTGTCGTCGCGGTACCGCACGTTGAACCGCGGATCGAATTCCTTGATCCAGTTGTACTCGAGCTGAAGCGCTTCGACTTCGGTACTGACGACGGTCCACTCGACGCTGCCGGCAGTGGTCACCATCTGCCGCGTACGGGGATGAAGCGTCGTGACGTCCGCGAAGTACGAGTTCAAACGTGAACGGAGGCTTTTCGCCTTTCCGACGTAAATGACCCGACCATGCGGATCACGAAATTTGTAGACGCCCGGCGCGGCCGGAATGGTTCCGGTAGCGGGGCGGTAAGTCGAGGGATCCGGCACGGTTTCAGGTTAGTCGCCGCCACCGACCGACTCGGAAACACGCAGGATGCGGGCACCGAACCGACCGGAAGACGTCAGTTGCTCTTGTGCGCGACCGGTGCGTAGCGGTCGGCGAGTTCGCGGAACTTACCGACTGTGTCGACGGCGTACTCGCGGTCGTTGGACTGGATCGCCATCACTGCCATGTACTCGTCGTCGGGCAATTCGATGCGTGCCCAGGCGGCGCCGTCGGGGAACGAGAGCCCCTCGAACAGATCCCAGTCGACGATCTTCTCGCCCAGGATGTTTCGTACGGCGATTCCCTGCTTACCCACCTTGACCCGAGGCCGGGTCAACATCAGTACACCGAGAGCAAGAACGGTGCCGATGCCGGCCATCGCAATTTGGTCCGCGGCGCGGAAGTACACGCCGGTGGACCCCTGGCGGAGCAGGAGCGCAAGTGTGACGTGAACGATCACCAGAAGGACAGCGACGCCGATCGCGTACCGCGTCGACTTACGCGGTGAGGCGATCAGTTCCCAGTTCTCGTTGTCGCCGGGTGTGTTCATCGAAACGAATCCTCGGTCCATGGTGCTCGGAGATGACGCAGGGTCACTGCGGTGTCCAGTGCGGCGGCGCAGGCCTGTGCGCCCTTGTCCTCGACGCTACCCGGCAGACCCGAACGGTCAAGAGCCTGCTGCTCGGTGTCGGTGGTCAGGACACCGTTCCCCACGGGAGTACTTTCGTCGAGCGAGACGCGTGTGAGGCCGGCGGTGACCGCGTCGCACACGTACTCGAAGTGCGGAGTACCACCGCGGATGACGACGCCGAGTGCAACAACGGCGTCGTGGGTGCGAGCCAACGCCTGCGCAACGACCGGCAGTTCGATCGCACCGGCGACACGGACCAGTGTCACATCCTTGATCTGTGCCTGCTCGGCGACGCGC
This sequence comes from Rhodococcus sp. NPDC060176, assembly GCF_042728675.1. Classification (NCBI taxonomy): domain Bacteria; kingdom Bacillati; phylum Actinomycetota; class Actinomycetes; order Mycobacteriales; family Nocardiaceae; genus Rhodococcus; species Rhodococcus sp. NPDC060176. The sequence goes on from NZ_JBHWYS010000002.1 coordinate 306,095, forward strand.
TGTGCGCCGGCGATCAGGGCCTCGGAAATCGTCGCGTGCCACTGCCCCGCAACGATCGCCAGCTTCAGATCCTTGGCCTCGGCGATCGCGAGCTGCGGCTGACCTTCGCCGCTCACAGTGCGGTTCCGGGCTGTGCGGAGTTCTGGTTCGCCTCGTACTCGTCGAGTCCGATCAGATCGTGGCCCATCCGGTCGCGCTTGGTGCGCAGGTAGGTGAGGTTTTCGGCATTCGCGCGCAGCGGCATCGGAACGCGGTCGGTGATCTGCAGGCCGTAACCGTCCAGACCGACACGCTTGGCCGGGTTGTTGGTCAGCAGGCGCATCGACGAGATACCCAGATCGACGAGGATCTGCGCACCGATGCCGTAGTCACGGGCGTCGGCCGGTAGTCCGAGTTCGAGATTGGCGTCGACGGTGTCGGAACCGGCGTCCTGGAGCTGGTAAGCCTGCAGCTTGTGCATCAGACCGATGCCGCGACCCTCGTGCCCGCGCATGTACAGGACAACGCCCCGGCCCTCCTGAGCGACCATGTCCAGTGCAGCATCGAGTTGCGGGCCGCAGTCGCACCGCAGCGAACCGAAGACGTCGCCGGTGAGGCACTCGGAGTGAACGCGGACGAGTACGTCGCTACCGTCACCGTCCGGGCCCGCGATGTCGCCGCGCACCAGCGCGACGTGCTCGACCTCGTCGCAGATGCTCGTGTAGCCGACAGCGGTGAACTCACCGTGACGGGTGGGGATGCGGGCTTCGGCGATACGCAGCACGTGCTTCTCGTGCTTGCGACGCCACGCGATGAGGTCGGCGATCGAGATCAGAGCGAGGTTGTGTTCGTCGGCGAAGACTCGCAACTCGTCGGTCTGAGCCATCGCGCCCTCGTCCTTCTGGCTGACGATTTCGCAGATGACGCCGGCGGGACGCAGGTCCGCCATGCGGGCGAGGTCGACTGCGGCTTCCGTGTGGCCCGGACGACGCAGTACTCCGCCTTCCTTCGCGCGGAGCGGCACGACATGGCCGGGACGAGTGAAATCGTTGGCGCCGGTTTCGGGGTTGGCGAGCAGACGCATCGTCGCAGCGCGGTCCGATGCCGAGATGCCGGTACCGATTCCCTCACGGGCGTCGACGGTGACGGTGTAGGCCGTGCCGTGCTTGTCCTGGTTGGTGGCGTACATCGGGGGCAGGCCCAACCGATCGCAATCGTCACCGTCGAGCGGCACACACAGGTAGCCGGAGGTGTAGCGAACCATGAACGCCACCAGTTCCGGGGTGGCCTTCTCGGCGGCGAAGATGAGATCGCCTTCGTTCTCACGATCCTCGTCGTCCACAACGACAACAGCTTTACCTGCAGCGATATCTGCTACTGCGCGCTCGATACTGTCGAACCTGGTCACGTGCTCGCACTCCAAAGTCTTGACTTTTCACATCATCGAATACAACGAGTGCATCCGACGGATGCACTCACAACCCTACGACCAATCGGACGGGTCCGATCAGCCTGGTCCTACCGACCGGCAGAGTGAAGCCGCTCGACGTACTTCGCGATCACGTCCACCTCGAGGTTCACCGGAGTACCGACCACCGCGGTACCGAGCGTCGTCAACTCCAACGTCGTGGGGATCAGTGAGATCTCGAAGTACTCGAACCCACGGTCGCCACCCAGCGCGGAAACCGTCAGCGAGACACCGTCGACGGTGATCGAACCCTTCTCCACGACGTAACGGGAAATGGAGTCCGGCAGTGCGATCCGCACTACCTCCCAGTTCTCGGAAGGCGAGCGGGAGATGACATGGCCCGTTCCGTCGACGTGCCCTTGAACCAGGTGGCCACCGAGTCGGCTGTTCAGCGCCGCGGCGCGCTCGAGGTTGACGCGAGAACCGACGTCCAACTTCGCCAGGCTCGAGCGGTTCAGCGTTTCCTGCATGACGTCTGCGGTGAACGAACCGTCGGCAAGCACGTCGACGACCGTCAGGCACACCCCGTTGACCGCGATCGAATCACCGTGACCGGCGTCGGAGGTGACCAGTGGCCCGCGCACCGTGAACCGTGCAGCATCGACCAGTTCTTCCTTGGCGACAATTTCGCCGAGTTCTTCCACAATTCCTGTGAACACGCGCCCTACTCCTCGTTCCCCGGAGCAGAACTCTCCGGAACCAGACTCAACAAAATATCGGGGCCGATCGTTACCGCGGACTCCAAACGGAATCGGTGGGCGTCGGTAATGGTGTGCACGCCGGCATCGACGAGCGCCGAAGCGCCCGCGCCGAGAAGTATCGGCGCGATGTACGCCTCGATGACGTCGACATATCCGGCGGCGAGGAATGCTCCGGCCAGACGTGGCCCACCTTCGAGCAGTACATCTGTGTACTCCCCCAACGCCTCGATTACTTCGTCGATGTTGTCGGTGTTGAGTACCAGAGTCGGTGCGGTGTCATCGAGAACGCTTGCAGTCGAAGGTATTTCACGTTTTCCGACGACGACGCGCACGGGCTGGTGCCCCGCGAGCTCACCCGTGGGCTGACGCGCCGTCAGCCACGGGTCGTCGGCGAACACGGTGCCGGTGCCGACCACAATTGCGTCGATCTGTGCCCGCTGCGCATGCACGCGCGCTCTCGCCTGCGGACCGGTGATCCACTGACTCGTTCCGTCCTCGGCGGCGCTGCGTCCGTCCAGACTGGCCGCGTATTTCCACGTGATGTGCGGGCGACCGGTCCGCTGTTTGTGCAGCCAGGGTCGCAGTGGACCAGCTTCCACCTCGGGTGCTCGCAGGCCGGCCGTCACGCTGATGCCGGCTCGCATGAGCGTCGCTGCGCCGCCGGAGGCTTCCGGATTGGGATCACCGACTGCGTAGACAACCGCCGAGACTCCGGCGTCGATCAACGCCTGCGAGCAGGGTCCAGTTCGTCCCTGGTGATTGCACGGTTCCAGAGTCACCACTGCCGTACCGCCACGCGCTGCATCGCCGGCCTCGTCGAGAGCCACGACCTCCGCGTGCGGTCCGCCGGGCGGTTGCGTCATACCGACGCCCGCGATGGTGCCGTCGGCCGCCAGGATGACCGCACCGACGGGCGGGTTGGGGCTGGTGAATCCGCGCGCGGAATCAGCTGCGGCCAGCGCGATCTGCATCGCAGCGTCGAGATCAGCCGTCGACGCCTGTCCACCCTTTGCCATCGAGCGGCTCAGACCGACAGCGTCAGGTGCGGCGACGCCGAAGCGGCCTGCGCACGGAGCTTGCGCACCGCCTCACCGGGATCGCTGGCTCCGTACACCGCCGAACCGGCGACGAAGCAGTCGATACCGGCTTCCGCTGCCTGCTCGATCGTGGAAGCGTTGATGCCGCCGTCGATTTCGACGAGCAGCGTCAGCTCACCCGAATCGACGAGCTTGCGAATTGCGCGTGCCTTGTCGAGCACCTGCGGCATGAAGGACTGGCCGCCGAAGCCGGGTTCGACGCTCATGATCAGAAGGGTGTCGAAATCCTTGAGGATTTCGAGGTAGTCGTCGATGGGGGTTCCCGGCTTGACGCTCAGTCCGGCCTTGGCGCCCGCCGCACGAATGTCACGGGCAACCGAACGCGGATCGTCGGTTGCCTCGGCGTGGAACGTGACGTTGTACGCGCCGGCCTCGGCGTACGGCGGTGCCCAGCGCTCCGGGTTCTCGATCATGAGGTGGCAGTCGAGCGGAATATCCGTCGCCTTCAGCAGACTCTCTACGACGGGCAGACCGAGCGTGAGATTGGGAACAAAATGCGCGTCCATCACGTCGACGTGAAGCCAGTCGGAGCCGGACACGGCAGTCGCTTCATCGGCGAGTCGAGCAAAATCTGCGGACAGAATGGACGGTGCAATCATCGGGGAAGCCACGACGCCGAGTTTAGCTGTGCTTCATCGCCGACCGTGCATGCCCGTCATCAGAGAACGGCCACACCGTTGGACAGGCGCAATCCGATCAGTTCTTCACGACACTGCGAAGCTTGCGCACCTTGGCCGGAGCCTTGATTCGCCACGCATCTTCGAGCATCTCCGCCAATTGCACCTCGTCGATCAGTTCGAGGTGCACGAGGATGGAGCCGTGCCCGTGATAGTGATCTGTCGTGAAGAAAGGCGCCTCACCATTGGCGAGTAGCGCTTCCTTCTCGTCCAGACCGCACATCAAGACCAAAGCGCCCTCCGCTTCGGTGCGGAGTCGCGCAAAAGTCTTGCCTGCCACCTTGAGTGCCGGGGTGTTGTACGAGGTCGACTCCTCCACGGAGGGAAGAGCCGAACCCAGTACTACAACCTGTTCCCACGTAACCATGTAGGCACCATACGACTACCGATGCCCAGAAGTCATCCGATCAGGCCAGCGGCTTGCGCAAAGCGGCCATGAACATCGCGTCCGTGCCGTGCCGGTGCGGCCACAACTGAACCGAAGTCCCGTCTCCGACGTCCGGAACACCGGGCACCAATTCCTTGGTGTCGAGTTCCACGACGCCGTGACGCCTCACTGCGTCGGCGACGACTGCCAGCGTTTCCGACAGGTGCGGCGAACACGTCGAGTACAGCACCACTCCGCCGGGGCGTACCAGTTCGATTGCAGCGGCGAGCAATTCGCGCTGCAACTTCACGAGCGGCGCGACATCGGACGGCTGGCGACGCCAACGAGCTTCCGGGCGCCGGCGCAGGGCGCCCAAGCCGGTGCAGGGAGCGTCGACGAGGATGCGGTCGTATCCGGGTTCGAGTCCGGATTCGCGGCCGTCCGCCACGTGCACGTCCACGGGAAGCTCGCGAGTGGTCTTGCGGATCAGTTCGGCACGGTGTTCGACGGGCTCGACGGCGTCGAGCCGTCCGCCTTCGATACCGGCAAGAGCGCCGAGAAGCGCCGCCTTGCCTCCTGGACCTGCGCAGAGGTCGAGCCAGCGGCCGGCGTCGTCACCTTCGAGAGGAGCAATGCTGAGGGCGCGGGCAACCAGCTGACTGCCCTCGTCCTGCACGCCCGCCAAGCCTTGGCGAACCGCCTCGAGCTGTCCGGGGTCACCGCCGTCGAGATGGACGGCGTACGGCGAGTACGGCCCGATCTCGCCGCCGGTCACCAACGCGAGCTCCTCGGCGGAGATCTCACCGGGGCGGGCGACGAGGTGCACGGCGGGGCGGGCGTCGTCGGCGATCAGGACGTCTTCGAGCTCTCCGGCTGCGGCGCCGAGCGAATCCGAAAACACCTGCGCGATCCACAGAGGGTGAGCGTGCTCGAAGGCGAGTCGGCCGATCGGGTCCTTCGGGGCCAGCAACTCGACCCACTCGTCCTGGGTGCGTTCGGAGACACGACGCAGGACCGCGTTGACGAATCCTGCTCGGCCCTGACCGTTTTCGGCGCGAACGAGGTCGACCGAGGTGGCAACAGCGGCGTGTGGGGCAACGCGGGTCCGCAGCAGTTGATACGAGCCCAGACGGAGAACGTCGAGCAGGGTTCCGTCGATCTCCTCGATCGGTCGACCCGCTGCGTGCGCGATGACCGCGTCCAACAGCCCCTGCGCGCGTGCGGCGCCGTACGCGAGTTCGGTTGCCAGCGCAGCGTCGCGCGCGTCGAGCTTGCGATCGCGAAGCAGTCCGGGCAGTACCAGGTTGGCGTACGCGTCACGTTCACGAACCGCGCGCAGTACGTCGCGCGCAGCCAGGCGCGGCTGATCGAGCCCGGCGGTGGCCGGATCCGGGCGCTTGGCCTGCTTCGGCTTGGTGTTCTTTCCACCGGCCGCGTTCTTGGCTCCGGGACCCTGTGTCCGTCGTGCCGGTCGTCGTGATTCGGTCACTGTGCTCGTACCTCCGCGTCGAGTCGGGCACCGCGTGCCCAGTCCCCTGCCGACATCAATTTCTTGCCCGGGGGCTGAATCTGCCCGAGTCGTACCGCGGTGGTCGCGGTACCGATGTACAGACCATCCTTGCGTACCGAGATCTCACCGATTGCCAGGGTCTCGTCCGTGACGGTGACCGGCCCGACCTTGACCCGTAGGTCACCGATCATCGTCCACGCGCCGGGCGCGGGGGTGACGGCCCGGATGTGACGGTCGATGGTGCGCGCGGGCAATTCCCACTTCACACGGGCAGCGTCCACCGTCACCTTGGGGGCGTACGAGACGCCGTCGGCAGACTGTGGAACGGCGTTGATCTCGCCGGCTTCGAGCCCGTCGAGTACCGATTCGAGCAGAGCGGCGCCGTTTTCCGCCAGACGCCCGAGTAGGTCGCCTGCGGTGTCGGTGTCACGAATGCGCTCGGTCATCACTCCGTACACCGGGCCGGTATCCATGCCGGCTTCTAAACGAAACGCGCTGGCTCCGGTCACCTCGTCACCGGCACTGATCGCGGCCTGCACAGGCGCGGCACCGCGCCAGGCGGGGAGCAGGGAGAAATGCAGATTGACCCAACCGAATTTCGGGATGTCGAGTACGTTCTGCGGCAACAAGTTTCCGTAGGCGACGACGGGTGCGCAGTCCGGTTCGAGCCGTGCGAGTTCGGCCGCGAAGTCGGGATCGGACGCCTTGGTCGGGGTCAGCACCGGGATGTCGTGCTCGTCGGCGAGCAATCCGATCGGCGATCGGGTGACTTTTCGGCCTCGACCGGCAACGGCGTCCGGACGCGTGACGACAGCGACGACTTCGTGGTTGGCCGACTCGATCAGCCGACGCAAGGAGGGAACAGCGGGTTCCGGCGTCCCGGCGAACACGACGCGCATGTCAGCTCTCCCGTTTCGGTGGGCTCTTCGGACTCTGATCAGCCGATCGGCCTGTCGAACGCGGTGGACTGCAACTCACGAAAATGCTCCCGGATGTGTCGGTGGATGGAACTCTCAGTCTAAGGACTGCACGAGCTGCGACCTACCTCGCGCCACACCGAACCACTTTCTCGAGAATTTCTTTGATCAGAACCCTGCAGATTCACCGGTTGTCGGTATTGACTGTCTCTGTCGTCGCCACTCGGCGAAGGCTGATACGGGATACACCGATCACACGGAGGAACTTAGATGGCAGGCATCGACAGTAAGTTCGACAAGGCCTACGCAGGAAAGTCCGTCGAAGAATTGGCGGATGCCCCGGTCGCGGCACTCAACGGTGTAAGCGATTCGGATGCAGAGCATTTGAAGGCAGCGTTCAACATCAAGACCGTCCGCGATCTCGGAACCAACAAGTTCTTCCTCTGGGCACAGGCCACTGCCAAGCTCGCCGAGTAAAGATTCCGACCCACGTGAACTCGACGCTCACGAATTGGCGTCGATGACCACTTGCGGAATATCCGTGCCGAGCGGCACCGCGCTGCACGAAGCGTGCCGCTCGGCATCGGGGTCGAGGACCGTCCGGATGACGTCGATCACGTAGGGGTCGTACGGCATGCGGAAATGACCGGTCAGGTTGGACGGGCACAGTTCCTGGAGGACGATGTTCTCCGCACCGGCGTCGCGCAGGGCGATGTTCGAGGACGGCTGGATCATCTCGTCGACAGTCGACCCGATTGTCGTGTAGCGCACACCGGGCACGGTGTCGCCGCCGTCGTTGAGGGCGTTCAACGTATCGGAACCCTGCATCTGCTCGCGGACAGCTCGGGAGAAGACTTCTTCGACGAAGTCTTCTCCGCCGGGGATCGCGCGGACGATCGGAACCAACCCGAACATCACGCCGCCGTACGTCGGCGATGCCAACCCGACCCAATGGTCGACGTACTGGTTCCCGCCCATCTTGTTGACGTAGTACCGCGTCACCGTCGCGCCTTGGGAGTAGCCGATCACGTCGACCTTGTCCGCGCCTGTCGCAGTCAGTACCTGATCGACGAAGGAGCCGAACGCGGTGGCACTGCCGACGATGTCGCCGACGCCGTAGGTCTCGTGTGCGACGTCCCCGTCTTCTTCTTTGATCGCACCGCCGTAATTGAGGGCGAACACGCAGTAGCCGTCAGCCGCCAGTGCCGGCGACAGGGCCGCCCAATCCGCGTACGCCTCGGTGTCGGTTCCGTGGGCGAGTACAACCGGTCGGGGATGCGTGGCGGAAGGCTCACAGCCGAAATCGTTCGATCCGGCCGGTGCGGATCCGGGATGAGCATGCGCATATGCCGTAGCAACGGAACGGGTCGCCTGACCCGGACCGATGTCGAGAGGAACGTCCATCGCGTCGGCACTCGCAGACGGAAGCGTCGGTGCGGCACCCGATATTGCCGGCGGTGCTCCGATCAGCAGCGCCACTGCTACCGAAAATGTCAGTCCCACAGACCGTTTGACGCCAGCCATTGTTCCTGCTCCTGCTCTGATCCTACGAGGGAGCTGACCGTAACACCAGAAACTTCGAGGCGCATACCCTACCGAACAGTAGGTATCCGACGTCTCAATTGCCGCCTTCATCGGCGTCATCACCGGCAAGCACTCGGTAGAGCGACTTGCGCGCCTCGACAAGCACGTCGGCTGCGGCCTTGACCTGCGCGGGTGTGCCTACAGCAGCCACTTGACCGGCTGCGCCCATCAGCTGGCCGATCAGTTCTCGAAGGTCCTGCTCCGGCTCTCCCACACTGAGACGAACGTCATCCCACGGCGCCCCGAGATCGGCGCGATGCTCCTCGACGTACGCGACCCCTTCTTCGGTCAGCTTCGCGGTCTTGCGACCGGCGACCTTGTCGATGATCACCAGACCTTCGTCCTCGAGCTGGGACAGGGCGGGATAGATGGAGCCCGGACTCGGCTTCCAGACGCCGCCGCTGCGCTCGACGATCTGTTGAATCAATTCGTAGCCGTGCATCGGTTCTTCGGCGATCAGGAGCAGAATCGCGGCGCGCACGTCTCCGCGACGACCGCGGCCACCACGTCCTCGCCCGCGACCGAACTGTGCGCCCGGACCGAAGCCGGGGCCGGGTCCGCCGTCCGGACCGAATCGCCCTCGTCGGTGGCCTCTGCGTGGCATGTCGCCGAAGCCCGGACGCTCGTGCGGTCGACCACGACGCCCGCCGTCGTGATCGCGGGGAGCGTCATCCGGCGCACCATCGTCCGTCGGCACCCACATCACAAATGGTGGCCGTTGCTCACGGCCGAAACCGCCGAAGAAACCGCGCCGGCCGAACATCCCCTCGTTCGGGAAACTTGCATCCATCGTCGAACCTCCATCGCTATCGTTGATAGTTCGACGATATATCGCCATATCGGGTTGCGCAAGATTTTTGCTGCACACAAGCATGCCTTGGAGAACTCGAAAATCAGCCGATGCGGCGTGGGTCGATCTGAATGCGGACCGGACCCGAAGACTTCCGCGCACTGCGCGCGGCACGCGCATGTGCCAGAGCATCCGCAAGGCCGCGACCGTCCTTGCGTGGGACGCGGACCAGCATTCGCTCCGGCGCGACACCACTCTCGTCCTCGCCGGAATACGGAAGCCGCTCCCCCGCAGGCAATTCCACCGGGCCGAGCAGCACAGCACTCGCCGGTAGTTCAGCCGACTCCACCAGCTCCGCGATCGCGGCGGATCCACCGTCGATCGCAGCCATGTGCACAGCCGGAGGAAAGCCGACCTCGTCTCGCTCCTCGAATTGAGACTGTGCGTGCCCCACCGGATCCCACCGGACCAATGCCTGCACCGTCGGGATACCCGAGTCCGCGACAACCACAACTTCCCCGCCTTCGGAGAGCGGAATCACCATGGCAGCAGCCGACATCCAGCGTCTGAGCGTTTCCTCGGCGGCGCGAAGGTCCGGCCGACCGAGCAACGCCCAACCGTCGAGCAGAAGCGCGGCGCCGTAGCCGCCCGTCATCACCGGCTCCGCACCGACCGTCGAAACCACCAACGCGGGCCCGTGCGGCAGTTCCTTGACCACGTCACCACCCCCGGACAGCACGACTTTCACTCCGGGAAACGCGCGCCCGAGCTCTTCTGCAGTGCGGCCGGCGCCGACCACCACTGCGCGCAGTGCTTTCGCGCCGCACGCATGACAACGGTAGGCGGCATCGGCAACCCCGCACCAGCGGCACGCCGGCGTCCCGGCGCCGTCCGGGCCAGCCGCAGCGGGAAGCGCCAATGGGCCGTTGCACCGACGGCACCGTGCCGGGGCACGGCACTTTCCGCAGGCCAAGGTCGGTACGTACCCCCGGCGCGGTACCTGCACCAGGACTCCGTTGCCCTCGCCCAGGGCGCGCCGGGCAGCCGCGAATGCAATGGCGGGCAACCGAGCCGCTCTTGCTCCCGGATCGCGGGCCAAGGCTTGATCGCTGTCGGCCAGCGCCGTGATCTTGGGTGCGTGGGCCCGAACGACGTCCCGCGTGGCGACCAGATCGTGCGCCCACCCCGAATCGACGAGGACTTGGGCTTCTGCCGTTCGTGAGAACCCACCGATCACAACCGCGCACCCGGCGACGTAGCCACGCAGGACGGCAACCTCACGGGCATGCGGATACGGCGACCGCGGCTCGGAGAGATTGTCGTCGCCGTCGTCCCAGACGACAACCAGACCGGTCTCGGGGGTCGGCGCGAAAACAGCGCTCCGCGTGCCGACGACGATCCGGGCGGTCCCGCGCAGTGCAGCGAGCCACTTTCGGTATCGCATGGCCGGTCCCAGTCCCGCGGACAGACCCACCACTGCATCAGCTCCGGAGAGTTCGGTGCATGCGGCGACGACGCGGTCCAGGTCGCGTTGGTCGGGCACAACCAGAATCGCGGATTTCCCGCTTGCCGCTACAGCGCCGGCGAGTTCGGCCAGACGCAAGGGCCAGTTTTCGCCGGGCAACGCCTGCCAGACTGCGCGCGGACTCTTCGATTCGCGAATCGCGGTCAGGAATGCGTCACCGAATCTGTAGAGATGCCAACCATTTTCGATCGGTTCCGGAGCAGACGGCGGCTCGGCAGACTCCCACACTTCGGCTTCGACCTTCGCGTGGCGCGGCGGTACCGCCAAGCGGAGAACATCGGCACGGGTTCCGGCGTAGCGTTCGGCCACGCGGTCGACTACCTGCGCGATTTCGGCCGTCAGGACCCGCTCGGACGAGATGACGCGTTCGAGCCAGCCGAACTTCCCCTGGTGGTCACTGGTTGCCTCGCGCGAGACGATGAAGCCGTCCACCAACCGACCAGCGAAGCGGATACGTACCCGGACTCCGGGCTGCGCATCCGCTTCGAGTTCACGAGGAACGAGGTAGTCGAATTCACGGTCGAGGTGAGCGAGCGGGAGCATCGGCAGCACCCGGGCGACCGGATCGACTTCTGCCGCTACTCTTTCCGCGCCCACCCGCGCCCCGTCTGTACGTCAGTGATCAGAGACCAGCTGCGCTACGCAGCTTGTCGGCACGATCGGTGCTCTCCCACGGAAGCTCGATATCGGTGCGACCGAAGTGACCGTATGCCGCCGTCTGCGCGTAGATCGGGCGCAGCAGGTCGAGGTCGCGAATGATCGCTCCCGGACGCAGGTCGAAGATCTCGGTGATCGCCTTCTGGATCCGTGCCGGATCGGTCTTCTCGGTGCCGAAGGTTTCGACGAAGAGTCCGACCGGAGCTGCCTTGCCGATGGCGTAGGCGACCTGAACCTCGATGCGGTCGGCCAGACCTGCGGCAACAGCGTTCTTGGCCACCCAGCGCATGGCGTAGGCAGCGCTGCGGTCGACCTTTGACGGGTCCTTGCCGGAGAACGCGCCGCCGCCGTGACGAGCCATTCCGCCGTACGTGTCGACGATGATCTTGCGACCGGTCAAACCGGCGTCACCCATCGGACCACCGAGGACGAACTTGCCCGTCGGGTTGACCAACAGACGAACGTCGGAGGTGTCCAGGTCGGTGAGGTTCACGTCGGTCAGCACCGAGTGGAGTACCTTCTCGCGAAGGTCCGGCGTCAGCAGGTTGTCGAGATCGATGTCCGCTGCATGCTGGGTGGAGATGACCACGGTGTCGAGACGAACGGCCTTGTCGCCGTCGTACTCGATGGTGACCTGGGTCTTGCCGTCCGGGCGCAGGTACGGCAGCACGCCGGACTTGCGGACCTCGGTCAACCGGCGAGACAGACGATGCGCCAGCGCGATGGGCAGCGGCATCAGTTCCGGGGTGTCGGTGGTGGCGTAGCCGAACATCAGGCCCTGGTCGCCTGCACCCTGACGGTCGATCTCGTCGTCACTGATTCCGTCGACGCGAGCCTCGTGCGAGTGATCGACACCCTGCGCGATCTCGGGCGACTGGGCGCCGATCGCGACGTTCACGCCGCACGAGTTTCCGTCGAAACCCTTCGCGGAGCTGTCGTAGCCGATCTCGAGGACCGTGTCGCGCACGATCTTCGGGATATCCGCGTACGCAGTGGTGGTGACCTCGCCGGCTACGTGAACCTGGCCGGTGGTGACCAGCGTCTCGACGGCCACGCGAGCGCGCGGGTCCTGGGTGAGCAGCGCGTCGAGGATCGAGTCGCTGATCGCGTCACAGATCTTGTCCGGGTGCCCCTCGGTGACGGACTCGCTGGTGAATAGCCGACTGCCGGACTTGCTCACAGATCTCCCTCTCGACGACTGAGTTCTTGACTACAGCTTATTGAAGTATCCGAATCACCGTTCGGTGACCGTTTTGTCATGCTTTGTTAGCTGGGGGCTGAGCCGACGATAACGGTTGGACCGCCTGCGCAACACCCTTGCACTCACCCGATTATCGTGGGGTAACTCTCACCACCGGGCGCGTGTCGCTACTCGGGGAAGAGCTTGACCAGGGCGTCGAGCACTCGGCTGGCCATCAGTGCCTTGGATCCGTGCTCGAGAGCGGACTCCGAACCGTCCGAACCGAGCAGCCAACCGTCGTTGTGATCGACCTCGAATGCCTTGCCCTCGCCGACAGCATTGACGACGAGGAGGTCGCAGCCTTTGCGGGCAAGCTTGGAACGGGCGTAACTGAGGACGTCACCGTGAGCGTCACCGGTCTCTGCGGCGAATCCGACGATGACCGTTCGAGCATCCAGATCGCCGTCACGACGCGCTTCGACGAGGCCGGCAAGTATGTCGGCATTCCGAGTGAGGCTGATCGAGTCGGGTTCGTTTGCGCCCTTCTTGATCTTGCTGCCTTCGACGGTGGTGGGGCGGAAGTCCGCGACAGCCGCAGCCATGACGACCCCGTCGTGTCCGGGCGCGTGCTTCTCCACTGCCAACCGGAGATCTTCGGCCGTCTTGATGTGCACGACGTCGACGGCAGCAGGGTCGGCGAGATCGGCCGTGTAGCCGGCGATCAGTGTGACGTGCGCGCCGCGTTGTGCGGCCAGACGGGCGAGTGCGTATCCCTGTTTGCCCGAGCTGCGATTACCGAGAAAACGCACGGGATCAAGGGGCTCGCGAGTACCGCCGGCGGTGACCAGAATGCGGCGACCTTCCAGGTCTCGCGGCAATGCATCCGAGCGCTCGAGGAGCAACGACGCCAAACCGACGATTTCGTCAGGCTCGGGAAGTCGCCCCGCTCCGGTGTCTTTACCGGTCAAACGCCCGGAGGCAGGTTCGATCACGTGGACGCCGCGCGAGCGCAGTGTCGCGACATTGGACACCGTTGCGGGGTGTTCCCACATCTCGGTGTGCATTGCGGGGGCGAAGACGACCGGACAGCGAGCGGTCAGCAAAGTGGCCGTCAACAGGTCGTCTGCGCGGCCCATGACGGCTCGCGCCATCAGATCAGCTGTAGCCGGCGCGATGACGACGAGGTCGGCTTCCTGCCCGAGACGGACATGCGGAACCTGCGGGACGTCGTTGAAGACGCCGGTGTGAACCGGGTTGCCGGAGAGTGCTTCGAACGTGGCGCGGCCGACGAACTCCAGAGCGGATTCGGTCGGAATCACGCGGACGTGATGACCACTCTCGGTGAAGCTGCGGATGATCGAGCACGCTTTGTACGCGGCGATACCCCCACCGACACCGACGACGATGCGCTTACGTATCGATGTGGGTGCGTCGGACACTCCCCCGACACCCGAACGAGGTTCGGGTGCGGCAGACGTGGTGCTCACTCGCCTTCGGTGTGCTCGAGGAGATCAGCGTGGATTTCACGCAACGCGATGGACAGCGGCTTTTCCTGCAGACCGGGCTCGACCAGGGGTCCGACGTATTCGAGGATGCCGTCACCGAGCTGGTTGTAGTAGTCGTTGATCTGGCGCGCACGCTTGGCCGAGTAGATGACCAGGGCGTACTTGGAAGAGGTGCGTTCGAGCAACTCGTCGATCGGCGGGTTGGTGATGCCGAGCGGGGTGTCGTAGGCAGGCAGAGCGCCCTGACCTGCTGCGGACGCGGCTGAAGTGCTGCTCACTCTTGTGTCTCCTGAATTAGATCTTCGTTGAAGAACTAGATTTATCGTTCCGGATATCTGAGAAACGGGCCGGAAATCGGTTTCCGAAGGTTGTGGAATCAGTTCCCGACCAACAAGGATACCAACTCATCGCAAGCACGGCTTACATCCTCGTTCACGATGACCGTGTCGAACTCGTCCTGTGCGGCCAATTCCACTCGAGCCGTCTCGAGTCGGCGCGCCACGACGTCTTCCGTTTCGGTGCCCCGTCCGGTCAGCCGTTGCACCAGAACGTCCCAACTCGGTGGTGCCATGAACACCAACAAAGCTTCGGGCATCGCCTTCCGGACAGCTCGTGCTCCGGCGAGATCGACCTCGACGAGAACGGGCTTTCCAGCTTCGAGTGCTTCTTCGATCGGAACTGCGGGAGTGCCTGAGCGCTGCAGGCCGCCGTGGATTTCCGCCCATTCGAGAAGTTCACCGGAGTCGATCATCCGTTGAAATTCTTCGCGGGAGGTAAATCGGTAGTCCTTGCCGTCCACTTCACCCGGGCGGGGATCGCGAGTGGTCGCCGAAACACTGAAGACAAGTTCAGGCAACCGAGTTCTCAGCTCGCGAACGACGCTGGACTTACCGACAGCCGAAGGGCCGGCCAGTACAACCAGCCGACCCCTCCGCACTGCGGTCTTGCTCTCTGACACTGTTGCGTCAGCAATCATCAGACACTGTTGCGTCAGCAATCACTTGTCGGCTCAGGCCTCGAAGTCGAACTTGGTGAGCAGAGCCTTGCGCTGCCGATCACCGAGGCCACGAAGGCGACGGGTCGGTGCAATCTCCAGCTCGGTCATGATCTCCTGAGCCTTGACCTTGCCCACCTTGGGCAGTGCCTCGAGCAGTGCCGAAACCTTCATCTTGCCCAAGATTTCGTTGTCTTCGGCGTCCTTGAGGACCTGCTTGAGGTCGGTGCCGCCACGCTTCAGGCGCTCCTTGAGCTCAGCCCTGGCCTTGCGGGCAGCAGCTGCCTTCTCCAAAGCAGCAGCGCGCTGCTCATCAGTCAACTGGGGAAGGGCCACGGTTCCTCCGTCTCGTCGTGTGCAAATTTTGTCTATTCCGCTGATAACCAGCAGCGATAGCGACCGTACTCACGCCTGGCGCGAATTGCTAACCCACCCCCCGCGGTCCGATGCGGATCGCGGTGGGTTATGCGCGACGAATCGATGTCACGGATCGTCGCCATTTTCGGTGAGATCGAGACGGATTCGGCGCAACATGAACGTGCGTACAATACCGAAATAGACTGTAACACAAAGTATTTCGACAATTGCGGCACGACGGCCCCGTGTATGTGTGCGAAATCGTTACCTGCCGGAATGAACGTGGTCGCTGACACATTCAAAATTTTCGAGCATTTTCGGCGCCTATGCGCGTGTCGCGGCCTGTTTTCAGGTCTGCAGCGACGATTTCGGATCGTCGGCGTCGACCGTCTCGGGTTCGGTGCGGCTCACGCCGGGGGCAGCCAGAGCGAGAACCACCGCGAGACTCGCCCAGAGCAATGAATTCTCCAGAACGAAGCCGAAGACCGGGACATCCATGTCCGCGCCGACGCGAGGAAGCCGAAACAGTACGACGGCAGCGGTGAGGGCGATCGCGATCCAGGACCACACGGGCACCGATCGAGTGTCCTCCCCCATCCCCGACTTGATCGGCACCAGGAGCACGCCCACCGCAGGCACCAACCACACGAAATGGTGGGTCCAGGCAATGGGCGTCACGATCGCCGCCAGCAGAGCCACCACCGTGAAACCGGCAAGATCACCCCGCAGGCGCTGAGCACGCCGCGTTGCGACGATTCCGAGGACACCCAACACTGCACAGGCGAAGAGCCATGCGGGACCCACCAGGCCCTCGGGAAGTAGCCGCAAGGCCATCCCACGCACGGATTGGTTGCCGAACACGGACGGGTCACCGACCGCGACGCGTCCGGAGAGTGAGGCGATGTCACCGAAGTAGTCGATCGTCTGGCGCGGGAGAACGGCAAAGCCGAGCGCCGTGGCGCCCAGGAAGCCGGCGAGGCCGCCCGCAACTGCTTTCCAACGCCCGGTGATCACGTAGTAGCCGATGTAGACGAGTGGCACCAGTTTGACCGCCCCGGCGATCCCCACCAGCACACCCTCGGGAATCCACCGTGGCCGAGCCAGCACGTCGACCAGGCACAGGAGCGTCAGGAACAATCCGACCTGCCCGTACCCGAGGTGATCGGAGATCGGAGATGCCACCGTCCACAGGACCAGGAAACCCACGTAGACGACGACGGGCCGCCGACGTGTGAACGGGACTTCGCGATAGCTGAGCACGATGATCGCGGCCAGCATCAGGAGGCTGACAAAACTCCATCCCCACTGGACCGCACCCCAGGAACCCAGGGCGACCGGAACGGCAACGAGCGCAGCGAAAGGCGGATACGTGAACGGCAATCTCGCGTTGAACGACTCGTCGTACAGGTTCGAGCCGTCGAGGACGGCTTGGCCCGCCGTCCGGTACACGGCGAGATCGTCGCCGTGTACGCCGGTGACGGATTGGAACCCGGTGGCCAGCAGCGCACACGCCGCGATGAGAAGTCCGATCCGCCACCAACGATTCACCGACGGACGGTACCACCGGGTTCCACCGCTCGAACGAGCCTCGAGGTCACTCACGGATCAGTTCGCCAATGCGGCTTCGATCTCGTCCCGGTCACGCATTGCTGCCTCCCGAAGTGCCGATACCGAAGGACCATGCTGGAGCACCCCACGGGAAGTGTTCGGCAGCAGGAGTTCCGTCGATCCCGCGAAGATGTCTGCGAGATCCGCTGCCGTCGCGCCCTGCGCGCCGAGCCCCGGAGCGAGAATCGGGCCGTTGAAGTCGGACAGGTCAAGTCCGTGGTCCCGAGTGGCACCGACCACGAGTCCGACGGTGTCGCGGCCGTCTGCGTTCGCGTCGACCGCAGCGTTGACGATCGACTGAGCCACACTCACACCGTCGGCCGACGACTGTTGAAGGACGCCACCTTCGGGATTGGACGTTCGTGCCAGCACGAAGATCCCGCGTGCGTTCTGTCTTGCCAGTTCGAGTGTGGGAGCCAGCGCCCCGAACCCCAGGTACGGCGAGACGGTGACCGAGTCGGAGGTCAACGGCGAATCGCCCAACCAGGCTTGTGCGTACGCGTCCATGGTCGACCCGATGTCACCACGCTTGGCGTCCGCGACG
The DNA here is from genome assembly GCF_042728675.1 of Rhodococcus sp. NPDC060176. Classification (NCBI taxonomy): domain Bacteria; kingdom Bacillati; phylum Actinomycetota; class Actinomycetes; order Mycobacteriales; family Nocardiaceae; genus Rhodococcus; species Rhodococcus sp. NPDC060176. The sequence continues at coordinate 323,555 of NZ_JBHWYS010000002.1, forward strand.
ACAAGCGTTCCCGCATCGCGAAGGACCGAAATGGTCCGCTCCAAGACGGCGAAGCCGGCGCTGCCGTACGCCTCGAAGAACGCAACCTGAGGTTTGACGAGCCCCACCTCACCGGTGAACGCCTCGACGCAGATCTCGGCGAAAGTCTCGAGGCCTTCAGCCGTACGTGGCAGTCCCCACGCGTCGAGAAGCGCGGGATGCGGGTCGATACCGACGCACAGCCGCCCCCGGTCCGCGATCGCGGACCGGAGACGATGCCCCCAACTGTGACTCACGACTGCTGTGCCGGCTGACGAAGACCTGCGTGCAGTTCCTGCAGGGAGTGAACTCCGATGTCGCCGCGGATGGCCGCTTCGATGCCCTGCACAGCCGCCGAGGCGCCCTGGACCGTCGTGATGCACGGGATGTTCGACGCGACTGCTGCGCTTCGAATCTCGTAACCGTCGACGCGCGGGCCGTTGTTGCCGTACGGCGTGTTGATGACCATGGCGACTTCACCGCTGCGGATCTGGTCGACGATGGTCTCGGCGCCTGCGGGAACATCTTCACCCGACTGCTTGTAGACCTGCTTGCACTCGATACCGTTGCGCCGCAACACATCTGCGGTTCCCTCAGTAGCAAGGATGGTGAATCCGAGATCTGCCAGGCGCTTGACCGGGAAGATCAGCGAACGCTTGTCCTTGTTGGCGACCGAGACGAACACCGCGCCCGTGGTGGGCAACGATCCGTAGGCAGCGGTCTGCGACTTGGCAAAAGCCGTACCGAAGTCGAAGTCGATTCCCATGACCTCACCGGTGGACTTCATCTCCGGGCTGAGCAAGGTATCCACGCCGGTACCGTCGGCGCGGCGGAAGCGGTTGAACGGCAACACAGCTTCCTTGACCGCGATCGGTGCACCGGCCGGGGTGTTTCCACCGTCGCCGGTCGCCGGCAGGATGCCGCTTGCGCGCAGATCGGCGATGGATTCGCCGAGCATCACGCGGGCACATGCCTTGGCCAGCTGCACGGCGGTCGCCTTGGACACGAACGGAACCGTGCGGCTGGCGCGGGGGTTCGCTTCCAGCACGTAGAGGATGTCGTCCTTGAGGGCGTACTGGACGTTGAGCAGGCCCTTTACGCCGATGCCCTTCGCGAGAGCCTCGGTGGAACGGCGGACGTTTTCGAGATCCGCCCGGCCCAGGGTGATGGGCGGAAGCGCACACGCCGAGTCACCGGAGTGAATGCCGGCTTCCTCGATGTGCTCCATGACGCCGCCGAGATACACCTCGGTGCCGTCGCACAGAGCGTCGACGTCGATCTCGACTGCGTCTTCGAGGAAGCGGTCGACCAAGACCGGGCGGTCGTCGGAGATCTCCGTGGCACGCGAGATGTAGTCGGCGAGGGAAGCCTCGTCGTACACGATCTCCATGCCGCGTCCACCGAGCACGTACGACGGACGCACCAGCACCGGGTAGCCGATGCCGGCTGCGATCTCGCGGGCGCCGTCGAACGTGGTGGCGGTGCCGAACTTCGGTGCGGGCAGACCGGCCTCGGTCAGCACGCGACCGAATTCGCCGCGGTCCTCGGCCAGGTCGATGGCTGCGGGGCTCGTTCCCACGATAGGGACACCGGCAGCTTCGAGACGCTTCGCCAATCCGAGCGGGGTCTGGCCGCCGAGCTGAACGATGACGCCGGCAACGGTGCCCGACTGCGCCTCCGCGCGGTAGACCTCGAAGACGTCCTCGAACGTGAGCGGCTCGAAGTACAGGCGATCAGCGGTGTCGTAGTCCGTCGAGACGGTCTCGGGGTTGCAGTTGACCATGACGGTCTCGTACCCGGCTTCGGACAGCGTCTGCGCCGCGTGGACACACGAGTAGTCGAACTCGATGCCCTGACCGATGCGGTTGGGGCCGGATCCGAGGATCAGAACCTTGGGTCGTTCGGTCTGCGGAGCAACTTCGGACTCGGCGTTGGGGTCGAGCTCGTAGGTCGAGTAGTGGTACGGCGTCTTGGCCTCGAACTCTGCGGCGCAGGTGTCGACGGTCTTGTAGACGGGGCGCACGCCCAGCTGATCACGCAGAGCGCGAACGGCGTCCTCACCTGCGTGAGTGTCACCACCGAGTTCGGGGCGCAGAGCCGCGATCTGGCGGTCCGAGATGCCGTGGTACTTGGCCTGACGCAGGGAAGCCTCGTCGAAAGACTCTGCAGCGCGCAGCTTTTGACCGAGCTCGTGAATCTGCTGGAACTGGTCGAGGAACCACGGATCGATCTTGGTGGCGTCGAAGAGCTGCTCGACAGTTGCGCCGAGCGCGAATGCCTTCTCGATGCCGTACATGCGGCCGTCCTGCGGAACGCTCAGATCGGCGAGCAGTGCGTCCAGGCTCTCCGTCTCGATGTCGGCGCCGGTCCAGTAACCCGCACGCTTGGTCTCGAGCGAACGCATGACCTTGCCGAAAGCCTCGGTGAAGTTGCGGCCGATGCTCATGGCCTCACCCACCGACTTCATCGTGGTGGTCAGCGTTCCGTCGGCACCCGGGAACTTCTCGAAAGCGAACCGCGGAGCCTTGACGACGACGTAGTCGAGTGTCGGCTCGAAGCAGGCCGGGGTTTCCTTGGTGATGTCGTTGACGATCTCGTCGAGCGTGTAGCCGATGGCCAGCTTGGCGGCCATCTTCGCGATCGGGTAGCCGGTCGCCTTGGACGCCAGAGCCGACGAGCGGGATACGCGCGGGTTCATCTCGATGACAACCAGGCGGCCGTCGGCCGGGTCCATCGCGAACTGGATGTTGCAGCCGCCGGTGTCGACGCCCACCTCACGCAGGATGTCGATGGAGAGGTCGCGCATCGCCTGGTACTCGCGGTCCGTCAGCGTCATCGCCGGGGCGACCGTCACGCTGTCACCGGTGTGGACACCGACGGGGTCGACGTTCTCGATGGAGCAGACGATCACGACGTTGTCGCGACTGTCACGCATGAGTTCGAGTTCGTATTCCTTCCAACCGAGGATGGATTCCTCGATGAGGACGTTCGCCGTCGGCGAGGCAGCCAGACCGCCACCGGCGATCCGGTTGAGATCGTCGACGTCGTACGCCATGCCGGAACCGAGGCCGCCCATTGTGAAGGACGGGCGCACGACAACCGGGTAACCGAGTTCTGCGACCGTGGCATGTACTTCGTCCATCGTGTAGCAAACCGCGGACTTCGCGGATTCGCCACCGACCTTGGCGACGATGTCCTTGAACTTCTGGCGATCCTCGCCGCGCTGGATGGCGTCGAAATCGGCGCCGATCAGTTCGACGTCGTACTTCTCGAGGATTCCCTGCTCGTGCAGCGCCACGGCGGCGTTGAGAGCAGTCTGACCGCCGAGCGTCGCGAGGACGGCGTCGATCTTGTTGCCCTGCAAGGCTTCCTTGGCGACGACCTTCTCGAGGAACTCGGCCGTGATCGGCTCGACGTACGTGGCGTCGGCGAACTCGGGGTCCGTCATGATGGTGGCGGGGTTGGAGTTGACCAGGCTGACGCGCAGGCCCTCCTCCTGGAGGACGCGGCAGGCCTGGGTGCCCGAGTAGTCGAACTCGCAGGCCTGACCGATGACGATCGGACCGGAGCCGATTACCAGGATGTGCTTGAGATCTGTACGGCGTGGCATTAGTTCTTGACTCCGGTTTCTTTCCGTGCGGAGAGCAGGCTGGTGAAGCGGTCGAAGAGATACGCAGCGTCGTGCGGTCCGGCTGCGGCTTCCGGGTGGTACTGCACCGAGAAGGCCGAATCGTCCAGCAGGCGAACACCTTCGACGGCTCCGTCGTTTGCGCAGGTGTGGCTGACCACGGCGCGACCGAACGGTGTGTCGAATTCCTGACCGGCTTCGCCTTCGAGCGCGAAGCCGTGGTTCTGCGCGGTGATCGCGATGCGACCCGTCTGATGCTCGATCACCGGGATGTTGATGCCGCGGTGGCCGAACTTCATCTTGTACGTGCTCAGGCCGAGGGCGCGGCCCAGGATCTGGTTGCCGAAGCAGATACCGAACAGCGGCAAGCCCTGCCCGATGACCTCTTTGGTGAGGTGGACGGCGCCGTCCGCGGTGGCCGGGTCGCCCGGACCGTTGGAGAGGAACACTCCGTCTGCCTTCAGGTCGAGAATCTGCTCGAGGCTCGCGTTCGACGGCAACACGTGCACGCGGATGCCACGCTCGGCGAACATGCGCGGGGTGTTGGTCTTGATACCGAGGTCGATGGCGGCAACGGTGTACAGCGCCTCCCCGCCCTTCGGCTCGACGACGTAGCCACTGGTGGTACTGACCTCACCGGCAAGATCGGCGCCGAGCATGGTCGGCTGATCCTGAACCCGTCGGACCAACTCGTCATCGGCGGCAATTGCCTCACCCGAGAAGACACCGGCCTTCATCGAGCCGCGGGTGCGCAGGTGGCGCACCAGGGCGCGAGTATCGATCCCGGCGATTCCGACAATTCCCTGCTCTTCCAGCTTGGCCTGCAGCGAGCCCGTTGCACGCCAGCTCGAAGTAACCCGAGAAGGATCGCGGACCACGTAGCCGGCAACCCAGATCTTCGCTCCGGAACTGTCGCCGGTCGGTCCGACAGACTCGTCGTCCTCGTCGTTCCAGCCGGTGTTGCCGATCTGCGGCGCAGTGGAGACCACGATCTGGCGGTGGTAGCTGGGGTCGGTGAGCGTTTCCTGGTAGCCGGTCATTCCGGTGCTGAACACCGCTTCGCCCAGGGTCTGTCCAACCGCACCGAAGGTGGTTCCGCGGAACACCCGTCCGTCTTCGAGGACCAGTACTGCGGGGCTGTTGTCAAAGCCGCTCATGCGTTCTTTCCGTTCTGCTCGATGTCGCCAGAGCTTGCGTCTTCATTGTCATTCGTCTTGTTCGAAGCAGTCTTGTTCGAAGCAGTTACCGGCTTGACCCAGTCCGGATAAACCGTCTTGTCGTCACCGCGCACGCCCGTGTCGATCTCGGTTCCGCTCGGCAATTCCCAACGAATCACCAGGACGCCGTCCTTGCTCATGACCTTGCCGGCGAGACCGTTCTCCGTGCGGATCGCGCGGATCGACTTCTCCGGGATCCAGATCGCCGACGCACCGTCACGCTCGACGAGAATTCCGCCGCTGTAGCGGCTGATCTCGCAGGTGGCGCGGAAACCGAGGTCGCCGACGGCGATGCGGTCCTGCCAGCTGGGCGCAATGGTGCTGCCGACGTACAGGCCGGTGGTCGGCAGGACGAGCAGTTCACCCAGAGTTGCCGGTACCGTCGGCAACTCGCCGATCTTGTCTTTCTGGCGTCGAGCGCGTCCACGCCAGCCGACGTACATCAGGCCGATCATCGCGACCCAGAAGATCGCCAGACCGATGATCCACAGTGCTCTGTCCATGACGCGCTACTCCTCGCTACTCCGCAGCCGCACATTCCCGTCGTGTGCGGTGATGCGGCCACGTAACAGTGTGGTCGTGACCCGAGCGGGCAATGTCATCGACTCGTACGGAGTGTTATGCGCGACACTCGCCAGGTCGGGGCCGTGGACCGTCCACTCGGCCGAAGGATCGACCAATGTCAGGTTGGCGGGCTCCCCCACCTCGATCGGGCGGCCCTGATCATCGAGGCCCACAATTGCCGCGGGGCGCTCACTCATAACCCGGGCAACACCGCGCCAGTCCAGCAGGCCAGGCTGGACCATCGTCTGCACGATGATCGAGAGCGCTGTCTCGAGGCCGAGCATTCCGGGGCGAGCAGCTGCGAATTCGCAGCACTTGTCCTGCTCGGCGTGCGGAGCATGGTCGGTCGCGACGCAGTCGATGATGCCCTCGGCCAGTCCCTTGCGCAGGGCAGCAACATCGCTGGCCTCACGCAAAGGAGGGTTGACCTTGTTGATCGCGTCGTACGTCTCGAGACGTGAATCGTCGAGGAGCAGGTGATGCGGCGTGACCTCGGCGGTGATCGAAATCCCTTGGCTGCGAGCCCACTTCACGAGTTCGACGGTTCCGGCGGTGGATGCGTGGCAGATGTGAACGCGGGCACCGGCGTCACGCGCGAGCAGTGCGTCGCGAGCGACGATCGATTCTTCGGCTGCTCGCGGCCACCCGGCCAGGCCGAGACGTGCAGCGGTGGGACCCTCGTGCGCAACCGCACCGACCGTCAGGCGCGGCTCTTCGGCGTGCTGCGCGATCAGAACGCCCAGCGAGCTGGAGTATTCGAGCGCGCGACGCATGATCAGTGGGTCGTAGACGCAGTGACCGTCGTCGGAGAACATCTTGACCTTGCCGACGCCGGCCGCCATGGTCGCCATCTCGGCGAGTTGCTTGCCTTCGAGGCCCGCGGTGACTGCGCCGACGGGATGGACGTCGACGAGGCCGACTTCCTGCCCGCGTCGCCACACATGGTCGGTGATGACCACCGAATCGGCGACGGGGCTCGTGTTGGCCATCGCGAAGACCGCGGTGTATCCACCCAGAGCGGCTGCCGAGCTGCCGGTTTCGATGGTCTCGGTATCCTCGCGACCGGGCTCACGCAGATGTGTGTGCAGGTCCACGAAGCCGGGAAGCAGGATCTGCCCGCCGGCGTCGATCACCTCGGACGCCGTGGCCGGATCGAGGTTCACGCCGATCTCGAGGATGGTGCCCTCGCCGACGAGTACGTCGGTGGGCTCCCCTTCTCCGTAGATCAGGACTCCGCGGAGCAGGACACTCACGGGTGATTCTCCGTTCTCGTTTCTCGTCACAGCGCACCGTCCTCTGAACCGACCAGAAGTCGGAACAAGACAGCCATGCGCATGTGCACACCGTTGGTAACCTGTTGCAGTACAGCAGTTTTCGAGGAATCGGCGACGGCGGATGCGATCTCCATGCCGCGCAGCATCGGACCGGGGTGCAAAACCACCGCATGATCGGCCAGCATCGCAAGTCGCTTCTCGGACAGGCCGTAGTTGATCGAGTACTCGCGCTGCGACGGGAAGAAGCCGCCGTTCATGCGCTCGGCCTGAACACGGAGCATCAGCACCGCGTCGAGGCCGGGCAGTTCGGCGTCGAGTGAATGCGAGACCGTGACCGGCCACGTGTGCGCACCGACCGGGAGCAGTGTCGGCGGGGCGACAAGAACGACCTCGGCGCCGAGCATCGAGAGCAGCAGCGCATTGGAGCGCGCGACGCGGCTGTGCAGAATGTCGCCGACGATGGCGATCCGCTTGCCCTCGATGTCGCCGAGACGCTGGCGGAGAGTCAGAGCGTCGAGAAGCGCCTGGGTGGGATGCTCATGGGTGCCGTCACCTGCGTTGATGACTGCCGGGCCACCGTCGTCGGCCGCTCCGGTCCACTTGGCGATCTGATGGGCGGCGCCCGACGCCGGGTGGCGCACGATGAGTGCGTCGGCACCGGCCGCGCGCAAGGTCATCGCCGTATCGCGCAGGGATTCACCCTTGGACACCGAGGAACTGGACGCGCTGACGTTGATGACGTCGGCACTCATCCACTTGCCCGCCACCTCGAAAGACACCCGGGTGCGCGTCGAGTTCTCGAAGAACACCGTCATGACCGTGCGTCCGCGCAGCGTCGGGAGTTTGCGTACCTCGCGTCCCAGAAGCGCCTGCTCGAACCGTTCTGCCTCGTCGAGAAGTTCTACCGCGGATTCACGATTGAGGTCCGCGATGGAAAGAAGGTGCTTCACGCGCTCTTACCTCCGGAGATGACTACCGCTTCCCTGCCGTCGTGCTCCTGGAGGAGAACCTTGACGTCCTCGGACCTCGCAGTCGGGACGTTCTTGCCGACGTAGTCGGCGCGCAGCGGCAGTTCACGGTGACCGCGATCGACCAACACGGCGAGTTGCACCGCACGGGGACGGCCGAGATCGCGCAGCGCATCGAGGGCGGAACGCACGGTGCGACCGGAGAATAGGACGTCGTCCACAAGAACGACCAGCGCATTGTCGACGCCGCCTTCAGGGACGGACGTCCGCTCGAGCGGGCGATGCGGCTTGTTCCGGAGATCATCACGGTAAAGCGTGATGTCGAGAGATCCGATGGGAAGACGCACACCGGAGAATTCTTCGATCTTGGCCCGCAGTCGCGTGGCGAGGGTGGTGCCGCGCGTCGGGATACCGATCAGGACTACACGCGGGGCTGTTCCCTCTGGTCCGTCGAGTGCGGTCTTCTCGATGATCTCGTGAGCGATCCGCGCGATGGTCCGGCCCACATCCTGGGCGGACAACAATTCGCGGGTCTCGCTACTTGCCTCGGCACCGGGTGCCTTCGCGTTATCTGGACCTGCAAGATCGGATGGGCGAGACCCTTCGGGCACGCTCATGCAGCGACCTCCTTCTCCGCCTCACTGGACGGATCGTTAAAGGATGTCTGACGGTCCCCACCCTATCAGCCGACAGACCTGATCCCGCCGTGCGAGCAGTCACTCGAACCGGTTGTGTGCAGACACACAACTCGCACTGTGACACCTGTGCGACTCGCACTGTGACACTCGCGCGACTCGCACGGCGGGTGGTGGAACAAAACTTGCTACTCGGTACCCGAATCCGATTCCTGCGCGCGCTGAGATGTCGCAGCTGCAGCCGATCGGACCTGCGGCGCAACGAGAACGACCTGCCCGAGGATTCCGTTGACGAATCCCGGAGAGTCGTCCGTCGAAAGCTGCTTCGCGAGTTCGACAGCCTCGTCCACGGCGACAACCGGCGGAACGTCCGTCGCGTGGAAGAGCTCCCACACGGCAATACGCAGAATCGCGCGGTCCACGGCGGGCAGACGCTCGAGCGTCCAATCCTGCAGATGCGAGGAGATGACCTGATCGATGCGATCCAGGTTCTCCGCAACTCCGGAGACCAACGTGACGGTGTAGGCCGCGACGGGCGCTACCGCATCGTCCTTGACAGCCAGGTCTGAACGCTCCGATGCGAGTGCGACCGGATCGAGGTCACGTGCTTCGGCTTCGAAGAGGAAGTCGACAGCACGCTTGCGCGCCTTGTGGCGTGCACCGAGTTTCTTATGTGTGCCGGACACTCAGGAATTCACACGCCCGAGGTAGTTGCCGTCACGGGAATCGACCTTGAGCTTGTCACCGGTGTTGATGAAGAGCGGGACGTTGATCTCGGCACCGGTCTCGAGGGTGGCAGGCTTCGTGCCGCCGGTGGAGCGGTCACCCTGCAGGCCGGGATCGGTGTGCTTGACGACGAGCTCGACGGTGACCGGAAGCTCGACGAAGAGGGGAACGTCTTCGTGGGTAGCGACCTGGACTGCCATGTTCTCGAGCAGGAAACGCGACTGGTCGCCGACGGTGGCTTCGCTGATCGACACCTGGTCGTAGGTGTCGCCGTCCATGAAGATGTAGTCGCTGCCGTCGTGGTACAGGTAGGTCATGTCACGACGGTCGACCGTGGCGGTCTCGACCTTCACACCGGCGTTGAACGTCTTGTCCACTACCTTGCCCGAGAGCACGTTCTTGAGCTTGGTGCGCACGAAGGCAGGGCCCTTGCCGGGCTTGACGTGCTGGAACTCGATGATCGTCCACAGCTGGCCTTCGATCTGCAGAACCAGACCATTCTTGAAATCACTGGTGGAAGCCACTTGCTTCGCGTCTCCTAGGGGTCGGGAAACCGTCTCAGACGACGGTAAGGTCTTTTGCGGTCAGTGTGAGCAGCTCTGGCCCCTGCTCACGAACAACGAGCGTGTCCTCGATCCGTACACCTCCGCGCCCGGAGAAGTACACGCCCGGCTCGACGGTCACCGCCGCGCCGGAAAGAAGTGTACCGGTGCCGAGCTTGCCGATCCCCGGTGCTTCGTGGATTTCGAGGCCCACACCGTGGCCGAGGCCGTGCAGGAACAACTCGCCGTAGCCTGCATCGTCGATCACCGCACGGGCAGCGGCGTCGACTGCCGCACATTCGACACCCGGAGCGAGGGCGTCGCAACCGGCAGCTTGCGAACGCGCGACGAGCTCGTAAATCTCCCGTTGCCAATCGGAAACGGACTCGAGCACGTAGGTCCGGGTCATGTCGGAGTGATACCCGCCGACCTGAGCTCCGAAGTCGAGTTTGACGAAGTCTCCCGACTCAAGAATCGCGCCGGTCGGCCGGTGATGGGGAATTGCCGAGTTGGCACCGGCCGCCACGATCGTCTCGAAGGAAATACCGTCTGCGCCGTTGTCGAGCATCAGGTTTTCCAGCTCGCGGCCGACCTCTCGTTCCGTTCGGCCAGGTCGCAGGCCACCGCGAGCGATCAACTGCGCCAACGCGACATCGGCTGCGGTGCACGCCGCGCGCAACAACTCCACCTCGTGCTCGTCCTTGACCATGCGCAATTGTTCGACAAGTCCGCTCACCGGTTCGAACCTGATCTTCGGCGCTGCCTCGGTCCATGCCCGATGTTCGGCGAATGTCGCCACATGTGACTCGAACGCGAGAACGGGCACCGTGGACGTCTCGATCAAGTGCGCAGCACTCGAACGGGCAATTTCGGCACGAAGGTCCGGCACCTGCTCCGCCACCTGCGTCACGTAACGACCGTCGGTGCAGATCACCGTCGCGCGTTCGTCGGACGCTGAATCGGACGCACTGACGACGAGCGCTGCATTCGAACCGGTGAATCCGGTGAGGTATCTGATGTTGAGGAGATCTGTGACGAGAATCGCGTCGAGTTCGCGCTCCGCGAGGAGGCGTCTGAGGGATTCACGGCGTGTTCTGAAGTCGACCGGCATCCCTCGAACCTACCGCCCGCGCAGACCTGCCGATCAACTCGAAACTCACGGTTACAGCAATAAGTGTGGGTTAGGCCACAAGGTGTAATGGGTTCTAGTTAGGCTGTACCCATGAATGCGTGGTTGGTACGTGGCCTCGGCATGGCCCTGATACATGTTGTGTTTCGTGCGTTGCTCGGTGCAGCAATCGCACAGTGGCCACTTCAGGGGTCCACCCTGCGCTGGCTGTCCCTGTTGATCGTCATCGTCTTCGCCGCGATCTGGGGTGGTATCGACGGCATTCGTGACCGCCGAGACTTCCCCGAACCCGAAGACGGCGCCGATCTGACCATGCTGTGGCTCAAGGCTGCACTCGTCGGCGGATTCGTCGCCGGCGCTGCCAGCTGGGCACTCAGCCTGGTCCCCTCCCTCGAACTGACCCAGCAGGGCTTGTTCTTCGAGGTGACCTCTGGTGCGGCGTTCACGATCCTTCTCATCTTCGTCCCCGCCATGGTCGCCATCACCGTCGGACGCTTCTTCGTCAGCCGTGAACAGCGCAAGAACGGAACAGCTCCGCAGACCCCGACCCACGAGCGTCATCGCGAACCAGTGCCTGTCAGCGAGGGCTACGACTCCCCCACCGAGCAGCACGCATACAGCGGAGCCGCCATGTCCGTCGAGGAATCCGACGCCGATACCGCAGTATTCCCGGCGATCGATCTGGGCAAGCGCGAGCAGTAACGCCACCGTCTACACAACCGAATGCGGCCCCGAGGAAATTTTCCTCGGGGCCGCACTCGTGTGGCTGTACTTTCGACTTCGCTTCGGTCAGCCCCGCTCGGCGAGGAACCTGATCGCCAGCGGATACGCGGCGACGCCGAGTCCGACGATCACACCGGTTGCGATCGGGCTCAGGTAGGAATGGTGCCGAAACTCTTCCCGCGCATGAACATTCGAAATGTGCACCTCGACCAGTCCGGCGGTCAGTTCGGCACACGCATCGCGCAGGACCACCGACGTGTGCGTCAAGCCACCGGCGTTGAGAATCACCGGCTCCCCCGCGTCGGCTGCGTCGTGGATCCAACCGAGCAGATCACCTTCGTGATCGCTCTGACGAACGGTCACCTCGACGCCGAGATCCTTGCCCGCCGCGACACACAATTCGATCAGATCATCGTGTGTGGTCGCCCCGTAGACCTCGGGCTGACGCTTACCCAGACGCCCCAGATTGGGTCCGTTGACGACATTGATCCTCACAACAGGACCGTTCCGCCGGCCGGCCTCGGATCGCGGGCAATCGCGGAGTACGCCGCGACCAACAAGCTCGGATCCGGCCCTTCGAGACGGCCCGGCTTGGCCAGTCCGTCGAGGACCACGAAACGAAGCAGCCCGGCACGGTTCTTCTTGTCGGTCTGCATGCCCTTCAGCAGGTCACCGAACGCGTCACCGTCGTACGACGTCGGCAGGCCGACGAGGTCGAGGATCGACTTGTGACGATCCGCGGTGGCGTCGTCGAGTCGACCGGCGAGCCGTCCGAGTTCGGCTGCGAAGACCAGGCCGACGGAGACAGCGGCACCGTGGCGCCACTTGTACCGCTCACGACGTTCGATCGCGTGGCCGAGTGTGTGGCCGTAGTTCAGGATTTCGCGCAGGTCCGACTCGCGCAGATCCGCGGCCACGACCTTGGCCTTGACCTCGACGGAGCGCCGAATCAGCTCGGGCAGAACAGTTCCCGACGGATCGAGAGCCGCCTTGGGATCGGCTTCGATCAGGTCCAAGATCACCGGGTCGGCGATGAATCCGGTCTTGATGACCTCGGCCATGCCGGCAACGATCTCGTTGTGCGGCACCGTCTCGAGCGTCGCGAGATCGATGAACACCGCTCCGGGTTCGTGGAACGAACCGACGAGGTTCTTGCCCGCTTCGGTGTTGATACCGGTTTTGCCGCCCACCGCTGCGTCGACCATCGCGAGCAACGTGGTCGGCACGTGAACAACCTTGACGCCGCGCATCCAGGTGGCTGCCACGAAGCCGGTGAGGTCGGTCGCCGCTCCCCCACCCAAGCTCATGATCGCGTCGCTGCGAGTCAGACCGATCCGGCCGAGCACGTCCCAGCAGAAGCCGGCGACGGCAAGATCCTTACCGTCCTCGGCGTCGGGAATTTCGATACGGTGAGCGTCGATTCCCTTCTCCGCCAACGCAGCCCGTACTGCCTCCGCGGTCTCTGCGAGCGGCGGCTGATGGAAGATCGCGACAGTGCGCGCGCCGTCGAACTCGGCAACAAGATCACCGAGCAGGCCGCGGCCGATCACGACCGGGTAGGGACTTGCGGTCTTCACCTCTACACGTACGGGTTCGGTCACTGCTCCACTACTCCGCTCCGGTTGTTCATTTGTCTTGAAGTTTCGACACCAATTGCCCGACGACACGCGCCGGACTGCGGCCGTCGGTCCGAATCCGAATCGTGGCCGAACGCCGGTACAGCGGACGACGGCGCCTCATCAGCTCCTGGTACTTGACCTTGGGATCTCCACCGGCCAGCAGCGGACGATGATTGTTCGCCCCCGTGCGGCGAAGCCCTTCGGCGACACTGATCTCCAGGTAGATGACCGTGTGTCCCTGAAGCAACTCGCGGGTGCGATCGGAGAGGATCGCACCACCGCCGAGCGAGACGATTCCGTCGGTCGCCTGCAACGCGTCGCGGACCACCGCTTCCTCGATCTCACGAAACCGAGGCTCTCCGTCGTGGGTGAAGATCTCCGGGATGGTCCTACCCGTGGTCCGTTCGATCTCGGCGTCTGTATCGACCAATTCGAGTTCGAGGGCCTGCGCAAGGCGTCGACCGATGGTCGATTTGCCGGCGCCGGGCGGACCGATGAGTACAGCCTTCGGCTTCATCGATACGTGAGTCCTATCGAGGCGGTCGGGCTGCGATGCCCTCGGCGTAACGACGGTAGTTGGCAGTGGTTTCAGCAATGGAATCACCACCGAACTTTTCGAGTGCGGCCTGAGCGACGACAAGTGCAACCATCGACTCGGCGACGACGCCGGCGGCCGGAACCGCGCACACGTCACTGCGCTGGTGGATGGCCACGGCCTCTTCGCCGCTCTCCATGTCGACCGTCGCCAGAGCGCGCGGAACCGTCGAGATCGGCTTCATCGCGGCGCGAACTCGCAGAGCCTCACCGTTGGTCATGCCGCCTTCGATACCGCCTGCGCGGTTGGTGGAGCGCACGATGCCGTCCGGGCCCGGACGGATTTCGTCGTGAGCCTCGCTGCCACGACGACGCGCGGTTTCGAAACCGTCACCGACCTCGACACCCTTGATGGCCTGAATTCCCATGAGGGCAGCGGCAAGTCGCGAATCAAGGCGCTCGGCGCCACTGACGAAAGTGCCGAGTCCGACCGGCAGGCCGTGGATGACGACCTCGACGACGCCGCCGAGGGTGTCGCCGTCCTTCTTGGCCGATTCGATTTCGGCGATCATCGACTCTTCGGCGGCCTTGTCGAATGCGCGGACCGGGCTCGCGTCGATCGCGTCCAGATCCTTGCCCTCCGGCACGGGACCGACGTAAGGCTCGGAAGCACCGATGGAAATGACGTGTGAGACGACCTCGGCACCGAATACCTGACGCAGGAACGACCGTGCAACGGTTCCGGCGGCTACCCGAGCTGCGGTCTCGCGAGCGCTGGCGCGCTCGAGGACGGGACGCGCGTCGTTGAAGCCGTACTTGAGCATGCCGCTGTAATCGGCGTGACCGGGACGCGGGCGCGTCAGCGGGGCATTGCGAGCCTGATCGGCCAGCAGGTCCGGGTCGACCGGGTCGGCAGACATGATGGTTTCCCACTTGGGCCACTCGGTGTTGCCGATTTCGATGGCCACGGGGCCACCGAGCGTAAATCCGTGGCGGACACCGCCGATGATGGTGACCTTGTCGGCCTCGAACTTCATCCGCGCGCCACGGCCGTAACCGAGTCGACGACGGGCAAGTTCGGACGAGATGGCCTCAGAGGTCACTTCGACCCCCGCGACCATGCCCTCGAGCATCGCGACGAGGGCGGGACCATGGGATTCTCCGGCAGTTATCCAACGCAGCACGCCGACCATCTTTCCACGTCGCAGACCTCAGTTGTCACAGTGGCCCTCCAGGTGAACACAGATGGCCCACACGCACGATGCGTGTGGGCCATCTCAGCAGTACCTGTGGGTCTAGAGAAGGCGGAATCCTCCACCGTTGGCGTTTATGTCAGCCAATCCGATGTTGATGTCCGCCGAGTTGTCGGGAGCATGGAACGGCGGCGGGAGCGGCTCGAAGCAGTACGGCGCAAAACCGTTGCTGATCAACCCCACCAGGCGATCGCCGACGACGAGTGGTCCACCGGAGTCACCGGGAATCGAGCACGTGTGCTCGACGATCTCTCCGTAGACGGAGTCGTAGCCCCAGGTGATACCGCACGTGTTACCGGTCGAACGGCCTTCCTTGCACACGATCGTGCCCGGCGCAGGCGGGGCGCCGATACCGTTGATCGTCGTTCCGCCGACGGTACGCAGCGGAGCGACCTTTGCGTCGTCGAGATCGATGACGGCGATGTCCGAGACCGGACTCGAGTAGGTGAATCGGCCGATAGGACCAGCTTCGGGCAGGTATTCGGCGAACACCCGGTCCCCGACAACTCCGCAGTGTCCGGCGGTGAGTGCCACGAGCGAACCGGCGTTGTCATAGCCGACCGCGGTCAACGTGCACGCCGCAACTCGGTCGGGATCGGAATGATCCACGTCCGGCAGCAGGATTCCTGAGCCCCCGCCCAGTGCCACCGAAGATGGTGCAGGCGCGGCGCCGGCGACGCCTGCCCCTGCAGCCACAGCCGCCAAACAGGCTGCCGCAGCGACGAAAAGCCTTGTGCGCATAGGTTCCCCCGATAATCGAGTGCGAAACGAGATTCGTTTTGTCCCATTTCCGAAACCACAGTGAACGACAGTATGTGGACATTCGGCAAGTCCGACGCGCCGCATACTGGGACTGCGCGCCTACGACGGCCGAACAAATGAAACCGACGGTTACGTCTTTCCTGCAGATCACGATCCGTCGTTGAATCCTCAATGACGCGAGCTTTCTCCGTGAACGTTGCGCTCGTCACGTCCACCCGGCAAACGCAATCGAACCGCATGCTGCCAGGCACATCGAAGGCCCGTGCGCGACGGGCGAATTGTGGGCTACCGGACCCGATTTTCGACGTTCCAGCTTTCGCCGTTCGAGTCTTCGAAGTTCGAGCACCATACCCAGAGCTGCAGTGAGTACCGACGCGGAGATCAACGACCACAGCCAGGCGTCCGCCCCCACCAATCCGGTCAGCGCACCCAACGGAAGAGAAAGCTTCACATCGCCGAGACTCATGGATCCAGGCGACATCACGTGCGCCAGGAGATGGATTCCGGCGAGCAGTACCGATCCCACCGCGGCTGCCCACACCGTTCCCGACACCGTCGCGTAGACCATCACGACTACGTAACCCGGCAAGGTGAAACTGTTGGGCAGCCGGCGCACAGCCAGGTCGACAGTCGAGATCGCAACGCACCACCACACCACAGCGAGACCTGAAATTAGCTGCACCACTGAAGTATTCAGCGCACCGACGACAACCCAACCTGTTGCGACGGCGCACTGCGGCGCACACCAGCGAGTCGTGACTGGTCGATAACCGTGTCGCCGCAACCAACTGTCGGCGATCGCCCGAGCGCAGGCACCTGCGACGACCCCAGCGCCTGCCAAGACCACCATTGTCCACATGGTTTCGAGCATGGGGTCTGGCGTTCACCAGCGGCAGACTACGAATCGTCTTGTGGACTACCTGGGCCCTGTGAACAGAGCTAGGCGACAGCGGCTGCCATGGCCTCTCGCGGAGCGGGCTTGCCCGTGAACTGCTCGACCTGTCCGAAGGCCTGATTGAGCAACATCTCGAGGCCACCGATCACCGTGCCACCAGCCGCCTCGACAGCCGAAGCGAGTGGCGTCGGCCAGGGGTTGTAGATCGCGTCAAGGACAAACCGCGCCTTCCCCAATTGCTGGGCGAAGGGCGTTGCCGCATCTGCGGGAACAGTACTGACCAAGACCGAGGATTCGGCGCAGATCCCACCGAGCCGTGCGTCGTCGAACGCAACCAGATCAACGTCCAACCCGACAGCACCACCACATTCGATGGCACCGGATGCGCGTCCCGGATCACGTGCGACCACGGTGACTGCCCGAACTCCCATGTCGGCCAACGCGACCAGTGCCGGCCGCGCGGTGCCGCCCGCGCCGACAACTACCGCCGAACTCCCGCTCAGATCGCCGACACCGCCGGCGATCAGGGCACCACTGACTCCGTCGACGTCCGTGCAGTCGGCACGCCAACCGCCATCGATGCGAACCAAGGTGTTGGCCGAGCCGATGGTCACCGCCCGCGGTGTGCGTTCGGTGGCGTACTCGAGTGCCGCGATCTTGCCGGGCATCGTCACCGAGAGTCCGACCCATTCGGGGCCGAGTGAATCCACGAGGGCAGGCAACTGCTCGCCGGTGCACTCGATCCGCTCGTAGGTCCAATCGCTCAGCCCCAAAGCCTCGTACGCCGCAAGGTGCAGCAACGGCGACTTCGAGTGAGCAATCGGACTTCCGAGAACAGCTGCCTTACGCGGCGTCTCGAGTGTTGCCGCGGTACTACCGTCCACTGTCGAGAATCCCACTTTGCTGTGCCAGTTCGATGTTGGCGAGATGCTCTTCGTAACTCTTGGTGAAGAGCGTCTGGCCTTCCTTGTTGATCGTGACGAAGTACAACCAGTCACCGTCTGCCGGGGATTCCACGGCCTTGAGAGCGTCGATGCTCGGCGAAGCGATAGGCGTCGCGGGCAGGCCGGGCATCGCGTACGTGTTCCAGGGAGTGACGCGCTCACGGTCGGCATCCGTGGTGGCGACCTCGGTGGTGTCGAGTGAGTAGTTGACCGTGGAGTCGAACTGCAACGGCTGATCGACGGCGAGTCGGTTGACGATCACTCGCGCGACCTTGGCCATGTCGCCAGGCAATGCCTCACGCTCGACCAACGACGCTGCCACCAACAACTGGTACGGCGACATCCCGACGCCGCTTCCGGCTGTCAGAATCCCGGTGGCCTCGTACTTGGCGGCACTGCCCTCGACCAACGCACGCAAGATCTCGGTGGGCGTCGCAGTCGGGTCGAAATCCCAACTGCTGGCGGCGATCAAACCTTCCAGCTGACGATCCTTGTCCGGCACGCTCTTGACCGAAGACATGGCCCAGTCCGGGACGCCGAGCGAAGCCAGATCGGAAGATGCTCCCGCAGTGTTCAATTCATCTGTCGATACGCATTTCTGAGCGGAAACCGGGCCGACACAACTCGCCTCGGAAATGAGGTTGTAGATGCCCTTCTTGAGTGAGCCCGTCTGCGCGTCCGAACTGTCGTGCAGCTGACGCCCCTCGGCGATGACAACACTGCCGACTCGGGAGTCCGGGGCAACCAAGGTGTCGAGTGCGCTCGCGGCGCTACTCTGCACCGGCACCTGGTAGAAGCCGGGTTGCACCTTCTGGATCTCAGACGGATTGGCGATCGCCGCGTTGTAGAAAGCAGCGGAACTCGCGACGACGTTCTTCGCCTCGAGCGTCGCACCGATTTCCGATGCGGTTTCTCCACTGTTGATCTGGATTACCACGGGTGCGCCGCCGGGGCCGGCGAAATCCTCTGCGGCCTTGTTGCGATCCATGTACCAGAGAGCGCCGTATGCACCGACACCCAGAACCGCGATCACCAACACCAGTAGGGCGAGAACACCGACCTTCTTGCCTCGCTTGGCGCGCTTGTTGCGCGCTTCGCGTTGCTTGCGTGCCTCCGCTCGCGACATGTGCGGCGGATCGATGTTCTGCGGCAGCGCACGCATGACCATTGTCTCGTCGTTGTCGAAGTCGAACGAACTGGTGGGCCGGCTTCCGCCGCCCTCATCCCACCGCGCGTTCACAGATCGCCCTCCAGTGCAGCGTCCTTCGACGACTCCCCTGGTTTCACAGCTCTACTCCGCTCGTCCAGCCAGCCTTGCAGGATTTCCACCGCCGCAGCCTGATCGATCATCGGCCGCTGACCGCGTGCCTTGACTCCACTTTCGCGGAGATTGCGCGCAGCCGTGACAGTCGTCAGTCGTTCGTCGGACAGCCTCACCGGGATCGGTTCGACGGCCCGCTGCAGTCGTTTGGCGAATGCAGTCGCGATACCGGCGGCTTTACCTTGCTCACCGCGCAGCGTCTGTGGCAGTCCGACGATAACCTCCACGGCCTCGTATTCGGACACGATGTCGATAATGCGCCGGATATCCGGCGCGTCGGGCCCACGCTCCTTCGAGCGTGGAACCGTTTCCACCGGTGTCGCGAGGATGCCGTCGGGGTCGCTGGACGCGACGCCGATGCGAACACTGCCGACGTCGATGGCGATGCGCCGCCCGCGACCAGGGTCGTCGATGCCGGGGCGATCGGGACCCTGCTGCGTAGCCACCACCGTCAGCTGCCGCCCGCCAGCTCTCCGACTCTGTCCCGGATCGCATCGAGCGCCGCCGGGATTCCTGCGGAGTCCGAACCCGAGCCCTGGGCCATGTCGGGCTTTCCGCCGCCGCGGCCGCCGATCTTGGGTCCGAACGACGCGACCAGTTCGCCGGCCTTCACACCGAGACCTTGAGCTGCCTTGCTCGAGGCGACCACGAACGGAACCTTGCCGTCGACGTCACCGAGGAGAGCTACGACGGCAGGTTCGGAGCCGAGGCGACCCTTGATGTCCGTGACCAGGCTGCGCAGATCGTTTCCACCGACTCCGGCAGGAGCCGGTTCGGCGATCACCAGGACGCTGCCGATGCGCTTGGCCTTGGCGACGTACTCGCCTGCCGACGCCAGCACAGCCTTGGCCTTGGTCTGCTCGAGTTCCTTCTCTGCCACCTTGAGTCGCTCGACGAGTGCCTCGACTCGAGCAGGCACCTCTTCCGAAGGAACCTTCAGTGAGGAGGACAGTCCGGCCAGAAGCGCGCGCTCCTTGGCGAGGTAGCGGTACGAATCCAAACCGACGTACGCCTCGACGCGTCGGATTCCGGAGCCGACCGACTGCTCACCGAGCAGCGTGACCTGACCGATCTGAGCGGAGCTTCCGACGTGAGTACCGCCGCACAGTTCCATCGAGAACGGGCCGCCGATTTCGACGACGCGAACCTCGTCTCCGTAGTTCTCGCCGAAGAGTGCCATCGCACCCATCGACTTGGCCTTGTCGAGATCCGTGACGAAGGTGTTGACCGCGTAGTTCGACGCCACGGCTTCGTTGGTGAGGGCTTCGATGTCCTGCTTCTGGGACTCGGACAACGCGCCCTGCCAGGAGAAGTCGAAGCGGAGGTAACCCGGCTTGTTGAGCGAGCCGGCCTGCACCGCGTTGGGGCCGAGCACCTGACGCAGCGCAGCGTGCACCATGTGGGTGCCGGAGTGCCCCTGGGTTGCGCCCTTGCGCCACTCGGCGTCGACGTGCGCGAGTACGACGTCACCCTCGGTGATCTCGCCCTTCTTGACCGTCACCTTGTGCGTCCAGACCTTCTTGGCGATCTTCTGCACGTCGTTGACCTTGGCCTCGAGGCCCGGAGCGGTGAGCGAACCGATGTCGGCGATCTGTCCGCCGGACTCTGCGTAGAGCGGGCTTCGGTCGAGGATGACCTCGACGTCCTGGCCGGCCTTCGCCACCGGCACGCGGACGCCGTCGACGATCAACGCGAGAACGTGAGCCTCGGAGACGAGTTCGTCGAAACCGGTGAACTCGGTGGCGCCTCGATCGAGCAGTTCCTTGTAGACCGTGAGGTCGGCGTGAGCGTGCTTACGAGCCTGCGCGTCGTCCTTGGCGCGCTTGCGCTGCTCAGCCATGAGCGAGCGGAAACCGTCTTCGTCGACGGTGAGACCGGCCTCGGACGCCATCTCGAGCGTGAGGTCGATCGGGAAGCCGTAGGTGTCGTGCAGTGCAAACGCCTGATCGCCGGCGATGACCGACTTTCCGGACGACTTGACCGACTCGGCAGCATTCTCGAAGAGTGCCGATCCCGAGGCCAGCGTCTTGAGGAACGCGGTCTCCTCACCGACGGCAACGTTCTCGATGCGCGTGAAGTCGGTTTCCAGAACCGGGTACGACGGCGCCATCGTGTCGCGGACGACGATCATGAACTCGCGCATGGTGGGCTGCTCGCTGCCGAGCAGTTTGGCCGAGCGCACGATACGACGCAGCAACCGACGCAGGACGTACCCGCGGCCGTAGTTGCCGGGGTTCACACCGTCGGCGATCAACATCGCGGCGGTGCGTGCATGGTCGGCGATGACGCGGAAACGGACGTCTGAAGTGTGGTCGGTCCCGTAGACACTGCCGGTCAGTTCGGCGGCCTTGTCGATGACGGGGCGGAGAAGATCTGTCTCGTAGACGTTTTCGACACCCTGCAGGAGGAACGCGACGCGCTCGACGCCCATGCCGGTGTCGATGTTCTTCTTCGGCAACGGTCCGAGGATCGGGTAGTCGCCTTTGTTGGTGCCCTCGCCGCGCTCGTTCTGCATGAACACGAGATTCCAGATCTCGATGTAGCGGTCCTCGTCGGCTTCCGGGCCGCCTTCTACGCCGTATTCGGAGCCGCGATCGTAGAAGATCTCCGAGCAGGGACCACAGGGTCCTGGGATGCCCATGGACCAGTAGTTGTCCTTCATGCCGCGGCGCTGGATGCGCTCTTCGGGCAGTCCGACCTCGTCGCGCCAGATCGCGAATGCTTCGTCGTCGTCAAGGTAGACGGTGGCCCACAGGCGGGTGGGATCGATGCCGTATCCGCCGTCCTCGACCGAACCTGTCAGCAACTGCCAGGCGTGGGAGATGGCTTCCTTCTTGAAGTAGTCACCGAAGGAGAAGTTGCCCGCCATCTGGAAGAAGGTGTTGTGGCGGGTGGTGATGCCGACCTCTTCGATGTCCAGGGTGCGGACGCACTTCTGCACGGACGTCGCGCGCGAGTAGGACGGCGTCTGCTGCCCGAGGAAGAACGGCACGAACGGAACCATGCCCGCGTTGACGAACAGAAGGTTCGGGTCGTCGAGAATCAGCGAGGCGCTGGGCACCTCGGTGTGGCCGGCCTTGACGAAGTGGTCGAGGAATCGCCTGCGGATCTCGTGGGTTTGCACTAACCGGTCCTTACCTTCAAGAGCGTCGAGCTATGGGTGTCCAGACTAACGCGTCGACCGGTGGAACCTGGCAGGCGTCAGCCACGAACTATTCGGCGGAGTTTGCTCACCCGATCGGCGATCTCTCGCTCGTTGCCGTGCGCGGTGGGCTGGTAGTAGTCGACACCCACCAGATCGTCCGGCGGATACTGTTGCCGCAGAACACCATCACGTGTGTCGTGCGGGTACTTGTAACCGACTGCGTTGCCCAATTGCTCGGCGCCCTTGTAGTGCCCGTCACGCAGATGCGGCGGCACGAGTCCTGATTTTCCGGCGGCCACGTCGGCCATGGCAGCGCCGAGAGCGGCGATGACCGCACCGGATTTGGGGGCTGTCGCCAGATGAATGGTGGCTTGTGCCAGAGCAAGACGCGCCTCGGGCATGCCGATCAGCTGCACTGCCTGCGCGGCGGCGGTCGCAGTCTGCAGAGCTGTCGGATCGGCCATGCCGATGTCTTCGCTGGCGTGAACGACCAGACGCCGTGCGATGAATCGAGGGTCTTCGCCCGCGGTCAGCATCCGTGCGAGGTAGTGCAGCGCGGCGTCGACGTCGGAGCCGCGAATGCTCTTGATAAATGCGCTGATGACGTCGTAGTGCTGATCTCCGGCACGGTCGTACCGAACCGCAGCCTTGTCGACGCTGGCCTCGACGGTCGCGAGGTCGAGCACCACCGGACCCGGCGCGTCACCTGCAGTGTCCAGTGCGGCCCCGGCAGCGGCCTCGAGTGCCGTCAGGGCTCGGCGTGCATCGCCGGAAGCCAGACGGACGAGGTGTTCCATCGCGTCGTCGTCGATCGTGATCGCTCCCCCGAACCCTCGCTCGTCCGCGACCGCACGCTCGAGCAGTTCCTGGACATCGGCAGCGGTGAGCGATTGCAGTTGCAGGACCAACGAGCGCGACAACAGCGCGGAGACGACGGAGAACGACGGGTTCTCGGTGGTCGCGCCGACCAAGAGAACGATCCGGTTCTCGACTGCGGCGAGCAAGGCGTCCTGCTGGGTTTTGGAGAAACGATGAACCTCGTCGATGAACAAAACGGTCTGTTCGCCGTTCAGCAGGCGACGGCGCGCGAGTTCGATGACACCGCGGACTTCCTTGACACCCGCGGACAGAGCAGACAAGGCCTCGAACCGGCGGCCGGTTGCACCCGAGATCAACGATGCAAGCGTGGTCTTGCCGGTGCCGGGAGGTCCGTACAGAAGTACCGATGCGGCGCCGGATCCCTCGACCATTCTGCGCAGTGGCGCGCCGGGCCCGAGTAAGTGCTGTTGCCCGACAACCTCACCAAGAGTGAGCGGGCGCATGCGGACAGCCAGAGGAGCACCGGGCGGCACCGAGGACAAAGCGCGCTCCGCTACCGACACGACATCTGGTTCGTCGATCTCGGACTCTTCCGGCGTTGCCTCGAAGAGGCCGTCTTCCGCCACCACGCTGTCTTTCACCACCACACTGTCTTCCGCTTGCCAATCGCTCACGAATCGACGCTACTAGAGACCACCGACGCCTGACACAATCCGCTGTTCCGCCAGCCCTCACCCCGCTGGGAATCAGCATTGGATAGCGTTGTCGCCATGAGCACCTCCGAGATCGCCACCGTCCTCGCGTGGCACGATGCACTCAACTCCCAAGACATCGACACACTGCTGCAGTTGTCGAGTGACGACATCGAGGTCGGCGGCCCCAAGGGCGCGAGCCAGGGACTCGCTGCCCTGCGCGAGTGGGCCACCAACGCCGGCATCACACTCGTCCCCGGAAAGATGTACGTCCACCACGGCGTGGTCGTCGTCGAACAGACTGCAACGTGGGCGGCCGAACCGGACAAGTCCGCAACTGTGGCCTCGGCGTTCCGAGTCGTGGCGGATCAGGTCACGTCGACGTTCCGGCATCCTGATCTGGCGACGGCGCTCGCAGCGACGGACCTGTCCGAGAGCGATCTGGTCTCCGACAACTGAGCGGACCTCGACAAAGAAAGGGCGCTCGTGCTGCGTGCACGGGCGCCCTTCTGCATGTGGTCAGAGACTCAACTGAACTCGGTGCGCAACGCCGCCACGACCTCGCGGGCGTGTGACTCGACGGCGTCGTTGCCGGCGAGCTGCGCCGAACGTGCGAGCCTGGCCCAGCGTCCCACCAGTGCGTCGGCGCGTGGGATCGAGAGATAGTGCTCTCGGACCGCAGCGATACGTGAATGGTCTTCGGGCAGGTACAGGTAGGTGCTGAGCCAGACCCAGATGAGCTGGGCTTCGACGATCCTGCGTCCCAACTCGGCCTCGTCGGCCAGGGCGGGCCACATCCCGACGACCTCGGCCCGCCAGGCATCCACCATCGCAGACGCCCGCTCTTCGGTCAGGTCGATGTTGCACAGACAACCGGGGAACGACACCAACGCGTAGGTGATGTCGAGGAGGGCGTCGCGGTAGCCGCCCCACTCGTAGTCCAGGAACTGCACGCCGTCGTCGTTGACGATGATGTTGTCCGGGCACAGGTCCGACGGACTGAATGCACGGAATCGACCGCCACTGAACAGTGTCTGCGCGTGCTGAACCTGCTCGAGAATGTCCGAGCTCACATCGATGCCGAGACTTTCCACCAACATCGCGGGAACACCGGCCACGGCGCGTCCCACCTGATCCGCTACTTCGTCGGAGCAATGGGCGACCTCGGCGCGACGCAGCAGCGCGGTGAAGTCGTCTTCACGGCCTACCGTCGCGGCGTGCATGCGGCCCATGGCCTGCGCCATGGCCATCAACGTGTGCGTGACAGTGTCCGGGTCGGAGTCTTCGAGACGGACGCTGATGGCGGTGGCGTCGCCGAGATCACTCAGGATCAAAAGACGAGCGTCGAGGTCGGACGCCAACAGTTCGGCGCCGGGGCGAGCATCCTTGGCAAGCGCGTTGGCGAACTGATACGACACCGCTTCACGGAGGAAGGCAGTTTCGACGTCGAAGTCACCCTCAGACGCAGCTGGGAGAGCAATCGCCGTCTTGGTAGCTCCCTGGAAGTTGTCGCGGACCTGCTTGATCACCAGTGTGCGAGGCAACGAGAACGGATTCTCGGCGACACGGACGCGCAGCACGACGGTGCGGCCACTCCCCCCGAGATCAACTGGATCCACCAGGGTTACGGGTGCCCCTGTGCGGCGTGTCAGCAACTGCTCAGCAGCTGCGACGACTTCGGAAACGGGGTCTGCCAGTAATGCGGTCATCACCGACCAACTTACCCGTTAGTGACTCCGATCATGCCCAGCTCATCCGCGCAGGCTCGTAAATCCAAGGGCTCACAACGACAGAAATAGGCTCCCACGTGCGGTGATGACAAAAGTCCCTAATCGCCACATCGGCACACAGTTCTCACGAGAATTTTTCTACTCGTGAGCAGAACTCCGCAAATACAACCTCACGCCGATTTGTCCGCGTCGTCGTCCTCGTCGACGAATCGAGAAATGCCCTTCAACGCTGCTTCGAATTCCTCGTCGGCCCGCGTTCTGACCCAGAGAACGAGTACACAGGCGATGACTATCCCGAGCAGGTTGACCGCCAGTTGCAGAGACGACAATCCGGCGATCCGCCACTCCCCGTTCGCTGCCGCAACCACGGCGAAACCAGCGGCGGGAACTGTGGTGACCGAGATGAACACCCCGACCAAGGCGGCGGACTTCGAGGAGACGAGCGCCAGCATTCCGGCCGCGCCGGCGAGGAGGGCGACGACAAAGGAAATTGGCCCGACCTTGTAGACGAAATCGACCTCGTGGAGTGATTCGAGACTGACGACGTCCATCCATCCGAAGAACTTCACCACGAACGTGGCAGCAAGAGTCACGCCCATCGCGATGGGGAATCCGACGGCGAGCGCAAGAATCGAGCGTCGGCGCAACCGTCGGTCGCGCCGCACCAGTGCCACCGCAAGGGCCGCCAGCGGCCCGAACTCGGGGCCGACGACCATTGCGCCCACGATCGTGATCTGTGAGTCGGTGACAACGCCGATTGCGGCAAGAAGGCACGCGATCGTCAGGAACGCGACGAACAATCCGTTGAGAGTTGATTCTTCCCGAGTGCGGGACAGCAATTCCTCCCACACGACGGAATCCGCTGGATCACCCGGCACGTCACGCTCGGCTTTGCGCGCCGCCGCCGACAACACCGTCTCGACCGGTACGAGCGTCATTCCGCCGTCCTCGGCGACGCCGAGTTCGTTCAGGGCATCGACGACGTCGTTGGCCGCTTCACGGGCGACGTCGGCCTCCACCATGTCGCCGGCAGGATGAACTGCGACATCACGTAATACGACGATGTGTGTCGCTCCCCGCTGCGACGCGAGCGCACCGAGAACTTGCTCGGTGCGCTCGGTCGGGCAGATCACCCGCAAATGCAGCATGGCGATCCGGTGTCGGCTCTACTTGGCTTCGCCGGTGTCGCCTTCGGACTTCTTGTCCTCTGACTTCTTTTCCTCGGACTTCTTCTCGGGCTTCGCGTCGATACCCGATTCCTTGCGCTGCTGAGCCGAGATCGGTGCCGGCGCATCCGTCAGCGGGTCGACGCCGCCGCCGGACTTCGGGAACGCGATGACCTCACGGATGGAATCCATGCCGGCGAGGAGCGCGGTGATGCGGTCCCAGCCGAATGCAATTCCGCCGTGCGGAGGCGCGCCGAAGGCGAAGGCGTCGAGGAGGAAGCCGAACTGCTCCTGCGCCTCTTCCTCGGAGATACCCATCACCTTGAACACTCGTTCCTGAATGTCCTTGCGGTGGATACGAATACTGCCGCCGCCGATCTCGTTGCCGTTGCAGACGATGTCGTATGCGTAGGCGAGAGCGGAATCCGGATCGGTGTCGAAGGTGTCGAAGAACTCCGGCTTCGGCGAGGTGAACGCGTGGTGCACGGCCGTCCAGGCGGAGTGGCCCAGCGCAACGTCACCGGAAGCAGTGGCGTCGGCAGTCGGCTCGAACATCGGAGCGTCGACGATCCACACGAAAGCCCACGCGTCGGGATCGATGAGGTCCTTCTTACGTGCAATCTCACCACGGGCTGCGCCGAGGAGCGCGCGCGTCGACTTCGTCGCACCGGCTCCGAAGAAGATGCAGTCACCAGGCTGAGCTCCGACATGAGCCGCAAGGCCCTCACGTTCGGCGTCGGTCAGGTTCTTGGCGACGGGGCCGCCGAGGGTGCCGTCTTCGCCGACCAACACATACGCCAGACCCTTGGAGCCGCGCTGCTTGGCCCATTCCTGCCAAGCATCGAGCTGCTTGCGTGGCTGGCTTGCACCACCGGGCATCACGACGGCGCCGACGTACTCGGCCTGGAACACGCGGAACGTCGTGTCCTTGAAGAACTCGGCGCACTCGACCAGTTCGATACCGAAACGGAGGTCGGGCTTGTCGCTGCCGTAACGACGCATTGCCTCGTTGTAGGTCATGCGGTCGATGGGCGTCTTGATCTCGTGGCCGACCAGCTTCCACAACGCCGTGAGGATTTCCTCGGCGAGCAGGATGATGTCGTCCTGGTTGACGAATGCCATCTCGATGTCGAGCTGGGTGAACTCCGGCTGACGATCGGCGCGGAAA
This sequence comes from Rhodococcus sp. NPDC060176, assembly GCF_042728675.1. Lineage (NCBI taxonomy): Bacteria > Bacillati > Actinomycetota > Actinomycetes > Mycobacteriales > Nocardiaceae > Rhodococcus > Rhodococcus sp. NPDC060176. Next base: position 351,027 of record NZ_JBHWYS010000002.1, read on the forward strand.
TCCTCGTCGCGGTAGCAACGCGCGATCTGGTAGTACCGCTCGATGCCGCCGACCATGAGGAGCTGCTTGAACAGCTGCGGGCTCTGCGGCAGTGCGTAGAAGCTACCGGGCTGAAGGCGTGACGGCACGAGGAAGTCACGGGCGCCTTCTGGCGTCGAACGCGTGAGCGTCGGAGTTTCGACCTCGACGAACTCGTGGTGCGAAAGAACGCCGCGCGCTGCAGCACTTACCTTGGAGCGCAAGCGAATTGCGGAACCGGGGCCCTCACGACGCAAATCGAGGTATCGATACTTCAGGCGTGCTTCTTCGCCGACCTGATCGTCGAGCTGGAACGGCAGCGGTGCGCTTTCGTTGAGAACCTCGAGTTCTGTGGCGTTGACCTCGATTGCTCCCGTGGGGATCTCGAAGTTCTGGTTGCCCTCGGGGCGAACCTCGACCGTTCCGGTCACGCGGACGCAGTATTCCGCGCGCAGACGGTGCGCCTGCTCGGCCACGTCACCTGCCCGGAAAACTACCTGCGCAACTCCGGATGCGTCACGGAGATCGATGAAGATCACTCCGCCGTGATCACGACGCCTGGCTACCCAACCGGTGAGCGTTACGGTCTGCTCTGCCTGCTCGGGTCGCAATGAACCGGCGAGATGTGTGCGCAGCACGGGATTCCTTTCGAACTACTTCCAATAACCGACGACCGACTACTTTGCCTGCGATCCTACGGAGCGAACTGCGCAGAGCGGAAACGCGGACCCGCATCGCATGCGAAGCTATCTCCAGAAGTGACGGCAAGCACTGGTTCACGACAGCAGAAAGCGGACATAGATGACCTTCAACGAGGGGGCTCGCGGTGAAGCGGGACGCGTTCAGGTTCAAGGCGGCGGGGGCGGCGGTGGCCGGGGCGGCAAAATCGCGATCGGCGGTGGCGCGGGTGGCATCATCGTCCTGATCCTGGCACTGCTGTTCGGTGGCGATCCCGGCTCGCTTCTGGGCACGTCTACCGAGACGTCGAATTCATCGACAGGACTGTCCTCGGTCGACGAGTGCACCGGCGCTCAGGCAAACGCAGACGTGAACTGCCGAGTAACCCTGACCGTCGGAAGCCTCGACGATGTCTGGGAACAGCAATTGGTCAAGCAGACCGGTACCGCGTACGTCCGACCCGAGGTCATCTTGTTCAGCGGTTCGGTCAACACCGGGTGCGGACAGGCGTCGAGTGATGTCGGTCCGTTCTACTGCCCGGCCGACCAGACGGCGTACTTCGACACGAGTTTCTTCCAACTGCTCGTCGACCGTTTCGGTTCCAGCGCAGGGCCGCTCGCGCAGGAGTACGTGGTCGCGCACGAGTTCGGTCATCACATCCAGAATCAGCTCGGCGACATCGGCCGTGCGCAAGCCGACCCGCAGGGTGAGGAGTCCGGCGCGGTCCGCACGGAACTCCAGGCAGATTGCTACGCCGGCGTCTGGGCGCATTTCGCGGACACGATTCCCGACGAGGCAACCGGCCAACCTTTCCTGAAGCCCCTGTCGAAGAACGACATTCGCGACGCATTGTCGGCGGCTTCGTCGGTGGGTGACGACCGTATCCAGAAGTCCACGACCGGTCGGGTCAACCCCGAAGGCTGGACACACGGATCGTCCGCGCAACGTCAGGCGTGGTTCGCAACTGGATATCAAACAGGCCAGGTCTCCTCGTGTGACACCTACTCGGCGAGGGATCTGAACAACCCGCCCGACCTGAAGCGGTAGAGAACCCGAAACCATCCTGCCGACAATTTTTTCTGTCTTGACAGAATTTATTGTCGGTGGGATGGTTTTCTCATGTTGGAAGTAGCAGTCATCGATCGCCCCGCTGCCGCGGAGGCATCGCTCGACCCGATACGGCAACGGATTCTGGCCGAATTGGCGGTGCCGGGATCGGCATCCTCGCTGGCGCCTCGGGTGGGACTGACACGCCAGAAGGTGAACTACCACTTACGCACTCTCGAAGAGCATGGACTTGTCGAACTCGTCGAGGAACGCAAGCGGGGCAACATGACCGAGCGCATCATGCAGGCCAGCGCCGCGTCGTACGTCATCTCCCCCGCCGCCATGTCTGCGCTTGCCCCGGACCCGAGCCGGTTCCCGGATCAGCTCTCGGCGCGCTGGCTCGTCACTCTTGCGGCACGGATCGTCCGAGAAGTCGGCGAGCTGATCGCAGGGGCGACTGCGGCCGGAAAACCGTTGGCGTCCTTTGCCATCGACAGCGACATCACCTTTGCGACTGCATCCGACCGCGCCGCATTCGCCGGTGAACTCGGCGAATCGATCAACTCACTCGTCGCCAAGTATCACGGCGGCAATTCCGAGGGCGGACGCAAACACCGCCTCGTTGTCGCCCTGCATCCCAGCCTCACCACACCCCCTGTCAACACACCCCAGGCAATCGACGCGCCCGAAACGGAGAAGTAACAATGTCCGAGAAATTCGAAATCCGCCGCGAGGTGGTCGTACCCGGAACTCCCGAGCAGATCTGGGCCGCCATCTCGGCCGAAACGGCCGGCTGGATGTTCCCCTCCCCTCTCGAGATCCCCGCCGACGGCAGCCGCCCGGACAGCCCGATCATCGCGGCCTGGGAGCCGCCCAGCGAACTTGCCATCCACATGCAAGGCCCCGACGGCTGGTTCAACAACCTCGAATACGTTGTCGAAGCACGCGACGAGAGCACCGCCGTTGTCCGCTACGTCCACGCTGGAGTGTTTGCCGAGGACTGGGACAACCAGTACGACGGAGCGAGCAAGCACACCGACTTCTACCTTCACAGTCTCGGCCAGTACGTGCAGTACTTTGCCGGTAGTTCCACCACGTACGTCTCGGCCGAGGGTCCGGAGGCCTCCAGCGCGCCGGAGGCCATGAATACACTTCGCGGCGCACTTGGAATCACCCGAGACACCGCCGTCGGCGACACGGTGACGGTGAATGCGCCCGGAATCGGGACCATCGAAGCAATCGTCGATTACGTCAACGACTGGTTCATCGGCTTGCGCACCGAGAACGCCTTGCTTCGGTTCTACGGCCGAAACGCTTTCGGCGGCAACGTCGACGCGGCCCATCACCTCTTCGCCGCGGATGCGGATGGTGACGCAGCGACGGCAGCGTGGCAGGCCTGGCTCACCGGCGTGTTCGCCTGAGTCGTCACACTCCCCGCTCTGCTGACACACGACCGTTGTCGATCGCGGTCAGCAGAGCGGCGTGATCGCGAGCGTTGCGTTTGGCGTAGGCAGCCGCGAACTCCCCGATCGCGAAATCGAATTCAGTTCCGTCACCGAGATATTCGGCGATCGCTATCCGGTCGGACGAGCGAGCATGCGCGTAGGCGAGGACCCTGGCGCACAGGCGCCCGTAGAGTTCCAAACCCTCCGGCACCATCTCCTCGATGACTGCCGACCCTTTACCGTCGCGCAGTTGGCGAATGTAGAAATCGTGCTCGCCCTCGTCGAGCCCCGGCCCTCGTTCCCAGCCGAGAAAAATGTCGCTCGTCGCTTGCATCAAGCGTTGCCCGTTGACGACGCGTTCCCCTTCGTTCTTGAAGGTCGGGCCGTCGACGTAGCCGGACAGCACCGAGGGCTGCGCCTCCTTGACCTGCAGAATCAACGGATCGTCGTCGTCGACGCCCTTCATGAGGATCATCCATGCGCGTGTTCCGACGCTTCCGACGCCCACGACTTTCCTGGCGATGTGCGTCATCTCGAAAGCGTCGAGGAGAACGCGCCGATCCCATTGCAGTGTGTCGCGATACGACTGGACGCGTTGGCGCAACAGGTCCTCGATCTGCGTGAGATCGGTCCCGGCGAACAACTCGTTTGCGGGCACGATCAAGGGCGGATCGCTGATGAATTGTCGCCGACCGTCGACGATTTCGGTGAACTTGCCTGCTGCCTGCACACTGTCGCGGCGGCGAGCCTTGTCCAGCGTCGCTTGTGTGCGAGCGAGCATGCGCTTCTTCAGGTCGATTTGGAGAGCCTCAAGCCCATCCTCGGGTGCGATGTGTGAGTACCAGACTGCAAGATTTCCCAACCCTGCCTGAGTGATCATGGTTTCCCGATACTCGGCCGCGCATCCGCGAACGATCTTCTTTCGCTCCTTGCCCGAAAATCCGTTGTCCTTCGCGGCGATCACCAAACTTGCGGCCAGTCGCTTGACGTCCCACTCGAACGGGCCCGGGTAGGTTTCGTCGAAGTCGTTGATGTCGAACGCCAACTTCCGCTCGGGCGTTGCGTAGATCCCGAAATTGCTCAGATGTGCGTCACCGCAGAGTTGGCTGCCAAGCCCCGAATCCGGGCTGCGTGACAAATCGTCGGCCATCACCAGCGCGGCACCCCGAAAAAACGAGAATCGCGACGCCGACATCCGCCCGTAGCGAATGGGTACCAGGTCCTGGACTCGGGATTTCGCCTGCACTTCCAGTAGCGAAATCGGGTCGCGGTCGCTGTCTGCGAGATCCGCGAGTGCCGCCAGCGGGGTGTCTCTACGCGCCTGGCGGCCGCGGGCCCGCCGCTCGTCTACAGAGAGATGTTCGGTGCGCACTGCTGTCATCTGCCCGACCTTTCACTCGCAACGGCTATCGCTACGAACTCGACGCGTCGGGCATCGCTCGGCCTCCTGATCCGCGCGCCGCGCGTACCAGGAGTTCCGGACTGGACACCAACGCCTTGCGCCACGGAAGTACCCCGTCGATCTCGATCTGAATCGACAGGCTGAGCACCGTTCGAATCAGCACGATCATGCCCAGAACTGCGGCATCGGTCAGCGACGGCGAAGACGTCACAGTCTTGACCAGATCGGCTGCAACAAGGATCTCGAGCCCGAGAAGGATGACCGCGCCCATGGATTCGCGCAGAGTCCGAAACGCTGAACTACCGTCGCGCGTTCGAAACCACGCGCGTCCCGCGATCACAAATGCGAAGACGAACCCGAGAACCATGGCGACGACACCAAGTACTTCGAACCATTCGGTGACAAGCTCGAAGAACCTGATTTTGTCCATGGTCATGATTCTCGAGGTAACTCACCGATAAGTCGAGAGGACACGACGGTGTCAGCTGAAGATCCGCTCGATGTCGTCGAGCCGCAGCTGTGTCGCGCGAGGAGAATAGCCCGAGCCCCACAGGCTGTCGTCGACGTAGTGGACGTTCCCGGAGCGGACAGCGGGAAGCCGCTCCCACAGCGGGTTCATCGCCAACTGGGCGCGGACGTCCCGCTGGTCCTGGAAAGCACCGACGATGATCACGTCGCTGGTGACCTGATCGAGTTGCTCCGCGGAAAGTGTGCGCGTGAACTCCTCCGACGTGGCTCGATCACCGGGGAATCCGAGGGCGTCGAGAAGAGCGTCGACCTGGTTGTAGACAACACCGTTCTCGCCTGTGCGCAGGAGGGTTACCGACGGCAGCGAGCCGAGTGCCGAGAGTCGATCCTTGATTGCCAGGAGTCGGTCTTCCGTTCGCGCGTTCAATTCCGCGGCAGCGTCTTCGCGTCGGACCGCGACGCCCATCGAGGTGACCAACTTCTTCATCTCGTCCCACGTGAGGAACCCGTTGAAGCCGGCGAACACCGGAACACCGGTGGCCGAGAGTTCGTCGTAGGACTTTGCTGCATAAGCATTTCCGGCGGTCAGGAGCATGACGATCAGATCGGGCGACGCACCGATGATGGCTTCCTTGTTCCAGCTTCCGGCCGTGCCGAGGTTCGGGATGTTCGCGGCCTCCGGCATCGTGCGCAACACCGCGTCGCTGCCCACACCTTCGAGACCGAAGAAGCCGCCGACGATCTTCTCCGGCGGCACACCGAGGTCGAGCACCGTCGCCATGGCGCTGACATGGGCGATGACCATCCGCTGGGGATCCGACGGAATCTCGACGCTGCCCGTCTCGTCCTGCACGGTGACGAGACCTGAAGACTCCGAGCCGTTTTCGTCACTGCTGCACGCTGCCAGAAGCGTCGCGGCCGCCGCGCCGAGGCCGGCGCCGAGGAAACCCCGGCGCGTCAGCGCATCGACGATGCGGTTCCACTGCACGTCTGTATCAAGTACGGGGTCTTCGAGTGCGGGGTGCAGGCAAATCGAGTTCGACACAGTTCGGTCCATTCGTTCGGCAGTCGAGAATCTCCTCGATTGTGGCGATCGAACAGTCGAAACTGAACAGGATTTCGAGCCGACATCTATTGCTATCCGGTCACACCTTCTTGACGACGCTCGACTTCAATTGCATCGGTCCGATGCCGTCGACTTTGCAGTCGATGTCGTGGTCGCCGACGCCCTGAACGAGGCGGATGTTGCGCACTTTGGTACCCGACTTGATACCGGTGGGGCTGCCCTTCACCTTGAGTGTCTTGACGACGGTCACGGTGTCGCCGTCCGCAAGGACGTTTCCTACAGAGTCCTTCACCACTCCCGGAGCCTCACCTGCACCATCGGCCGGTGCCCACTCGTGTGCGCAGGACGGGCACACCATCAGCGCACCCATTTCGTAGGTGTATTCGCCGGCGCATTCGGGGCATGGGGGCAGGGTGTCTTCCACGCGGGTCATCCTATCCAGCCGGCGCGCGATTCCCATTTTTGCACTTCATGAACCGTTCTTGAGACAAATATTGCACTCGATGAAACTTTGCACTCTGTGCAATTATGGATGAAATGGGAACCGAAACACTCGGATTGCGTGAACGAAAGCGAATTGCCACGAGGCAGTTGATCGAGCACACGGCGGTCGAACTCGTCCTCGGACTGGGCTACGACGAAGTGACCGTCGAGAAGATCTGCGAAGCCTGCAACCTGTCGACGCGCACGTTCTTCAATTATTTTCCGACCAAGGACGCCGCAATCGGTGGGCTCATGCTCGTCGTGCCGAGCGAGACGACCATGATCACGCTGATCAACGAGCACCCCGACGATCCACTCCGAGGCGCGCTCGCGGTCTTCGAAGAGGCCATGCAGATCGTCGACGAACGGCCCGACCTGCTCGCGCACAGACGCGAATTGTTCGAACGGCATCCCACGCTCTTGCAACAGCACCTGGCCACGTTCCACGACCTGGAAGACACACTCACCCGACTCTTGACGCGCGAGTTGCGCGGGCGCCCCGACTATCGACAACTTCCGGCAGACACCGCCGCCGCAGACGAAGCCACCGCGACGGTAATCACAGCGGGCGCAGCGATGCGCTACGTCTTCCGGAAATGGCAGGGCAGCGAACGTGCCGGCCCCAGAACCGAACTGCTGGATCCTGCACTACTCCTGATGGCTCGAATTCTCCGATCCGCGAACTGATTTCGCCAGCCGTCACTGAACTAAGGAACTTCATGTCCACTCGAGAAGCTGCGACCGTCGACCCCGACGGCGCGCACACCGACACCGACGCCGCGCCAGACAAACGGTCGATCATCCTCGTTTTTGTCGGGTTGATGATCACCATGCTGCTGGCATCGCTCGATCAGATGATCTTCAGCACTGCGTTGCCCACCATCGTCGGCGAATTGAACGGCGTCAACCACATGGTCTGGGTGACGACGGCGTACATCCTCGCCTCGACCGTCATGATGCCGGTGTACGGAAAACTCGGTGACCTGATCGGCCGCAAGGGCCTCTTCATCGGCGCCATCAGCATCTTCATCGTCGGTTCGGTGATCGGCGGTCTGTCCCACGACATGACCACACTTATCGCTGGTCGCGCAGTACAAGGCCTCGGCGGCGGCGGTTTGATCCTGCTGTCCCAGGCGATCATCGCCGACGTCGTTCCGGCCCGGCAACGCGGCCGATACATGGGCGCGATGGGCGGAGTGTTCGCGCTGGCTTCGGTTGCCGGTCCCCTACTCGGCGGCTGGTTCACCGAAGGGATTGGCTGGCGTTGGGCCTTCTGGATCAATATCCCCCTCGGCCTACTCGCCATCGCGAGCGCGATGGCATTTCTGCACCTGCGGAAGCCGAACCTCGGCAAGCCTCGCATCGATTATCTGGGCATGGTTCTCGTCGCGACGTCAGCGACGTGTCTGATCCTGTTCACGACTTGGGGCGGAAACACCTACGCCTGGGGATCGGCCGTCATCATCGGGTTGATCATCGGCTGCGTCGTGACGGCAGTGGCCTTTGTCTTCGTCGAGAAGCGTGCCGACGAACCGGTAATTCCGATGCATCTGTTCGCTCAGCGCAACTTCGTGTTGACCACAGTCGCCGGCCTGATCATCGGAATCGCCATGTTCGGTGCGCTCGCCTATCTGCCGACCTACATCCAGATGGTGACCGGCAAGAACGCCACCGAAGCAGGATTGATGATGATTCCCATGATGGCAGGCCTGCTCGTCGCCTCCATCGGTTCCGGCCAGCTGGTCAGCAAGACCGGCCGCTACAAGATCTTCCCCATCGTCGGAACGTCGATCGTCGCAGTTGCTCTGGTCCTGCTGTCACGTCTGACGCCCTCGACTTCGCTGCTGGTCTTCGGTTGCTACATCGCACTCATGGGCATCGGGCTCGGCCTGGTCATGCAGATCCTGATCCTGATCGTGCAGAACACCTTTCCCGCCGCTGAAGTGGGAACTGCCACTGCGTCGAACAACTTCTTCCGTCAGATCGGTGCTTCGTTGGGCAGCGCGATCGTGGGCAGCCTGTTCGCCTCGCGCCTGACCAATCTGCTGTCCGAGAGGCTTCCGGCAAACGGAGGCGCAGTCGGTGGGGATGAGAACTCGTTGACACCGGGAATTCTCTGGAAGTTGCCGAGCCAGGTTCGCGAGATCATCGTCGGCGCATACAACGATGCGCTTGCGCCGATCTTCCTGTACCTCGTCCCCTTGGTCATCGCAGCGGTCGTCTTATTGCTCTTCGTCAAGGAGAAGCCGCTCGCGACGACGATCGATCGATCGGCACCCCCGCTCGAGTAATTGACTATCGTGGCGTGATGTCGCACGCACCGAATACGCCCAGACGCACTCTCGCTGTTCTGGGCGTATTCGGCGTTGTAGTGGTTGTCGTTGTTGCCGGCGTGCTTTGGTGGTTCGCCCGCGGCGACGACGCCCTCGCCGGCGAGAACCTCGACTCGTTTCCCACGGTGGACCACAGCACGCTGACCGCTCAGCAGAGTGCGCTGCTGACCGTCCTCGAACAGGAATGGGCATCGGGCAGTCCTGGCACCAAATACGCCGAGGGTGTCGAAGAATCGTGGTGTGCCGATTTCGTGAGCTGGTCGATGAACCAGATCGGGACGCCCTTTTCGAACCCCAACTCCGGCTCGTGGCGCATCCCCGGGGTGTACACGCTGCAGGAGTACTACGAGTCGGTCGACGCGTTTGTCCCTTACGGACAGGGCTACCAACCGAAGGTCGGCGACACGATCCTGTACGGCGACTCGAGCCCCTTCGGGCAACACGTCAACGTCGTTCTGATCAACGACGCCGGCACACTGACAACCGTCGGCGGAAACGAGAACAACAAAGTCATGCTTCATCGCATAGTGCCCTCGGAAGTTCCGGGAATCGTCGGGTTCGGCGTCCTCTGAGCCAACCCCCTGCCGTCTTGGCGTGATGAAACTTTATCGATATGGGCGGCGAGATTTCCGAATTGGTTTGACTGTTGGATGGAGCAAACAGATTCACAATATTCGGGTAATCTTTTGTTTCCGTCGGCGACAGATATTCGACCTACGCGAAGGACCGGATCTGGCAACTAGATTCGTATCCAGCTGTCCCCTACCTCAGACAGGAATTCGATGCGCCCCGGTGAGCTGACCACCCTCGAGCAGTTGCAACTCATGGCCCGCGCGGCTGCTGCGCAGGCCATGAGTACTCCGTCGATGCTCCGACTCCGGCTCGGCCGCTACCCCACTCGGACACTCGAGCTGCGCAAACGCGCACTCCCCGACACCAAGCTGTGCAGCGAAGCGCTCGATCACGCCAAAGGCGCACTCTCCCCCGCGGTCTTGAACCACAGTTTGCGATGCTGGATCTGGGCGGACGTCTTCGCGCAGATCGATGCGATCGAGTACGACCCAGAAGATCTCTTCACCGCGTGTGCGCTTCACGATGTCGGCTTGGGCGCGAAGGGAACGACCGAGCACGGGTGTTTCACCCACATCAGCGCCGCAGACGCGGAAGAACTCGCGACCCGAGTGGGCGCCTCGAAGAGGTCGACACAGCGAATCGGTGAAGCGATCCGTCTGCACATGGATCTGACCGTCGACCGCGGCGCGGGCGCTGACGCCTACCTACCGCATGCCGCAGCGCATTTCGACGTTGCCGGTCGGCGTGCGCCCGAAATTCCGCGAGCAACTGTTGATGCAACAATCGCGGAGTACCCGCGAACAGGGTTCACCGACGAGTTCGCGCAGTCGATGCGGCGCGAGGTCGAGCTCCGTCCTCACTCTCGCGCGGCGACGCTCTGGAGATCGGGAATGGCCTTGCCGTTGCGTACCAATCCCCTGGATTGGAAGAGCCGGTAACTACGAAAAGTCCTCGAGCACTGCGGTTCGCGCCCCTCCGACGTTCCCGGTATTCACCACGCCCACGGGTTCGATCAACATCACCTCCGCTTCCTCTTCGGCGATGGGACAATGTTCGACTCCGCGAGGTACAACGAACAATTCACCGGGCCCCAGCGAAACATCTCCGTCGCGCAGTTGGATTCGGATCTGCCCCTTTGTCACCAGGAACATTTCGTCGGTGTCGGCGTGGGTGTGCCAGACGAATTCTCCTTTGATCTTGACGATCTTGATCTCGTAGTCATTGAGTGACGCAATCTTCTTGGGTGACCAGTGCTCGGTGAACTGACCGAACTTCTCGTGGAGCGATATCGCTGTTGCCGAACTGTCCATGGTGTTCCTCCCTCTGGCTCGCCATCGTTGCGACGACGAACCCGCACCACTCTTCGTCACCCGAGGCCGATGCGTCTTGTACGTTTCTGACATGGATCCACACGGCGCACAGATCACCGCGTGGGCACCGGGCCTCGAGGGAATCACCGAGGTCTTTCATGCCGATTTTGTCGGCCACGCCTATCCGAAACACACGCACGATCAGTGGTCGCTGATGCTCGTCGACCGCGGAACGATTGCGTACGACCTAGACCACCGAGCACACGGAGCGGCCCCGGAGATCGTGACTCTGTTGCCGCCAGGCATCGCACACGACGGAGTTCCGGTCACCGAGGCCGGATTTCGTCAACGAATCCTTTACCTCGACACGTCAGTTCTCGGTGAGGTCCTCATAGGCCCGGCGGTGGACAGCCCCGAGATTCGAGACCCTCTGCTGCGCCACCGCATTGATCAACTGCACTCTGCACTCGGCCCACACGGCGAATCACTCGAAGCCGAAAGTCGCCTGGGGTTCCTCGCTGAAAGACTGAACGAGATCCTCACACCGGCCACAGTTCGATCCCTTCACACTCCCACCGTCGACGAACGCGTTGCCGATCAACTTCGGGAGCTACTCGATGCGCGACTCACAACGGGAATCACGATGCGAGAAGCGTCGAGCATTCTGCAGCGGAACCCCACCTACCTCATCAAGAACTTCGCGACGCACTATGGCCTTCCGCCTCACAAGTACGTCACGGGACGCCGGATCGATCTGGCACGACGCGCAATCCTGGCGGGACGCGAATTAGCGGATGTAGCCGTCGACGTCGGGTTCCACGATCAAGCCCACTTGTCACGACACTTCGTCAAGCATGTCGGGGCGCCACCCGGCAGGTACGCACTGAACGTGGCCGGCAGAGAGCGCTAGCCGCAGCACTTGGCACCGGTTTCATCGAGCAGACACTGTTTCCAGTCAGCTGGAGCCTGTGTGCACTGAATGAAAACGGTGTCAGGTCCAGCGATCAAGCAGCCGTCTCGAGGTCGACCAGCAAGAACTCCTCGCGCCGCGGCCCCCAGTCACGATCGGTCAGCTGATACGAGCGCAACGCACCAGGTGCACGGGCCAACTCGTAGAAGCGCTCGGAGCCCCGCACGAACTGCGTCGTAGCCCAACCCCAATCTGCGCCGTGCGGAATCTTCGGGTCGGGAAGCATGTCGGACTCGATCGACATGAGCCGTAGGCGCCGAACTACTCCGGTCGTGGCGGCATCTGCGCCGAAATCTATCCAGGCCTGACGCGCGTTTGGGTCGTCACGAGGAGTTCCGGCAAGTAGGTGCATTGCACCCGCGACTTCGGCGACCGCCCACCGGCGCGGGTTGTCGGCATTCCACGAGAGCCCCCAACGGACGGTCTCCCCCAATTCTGGAGGGACAAACCACCGAAAACGCAGACCGTCGACGATGACCGGGGTAATCATCGCGTCGAGGTTCTCCGACGCACCGACCACTCGACCGGCTCCACCGCATCGTCGAGCCCGAGAACCACGCGAGCTGCGTTACGTCCTTGATCGAACAATGACTGGCGAACCGTAGTCAGCCCGGCGTCCGACGCCGCTGCGGTGTCGTCCCACCCGACGACCGCGACCTCGTCGGGCAACGCAAGTCCGAGTTCACGGATCGCGTCCAGCACCCCCAGAGCCAGTTCGTCACTCATCGCCAGCACTACATCGGGCCTACGGCTCGCCGGAACATCGAGCAGCAAGCGAGCCATTCGCGCTCCCTCGCTCCGCTCATTGACGGTGACAACCCCAACTCGTACCGACGACCAGTCGAGTCCGGCGTCCCGGACTGCGCGTTCATAGCCCTTCAGCCGATGGCGGGAAACCGGGAAGAAGGCCTCACCCGGATCCACATCCATCCGGATCTCGGAACGACGCTCGCGATCCCACGGGAGGCTGATCACCGCGGGCCGCTGCGCCCCCGACAACCCGACCGCCGCAATAGCGGTCGCGCCGGCAACATCGTCCATCCCGACGAGATCCACACCCTCGTGCGCCGGCCCGCCTTGAATGCACGCAGGTTTTCCGGTGCCGACAATCGCGTCGAGGATCGGGTCGTCGAAGACTGTCGTCCAGACGACAAAACCGTCTACCGCTGCGTCGCGAACTCTGTCGACGTCTCCGGGTCTCCCCGAGTTCGGCAGCATCATCAATCCGGCATTCGCGTCCAGGCAGGCGTCGGCGACGCCCGACAGGAATCGCCGGGCTACTGCGTCTTCGAAGGCGTACGTCAGCTTCTCGCTGAAGACGACCGCGATGTTGTTGAACTTGCCGCTCCGCAACGACTGCGCCGCTCGGTTGGGGCCCGAGTACTCGAGCTCTTGCGCCGCCGCGAACACCTTGGCCCGCGTTGATTCCGACACGCGCTCGGGTTGCGCGAAAGAGTACGACACCGACATCACCGACACGCCTGCGGCCTTGGCGACGTCGGCCATCGTCGGTCGACTCGAACGCTGTGCACGTGTGGCCATGCGCATCAGCATAGCGAGTGCAGAATATCCATTGCGCAGGTGTGTATCGATACATGTACCGTTACACACCATGACCGCTCGACTGCCGAAGGCGACCACGCTACGGCTGATGACACTGGCCGGGGCAGCCTTCGCCTACGTGACGGCTGAAATGCTCCCCATCGGACTCCTCAGCGAAATATCGTCCGACCTCGACGTCACCGAAGGGCGTGTCGGTCTTCTGCTGACCTTCTACGCATACGGTGTCGCGGCCCTGACGCTTCCGTTGATCTCTGCAGTCAAATCCTGGCCGCGCCGACGCGTTGTCGTTTTGACCGTGGCCACCCTCGCGGTGTCGCAACTGGTCGCTGCGTTGGCCGTCAACTATCCGATGCTGGTGATCGGGCGGTTGCTCTGCGCTGCCACGCACGGCGTGTTCTGGGCAGTGGTTGCGCCGGTAGCAGCGACTCTGGTTCCGCGCGGACAGCAGGGCAAGGCCATCGCGATGGTGTACGCCGGCACGTCTCTCGCTTTTGTTCTCGGAGGTCCCCTGTCTTCTGCGATCGGCCAGTCCTGGGGTTGGCGGACCGCGTCGGCGGCAATCGGTGTGGTGGCAGTGATCATCGCTTTCTCACTGCATCGTGCGTTGCCCGAAATGCCGGTCGATCAACTCCACCGGAGCCAGCGAGACAAGCCGAAGCCGACACCTGAGATGAGACGGGCACTCGCCGTCATTTCTGCGGCGACGTTGTTTGCTGCGCTGGGGCAGTTCGCGTCGTACACGTTCTTCACGCTTCTGGTGGAGCAGAGCCTTGGCTCGTCCGGTGGGATCCGTACCGCGATGCTTCTGGTGTACGGCGCCGCCGGCGCAGTCGGGGTGTGGGTCGCCGGCAAGTACTACGACCGCCGACCGCGCCTCTTCACGCTCATCTCGATCGCGACGGTGGCAGGCGCGCTGGCCATCTTCTGGCTCTTGGCGCCGTCGATGGGAGCGTTCGCAGTTGTCGCCACGATCTTGTGGGGCGCGGCGTTCACCACCGTTCCAATCTGTCTACAGTCCTCGGTTCTGCGCGCCGTCCCGATCGGGACCGACCGTGCCTCCGCCGTTTACGTGGTCGTGTTCCAGATCGCGATTGCGACCGGCGCATTGCTCGGCGCCGCTGTCGTCGACGGTGGTGGGATCTCGCATCTGGCGGGAATCGGGGTCGCTTTGATGATCGGTTCATTGGTGATAGTCGGGTTCGGCCGACGCGCATTTCCCCGCGAACCGCAGCGGTCCACTCACTCCCCCACCGACGCGGCAGCCGGCCTCGCGTCGTAGATCAGGGTGTAGCGCCAGAACAGTCGCCTCTTGATCCGGCTACCTGGCAGATGCAGGGCGGCTGCGCGCCGGACGTCAGCCATCGACTCACCAGCTTCCGCAGTAGGAGCGGTCATCGACTTCAGCGGCTCCACCGCAACCTGTCGATGCCCGAGCACGCCGACGACGGGATTGCAGACTGCCGCCAACACCGACAGGAGTCCGTCGGTCATGGTCGTCGATCGATAACACCCGACTACGACGAGCCGACCGCCCGGTTCGAGCAGGCCGCTCAGGCGTTTCATCGATTCTTCGAGTGGAAGATGGTGCAGCGCCGCGACGACGGTGATCGCGTCGTACCTCACCTCGGACGCGAAGTCGTCGAACCGCAGCGCTTCGATGATCACGTTCTCGTCGTCCGCAAACCTGGCGAGCACGGCGGCCG
Organism: Rhodococcus sp. NPDC060176; assembly: GCF_042728675.1. Classification (NCBI taxonomy): domain Bacteria; kingdom Bacillati; phylum Actinomycetota; class Actinomycetes; order Mycobacteriales; family Nocardiaceae; genus Rhodococcus; species Rhodococcus sp. NPDC060176. Next base: position 366,086 of record NZ_JBHWYS010000002.1, read on the forward strand.
AGGTCGTGGGGTCGGGTTCGACGCCGACCACCACGTCGAACCGCGTACGCAGGAGGTCGATCAGATTGCCCGTCCCGCACCCCACGTCCAGGGCGCGACCGGACCTGGTTCCGCCCAGATTGCGCAGAACCCACCGTCCGTAGTGATCGTTGTGACTCCACGGATGGCACCGGTTGAAACCGTCCAAGCGAGCAATCACACCCATACCCGACGGTATCAACCCGCGCCTCCCGAGCCAGCCGTCACAATCGCGGGTCGACCGGCTCCGATTCGAGAGCCAACACCGCGAAAACCGCCTGGTGTGCGCGCCACAACGGTTCGCGGTCGACCAGCCGAGTCACCGCCTCCATGCCGAGCGCGTACTCGCGTAGCGCCATCGACTGCTTGTGCCCGAGGTTGCGATTGCGGAGCCGAGCAAGCGTCGACGGTTCGAGGTAGTCGGCGCCGTAGATCAAACGCAGGTACTCACGACTGCGAACCTTGATCCCCGGCTGAACCTTCGCGTTGTACCCGCGAGGTCCGTGAATCTGATTCGCCAGCGGTTTGACGACCATCCCCTCACCGCCCTCACCGGTGAGCGACTCCCACCACTTTTTCGCTTCGGACACCGAGTCTTCGGAACCGAGATCGACCACCAGTCGACGTGTGGTGGTAAATCGATTCGGCTTTGCCTCGGCCAGGCGGTCCGCAATTGCGAGGTGCCATTCGTGATCCCGTTCCCCGTACGACCGGCCCTCGGTCGCCAGCACCTGAAACGGAGCGATGGTGACTCCGTCCAGCCCGTTCGTCGGCCACACGTACCGCCGGTACGCCTCACCGAAGCGCTCGATACTCCCGGCTCGAACCGATGTCTGCTCGAACATTTCCGCCACGTCCAGACCCCGCGAACCGGCCTGCGCCAACACTGCCTCGCGGGCGGCGAGATCAGTTCGCCCCGCCGCCGCGACCGACGCGTACTGCGAGCGCAGCAGACCTTCTGCTTTGACGTTCCATGGCAACAGTTCGCAGTCGAGGAGCAGCCAGTCGGTGCCCAACTCTTCCCACAACCCAGCGGATGTGACTGCGGCGGCGATGTCGTCGACCAACTTCTGAGTCAGCTCGTCGTCGAAGAACTGGCGGCCGGTGCGGGTGTGCACCATGCCGGTGAGCGCATCCGGTGCGTCGAATCGGGACTGAGCAACCGATCGATCACGGCACACGAGCGCCACTGCCCGCGAACCCATGTGCTTCTCTTCGCAGATGACTGTTCCGATTCCGGCAGCCCGGTATGCGTCGAACGCGGTCGACGGGTGTTCCAGATAGTCGTCTGACTGGGCGCTCGCGCACGGCGCCATGGTCGGCGGTAGGTACCGCAGCCATTGCGGCGCGACCGCGAAGCGGCTCATCACTTCCAAGGCCCCGGCGGCGTTGTCGGTGCGCACGGACACCCGACCGCGGAGTTCAGTGTCGACGCCGGTCGTTTCGAGGACGTCGGCAAGATCGAGCACGTCTGGATCGCGAGTCGGCGGAGCCAGCGGCACGATCGGTTCGTACCAAACCTGCTCTGCCGGAACCGACACGATCTCGCGCTCCGGGTATCGAAGTGCGGTCAGAGATCCACCGAACACACAGCCGGTGTCGAGGCATGCGGTGTTGTTGATCCATTCCACCTCGTGGACCGGAGTGTGGCCGTAGAGGACCATCGCAGATCCTCGGTAGTCCTGCGCCCACGGGTATCGAACCGGCAAGCCGAATTCGTCCGTCTCACCGGTTGTTTCACCGTAGAGCGCAAAGCTCCGCACTCGGCCGGATGCCCTGTTGTGGTAGTCCTCCTTGAGACCGGCGTGCGCGACGACGAGTTTGCCGTCGTCCAGGACGAGGTGCGCCACCAGCCCGTCACAGAAGTCGACGACGCTGTCGCGGAACTCCGCCGTCTCGGTGGCGAGCTGCTCGAGCGTATCGGCCAGACCGTGACTCGCCGTGACCTTCTTGCCCCGCAGCGCTTTGACGAGTTTGTTCTCGTGGTTACCCGGAACCGCTATCGCATGTCCCGCCGCGACCATTCCCATGACCAGACGCAGCACACCGACCGAATCCGGTCCCCGATCGACGTAGTCTCCGAGGAAGACGGCAGTGCGCCCTTCCGGCGGCACGGCATCGACAGCGCCGCCATCGGCCCCGTAGTCGACGGTGTAGCCGAGTTTCGCGAGCAGCGTCTCGAGTTCACTGCGACATCCGTGGATGTCGCCGATGACATCGAACGGGCCACGCTCGACACGCAGATCGCTGCGGAGCGGGTGACGCGAGAACTCGGCTTCGGAAACCGCGTCCTCACCTCTGAGGATGTGAACCGAACGGAAACCTTCCTTGCCCAACCCGCGAAGCGAACGAGTCAACTGCTGGTGCTGGCGGCGAACGACATCGCGCCCGAACGTCCGATCAGCGCGAGCGTCGTTGCGTGCAGCACAGACCGATTCCGGGACGTCGAGCACAACTGCAACCGGTAGTACGTCGTGATCGCGAGCCAACGAAACGAGTCGCTTGCGCGCGGCGGGCTGGACGTTGGTCGCGTCGATCACCGTCAGACGTCCGCGTCGCAGACGCTTGGCTGCGACGAACTCCAGCACTTCGAAAGCGTCGGACGTCGATTCCTGCGAATTCGGATCGTCACTGACCCATCCTCTGAAGGTGTCACTCGAAAGAGTTTCGTACTCACCGAAGTGACGCGCGGCAAAGGTCGACTTCCCCGAGCCACTGACGCCGATGAGTACTACAAGAGCGAGGTCTGGAATTTCGTACACCGTCATGACGTTCGTGCCTCCTTCGTGAAGATCGCCAATTGCGTCGGCCCGCCGTGGGCCGGATCGATTGTTCCGACAAATTCGAACTCCACGGAATAGCCATGGGCTCGGGCTGTTTCGGTTGCCCAGTCTTCGAATTGGGTTCGGGAGAACTCGAACCGGTGATCCGGATGCCTGAACTCTCCCTCTGCCAACGCCGGATACAGCACGTTGTAGTCGGCATTCGGGGTGGTCAGCAGCACATATTGCGGCGCTGCGTCCACGAAGACCGATCTGACCAAAGCCGGCAGGCGCGCCGTGTCGACATGCTCGACCACCTCCATCAGCACGGCTGCGTCAAAGCCTTTCAACCGTGCGTCACGGTAAGTCGCGGACGACTGCATCAAAGACACACGTTCACGTTGGACGTCGGACATTTCGGTGAACTTCAATCTCCGCTGCGCACGCGTCAGTTCACGCGCGCTCACATCGACGCCGACAAGTTTGTCGAATTGCGCGTGGGGCATCAGCGCCTCGATCAGTTTCCCTTCGCCACAACCGATGTCGACGATTGTTCGAGCATGCAGTCGCTGTAGCGTCGCCAGAACTGCTTCGACACGAAGCCGTGCCAGCGGCGGATCCGGGCGCGGCAGTTCGATCTGCACCTCCGCTTGTTCGGGAATCAATCGGTCGACTACCGATTCGACCAGGTCACGTCGACGCGCCAGGTAGCGGGACATGATCAGCGCGGAATCCGGATGCGAAGCCAACCACTCCCCGGCGACGCGGATCAACTTGTCCGCCTCGTCCGATCCCACCCAGTAGTGCTTCACGTCGTCGAGTACCGGCAACAGCACATAGAGGTGCCGAAGGGCGCTCTGCACGGCGTGTTCCCCGGTCAGTGTCAGCGACACGAAGTCGGAGTCTCCCCAATTCGGCAGGTGCGGATCAAGTTGCACCGGAGTGGCTGTCACGTCCCACCCCAGCGGCCCGAACAGACGACGCGGCAATTCGGCATCGCCGCCGCACGGAACCACCGGAATCGAGACCGTCAACGCGAGTTCTGCCTCGACGAGTTCCGGGTGCGACTTGCACGTTCCTGTCAACGCGGTACGGAACAGCTTCGACAAAGCAACCGAGAGGATCGACGACGCCGCGTACGGTCGGTCGTTGACGTACTCCCCCAGCGAAAAGTTGTCGCCACTCTTGCCGCGTCGATACCTGCTCTGCACAAGTTCGATGGGGTCGACGTCCACAATCACTGCCACAGTTGTCTTTTCGGCCGAGGCTTCCGGGTACAGAACCGTGGCGGTGCCGATCGCCAAGTCGAAAGCTTGCACTCGGTCGGGATGTTTGTGCAGCAGGTAGCTCAACGCAGTCGCATCAGGAGACTGCGAGGTCGGGGTGGTCGTCAGTGTCAGTAGCACCAGGCGAATGTAGCCCGGCAGACGTCCGGAGCGCCTCCGATTTACGCGCCCCGCAGCAGTCAGAACCGCGCAGCAGTCAGAACCGCGCAGCAATCAGAACAAGGTAAGAGCTGCTCCCGCACCTACCAGTTCACGCGGCGCTTCGCGCGATTGCTTGCCAGATGCATTGACGTCTCGATGCTCCGATCGACCACCCAACCCATGACGCTCGACCAGTGGCTCGACGCGGCTTGCGAGCCAACGCTTGTATTCGGGAGTGACATACGCGCCCCGCCCGTACAGCTCACGGTAGCGGCGGACGAGTGCCGGGTGTTCCTGAGCAAGCCAGTTCATGAACCAGCCCCGAGTACTGCCGCGCAGGTGCATCGGGAAGACCGTCACACTTGTCGCACCCGCCTCTGACAGTGCTTCGAACAGACCGTCGAGGTGACTGGTGGAATCGGTGAGGAACGGAATGACCGGCGCCACCATCACATTGCACGCGAATCCCGCGTCGGTGATGGCGCGGATCATCTCGAGGCGCGCCCGCGGCGACGGTGTGCCAGGTTCGATCTGCTTCTGAAGTACGGCGTCGTTGATCGCCAACGACACTCCGATTCCGACGTCGACCTGCTCCGACGCCATCTTCAGCAGTGGCAGATCCCGCCGAAGCAGAGTTCCCTTCGTCAGGATCGAGAAGGGAGTTCCCGATTCGGTCAGCGCGCGAATGATGCCGGGCATCAAGCGGTATCGCCCCTCGGCTCGCTGATAGGGATCGGTGTTGGTGCCCAGTGCCACCGCCTCCCGTTTCCAGGACTTTCGCGCCAACTCCTTGCGGAGCACCGCGGCGATGTTCGTCTTCACGACCACCTGGGAATCGAAATCCGCGCCGGCGTCGAGGTCGAGATACTCGTGGCTCGGTCTCGCGAAACAATATCGGCATGCGTGTGAGCAACCACGAAAAGCGTTGACGGTGAAGCTGAATGGCAACGTCGACTCTTCGGGCATCTTGTTGAGTGCGCTCTTGCAGAGCACCTCGTGAAACGTGATTCCCTCGAACTCCGGAGTCTGCACGGAGCGAACCAACCCGGCCCGTTCGAGTCCGGGTAGCGCTCCGTCATCTGCATCCAATGCCTGACCCGACCACCTCATGGCCCCAAGTCGAACACTTGTTCTAAGGTATGTCAAGATGGAGCAAATACCCGACCGTGCCTCACCACGGCCGGGAAGTTGTTGGCAGAATTCGGTGCATGTCGAACAGAATCAATATTTCGTCCGGTTCCGAATGGGAACCCAAGATCGGTTACTCCCGCGCCGTGCGCATCGGCAACCAGATTGCAGTCTCTGGCACCACCGCTCCTGGTGAGACCCTCACCGATCAGACACGCGCGGCGCTCGAAACGATCAAGGCAGCACTTGCCGAGGCCGGCGCTTCGCTCGACGACGTCATCCGCACTCGCATGTACCTTCGCGACATGACGCAGTGGGAGCAGGCCGCTCTCGCCCACGGTGAAGTGTTCGGCGAGATTCGTCCCGCCACGACCATCCTCGAGGTCAGCTCGCTGATCGACCCCGCTCTTCTCATCGAGATCGAGGCCGACGCGGTCCTCAGCTGATCGTCAATCCGGACGTTTGTGACAGTGGGCGCCTAGTCTGAGCCGATGAAACCGATGCGGCTGTATCCGTTGACGCTCGCGCTCGGCATCACTGTCACTTTCCTCTCGCCCGGCTCTGCACTTGCAGAACCGGGCGAGAGTTTTTCGACGGCTTGCGGCAGCCCGCTGAGCAATGCCGAGGTGGATCGGATTGCCGAACTCAGCGACGTCACGACGCTGAACGGCAGCGGGCTACCTCGCCTCGAGACGGCTGTCGAACGTCATCGGCAGATCACGTCGATCCTCGTCTCACACCACGATTGGCGAGGCCTGTTCTCCATCGGCCTCGACGCTGTCGAGCACGAGGCGGTAATGCCCCTGCAGCGAGATCCCGCAGCTTTCGACAATGACGACTGGGCCCATTCGGTCAGCTATGAATTGCTACGCAGGTACCTGGTGAACGTCCACGCGGAATTCACGGGTACCCCCATCGATCCGGCGTGGAGCAACTATTTCACTCTGACGCGTCAGTGCGACGCCAGTCCCGCGCGGGTCGCCATGGCCGGATACAACGCGCATCTCACCGTCGACCTCGCTCATGCCGTCGCTACATCCGGAACCACTGCGGAGGATGTTCCCGATTTCTACAAGATCGTCGATTCCATTGCCGTCAAGGGTGGTTCGATCGTGACCCTCACCAAGGCCGAGTACGACGCTGACCTCGGGCCGCTCTGGCGGTTCTACTTCGTCGGCGAAGGACTCAACCGGTTGGCCGGAAACTCGCAGCCCTCGGAACTGCTGCTCCGCGCAGCCGACAGCGGATACAACACCATCACACTGGCCAACGGGTTCGCCCTCCAGAATCCGCAGACCCGTCCTGGCGCCGAGCAGGAGATCGACGCACTCTGGCGCACCACGGATTCGGCTCTCGACGTACTCGCACGGCTCGGCGGTCTGTGACTTCTCACCCTCTGCCGACCTGAAACGGACACACCTGAGACAATGACCCCATGACGGGGCACTCGGCGGGGCAAGGCATGCAGAGTCCCGCCATGCGCCGGGTACGAGACCTGTTGCGCGGACCCGCAATTGTCTGCAGCGAACAGGCCACCATCCGTGAGGCCGCGAAGTTGATGACCGACGCGGGCCGCCGTGCTGTTGTGATCCCTACGGCCACAACCGGTTTCGGAATCTTCACCGAAGGTGACTTGCGGGCTCGCGTGGTAGTCGGTGGCGTCGACAGTAGTCAGCCGGTTTCGACGGTGATGACGCCGTCTGCGGTGACTGTCGACCCTGATCGACTGGGCGCCGACGCCGTGACCGACATGCTCGAGTACGGATTGCGCCACCTCCCGGTCGTGACCGAGGCAGGCACGTTGATGGGTGTGCTCGAACTCAGTGACCTCCTGACTTCGGCCACCAATCAAGGTTTCGAACTGCGAGCAGCACTCGCCACGGCGCAGGACGACGCGCACCTCGTCGAAACGGCCCGTGCCGTACCGGTTCTGGTGACGGAGTTGGTGGCGTCGCGGGTCTCACCGCTCGACATCGGCGCCACGCTCGCCGTGCTGATCGACGTCACAGTCAGGCGAGCCATAGAGTTGGTTGTCGGCGGCGACGAACGACCGGATTTCGCGTGGCTTTCGCTCGGCAGCGTCGCGCGGCGTGAAGCGCTCCCGTCTTCGGATATCGACAGCGCACTGGTGTGGGGCGGCGAATCCCATCACGAAGGTGCCGACGCCGCGAAGCGCATCCACGACATCCTCGATCTCTGCGGGTTCCCGCGAGACACCAAGAACGCCGTCGCCACCCAGGCCAGGTTTGCGCGAACGCTGCCACAATGGCGCACTGCGCTGCGAAAATGGGTCTCCAATCCGTACCAGGACCAAGCGCTGGTCATGTTGTCGATGCTGGCGGATGCCCGCGTCGTCGCGGGCGACCCGGCGCTGGATCCTCGCCCTGCAGCGTTGGATCAACTGCGACTGCATCCGGCCGTGATGCGTGTACTACTTCGCGAAGCGGTCGGCGACAAGGCAAAACTTCATTCGTTCAAGGACGTGATGACGCGTCGGACCGGAACCGTCGACCTCAAAGCCAGCGCAGTCCAACCGATCGTGAACATCGCTCGATGGGCGGGGATTTCCGTGGGCGCCCGCACGAGTTCGACACTCGAACGACTCAAGGCTGCAGCGGGGAGCGGTTTTCTACTCGACGACGACGCCCAGGTGCTGATCGAGTCTTTCGAAGTCTTGCAGCAGATTCGCGTCCGCCACCAGACCGATCAGTTCTCCGCGGGTAGGCCGCCAACCGACGAGGTCGTGATTTCCGAACTCACACCACTCTCACGCAGCTTGCTGAGCAACGCGGTGCGCGAGGTCGCAGGTGTGCAGCGACGCCTCGAGTATGCCGCGTCCGCGTCGGCGCTACCCGACATCGACCCGTGAATCGCAGTGCGCTCGAACAGGTTCTGGCCGCGGAGCGACTCGAAGGCTGGGATCCGAACGATGAGCAGATCGCGGAACTCGAAGCCGTCCTGATCGGGATGCTTTCTCGGCGTGAGTATTTCGAGCAGGAGCTGGCGCGGGCCGTCGGCCTCTCGTCAACGATTCCCCCGCGGATCCGCTGGCGACGATCAGCGCCGTACGTCTATCGCGGTACAGCGGTACTCAAGAACAACTTCGACGTACGAGATCACGCGGCACTGCAGTCGCTGGAATTTGCGGCGACCGCACTGCGTCTGGGCGAGGCACATCTCGGAGACGAACTGGTACCGCACACAGGCGACACTGTCGAACTTCTCCTCCTTCACCAGCATGTTTTCCAAGACCTGTACCAGTGGGCCGGCCACATCAGAACCGTCGACATCAAGAAGGGCGCGGCCACCTTTGCTCCGGTTTCCGCGATCCGGAACTACCTGTCCGAGGTGGAAGAGATCATCGCCGCCGTCGACTGGGCCACGCTCGATCGCGGCGCTACGTCGTTCGCGCTCGCGTCGGTGTACTCGACGCTCAATCATGCCCACCCGTTTCGGGAAGGAAACGGCCGAACCGGAACCCTCTTCCTGCATCGACTCGCCGCCGACACCCGGTATCAGCTCGACTTGTCGCGGGTGAGCAGAACCGAGTGGGTATCGGCGTCGAGGGATTCTGCGCCTTTCCGGCCCACCGGAACGCCGTCGCCGCGCCCGTTCATCGATCTGTTCAATCGCGCGCTGTCTCGCTGATGCGATCACCTGCCGCTAGTTCGCGTGGGGACTGAACACCTTTACTACTGAGTGAGCACCGCCTCCGTCACTCTGGAAGCGGTGCTCACTCGGAGAAAACGGTGATCAGTCGGCAATCAACCGGGTAGCGAGAACTCCCCCGCATCCGACCAGCGCTGACGCTCGGCCCCGAACGCGACGGACTGCATCGCGCGGAACTCCTCGATGGAGCGCGAATTCGACGCGAGGAACTCCTGATGCTCGGCCAGGGAGAAACTTCCGTCCTCGATCTCGACTCCCCCGCCGCGGCCGGCGGCGGTGTCCGCACGCAGATCCATCAACTCTTCCGGCTCGACGGGATACCAGGAGATCCGGTCGAAGAATCGCAGTAGCCAGGGAGTGCCCTCCTCGAACGGACCCGACTTCGCGGGGTGGCGGTGATTCCACACCTGCGTCGTACGTCCGACGAACTGGTACCCACCTGGGCCTTCCATGCCGTAGATGCAGAGGTAAGCCCCACCGATCCCGACGGCGTTTTCCGGGGTCCAGGTGCGGGCAGGGTTGTACTTGGTCGTGACCAGGCGATGGCGCGGATCGAGCGGTGTCGCGACCGGCGCTCCGAGGTAGACGTCGCCGAGGCCGAGCACCATGTACTCGGCGCCGAAGACCGTGTCGAACACGTCGTTCACGGATTCGAGACCGTTCATCCGGCGGATGAACTCGATGTTCCACGGGCACCACGGCGCGTCGGCGCGAACGCCGTGCATGTACCGCTGGATCGCTTCGCGCGTTGCCGGGTCGTCCCACGAAAGTGGCATCCGCACAGTGCGACTGGGCACAACAAGTTCGTTGGCCGCCGGCAAGGTGTCCTCTGCCTCGGCGAGCATTCCCATCAGTGTGTGGACGGGCAGGACATCCGGGTCGACGCGGACCTGCAGGCTGCGGATTCCCGGTGTGAGATCGAGTAGTCCGGCCGGTTTCTCGAGTTCGAGTCGCTGATGCAGCGCGTGTGCACGCGCACGCAGAGCCAGGTCGAGATTCATGTCGCCGTACTCGACCAACACGTTGTCGTCACCCGAGCGGCGATACGTCACCGGGGTGTCGCCGTCGCGGCGGGCGATGACGCCGTCGTCGCCGTCACCGCCGGTGGAATGCACAACCGAACTGGAGGCTCGACGCGATACTCCCAGGTCACGGCGCGAGGCCGCCCGTTCGGCACGAACCGGTACGAAGCGAATCTTGTTGCCGGGAGCCAACTGTCCGAGCTTCCATCGATCGGCGGAAACGACCGTGATCGGGCAGACGAAGCCGCCGAGGCTCGGTCCGTCGGGTCCGAGGAGGATGGGTGTGTCGCCGGTGAAGTCGAGTGCGCCGATCGAGTACGCGTTGTCGTGGATGTTCGACGGGTGAAGGCCCGCTTCGCCTCCGGTGGTTCGGGCCCAGTCGGGTTTCGGCCCGACCAACCGGACTCCGGTGCGGTCGGAGTTGAAGTGGACCTCGTACTCGGTCGCGTACAGAGTGTCGATGTCGGAGCGGGTGAAGAACTCCGGCGCCCCGTGCGGGCCCTCGGTCACCGCGAGTTCCCAGCACGTGTGTATCGCCGGAACATGCTCGGCGGGAACAGCTCCCGCTGCGCCGGTCGCCTGTCCGAGTTTGAGAACGTCTCCTGCACGCAGGGTCCGGCCTTCGTGTCCACCGAACCTGCCCAGGGTGAAGGTCGAGGCGCTGCCGAGATAGTCGTCGGTCTCGATTCCGCCCTGTACGAGTACGTAGATGCGCAGTCCCGGACCCCTGACCGTTCCGACGTCGAGCACCGCTCCAGCGGGGACGAAAACCGGTCGCCACTGACCGTGTGCGACGCCGTCGACGGTCACCGACACCGGGGCGCCTGTGACGCACACCGTGGTGTCTTCGTCAAAGGTCATCGCAGGTCCAGCCATTGCACATTCGATTCCCGGAGCGCCTTCAGAATTTCCGAGTGCGGTGTTTCCCAACCGAAACGACAGGTCGTCCATCGGGCCCGATGGTGGGACTCCGATCTGCCAATATCCGACCCGTCCGGGATAGTCCTGAACCGTCGTCAGCATTCCGGGACGCACGATGGTCAGCTTTGCGTTCATTCGTCCGCTCCCGGCCGTGTGACGATCATGCGGACGGCCGTCGGATCGAAGCCGTTGCACGGGTTGTTGATCTGCGGGCAGTTGGACACGAGGACAAGCGCGTCGCGTTCGGCACGCAACGCGAGCCGCTTTCCCGGCGCCGACAGTCCGTCGACGATGCCGAGCGTGCCGTCGGGGTCGACCGGGACGTTCATGAAGAAGTTGATGTTGGACACCAGGTCCCGTTTACCGAGCCCCCATTTGGCGCCCTCTACGAGGAAGTTCTCGACGCACGCGTGCTGATGCTTGGTGTGGTGGCCGTATCGCAACGTGTTCGATTCCTGAGAGCACGCGCCGCCGACCGTGTCGTGGTTTCCGACCTCGTCCGCAACAAGTGTCATGAGCGGAGTTCCGTCGTCACTGCGGAGCACGGAGCCAGTGGTCAGGAACAGATTCCGCTGGGCGGCGACAGTCGCTGCTGCCGAATACCGAACGCTGTGATCGTCACCGGCGTAGACGAGTGTGTCGACGGCTTGATTTCCGTGCAGATCGACGATGGTCAGGACGTCACCGGCACGAACGAGCGCTGACCACGGCCCGAACGCGTCAGCGATCTCGTCGAGGATCACCGTTCCGGGAACGAGGGCGGGGACATCCAAGGTGGTGGTCATGCGATCTCCTCCAGGTTCGAAGCCGTCCAGGCGTCTTCGGTATTGAGCACTGCGCGTTGATATTCCGGCCCGCGATCGACAAGGCTGTCGAGTTCGTCGGCCGCATTCCACGCGAGCACTTCGAGGGACGTGGTGGGAAACTCCGACGCCGGGTCGAGTGGGTGCGCAGTGTTGGCGATCATCACGATGACGGGCAGGTGGATCAGAAGGTCAACCGTTGCACCTGCTCCGGCGGATCCGGTGCTGGTGAGAGCGCCGTCGGCTTCGACGCGCACACCGTGGAAGAACGACAACGGAGGCGCTATGTCCTGCGGCCCGAGTCCGTTCTTCGCGGCAGCCACGGTGAAAAGCTCGCGTCCGGCGGGTGAGCCACTGTGCAACGAACCCTGACCGTATTTCGCCTCGTTGGTGGCGCGCGATGTCGTTCCACAGAACGCGTCGTGGTGACCCGAGGTGTCTGCGACGACGGTCGCGAGTACTCGCCCCTGATCGGAGAGCAATGGGTGCCCGACGCCGAGATACGCCTGCCACGGCACCTTGACGGTATCGGCGACGTTGAGCCGCTCCCAGGGAGCGTCGGCGCGGTAGAGCAAGACATTGGCGCAGGCGCTGCCAACGACGTCGCGAAGTCGCAATCGCGTTCCACGGGCGAGAACCTTCGTCGTGTATCGCCCACCTGGCACCGTTTCAGCCCAGGTCAGACGCTCCGAGGCGACGTCCTCGGGTGGGTTCGGCCAACGCGTCGCCGGCAAGACGGGCATGGAATCGGTGATCGTTCCGGCTTGGGACCGGGCATGCTCGCGGGCTCCGGCGGTGGTCTGGGTAGTCATGGTCAGGCTCCGATCGTGACGGGATTCGGGGTGGCGCGGCCGCGCGGGAAGCAGGCGACTCCAAGGCCGACGACCAGCGCAATCGTGATAGGGGCAGCCCACTGCAGGATGGGATAATCGCCGGTGGGATTGAAGATCTCGGCCCTCGGCCAGGACAGGTTGATCACCATCAATGCGCCGTACGCCACCGCCGCGATATTGACCGGCACTCCCCAGATACCGAGGGAGAACAGCTTTTCACCTTCGGCATCGAACTTGGGGCCGGCAGCGGTGCGCGGCCATCCCTTGAGCCGCTGAATCAACAGCGGCACAGTTACCATGAGGTAGGCCAAGTAGATCAAGATGATGCACACGCTGGACAGGGTCGCGAAAATTGCCGAGTTGCCCACGTTGACGGCCAGAACGGCGATGCAGATCAGGCCGATGAGGATGGACGGTGCGATAGGTGTTCCAGTGCGGGGGTTCACCTTTGCCAGGATCGGCGAGGCCGGCAGACGCCCGTCGCGGGCCATGGAGAACATGAGCCGCGATGCTGCGGTCTGAATTGCCAAGGTGCATACGAACACTGCGATCGAGACGTCGATCAGCAGAACGGTGCCCCACGGCGAACTCAGGATGGACGTCAGTACGTACGGCAAACCTTCCGTGGCCAGGCGACCGTCGGTGAGCGAAGGCGCCGCCATCAATGCACCGAGGATCATCAAGCCGCCACCGAGTGCGGACGCAGAGAGTGCAAGACGGATCGTGCGGGGTGCAACCCGTCGAGGATTGCGGGTCTCCTCGGCCAGTTCCCCTGCCGAACCGAAGCCGACCATGACGTAAGCGGCCATCAGTCCGGACATGATCCACGCCCAGGCGTATCCGGGCTGACCGCCGGCACTGCCGGTGTCGAAGACGACGTCCGGTCCGCGCTGAGCGTGGGTGAAGAACATCCCGACCACAGCGATGACACCGACGATTTCGCAGGTCACACCGATGTTGTTGATACGCGACATCCAGTTGACGCCGATGCAGTTGATGAAGGTGGTGAGAACCAGAAGTACCGAACCGAGTAGCACCGCATTGGCAGCACCACTCGAGGAGGTGAGCGCGCTGTCCTCGCCGATGATCTGGAACCCACTCCACACATTGGGGAGCACAACTTGCAAGGCGATGGCGGCAGCCGATGCGGTGACGATCTGCGCGAGAATCATGAACCACCCGGCGAACCAGCCGACGATCTCACCGCCCATTCGCCGCGACCACTGGTAGATGGCACCCGAAATCGGATATCTGGCAGCAAGTTCCGCGAAGTTGAGCGCGACCATGAACTGTCCGATGAAGACGACCGGCCAGGTCCAGAAGAAGGCCGGCCCCGCGAAACCGAAACCGAGACCGAACAATTGGAAGATCGTGGTCAGAATGGAGACGAAGGAGAAGCCCGCGGCAAACGACGCGAACTTTCCCAGCGATCGATGCAGCTGCTGCTCGTAGCCGAACTCCGCGAGGTCGCCGTCGTCGTGAGGTGAAGATGCGAGCGCGGATGCGGTTGTGGGCTGCGCAGCCGGGGTGGTTGCACTCAACGGCGTACTCCTTCGGCGAAGCGATTCAGAGGCGAATAACTGTCGATTGATAGTTTTCGCGAAATCCACTCGCCGCAGGTGACGCCCGCGTATACGATTCGCCCGATTCTGTAACAGGCTCGTTGAGTACGTTTCGAGCACGTGACCAAATGCTCACAGGGACGTCCACCCCGCATGTAAGGCCTCAGCCTGCCACTATGGAAGGCGTGACCAACGCCGGCCCCGGACGACCCCGCCTGACCGCTCGCCGACGCCCGGGTGGGACCGCCCGCGCGGAGATCTTGGATGCTGCCGCGGAACTGTTCACCACCCGAGGCTTCGCGGCGACGTCGACGCGCCACATCGCCGAAGCAGTCGGGATGCGTCAGGCGTCTCTGTACAACCATTTCGCCACCAAAGACGACATCCTGGTTGCGCTACTCGCCGACACGGTGACTCCGGCGCTCGACTTCGCAGAGAATCTCAGGCCGCTCGACGCCTCACCCGAGGTGAAGCTGTACGCGCTTTCGTACATCGACGCGGCGCAACTGATCACCGGACGGTGGAACCTCGGCGTCCTCTACCTCTTGCCGGAACTGAGAAGCGACCGGTTCATGTCTTTCCGAGCCGATCGCGATCGGCTTCGCGAGCAATACCGGACACTCGCCCAGGCAGTGCTCGCCGCGATTGGCGACCCGGTATCGACTCTGGCCGAGCTTCCGTTTCGCCTGGTCGAAAGCGTGATCAGCGCGCGAGCCGACGCGCTCGAAGGAACGCCGATCCCCGACGCCGCCGTCATCGCCGGGTCGGCATTGCACATTCTGGGGTGGCGCCAGGATCTTGCTCCTCTCCATACGGCGGCGGCGGAACTCATCTCGAACGCAGAAACGCCGAAATTGTCCGGGGCTGAATCAGCTCCGGACAATTTCGACGCAATGAGGACCTAAACGGCCGCGAGACTAGACCGAGAGGGACTGTCCCGGGAAGATGAGGTTGATGTTCGGGACCTGGCTGGCGAGGTTCTCGAGCGAGATGCCGTGTGCAGCAGCGATCTTCGACAGGGTGTCGCCTGCCTTGACCACGTAGTTGCCGCTTCCGGTGCTTGCCGCCGGAGCCGACTCGACGGAAGCCTCAGCGGTGATGGGAGCTGCTGCGGCCTCGTAGTTGCCCGCGGTGGTGCCGGTGGTCAGGTACTGACCGCAGACGGGCCATGCGCCGACGCCCTGGCCTGCGAGAACGTTCTCGGCAACACGGATCTGCTCGGACTGGCTGGCGTTGGCAGCGTTGCCGGATCCGCCGAATGCGTTCCAGGTGCTCTGTGTGAACTGAAGTCCGCCGTAGAAGCCGTTGCCGGTGTTGGCGGCCCAGTTGCCGGAGGACTCGCAGTTGGCGACTCCGGACCAGTCGTGGCCGGCTGCCGACGCGGTGCCGGTGCTCATGGCGAGCGGGATCGCGACGACTGCGCCTGCGGTTGCAACTGCGCCGAGGGCGCGCTTGAAGGTAATGCTGGTCATTGGGTAAATCCTCTCCGCCACCACGGACGAGATCGGCCCGGACGCTTTCACGTCTCGTCGATCGACTCGCCTGTTTCACTCCTGCCCCGCGAAGGTTTCGGGAGTACCGGACCCGCGGGGCAGAAGCACGCAGTTGCGGGTCGGTGTTTGCCCGGTAGTTTCGGGCTGTCAACGACCGTAGGCGATGGTCACGGATTGGTCACGGGGCAGTTTTCCAGCACTGCCGTACCAGAATCTGCGAAGAATCGGGCAATAGCCACAGGTCAGCTAGTTGATTCGAGCTTCAACCATACCGATCGTTATCCGTCCGTTATGTGGCAACCGTCACGGTAATCTTGTGACCCACAGCACCGGAATCGGCCGTGTCGGACCACCAACGAGGCCCCTGGGGATGTTAAGAGAGTCCTGGCAACGGGAAAAACCAACCGCCCCAATCATTATGGAGAATGAACTGGTGATCATCGCAGTGGAAGGACCCAGCGCCGCCGGCAAGACCACCTGGTGCCGAACCCAACTCGGAGGCGAATCCGCAGCGGAAGAATTCGTCGCCGAGTATCAGCCCACGGGGTTCGAGCCGGACGGCACGGATCTCGACGTTCAGGCAAGTTATTGGACAACGGTCAATTCGAAGCGATGGTCGCAAGCGGAAGATCTCGAATCGAGAACCGGTACCGCGCTCTGCGACAGCGACCCGCTGAAACTGCACTACAGCTGGTGTCTCGCCGCGGTGGGCGCGGCGCCTCGGGAGCGATTCGAGCACGAACTCCTGGCGGTCGAAAGCGCTTTTGCGCAGCTGAAACTCGGTTTCGCGGATCTGACCGTCATCTCGATACCCGCATCGGAGCAACTTCTACTGCAGCGCGAAGGAGACCCCAGCCGCCGCCGACGCCACTTCGAGCTTCACGCGGCGCTCGCCGAGCCGCTCACCGAGTGGTACTCGGCGGTCGAACGCGTAGATCCAGGGCGCGTTGTGTGGCACTTCCCGGCGCAGCTCGATCTTTCGCAGTGTCCCCCGACCCGACCGCACCGCAGCGATCTGAGCCTTCTTCGCACGGTGATCGGCGAATTGCCGCCTCTCCCCAGGTAGGGAGCGGCTGCTCGATCTCAGCGCGCTCGTTCGACCCTGGCCTCGTCCCAGACCGGCGACTCACTCTCGTACACGTTCCCATCCGATCCGAAGACCAGGAACCTGTCGAACCCGCGTGCGAACCAACGATCGTGGGTGACCGAGATGACGGTTCCGGCAAACTGGGCGATCCCCTGCTCGAGCGCATCCGCCGAATGAAGGTCGAGGTTGTCGGTCGGCTCATCGAGCAACAGCATCGTGGCGCCGGAAAGCTCGAGGAGCAGAATCTGCAGTCGTGCCTGCTGACCGCCGGACAGGTCGTCGTACTTCTGCTCCGCTGCTTGGGACAATCCATAACGATCAAGCGCCCGGCTCGCCGCTTCACGCCCCATTCCGTTGCGGTGTTCGTCGCCCATGTGCAGGATCTCGAGCAGCGTGTTTCCGGTCAGATCGGGCCTGGAATGTGTCTGTGCAAACAATCCGGGACGTACCCGAGCACCCAGCGTCGCGGTTCCGCCATGCTCAACCGGCGCGATGTCGAGCGCCTCGGCGGGAAGATGCTCGGTCCCAGGGTCGGTCCCACCGCCCGCCAAGAGACGGAGGAAATGCGACTTCCCGGACCCGTTGGAGCCCAGCACGGCAACGCGGTCTCCGTACCAGATCTCGGTGTCGAAAGGCTTCATCAATCCGGTCAGCTCGAGATCTTGACATACCAACGCGCGCTTGGCGGTTCGCCCGCCAGCCAGCCGAACCGTCACCTTCTGCTGAAGTGGAATCGCTTCGGGTGGCCCTGCCTCCTCGAACTTCGCCAACCTGGTTTGCGAGGCGTGATAGCGAGCAGCGATGCCGTCGTTGAACTTGGCCTTTTCACGCAGTCGCAGAACCAGGGCACGCAGTTTCGCGTGTTCTTCGTCCCAGCGCCGGCGCAGTTCTTCGAAGCGCGCGTTGCGATCCTCGCGTGCCTGGTGGTAGCTGGCCAGCCCAGCGCCGTGGGTCCACGATGTCGCGCCGCTGATTCCGGGTTCGAGTGTCACGATGTGGGTGGCCGCATTGGCGATCAGTTCGCGATCGTGGCTGACGAACAGGACCACTTTCGGCGATTCCGAGATCGTTTTTTCCAGCCACCTCTTCCCCGGAACATCGAGGTAGTTGTCCGGCTCGTCCAGAAGAAGTGCGTCGTCGGGCCCGGCAAACAACGCTTCGAGAACCAACCGCTTCTGCTCGCCGCCACTGAGCGAGTTGGCCGCTCGCCACTTCGCACGGTCGTAGGGAACTCCAAGAGCCGAGGTAGTGACCTTGTCCCAGAAGTCTTCGGTCTCGTACCCGCCGACGTCGGCCCAATCGGCCAGCGCGTGTGAGTATTTCATCTGAGTTGACTCTTCGTCTCGCTCGATCATCGCGTTCTCCGCGGTGTCGAGCGCCAGTGCCGCGTCGCGGATCGGCGCCGGAGAGACGGACAACAGGAGATCACGCACGGTGGACTCGTCACGAACCTGACCGACGAATTGCCGCATCACACCCAGTGTTCCGGATCTGGTGACTGCGCCCTCGTCAGCGACTGCGTCTCCGGCAATGATCCGAAGCAGTGTCGTCTTGCCGGTTCCGTTCGGACCGATCAGTGCAGTCTTGGCACCGTTGCCGACCCGGAAGCTGACGCCGCTGAGCAGTTGTCGACCATCAGGGAGGAAGTAGTCGACGTCGGCGATGTTGAGGTGGGTCACGCTGTCAAGAGAACCCTACCCACGGCGATCTGCCAAACCATTATTTCTGCCTTCGGTCTCGTGCTCACGACCGTCATGGGATCGTGCGGCCGCGTCGAGCGCCGCCAGATAGCCGAAAACCATTGCGGGACCGATAGTTGCGCCTGGCCCCGCATAGGTATGACCCATCACCGGCGAACTGGTGTTTCCGGCGGCGTAGAGCCCGTCGATGACTGAACCGTCCGCGCGCAGCGCCCGCGCGCGAGCGTCCGTGTTGATACCGCCCTTGGTTCCCAGATCGCCGGGAACCATCTTCGCGGCGTAGAACGGCCCCTTGGTGAGTTCTCCGAGGCTGGGATTGGGCTTGTTGGTGCAGTCACCGTAATAGTGGTCGTATTTGCTTGTCCCCCGGCCGAAGTCACGATCGACTCCGTCGCGCGCATAACTGTTGAATCGCGTGATCGTCGCCGACAACGCATCGCCTGGTACTCCGATCTCGACAGCAAGTTCGGCAATCGATCCGGCTCGCACAATCGCGTCCGATGCGATCCACGACCGAGGTATCGACCCACGCGCCGGAACTCCCGCGAACAGGTAACGGTCACGGTAAGTCTGATCGAAAATCAGCCAGGCCGGGATGTTCTCGGCAGGGCCTTCACCTCGGCCATGTTTCCCGCCGAACATTGCATGCGCCGCTTCGACGTAGGGAAGCGACTCGTTCATGAACCGATTCCCGCCGGCGTTGACCATCAGACTGCGCGGCAACGAGCGTTCCGCCAAGGCGAACCACGGGCCCTTGGGCAGTGGAATCGACGGCGCCCACCACGCGTCGTCCATGTACGAAATTGCTGCGCCGACGCCCAGAGCTGCTCGGATACCGTCCCCGGTATTGGTCGGCGCTCCGAGAGTCCACTGTGCACTACTCGGTCGACGCTGATACTCGCTGCGCATGTCGTCGTTGTTGTCGAAACCGCCGCACGCGAGGATGACGCCGCATCGGGCGCGCAGCGTTGTCTGTACTCCCCCGGACTCGAGTCGCACGCCCACCACACGTCCGCTGTCGGTAACCAAATCCACAAGTTTCGTTCCGAGTTTCACCGGAACTCCGGCGTCCCGAACTCCGAGCATCAGTTCGGCCATGAGCGCCGGCCCGAGCCCGATCAGCTTCTTCTTCCGAGCTCTTGCGGCCAGGGATCTCATTCCTACCCGAAGCATCCGCACCGGACCCCGCCAATGCCGGATCCCCGTGCTCAGCCACCGGTAATCAGATTGTTGGACAACCATGTTGAGCGGCACCTTCATGTACGGCGGATGAAGTGTCGCGAGATCGTCGCCCAGTGCTCGGGCGTCGAACGGGCGCGGTTCGCACGATCGCCCGCTTGCAAGTCCGCCGGGCGCCTCGGGAAAGTAGTCGGAGTAACCCTTCACCCATTCGAGGTCCAGAGCGGAATGCCGGATCAGGAAATCGAGGGCTTCGGGGCCTCGATCGATATAGGTATCAATGCGATCGGTGTCCGCGTCCTCGCCGACAATGCTCTTCAGATATGTTCGCGCAGAGTCGATATCGTCTGCCGGCGCCTCGCGGCGAAGTATCGAATTTCCCGGAATCCACACGCCGCCCCCGGACCGGGACGACGAACCGCCCCAGTATTCGGACTTCTCCACGAGGATCGTCGAGAGTCCGTTGCGGGCTGCGGTGATGGCTGCGGACATGCCGGCAGCCCCCGATCCGACAACAACGACATCCACTTCGGGCACATTTACTACGGGCGGCACGGCGCCCTGAGTGTCCTCGTCCATCACTGATCACGACCTTTCGTGTCATCTTCGTCCTGCGTGTGCCACCGGGATTCCCGAACGGCGTCGAGCGCCCCCTCGACGCATACGGGAAGCGATGCCCCGCGCTTGTGGGGGTGACGTATCCATTGCCGATAACCGAACTCCGCCGCAGCCAACATCAGATGAACGAGAAGTCCTGGGCGGCTGTCGTTTTCCGGATCGAGTTTCATTCGCTGTGCCACCAACTCGACCAGCCGATCACGATGTTCGGGCGCGATCAACGCGACTCGATCCATCAGGTGCGGCGCGGTACGGAACGCCGATCGCCACTGATCGATCTCCGAGGACTCGAAAGCATTGGAACGCTCGAGGATTGCCCGTGAGATCGCAAGATCAGCCGACTCGGATGCCGGGCGCTCCTCGAGTAGCGTCACGATTCCGGCACCGCCTTGCCTGACCGGATCCAACAGCAGATCCTCCTTGTTACGAACGTGCCGAAAGTACGTGCTCGCCGATACCCCCGCCGCCGACGCAATCTGGTCAGTGGTCACGTCTTCGAAACCGTCACGTGCGAACAGTTCGAATGCCGCACGTTGAATGTCTGCTCGCACCTGCAACCGCTGTCTCTCCCGTAGTGACATCAGCAACGTCCTCCCGCCTCGGCCGAGATCCGGCCATTCTCGATAATGCGAGTCTCACCTATTGTGACAGTCACTGTCAATATCCAATTTTCTGTCAGATATCAGCAGACCCCGGCACATCGTTGACAGGGCGTTCGATGCCACGACAAGCTTCGAAGATGAAGCGATGGTTCGCGGCCGGCCTCGGAACGGCGATCGTCTTGCGATCGCTGCTGCGTAAAGCTTTGCTTTTCAAGTTCAGGCGCGACGTCCGGGCGCTCAACTCCGGAAACTACCGTCCGCTGCTGGGCTCATATCACCGTGACGCAGTACTGAGATTCGCCGACGGCGATCATCGGTGGGCCGGCGTGCACGCCGGAAGGGACCAAATCGCGAAGTTTCTCCAGGAATTCGTCGCCGCCGGGCTTCAAGGCGAAGTCACCGAAGCGTATTTCGGTGGTCCACTTTGGCGCATGACTCTGCTCGCGCGTTTCAATGACCGCGCGCTCGGCCCCGACGGCTCCGTCATCTACCAAAATCGGACAGTGCTTCTCGTTCGAACCAAGTGGGGGAAGATCATCGAGCAGGAAGACTATTACGAGGACACCGCCAGAATCGGAGACTTCGACAAGCGGCTTCGCGAAATCGAAGCCGCACGAACCTGTGGCACAGTCGTGGAATGACAGATGTCAGGGCTGACCGGTACCGAAAACTATCGGCATTCCTCGCTTCCCAGAACGATGCCGAACTGGCCCAACTGGTAGACACCGCTCGAGTCACGAGTGTCGGAGTGGGCGGCGCCGCAGGACTCGTCAGTGTCGGCGAAAACAGGCTCAACGGCGTTCCGGTATTCACCAAACGAATTCCACTGAGCGAACGCGAACTCGCCGACGTGGGCTCCACGTCCAACCTCTTCGACCTACCCATGTTCTGCCAGTACGGCATTGGAGGCCCAAGCTTCAACGCTTGGCGAGAGTTGGCCGCGAACGTCGTCGTCACCGATGCCGTTCTGGCCGGCGAAACACAGTCATTCCCGATGCTTTACCACTGGCGGGTGCTGCCCGGCCGCTCACCTGTTGCATCCGAACACGCGGACATCGACGCGGTGCTTGCCTCTCAGGGCGGCAGCCCGGCAGTGCGGACACGCCTCGAGGCGCTCGCCGCTGCACCATGCAGCCTCGTTCTGTTCTGCGAGTACATCGCACACCCGATATCGGATTGGCTGCAAGACAACCCGACCGGCAAGGCTGCCGAAGTCGAGCGACAGTTCTCGGAGATCGTGGCGTTCTTGCGCGATCGACAGTTGCTCTACATGGACGGACATTTCGGCAACATGCGCACCGACATGGAGCGGATCTATCTCACCGACTTCGGACTGGCCACATCCCCACACTTCGACCTGTCGACTGCCGAGCACGACTTCGTCCGGCGCCACGCCACTCACGACGCCGACTACGCCGCCATGCTTCTGGTCAACTGGTTGGTGACCGAGGTCTGCGGGATACCGAGGCCGACAAGCGGCGGACCAGTCGCCCGCAACCAGTACGTACGCCGGTGCGCTACAGGTCATATCCCAGGTGATGTGGCGCCAGAGGTGGCCGCGATCTTGACACGGCACGCGCCCGCCGCTGCGAGGATGAACGACTTCTACTGGCGATTGTTCGACGGCGACTTCGACGCGCACTACCCTCATATAGCGGCAGTTCCGACTTCCGGTCGAGGACAGGGTTTTCCCTGAACTGCCGTCTCCACATCTCAGGGTTCATGTCATCCTCCGGACCGATGCGCTGGTCAGTGCCGGTAGGGCACAGTTCTGCACATGATTGAACTGAGGGGATTGACCAAGGTTTACGGACCGACGAAAGCGGTGGACGACTTGTCGTTCACGGTCAAGCCGGGCATCGTGACGGGCTTTCTGGGCCCGAACGGTGCGGGCAAGTCGACGACGATGCGGATGATCCTGGGTTTGGATCAGCCGACGTCGGGTGCGGCGTTGATCGACGGCAAGCCGTACCGCGAGCTCAAGACACCGTTGCGGACGGTGGGCGCGTTGCTGGATGCGAAGTGGGTGCACCCCAATCGCAGTGCGCGGGCGCATCTGCAGTGGATGGCCGCCTCGAACGGGATCCCGAAGTCCCGCGTCGACGAGGTGCTCGGGTTGGTCGGATTGTCCGAGGTGGCGGGCAAGAAGGCCGGCGGGTTCTCGCTCGGTATGTCGCAGCGTCTGGGTTTGGCGGGTGCGTTGTTGGGTGATCCGAAGGTGTTGTTGTTCGACGAGCCGGTCAACGGTCTCGATCCGGAGGGCATTGTCTGGATTCGTAAGTTCATGCAGCGGTTGGCGGCCGAGGGCCGCACGGTGCTGGTGTCGAGTCACCTCCTGTCGGAGATGGCGTTGACGGCGGAGCAGTTGGTGGTGATCGGTCGGGGTCGGTTGATTTCGGATTCGACTGTGGCGGAGTTCGTGGATCGTTCGTCGGAGTCGACGGTGCGCGTGCGCAGCCCACAATTGGACGCTCTCCATGCCGCATTGACTGCTCAGGGACTGACTGTCCGCGAGGACCATTCAGGCCCGGAGCCGGTGTTGGTGGTGGTGGATTCGACCACCGATGTGATCGGCGGTCTGGCTGGTTCGCAGGGAATCGTGTTGTACGAGTTGGCGTCTGTGCAGGGATCGCTCGAGGATGCGTTCATGAAGTTGACCGGAGACGATGTCCAGTACCACGCATCCGGTATCGATCCGGGCGCCGGTGCACACCAAGCAAATGCACACCACGCAAACACACAGCACGCTATGGGAGGTGCACTGTAATGGCTGTTCTCAGTGCTGAACGTATCAAGATCACCACGACCAAGTCGCCGCTGTGGTGCACGATCACAATCATCATCCTAGGGTTGGGCGTCGCCTGGATGATCGGGCGTTCGTCGAGTTCGAGCATTCAGGCGTACAACGATGAAGCTGCATCAGGAACTCCTGATTTCGAGAAATTCCTCCCCACGTTCAACGACGCGGGACTAGGAGTATCCGGATTCGGCGTCATGGTCCTGATGATCATGGCGGCGCTCGCGATCACCAGCGAGTACCGCTTCGGCATCATCCGTACTACCTTCCAGGCTATCCCGAGTCGGGCTTCGGTTCTGATCGCCAAAGCCGGCCTGATCGGGGCTTTCGGCGCGGTACTGTCCTTCGTTCTCATGCTCGGCGCGGTATTCATCACCAAAGCTGCTGCAGGATCTGAAGGTTCCACCAATCTGGCACTCGACAACGCCGATGCCTGGCGCGCCGTTTACGGCGTACCGATCTTCGCGTTCCTCTGCGTCGCCCTTGCTATTGCCGTCGGAGCACTCCTTCGTCAGTCCGCCGGCGCCATTGCACTACTGCTGCTGTGGCCGCTGCTCATCGAGAGCCTGTTCGGCATGTTCGGATCCTTCGGCAGAAACGTCACACCGTTCCTCCCGTTCGCCAATGCCGACCACTTCCTCTCTTCGGGTTCGAGCACCAATTTCCATTGGGGCCCTTGGGGAAGCCTGTTCTACTTCGCAGCATTTGTGCTGGTGATATTCGGAATCAGCATCGCCGTCGTCAACAAGCGCGACGCCTGACCGAGTCACGAACTGACCGAGTCACGAACTGACCAAGACCGAAACTGGCCGCACCGGAGCCCTTCCGGTGCGGCCAGTTTCGCGTTGACAGAACCCACAGCGCTTGTCGATCACGCCAAGGAACAGGGCACGAGCGGGTTCGCGTCACTCTGCCCCGTGCACGCGGCACCTCGAAAGAAGACCTGGTCGAGTTCCTGGCCGACTGACATCACGCATCAGCGTTCGAGTTGCGCGGCAAGATCTTTCATCCAACCCAGGAATGCCTGCGGGCCGTCGAACTGGACGCCGTCGACGGCGGCAACTTCTGGTGCAATGTCATCGCCCTTGACCACCAGCGCTTCTCCCCCGAATGCGATGGCCGCCGCAAATGCTGGTAGATCGCCGCGGTCGTCTCCCGCGTACGCAACGACGTCGACTCCCGCGGCCTCGATCGCACGAAGAAGACCTGTCCCCTTGTCCTCCTTGACCGGTGGGCGCAATTCTTCGACCAGCTTGCCGGGCTCACGATGCAACCCGGTCCGGCTCGCGATTTCTGTTGTCGCTGCTTCCACCAGGCGCTGCGCGGCCGCTCGATCTGCAGCCCGACGCCAATGCACGGCCACCGCAAGGCCTTTGCTCTCGACATGGATGCCGGGAACTGCCTGAGAATCGAACAAGCGGCGCAGGTCGGCTTCTGCTTCAGCGACGGCATCACTGAACGCCGCGACGGCCGGAAGCACCTCGATTCCGTTGTCCGTCCAGGTCTCGACACCGTAGGAACCCATGAGTACAACCGAATCCAGACTCAGCCGTTCTCGCAGAAACGACACCGGCCGCCCCGAAAGCAGGCCGACTACACCGAGGTGTTTCGTCAGAGTCGCGAGCACGTCCTCGGCGCCGGGCAGGAGTGCACTCGCCGACGGATCATCGACGATGGGTGCAAGCACACCGTCGAAATCCATCACCAGTCCACAGCGAGCTGGATCGGACGTGAGTCGGAGGATGACGTCCGCAGCGGTTCGCATGGTTCGAGTGTGCCAAATCGATCGCACCCGCAATACCAACACCGGATCCGAATGTAATCTCCGCCACTTCGTCCAAGTTGTCTGGATGCGATGGCGAACTCGCGTTCTCTCCCTGCAAGGGCGGACTGTGGTCCGATACAGTTCTCACGACGCTTACCAACTGGGGGGTAATGATGAGCGAATTGACTGTCGTCACTGACGACATCCGTAAGTACGGCTCGACGTCGGCCGAAGCTGCAGGACACATCGCGCAGGCCGCCGTCGTCGATCTTGGCGCCAACATCGCGGCAGTCGCACCGGCCGTTGGCCCCGTCGGGATCGAATTTCTCGAAGCATTCGCGCGCGCTCAGGCCGCGCACACCAAAGACGTTGCAGCACTCGCTACGTTCTACGCCGGTAATGCCGCAACTGCCGGTGCAGCCGCACAGGCCTACGACACGACAGATCATGCAATCGCGTCAGATCTGACCGGCGCGGCTGGATCGACGAGTGTGACAGCGTGAACACCGATCGCGTCAACACCGATCGCGTCAACACCGAAGACGACTCGACGACGGTCCTCGACCTCCTTCAAGGTGGTGCGCCAGACCCGGCAATGGCCTTGTCTGCGCTCGGGGATCTCTCGGACCTGCTCGCGTCACTTCCGACCCTGCCGTCGATACCGAGCTTCCTCGGCAGTCCACAGGCCCCGGCACTGCCGAACAACGCGGTCGACTCGATGCTCGCCGGCATACCGGTTCCGGCGCTCCCCGGAATCGAAGATCTGTTCGCGCCCCTGATCGAACTCGGGAAGAGTCTCGGCACAGGCACTTTTACCGGCATCGATCCCGTCGGCATCTTCAACCAGGCGTCCACGCTGATCGACCAAGCCATGGGACTGTCCGAAAGCGCGGTCGCCGAGGTGGGGCAGACATGGAACAGCACCGGCAGTGACGCCGCGACCGAACTGTCGCGATCCGCACAGAACAGCGGCGCAGAATTGAGCGAACGCGGAACTGCGATATCGAAAACCACTGCTGCCGCAGCGGAATCGGTGCAACGAGGCAATGCAAATCTCGCGGCGATCGCGCAGTCCTTCGCCGCCACGGTTGCGGCTGCTGCACCGATCGCGTGGACACCACCCGGGCAGGCGATGTTGATTGCCTCCGCGGCTGAACACATGCAGGCAGCGGTCGCGGCGGTGACTGCGACTCGCGGCGAAATGCTCGGGCACACCGCTGCCATGAACGCCCTTGCCGGGTCGATCCCCGTTCCGACTCCACCGATCGGTGAGGCGCTCGCCAACCTTGCCGCTCCGGAGGCGTTCGCCGACGCCGCCCTCCAGATCGCCCAGCCGGTGTCGGCATCGGCTGCATCCGCCCCACAGTCACCGGCATCAATCAACGCCGGCGAAGCACCGTACTCCACTCACCCAGGCGCCGATGCAGTTCGGACCTCGGCAGCGCAGGCAGGCGCCGGACTTCCGACCGGCGTCGAGAAGCTTTGGGGCGCAGGCAATTCGTCGGCGTCACTCGCAGCCGGCGGGTCGCCGTCACCCGGTGCGACCGCGAGCTCCGGCGGAGCGTGGGTGGGCGGGAACGGCGCGAGCGGTGGAACGATGAGAGGCGCAGCGGGAGTTGCTGCAGTTCAACCGGTTCCGGTAGCAACGCCCGGCCTGGGTGCAATATCTTCGGCGGTCGGAGGCGGAAATATGACGCCCAGCGGAATGATGGGCGGCGGACCTCGCGGATCGCGAGACGACGAGTCGTCACGCACCACTCCGGGGTATCTCGTCAATGCCGGCGACGAAAATTCGATGGTCGACGATTTACCGATGGTGTCGCCGCCCGTGCTCGGCGCCGAGGATCCCGATCAGTACCTGTTCCGAGATCTCTGATCAAGACAAACCTCAGACGAAGCCCAACTCCCGCACCGCCGCGCGCTCCTGCTCCAATTCGCTGACGGACAGGTCGATCCGTTCGCGTGAGAATTCGTCGATCGAGAGGTCCTGAACTATGGCGAATTCACCACCGGCACAGGTCACCGGGAAGGACGAGATCAATCCTTCGGGCACTCCGTAGGAACCGTCCGAACACACGGCCATCGATACCCAGTCATCCTCGGCCGTACCGATCACCCAGTCGCGGACGTGGTCGATCGACGCACTGGCTGCGCTTGCCGCAGAGGACGATCCACGCGCAGCGATGATGGCTGTGCCTCGCACCTGAACCGTAGGGATGAAATCGTTCTCCACCCAGTCGCGATCGTCGATCACCGCGAGCGCGGGCTTACCCGCGACGGTCGCATGGGACAGATCCGGGTACTGCGTCGCCGAATGGTTTCCCCAGACGGATACTTTGCGGACCGACGACGCACGAACGCCGGTCTTCTTCACCACCTGCGCGATCGCTCGGTTGTGGTCGAGACGCGTCAGTGCACTGAACCGAGTGTCCGGCACATCCGGTGCGTTGTTCATCGCGATAAGTGCGTTGGTATTGGCCGGGTTTCCCACGACCAGCACCTTGACGTCCGAGGCTGCGTTGTTGTTGATCGCCTTCCCGTGCGCTGTGAAAATCGCGCCGTTCGCGCTCAGCAAGTCGGCGCGCTCCATCCCCTTGCTCCGCGGACGCGCACCGACCAGCATGCCGATGTTCGCGCCGGAGAAGGCGACGTCGGGATCGTCGGTGATGTCGATGGAGCTCAGCAAGGGAAATGCGCCGTCCTCGAGTTCCATCGCAACGCCTTCGGCAGCGGACACAGCGGCGGGAATCTCGAGCAGTCGAAGTTTGATCGGGACGTCCGCGCCGAGCATCTCCCCCGCAGCTATGCGGAAAAGCATGCCGTATGCGATCTGACCCGACGCTCCGGTCACCGTGACGGTTACGGGCGCAATACTCATTGCCGACTCCTCACCTGCCGTTTTCACGACTGTCCGTTCTACAACGCTGTAAGAACGGTTTCCACGCTAGTCGAGTAATCCGGCCACTTCGTGGTCTGTCAGTGTGGTTCTCGGCACTCGTCCCTCCGCCGTCACGAGTTCGACGGCGCGATACAGCGGACGCTCGGCTAGTCCGGCGCCGCGGGCTTCGGCACGCAACTGTTCGATCAGCACCGAGGACAACGCGGCAGCCGGTACCAACTCGCTGGCAGCGAGGGCGTCGGCGAGCTTGCGGAGTGCAAGGATCTCCAACTCGCGCCCGCCCCCTGCCGTGTACAGCGCGAGCGGTATCCGCACGGTGGACCGTCCGTCGCCGAGTGTCAGGCTGACCTCGCTGATCCGGCCGGATCGCACCGTCAACGCCGCCGTGAGTACCTCGGCCACGTCGACGTCGTTGGTTCGAAAACCAGCTT
Source organism: Rhodococcus sp. NPDC060176 (assembly GCF_042728675.1). Classification (NCBI taxonomy): domain Bacteria; kingdom Bacillati; phylum Actinomycetota; class Actinomycetes; order Mycobacteriales; family Nocardiaceae; genus Rhodococcus; species Rhodococcus sp. NPDC060176. Next base: position 394,802 of record NZ_JBHWYS010000002.1, read on the forward strand.
GCGCACGAACCCTGTTGCCGTACAACGTGATGTGTCGGCGCAGCGTCATCAGGATCGCCAGGGACGTCGGCACCGCGATGACGGCACCGACGATCACTCCAACGGTCGCCGTCGAGAACACACCGACGATCAACCCGACGACCACACCGAACACCACGACAACAACGGCGAACTTCTTCAGCCGCGGCGCGATCAACGCCACGGGAACCAGATCGAGTGAAACCGGTTCGGCCTCAGTGCTCAACGAGATCCCCGAGCTTGTCGACAACCTGGTCGAGCGCCACCGTCTCCTGCTCACCTGTTGCCAACTGTTTGACAACGACAACGCCCTCTTCGAGCTCACGCTCGCCGAGAACCAACGCGATTGCGGCACCCGAACGATCAGCTGCTTTCATCGAGCCCTTCACGCCACGATTTCCGTACGCCAGGTCGACACGAATTCCGTTGGCACGCAACTGATGTGCGATCTTCACCAGTGCCGCCTTCGCCTCGGCGCCCATCGGCACACAGAAGACATCGACACGTGCCGGTGGTGCAACCGACTTTCCCTCGGCTTCGAGAGCGAGAACCGTGCGGTCGACGCCGATTCCGAACCCGATCCCCGAGAGCGGCTGTCCGCCCAGTTGTTCCATCAGACCGTCGTAACGACCACCGCCGCCGATTCCGGACTGCGCGCCCAGTCCGTCGTGCACGAATTCGAAGGTCGTCTTGGTGTAGTAATCGAGGCCGCGAACCATGCGCGGGTTGACGACATAGGGAACGCCCAAGGCGTCCAAGTGCGCGAGCACCTCGTCGAAGTGGGCCTTGCAGCTCTCCGACAGGTGATCGAGCATGAGCGGTGCGCCCGCAGTCATCTCACGCACATCCGGGCGCTTGTCGTCGAGCACCCGGAGCGGGTTGATCTCCGCGCGTCGACGCGTGTCCTCGTCGAGCGGAAGTGCAAAGAGAAACTCCTGCAGCAGTTCGCGGTACTGCGGTCGGCAGGTGTCGTCGCCGAGAGAGGTGATTTCGAGGCGGAAGCCGTCGAGCCCCAACGACCGGAATCCGGCGTCGGCGATCGCGATGACCTCAGCGTCGAGTGCGGGGTCGTCGATCCCGATGGCCTCGACGCCGACCTGCTGCAACTGGCGGTAGCGACCGGCCTGCGGGCGCTCGTAGCGGAAGAACGGGCCCGCGTAGCTGACCTTGACCGGCAGCTGTCCACGATCGAGGCTGTGCTCGATGACGGCACGCATGACGCCTGCGGTTCCCTCGGGGCGCAACGTCACCGAACGATCGCCGCGGTCGGCGAACGTGTACATCTCTTTGCTGACGACGTCGGTGGACTCGCCGACGCCGCGCGCGAACAGGCCGGTGTCTTCGAAGATCGGCAATTCGATGTGGCCGTACCCGGCCAACCTGGCGGCGCGCGTCAAACCGTCACGAACGGCGACGAATTCGGCTGACTGCGGCGGAACGTAGTCCGGAATGCCCTTGGGTGCAGAGAAGGTGCTGGCTTTACTCACGAGAGGTACTTTTCCTTATTCTTGTGCGCTGAGTCCAACGAGAAACGGGTTCGAGCTTCGCTCGGCGCCGATCGAACTGTTGCCGCCGTGCCCGGGCAGGACCACTGTCTCGTCACCGAGTACCAGTAGCTTGCGGGCGATCGAGGCGAGCAACTGCTCGTGATTTCCGCCGGGCAGGTCGCTGCGCCCGATGGAACCCTGGAACAGGGTGTCACCGGTGAACGCCAAGTCCACGGGTCCGGACTCGGTGTTCGCCTGGGTTCGGAACACCACGGATCCCTGCGTGTGCCCGGGTGTGTGGTCGACGACGAACGTCATTCCGGCCTCGGTGATCTTGTCGCCGTCGGCCAGTTCGATCACCTCGTCCGGCTCCACGAACGTCATGCCCTGAATGAATTCCTTCATCGTCGGGCCGATCCCCCGTGCCGGATCGCTGAGCATGTAGCGATCCTCGGGATGGATGTACGCGGGTACGGAATACCGCGCACAGACCTCGCGGGCCGACCACACGTGATCGAGATGACCGTGTGTCAGGAGTACCGCGTTGACCGTCATGTCCTTCGAGTCGAGATATTCGAAGAGCGGTTCGGCCGCATCCTGCCCCGGGTCGACGACTACGCATTCGCACGCGTCGTCCTGGGCGAGTATGTAGCAGTTGGTTTGGAACATCCCGGCCGGAAAACCAGTGACGAGCACGGGGGCAACTCCTCTTCGAAGGGCGGAAACGAACAACACGGTGTCGGTTACAGCCTAAGCTGCTGCCCCGCCAGTAAGTTCTCAGGTTGCAATGGGAGACTCTGACGACGAGTAGAGCCGCTTGCCGAAGCCGACCCCAGGGTGTCGCTCGGCCGGCCGACCACGATCCACCCGCGATACGGAGGACTACAGCAGTGCCGAGTAACGAGCAACGCCGCGAGGCGGCGAAACGCAAGCTCGAGCGTCAGCTCGAACGTCGCGCAGAACGTGCCCGCAAGCGCAAGCAGATGACGATAGCCGGAACTGCACTCGGCGTGGTTGTCGTAGTCGGTGTCGTCGGCGGCCTCATCTGGTTCAGCAACCGCAGCGACGACGACGCGAACACCACCAACACTGCGGCCGACGACTCGAGCCTCACGCCGCAAACTGCGGGTGCGATGCCCGCCGGTCTGTCGACGCCACTTGCCGACACGGTTTCCTGCTCGTACCCGGCGGACGGTGCTACTGCGTCCAAGGCCAACAACCCGCCTCGTACCGACGGCATCCCCACCACCGCCCCGGACGCGACACCGAGCATCAGCGTCGAGACGTCACAGGGGAACATCGGGCTCACGCTCGACGGAACGAAGTCTCCGTGCACGGTCAACAGCTTCGTGAGCTTGGCGCAGCAGGACTACTTCAACGACACCACCTGCCACCGCATGACGACGAGCCCCTCGCTCCAGGTGCTGCAGTGCGGTGACCCGTCGGGCACCGGCACCGGCGGACCGGGCTACGGATTCGACAACGAGTTCCCCACCACGGCGTACGCCACCACCGACCCGGCAGCGCAACAAGCAGTCACCTACGCGCGCGGCACGGTTGCAATGGCAAACACCGGGGCACCCGGTAGCAACGGCAGCCAGTTCTTCCTCGTCTACGGCGACTCGCAACTCCCGCCGCAGTACACGGTTTTCGGCACGATCGACGAGACCGGTCTCGCCACTTTGGACAAGGTCGCGGCCGGCGGATCGACGCCTGAGGGTGACGGCAAGCCGAATCTGACCACCGACATCAAGACAGTAAGGCTCGACTGATGCGACGTAATCCTGTGATGCGCTTTCCTGTAGTTATTGCCGCTGCAAGCGCCGCGGCGCTGCTGCTGGCTGGTTGTTCCGGTGATTCCGGTAGCTCGGACTCGCCGTCCAGCACCTCCAAGGCGAAAACGACAACGGCCGCTATGCCACCACTCGACATGTCACAGTTCGAGGCACTCCCGCCTGTCCCGGCGCCGGCCGCTGCAACCGTCGACTGCTCGTATCCGAGCGCGGCGGGTGCAGCAAAAACCGTCAATCCGCCGAACTCCACGGGTGTGTCCACCGAGGGAACCGTCAACGTCGCGCTCACGACTACGGCCGGCCCGATCGGGATGGAACTGAACCGGGCGGAAGCCCCCTGCACGGTCAACAGCATCGTGAGCTTGACCGAGCAGAAGTACTTCGACGACACCCCGTGCCATCGACTCGTCACCACACCCGGTCTACAGATCCTGCAGTGCGGCGATCCCTCGGGCAAGGGCACGGGCGGACCCGGCTATGGCTTCGACAACGAGTACCCGACCACTGCCTACCCGGCTAACGATCCGGCACTCTCCTTGCCTGCCGTCTACCCCCGCGGCACGCTGGCAATGGCCAACTCGGGTAAACCGGGCAGCAACGGCAGTCAGTTCTTCCTCGTCTACGAGGATTCGGTCTTGCCGCCCAACTACACGGTCTTCGGAAAGATCGACGACGCCGGCCTGGCGACGATCGAGAAGATCGCGGCCGACGGCGACGACGGCGGCATGGGAGCAACCGGCGGCGGTGCACCCAACACCCCGATCACCATCGAGACTGCAGTAGTCGCCTGACCCCCTGTGCGCCTTTATTAACCGCCCGCGGTTAATAAAGGCGCACAGCAGTTTACGAGGCCGAAGTCACGCGGTAGACGTCGTAGACGCCTTCCACGTTGCGAACCACGTTGAGCACATGACCCAAGTGCTTCGGGTCGCCCATCTCGAAGGTGAACTTGCTGATCGCCACTCGGTCGCCGGAGGTGGTGACCGAGGCAGACAGGATGTTCACCTTCTCGTCGGCCAACGCCTTGGTGACGTCGGAGAGCAACCGATGACGATCGAGCGCTTCGATCTGGATCGCGACCAGGAACACCGAGGTCGCTGACGGTGCCCATTCGACGTCGATGATTCGCTCCGACTGATCGTGGAGCGAGTTAGCGTTGGTGCAGTCGGTACGGTGCACGCTGACTGCTCCGCCGCGTGTGACGAAGCCCAGAATCGAATCGCCTGGAACCGGCGTGCAACACTTCGCAAGTTTTGCCACCGTGCCGGGAGCCCCCGGAACCAGGATTCCGGAGTCGCCCGTGCTGCGTGTGCGCACCGGCATGGTCGACGGCGTCGAACGCTCGGCCAGTTCCTCCTCGACGGCGCCGACGCCGCCCAGATGAGCAACCAAACGCTGCACGACGTGGTGCGCCGACACCTGACTCTCGCCTACGGCCGTGTACAACGCGGAGACATCGGGATAACGAAGCTCGTGCGCGATCGTGCTCATCGATTCGGCATTCATCAACCGCTGCAACGGAAGTCCCACGCGGCGGACTTCCTTCGCGATCTGATCTTTACCGGACTCGAGCGCCTCCTCGCGCCGTTCCTTCGCGAACCACTGCCGGATCTTCGCCTTGGCGCGCGGGGAGACTACAAACGTCTGCCAATCGCGACTCGGCCCGGCGGTTGCGGCCTTCGACGTGAAGACCTCCACCACTTCGCCGTTTTCGAGAGTTCGTTCCAGCGCGACCAATCGGCCGTTGACCCTGGCACCGATGCATCGGTGCCCGACCTCGGTGTGCACGGCGTATGCAAAATCGACGGGAGTCGATCCGGCAGGCAACGTGATGACGTCACCCTTCGGCGTGAAGACGAAGATCTCCTTGACCGCGAGGTCGTAACGCAACGATTCGAGGAACTCCCCCGGATCGGCCGCTTCTCGTTGCCAGTCGAGTAGCTGACGCATCCACGCCATGTCGTCGACCTCGGCGATGTCGCCCGCGTGCTTGCCCTTGGTCTCCTTGTACCGCCAGTGCGCGGCGATACCGAACTCGGCGGTCCGGTGCATGTCCTGGGTCCGGATCTGGACCTCCAGGGGCTTGCCTTCCGGTCCCACGACGGTGGTGTGCAGCGACTGGTAGACGCCGTAGCGCGGCTGTGCGATGTAGTCCTTGAAGCGACCGGCCATCGGCTGCCATAGCGAGTGGACAACGCCGACCGCGGCGTAACAGTCACGCACTTCTTCGCACAGAATGCGGACGCCGACAAGATCGTGGATGTCGTCGAAGTCGCGGCCCTTGACGATCATCTTCTGATAGATCGACCAGTAGTGCTTGGGCCGGCCCTCGACGATGGCGTTGATCCGTGAGGCGGACAGAGTCGAGTTGATCTCGGCGCGAACCTTGGCCAGATAGGTGTCACGAGAGGGCGCGCGATCTGCGACCAGTCGAACGATCTCGTCGTACTTCTTCGGGTGCAGGATCGCGAACGAAAGGTCCTCGAGTTCCCACTTGACGGTAGCCATTCCGAGCCGATGCGCAAGTGGCGCAATGACTTCGAGAGTCTCTCGCGCCTTGCGCGCCTGCTTTTCGGGCGGCAGGAATCGCATCGTGCGCATGTTGTGCAGGCGATCTGCAACCTTGATCACGAGCACGCGCGGGTCCCGCGCCATCGCGATGATCATCTTGCGGATGGTTTCGCCCTCGGCTGCGGTGCCGAGAACGACCTTGTCGAGTTTGGTGACGCCGTCGACGAGGTGAGCGACCTCGTCACCGAAATCCTTGGTCAACTCCTCGAGTGAGTAACCGGTGTCCTCGACGGTATCGTGCAGAAGGGCTGCGACGAGGGTGGTGGTGTCCATTCCCAACTCGGCCAGAATGCTTGCGACGGCCAACGGATGCGTGATGTACGGATCGCCGGACTTGCGCCGCTGACTCGAATGTCTGTCCTCGGCGACGTCGTACGCACGCTGGAGCAGCGCGAGGTCGGCCTTCGGATACAGCTCACGGTGGAGGCTGACCAACGGCTCGAGCACCGGGCGGATGGTGGCGTTGCGCTGACCGGTGATGCGCCGAGCAAGCCGAGCACGCACCCTACGGGAGGCGGAGGCGGGCACGGCCAGGTTCTGCCCACCCCGATTGCCGGTAGTTTGCGCAGATCCCGAGTCGTCGGGCGCCGCGGACTTCGATGGTGTCGTCTCCGGAGACGAAACTGCATCCGTCTCCTGCGACACTGCACCCGAGTTCTGTGATCGATCAAGATTCGACGTCATGTCGCCACCTCCTACCACCGAGTTCGATGAGGCAACCGCCCTGCATCGGGTAATTGCCCTGGAGGTCTAACTCGACCCCCAGGAGACAACTTTAATACTCAGACCTTCACCAGGGATGTCAGTGGGTACTTCAAGAAGCGATCTCGACCGCGCAATTCCTCGATCTCGAGCACCACTGCGACGCCGACGACGTTCGCTCCACCCAACTCAACCAACTGTACAGCCGCCTCGAGTGTCCCTCCGGTAGCCAGAACGTCGTCGATCACCAGAACGTTCCGCCCGGTGAGATCGAAGCCGTTCGCCGGGATCTCGAGAGTAGACGATCCGTACTCGAGGCTGTACGAGCGAGAGAGCACCGGCGGTGGCAGTTTGCCGACTTTACGCACGGCCACCACCCCAGCGCCCATCTTCGCTGCTGCGCCGGCACCGAGCAGGAACCCGCGGGCATCCACGGCTGCGATCGTGTCGGCGTCCGGGGCACAGGCGACTAGGGCGTCGAGCACGGCGCCGAACCCCTCGGCGTCGGCGAACACCGGAGTCAGATCGGCGAACCGCACTCCAGGGCCCGGGAAGTTGTCTGCCCAGCGGGTCAGCCGAACAACGGCGTCTCCGGCGGCCCGGTGGATGGCGATCAATTCTTCTGGCGTGTGCAAGGCAACGCCATTCGAGACGGTCATCTGCGTAGTACCCATCTGTCCATGTTCCAGCCGGTAGCGGCCCGAGTCGGATTGACCAAGACTGCCGACATGCCTGGAGCTACAGCGACAGTTCGTAGTTGATTGAACAGTGGAATCGTAGGCACCTGAGTCCAGAGGATGTTCTCCGCCTCCACCGAGAGTCCCAATTGCGCACTCGTGCTCGCATCCACGTTCAGCTGATCGATGATCTGATCGATCCTGGCGTTTCCGTAATTGCCGAGGTTTGCGCCGTTGCCCGATCGCAACGCTCCGCGCGCGTCGATCATGCTCGCTGTTCCGCCCGCCCCGACTTTGCCGGCCATGCCGGAAAGCACAGCGTCGACTCCCCCGGACTGCAGACTCGCAGGATCGAAGCTATCGCTACTCGCGTCCTCGATCGTGATTCCCGCCGGAGCGCACGCTGCTTTTGCTTCGGAGACGATCTGCGCCCGCACCGGGTCCGGCGCCAGGTAGCCGACTCGGACGGTCAACTGGTCGAGGCCCGCTTCCGACAACGAAGTCTTCGCAGCCTCGACGTCGGAATTGGCGTACCGATCACCGTCGACCGCAGCGGCGTCGCTGTAGACCAGTGAATCCGGCGCCATCAGTCGCGAATCGACCACGCCGGAGCCCAGACCCGCCTGCGGCGCATTCTCCGTCTGCCCGAATTTCTCGAACAACGATGTCCGCGGAACACAATGCGCGAACGCTCGACGCGCGGCTTCCTCGCCCAGAGAACCAGACGTCGCGAGAACGAACTGCTCGATCGACCGCGACGGAATCTGCTGGACGTCGAAACCTGACGGAGTACCGAGCTCGCCCGCCGACCCTGAAGCGACGTCGACGACCTCGATCGAGTTCTTGTCGAGATCCTCGTTCAGATTCACCCCACGTGGCCAGACGACGATGCGATCGGTCGCCGGCTGGTTACCCCACCACCGCTCGTTCGCGACCAGCACCAGACCGTCGTCGGCACTGTACGAGTCGATTCGATACGGTCCGGCGGAAGGCAGTACCGAGGTGTCCACCTGACCTGGAGTCAGGTTCCACCCGGTGTTCCAGAAGTCCGCGATCTTCGACAATGCTTCGGTGTCACCGGCATTCACCGCGCTCACCACGTCGCTCACACCCGTGCGCTGCGTCACGACGTGTGAAGGCATCAACGCAGTCGCACCGAACAACGACCGCCAATCGGTGAACGATCGCCCGGGTTTGAAGAACACCGTCGCGTCCTTCGATCCGCTCTGGCAGTCGATCCGGTCGATGTCCGCGTAACCGAGATTGTTTGCCGTGTCGAACATGGGCTTCACGGAACCGTCGACGTCTTCGGTGAACTTGCCACTTGACGCCGCCCACGTGAGGACCAGATCGTCACAGGACATCGGAATCCCGTCGGAGTACACGGAAGCCGGATTGAGCTTGTACGAGACGGTGAGCACGTCACCGGGCAACTCCGACGCCGTTCCGATGTCGGTGTCCGACACGGGCGCCCCCGCCGGACCGGTGAACGTGAAACCGGGAAGCACCCGTCCGAACGCGGCCATCGCTCCGGACACCGACCCAGCTGTCGTGTTGGCGTTGTACGTGGTGATGGAGTTGTCGATGGCGTATCCGATGGACGGAACCTGCTCGGCGCTTTCCGAGCAGGCCGCCAACGAACCCGCAGCCACCGCGGTGGCTGCAACGAACGTCATCGATCGAACCAGTGTGCGTGTTCTGGGGAGCATGTTCAGTGCCCCTTCTTGTTTCGCTTTCCGGTCGGCCGCGCACCCGGCTGCGGAGCAACCGGCGCACGACGTGCAACTGGTGCGCCGACGGCAACCGCCTGCGTACCCTTCTCGGCCAGCGTAGCCCGGCGGGAGAGCACCTTACGAGTGTGCGCGGCGACGGGTCCCCAGCGTTCCTTCATCGACACCAGTAGCGGCGTCGCGAAGAAGATCGAGGAGTACGCACCCACGATGATGCCGACGAGCTGAACGAGTGCAAGGTCCTTGAGTGTGCCGACGCCGAGCATCCAGACCGCGACCACCATCAGTGCGATCACGGGAAGCACACTGATGACGGTCGTGTTGATCGAACGCATCAAGGTCTGATTCACCGCGAGGTTGGCCTGCTCGCCGTACGTCCGGCGCGTCAGGTGCAGAACACCGCGGGTGTTCTCTTCGACCTTGTCGAACACGACCACCGTGTCGTACAGCGAGAAGCCGAGAATGGTGAGCAAACCGATCACCGTCGCGGGCGTCACCTCGAAACCGACGAGCGAGTAGACGCCGGCGGTGACGATGATGTCGAAGAACAACGCGACGATCGCGGCTACCGCCATGTCTCGCTCGAAGCGAATGGCGATGTAGATACTCACGATCACCAGGAAAACAATCAGCGCGATCAGCGCCTTCTTGGTGATCTGGCCGCCCCAGGTTTCACTCACGTCCGCGAAACTGATGGCTTGCGCCGACGGGTTCCCGTTCTTGTCCTTGGGCTGGAACTCGTCGAAGAGCGCCGACTGAAGATCGTTGATCTGCGTCGCATTCAAGGTCTCCGACCGGATCTGCACGGTGGCGCTGGCACCCGAGCCGACCGTCTGCACGCTGACCGGTTCGAACCCGAGTGTGTCGGAGTAGACGGTTTCCACCGCCGACGTCTCGACTCCGCCCTCGGCCGGGAACTGAATGCGTGATCCGCCTTCGAAGTCGATACCGAAGGTGAACCCGCGCAGGATGATGCTCAGCAGGGCAATGGCGACCAGAGCGCCGGTCAGCCCGTAGTAGAAGCGACGCTTGCCGACGACCTCGAACGCACCCGTTCCGGTGTACAACCGTGAGAGCCAGCTGTGCTTGGGCATCGCGCCCTGATCGACGCCCGAGTCGGTGATCTCCGATCGGGCGGCGGCGTCTGCAGACTCCGCCGAGGAACTGTTGTTGGATCCCACCGGGGAGTTGTTGGACTCGCTCATGCTCGTGTCTCCTTAGCCGACGCAGCGGCGGCAACCTTACGTTCGCGGGCAACCTCTTGCACTGCGCCGAGACCGTTGACGCTGGGCTTCGACCAGAACGCCGAACGGGACGCCATGCTGACCAGCGGCCACGTCACGAGGAACACGACAATCACGTCGAGGATGGTTGTCAGGCCCAAGGTGAACGCGAAGCCTCGCACCTGGCCGACCGCCAACACGTACAGAACTGCAGCGGCGATGAAGCTCACCGCGTTGCCGGAAAGAATGGTCCGACGCGCTCGCGCCCAACCGCGTGGCACCGCCGAGCGGAAGCTACGGCCCTCACGCATTTCGTCCTTGATGCGTTCGAAGAACACGACGAACGAGTCGGCGGTCATACCGATACCGATGATCAGACCAGCCATACCGGCCAGGTCGAGTGTGAAGCCGATGTATCTACCGAGCAGAACCATGATTGCGTAAACCATGACTCCCGAGAGAATCAGCGACAACGCCGTCAGGACGCCGAGCATGCGGTAGTAGACGAGGCAGTAGAGCAGAACGAGCACGAGACCCACCGCGCCGGCGATCAGTGCCGCCTGAAGCGAGGCCAGGCCGAGCGTGGCCGAGACCGTCTCGGCTTCCGAGGCCGCGAACGAGAGCGGAAGCGAACCGTACTTCAGCGTGTTGGCCAATTCCTTCGCGCTGTCCGCGGTGAAGCTGCCGGTGATCGAGGTGGCGCTGCCCGCGGGCGTTGCGCCTTGAATCGTGGGAGCGCTGACGACCTTCGAGTCGAGCGTGAACGCTGCCTGCTTGCCGATGTTGGCTGAGGTGAACTCGGCCCAGGTGTTGCTGCCGCTTGTCTTGAACGAGAGGCTGATCTCGTGGCGCGACTGCTGCGAGTTGAAGACCGACGACGCGTCGGCGATTTCCTGGCCGTCGATGATCGAGGGACCGAGGAGATAGATGTTCAGTCCGTCTTGCGAGCACGCGACCAACGGCAGGGTCGGGTCGTCGTTTCCACGAAGTGGGTCTGCGACGGAGCAGTCGAGGTTTGCCACTGCTTGCTGCTGGACGGTCGGATCGCTGCTCTGTCGGAGGGCGCGCGCTGCGGCGATTTCCGCTGCTGCTGCGTCGCCTTCGTCGGTGCCGTCGCTCGACGCGTCCCCGGTGGGGGCCGGAGTCGTCGTCTCCGGCGCAGGGGTTGCCTCCGGAGTTGTCGGGTCCTGAGCCAGGAACGGACGGTTCTGGGGAGTCTGGGTCCCGTCAGTGGGTGCTTCGGGAGCCGGAGCACCGGTGGCCGGTGTTTCGGCCGCTGGTGTCTCCGGTGTTGCCGTCCGACTCGCGTCACGGGTGGCGACGTCGATCGAACCGGTCACCGGCCGGATGTAGAGGCGGGCGGTCTGACCGAGCGAGCGAGCCTGTGCGCTGTCGTCTCCGGGAACGGTGATGACGAGGTTGTCACCGTCGACGACGACCTCGGAGCCGGAAACGCCGAGACCGTTGACGCGGGTCTCGATGATCTCCTGCGCCTGCTTGAGACTGTCCTGACTCGGAGCGCTACCGTCCGGGGTACGAGCGGTCAACGTGACGCGCGTTCCACCCTGCAGATCGATGCCGAGTTTCGGCGTGGCCGACTTGTCTCCAGTGAAGAACACCAGGGCATACAGTGCCACCACCAAGACCCCGAATAGGGCCAGGTAGCGGACCGGATGCACCGTTCCGGTGGAAGGTGCCACGATCTTTAAGTCTCCTCAGTAGGTGCAGTGCTTCAGTAAGTGCAGTGCTTCAGTAACTGCACGGCTCGGATGGTCGACGACCACCCGAGCTGCGGCGTTCGAACTGCAACGATTGATCAACGGGTTGAACTGAGCTGCTGGTGAAAGAACGGACAAACCGATCTGGACGTGTGTCCGAGTTCACAACTCTAGAACACGTGCCAGGTCGACGAAGTCAGGACTCCTTGGTGAGCCGGATTTCGGTGTCGGTAGCAGACTCTTCGATCTCGGAAATCGAGTCGTCGTCGTACTCGTCGGTCTCGGTCGTCTCGACGACGCGCTCACGGATGACCAGACGCGACCAGGTGGTGATGACACCGTCGGCGATCTCGAGGTCAACGGTGTCGTCGCCTAGAGAAGCGATCGTGGCGTAGAGCCCGGCTGTGGTCTGCACCCGATCGCCGACCTGCAGCGAGTCCTGCATCTCGGAAGTCGCGGCCAAGGCCTTCTTCTGCTTGCGCATGCCCAGGAACATGGGCACGAGCAGTGCGAGGATCAAGAGGGGGAAAAGCAAACTCGACATGTGTTGATCAACCTCGGTTGTGTTGCACGTTTTACACCGCGATGGCCCCGGATGGACCTACGCAATACACCAGTGTGCCATTAGTTGCTGAGGATTCCTGACAGATCGGCCGACCAATGAGGCCTTTCCGGTCGAAATTCACGCTCCGTTCGGATCGAACAACGTGGCCTGCGGTTCGTTGACGCGAACCTCGATCCCGCCCGCGGCCGCATCCGGCGGTGGCGTCATTCCCAGTTGAGTCCAGGCAGCGGCGGTGGCCACACGACCTCGCGGCGTCCGGGCGATCATCCCGGCACGGACAAGGAAGGGCTCGCACACTTCTTCTACCGTCGACGGTTCCTCGCCCACGGCCACGGCCAGCGTCGACACGCCGACGGGACCGCCGCCGAATGAACGCACCAGCGCACTCAGGACGGATCGGTCGAGTCGGTCCAAGCCCAACTGGTCCACATCGTAGACAGCCAAGGCGGCCTGAGCGACGTCCATGGTGACGATTCCGTCGGCGCGAACCTCCGCGAAGTCACGAACCCGTCGCAGCAATCGGTTCGCGATACGCGGCGTCCCCCGCGAGCGTCTCGCGATTTCGGCGCCGGCGTCAACTTCGAGATTGACTCCCAGAATTCCCGCCGAGCGCATCAGAATCTGTTGCAGCTCTTCGGGTTCGTAGAAGTCCATGTGAGCGGTGAATCCGAAGCGGTCGCGCAACGGACCGGTAAGCGCACCGGATCGGGTCGTCGCACCGACCAACGTGAATGGTGCGACCTCCAGAGGTATCGACGTGGCGCCGGGCCCCTTACCGACGACGACGTCGACGCGGAAGTCCTCCATCGCCAGATACAACATCTCCTCGGCCGGACGAGCGATTCGGTGAATCTCGTCGATGAACAACACGTCGCCCTCGACGAGATTGCTCAGCATCGCCGCCAAGTCACCGGCGCGTTCGAGCGCCGGCCCGGACGTCAGCCGCAGGGAGGAGCCCAACTCCCCCGCGATGATCATCGCCATCGACGTCTTACCGAGTCCGGGCGGACCGGACATCAGGATGTGGTCAGGCGTGCTGCCACGAAGTTTCGCTCCGGTGAGCACGAGCTGCAATTGCTCGCGGACTCGGGGTTGCCCGATGAAGTCGTCGAGACTCTTGGGGCGCAAACTTGCTTCGACGTCGCCGTCTCCCGCCACCAATTCGGCAGAGACCTGCGATTCGTCGTCGAAATCGTCGATCGGATCGAAGTTCATCGAGTCTTACCGAGCAGCGACAGGGCCGAACGCAGTGCTACCGACGTAGTAGCCTCGGGCGATTCCGCCAGAACCGAATCCGTGGCCTGCTCGGCCTGCTTGATCGGGAAACCCAAACCTTCGAGAGCTTCGACGATCTGATCGCGGATCGAACTACCGGCGACGACACCGGAGGCCGCGCCGGCCGTCGTCGCAACCGCGTCGACCTTGTCGCGCAGTTCGACGACCATGCGCTCGGCACCGCGTTTGCCGATGCCGGGGACCCTCGTCAACGCCGTCAGGTTGCCTTCCGACAGTGCGCGCCGTAATGCGTCGGGTTCGAGAACTGCGAGAGTTGCCATCGCCAGGCGCGGCCCGACTCCCGAGACCGTCTGCAAGAGGCTGAACAGGTCCTTCGACTCGGTGTCGGAAAATCCGTAGAGCGTCATCGAGTCTTCGCGAACGATCATCGTCGTGAACAGGCGTGCTTCGCTTCCGCGATGGAGCGCACCGAGCGTCACGGGGGTGGCGTTGACCCGATAGCCGACACCCGACGCTTCGATGACCGCATGGTCGAGCGCAATATCGAGTACCTCGCCGCGTACCGACGCGATCATCGTGAACCTGCCTTCTTCATCTCGGCCAATTTTGCCTGATACTTACGCATTTGTTCGGCGGCCATCGCCTCGGCGCGGGCCATTCGCTCGATCATGGGCGCTCGCCAGCAGTGACAGATCGCCAGCGCCAGAGCGTCGGCGGCGTCGGCCGGTTTCGGCGCCGTCTTCAGATTCAGGATTCGAGTCACCATCGCGGTGACCTGCGCCTTGTCTGCGTTACCGCTACCGGTGACGGCGGCCTTCACCTCGCTGGGCGTGTGGAAACACACCGGGATTCCGCGTCTGGCGGCAGCGAGCGCCACAACTCCGCCTGCTTGCGCCGTCCCCATCGCGGTACTGACGTTGTGCTGCGCGAACACACGCTCGATCGCGACAACCTCCGGCTTGTACTGCTCGATCCACAGTTCAGCCGCATCGGAAATCCGTAGGAGCCGAGATCCGAGATCCATCTCTGCCGGGGTCCGCACCACGTCGACGGCAATGGGGCGCACTTTCCTGCCGTTGCTCCCGTCGACCACACCCAACCCGCAGCGAGTCAAGCCTGGGTCCACTCCGAGCACGCGCACTTTGTCACACCTCTCCATACCGAACAGCTGTTCGATAGCTTAGCGGTGCGCGGGACTACTGCCCCGCATCAACACGCAACCCGGCCGTGACGAGGACGTCAGGGCCGGGCTGAGTTGAAAGGCAATCAGTCTTCGAGGGCCGCGAGAACCTCGTCGGACAGATCGATGTTGGTGTAGACGTTCTGCACGTCGTCCGAGTCTTCGAGTGCGTCGACGAGCTTGAAGATCTTGCGAGCGCCGTCGACATCCAGCGGAACCTCGACGGAAGCGCGGAAATCGGCTTCGGCGGAGTCGTAGTCGATGCCGGCTTCCTGCAGTGCCGAACGTACGGCAACCAGATCCTGTGGCTCACTGACGATTTCGAAGGTTTCACCGAGATCGGTGACCTCTTCGGCGCCGGCGTCGAGCACAGCCATCAGGACGTCGTCCTCCGACTGGCCGTTCTTCTCCAGCGTGACGACGCCCTTGCGAGCGAACAGGTAGGAGACCGAACCCGGGTCAGCGAGGTTGCCACCGTTGCGGGTCATCGCGGTGCGAACTTCACCGGCTGCGCGGTTGCGGTTGTCGGTGAGGCACTCGATCAGAACGGCGACGCCGTTGGGTCCGTAGCCCTCGTACATGATGGTCTGCCAGTCTGCGCCGCCCGCTTCTTCACCGGCGCCGCGCTTGCGCGCACGCTCGATGTTGTCATTGGGAACTGACGTCTTCTTCGCCTTCTGGATGGCGTCGAACAAGGTGGGGTTGCCCGTGGGATCGCCACCGCCGGTTCGTGCCGCCACCTCGATGTTCTTGATCAGCTTCGCGAAGGATTTGCCACGACGTGCGTCGATCACAGCCTTCTTGTGCTTGGTGGTGGCCCATTTTGAGTGGCCGCTCATGCGATTCAAGCCCCTTTCCTGCTGCGTTGCGCACGCCGAATGCGCGTCTTTCAGCTCTGCCGATGTTACCCGTCCCACGTCACAACTCGCTGCATCCCCCGACACGAATTGACCAAACACAGCATTGTTTGCATAGAATGCAAACATGTTGGTGCGAATAGATCACGCCTCCACAACTCCACTCGCGGAACAGATTGCCGCTGGGGTTCGTGGCTCGGTCATCCGCGGCGAAATCGGCCCGGGTGATCGACTGCCGTCCGCTCGCGCTCTCGCCGAGTCGATCGACGTCAATCTCCATACGGTCCTTCGTGCGTACGCAACACTCCGCGACGAAGGCCTGATCGACCTCCGACGCGGACGTGGCGCCGTCATTCGCGCCGAATTCGACTCGGGAAGAACGGCTCTCAACGAATCTGCACGCGAGTTCGTTCGACAGGCCCGAAATCTGGGACTCGACACCGCGCACATGCTCGACCTCATCAAGGAGACCAGCACACAATGACGACCAGCAAGATCCGACTCTGGACAGCAGCCTCACTGACTCTGATCCCGACCCTGATCCTGGTTCTCGCGCGCTTCGCGTGGGGCGACCGCCTACCCGAGACCGTCGCGAGCCATTGGTCCGGATCGAACCCGGACGGGTTCAGCACCACAACGACGTTCTTCACCATCGCGCTGGCGCTTTCACTGGTGGCAGTCGTTTTCGCGTGTGTTGTCGCGGCCCGTTCGAGCACCAACGCGCCCCTGTTTCTGGCCGTCACCTCGATCTCGAGTGCGACGTTGGCAACGATCTGGATTCTGAGCGTCGCCCTCACGATCGACGCCGGAGCACCGGAAGACGCGCGTATCGGTTGGTGGGTTCTTGCGCCGATCGCGGCCGTACTGGTCGGAGTTCTGGCGTATACACTGCCTGAGCAGCGACGAGACGACCCTGAGTCACCACTGCCGACCCCGACGCTGGACACGCCGCTCGCGGCCTCCGAACGTGCAGTGTGGGTCGGGCAGGTCCGCAGCATCTGGCCGTGGATCCTCACCGCCGGCCTCGTCGTTCTCGTGATCGCCACTGCCGCGTATTCGGATTGGTGGGTTGCCGTGATCCTGGGTGTGTCGACTCTCGCGATCACGGCTTTCGCTTCGGTCACCGTGCGCGTCGACCGTCACGGTCTCGGCATCAGTTCCTGGGGCGTTCGATGGAAGAAAATCCCCATCTCGACGGTGAAGTCCGCATCGGTCGATTCGATACGTCCGGCCGAATGGGGTGGATGGGGCTACCGGATCACACCGCGCGGAACGGCCGTCACTCTCCGCTCAGGTGAGGCGATAGTGGTCACTCTCGAGAACGGACGACTGTTCGCCGTAACCGTCGATCACCCGGAAGACGGTGTGAAGCTGATCAATTCGCTGGTTCAGGCTGGTTGATTGGCGAACAACACGGCAGCGGCATTGCCGGCGAGGTAGAAGCCGGCGATGCCGAACACCCATCCGATCGCACTGTCGCCGTAACGGGACATCAGCGAGTCCACCCGGCGCAGCGGCTTGTCCAGGCGGTTCCCGGCCACGACCCGACCGCACAGAAGAATGACTGCCGGTGCGGCCATGATCAGGCAGTAACCGGCAAGTATCGACGCCGACATGACTGAGGACAGCCCAGCAGCTGTGATCATCGCGATCGCCGCCAAGTAGGGCAGCATCGTCACCAATTCGGCGGTTCCGGCTGCAATGGCCAGAAGTACGACGCTTCTCGCCGAACGACTCGAATCGAGTACCCGCTCCCGCCAGGCGTGTGTTCGATCAGCCTGACCGGATGTGCGCCGCTTCTCGGAGTCGAATCGAAAACTCAACGCGAACAACGCGATACCGAGGATCAACTGTGCGCCCCGGGCTACCGGAGTGTCGAGAATCGGGGCGACAACCGGCATGCCCACGCGGGCCGTCGTCCAGACGGCTACCCCGACAACAAAATAGAACGTCGTGATGACTACCAGGTAGGTCAGCAGACTGCGAACCTGCGGCCGTCCCGGTTTCAACAACATCCACACCGGGACGACCAACATTCCGATGCTCGTACTGTCCAGCAAGGCGAGGCCGCCCAGGGTCGTCAGAAGGACGATTTCCACGTCAGTCGTGTCGGCGCTCGGGTGTCACCGTGTCCCTCGTCCGGACTGCGTTCACGATGTCGAAAGCACCGATGATCGCCAAAATCACCCCGAGTGGCCCGCCGCGAAACCAGAAGAACTCGGCGTCGCGTGCGAACAGCCACAGACAAGCGCCACCGACGACGAGAAGAATACCGATCATCAACTCGAAACGAATTTTCATACCTCGAGCGTGTCGTCTCGCTCGGATCCGCACATCAGCCGTCGGAACAACGCCGACCTCATCATTTGGTATGACAAGTCAGGCGCCCCGATGTGCTCTGATAAGTCTGTGGTGACCAGAAGTCGGAGCGTCGGCAAGTGGAACGATCCGCTCATCGCCATCGGTCTGTTCGCGATCGGGGTACTTCTCTACCTCGTCGGCCTGTACAAAATGTGGACCGATGTCGGAGGTGTCGCCGACGTTCCCATCGGGGTTCGGATCGGGATGCTGGCTCTGCTGTGTGCGATCGACTCGTTTCGGCGGGTGCGCCCGGCAACGGCCTTGGCGGCGGGAGCCGTCATCGTCGCGGTCGACGCCGCCCTGGGCCCCACTCTGCCGATGTGGCTTGTCCTCTCGGATCTCACCTACGCCGCAGTTCTGTACGGGACGGCGCGACTGGGCCGAGGGGTGTGTTCTCTGACCGCGGTGACGGTTGCCGCGCTCACCGCACTCGTTTACCTGTCCACCAGGGACGTCCGCGCTGCGGCTGGGGCGGGCGTCGTGACTGCTCTGTTCTTCGGTACGCCGGTGTGGTGGGCACTGGTCATCCGTCGACAAGTCGAACTGACCGAGGCAGAACGCGAGCGTTCCAGAGTCCACGAAGCACTCGCCGCGCTGGACCGCGAGGCCGCTGTCGCTCACGAACGCGCAACCATGGCGCGGGATCTGCACGACGTGATCGCAAGCCACCTCTCTGCCATCGCCATCCACTCCGAAGCTGCACTCTCCACCGCAACTCTCTCCTCTGAACGGGGTGAACCCGACGATGGCTTGCGGGAAATGATCGGGGCGATCAGATCGAGCAGCCTCGCGGGGCTTTCCGAGATGCGGTCGATGATCGAACTGCTTCACGCCGGGGACTGCGAGACGCCTGACCCGCGTTCCTCTCCCCCGCGGCTTACCGAGTTGCCCGTTCTACTGAACGCGGCCCGTGCCACCGGCAGCGCAGTGGATGTAGCGATCGACGTCGACGCCGCCGAGCTGCCGAGCGTGGTCGATCACACGGCGTATCGAATCACCCAGGAAGCGTTGACCAACGCACTCAAGCATGCGCCGGGCGCGCCGATCTCGATGTCGATCTCCCTCCAGCACAATGCATTACAGATCGAGATCCGAAACCCCATCGGTCCCGACATATCCAGTCCGCGGGCACGAACGCGCGGGCTTGCAAACATGCGTCATCGCGCCGAGCTGCTGGGCGGTTCACTCGACGCACTGCCGGTCGACGGAGAATGGACGGTATGTGCGCAGCTACCGGTCCACACACCGAACGGCACGGATCGGTGATCACCGTCGCCCTGGTCGACGACCACGCCGCGATCCGCTCCGGCCTGTCGATGATCCTGCGGCAGCATGACGACATCGATGTCGTTGCAGAAGCGGGAGACGGCGCGTCGGCGATCACCGTCACTCGCACGCATCAACCCGACGTCGTGCTGATGGACATCCGGATGCCGGGCACCGACGGCATCGAAGCGACCCGTCAGATCATCGCTACGACCCGCAGCCGCGTTCTGGTGTTGACTACCTTCGACCTCGACGAATACGTCTTCGCAGCTCTGCGCGCCGGTGCGTCGGGCTTCCTGCTCAAGACCGCGACAGCGGACGAGCTGACCAGCGCCATTCGCAATGTCGCGGGCGGCGATGCGGTGCTCGCTCCCCGAGCCGCACGCGCACTGATCGGCGAGTTCGTTCAGCGCACTCCCAAGCCCGCCGAGCCGCTCGGACTGAGCGAGCTCACCGATCGCGAACGCGAAGTGCTCGTTCTACTGGGTATGGGTCTGTCCAACGCCGAACTGTCGCGTGAACTCGGTGTCGGTGCCCCGACGGTGAAGTCGCATGTGTCGCGAGTTCTGTCGAAGCTGCACCTCACCTCACGCGTCCAGGCGGCGATCCTTGCGCGCGAACTCGAGCTGTAGTTCAGCCGAAGTGAACTAGCGCCCTAGCCGCGCACGAGATCGACGAACATCTCGTGGACTCGACGGTCCCCGGTGACCTCGGGATGGAACGAAGTGGCGATCACCGAGCCCTGCCGAACCGCGACGATGCGACCCGCGGCCTCCCCCGCCGCGGCGGGAACCTGCGCGAGCACCTCCACACCCGGACCGACCCGCTCGACCCACGGTGCGCGGATGAAGACTGCGCGGATAGGGTCACCGATGATTCCCTCGAACTCCAGGTCGGACTCGAAGGAATCGACCTGACGACCGAAAGCGTTGCGGCGCACCGTCATGTCGATGGCGCCGAGATGTTCGGCGTCCGGCCGGGTGTCGAGTACCTCGCTGGCGAGCAGAATCATGCCAGCACAAGATCCGTAAGCCGGCAGCCCGCCGCGGAGTCGATCACGAAGCGGTTCCAGCAGCTCGAAAACTTGCAGAAGCCGGCTCATGGTGGTGGATTCGCCACCCGGGATCACGATTCCGTCGACCTTGTCGAGTTCCTCGGGTCGCCGGATACCGACTGCGTCCGCTCCCGAATCATCGAGTGCGGCAAGGTGTTCGCGAACATCACCTTGCAGGGCGAGAACACCGATCAACGGACGATTCATCACAGAGTTCCTGTCTTGTTCTCACGGCTGTTCTCGTTCGTACTGCTGTCGGGTTCGCGTTCCAGCCGCGTCAAACCCTCCTGAACCACAGCTGCCACCATGTTGCCATCGCGATCGTAGATACGCCCTTGAGTGAGCGCGCGACCGAAACCTGCCGACGGTGATGTCTGGTCGTAGAGCAACCACTCGTCGGCTCGGAAGGGCCGTAGGAACCACATCGCGTGATCGAGCGAAGCCGTTTGCGTCTTCACGCCCCGGTGCGGGACTTTGGAAGTTCCGAGCAAAGTCATGTCACTGAGGTACGCGAGGGTGCAGATGTGCAGCAGCGGACGATCCGGCAGAGCCTCGCGGTAGCGCATCCATACACGCTGCTGGGCGGCCAGATCCGGCGCTGACGCACTCTGCTCGGCCGGCACAATTCGGATGTCCCAGTTCTTCCATTCCTGGTAGAACTGCGATTCCGCCAACTTTGGAACGGTCTGCGCATCCGGCAAGTCCTCCGGCGCCGGAACGGAGGGCATCCGATCCTGGTGCTCGATACCTTCGTCGTCGACGTGGAACGAGGCCGACATCGTGAAGATCGTCTTGCCGTCCTGAACTGCATTCACCCGGCGGGTGCAGAACGAGCGCCCGTCGCGGATGCGGTCCACCAGGTAGACCGTCGGAATCTTCGGATTGCCCGGGCGCAGGAAATATCCGTGCAACGAGTGCACGTGGTAGCTCTCGTCAACGGTGCTCACGGCAGAAACCAACGACTGCCCGGCAACCTGCCCGCCGAACGTCCGTTGAAGTGCAGTGGGATGGACCGCACCACGGAAGATGTCCTTCTCCAGGTGTTCGAGCGCGAGGATCTCCTCGATACCAACCATGAGTCCTCCGGAAACATTGACCGCATACACAGGCCGCCGCACTGGGCGCGATGACGGTTCACAATATCGCCTCGGCGAGCGGGCACGGCACCATGGTGGGCGTGAGTACATTCATCCCGTCCAGTCCCCTCGCCCTGGCCGAGCAGATTGCAACGCTGAGCGGATCGTTTCCGTCGGTGGCGGTAGTAGCGATCGACGGACCTGATTGTGCACAGCCGTCTCGGCTCGCGGATCTGGTCGGGGTTGCAGTCGAGTCGCACAGCAGGCCGAGTGCCGTTGTGTCACTGCACGACTACGTGCGGCCGGCGTCGCTGCGATACGAGTTCGGCCACGAGGATGCGCTGAGTTACCGCACCATCTGGTTCGACTACCCGGCACTCGATCGTGAAGTGATCACCGCGGCCCGCACCAAACGAACGCTGTTGCCGAAACTCTGGGACGAAACCACTGATCGCTCGGCTCGCTCGACCCGTATCCCTGTCCACGAGCGCGCGGTCATCGTGATCGCCGGTCCGATGTTGCTCGGGCGCGGACTGGAGTTCGACGTCACCGTCCGCCTGGACATGAGCGAAGCTGCCATGGGGAGGCACACACCGCAGGCTGATCTGTGGACAATCGACGCACTCCTCGCGCACCGCTCAGCGGTGTCCGAGGAGGTCGATTTCGAGGTCAGGTACGACCATCCGGCCCGGCCTGCGGTGCGCTCTCGCCGCGTTTGATTTCACGGCGGTTGACTTCACTGCGGTTGGTCTCACTTCGGGCGATAGAGCCTGGTCAGGCCTTCCTGGACGACCGCGGCAACCATGTTTCCTCGGCTGTCGAAGATGCGCCCCTGCGTCAGTGCCCGGCCGAAGCCCGCCGAAGGCGACGTCTGGTCGTACAACAGCCACTCGTCGGCCCGGAACGGCCGCAGGAACCACATGGCGTGATCAAGCGAGGCGCTCTGCATCGCGACATCCATGTGGGGGCCGCGGGAAGATCCGAGCAACGTCATGTCGCTCATGTATGCGAGCGTGCACACGTGAAATACCGGGTCGTCCGGGAGCGCCTCGCGGGAACGGAACCACACTTGCTGCTGTGCGGCAGCGCCCGGGCGTTTGTTGATGTCGGCCTTCGGCACCATTCGCAGGTCCCAGTCGGACCACTCGCGAGCCAACCATGCGGTCTCGGGGTCTTCCGAATCCTGGGCGATGGCGAGCGTTTCAGGGTCAGGGACGGGCGGCATCTCGTCCTGATGCTCGATGCCTTCGTCCTGGACGTGGAAGGATGCCGACATCGTGAAAATGGCTTGTCCGTCTTGGATTCCGGTGACCAGGCGAGTCGCGAACGATCGTCCGTCGCGAACACGATCCACCAGAAAGACGGTCGGTTCCATCGGATTTCCCGGACGCAGGAAGTATCCGTGCAACGAATGAACTGAGTAGGCCGGATCGACCGTTCGTACTGCCGACACCAATGCCTGGCCGGCGACCTGGCCGCCGAAAGTACGGGTCAGGGTGGTCTCCGCGATGATTCCTCGGAAGATGTCACGCTCGAGGCGTTCCAACTCCAGAATTTCTTCGATCCTCGCCATCGATGCTCCACATCTTCCCGTGTACCGACGTCTACTGACCTTCACACAATGCCTGATGCAGCCCCGGCCACCAAAGTGGGCATCCGAAAACTGGGCACCCGAAAACACTGAGCGACGGGGCGCATCTACTCAGAACGGCGGTAGATCGTCTCCTCGATCGACGGTCCTCCTCTGGACCTTCTTCTTCATCCGCAGGTGCATCCGTATCCGCTGGCGCCGGCGTTCACCCCGCACGCGGGCCGCCTTGTTCTCCAAACGCGTACGTCGACGCCGACCGCCCTCGGGCAGTACAGGCTCGAGCATTCCTGCGAGCAGACCTGACGGCCGAGTTCGGTAACAATGTCCGGTCGCCGAGGTCAGCGTGACGCTCCGGTCCGGATTCGAGGTGTGCACCCACTGACCGGAATGCTTGAGGCGGTGATGATTTCGACAATAGGCACTCAAGTTCGAGGCCACGGTCTTTCCACCACGTGCTGGATCGCGATGATCGAAAGGTTCGGTGTGATCGAGATCGGAATTCCATGCCGCGACATCGCAGTGCAACCACTGACAGCTACCCGAGATCACCCTCACCCACGTGTCGAGGACAACGCCCGGGCGGTAAACCAGCGCCGAAGGAACTACAGGCGAAGGTACTGGCTCGCCCTCACCGGCAGACTCGAGCGCCGCGTCGGCTGGTACCTTCACCTTCCGAATCAACGCACCCGCGGCGATGTCACGCGCATGCTCTGCACTGATCACTCCGTAACCGTCGAGGTGAGCGGGTTCGTCTGCACCTGGTGAGTCACCGCCCTGGAGCGCGGATTCCACCATGACCACGTGCACTAATGGCCGACGCACCACAACAATCCCGCTGCGGTCTTGTGGGCAGTCGGCCCGGCCACAGTCGCACGGCAGAATTGTCGACCCAGCTACCAACGCTCCCAAAGCGTCGGCTCGTCGCTGCTCGTATTTACGGGAATCGTGTCGACACACCGACATCGCCAACTCCCGCAACCGACCGTCGAAAGCCCGTGCGTCCTCCGCCGGAATACTCCCCAAGATCCGCGCCATTCCGTCTTCTGCGGCGCTCACACCTACGAATCGGTCAGCCAGGGCGCGGCGTCGACGCTCCCGCATCCCCTCCGGATCCACCACGGCGACGATTCGGTCGATGGCCGCCGTCAATCGGCGGCCGGTCAAGCCGGTACCGCCATGTATCTGTGGTGCTGAAATCTTCTCGAGGAGTTGGCGTTCCACCTCGTCTATCAAATCGTCATCGACATTGGCTGTAGCGGCGTCGATCAATCCGACTCGATACAAATCCAGTTCTCCGCGTGCCATAGCGGCACGCGTGCGATGGAGTCGAGTCTTCAGAGAAAAGCCGAGGCCGATCAACTTTCCCGCCGCGGCACGGCCCATGGTCAACGCGGCGCCGAGCTCGGCCTCAGCTAGTTCGTGCGCGGTGGACGACCACGCGCCGGCATCGGAGTGTTCAGCGCTGCGACGCTCGAAAAACTCGGCAACGGCAGCGAGTTTCCGTTCCACGAGCATCGACTCACGCGCATGCAGTTCGGCAATGAGATCGATGAGGGCGCAGTCGGATTCAGCACCGAACAGCTGCGCTGCGGTACCCGAACTTCCTACTCCGTCATCGAACATTCCTCCACAATATTCGAAACTATGTTCGAATATCTACAGTTTCCAGAAATCAGTCCGAAGAATCCCGTTTGACCGAGAATTGTTGCGGAGCAACCCTTGCGGCCGCTCGTGTTCCGGCAACCGATTCCCCTACTGAACCAGAGCATTGATAATGCGGGAGACTTCGGCCGGGTAGATGGGGCGGCCGGACCTACCCGTCAATACCCAACGGACTGGACTACCTTCGTCGAGGACTCGGAGTTGCACGTCGAGCGAAAACGCATCGATGTCAGCTGAGTCGACTGCAAAGACGTGAACAATCTCATGCCCAAGTAGCCCCTCGAACTCGAAGATGTTCTCGACGACCTCGAGCAACTCGACACTTCCCAACCTGACGCCGAGTTCCTCCGCGAACTCGCGTCGCAGCGCTGCCTCGGCAGTCTCACCGAACTCGATACCGCCACCGATCAATCGATGGAAGTTCTCACCCGTGACAGAGTCCGTGCCGTCGAGCACCAGTACGTGACCGGAACGGAGCGGTATCCCCAGTGAGATGTTACGAATTGACGACATACGACACAGTTTAGGTGGCCAATTCGAACACCATTTAGATTCCGACGACGGCGAATATCACCAAAAGTGATGAGGTGGGCGCAAATACGACTTGGACTTGCCGAGACTCCCGATGACAGACTCGAACATCATTCCCAGACAAAAGAATCCATTGAGGAACTCGATGAACGACGCCAGTACCTGGACCGCACGACTTGCCGCACTCGACCTGACGCTCCCGCCGGTCGCTACCCCGGCAGGCTCCTACCTCCCCGCCGTTCACACGGGGGCATACGTCTACACATCGGGGCAATTGCCGCTCGTCGACGGCACCACGACGTGCATCGGCAAGTTGGGTGAAGGTGTCTCCGTCGAAGACGCCGCTCAGGCGGCGCGGCTGTGCACTCTCAACGGACTCGCGGCCGTCGACGCCCTGGTCGGGCTCGACCGCATCGTTCGCGTCGTCAAGGTCGTTGGATTTGTTGCATCCGGATCCGGATTCTCCCAGCAACCCCAGGTGATCAACGGTGCGTCCGACCTGTTGGCCGAGATCTTCGGTATCGCAGGACAACACGCACGCTCCGCGATCGGCGTCGCAGAACTCCCCCGGAACAGTGCCGTCGAGGTGGAATTCGTGTTCGAGGTCTCCGAAGTCTGAAGACCAACAATCAGTACGTAGTTCCCATCGCGCGCCGGACCTCGTCGAGGGTTCGGCGCGCGAACTCGCTGGCACGGGTATTACCAGCTCTCACGACACCGTGAACAAACCCAGGATCGGCCGCGATCTCGTTTCGACGGATTCGGTGGCCGGCGAAATATTCGTTGACCGCGGTAGCGGTGAGCTCCTTGAGCGCTCGAGCACCACCATTCCCAACTTCAGCTGCAAGGGACTCTTCGTCCCTGCCCAGGCACAGCGCCGCTGTGGTCAGTAGTGCAGATATCCCCGGACGGTTGGCGCGGTCGAAAGTGATCGTCCGTTCAGAGTCGGTCGGCGCCTTCCGGATTATCTTCACTGTCTGGTCGGCCGTCATCGACAGTGAGATCGCGTTGCCGTAACTCTTCGACATTTTCCTTCCATCGATACCTGGTACTTCCGGAGCAGAAGTCAGCAAGGCTTGTGGCTCCGGGAATACGCGACCATAACGATCGTTGAAACGGCGCGCAATAACTCTCGTCAACTCCACATGCGGGAGGTTGTCCTTGCCCACAGGCACCAAGTTGCCCTTGCAGAACAACACGTCCGCGGCTTGATGTACCGGATACGTCAGAAGCAAACCACTGAGCGCTCTTCCCGAAGCGTCGTGTTCGGCTTTCACAGTGGGATTTCGATGCAGTTCTGCCTCGGTGATCAGGCTCAGGAACGGCAGCATCAATTGATTCAACTCTGGAACTGCGGAGTGCGTGAATATCGTCGAGCAATGGGGGTCGAGGCCAGCGGCGAGATAATCGATTACTGCGCTATAGACATTCTCGCGCACTCGCCCAATCGCGTCGCGATCCGCGATCACTTGATAGTCGGCAAGAATGACAAATGTTTCGATCCCCAGTGCTTGCAGACGGACACGCTCGATGATCGTGCCGAAGTAGTGTCCGAGATGCAACGATCCGGTTGGTCGTTCACCCGAAATGAGGCGGTATCGCTCCGGGTTGGAAGCGATATCGACATTGAGTTCTGCGCTTCGTCGAAGAGTGCTCTCGAAAGAATCCACGATACAGCTCCTGTTTTGGGGGCTGCACGAATCCATATGCCGAGCAAGGCATTCACGGGCTACGTACAGCCCGTGAACATGATTAGACGGACTGCGGAAGCAGCCACCACCATGCCTGTCGAATGCTAGTCATCAGGAAACAATAGCAACCCGCTTGCAGATCGCCTTCCCGTTACGTGACTAGATCGCAACGGGAACCGAGGAAAGAAAACGGCGGTAGCTGCATCTGCAACCACCGCCGTCTCACACAACTATCCCGAGCCCGTCAAACCTGGCGTCACCAGCCACGCTCTGCGAGGCGGTGTCCAACCGGCAGGTCGTCGACGTTGATGCCGACCATTGCCTCGCCGAGTCCGCGCGAGACCTTGGCGAGCACGTCCGGGTCGTCGTAGAACGTGGTGGCCTTGACGATGGCCTCGGCGCGCTGCTTCGGGTTGCCGGACTTGAAGATGCCCGATCCGACGAACACGCCCTCGGCGCCGAGCTGCATCATCATCGCAGCGTCTGCCGGGGTGGCGATGCCGCCGGCGGTGAACATGGTGACAGGCAGCTTGCCGGCCTTGGCGACCTCGACGACCAGCTCGTACGGCGCCTGCAGTTCCTTGGCGGCTACGTACAGTTCGTCTTCGCTCAGCGAGGTCAACCGGCGGATCTCGCCACGGATGGTGCGCATGTGGGTGGTGGCGTTGGAGACGTCCCCGGTGCCGGCTTCACCCTTCGAGCGGATCATGGCCGCACCTTCGTTGATGCGACGCAGCGCTTCGCCGAGGTTGGTGGCGCCACAGACGAAGGGAGCGGTGAACTTCCACTTGTCGATGTGGTTGGCGTAGTCGGCCGGGGTCAGGACCTCGGACTCGTCGATGTAGTCGACGCCCAGGCTCTGCAGGATCTGCGCTTCGACGAAGTGACCGATGCGTGCCTTTGCCATGACGGGGATGCTGACGGTGGAGATGATGCTGTCGATCATGTCAGGGTCGCTCATGCGCGAGACGCCGCCCTGTGCGCGAATGTCCGCGGGGACCCGCTCGAGTGCCATGACGGCGACGGCGCCTGCGTCTTCGGCGATCTTGGCCTGCTCAGCGGTGACAACGTCCATGATCACACCGCCCTTGAGCATTTCAGCCATGCCGCGCTTGACGCGTGCGGTGCCGATGGCGGTGGTGGGGGCAGAGTCGGGGGTGCTCACAGCAAACTCCTGCAGTAGTGGCGTGACAAAAGAAACGAGGCACGGCGAACACACGAGTTCATTCGCACGGAGGCCTCTGGCCAGAACTCTAGGACCAACCGGCCTTCGATTCCGTATCCAATTTGCCATTGCTGGCCTTAAATGGCCGCGGCACCTGATCTGCCGAATGGATCAGCGGATGGAGCGCACTTCCGGATCCTCGGTACCGTCCGCAATCGTCGCGGCTTCCACCAGGAGGTTTGCCAGATCCAACGGGTAGACGGGCTCACCGGACTTGGCCAGTCGGCGGATCTCGTCGGCACTGCACCAGCGATGGCCCGTAATCGCGCGCTGCTCCAATTCCGTATGGCCTTGGAAGACCGGCTCGAAGCCGTGAGTGCGCGTTGCGAAGAACAGCTCTTCCGACCGGATCAGCTCACCGTCGAACGGGAAAATCGCCACACGACGCCAGAGCGGACCTCGCAGATTTTCCGGAGCCACGACGAATCCGGTCTCCTCCTCGATCTCACGAACGGCAGCGGCCCGCAGATGTTCACCGCGTTCGAGCCCGCCGCCGACGGTGAACCAGAAGTACGTGTTCGGGATCTGAGGATCGTGCCCGCGAAGCAGCAACACCCGATCGTCCTCGTCCAGCATCACCACGCGCGCGGAGGTCCGAGACGTATCGACGGTGATGCCCTCGGGCACCGCGGCCGCGGTGGTGCGCTCGGAGATCTCGAAATACTGAGGTAGCGGCGCCGTTCCGCCGAGGTGAAGCCAGCGAACAAGTCGACGCGTACGGAGTGCAAGGGTGTCTCGCACCGCGTCGTTGTGGAACCGTCTGGCGATCAGAACCCGCGCTTCGGCGTCGGCCAGCTCGGCCACCAGTTGAGGTCGCAGCGACGTCGTGCCGTAGGCGGCTAGAGCGTTGGACAACCGGTTCTCCGCGAGTTCTCGGTCTTGCCGGTCTGCCCGTTCAGCGGCGTCCGCCAAGGTGACGAATCTGCGGGCGTCGTCGGCGCTCATGTCCACGGCCGCCGCGCGGACCACCGCTGCACGGCGGGACAGCGCCGCATCGAGCGCCAACCAGGACTGATCAGAACGCACATGCAGCCGATCGAGTCGATTCGCCGTCCCATAGGCCCACAGCCCGACGACCAGGACGACGGCGGCGACAAGTCCGAGAATGAAGATCGTCAAAGCGGAAAAGGTCATGACCCCACCACACGAACACCGGTGCCGCCGACCGTGACGGTCTCGTAGACACGCAGGATCTGCTCGGCAACCACCGGCCAGTCGTATTCGGCGACAACACTTGTCGCGGTGTTGACGAGAGCACGGCGTCGGTCCGGATCGCCGAGAACGGAATCGATTGCCTCGGCCAGGGCATCGGAGTTCCCGATGGGGACCAGCAAGCCGGCCTGGCCGTCGCGAAGAACACGGCGGAAGGCGTCCAACTCACTCGCGACGACGGCGGTACCGGCCGCCATGGCCTCGACAAGCACGATCCCGAAGCTCTCGCCGCCGAGGTTGGGCGCGCAGTAGACGTCCGCACTACGAAGCGCCGACGCTTTCTCCTCGTCGCTGACCTGCCCGAGCAGTCGGAGATGCTTGAAGTACTTGCCCGCTTCTTTGCGGAGTTTTTCCTCGTCGCCGCGCCCGACCACGATCACTTCGAGATCAGGATGACGCTCGACCAACTCCGGTAGTGCACCGAGGAGGACGGCCATCCCCTTACGCGGTTCGTCGTAGCGCCCGAGGAACAGAATGGTTCCACCCTCGCGCGGATAGCCGGGCAACATGTCGGCCTCGGCAAACGCTGCGACGTCGACGCCGTTGGGTATTTCGACCGCGTCGGATCCGAGGGACTCGACCTGCCAACGACGCGCCAACTCCGAGACTGCGATCCGGCCACTGATCTTCTCGAGATACGGGGCCAGGACACCCTGAAAAGTGCTCAGCACCAACGACTTCGTGGTCGACGTGTGGAAGGTGGCCACGATCGGGCCTTCCGCGATACGCAACGCGAGCATGGACAGACTCGGCGCATTGGGTTCGTGGATGTGCAGAACGTCGAAGTCACCTTCCGCGATGAACTTGCGGAGGCGGGCGTTCGCCGTCGGGCCGAAGGACAACCGTGCAACAGAGCCGTTGTAGGGAATCGCGACGGCTTTACCAGCGGAGACAACAAAATCCGGCAACTCGTCGTCGTCGGACGACGGCGCAAGCACGCTCACCTTGTGGCCGCGTTCGATCAGTACCTCGGCCAGATCCACCACGTGCGCCTGCACCCCGCCGGGGACGTCGAAGGAGTACGGGCAGATCATGCCGATTTTCATTCACCCTCCATGCGGGCGAGCCGCGATTCGGAGAGATCCGAGCGCCACAGCGGCTGAAGCATGTGCCAGTCAGCGGGGTGCGCTGCGATGTTGACCGCGAATCGGTCGGCCAGTGCCTGCGTGGCGGGGCCGACGCCGCCGGAAACGTCGATCGGCGGGTCGATCTTGAAACCCCACCCGTCGGGAGTGAACCAGCAGTGGACCGGTAGAAGCGGCGCTCCGGTGTCGATCGCGAGCTTCGCCGGGCCTGCGGGCATGCGAGTGGGTTCTCCGAAGAACGTGACGGGCACACCCTTCTTCGCCAGATCGCGCTCCCCCAACAGGCACACGATCTTGTTCTCACGCAGATGCTTGGAGAGTTCGACGAACGGAGGATGCTCTCCGCCGCTGAGCGGGAAGATCTCGAAGCCGAGACTCTCGCGATATTCGACGAACCGTTCGTACAGGGATTCGGGTTTGAGCCGCTCGGCCACCGAGGTCAATCCACCCCACTGCTGAACGCACCACACGCCGGCCATGTCCCAGTTGCCACTGTGGGGCAGCGCCAGCACTGCGCCATGACCTGCCGCCATCGCCTTTTCCAGATGTTCCTGGCCCTCGACCAGCGCATGCAATGCTTTACCGGTGGCGACCAGGTCCATCGACGGTAGACGGAACGCCTCACGCCAGTACCGGGCGTACGAGCGCATCGAATCCTTGATCAGCTGATCCGGGACTTCCTCCGGTGTCGTGCCCAGAACTCTCGCGAGGTTCTTCCTGAGTTGTTCGGGTCCGCCCTTGCGTACCGCGAAATCCGCTCCGGCGTCGAACAGCTTGACTGCCACCGATTCCGGCAGGCTTCGCACCAGACGCCAACCCGCGGCGTATCCCAGATCGGTTGCACGCTCGGAAAAACTCATTGCTCTGCCTCGCCGTCGGTGTTCGACTCACCATCGGTCGTAGATGACGCCGGGGCGATCGGCAGAAGTTCCCGGGCGCCAGGTGAATTGCGGACCGCGAGCACTCGTTGGAAGACAGTGACGATACTTCCGGCGGCAAGTACCCACATCGCGATGTGGATTGCCCACGGTAGACCCATGCCCGTAAGGCCCGAGCCGACCAACACGATGATCAGCCGGTCCGGACGCTCGATCCAACCACCGTCGGCAGTCAGCCCGCTCGCCTCGGCGCGTGCCTTCGCGTACGAGATGACCTGCGAGGTGACGAGGCAGATGAGCGTCGCCACGAGAAGCCACTTGCTGTTCTCGTGGTAGACCGCCCACCACGCAAGGCCGGCAAAAATCGCACCGTCGGCCACGCGATCACAGGTGGCGTCCAGGACGGCCCCGTAACGCGTTCCGCCACCGCGAGCACGGGCCATGGCGCCGTCGAGCATGTCGAACATGACGAAGAACCAAATGAACATGGTTCCCCAGAACAGGTGTCCGGACGGAAACAGAGTCACCGCCCCGGCGACACTCGCCACCGTGCCGATCACCGTCACCGCGTCTGGCGTCAGGCCGGTCTTGACCAGCGCCTTCCCCATAGGTGCCGTCACCTTGGACACCGATTCGCGTCCGAAGAAGCTCAACACCGCAGGAAACCTCCCCGTCGTGAGTTCCGGATTGGAACTCGTCGCAGCACAGCATCCTGCCATGAAGCCGGACGCATCGATCTATTGTTGCCAGGCACCGGCGAGTAGTCCCCTGGTCTCCCGCAGCAGTTGCGGCATCACCTTCACCCCACCGAGCACGGTGATGAAGTTGGCGTCGCCACCCCAGCGAGGCACTACGTGTTGGTGAAGGTGCTCGGACAGCGAACCGCCCGCAGCGGCACCGAGATTCAGGCCGACGTTGAATCCGTGAGGATTCGACACACTCTTGATCACCCGCAGCGCACGCTGGGTGAACGCCATCAGCTCGGCGCTCTCCTCCGGCGTCAGATCTTCGAGAGCCGCGACCTTGCGATACGGAACCACCATGA
The DNA here is from genome assembly GCF_042728675.1 of Rhodococcus sp. NPDC060176. Classification (NCBI taxonomy): domain Bacteria; kingdom Bacillati; phylum Actinomycetota; class Actinomycetes; order Mycobacteriales; family Nocardiaceae; genus Rhodococcus; species Rhodococcus sp. NPDC060176. The sequence continues at coordinate 427,236 of NZ_JBHWYS010000002.1, forward strand.
GATGCCCGGGGTTGTACGGGTACAGGTTCAGAACCGCGTAGACATGCTCACCGCGGGCGACGATGAGCCCTTCTTCGTCCGACATCTTCGGGATGTCGATGAACGGCTCACCCGTCGTACCCGGAGTGTTGGGCGCCTCGGTGATGTACGACATCCGATGCGGCGACCAAATGCGCTGCAAATGGTCAGGGTCGCCGACGCCGTGGTCGATCAGCGAACCTGGTCCCTCGTCACCGGGGGCGCTCACTGCGCCACGCTTGGCTGCACCAGTTCGGCTGTCGGCGAGGCGTTCTCGCGACGGCTGATCCACTCGGTGATGATCCGGACGGCGTCGTCGACGGGAATTCCGTTGATCTGGGTTCCGTCGCGGAAGCGGAAACTGACTGCGCCGGCTTCCACGTCACGCTCGCCCGCCAGGAGCATGAACGGGACCTTCTGCGTGGTGTGGTTGCGGATCTTCTTCTGCATGCGGTCGTCACTGAAGTCGACCTCGGCGCGCACACCGGCAGCCTTGAGCTTCTTCGTGACGTCGAACAGGTGATCGGCGAATGCCTCGGCCACGGGGATTCCGACGACCTGCACCGGCGCCAGCCACGCCGGGAAAGCGCCGGCGTAGTGCTCGGTCAGAACGCCGAAGAACCGTTCGATCGAGCCGAACAGAGCGCGGTGGATCATGACCGGACGAGTCTTGACGCCGTCGTTGCCGGTGTACTCAAGCTCGAACCGCTCGGGCAGGTTGAAGTCGAGCTGGATGGTCGACATCTGCCAGGTGCGGCCGAGTGCGTCCTTGACCTGAACAGAGATCTTGGGACCGTAGAACGCGGCTCCGCCCGGGTCCGGCACCAGAGTCAGGCCGGAAGCTTCGCCGACCTCGGCGAGCGTTGCGGTCGCCTCTTCCCAGACGTCGTCGCTACCGACGAACTTGTCGGGGTTCTTGGTCGACAGCTCGAGGTAGAAGTCGTCGAGGCCGTAATCTTTGAGCAGGTTCAGCACGAACTGCAGCGTGGTGGTCAGCTCGTCGCGCATCTGCTCACGGGTGCAGTAGATGTGAGCGTCGTCCTGAGTCATGCCGCGCACACGGGTCAAACCGTGGATGACGCCGGACTTCTCGTAGCGGTAGACCGAGCCGAACTCGAAGAGCCGCAAGGGCAATTCACGGTAAGAACGTCCGCGAGCACGGAAGATCAGGTTGTGCATCGGGCAGTTCATCGGTTTGAGGTAGTAGTCCTGGCCCGGCTTACGCACGGTGCCGTCCTCGTTGAGTTCCTCGTCGACGTGCATCGCCGGGAACATGCCGTCGCGGTACCAGTCGAGGTGACCGGAGACCTCGTACAGATGGCCCTTGGTGATGTGCGGGGTGTTGACGAACTCGTAGCCGGCCTCGATGTGGCGGCTGCGGGAGTAATTCTCCATCTCGGTGCGGATGATGCCGCCCTTGGGATGGAAGACCGGCAGACCGGAGCCGAGTTCGTCGGGGAAGCTGAAGAGGTCCAGTTCGGTACCGAGCTTGCGGTGATCGCGACGCTCGGCCTCGGCGAGCAACTCGAGGTACTCGTCCTGAGCCTCGGTGGATTCCCACGCGGTGCCGTAGACACGCTGAAGATCGGCGTTGTCCTGATTTCCGCGCCAGTACGCGGCGGAGCTACGCGTCAGCTTGAACGCCGGGATGTGCTTGGTGGTCGGAATATGCGGACCGCGGCACAGATCGGACCATATCTTGTCACCGGTTCGGGGATCGAGATTGTCGTAGATGGTCAGCTCGTTGCCACCCACCTCCATGATCTCGGGATCGTCGATACCGGACTTGTCGTCGATGAGTTCGAGCTTGAAGGGCTCGTCGGCCAACTCGACCCGGGCGTCCTCGATCGAATCGACCACTCGACGCGAGAAGCGTTGCGATCCTTTGATGATCTGCTTCATGCGCTTTTCGAGCTTGGTCAGATCTTCCGGAGTGAACGGACGATCCACCGCGAAGTCGTAGTAGAAGCCGTCTTTGATCGGCGGCCCGATGCCCAGCTTCGCATCGGGGAATTCCTTCTGGACCGCCTGAGCGAGGACGTGGGCCGCGGAGTGTCGGATGACGCTGCGACCGTCTTCGGTGGATGCCGCGACCGGCTCGACGTCGACATCGACCTCAGGAGTCCACGACAGATCCTTGAGCGTTCCCTCGCCGTCCCGCACGACGACGATCACGTCGGGCCCCTTCGTGGGGTATCCGGCTTCGCGCACTGCAGTCCCGGCGGTCGTCCCCGCGGGCACCCGAAGTGGGGCGGCTGAGTGCTCTGGCGCGGGACTTGTCACGGCGATGTGCTCCTAAGGTATTGCGACAGGTTAAGACAGGCGTCGTACCCACTGCGAGCACGCGCACGATCATGTTATCGGCCCTACCGACATGTCGAGACAACCGAGTGAAGGAAACCGACCTCGTTCAGCTCACAGTGGCGACTCGAGCCACGAGTAGTCCAGCCCTACCCATGTCCCGATCAGGCCGAAGCTGCCGAGCACCCACAAAGTCGCCAGGACGAACACTGTGGTGAACAGAACGCCCAACCCTTTGACGAACAGCGACTGCTTGCCGAACCATTCCATGAACCTGTCGTATCGAGCCTTCGCAAAATGAAGGAGTCGATGAGCCCAGGCAAACTCCGACGCCAGGATCCCCAGGCCGGCGAACACGATGAGCCATCCGGGGCCGGGGTACGGAATAGCTACGACACCCGCGGCGAGCACGATCACGCCCACGACTCCGACGCCGATGCGGTACGCAAGATTGAGGGTGGGCCGCGCGGCGATTCCAGCGCGCCACCGCTCCCAGCGGGACTCTGCGTCTTGGAAGACGGACAGGTCTGAATCGTCGACGGGAGAATCGACCTTTTCGGTACTCAAGTCGGTCACCTTTTCCGTCGCGAAATGTCTCTTCGACCAGGCTACCGAAATCGTCGACCGGCGACCTGCGACGACGGTCTGCATGCCGAAATAACTGTGCTCTCGAACGACTGTGCTCTCGAACGACTGTGCTCTCGAACGACTGAAGGCGTCCCCGATGATCGGGAACGCCTTCAATGTTTTCTGTGGTCCCGGCTGGGATCGAACCAGCGACCTTCCGCGTGTGAAGCGGACGCTCTCCCACTGAGCCACGGGACCGTAAGTCATCCGAACGCATGCGCTCGAACGAGTTGGAACATTAACACGGCTGCGCGATGAATACGAATCACCAGGTTGGCATTCGTTTTGCTCCAGGCGACCCCGAAATCTACGAATTCGAGCTGATTTCAGACCGAATTCATCGCCGAGACGGACAGTTGCAACGCGCGCGACGGGCCGATTCGACTCCGAACACGCCACTGAGCTGGTGATTTGTGTGTATCCGACACGGTCGGCTAATGTTTCCAACGCACCGAGGAGAGCGAGCAGCTCCCCAAGCAACACGGTGCGATGCGGACGTGGCGCAGCTGGTAGCGCACAACCTTGCCAAGGTTGGGGTCGCGGGTTCGAATCCCGTCGTCCGCTCGAGAGGTGTGACTCAACCTTTTACGGTGGAGTGGCCGAGTGGTGAGGCAACGGCCTGCAAAGCCGTGCACACGGGTTCGATTCCCGTCTCCACCTCGCGCGATTAGCTCAGCGGGAGAGCGCTTCCCTGACACGGAAGAGGTCACTGGTTCAATCCCAGTATCGCGCACCACGTCAGGCCTTCGGGCCTGATGGTCAAGGTCTGCTTGCAGGTCTGATAGGTTAGAAAAGTACTGAGTTCCGGTAACGGAGTTCATTGCTCATGCGGACGTGGCGCAGCTGGTAGCGCACAACCTTGCCAAGGTTGGGGTCGCGGGTTCGAATCCCGTCGTCCGCTCCATTTTTCTCCAGAACCCGCGCGATTAGCTCAGCGGGAGAGCGCTTCCCTGACACGGAAGAGGTCACTGGTTCAATCCCAGTATCGCGCACCATTTGAGAATGCAAGAAGCCGGAACCCCAAGGGTTCCGGCTTTTTGCATTGAGCAGCGAACACACTAACGGCAGTACTGACGCAAGCCCCCAAGGGAATCCGCGTCAGTACTGCGGTTGATGTAGCTGATCAGGGTGATGGAGCTGATCAGTGAGAGAAGCGGTTCGCTGCCGAGGTCATCGCGCGCAACGAGGACTCCGTGGACGACTCCGCAATACCCATCGCCCAGCTCCGACGTCCGTCGCACTCGGTGAAGATGAACGTCGCGGTGCGGTGACCGATCTGGTGCTGGTGGAAAGACAGGATCTCGAGCGAGATTCCCGCGTCGTGCAGCATCGAGGTCATAGCCGAGATCGCGCCGGTCGAGGTGGCGGACGCTTTCTGGATGCGCTCCCCCAGACCGAGCGTCGCTTCGAAGGTCCACCGACCCGGTGCAATCTTTTCGGATGACCACGCGCCCAGACGGATCGGGCCGCTCATTGCCGCGTACGTGGACTCGAACTCGGTCCAGGACATCGCAGAGCATTCGGCACGCAGGCCGGCAGGCAGAGATTTTCCGTGGCGCGCCGCGAAAGGATCAGCAGCCGTAGAAGAAGAATCAGAAGCGAAGGCGAAGTTGTAAGTCATGATCGTGGTCTTCCTGGAATGAAGTGGAGGACCAACTGGTAGCAAGACGACCCGCAGCGAGGGGTCGGTCCGATTCAGACCCCGCTACGGCGGCTTACTACGAGAATTCGCTTCATGAGAGAAGAGGCTAGGCGGCCTGGTCCCATAAAGCAACCCAGACCGCTTCCGCACAGCAACCCAGACCGCTTACGCACAGGTCAGACCTGAGCCGCCTTGTGGTCGGCGATCAACGCCCGATACCACTCGAAAGAGGTCTTCGGTGTGCGCTTCTGAGTGTCGAAATCGACGTGCACCAGACCGAATCGCTCCTTGTATCCCGCGGCCCATTCGAAGTTGTCGAGAAGCGACCACACAAAATAACCGCGGACGTCGACGCCGTCGTCGATGGCCGACCGGAGGGCGCGAAGGTGCGCGTCGTGATAATCGATTCGTGCTTCGTCCTCGACGATCCCCGCGGCATCCGGCGAGTCGTGGAAAGAACATCCGCTTTCCGTGATGTAGATCGGCGGCAGTGCATCACCGAAGCGCGCGTGGAACGTCCGCAAGATCTCGCCCAGTCCTTCCGGAACGATCGGCCACCCGAAATCGGTTGTGGGATAACCAGTTATCGCGACAGGAGCAAAGGGCAGGCCTGGCGGTAGGTCGACCTCGAGCACGCCCTCGGTCCCCTGGCCTTCCACTGGGGCGGCAATCATCGTCGGCTCGTAGTAATTGATCCCGTACCAGTCGAGCGGCGCCCCGATGATTTTCAAGTCCTCGTCGACAGGGCCGCTGAGCAGCTGCGCAAATTCGTCTGCAGGGTACTTTCCGACCAAGACCGGGTCGGCGAACATCCAATTGACAACGTGGTCGTAGATGTCGGCAGCCATCACGTCTTCCGGGGAATCCGAAGCTGCCCGCACCGGAGCATGATTGGAGGCGATTCCGATGTTCGTGCACCCGGTTGAACGAAGCGCTTCGACCGCGAGGCCGTGCCCGAGCAGCTGGTGATGCGCGGCCTGGAATGCCTCGAACCCCAAGGCCAATCCCGGGGCATGAACTCCCAGGGCATGGCCGTAGAGCGTGTGCACTACCGGTTCGTTGAGCGGCATCCACATTCCGACGCGATCCGACAGTCGCTCACCGACGACCTGCGCATACTCCCCCAGTCGATACGAGGTGTCGCGGTTCATCCAGCCGCCCTGCTCCTGCAAGGCGAGGGGCAGATCCCAGTGAAAGAGCGTGACAGCGGGGGTAATTCCGACCGAACACAGTCGATCGATCAATCGGTCGTAGAAGTCGAGCCCTTTCGCATTCACGGTCCCCGAGCCGGTGGGGAGAATTCGCGACCAGGACAGCGAGAGCCGATAGGCGTCGAGCCCGAGCTGTGTCATCAGTTCGATGTCCGATTCCCAGCGGTGATAATGATCGGCAGCGACCGTCCCGGTGTCGCCCCCGACGACTACACCGGGACGGTCACAGAACTCGTCCCAGATCGACGGTCCGCGACCGTCTTCGGCCACAGCTCCTTCGATTTGATAGGCCGCAGTAGCGGTTCCCCAGACGAAGGAAGACGGAAATTCTGGTGTCGGCTGCCGAGTCATGTCGGTCAGTTAATCAAAGAACCGTGCAAAACACGCAGCTTTGTTGGACACTCGACCAGTATCAAGATCCAGTACCGTTCGGCCTAACCGAACGAACGAGACAAAGGCCCTGCTTGATGACGGATAACACCCGCACCCTGACGAGGGCCCGGATCGCCACTTCGGTGGCCTTCGGACTTCAAGGATTTCTGCTCGCCGCCATTCTGACGCAGCTTCCGCAGTACAAGGACTTGTTCGAGCTGAGCGAGACGCTGGTGGTGGGTGCGGTTGTCACTGTGTCCGTCATCGCCGGACTCGGCAGCGTGCTCGCCGAGATGCTGGCGGTACGGACGTCGAGCAAGATGACTCTGCGAACCGGACTCGCCGTCATCGCAGTCTTCGGCGGGGCAACGGGTATTGCGCCCAACGCGGCGATGTTCTTCGTCTTCCTGGCGATCTACGGCATCGGACTCGGCATGGTCGACGCGGCCGCCAACATGCAGGCGGTCTCGATCCAACACGCCAAGGGCCGGTTCATCCTCTCCTCGTTCCATGCTTCCTGGAGCGTCGGAGCGATTGTCGGCGCTCTCTTCATCTCGGCAACCGCAAGTCTCGACATTTCGATCCGCGTGACGCAGGTGATCGCGGGAGTTGTTGTCGGACTGATGCTTCTGGCCTTCGGCCCGCAACTGCTGGATCGGTCCGAGTCTCCGGTTGCCGATGCAAACATCACGAGCACCGCGAAGTTCACCGTCCCTACCCGCGCCTTTGTCCTCCTCGGCGTCGCGATGGCTTTGTTCTACGCGGTCGACTTCAGCGTCGGAAACTGGTCGACTCTCTACGTCAAGGACGAACTGCTCGCCGACGCCGGGACCGCTGCCCTGTCCGTGGCGGCGTACCAAATCGCGGCACTGGTCGCACGACTGACCGGCGACTACTGGGTCGGCAAGTTCGGTGAGACCACCGTCGTGCGGATCGGCTCTCTCATCGGCGTAGTCGGGATGACAGTCGTTGTGCTCGCGCAATCTCCCGCCGTTGCCATCGCCGGTTTCCTCATCGTCGGACTCGGGGTACCGGTGATCGCTCCGATCTGCTTCAGCGCCGCCGGCCGGATGGCTCCCCCGGATCAGGTCGACGCGGTGATCGCACGCATCAACCTCTTCAACTACGTCGGCACCGTGGTCGGTGGTGGCATCGTCGGCGCAGTCGCTGCGTTCAGTGACCTTCGAATCGGGTTCCTGATTCCGCTGGCGTTCTGCGCGATCTTGATAGTTCTTGCTCCCGCGTTCGCGCCGAAACGAGCCACGAGTCCGGTCACCGAGAACGCCGCGTGAGCACTGCGCCCGTGCAAAGTGGTGTACTTGATCGACCGAATTGTGTGCGCGAGAGGTAGAAACTGACGTGACGATCACCGTTGACCGGGCCGGAATCTGGGATTCCGAAGCAATCGCCGACGTGGCAGCGGTGACATTTCCATTGGCGTGTCCGCCGAACGCGTCGGACGACGACATCAGCGCCTTCATCGACAACGTTCTCTCCGTCGACAAGTTCTCCGAGTACCTCACCGATCCGACGCGAACCGTTCTCAAGGTCATTCGCGACGGTTCGATCGTCGGCTACGCGATGCTTGTCGACGACGAGCCCTCCGACCCGGACGTCAAAGCTGCTGTGACTCTCCGCCCGACGACAGAACTGAGCAAGTTGTACGTGCTTCCGGGTAACCACGGGACCGGCGCGGCAGCATCCTTGATGGACGCCGTCGTCGACCACGCACGACGCAGCGGAAGTGCCGGAATCTGGCTTGGTGTCAATCAGGAGAATCTGCGTGCCCAGAAGTTCTACACCAAGCACGGTTTCACCCAGGTCGGCACGAAGACTTTCCTCGTGGGCGCACAACTCCACCACGATTTCGTGATGGAGCGCCCCGTCAGCTGACGGGCGTGCCGATCAGCCGGCCGCGACCTCGAAACGAGAAAGTGCGAGCAGACGCGAGGTCGCGCGCAGGTACTTCTTCTTGTACCCGCCGGCGAGCATCTCGGGAGTGAAGATCTCGTCGAGGCGTGCGCCGGAGACGGTGACCGGGATACTCGCGTCGTACAAGCGGTCGGCGAGAACCACGATGCGCAGTGCAACCGACTGATCCGTTGCGGGGTGGACGCCGTCGATGAAGACGGCCTTCACACCCTCGACCAGCTTGTTGTACCGCGACGGATGCAGGGTGCTGAGGTGCTTGCACAGCTCGTCGAAGTTGTCGAGCGTGGCACCGTCGATGGCGTCGGCCCGAGAAACCAATTCCTCCGACGAGATGGGCTCCGGTGCGGGCGGGAGGTCACGGTGACGGTAGTCGGGGCCGTCGACGCGAATCGTCTCGAAGATCGAGCCGAGCTTCTTGATCTCACGCAGGAAGTCCTGAGCGGCGAAGCGACCCTCACCGAGCTGGCCGGGAAGCGTGTTCGACGTCGCGACGATGGACACGCCGCGCGCGGAAAGCTCCGAGAGGAGGCGGGAGACGAGCATGGTGTCGCCCGGATCGTCGAGCTCGAATTCGTCGATGCAGAGCACGCTGTGGTCGGCGAGCGCTTCGACAGCCTTGTTGAAGCCGAGAGCACCGACGACGTGTGTCAGCTCGACGAAGGTTCCGAACGCCTTCGGCGACGGAACGCTGTGGAAGATCGATGCCAGCAAGTGCGTCTTACCGACACCGAATCCACCGTCGAGGTACAGGCCGGCGCCGGTCGCCTGGGTCTTCTTCCCGAACAATCCACGGCGTCCACCACTACGGATCTTGGTGACGCGCTTGGAGAATTCCTCGGCCTTGGCAACGGCAGCTGCCTGGCTCGGTTCCTTCGGATCAGGAATGTAGGACGCAAAACTCACCTCGTCGAACATTGCGGGAGGCACCATTTGAGCTACCAGTTGATCGGCGGGTACCACCGGGCTGCGATCGACAAGACGTTCATGCATCCGTCAAGGGTATCTACGTGATGTGATCTCTCATGTGCACCGTATGGATATTGCGACCTACTTCACACCAGGCCACGAAGACGAGCTCCGCAGCCTGTACGCCTATCCGGAGAATCTCTCGCAACCCTGGATGCGTGTGAACTTCGTTTCCAGCATCGACGGGTGCGTCTCCGTCGACGGGGTGAGCGGCGGACTGGGCACACCTGCAGACAAGTCGGTATTCGGGATCTTGCGCGAACTCTGTGACGTCGTCGTGGTCGGCGCAGGCACAGCGCGAGCCGAGAACTACGGGGGTGTGCAGATCTCGGACGCAGCCCGGGCCCGACGCACGGCAGGCGGCCTTGCTCCGGTGCCACCGATCCTGGTCGTCTCGGCGCACGCGTCGATCGACCCCGGAAGCCGACTCCTTCGCGATACCGAAGTTCCACCGATCCTTGTTGTCGGTCGCGACGCTGACTCCGCGGCAATTTCGGCGCTGAGATCTGCCGGAGCGCAGGTGGAGGTGACGGACTCACCGAACGTCACCAGCGGCGACATCGACAGGGCCTTGTCGGTTCGCAAGCTCCGTCGCGTGCTGTGCGAGGGCGGACCGTCACTTTTCGGCCAGTTGATCGAGGACAATGCCGTCGACGAACTCTGCGTCACCACGTCACCTCAACTGGTGGGTAGCAAAGTCGACCGAATCTCACTCTCCCCCAACGCAATGCCCACAGCCATGCGTCCCGCGCACATCCTCGGCGATTCGGACGGCACGATCCTCACTCGATGGGTTCGTCAGCAGCCACGTCGATGAACCTGGCACTCTGGTCGGCATGCGCAGAGTTGCTTTGATGGCCGTCGTCCTCGCGACGTGTTGTGCGTGCGGCGCCGGACCGTCGCTTCGGCCCGCCGTCGCGGTCGAAGGCCGCACCGACGGCAGCCCGGCCCAGAGCGAGGGCCCGTCGCCCGATGCGCCGCCGGCTGTCCCTGGCGTCCCGACCGACGACATTCCGTGGCGAGACTGCACCGGCACGTCACTCGCCGACCAGGCTCTCGCAGCGTCGAGCGCCGGAGTCATCCTCGAATGCGCCGAATTCAGTGCCCCCATCGACGTGACCGGCGCCATCGACGGCAACTTCACGGCCGGGTTGACCCGCGCTCGTACGTCGTCGACGCCTGCCGACGCATACCCGATCGTGTTCACATCCGGCACCGATCGTTCGTCGGGAAACTCGCTCGCCATGCTCGCCGCATCCGGCTTGAACACGGTTCTCGCCGAACATCCCGTGGTTGCCCTCGATCGCCGCGGAATCGACAGGTCCACCGCAATCGACTGCATGACGCCGGAAATTCGGCGCGGACTTCACGATCTGGGCCAATTCGACTCGGACACCACCGGTGACGCCGCCGATGCGGTCGCGGCCCTCGGTCACGACGCCACCATTGCCTGCACGGACTACCTCGACCCCCAAGAACTGAAGTTCGGCGCCGACTCCGCAGCCGAGGACATCGACGCGTTGCGCACACGGTGGGGCGTCGAGACCATCGCTCTGTGGTCGGCAGGGTCCGGCTCGGACATCGCGCTGAGCTATGCGGCAGCCCACCCGAACAACCTCGCGAGATTGATCCTCGATTCTCCCGCTCCTGTGGCCACTGACGCTGCCACCGAAGCCGAGAGCCGCGTGCAGGGCGAGGAAGCGGCATTGACCGCGTTCGCTCAGCGATGCGTGGCGCTGGGGTGCTCGCTCGGACCGGATCCGAAAAAAGCGGTCACCGACTTGATGGAACGCGCTCGGGCCGATGAATTCCAACCACTGTCCGCCGCAGCAGTGTCTAACGCGATTTCGGCAAGCCTGTGGACAGCCGGAACCAATCGTGAGCAAGAAACCCGCTCACTCGCCGACGCTCTGACCGCGCTCGGTACCGGAAACGCTTCACCGATTCGGGAGCGCGCCGCCCGGGCGGAGAACGAGGTGGACGGCGACGGCCAGTTCATCGGACGGTGCACCGACGGTGTGCAGTGGCCGGGGATCGGGCGTGTCCGCGAACTGGCGGACACGTGGGGCACCAACTATCCGGTATTCGGTCGAGACGCCGCGCTCGGATTGCTCGCATGCGCCAGCTGGCCGTCGACCGCCAACTCTCCCCTGCCCAACCAGTTGAAGCCCGCCGTCCTCGTACTGAGCGGTCAGGGTGACCCGGCCGTCGGGAACTCCGGACTCTCGACCGTCACCGGCGTCGTGACTAACGCAGGGTCGCGCTTCGCAACCCTGGACTGGCAGGGTGCGGGTCATCCCGCGGCGCAATCCACGTGCACTCAACAGGCGATGCGCCTCTACCTCGGCGACGCCTCCCTGCCCAGCAACGGAAGCGTGTGTCCGGCCTGACTCGGGCGCTTGTCCACCACGACCGAAAAGGGGTGCATCCCCCGATCACACCCTGCTCCGGTGTACCGTGCCGAAGTGTTCCTTCGACAGCTCGAGCCGCGTACCGGGCGGACAACCCAACAAGTCGTCAACTTCGTTTTGTGGCCGATCGCCGTGATGACCGTGCTCAATCGTGTCATCGTCACAGCAGTCAACGGCGCCATTACCGATGACTTCCGACCGGTCTACAACGCCGCGCTGGCGTTCTGGAACGGGCGTGACGTCTACACCGCAGATTTCAACTCGGTAGACCCCCATTACCTGTACCCACCATCGGGTTCGTTGTTGATGGCGCCCCTGGCCATCCTCGATCCCGAGCGTTCGCGGTGGCTGTTCATCGGTGTCAATGCCGTCGCCATCCTCGTGGCCCTCTACCTGCTGTTGCGCCTGTTCGACCTGACGATCAGTTCCATTGCCGCGCCGATTCTCGTGCTCGGCGCTTTCATGTCGGAGACGGTCACCAACACATTGGTGTTCACCAACATCAACGGGCTCGTGCTGCTCGGCGAAATTGCCTTCCTCCTGCTGCTGATGCGCAAGAAGGATCTGTGGGCCGGCGCCGCGATCGGGCTCACCATCGCAGTGAAACCCACTCTCGCGCCGCTGCTCCTGCTGCCACTCGTTCGCGGCCAGTGGAAGGTGTTCGTCACCGCCCTGGGCATCCCGTTCATTCTCACCGTCGTGGCGTGGCCACTGGCGTCGGATCCGATGGACTTCGTCCGCCGCACCGTGCCGTACCTTCTCGAATCGCGTGACTACTTCAACAGTTCGATTGTCGGAAACGGCGCTTACTTCGGTCTGCCCGAATGGTTGATCCTGCTGCTGCGCGTCGTGTTGGCCGCCATGGTCGCCGTCTCTCTGTGGCTTCTGTACCGCTACTACCGCAACGACGAACTCTTCTTCCTCACCACCGCAACCGGTGTGATCATGACCGCATCGTTCCTGCTGCCCTCACTCGGCCAGATGTACTACTCGATGATGCTGCTCCCGCTCCTGATGTCCGTGGTGCTCAAGAACTCGGTCATGCGGAACTGGCCGGCCTGGCTCGCCGTCTACGGCTTCATGACTTTCGACAGTTGGTGGTCGAACCGCTGGCCGACGTTCGGTCGGGCCGCCGAATACACCAAGAGCACCCTCGGCTGGAGCCTCCTGCTGATCGTGATCTTCTGTGTCCTCGGCTACCGGTATCTGGTCGCGCGTCGCGAAGGTCGCTTGGATCGCGGAATCGATCCCGCCTACCTCCTCGATCCCCCGCTCGCAGCCGTCTCACCTGCCGGCGAAGCCGAAACGGCGACAAAGCATTAGCGTGGAGGCATGAGTTCTTCACACGATGGCATCGACAGCACACCTGAGGTCACGTACACCGAGAGCGAGTGGCGCGAAAAATTGACGCCGGAGGAGTTCGCGGTTCTGCGGCAAGCCGGCACCGAACGGCCCGGCGTGGGCGAATACACCGACACCACCACCGAAGGTGTGTACTCCTGCCGCGCGTGCGGCGCCGAACTTTTCCGCAGCACGGAGAAGTTCGAATCACATTGCGGGTGGCCGTCGTTCTTCGATCCCGCAAACTCCGACGCCGTCATCCTGAAGGAAGACGTGAGCCTCGGGATGCGACGCGTCGAGGTGATCTGCAAGAAGTGCCACAGCCACCTGGGCCACGTCTTCGAGGGTGAGGGATACCCGACGCCGACCGATCAGCGGTACTGCATCAACTCGATCTCGCTGGTTCTCAAGCCTGCTGAGTAAGCAGTCCGTGGGCTACCCCCGTGGTACGGGAGTAGCCCACGGTTCGAGACTTCGACTCAGAAGTCCCAGTTCAGCGCAGTCGGGCTCAGACCGGTCGCATTCAGGTCCTCGTTGCGAGCGACAAGACCGTCTTTGACGGAACCGATCCCGCCACCGATCGCGCCGGAAGTGATGTCCGTCAGTGAGGCGTCGCCGCCCGTGACCTCCTTCGTCACGATCGCAGCGGACGCTCCCGAGACCGCGTCGTCGAAGGCGCCTCGCGCGATCTCCTGCAACCTCGAACCGATCGGAAGCGGGTTCGGGTCCGGCCCGACACGATCCGGCGTCGTCTTCAATCCTGCGTTCGCGAGCCCCTTGATGAAACCGTCGCGCCCTTCGGTCACGACCTTGCCACCGTCGATCGACTGGCGGTGATCCATCGACATCTGACCCAGTTGAATGGCGAGACCGGAGAAGACGCCTGCCGCAGCCTCCACTGCCGCAGCCTCGATCACTCGTATCAATAATTGCTGCAACAACATTCGGACCGTGAGAGTTGTTGCCACCTCCGCCGCCACGACTCCGGCGGTACTGACACCCAACGTCGGGACAGCGGCCGCCACCATGGCGGCAATCTCGAGCGCCAGTGCGCTCAGCGCCGCGAGGATCGACAGTTTGGTGTACTCGATGTCCGTGCCTGTGTCGGTGCACGACTGACCCAGTTCGGCTGCAGCAGAGGACAACCGCTCGAAGACCTCCGCAACTCCACCGGCCTCCGACCAATACCGAGACAACGAGTCGCCGGCTTGACCGTCGATCGATGCCAGTACGGCCTGCAATCCGTAACCACCGGCAGCGGCCGAAGCCTCGATTTGATCGGCCGCACCTGACCAGGCATCACCCAATCGCCACAGTGCCGTTTCGTCTCCTTGCGGCCAGTCGCTGCCTACCGCGACCGACGCAACCGCCTGTAACCAGCCCGGAATCTCGAGTCCCATCAGAGCCCACCCGCCATGTCGTCGGCGAGCGAGGAGTCGATCGATTCGAAACGATCGGCAATCTCGATCAGCGTGGCGGTCAATTCGCGCATCGCGCCCGCGACCAGCGACATCCCACCAACCGCTGACGCCGAACCGGGAAGATATGCGCCCGAGAAAGTGGTTCCGAACTCGTCGCCTCCCCAGCAACCCTCTTCGGCGGCGACCACTGCGTCGAGAGCGCTCCGAGCCTCGTCGAGATCGGCAGCGACCACCGCGAAGGCTGGTGCAGCACTCTTCATCGCGGCCACGTCCACACCTAGTTCAGACATTGCCGGAGCTCCTCAGAACGGTGCGGTCCCAGTGTTCGTCGCCGGTGACCGGTGTGGAGCTCGGACGAGGCTCGAGAATCTCGCGCAATCCGAGCACACCCGGAACCAGGTCCGGCAAGTCGATTGTGGCCGCCTCCGTGAACGGCTTCGTCATCTCGGCAACCTGTCGGCGCATGTCTTCTGCCGCAGAGGTGGCCGTATCCAGAATCAGATTCCCCAACGCTGCCGGCGAATGCTTGCCGTAAGAACTCCCCGAGAGGGTAACTCCCACAATTGCCCCCGAAGCGTCCACGACGATTTCGACGCAGCCGTCACTCGAACGCGCGCTCGCCGCGGATCGAGCGATCCTCTCCTGCAAGTCCGCCAGCGATCGCGTTCGCTCCGACAGAACGTCCTGCATCGAATCGATCTGGGCCCGAAGAACTTCGACTTGCCCCCGCATCGAACCAACATCCGCTGCACTCACGATGGCCCCCACCTTCGATAGATCGTGACACCTGATTCAGGCGCTCACGAGGTTCGACGCGAGAGGTGGCCGATCGGTTCCGTCAGCGCGAACGAAGCACCGGCGGATCGAACGCCTTGACCGGCGGCAGGGCCCCGTCGAATTTCTCGATCTGCACCAGAACGTGCTGGCCGGTGCAGCCGTGCGAGAGCGAGGACGTACCGATGTCCGGTGTCAGAACGTTGGGATTTCCGTGCACACACATGGCGTCGGGATCGGCAGGATCGAGCGGGTCGTACCACGCACCGGTGGACAGCTGGACGACATCGCTCCGCAAATCCGAATCGACGATCACACCAGCAAGGCACGCCCCACGATCGTTGAACACGCGCACCACGTCTCCGGCCGACACGCCGCGCGCGGCCGCTGCATCGGGGTGCATACGAATTGGCTCGCGTCCCTGAATCTTCGACGCCTGGCTCGCAGCGCCGTGATCGAGTTGGCTGTGCAGCCGCGACTTGGGCTGGTTGGCGATCAGGTGAAGCGGAAACTGCGAGGCACGCGGGCCACCCAACCATTCGTCGGGCTCGTACCAGCGCGGATGCCCGGAGCAGTCGTCGTAGCCGAAGGACTCGATGGTCTCGGAGAAGATCTCGATCTTCCCACAGGGAGTCGAGAGCGGATACTTCTCGGGATCCTCGCGGAAGTCGCCGAAGAGCACGAGGTTGTCTTCGGTTCGCATCCGGTAGTGCCCGTCTGCCCAGAAATCCTCGAACGTCGGTGTGTTGCCGCCGTCTGCATCGACAAACGGCCGCCATTGATCGTAGAGGTGCTCGATCCACTCCTGTGAGGATCGCCCCTCGGTGAACTGTTCCCCGAATCCGAGCGCAGAAGCCAGATCGGCAAACGTGTCGTAATCGTCACGCGAGTTCTCGAAAGGTGGAACGACCTGCTGCATCGCAACCAGAAGCGGGTCGTTCCGAGTGCAGCTCAGGTCATTTCGTTCGAGCGAGGTGGTCGACGGGACAACGATGTCGGCGCTGCGAGCCATCGGCGTCCAGTACGGATCGTGAACGACGATCGTGTCCGGCCGTGCAAACGCGCGTCGCAGCCGCGGGAGATCTTGATGGTGATGGAAGGGATTGCCACCGGCCCAGTAGACCAACCGGATGTCGGGATAGGTCAGGCGTCGGCCGTCGTAGTCGAACTCCTCCCCGGGCGAGAGCAGCAGATCGGAAATCGCGGCTACCGGTATGAAATCCGACACCGGATTCAGACCTTGGGAAAATGTCGGCAACGGGTACGGGACCGGGGCTAGACCGGGTTCGTTCATCGAACCGTAGCCGTGCCCGAAACCGCCACCCGGAAGACCGAACTGGCCGAGCATCGCTGCGAGTGTCACGCCCATCCACGGCGCCTGCTCACCGTGTTTGATGCGTTGCAACGACCACGTGACGGTCACCAGCGTCCGGCCAGACGCCATTCTCCGAGCTAGGTCGGTGATGAACTCGGCAGAAACTCCGGAGATCTCCTGGGCCCAGCGGGGATCTTTCGGGACTCCGTCCGTCCGTCCGAGCAGGTACTCCTCGAAGCGTTCGTAGCCGACACAGAAGCGGCCCAGGAATTCGCGATCGTGCAGGTTCTCCGACGCCAGGACAAACGCCAGGGCAAGCATGATTGCCACGTCGGTGCCCGGAACGGGTGCGATCCACTCGCAGTCGCCATCGACGTCGTCACGCAGCGGACTGAACGAGACGATCTTTCCGCCGCGGGCCCGAAACGCGTTGAGCGCCCCGAGCGTCGGATGATCGCTCGTACCACCGGCATTGACTCCGGTGTTCTTGATCGGCACTCCCCCGAACGAGACGAGGAGATCGGAATGCTCCGCGATGACGTCCCACGACGTGGAGCGCGCGAACAACTTCCAGTGCGTTCCGACCACACGCGGCATGATGACGCCGGTGGCACCGAGCGAGTAGCTGTGGACCGACTTGGTGTATCCGCCCAGCTGATTCAGAAATCGGTGAACTTGGCTCTGCGCGTGATGGAATCGACCGGCGCTGGCCCAACCGTACGAGCCACCGAAGATCGCGTTGTTTCCATGTGTGTCGACCACGCGGCGCAGTTCACGGGAGAGCAGTTCTGTCAGCTCGTCCCAGGAGACCGAGACGAATTCGTCCGCTCCACGTTGGTCGCTGGGACCCGGTCCGTTCTCGAGCCAACCTCGGCGCACCGCCGGGCCGGCAACGCGAGCTCGACTGCGCACCGAACCGGCGAGGTTACCGAGCATCGGCGAAGGGTTCGAATCACCCTCGTACGGATGCACTGCGGTCACCTCGCCGGCGACCGACTCGGCGGTGAACATTCCCCAATGGGACATGTGTTGACGACGCCGGTTCGGTGCAGTTGTCACAGAAACTACCTTCGAAGTAGGTCAGGGAAGGGAAAGGACCAGCTTCTCGATGTCCACGCGCGGCCCCGTGAAGAACGGCACCTCTTCGCGAACGTGCAAGCGAGCTTCGGTGGCACGCAGATCGCGCATCAGATCGACGATACGGATGAGCTCCGGCGCTTCGAACGCAAGAATCCACTCGTAGTCCCCCAGCGCGAAGGCCGGGACCGTGTTGGCGCGAACGTCCTTGTACGAACGAGCAGCCATACCGTGATCGGCGAGCATCTTGCGACGCTCCTCGTCGGGGAGCAGGTACCACTCGTACGAGCGGACGAACGGGTAGACGCAGATGTAGTCGCCCGGATCCTCACCCGCGATGAAGGAGGGCACGTGGCTCTTGTTGAACTCCGCGGGGCGGTGCACCGCCGAGTTGCTCCAGATCGGAGCACTCGCCTGTCCGAGGACCGTGGTGCGACGGAAATCCGCGTACGCGGCCTGCAGCTCCTCGATGCTGGCCGCGTGGGTCCAGATCATGAAGTCCGCGTCGGCGCGCAAGCCGGCGACGTCGTAGATGCCGCGAACCACGACGCCCTTGTCTTCGAGACCCTCGAAGAACAAGCGGGCGTCCTTGACCGCAGCTTCCCGATCATCGCCCAGCACACCGGGTTCCACCTGGAACACGGAGAACATGAGGTAACGGATTTCAGAGTTCAGTTTGTCGAAATCAAGGCGTGCCATGGGTCTATCGTGCCACTCGCTCGAATATCCGTGTAGCCGCCGTCGTGCCGACTGCGACACACGCCGGAACCCCGACACCGTGCAGCCACGACCCAGCCACTTCGAGACCGTCGAACTGCGTCATCTCGGACTCGATTTCAGCCACGATTTCCGTGTGACCTGGGGCGTACTGCGGAAGGCCTCCGTGCCACCGCTGGACGAAGCTTGCTCTCGGCTCCTCGGTGATTGCGGTCACGACCTCGAGATCGGCCCGCGCGAGTTCGATCAGTTCCCCATCCGGCCGGTCGACGATCTCCGATGCACCGAATCGGCCGAACGACACCCGAACGAGATGCTCGCCGCGATCAGCGAGGTGCGTCCATTTCCGACTCGACAACGTGAACGCCTTGGCGGTCAGGTCGGCGTCGGTGGCAACAAGAATCCCCGAATTCTGCGGAAGATCGACCTGCCCGGACAGCCGGAGCGCCACCACCGCGGACGACGCCAGTTCGATCCGCGCAGCGATCCTCGCGATCTTCGGATCAACTCCGGCCAACAGCGTCGCTGCACGCGGCGCCGGGACCGCCAGAATCACCGCGTCGACGCTGCCGAGCGGATTGACGTGCCAACCCGTCCCGTCCCGGCGTAACCCCGAGGCCTCGCCGCGGACGAAAGTCGCGTCGGCGGCCTCCCGTAGCGCATCGAGCAGGACGCCGTAACCGTCCCTGAGCGCTCCGAACACCGGTCCGGGTGCAGGGGTCGGCAACGCAGCCGCGACTGCATCCGTGAGGCTTTGAGCCCCGGCATCGAGCGCCGCAGCGAGCGTCGGCAATGCTGCGCGGACGCCGATGGTCTCCGCCAGCCCCGAGTACACCCCGCCCAGAAGCGGATCCACCGATCGACTGACCACCTGATCACCGAATCGCTGCGAAACCAGTTCGGCAACACTGCAATCGGAACCGCGAGTCCACTCGAACGGGATGGCCGGCTCGGCCGCTATGCGCGCCAGGGTCTGCTCGTCGACAATATCTCGCACCGACTCCGCCGACGCCGGAATTCCCATCAGGGTTCCGGTGGGCAACCGATTCAGTGATCCCTGAGACCAGATCAACGGGCTCAACCCCGCGGGATAGACGATCTGATCGGTCAATCCCAGCTCGGCGAGAAGCGCGGGAACCTCGGGCCGACGGGCGATGAACGCCTCGGCACCGATGTCGATCGGTCCGCCGCCCAGATCAACTGTTCGCAGCTTCCCGCCCAGTCGCGGTGAGTCGTCGACGACCGTGATGTCGGCATCGGAACCCAGACTGCGCCGAAGCCGGTACGCGGCAACCAGACCGGAGATTCCGCCTCCGATCACCGCGACCGACGGCCCAGTGGTCGTCACAGCGAGTGCACCAGCTCCACCGCCGCGGTGATCGCCGTGGGATCGGTGTCGGGAAGAACTCCGTGGCCGAGGTTGAAGATGTGGCCGATGGCACCGGCTTCAATCGCGCGATCCCCTTCGGCGGCGATCCGTCGTACTTCGCGATCGATCACCTCGGGGCCCGCGAACAGGACCGCGGGATCGAGATTGCCCTGCAGTGCCTTGCCCGGACCGACACGACCTGCCGCGACGTCGAGCGGGATCCGCCAGTCGACACCCACGACGTCGGCGCCGGCCTCCCCCATCGCGCCGAGGAGTTCACCGGTTCCGACTCCGAAGTGGATGCGCGGAACGCCGGCAGCGGCAACCTCGGCGAATACGCGCTCGGAATGCGGGAGAACAAATTCCCGGTAGTCGGCCAGCGAGAGTGCGCCGGCCCACGAGTCGAACAACTGGACTGCGTCGACACCTGCCTTGAGCTGCGCTTGCAGGAAGCAGATCGTGGTGTCCGCCAAGCTTCCGAGCAACGCGTGCCAGGTCTTCGGGTCGGAGTGCATGAGCGCTTTGGTCTTCTCGTGGTTCCGGCTCGGACCGCCCTCGACCAGATACGACGCCAACGTGAACGGCGCTCCGGCAAAACCGATCAGCGGAGTCGAGCCCAACTCGGCGGTGAGAAGCCGAACTGCCTGCGCGATTGCGCCTACCTCTTCGGGGACCAGACGCGGGAGTGCTGCGACGTCGGCGACGGAGCGAACCGGATTGGCAACCACCGGTCCGACGCCGGCAACGATGTCGAGATCGATTCCCGCGGCTTTGAGCGGAACAACGATGTCCGAGAACAGGATTGCCGCGTCCACGTCGTGACGGCGCACCGGCTGCATCGTGATCTCACAGACCAGTGCCGGATCGAAACATGATTCCAACATGCCGATCCCCGCGCGGATCTCGCGATACTCCGGCAGCGAACGCCCGGCCTGGCGCATGAACCACACCGGCCGTCGGCTCGGAGTGCGTCCGGTCGCCGCGGCAAGCAACGGTGCGTCGGGCAAAACTCGCCGAGCGCTGTATTCCGCCGACCCGGTGGTGCCTGAATTCATGTTGTCCAACCCGCTCATCAGTCCTCGCGCTCTCCGCCAACGTGTGTCTTCGATCGACTCAATGCTGCCATGTCCCACACTCCGGATCGGACACCCGAGCGGTTCGTGAGCGCCCCCACACCCGAGCCACACTCGGTCGGCGCGCCTCCACCTACCCGCCCGCATCCCCGACTAACGTCCTGACCTGTGACGACATCCGGATCGACAGCCGACCCGGCCGAGTTCCGTGCCGCCGTGGAGGCGATGACCGCTGCGCGGGTTCGGCCCGAGATAGAGGTCGGTCCCATCCGTCCGCCGCAGCGTCTCGCTCCGTACAGCCACGCCGTGGGGGCGGAGGTACTGCATCCGGACTCCGACGTCGTGGCAGAGCAATCCGAAGGTGACGCTTTCGGCCGCCTCATCCTGCTGTTCGATCCGGACGGCGACGAGGCGTGGAACGGCACCATGCGGTTGGTCGCCTATATCCAGGCCGATCTCGACGAAGCCGTCGCCGCGGATCCACTGCTTCCCGAAGTAGCCTGGAGTTGGCTGGTGGACGCGTTGGAGGCGGGGCCGGAACCTTTTGTCGCCCTGGGCGGTACGGTCACGGCCACAACTTCGGTGCGCTACGGCGACATTGCTGGGCCGCCCCGAGCCCATCAGCTCGAACTCCGAGCGTCCTGGACTGCAACTTCGTCCGAACTGGCCCACCACGTCGAGGCTTTCTGTGAAGTTCTCGCCTATGCGGCGGGACTTCCTCCCGCCGGGATAACCACGCTGTCGCGGCAGAACGACTGACTCTGCTACTCGTTTGAGCATTCCCCCGGAAAAATACTAGAACCTGTTCTAAAATGAGTCATGCAACGTCTCAGCGGACTCGACGCGACCTTCCTCTACTTGGAAACACCGACCCAGCTATTGCACGTTTGTGGACTTGTCCTGCTCGACCCCACGACCATCCCGGGCGGTTACGACTACCGGAAGCTGCTTCGCGAGTTGGACTCGCGGATGGCCACCATGCCGACCTTCCGGCGCAAACTCAAGGATTCGCGCCTCAATCTCGACTACCCGGTGTGGGTCGACGATCACGATTTCGACATCGAGCGGCATTGCCATCGGACCGCGGTACCCGCGCCGGGCACCCACGCGGAACTGGCGGAACTTGCCGGGCACATCGCCAGCCAGCCATTGGATCGGTCGCGTCCACTGTGGGAGATGTGGGTCATCGAGGGACTCGCCGACGGACAGATCGCGGTCATGTCGAAGATCCATCACAGCGCCGCCGACGGCATAACCGGCGCAAACATCCTGGCTCAGCTGTGCAGCCTCGAACCGGATTCACCGGCCCTGGTGGACCCCGACGCTCAGGGTGCAGGCGACGCGGGAACGCTTGACATCGCACTCGGCGGGCTCATGGCCGTGATCGCACGGCCCGCACGAATTGCCCGACTTGTTCCCGGCGGAATCGCCATGCTCCCCAAGTGGGTGACGCGCGCACGGAAGGGTGAAGCCATGCCTGCGCCGTTCACCGCGCCGCGGACCTCGTTCAACGGCGCCATCACCGGTCACCGCAACGTCGCGTTCAGCCAACTCGATCTCGCGAAGGTCAAAGCCGTCAAAGACCGTCACGGCGTGAAGGTCAACGACGTGGTTCTCGCGCTCTGCGCCGGAGCATTGCGTAAGTACCTGGAAGAACGGGACGAACTGCCGGAGGATTCCCTCGTCGCCATGGTGCCGGTGTCGGTCCACGGCAAATCCGATCGTCCGGGCACGAACCAGATCTCGGGCATGTTCACGCAACTCGGCACCCAGATCGCCGATCCGGTCGAACGTCTGCACGCGATCAGCGATTACAACGCTACCTCGAAGAACCACAACGAAGCACTCGGGGCGAACATGCTTCAAGACTGGTCGCAGTTCGCATCGCCGGCGGTGTTCGGCGCCGCTATGCGCGTGTACTCGTCACTCAAGCTCGCCGAACGTCACCCCGTCGTGTCCAACCTGGTGGTCTCCAACGTGCCAGGGCCGCCGGTCCCGCTCTACTTTTTGGGCGCGCAAATCAAAGGAATGTTCCCCCTCGGTCCGATCTTTCACGGGGCGGGCCTCAACGTGACGGTGATGTCGCTCGACGGAAAACTCGACGTCGGCATCGTCAGTTGCTCTGATCTGGCACCCGAATTGGATGAGCTCGCGCAAGGTTTCGGGGCAGCTCTCGACGAACTGTTCGAGGCTGAGGTGACAACCACTGTCCCCACTGCGACGTAGAGTCAGTGACCATGTCCGAAGTCACCGATGATGCGACCGAGCCCACCTCCGACGTAGTTCCGCTGCTCGTACCTCGTGACGGAGTTCCGGAAGTCATCACCACTGCCGCCGGCGTCGCAGCCGCCGCGGCCGCGTTGGCCTCCGGCCACGGCCCGCTCGCGGTGGACGCCGAGCGGGCATCCGGATTCCGCTATTCGGCACGGGCGTACCTGATCCAGCTCCGACGCGAAGGCGCGGGATCGTTCCTGCTCGATCCGATTCCGACGGCGCAGGATCTACAGCCGTTGGCCGAGGCGATCAACCCGTTGCAATGGGTGCTTCACTCTGCGGATCAAGATCTCCCCGGCCTCGCAGAATTGGGCCTGACACCGGCGGAACTCTTCGACACCGAATTGGCGGGACGACTGGCGGGCTTCGAACGAGTCGGACTGGCCGCAATAGTCGAACGAACCCTGCGGGTGGAACTTCGCAAGGGTCACGGCGCTGCCGACTGGTCCACGCGTCCGCTGCCGGACGCGTGGTTGAACTACGCCGCCCTCGACGTCGAAGTGCTTCTCGAGCTGCGCGACGCGATGGAGGCCGAACTCGAATCGCAGGGAAAGCTCGAGTGGGCGAAGGAAGAGTTCGAGTACATCCGGCTGGCCGGCCCGCCTAAACCCAAGCCTGACCGTTGGCGTCGTACGTCGCACATCACCTCACTCAAGACCACCCGTCAGTTGGCGGCAGTGCGGGCGCTGTGGCAGGCCCGTGAGGATCTCGCACGCAAACGCGACGTGTCTCCGAGCCGGGTACTTCCCGACTCCGCGATCATCGATGCCGCTCTCAAAGATCCTCAGTCGTTGGACGCGCTCCGCTCCCTTCCCGTCTTCGGCGGACCACGTCAACGTCGTTATTCGCGTATTTGGATGGATGCACTCGAAGCCGCGCGCAGGCTCCCCGACAGTGAGCTTCCGCCGAAGACTCCGCCGATCGTCGGGCCCCCCGCCGCCGGTCGCTGGGCTCGACAGGATCCAGCCGCTGCCGACCGGTTGACGGCGGCGCGCGCAGCACTGTCGGACCTGAGCAAAGAGGTTTCGGTACCGGTGGAAAACCTGCTCCAACCCGATCTGGTCAGGCGCCTGTGCTGGGACTGGAGATTGGAACCCGACTCGGACATCGCCGAAGTCGAGAGCGCAATCGAGACCAAGCTCACTTCCGGTGGCGCACGTGGCTGGCAACGCACTTTGACGGCTCCCGTCCTCGCAGAGGCACTGAACTCCGTGGTCCCGGCCGAGCCCGAAGTGGAAGAGCCGAAATCCTGACCTGACCCCGGTGTGAAGTTGGAGCAATTCGGCACGTTAAGTTACCGGTCAGTAATGGGCAGTAGTACGCTCGATACGAGGCCGGACGCCTGGCCGTGATCGCCGAACCAACGTCTCACCGCCCTTCGGTGCGGTGGGCAGCTCCATCAGGAGGAATTCGCGTGGCTCCATCCACAAACAACCAACGCAACGTCGTCTTCGTCGACGGCATTCGCACCCCGTTCGGCAAGGCCGGCCCGAAAGGCATGTACGCCGACACACGCGCAGACGATCTCGTCGTCAAGGCGATTCGTGAGCTGCTTCGTCGTAACCCGCAGCTCGATCCCGCGCGGATCGACGAAGTGGCCGTCGCAGCCACGACGCAGACCGGTGACCAGGGCCTGACCATCGGCCGCACCGCTGCGATCCTCGCCGGTCTCCCCGAAACCGTTCCCGGATTCGCCATCGACCGCATGTGTGCCGGCGCGATGACGGCCGTCACCACCACCGCGTCGGGTATCGGCTTCGGCCAGTACGACGTCGTGATCGCCGGTGGCGTCGAGCACATGGGCCACCATCCGATGGGTGAGGGCGCAGACCCCAACCCGCGTTTCCTCGCCGACCGCCTGGTCGATCCGAGCGCCCTCGTGATGGGTAATACCGCCGAGAACCTGCACGACCGGTTCCCGACCATCACGAAGGACCGCACGGACGCATACGCCGTGAACAGCCAGAACAAGTACGAAGCCGCCAAGAAGGTCGGCTTCATCGCCGACACCTTGGTCCCCGTCGCCACTCGCAGTTCCGCGGGCTGGGGTCTGGCCACCGAGGACGAGCCGCCGCGCCCCGGAACCACTGTCGAAGACCTCGCGAAGCTCAAGACGCCGTTCCGCCCGGCCGGACGCATCACCGCCGGTAACGCCGCCGGACTCAACGACGGCGCCACCGCCGCACTCCTCGCCGGCGAGGACACCGCAGCCGAACTCGGCCTGCCCGTCGGCATGCGCATGGTCGGCTTTGCTTACCAGGGCGTCGACCCCGCCGTCATGGGCATCGGCCCGGTTCCCGCCACGGAGAAGCTCCTGGCCCGTACCGGCCTGAAGATCGAGGACATCGGACTCTTCGAGATCAACGAAGCCTTCGCCGTTCAGGTTCTCGCGTTCCTCGAGCACTACGGAATCGCCGACGACGACCCGCGCGTCAACCAGTGGGGCGGCGCCATCGCGTGTGGCCACCCCCTCGCTTCCTCGGGCGTTCGCCTGATGACGCAGCTCTCCCGCCAGTTCGCGACACGCCCCGACGTGCGCTACGGCTTGACCACCATGTGCATCGGCCTCGGCATGGGCGGCACCGTCATCTGGGAGAACCCGAACCACGCTGACTACCAGGCAGGAGTCAACTAAATGTCTGATATTGCAACAGCATTCGCCGACGAGGTCGTCACGAACGCCTACACCAAGATCATCTCGGTTCCCGGTATCGAGGGCCCGTTTGCACTGATCACCCTCGACAACGGCTTCGACCACACCAAGCCGTCGTCCTTCGGTCCCGGCGGACTCGCAGCATTCGACGCTGCCCTCGACGAAGCCTTTGCCGCCAACCCGGTAGCCGTCGCGGTCACCGGCAAGCCCTTCATCTTCGCCGCCGGCGCGGACCTCAAGGGTGTTCCCGCGATCACCTCGCGTGAGCAGGGACTCGAGCTGGGCCGCTTGGGCCACAAGGTGTTCCGACGCCTCCGTGAGTCCTCCGTTCCCACGTTCGCCTTCATCAACGGCGTCGCCCTGGGCGGCGGCCTCGAAGTAGGCCTGCACAGCCACTACCGCACGGTTGCCGCCAACGCGGGCGCGCTGGGCCTTCCGGAAGCATTCCTCGGTCTTGTACCCGGTTGGGGCGGAACGCAACTGCTCCCCAACCTGGTCGGCCCGTCCAACGCCGTCACCGTGGTGATCGAGAACTCGCTGAACCAGAACAAGGTGCTCTCCCCCAAGAAGGCACTCGAACTCGGCGTCGTCGACGTCGTTCTCGACTCCGCCGACTTCATCGAGCAGTCCCTCGCCTGGGCGTCGCAGGTCCTCGCCGGCACCGTCACCCCCGCTCGCCCCGAGATCGATCGTGGCCAGGGCTGGGACGACGCGATCGCCCGCGCGAAGGCGATCGTCGACGGCAAGACCAAGGGCAATGCACCCGGCGCCGTCAAGGCCGTCGAGCTGCTCGAACTGGCTCGCAGCACCGACATCACCGATGCCGCTTCGCTCGACAAGGGCTTCGCGGCCGAGGACGAGGCTCTTGCCGATCTCCTGCTGACGGACGAGCTCCGTGCTGGTCTGTACGCCTTCGATCTGGTGAACAAGCGCGCCAAACGTCCCGCCGGAGCACCCGATCGCTCACTCGCTCGTAAGGTCAGCGGCGTCGGCATCGTCGGTGCCGGCCTCATGGCCAGCCAGCTCGCGCTGCTCTTCGTCCGCCAGCTCAAGGTGCCGGTCATCCTGACCGATATCGACCAGGAGCGCATCGACAAGGGCGTCGGCTACGTCCACACCGAGATCGAGAAGCTCCAGGGCAAGGGACGCCTGTCGCCCGACGCCGCGAACCGCCTCAAGGCACTCGTTTCCGGCTCGCTCGACAAGGCCGCGTTCGCCAAGACCGACTTCGTCATCGAAGCCGTCTTCGAGAACATGGACGTCAAGAAGAAGGTCTTTGCGGAACTCGAGCAGTTCATCGCTCCCGAAACCATCCTCGCGACCAACACCTCCTCGCTCTCCATCACGGAGATGGCGTCCGGGCTCGAGCATCCCGAGCGTGTGGTGGGCTTCCACTTCTTCAACCCGGTGGCCGTGCTTCCCCTCCTCGAGATCATCAAGGGCGAAAAGACCGACGACGCAACTCTCGCAACGGCTTTCGCCACCGCGAAGTCACTGAAGAAGTCCGCCGTCCTCTGCGGCGACAAGGCCGGATTCGTCTTCAACCGCCTCGTCACCCGCACCTTGGGTGAGGTCATGTCTGCCGTCGACGAAGGCACCCCCTTCGACGTCGCAGACAATGCGATCGCCGAACTCGGTATGCCGATGTCGCCGTTCACGCTGCTGGCCCTCGTCGGACCCGCCGTGGCACTGCACACCGGCGAGACCCTGCAGGAGTCGTACCCGGACCGGTTCAAGAGCTCACCCGGACTCGAAGCACTCGTCGAGGCCCGCAAGCCCGGCGTGTGGACCTGGGGCGAGAACGGTCAGGCCGTCGACCCCGAGGTCGCCGCACTGTGGCCGCAGGGTGACAAGGCGTCCACTTCGGAAGAGGTCCTCGAGCGCACACGTCGCGCATTCGCCGAGGAAATTCAGATCATGCTCGACGAGGGCGTCGTAGCGGCGGCCGAGGACATCGACCTCTGCCTGCTGCTCGGCGGCGGATTCGGATTCTGGAACGGCGGCATCACGCCGTACCTCGACCGCACCGGTACCTCCGAGGCCGTCAACGGCAAGCGCTTCCTCGCGCCCGGTGTTGCCAGCGTCTGAGAATGTCGATAGACCCGTCACGGACGGCGTGCCCTCGGGTACGCCGTCCGTGACGTTTGCGGCGGCTCAGAAGAGTGTTCCCACATCGTCTTTCACGATGTTCTCGAGCGCGCGCTCAGCCACTGCGGCGATGGTCATCGATGGATTGCACGCGGCGGAGTTGCCCGGCAACAGAGCACCGTCGAGCACGTACAACCCCCGCTGGCCGAGAACCCGCCCGTCGAGGTCGCACACCGAGTTCATGCAGGCACCGCCGAGGGGATGCCAGGTGGACGGCAGTAACGCGTTGGTGTCGGTGAGCAGTCCTCCTGCCGCGATCTGCTGGGCCGCAGGTCCGATGTGGCCTTGCTGGATCGCCGAATCCCCGTCCTTCGGCCAACGGAGCACCGCCTCACCCCGCGCCGAGTCGTACACGAACCGACCTCGGTCGCGGCTCACACCGAATCCGACCATCACCGTGCTGTGAGCGTCGAACGCAACGGGCGGGAACGACGCCTGTATGACGGTGAACGCGTTGTGCGGGTCTTCCCAGTTTCGGCTGCCGTAGACAACAGGCCCGCCCTGGGTGGCGCCGAAGTTCTCGGCGAGATCCGACCAGATGTAGATCCGGTCGGCATTGGTCCCCCACCCCGCGCCGAGCTCGTCCGGCAGATCCGTGATCCGCCCCGTTGCCGCGGCGCGGACCAGGAGTTTGGTGGTGTTCATGCTGCCGGCAGCCATCACGAGCGCATCCGTCGTCAAGATCTTGTTCTCGAGAACCGTGCCGGCAATATCGGTCCGGTCCACGTACACGCGCCACCTCCCGTCAGCTGCCCGTTCGACGTCGGTGACCTGGTGCAAGGTCTCCACGTTCACCAATCCGGTCGCTTCGGCAGCGGCAATGTAGGTGACGTCCACCGAATGCTTGCCACCGTTGTTGACCCCGAGTGCGCCGTCACCGTTGGTGTACGACGGCTTCATCTCACCCCGAAGTTCGGCCAACGCGTAGTTCCAGTCGATCGGCATCGGAATTTTCGACACCGGAAGACCGGAACGCATTGCGTTGCGCGCGAAGACGCGTGCCGCCTCGTAGTTCGGACTGGAGATCAGTTCTTCCGGTGCAGTTTCCAGTTGCAGCATCCGTGCCACCCGCGGGTAGTGGACGCGGTCCATTCGTGGATAGTCGAGTTCCTCCGGGAAATGCGCGTTGAACACCGCTGCTTCCGGCTGCAGCGTCATCCCTTGGTACACAAGCGATCCGCCGCCCACGCCGGCAGCGCAGATCGCTGTCATGTTCTCACCGGTCACCGTCTCCAGCAAACCTGCATAGGGCTCGAAGATCGCCGGCCTACCGAACAGAGTCGGGTTGGACTGATGCCAGAGGATGCGCTTGTCCGGACGTGCGGGATGCGGAAAAGTTTCGGCATTCGGCCCCGTCTGCCACCGAATCCCTCTCTCCAGCAGGGTGACCGGAACTCCGGCCTCGGCCAAGCGAAGAGCCGTCACCCCGCCCCCGAAACCTGAGCCGATTACCACGACGCGGTGCTCTTCACGTGTCAGCGGAATCCCGGTTGCGGCCTTGGCAGTGCGTGGCGCCATCATCGCAACTCCCACGGCGGCCGTACCGGCCAAGAACGATCTACGTTTGACTCCGGACATGACTGGTGCTCCCTCGAAGAATGTCGCCAGAGAATTCCGGGCATGCCAAAACTAGACACTCTCGCAATGAAGTGTCAAGGTATTGACAGCAACGACGATCTACGAGGTGGATCGCATCGCGGGTCCAAGCCATCGCCCGAGAAAGGCCCGCAGGGAGTCGTCGGAATGGACGAACTCACTGTCGAAAGCAACAACCGAAAGCCCCAGGCGCACGGCGATTTCCACCGTCTCGTCCAACTCCGCCTCCGTGGCGAGACCACGCTCGACCATGGGAGCGAGCATCTGACGAGCGAAAGGTATTGCTCGACTCATCATTTCGAGGTCGAAGACGGGGTTTCCCCGCTCGGCAAGCAGCAGCGTCGCCAGAACCGGGTGCGCGCGAACCGCTGTGCGCGCGGCAACGATGAATTCGACGACGTAGTCGCACGCCGTGTCGACCGACTCCACCTGTGCCGTGATCTCCCCGAGAACCTCGACAGCGAGACCGCCCATCGCCTGGGAGACGACCTCTTCACGTGTGCCGAAGATCGAGTACACCGTCTGGCGCGAGACACCGGCCGCGGTGGCAACTGCGGCAATGTTCACAGCCTCGAATCCGCCACCTTCGATCAGACCGAGGGCGGCGCCGAGAATCTTCTGCTGTGATCGCACGATGAAAGTATCGCGCACCGAAATTCCGGGCGACGAAACGCAGTGCACATCCGAGTCCTACCTGCATAAACGGCACGAATGGTTTCGTTTGGCCGCCAAATAGCAGTAGGTTAGGCTGCCCTTCATGAAAACTTCTGTTCGGGGCCTCGCCGCCCTCGGTGCGGCTGCGATTGCAGTCACCGCACTTGTCTCGTGCTCATCTGATTCAGACACCTCGACAGCATCACAAGGTACGGACGGATTCCCCGTCAGGATCGAGAACACCTTCGGCACGACGACGATCGAATCCAAGCCCGAACGGCTCGTCACCCTCGGCTGGAACGCACAAGACATCCTGTACGCACTCGATCTCACTCCGGTCGGCCAGCCCAAGTACACCTACGGCGCGGACGACAACGGAGTCATGCCGTGGGCGCAGGATTACTTCGACGCGGACAAGACCACACTCTTCGACATGCCGGCGAGCGGCGAGCCGCCGGTCGAGACCATTGCGTCATTGACACCGGATGTGATCCTGGCGCCGTACGAGGGCTTCGAGGAGTCCGTCTACAACCAGCTGAGCAAGATCGCACCGACGGCTGCTTACCCCGGCGCAGCGTGGCAGACGACCTGGCAGGACCAGACCCGAATCGTCGGCAAGGCCGTCGGTAAGAGCGAAGAGGCCGACAAGCTCGTCGACGGCCTCGACGCAACTCTCGCCGATACCGCCGCAGCCCACCCGGAGTTTGCCGGAAAGACATTGGCAGTGGTCAACTTCGACACCGATTCGAGCAACATCAACGTCTACCTGCCCACCGATCCGCGTGTCCAGGTGCTGACGGAACTCGGATTCGTCAATGCGCCCGGCGTCGAAAAGCTCGCGGCGGACAATGCAGGCGGAACCTTCTTCAAGACGATCTCCTACGAGAACATCGCCGACATCGACGCCGACGTGATCGTCGGCTTCACCGACGGCTCCGGCGATCCGTCCGGCATCCCTGCAGTCGGCGGGCTCGACGCGGTCAAGCGCGGATCTACCGCCTTCCTCAGCGACACTCGCGTCATCGGCGGACTGAGCAACGTCAACGTCCTCAGCACGCCGTGGGTCCTCGGCCGGATCACACCGACGTTGAGCGAAGCCGCAAAGCGCGCGACCGCCTAGATAAGATGCAGTGTCGGTCACGGTCTTTATGCTCACCTGCATGGCTGAACTTTCGATCTCCGTGACCAGACACGTCAAAGCATCGGTCGACACCGTGTGGCAGGTCCTCACGGACCTCGACAATGCTGCCGACACCCTCTCCGGCGTGATCCGGATCGAGCGTCTCGCCGGAGAGGGATACGCCGTCGGCACCAAGTGGCGTGAAACTCGGAAGATGATGGGCAAGGAAGCAACCGAGGACATGTGGGTCACCGAGGTCGAGGCTCCCACCCGCACGGTCGTCAAAGCCAACTCCCACGGCATGAACTACACGAGTGGGTTCACCCTGAAGCCTGACGCCACAGGCACGATCCTCGAGATGTTTTTCTCCGGTGAATCCGAATCCCCCTCACGCATCTCGAAGATCTTCACAGCGGTATTCGGTCGATTGGGCGCGCGGGTGACCCGGAAATTCATGGCCAAGGATCTCGAGGACATCGCGACAAAAGCCGAGCGTCTCGCGGGCAGGTAAACCGCCTTCACCTGCATTGATCTTATTGTCTGCATGGTCACTGCAATCAATACTTCATCTCTGCGACCGGTTGATTCGACCTCGGAATGGACTCAGCTGGATAACGGCGCGTGAGTCCCCGCCAAATCTGCCCCGGTGGGCGTAGCGTGCAGAGTGCTCGCGGATGGATCGACGCATCGGGGTGTCGACCGTAGGGCCTTTTGAGGGGGCAGGAATGGCATTCAGCGGAACCGCCGCCGGCGGTGGATCCGGCGCTACTCGCGCCGACGTCGGACATGCAGTGCTCTTCGCCGGCGCCGCCGCGCTCGGTGGTTTTCTGTTCGGATACGACACCGCCGTCATCAACGGGGCAGTCGGTGCGATCCGAGACAAGTACGACATCGGTGCTTCGGGCACCGGGCTCACGGTCTCACTGACCCTGCTCGGCGCAGCACTCGGCGCCTGGATCGCAGGCACACTCGCAGATCGCCTCGGCCGCATCCGCGTCATGCAGATAGCCGCGGTGCTGTTCATCATCGGCGCCGTCGGTTCCGCAATTCCGTTCAGCGTCTACGACCTCACCTTCTGGCGAGTGGTCGGCGGCCTGGCAGTGGGCTTCGCGTCCGTCATCGCCCCGGCGTACATCGCGGAGATCTCCCCCGCCGCGATACGCGGCCGCCTCGGTTCGATGTACCAGTTGGCGATCGTTCTCGGAATCGCTGTATCGCAGTTGGTCAACTACGCACTCCAAGCCGCGGCCGGTGGCGATCGCAATCAGATCGCGGGTCTCGAAGCCTGGCAGTGGATGCTGATGCTCGAGGCCGTTCCCGCAGTCCTGTACCTGATCATGACAACCACGATTCCGGAGTCTCCACGATTCCTGGTGGCGCAGGGCAAGGACGATCGTGCGCGCAAGATCATCTCCGATCTCGAAGGCGGAGATCACGACGCAGTCACCGTGCGCATGAACGAGATCCGCGAATCACTGACGGAGAAACAAGCCAAAACCACGGTGCGTCAACTCTTCTCGAAGCGGCTCGGCGTATCCCATCTGGTCTGGGTCGGCATCGCGCTCGCAGCACTGCAGCAGCTGGTCGGCATCAACGTGATCTTCTACTACTCGAGCACCCTGTGGCAGGCAGTTGGTTTCGGAGCCGATCGCTCGCTGCTCATCAGCGTCGTGAGCGCCTTGGTCAACATCGTCGGTACGTTTGTCGCCATCGCCGTCATCGATCGCGTCGGGCGGAAGCCACTGCTCCTTGTCGGCTCTGTCGGTATGGCCATCTCGCTGGGCACCGCAGCATTCTGTTTCCATTCGGCAACAGTGACGAAGAACGAGATCGGTGAATCCGTAGCGACGCTTTCCGGCGCCAACGCCACGATCGCACTCATCGGAGCCAACGCGTTCGTCTTCTTCTTCGCTTTGTCCTGGGGTCCCGTGGTGTGGGTACTGATCTCCGAAATGTTCCCGAACCGGGTACGCGCCGCTGCAGTCGGAATCGCCACCGCCACCAACTGGGTCGCGAACTTCCTGGTGTCCTGGACGTTCCCGGCACTCGCCGATTGGAATCTGTCGTACACCTACGCCGGATACGCAGTCATGGCGCTACTGTCGCTGTTCGTCGTCCTGAGGTTCGTGAAGGAAACGCGAGGCAGCACACTCGAATCCGTGCAATAGCGCTCTCCCGGTTTCGCACCTTCACACCGAAAAGCGGTGGCCCTCGGATTGATCCGAGGGCCACCGCTTTTCGAGATTTGTCGGTAGACGACCTGTCAGCCTTGTGCGACTTCACCCTGAGCCGAGGCCGAAGACGCGTCCTCCTGGACGTGGACTCCGACGCTACCCATTCCTGCCACCCAGCCGGTGATCTTGCGGGAGAGGTCCTGAGCCGTCAGGCCAAGCTCCTTGTGGATGGCCTCGCGACTGGCATGATCGAGGAACTGCTGGGGAACGCCCATGTCGCGGCACGAGGTGTGAACTCCGGCGGCGCGCATCGCAGCGGAGACCGTCGAACCGATACCGCCGTGTAGGCCGCCGTCCTCGATGGTGACAACGAGCGCGTACTTGTCCGCCATCTTCACCAGCGAATCTGCTACCGGCAGAACCCAACGCGGATCAACGACGGCAACCGAGATGCCCTGCTTGTCGAGTCGATCGGCGATCTCGAGCGCCAAGGAGGCAAACGGACCCACCGCGACGAGCAGCACGTCTCCGCGCTCGCCCTCGCTGACCTTGAGAACGTCGACCATTCCGTCGAGTCGCTTCACGGCCGGAATCGCTTCGGGTACAGCGCCCTTCGGGAAGCGTACGACAGTTGGTCCGTCGTCGACGAGGAGTGCCTCGTCCAGTTCTTCACGCAGTGTGTCGGCGTCACGCGGTGCCGCGACACGAATCCCGGGGATGATTCCGAGCAGCGAAAGGTCCCAGACGCCGTTGTGGCTGGCGCCGTCCACTCCGGTGACACCGGCGCGGTCGAGCACGATTGTCACCGGTTGCTTGAGCAGTGCGACATCCATCAACAACTGGTCGAACGCTCGGTTGAGGAAGGTCGAGTAGATCGCGACCACGGGGTGCAGTCCGCCCAATGCAAGGCCGGCGGCCGAGGTCATCGCGTGCTGCTCGGCGATACCGACGTCGAACATGCGGTCGGGAAACTTCTCACCGAATGCCGCGAGCCCGGTGGGGCCGGCCATGGCCGCGGTGATGGCGACGATGTCCTCACGACGCGAAGCCTGCTCGATCAGTGCGGCCGAGAAGACCGACGTCCAGTCCGGCGCTGACGACTTGGTGCCGCGACCGGTGACGGGATCGATGACGCCGGTTGCATGCATCTGATCGGCCACGTCGTTCTCGGCGTGTGCGTAACCGTTGCCCTTGCGGGTGACGGCGTGAACGATGACTGGTCCGCCGTAGGCCTTCGCCCGGCGCAACGCCGATTCCATGGCAGCTTCGTCGTGACCGTCGACCGGTCCGAGGTACTTGATACCGAGATCGGTGAACATCACCTGAGGACTGACCGCGTCCTTGAGACCGGCCTTCATCCCATGCAGGACGGAGTAAGCAGTGCGCCCGACCCAGGGCAGTCTCTTGACCATGCGTCGGCCGCTGTCGAGGGCGCGCTCGTAACTCGGTGCGGTGCGCAGCGCCGAGAGATGATCGGCAAGGCCGCCGATGGTCGGTGCGTACGAGCGACCGTTGTCGTTGACCACGATCACCACCGAACGATCTTTGCCGGCTGCGATGTTGTTGAGCGCTTCCCAACACATTCCGCCGGTCAGGGCGCCGTCGCCGACAACGGCAACAACGTGGCGATTCTGACCCGTCAGCGCGAAGGCCTTCGCGAGGCCGTCGGCGTAGGACAACGCGGCGGAAGCATGAGAGGACTCGACCCAGTCGTGTTCGCTCTCGGCGCGGCACGGATACCCGGACAGTCCGCCCTGCTTACGCAGAGTGTCGAACTGATCCTGACGACCGGTGAGGATCTTGTGTACATAGGCCTGATGGCCCGTGTCGAAGATGATCGCGTCCTGCGGCGAGTCGAAAATTCGGTGCAGTGCGAGGGTCAACTCCACGACGCCCAAGTTGGGCCCGAGGTGACCACCAGACGCAGCGACCTTCAGCACGAGGAACTCACGAATCTCGTCGGCCAACTCCGTCATCTCGGCGTGGCTCAACTGACGTAGATCGTCAGGACCCTGAATGCGGGCAAGAACACCCAACGAGATCGCTCCCTCCGTGCTTCACAGCTGCACCGGTGCGCGCCGCGGCTGTCTTCGCGACAGTGCTGCCAGTCTACGGAGCGTTCCGGCGAACCGACACGCGGACTCGGCCCGATTCCGGTGTGACTTCGAGTAACAGCGAAATCCCGCGGATCGCTCGTGATCGCAATCACAGACAAATGGGATCGTCCCCAATCGACTCGGCGACTCTTGTTCCACAAAACGACCGCCGTGTCAGCTTAAGGTCGACGTATGGGAACTGTGGTCGACGACCTGATAGCGCGAGTATTCGACGAAGTCCGATCACTCGACGACGGCGAGTTGGCCGACTACATCCCCGAACTCGCGGCGGTCGCTCCCGATTCGTTCGGGATCTGCATCGCGACAGTCGACGGTTACGTATACGAGATCGGTGACTCACGAGTCCCGTTCACCATTCAGTCGATCTCGAAACCCTTCACCTATGCGTTGGCTCTCGCCGATCGGGGAAGTGAGGCGGTTGCCGCGAAAATCGATGTGGAACCGTCCGGCGAGCCGTTCAACGAAATCAGCCTCGACCCGCTCACCGAACGTCCGCGAAACCCTATGATCAATGCCGGCGCGATCACGGCTGCATCCCTGGTCGCCGGCGTCAATGCCGAGGTCCGCTTCGAGCGGATTCGCTCGGCGTACTCGCGATATGCGGGCCGGGAGCTGAGCTTCAACGAGTCGGTCTACACGTCGGAAGCCCGTACCGGTCACCGCAACCGCGCGATCGGCCACATGCTGCGATCCTTCGACGTCATCACCGGCAATCCCGACGAGGCCGTCGACCTGTACTTCCGTCAATGCTCGATCGACGTGACCTGCCGTGATCTGAGTCTGATGGCCGCGACGCTCGCGAACAACGGCCTGAATCCCGTCACGCGCGAGCGTGCGCTGGCTCCCGCGGGCGTCGAGCAGGTCCTCAGCGTCATGGCCACCTGCGGGATGTACGACGGCGCCGGCAAGTGGCTGGTAGAAGTCGGATTGCCGGCCAAGAGCGGCGTCGGCGGCGGGGTCCTGGCCGTTCTGCCCGGCCAGATCGGCATCGCGGTGTACTCCCCCAGACTCGACGTTCACGGAAACAGCGTTCGTGGAGTTGCTGCTGCCCGGGCGCTGTCGAAGGAACTCGAACTGCACTTCCTCCACGTGACGCGGGCGTCACGCTCCTCGATCCGGGCCAGGTACAGCGTCATCGAAGCGCCGTCGCGAGTGCGACGCACCCCAACCGAACAAGCTGTGCTCGACGACGTCGGCAAACGCAGTCGGGTCTACGAACTGCACGGGGATCTCCTCTTCACCGGCGCCGAATCGGCGGTGCGCGAAATCGGCTCGGTGGACGAGGGCCTCGAAGTTGTCGTCATCGACGTGCGCCGCGTCGACGACGCCAGTGACGTCGCGGTCCGCATGATCACTGCACTTCAAGTGCAACTGGCCGAACAAGCCTGCGCAGTGGCGGTCGTCGATCCGCAAGGACTACTGGGACAACGAAGTTCGAGCGTCGACCCCGCCAGAAGAAGTGGTCGAGTTTTTGCAGACCTCGATTCCGCGATGCAGTGGTGCGAGGACACGTTGCTTGCGGTGCACTGTGAGGCAGATCGACAGGCGTCGACGATCTCGATCGAGGATCATCCCGTTCTCGATGCTCTCTCCGCGGCACAGATCGAGGGATTCTCGGCGGAATTGGAGACGCGAACGTATGCCCGCGGCGAGAAGATCGCCCGCCGAGGTGAAGCGGCCTCGGGGTTCTATCTGATTCTCAGTGGCCAGGTCAGCACCATGTTCACCGACGCACACGGGGTCGAGCATCGCATCACTACGCTTTCCGCCGGAATGACGTTCGGCGAGATGACGATGTTCCTCGACACCCCGTTCCTCAACGACATTCGCGCCGATTCGACGGTCACCGTGGCCGTCCTGACCCCGGAGCGATATGCAGAACTGACCGCGCAGGCGCCCGAGTTGAAACTTGCGCTTCTCGAACGACTTGCAGCGGGAGCCTACGAGCAATTGGACCTGATGTTGCGGAGTGTCATCTCCGCCGGACGAATCGGATAGGACGTACACATGCCGACCACCGCCCTCACCTCGGAGTCGTCCACTGTCACGGTGACCGGAACCGCCACTGCAACAGCTGTTCCCGACATCGTTCGGTTGACGATCGGAGTATCGGTGACGCAGACAGCCGTTTCCGACGCATTCGATGCCGTCGCCCGCCTGTCCACTGCTCTGACCGAAACCCTGCACGCGCGCGGTGTACACGGAGCGGACCTCACCACCGCCGGACTGAGCGTGCATCCACAAATCCATTGGAGCGACGGAGGTCGGCAGGAGACAACAGGTTTCACCGCATCGACAACTTTTCGAGTCGTACTGCGCGAGCTGGAGCCGGACGCGGCCAACTCGCCCTCAGCCGTCATCGCAGCGTGTGAATCCGTGGGCGGCGATGCCATCCGACTCGACGGACTGGAGTTCGATCTCGACGACCGCAGCGATCTGGCGACAAAGGCACGCGAGTTGGCATGGACGGCAGCCGAATCGAAGGCGAGGCAGTTCGCAGACCTGGCAGACAAAGATCTGGTCGAAGTCCTCGAGGTGCTCGAGGACTTCGACCAGGTCGTGCCGACGCGCGGACGTGTCGCGGCAATGAAAGCGGATTCGGCCCCGATACCCGTCGAACGCGGAGAGATCGAGGAATCGATCTCGGTCCGCGTTCGATGGGCTATGGCGTGAGCGAACTTTCAGAAGACGGGGCCTGAAGATAGATCAGCCGGGCGTGAGGATCAGCGAGTGAGGTTCTTCTCCTCGTTCTTCTCTTCGCGCTCTTCCTCGAACTTCTGCTCTGCATCGGGAGTCGCGATGTCGATCGTGGTACGCAGGGGACGGTTCGGGATGAAGATGACCGATACGAGCGTGACCACCGCGACGACAGCTGCGACCAGGAAGATCCGTCCTGTTGCGTCGCCGTAAGCGAACCGGACGATCTGCGAGACGAAGTCAGGCATGTTGCTCAGGTCGAGTCCGTCCTGCAGGCTCTTTCCGGCTACCGCCTGCTGCTCGGGCGGCAAGGTGGAGACCGAATCGACTGTCAGTGTCTTGACCCGGGTCGCGAGAATCGATCCGAGCACCGAAACACCGATCGCGCCGCCGAAGGTGCGGAAGAACGCCACGATACTGCTGGCCGCGCCGATGTTCTCGACACTGACCGTGTTCTGCACCGCAAGAACGATGTTCTGCATCAACATACCGGTACCCAGACCGACGATGGCGATGAAGACTCCGATGGTCCAGAGGCTGGTGGCGTGGTCGATCGTCGACAGCAGACCGAAACCGACCAGCAGGAGAACAGCGCCGGCGACGATGAAGGGCTTCCACTGACCGAACTTGGTGATCAGCTGTCCCGAGCCGACGGACGCGACGAGCATGCCTGCCACCATCGGGATGGTGAGCAATCCGGCTTCGGTGGGATCGAATCCACGGGCGGTCTGGAAGTACTGCGTCAGGAAGGTCGTTGCACCGAAGAGGCCGACACCAACGGCGATCGAGGCGATGATCGCGAGAGCAGTGGTGCGCTCGGTGATGATCTTGATCGGCAGAATGGGGTCCTTGACCTTGGATTCGACGAACATCGTCAGGCCGAGCAGGGCCAGACCACCGATGACGAAGTAGGCCGACTCTTTCGAGAACCAGGCGTAGTAGTCGTCCTGGCCGGCAAACGAAACCCAGATCAGCAGGACGCTGACACCGGCGGTGAGCAGGGTGGCGCCCATCCAGTCGATGGAGACGTTGTCCTTCTTCACGGTCTCGACGTGCAGAGTGCGCTGAAGCAGGAACAGTGCGATGACTGCCAACGGAACGCACACGTAGAAGCACCAGCGCCAGCCGGCAGTGTCCACGAGGACGCCACCGAGGATCGGTCCGCCGGACATCGAGACGGCCATGGCCGCACCCATGTATCCGGAGTAACGACCGCGATCACGCGGCGG
Organism: Rhodococcus sp. NPDC060176; assembly: GCF_042728675.1. Classification (NCBI taxonomy): domain Bacteria; kingdom Bacillati; phylum Actinomycetota; class Actinomycetes; order Mycobacteriales; family Nocardiaceae; genus Rhodococcus; species Rhodococcus sp. NPDC060176. The sequence goes on from NZ_JBHWYS010000002.1 coordinate 466,465, forward strand.
GATGATCGTGCCGATGATGGCTACGACGAGAGCGGTCAGACCGCCCATACCGATGCCCTGGATGACGCGAGCACCGAGCAGCAACGGAACGTTGTGTGCCGCGCCGGCAATGACCGAGCCGATCACGAAGATGACGATCGCGGTCTGGACCAGGACCTTCTTGTTGTAAAGGTCGGCCAGCTTGCCCCAGATCGGCGTCGACGCCGCAGTGGCGAGCAGTGCCGTGGTGATGATCCAGGCGTACTGCGTCTGCGTTCCGTGCAGTTCACCGATGATGGTGGGAAGCGCGGTCGAAACGATGGTGCTGCTGAGCAACGCGGTGAACAGCGCTGCGATGAGTCCGGTGAGTGCTTCGAGAATTTCGCGGTGAGTCATCGCGCCCGCTTCGCGAGCCGATCCGTCACCTCCGGTACTTGCCCGGGTTTCTCCTACTGTTGCTGCCATGTGCCTTATCTCCCAATACTTTCTACGCCCGTGTGCGGAACTGCCGGTGAGGCCTGGCGATTCGTTGCGCCGAACGTCTCGTTGAGACGTTGCAGCGATGTCACTGCGGCCATGGCCTCTTCCTGGCTCCAGTCTTCGAGCATGTTGCGCAAACGCGCCGCACGCCGTTGCGTGGTTTTCCGTAAAACTTCGTGCCCCTCTTCCGATACTCGGATGCGGAACGCCCGTTTGTCAGCCGGATCGGGATTTCTCTCGACATACCCCGCGTCGACCAGATCCGACATTTGCCGGCTCAGCGACGACTGACTGACACATAGATCGACGGCCAATTCGTTTTGTCGGCACTCCCCCCGCACTGCCAGCATGAACAACACGCTGACCAGCGCGGGCGGCAGCAGACTGTCTGCGCCGGTGGTGACCGCGGCTCGCAGCGATCTGCCGAACATGAAGATCGTGTCGACGAGCGCCTGGGCCGTCTCCGGCTGTACCGACATTGCCTACCCCTGAATTCGAGTGGCCCGATGAGCCGTGACTTGAAAACGGAAAACTACTTGCAGAACGAAACTATACGATTAGTTGCGTACTGCAAGCAACTGTTGGGAACGCGAGAAGCGTCACACCGGTTCAGGGAAAGATTTAGGGACGCGTCAGCGTTCGAGCAGGGCGATGCACTCCATGTGGTGAGTCTGCGGGAAGGCGTCGAACGCCCGAAGTCCACCGACTGCGAAGCCCTGCTCCAGGTAGAGACCGATATCGCGACCGAAAGACGCCGGGTCGCACCCGATGTGGACGATCCGTTGGGCGCCCGTTGCGGCGAGCGCTTCCACGACTGGACGGCCCGCCCCCGCCCGTGGCGGATCCAGCACGATGACGGCAGGCGAACGCTCCAGATCCGCGAGAACGTTCTCGACCCGGGCACTGTGGAAGCGGACCTGACCGAGATCCGAGAGCGCTGCCCGCCCGTCAGCAACTGCGCGCGCCGACGATTCCACGGACTCCACGACCCCGGACGGACCGACAAGGTCGGCGAGCACAGCTGCGAAGACGCCGACGCCGCCGTAGAGATCCCAGGCCGTGTCGTCGGCAGCGGCTCCGGCCCAGTCACCGACCACCTGTGAGTACGCGGCCGCAGCGCCGCGATGAGCCTGCCAGAAACCGGTCGCGGACAACGCCCATTCGCGATTGCCGACGCGCTCGATCACCGTCTCCGATCCGATGGCGACGCGGGTCTTTCGTGGACCGCCGCTTGCCGCTCGGCGTGCCATCGCGCCCCGACGGCCCGGGGTCCGTCGACCCGTCTTGGACACCGCGGGTGCGGCGATTTCCACGACGTGCCGCTCACCGGCAGCGTCGAGAACGACTTGCAGCTCACTGCCAGGCTGCCATTGCAGGCCGCCCAGGCCGTCGTATGCGCTCTGATCGATCTGGGTGCACCGCAGATCGGTCACAATCTGGTTGCTGCGGTAGGCGTGATATCCCGCGACGCCGTGCCCGTCCACTGCCAGCCGAACTCGCGTGCGCCAGCCCGTTCCGTCTCCGGTTCCGGGCAGCTCCTCCACCTCGACGTCCGATTCGACGCGAGCGAGTCGTAGAAGCTGTTCCCGCACGACCGAGGTCTTCATCTCACGTTGGACGCTCAGGTCCGCATGCGAGTAGTCGCAGCAACCTGCCCCGCCCGGCCCGGAGATAGGGCACGTCGGATCGATGCGATGCGGAGATGCGTCGAGAACGGAGATCGTGTCGGCGCGGCAGAAGGACCCACCTTTGTCCTCGGTCACCCGGACGAGCACCCGCTCCCCCGGCAAACCGTGACGGACGAAGACGACGCGCCCCTCGTGCCGGGCGACGACGAACCCGCCGTGGCCGGGGTTGCCCAGATCGACCTCGAAGCTCTGCCCGGTCCAATTCTCACTCAACGAACTACGCCTGCCATTTCGATGTTGCCGATCATTTTTCGCCGCTGGTCATTTCTCGCCGGTGTCGTACCCACGACGTATCGCACCTGCGGCCTTCTCGATGTCGAGCGGCTTCGCCTTTGCCGACGAACTCAACTGCCACGGAACGCTCGTCACCATCACCCCTGGCTGGAAGAGCAGGCGACTCTTGAGGCGAAGTGCGCTTTGGTTGTGCAGGATCTGCTCCCACCAGTGTCCGACGACGTACTCGGGGATGAACACGGTGACGACGTCACGCGGAGCGTCGCGTCGTACACGCTTGACGTAGTCGAGAACCGGCTTGGTGATTTCGCGGTACGGCGACTCGATCACCTTGAGCGGAACCGTCACGTCGCTCTTCTCCCACTCACGCACGAGTGCACGCGTGTCGGGCTCGTCCACGTTGACCGTGATGGCTTCAAGAGTGTCCGGTCGCGTGGCTCGCGCGTAGGCGAGAGCCCGCATGGTCGGCATGTGCAGCTTCGAGACGAGCACGATCGAGTGCGTGCGACTGGGCAGCACGCCGTCCCACTCCTGCTCTTCGAGCTCGGCCGCCACGCTGTCGTAGTGCTTGCGGATCATCTTCATCACGATGAAGATCGCGACCATCGCGACGATGGCGATCCACGCGCCGGCGGCGAACTTGGTGATCAGAACGATGATCAAGACGGTGGCGGTCATGGCCAGACCGATCGAATTGATCACTCGCGAGCGCTGCATGCGGGCCCGCTGTGCCTTGTCGGTCTCGGACTTCAAATGCCGAGTCCAGTGCTTGATCATGCCCGTCTGACTGAGCACGAACGAGACGAAGACGCCGACGATGTACAGCTGGATGAGCTTGGTGACCTCGGCGCCGAACACCACCACGAAGGCGATGGCAGCACCGGACAGGAAGAGGATTCCGTTGCTGAAAGCCAGTCGGTCGCCGCGCGTGTGCAGCTGACGCGGTAGGTACCGGTCCTGCGCCAGGATCGACCCGAGTACCGGGAATCCGTTGAAGGCGGTGTTCGCGGCCAGAACCAGGATCAGTGCCGTGACGATCGCCATGAAAAAGAATCCGATCGGGAAACCACTGAACACGGCCTCGGCGATCTGCGCGATCAGTGTCTTCTGGTGGTACCCCTCCGGCGCTCCGACCAGCTGTTCCTGGGGATTGTGCGCGTAGACGATGCCGATCTTCTGAGCCAGGATGATGATGCCCATCAGCAAGACGATGGCGATCGATCCGAGCAGCAGCAAGGTAGTGGCAGCGTTGCGCGACTTCGGCTTCTGGAACGCCGGTACGCCGTTGCTGATGGCCTCGACGCCGGTCAGTGCCGCACAGCCCGAGGAAAATGCGCGGGCGATCAGGAACGCGAAGGCGATTCCGTACAGATGCGAATCCTCGGCGTTCAGCGTGAACGACGACGATTCCGCGTGCACATCCTCACCGAGGACGTAGATCCGGAAGAATCCCCACCCGAGCATCAGGAACATACCGACGATGAATGCGTACGTCGGAATTGCGAACGCGGTGCCGGATTCACGGATACCGCGAAGGTTGACCGCCGTCAGCAACACGATCGCCGCGACCGCGAACAACACCTTGTGCTGCGCGACGAACGGCAGAGCCGAGCCGATGTTCGACGCCGCCGACGAAATCGACACCGCGACGGTCAGCACGTAGTCGACCATCAGCGCGCTACCGACGGTCAGACCGGCGGTCGGGCCCAAGTTGACCGTTGCTACCTCGTAGTCGCCGCCACCGGACGGGTAAGCGTGCACGTTCTGGCGGTAACTCGCCACCACCACAGCCATGACGATGGCCACGGACAAACCGATCCAGGGCGTGTACGCGTACGCGGAAATTCCGGCGACAGAGAGGACCAGGAAGATTTCTTCGGGGGCATACGCGACGGACGACATCGCGTCGGACGCGAAGACCGGTAGTGCAATTCGCTTGGGTAGCAGCGTGTGCCCGAGTTTGTCGCTTCGGAACGGCCGACCGAGCAGGAGCCGCTTGGTAGCGGTCGAGAGCTTAGACACGTGCAAAGCGTAAGCCGTCGCACCCGATTCGGAGTCATCAGCGCCCCAACTTCACCTTTTGTCGTGACAACCGGCACGCAGGCGACCGTTGTACTTGCTCTTCCCGTGAGGGGCTGTACCGTTCGATTCGGCGTGCAATCGCGCCACGAGGGTCCATGAACGGAGTAGGGCGTGTATGTCGTCATCATGGGGTGCGGTCGGGTGGGTTCGTCCCTCGCCGCGTCTCTGACCAGGATCGGACACGAGGTCGCCGTCATCGACCGCGATCAGAGTGCGTTTCTGCGTCTCGATCTCGACTTCCCGGGAACCAAGGTTCTGGGAATGGGGTTCGACCGTGACGTGCTGGTCCGGGCCGGCATCGAGCGCGCCGACGCCTTTGCCGCGGTGTCCTCGGGAGACAATTCCAACATCATCGCAGCACGCGTCGCACGCGAGACTTTCGGCGTCGAACGCGTCGTCGCACGTATTTACGATGCCAAGCGTGCCGCCGTCTACGAGCGGCTCGGCATTCCCACCGTCGCCACCGTGCCGTGGTCGACCGATCGTTTCCTGCACACGCTGACCAAGGAAAGTCAGACAGCGAAGTGGCGCGATCCTTCGGGCACTGTTGCCATCACCGAACTTGCCCTGCACGAGGATTGGGCGGGCAAGCCGATCGCACTCCTCGAGGGCGCGACCAGTTCGAGAGTCGCCTTCATCATCCGCTTCGGGACCGGCATCCTCCCCGACCGCAAGACCGTCATCCAGGCCGACGATCAGGTCTACATCGCCGCCGTGTCGGGAACCGTCGCCGAGGCGATCGCACTGGCCGGCAACCCGCCGCCGAGCGACGACTGAGGAAGGCTGCAGATGACTGATCCGAACGCCGTCCCTCACAACAAACCTGCGACTGTGTTGCACTACACCGTGATTGGAAGTTCTCGATGAAGGTCGCCATCGCCGGAGCCGGCGCCGTAGGCCGCTCCATTGCGCGAGAGCTGATTCGAAGCTCACATGACGTCATGCTGATCGAACGCAAACTCGATCACATCGAACCGGAGTCGGTACCCGAGGCGAAGTGGGTACACGCGGACGCCTGCGAACTCAGCCGACTCGAGGACGCGTCGATGGAGTCGTACGAGGTCGTGATTGCCGCGACCGGAGACGACAAGGCAAACCTGGTCCTCAGTCTGCTCGCGAAAACCGAATTCGGAGTTCGCCGAGTTGTCGCCCGCGTCAACGATCCCCGCAACGAATGGCTCTTCGACGAGTCGTGGGGCGTCGACGTCGCCGTCTCGACACCGCGGATGCTCGCTTCGCTCGTCGAAGAGGCCGTCTCCGTCGGTGACCTGGTCAAACTGATGACACTGCGGCAGGGACAGGCCAACCTCGTCGAAATCACGTTGCCCGACAACACACCTCTTGCCGGAAAAGCCGTCAAGAAGCTCGAACTACCGCGAGACTGCGCGTTGGTCACCATCTTGCGTGGGGGTCGTGTGATCGTTCCGCAGATGGACGATCCCATCGAAGGTGGTGACGAACTCCTGTTCGTCGCGGCCGTCGACGCCGAGGATCAGTTGCGCGTAGCACTCCGTCTAGAAAACTGACACGAGCAAACTGACACGAAAGGGAAACTCATGGCACAGGCACCCGAAAACACCGTAGTCACCGACAATCCAGGCCAGAGCCGCTACGAGATCCATGCCGACGGCGACCTTGCCGGGATCGAGGACTACACCACCTCCGGTGACGTCGTCTCGTTCAACCACACCGAGATCTACCCTGCCTTCGAAGGTTTCGGGCTGGCCGGGGTTCTCGTTCGCCAGGCTCTGGACGACCTACGAGCACGCGGCCTCAAGGTTCACCCGGTGTGCCCGTACGTCGTGAAGTTCCTCGACAAGCACCCTGAGTACCAGGACCTGATCAGCTGAGATCGCGGTCTTCGCGCGGCTTCGTCAGATTCACCGAGCCCACCTCTTCGGACCCCGTGTCCGTTGCGGTGGGCTCGCTGCTTTCAGGCCCCACAACCGGTTCAGGCTCGACGATCCGATCGGCCCTGCGCACGGCCCAGATGGTCACCAGCAGGACCAGACCCGTCAGCGGCCACCCCATGCCGATGCGGGCGACTGCGAGCCATCCGGTGTGGTCGGTGTCGTAGAGCTGTGACTGAACGAGATAGCGCGCACCGAAGACCAGAGCCCATGCAGCCGTCGCGATGTCGTAGAGGCGGACGGCAGAGCGGTGCTTGCGCCAAAGATTGCCGTGCCCGTTGAGGTAGCCCCAGATGATACCGACGAGAGGCCAGCGGACGAGGATGGAAATCAGGAAGACAGCGCCGTAAGCGAGGCTCGTGTAGATACCGAAGAGGAAATATCCTTTGGCGTCGCCGGTGCGATAGGCAATGAACGCGGATACTCCGACTCCGAGAAACCCGGAAATGGCGGGTTGGAGGGAATCCTTGCGGAAGAGTCGCCAGGCCGCGATCGCGACTGCGACGCCCAACGCGGCCCAGATTGCCGCGGTGAGGTTCCAGATGCTGTTGACCGGGACAAAAATCAGAATCGGTAAAGACGAATAGATCAGACCACTCAGCCCGCCGAGTTGGTCGATTACCGATCGCTGTTCTGTTTCAGTCACCTGTCGAGGGTGCCACAGTCACCGAGTTGCACGGTAAATGCGGGAAACGCGCCTATTCGCCGCGCAGTTCGTAGTAAGGGTTGAAGATCGCCTTGCGACCGTCCCGCTCGCCCACACGACCGCGGATCAGCAGGGTCTTACCGGTCTCGATTCCCGGGATCCGGCGACGCCCGATCCAGACGAGATTGATCACCTCGGTGCCGTCGAAGAATTCGGCCTCGATGCTTGCATTTCCGGACTTGGGACACGCGTCGACGCTACGGAGTCGGCCCACCATCGTGACCTCTTCACCGCGACGACAATCGCAGGCCTTCTGACCTCCGGAAGCCTTGTTGGACTCGGCCATTTCCTGGGCGTCCAACTGGTCGACGTCCTCGGTCAGACGCTGGGTCAGTCGACGAAAATATCCTGCGGCGGCGGGTGCCATTGCGCGCTCCTGCGAACATGTGTGACGCAAGGGTTTCGCGTCACGTGAAGGGCTGTGTGATCGCCACTGTAGACCCATTACGAGCGTGTAACCACACCGGTCAGTCCGCGCCTCGGGGGCACCGGGCAAGATCAAAAGATGCAGATCTCAGAATCGGCGACCGTGGCCGTCGTTCTCCCAGGTACAGGCTCTGACGCCCACTTCGCAGACCGCGCATTCCGGGCGCCGCTAGCGGCTCTGGGTGTGCGCATCGTCGCAATTGAACCGGACCCTCGGCGTGTCGTGGACGGCTATCTGGACGCGATGGACAGAGCCGCGGACACGCACGGCCGAATCATTGTCGGAGGGGTCTCGATCGGGGCAGCCGTGGCGCTCCAGTGGGCCGCCGCCAACCCCGATCGAACAGTGAGTGTGTTGGCAGCGCTTCCGGCCTGGATCGGGTCGGCGGACGACGCACCCGCAGCGGCGAGCGCGAGGTTCACCGCAGGGCAACTGCGCTCCGAAGGTCTGGAGGCGGTGATCGCAGCGATGCTCGCGTCGAGTCCGGCGTGGCTCGGAGCCGAACTCGAGCGCTCCTGGCGCTCGCAGTGGCCCGATCTCCCGGCCGCGCTCGACGAGGCGGCGTCGTACCACTCGCTCAGCGAGAGCGCGTTACGGGCGGTGGGCGTTCCGGTCGGCATCGCTTCGGCAGTGGACGACCCGGTTCATCCCGCGTCGGTGGCGCAGGCCTGGGCGGATGCACTCCCCCGCGGCGCAGTCGCCACGACGACGCTCGACATGATCGGGCGCGACCCCGCCGTTCTCGGGTCCACCTGCATCAAAGCGCTCGCGGCGATCGATTCCGATACCACCGCGAGCGCTTGACAGAAACCTGAAAAACTCTGTTACTGACCCAATTGCTGCATGGCAGAACCGGATTCGCCGCTACGCGGCGGCGGGGTCGGCCGCGCCGGAGGTGCCGGCGGAGCAGGAGGAGCTGACTGCTGCTGTTGGGCGGCGACCTGTTGCTGCTGCGCTGCCGCCAACTGCTGCTCGTGCGCGGCCGCCAACTGCTCGGCAAGTACCTGCGGGAGCACGACGGGCAGCGGTGTCCGCACCGGATGCGGCTCTGATCCTCGGTTGACGACGGTGTCACGCAAGATGTCCCGTGCGATTGCCACCAGAGGGGCGTTCGCGGCGGTGGATCCACTCGGACCCGCGACCACGCAGCGCACCATCCACCGGGGACCGTCGACGCCGATGAACCGCAGGTCCATGTTGGCAGTCACCGCAGCCAGTTCACGGCCCCACGGGCCGTTCTCGACGCTCACCGCGGAATTGTCGTCGCGAAGCGACTGCGCGAGCTCGGCAACGACCTCACGCCACTGACCGGGCGATTTCGGGGCGGCGTAGGCAGCAACCGTGATGCGGCCGTGCTCGGTGACCAGGTGCACGGCCTGCGGCGAACCGTTGGGCGCCATCTCGACCTGCAACTGCCCGCCGGTCGGCATCGGCACCAGAACGGAACCGAGATCAAGACGCTGACCGTCACGGCCTGCCGTCGGATCGTCGGAATCGATCTCCGAGATGTCGTAAGGGCCTTCCGATTCGTCACCGAACTCGTCGCCGGTGACTTCGAGATCGTCTTCGGCCTCGTCGATCTCCACCGACTCGTCGTTCTCGTCACCGAAGAAGCTGGTGGTTTCCTCGTCGACGTCTGTCTTCTTCTTGCGTCCGAACATGATTCAGACTCCCTCTCCGACTACCGCGCCAGGCGCATCGGTATCGAGTATCGCGTGCCCGCCGCTGGAACCGTAGCCTCCGGTTCCTCTGGTCGTGTCGTCCAGCGATTCGACTTCCTCGAAAACCGGAAGTTCGACTCGTTGAACCACGAGCTGAGCGATTCGGTCACCGCGGCGGATGTCGATGGCTGTGGCCGGATCGAGATTGATCAAGCAGACCTTGAGTTCGCCCCGGTATCCCGCGTCCACGGTTCCGGGCGCATTCACGATCGACAGTCCCGATTTGGCGGCGAGTCCGGAACGCGGATGGATCAACCCGACGGTGCCCACCGGCAAAGCGATCGCGATCCCCGTTCCGACCAGTGTTCGGTGGCCGGGTTCGATGGTGACGTCGCTGGTGGAGCACAGATCCACACCCGCATCTCCGGGATGCGCACGCTGTGGAACGGGCAGGTCTGGATCCAGTCGCTTCAAGGCGATGGAGAGATGGTCGCTCACGTGGGCCAAGACTACTCGTAGCGACGGACTATCCTTGACAGGTGCCCGAAACATCTCGACCTGACGTCGCCACCACAACGCCCCCGTCCACGACGCTGTACTCCGAGCGCCTGTGGGTGCCGATCTGGTGGTGGATCGCCGGACTGGCCGTAGCCGGACTTCTCGCGGCCGAGGTCCACATGGGCCGCCCAGGGCTTCTCTCGTACCTGGCGTACGTCGTACTGCTCCCCATCCCGATCTGGGCCGCGTTCTGGCTCAGCCGGATGCGCGTCGAGGTGGTGGAGACAGCAGGGGTGAAAGAACTGCACGTGGGTAGAGCCCACCTGCCGGTCGAACTGATTTCACGGGCGGCAGCAGTGCCGGCATCCGCGAAGAGCGCGGCGATGGGGCGCCAACTCGATCCGTCGGCGTTCGTCCAACATCGCCCATGGGTCAAGACAATGGTGTTGATCGTGCTCGACGATCCGGAGGATCCCACACCGTACTGGTTGGTGAGCACACGTCGTCCCGCTGATCTGCTGGCTGCGCTGGATCGCTGACCAGCGCGGTCACAGCAAAGCAGTACTCCCCGACCCTTGGTCGACCCTCGAGATGACGGGTCGACCACCGGGAAGGGAGATCAGGCAGCGCAGTCCATGCATACGAGCTGTCCGTTGGCATCACTGGCCAGGCGGCTGCGGTGATGGACCAGGAAGCAGCTCGAACATGTGAACTCGTCTGCCTGCTTCGGAACCACTCGAACCGAGAGTTCCTCGCCGGAAAGGTCGGCACCCGGCAGCTCGAAGGACTCCGCCGTGTCCGTCTCGTCGATGTCGACGACGGCTGACTGCGCTTCGTTGCGTCGCGCCTTCAGCTCTTCGAGCGAGTCCTCCGAAACCTCGTCGGACTCTGTACGCCTCGGTGCGTCGTAGTCAGTTGCCATCTCGTCTACCCCATCCTCTTCGTGTATCCCGGTCCCGTGTGCGCCGAGAATCCGGTAGATCCTTGATGCGCATGGAAACCGCCGTGGCATCCAGATCATTCCCTGTCGCTGCATAACGCTGCAGGACTGGAATTAGTGCCCGGAAGTTCCTTCCGAGAACGTGATCTGCGCCTCATTTGGTTGTCATTTCGGCGTCCTGCCGATGCCCAGTTGAACGACCTGGGCCGCCAGACAGTAGCCGACGCGAGCACGAAAGTAGTAACCGAATCGGAAATTTCCGAAAAATGACTACGAATTGTCACCAAGGCAAGAGCAAGCTGTGACCTTTCGGCGATGTTTTCGGGCCGAATCCGGGTAGAAACAGGCCGGTAATCGGCCAACTGCCGTTTCGCAATCGACAAGGGCTCGACGCGTCGAGCCTCGCTTCGGCTGTCTCGTCACACAGGCCCTCTAAGGTAGGCACCGAACGTCATGCCGGCACCGCTCGGCCCGATGGCGAAGTACAAGTTTCGTCAAGAAAGTCGAGGGATACCGTGGTTTCTCTGATCACCGAAGGCAGCTCTACCGACGACCAGGGACGTCCGTTCCGCCGTCGGCGCGCGTGGCCGGTGATCGCCGTGTTCGCGGTACTCGCATTGATCGGCAGTGTCTTGTGGGTCCGAATCCTGAGCGCCGAGGCCGAAGTCAGTGACACCGTGGCGTGCAATCTTCCGCAGCCTTCCTCCGATCCTTCGGCAGCGGCGCCGCTACCGCTGGGAACCGTCGTGGACCGGTCGAAGCTGCTCGACGTCGATCCCGCTCCCCTGGCCGCCACCAAGGTTCGCGTATTCAACGCCAACGGTGAGCACGGGCAGGCCGCCCAGGTGGCAGCGCAACTGAGCGAGTTCGGCTTCGCCAGCGCGCCGGACGTCCAGGTCGGAAACGACCCTGTCTACGTCGACCAGAACATGGAGTGCCAGGGTCAGATCCGCTTCGGAGCGAACGGCCTCGCCGCCGCCAGTTCCGTGTGGCTGGTCGCCCCCTGTGCCGAACTGGTCCAGGACGGCCGCGGCGACGACACCGTCGACTTGGCTCTGGGCACCTACAACAAGGGCGCCCTGACGCCCAACACCGACGCCACCGCGATCCTGCACGCTCTGGCCGAGCAGCCCGCGAACGCCGAAGTCGCCCCGATGGACATCGCACTGCTCAAAGCAGCCCGCACCGCGCGCTGCTGACAAATCCTGGTTCGACCTCAGCTCGGAATCGGCTGATCCGCGCCACTCACGCTGAGCATCTGCGCGAACTGATCCGCGATCGCCGGAGCGACGGCGTAGACGACCTCGCCGTCAGCCGAAGTGGAATTGGGCGACGGGACGTTGATCACGGCGCCCGCTTCGGAAGCGATCAGGGAGCCCGCTGCCCAGTCCCACGGACTCAGTCCGTGTTCGAAGTGAGCGTCCACCCGGCCGGTGGCAACCATGCACAGATCCAACGCAGCCGAACCGATACGTCGGATGTCGCGGACCTGCGGCAAGATCTGCCCGATCAACGTGCCCTGCACCTTCCGGCGATCCGCTCCGTATCCGAAGCCGGTGGCCAACAGCGCCATTGACAGTTCGGTCACCGCATTGGCCTGCAGGTCGCTGACGACGCCGTCGGCCGTGGTCATGGTTGCACCGCCGCCCAGATGCGCGGCGTACGTGGTTTCGAGCGACACGTCGACGACAGCCCCGGCTACCGAGACCCCGTCGATCTGTACGGCCACCGAGATGGCGAACGCGGGGATTCCGTAGAGAAAATTGACGGTGCCGTCGATGGGGTCGACAACCCATCGAACTCCCGCGGCATCGTCGGTGTCTCCCCCACCTTCCTCACCCAAGATCGAATCTGCAGGCCGCAATTGCGCCAAAAGGTCGCGAATCACCTGTTCGGTTTCGGTATCGACCACCGTGACGGGATCGGTGGGCGTGCTCTTCGCAGCAACCGAACCACCTTCGGCGGCACCGGAACCCACCAGGCCGAATACCTCGGGCCGACGCAAGCGGACGTGTTCGGCCGCGCGTTCGGCGACGGCTACGGCAACTGCCCGCAATTGTGCGGGGTCCAGCGAATCGGCGGAAAAGTCGGGCAACGTTCTTTCTGAAGGGCGCACCGGACCATCGCAACACATCTGCACCGAGGGGCACCACTCGAACGCCTCGAGTCGGACAGGTTCGAGAGCACGCGCCCGGGTACCCGTTCGGGTTAGTGTTTGCAGCGGTAGATCGTGACCTCGAATTCGACACTCAGGAGCGCAGGACGATGACAACCACAGGTTTCGGGATCGACGTCGGCGGCAGCGGCGTCAAGGGCGGCACGATCGACCTGAGCACCGGGGAAATGATCGGTGACCGCATCAAGATCCTGACCCCGCAGCCTTCGACGCCCGACGCGATCGCGGGCACTGTCGCCGAAATCGTCGAGCAGGCCAAGTGGACCGGTCCGGTCGGCATCACCTTGCCCGCGGTTGTGACCGGCGGCGTCGCGCGCAGCGCTGCGAACATCGACAAGTCGTGGATCGACACAGACGCGGCAGCGCTCTTCGGCAAGGCACTGGGAGGGCGCGACGTAACCGTCCTCAACGACGCCGACGCTGCCGGAATCGCCGAGGACTCGTTCGGAGCGGGCAAGGACACCTCCGGCGTCGTGATCTTGTTGACCTTCGGCACCGGAATCGGATCGGCCGTGCTGCACAACGGAGTTCTGTTGCCCAACACGGAGTTCGGTCACCTCGAAGTCGACGGCAAGGAAGCCGAGCACCGAGCGGCGTCGTCGGTGAAGGAAAAAAAGGACTGGAGCTACAAGGAGTGGGCCGTCGAGGTCTCGCGAGTTCTGACCACCTTCGAGAACCTGCTCTGGCCCGACCTCTTCATCGCCGGCGGCGGAATCAGCCGCAAGCACGAGAAGTGGATTCCGCATCTGACCAACCGCACGAAGGTCGTCCCTGCCACCCTTCTCAACACTGCGGGAATTGCCGGAGCTGCGCTCGCGTCGGTCGGACTGACCAGGCCGGCGCCCGTCGCCGGATGAGAAAACCCGCACGTGAAAAGGTGAAAATCTACCTGTTACGGCCCGCCGTGACGTAAGAGTTTCCTGAGAGTCGTTACAATGGTGAAGTCCGGCTGCGCGCCGGCCAACAACCATTGACCTCTCCGCCGGATCACCACTCTGGCGTGACGCCGCACGACACCGTCACGAAAGGGCGTACGTGGCAGCCACCGATACACGTCAGACTGCTGATTCTCCATCAGAGTCAGAGCCACAATCTCCAGCCGTGGAGGCGGCCACCGTCACCGCTCCGGCAGCCAAGAAGGCTCCGGCGAAAAAGGCCCCCGCCAAGAAGGCAGCAGCAAAGAAGGCTCCGGCCAAGAAAGCTCCCGCCAAGAAGGCAGCAGCAAAGAAGGCCAGCCCCAAGAAGGCCGGCGATCCTGACGCCGAAGACGGCGATGTCGAGTTGGAAGACATCGACATCACGGACGGCGACCTCGCTGAGGTCGAGTCCGATGTCGTCGAGGTCGTAGCAGTCGGCGAAGACGAAGAAACCGCTGCGGAACCGTCCGAGAAGGACAAGGCTTCCGGCGACTTCGTCTGGGACGAAGAAGAGTCCGAGGCCCTCCGTCAGGCACGCAAGGACGCCGAACTGACGGCGTCCGCCGACTCGGTTCGCGCCTACCTCAAGCAGATCGGCAAGGTCGCACTCCTCAACGCCGAAGAGGAAGTCGAACTGGCCAAGCGCATCGAGGCCGGCCTCTACGCCGTCCAGATCATGCAGGATCTCGCCGACAAGGGTGAGAAGCTGCCTGCGGCTCAGCGACGCGACATGAGCTGGATCTGCCGCGACGGAAACCGCGCCAAGAACCACCTCCTCGAAGCCAACCTCCGACTCGTCGTCTCGCTCGCAAAGCGATACACGGGCCGCGGCATGGCCTTCCTCGACCTCATCCAGGAAGGCAATTTGGGCCTGATCCGTGCAGTCGAGAAGTTCGACTACACCAAGGGCTACAAGTTCTCGACCTACGCCACGTGGTGGATCCGTCAGGCCATTACCCGCGCCATGGCCGACCAGGCCCGCACCATCCGTATCCCGGTGCACATGGTCGAGGTCATCAACAAGCTCGGCCGTATCCAGCGTGAGCTGCTCCAGGACCTGGGCCGCGAGCCCACGCCCGAGGAACTCGCCAAGGAAATGGACATCACGCCGGAGAAGGTGCTGGAAATCCAGCAGTACGCGCGTGAGCCCATCTCGCTCGACCAGACCATCGGCGACGAGGGCGACAGCCAGCTCGGTGACTTCATCGAAGACTCCGAAGCTGTTGTCGCAGTCGACGCCGTCTCGTTCACCTTGCTGCAGGATCAGCTGCAGTCGGTCCTCGAGACACTGTCCGAGCGTGAAGCAGGCGTGGTTCGCCTGCGCTTCGGCCTCACCGACGGTCAGCCGAGGACTTTAGACGAAATCGGACAGGTCTACGGCGTCACGCGTGAGCGTATCCGCCAGATCGAATCGAAGACGATGTCGAAGCTGCGCCACCCGTCGCGTTCGCAGGTTCTGCGCGACTACCTCGACTAGTCACACCGGTCAAGAGAAAAGAGCCGTTCTCCGGGTTTCCGGAGAACGGCTCTTTTGCGCGCCCCGCCTCAGGCCAGGAGTGTGCCCCTGAGTTGTGCGATATCGCCCTCACTCAAGTGCAAGCCGTCCCGGACGTAGTTGTCGAAGTTGCCGTACACCCGATCCACCGTGGCGAAAGACGTGTCCAGCCAAGACTGTTCGACGCCGTCGATGAACGCGCTCCCCGTTCGAGGTCCGGTGAGGTACTGGTTGCTGAGCATGTAGTCGGCGTTCACGTCCGTGCGGCTCACACCGAGGAGTGTCAGGAGTACCGCGGTCATCCAGCCGGTCCGGTCCTTGCCCGCCGAGCAGTGGTAGAGGACTGCACCGTCGGTGTTCGCGACGTTCGCGAGAGCGTCGTGGAATGCGCGGGTCGCCCCCGGATCGGTCACCATCAACGCGTACATCGTGGGCATGTCCACCAGAGCCGGGAGGTTGGCCGGATTGGTTCCGATGACGTCGAACCAGTTGCTTCGTGCCCCCTCCGGAATGCGGTCCTGCGAGAGCGTACGTTCGACGACGGTGCGGAAGTCGTCCACCGATTCCACTCCGCGTTCGCTCAACGACGACAGATCCGACGGTGTCAGCTTGTCGAGGGCGTTCGAGCGAAACACTTTCCCCCACCGAACCGTGTGCCCGTCCTCGGTGACGTAGCCGCCGATGTCCCGCGCGTTCGACGCTCCCTCGAGGTGCAGTGATCGGTCCGCGGTAGCCTGCGCAGCTGCGGGTCCGGCCTGTTCGAGTGCGGAAATTCCACCGGCGAGCGCCGGGACCGGAGCACACGCGAGGATCGCCGCACACAGGAGTGTCGCGGCCGGGCGGGAGATTCTGTTCGACATCCGGACAGGATAGGACCGCAATCAGGACTTCGTACGAACCTTGATGTACAACGAGGCAACCGGTTCGATAACTCTTGCCGCCACCGGACCGATCACTGCCATCAGGAGTACGTAAGCCGTTGCCAATGCCGCCAATTCGGCGTCGACAGCCCCGGCGGACACTGCGAGCCCGGCGATGATGATGGAAAACTCACCGCGGGCGATCAGAGCAGCACCGGCGCGCGCCTGGCCCATTCGCGCGACACCCTGACGTCTGGCTGCCCATGCCCCGGTGATCAGCTTCGTGATCGCGGTGACGACGGCAAGGATCGCGGCCCACCCGAGAACCGGCGGAATGGAACTGGGATCGGTGTTGAGACCGAAGACCACGAAGAACATCGCGGCGAACAGATCCCGCAGTGGCTCGAGCACGCGACTGGCGTTGTGTGCGGTCGAACCGGAGATCGCGATTCCGAGGAGGAACGCACCCACAGCGGCCGACACCTGCATCGCCGAGCTGATACCGGCAACCAACAGCGCGGCACCGAGCAGTTTGAGCAGCAGCGTCTCACTGTCCGGGCTGTCGAGGAGCGCCGAAACGTACCGTCCGTACCGCAGTGCCACAACCAGAACCACGGTGATGACCAACAACGAGATGCCGACCGCTTCGAGTCCACCCAGGAAGCTGACGCCGGCGAGCATTGCGGTCAGAATCGGCAAGTACAGCGCCATTGCCAGATCTTCGAACACCAGAATCGACAGGACGACCGGCGTTTCGCGGTTACCGAGGCGCCCCAGGTCGCTGAGCACCTTGGCGATGATGCCCGAAGACGAGATGTAGGTGACGCCGGCCATGACCGTCGCCCCCACAATGCCCCAGCCGAGAATCAAGCCGACGACCGCGCCGGGAGTTGCGTTGAGAACGATGTCGACGATGCCCGCTACTCGCGAGCGTTTGAGACCGGTCACGAGTTCGGCCGCGGTGTATTCGAGCCCCAACAGCAACAAGAGCAGGACGATCCCGATCTCACTGGCCAGATGAGAGAACTCGCCGATGTCCCCGAGCTGGATGAAACCGCCCTGCCCGAAGCACAGGCCGCCGATCAGGTAGAACGGGATCGGCGACATCCCGACGCGAGCAGCCAGCCGTCCGAGCAGTCCGAGCGCGAAGAAGACCGCGCCGAGTTCGATCAGTGCAAGGGTGGTTGTGTCCACGCGCCAGTCAGCCGTTGGCCAAGATTTTTGCCGCTGCGGCCAAACCGTCCGGTGTTCCGACTGCTACGAGTAGATCTCCCCCGGTGAAGGTGAAGTCGGGGTTCGGGGACGGGCTCACCTGGCCTGCGCGCATGACAGCGACGATGGAGACGCCGGTACGCGTGCGCATGCCGGTGTCACCGAGGGTCTGACCGTCGTAGCGCGAGCCGTCCTTGATGTAGAGCTGTTTGGTTCGAATTCCCGGAAGGTCGCGGTGCTCTTCTTCGAGCTGGGCAACGAGCTGTGGGGCACCCAGGAGATTGCTGAGCGCTGCCGCTTCCTCGGTGGTCAGAGGCAACGAGGCAGCACACGCGTCAGGGTCGTCTGCCTTGGACACGATGAGATCGGTATGACCGTCCCGATGGGTGACGACACCCACGCGACGACCGGAAGACAGAACAAAATCCTTGCGCGTCCCGATCCCCGGTAGTGGGGTGACTTCTACGTTCATATACCAACGGTAGCGCCGATCGGCGACCTGCATCGCGTGAGGGCCGTAATCCGCTTGGCGCCGTTCGCGGTGGGCGTACCGGCGACCTACCGAACCGGCGGAAATACGCCGTTCTCGTCCGGAAAATACTCGACGACAGCGGTGACGGCAGCGACCGGAATCGGGGCGTACAGATGCGGGAAACGCATCGATTCCGGGTCCGAGGGAACACCGGGTTCGTACTTCACCTGACCACCGAGCAAGGCCGGATCGATCGCGAGAAGAACAATGTCGTTACGGCCGGCGAAGATCCGATTCGCCGGGAGATGAACCTGCGCCGGAGTCGACATGTGAACAAATCCCTCGGCCTCGAATCCGTCGGGGATGCGTTCACCGAGCTGTTGTGCCCGCGCCCATTCCTCGCGCGTGCACATGTGGAGCAACTCGACGCTCTCGTCGATACGTGGTTCGCGTCCCGGGTTCATCAGCCCAGAATATCGGGCTGACGTCGACGATTCGAATCAGCTGTCAGCGAACAATCTTCACCGAAGAATGCCTGCCCAGCGCATTTCCAGTGAGACACAACACTAAGAAACGGGTTCGGGAACAACCCGTAAACCCCAAACGTCTGTAAGAGTGGATCTACCGCGCCATTCCGACGCGGCGGACCAGGCCCCAGGCACGCGGCCCGAATGCCGCAAAGCCAGTACGGAGGAGTCATGCCCGGAACACTGACCAGCCCACAGTTGACCGCTGCCGACCGGTGCGACCGGTGCGGTGCCGGAGCACGCGTACGCGCCGTGCTTCCCACCGGCGGCGAGCTTCTCTTCTGCGGACACCACGCAACCGAACACGCGGATCGACTTCGCGAGATGAATGCCGTCGTCTCCGAAAGCGAACCCGCACTCTGACCTGTCAGCCGGGGGTGGCCTCTTCACGAGGCGCGCCATGAACGCCAGAACGGGCGATCACAATCACTGTGATCGCCCGTTCTGCCGTTCCGGGGCCGGTATCAGCTGCTACCAGCTGCGTAGGATCGCGATGCGCTCGGTCAGCTGATCGACGGTCGCGATGGCCGTCGGCGGGCCGCCGCACACCCGGCGCAGTTCCGCGTGAATGATGCCGTGGGGCTTACCGGTGCGGTGAACGTTCATCGCTACCAACCCGTTCAACTCCTTGCGGAGCGCACCGAGTTGATCTGCCGTCGCCGCTCGATCGGATACCACTGCCGCAGTGGGTTGCGGGGCGGCGGCCTTGGCCGAGTTGGCCTCGACCTGCGTCTGCTGACGTTGACGCAGCAGCGCCCGCATCTGATCGGCGTCGAGTAGGCCGGGGAGTCCGAGATAGTCGGCTTCCTCGTCACTTCCGGCGAATGTCGCGGTGCCGAAGGATGATCCGTCGTAGATCACCTGGTCGAGCTCGGCGTCGGCACCCAGGGACGTGAACGCCTTCTCCTCCTCGCCCAGTTCGTCCTTCTGCTTGTTCGCATCGGCGAGCAGGTCGTCTTCGAGGCCGTCCTTCTCACGATGAGGCTTCCCGAGGACGTGGTCACGCTGAGCCTCGAGCTGTGCGGCAAGGTCGAGGAGCACCGGTACCGAAGGCAGGAAGACGCTGGCAGTCTCGCCCTTGCGACGCGAACGCACGAAGCGCCCGATCGCCTGAGCGAAGTACAGCGGGGTCGACGCGCTGGTCGCGTACACACCGACAGCCAGACGGGGAACGTCGACGCCCTCGGACACCATCCGGACCGCGACCATCCATTTCTGGTCGCTTGCACCGAATTCGGCGATTCGCTTGGAAGCGGTGGGGTCGTCGGACAGCACGACGGCCGGCTGTTCGCCGGTGATCGCGGCGAGCGCCTTCGCATACTCACGGGCCACTGTCTGGTCGGTCGCGATGACAAGTCCACCCGCATCGGGCATACCGGTACTGCGCAGCTGCGCCAAACGGGTGTCTGCTGCGTGCAGCACGGCAGGAATCCAGTCCCCGGCAGGGTCCAAGGCCGTCCGCCAGGCCCGAGTCGTCTGCTCGGCGCTCAGCGGCTCGCCGAGCCTGGCGGTGAATTCCTCACCCGCGTTGTTGCGCCACCGCGCTTCGCCCGAGTAGGCGAGAAACACGACGGGTCGCACCACGCCGTCCTTGAGCGCATCCGAATATCCGTAAGAGTGATCGGCTTTCGAGCGGAGCAGACCTTCCTTGTCCGGCTCGTACTCGACGAAAGGAATGGCGCTGTCGTCACTGCGGAACGGCGTTCCGGTCAGCGCGAGCCGCCTGGTCGCGTCGCCGAAAGCCTCACGAATGGCGTCGCCCCAGCTTTTCGCGTCGCCGCCGTGGTGGATCTCGTCGAGGATGACCAGCGTCTTGCGGCCTTCTGTGCGCACACGGTGCTTCGACGGGTGCGAAGCAACCTGGGCGTAGGTCAGCACGACTCCGTGATAGTCACTCGAGGTCTGGCCGGTAGAGTTGGAGAACCGCGAGTCCAATGCCAGGCCGGAGCGCTGAGCGGACTCGGCCCACTGGTGCTTGAGGTGCTCGGTCGGAGCAACGACGGTGATCTGGTCGACCGTCCGGTCGCGGAGCAATTCCGAAGCTACTCGCAGAGCGAAGGTCGTCTTGCCTGCTCCTGGCGTTGCGACCGCCAGGAAGTCACGGGGACTGCTGGAAAGGTATTTGGTCAGTGCACGGCGCTGCCATGCACGAAGGGAACCGGTAGGGGCGCCAGGCTGGGTTCCCGCGGATTGGGCTCCGGCGGGTTCGGTCGAATTGCCGAGTTCGGCTGCCACGGTCTCAGACGTCATAGGCCGCGCCTCCACTGGAATCGCACTGTTGTCTCGCGCTCCTCGAATTTTCATCAATGTCCGGCGACGAGCCTAGCCGCCGCCACCGACGAAAGCCGCACTCGAAGCGCGTACTCATGGCCGTTCTCACTCCGGCCGGCGAGCTTTCACTGCCCTCGCATCCTGCCGACCTGCACGCGAATTGTCTCAGAAATGTGCGACACGTCGGCGCCATGGTTGGGCAACCGGGTGTGTCGTCAGGGATGCTGGAGACATCATGAGTGAAGCGCGAGGCGAGAAGTCGAGCGGAAGTGATCTGCACCACCGCAGATGGCATCCGCTACGCCGCACCGGGCAGTTGATCGGTCGCACGCTGAGCAAGGCCTGGGACGATTCCATCTTCGGAAAGGCGGCTACGGCCGCGTTCTGGCAAACGCTGTCACTCGCTCCCCTGCTGCTCGGCCTTCTCGGGATGATCGGCTACATCGGTGGATGGTTCGGACCCAACACCGTCGAGATCATCGAATCCAAGATCGTCACGTTCAGCGGAACGATCTTCAGCGAAAGCGTCGTCGACCAGATCATCCGTCCGACCGTCACGGACGTTTTGCAGCGCGGACGGCCGGAAATCATCTCGGTCGGCTTCCTGCTCTCCCTGTGGGCGGGATCGTCGGCGATCAGTACGTTTGTCGACTCGGTCGTGGAAGCACACGGTCAGCAAGACGCACGCAATCCCATCTGGCAGCGCATCTTCGCCCTGCTGCTCTACGTGATGTTCCTGGTGATGGCGGTGTTCATCCTGCCGTTGGTGGCTCTCGGACCGACGCTCGTCGGGCGAGCACTGCCCGCCTCCTGGTACGAAGTCGGATCGAATCTGGTCGACACCTTCTACTACCCCGCGGTCGGCCTACTGGTGATCATCGGCCTCACGACGCTCTACAAGGTCGCTCTGCCGAAGTCGCTGCCGTGGCATCGACTCCTCGCCGGCGCTCTGGTCGCCGGTGTGTTCTTCATGGCCGCCAGCACCGGATTACGCTGGTACCTGGGATTTGTCACCAGCACCGGCTACACGTACGGCGCGCTGGCAACGCCGATCGCATTTCTGCTCTTCACCTTCTTCCTCGGTTTTGCCGTCGTGCTCGGCGCCGAGTTCAACGCGACGGTGCAGGAATTCTGGCCGGCTCGTGCCACCCGGATGGAGCAGATGCGAGAATGGCTCGCTTCTCAGAACACCGACGACGCCACGGGCCCGGTCACCAACCTGACCTGGCACCTGGCCACCAGCCCGATCCGCATCTCGGGCGACAAAGCGGATCCAGCCGCGGTTCCCTCGTACGGACGGCCGCGCAGCAGACAAACGGCGAGCAACCAAACGGAGTCGCGCCGGAACTCCTGCAACGACCAAGATCCTGTCGGCAAGCCGGACACAGACGCGAAGAGCCCGGCGTCCGACTGCGTCGAGGCTGTCGATCCACCGAGCTCTGGAAGTACCGCCGCTCGCGTGACCCGAGGTCAGTCGCCCTTACGGAGTCCTTCGTAAATCTTCTTGCAGTCCGGGCACACCGGTGATCCGGGCTTGGCGGACTTCGTCACGGGAAACACCTCGCCGCACAGTGCGACGACATGGGTGCCCATGACGGCGCTCTCGGCGATCTTGTTCTTCTTCACGTAGTGGAAGAACTTCGGGGTGTCGTCGTCGGTCGTTTCGTCGGTGGAGACGTCGGGACGTTCCTTGGTTTGAGTGCTCACCCCTCCAATAATGCCGTCTCCGTCACAGCGGTGCGACCTACGGGTCGTGTGCAATTGTCGGCCGAGAGTGGAACAGTGGAGTCATGGCACGAAATGGCGCGTTCGGCAGGTCCGACGAGGCCGGGACTCCCGACAATCCCGTACTGATCACCGAAGCGCAGAAGTCCGTCGAAGAACAGCACAAAGCCCGAGTGCGCAAGTACATGATCATCATGTCCTTCCGGTTCCCGGCGTTGATCCTCGCGGCGATCGCGTACGGCATCTGGGCCAACGCCTGGATCTCGATGCTCATCATCGGTGCATCCATTCCGCTTCCCTGGATCGCCGTCCTGATCGCCAACGACCGACCACCGCGCACCAAGGACGAGCCGAGTCGATACGACGGGCGAAAGAAGACCGCAGGCGAGATCGAATCCGCGACGCACCACACCATCGAAGGCTGACAAGTTCCGCCTGCGAGAATGACCGGGTGAGAAGCGAAACGCTCCTGTCCATCACCCCTGCGCTGCGTGAGGCTCTGCTTCGCAATCGATTCGACACCGGAACCATGCTCGACGCGCTGGGGCCCGAAGTTCACGCCGCTCTCGGCCGTAGTGAGCCGGTCCCTGTCCGCCGCGCCAGCCTCGAACACGGGGATCTGGGCGTTCTCATCAGACTGTTCCTTCTCGCCGATGACTGCCCGGCCGCCGATGTCGCTGCAGCGCTGGCTCCGTTGACAATGGCGCAGTGCGTCGACGCCGGTCTGCTCGAAGGTGAGAACTTCGACAGTGAGAACCCGCTGGTGCGGGCCGCGGTCGATCTTCGCCCCATCGACGTCGGCGACGGTGATCGTTGGGTGATCTCGGATCTCGACGGCGGAATCCGCCCGAAGAAGGCCACAGCCGATCACGTGCTCGGTGTCGGCCATGCATCGCTGTCCTTGTTGCAGGCGACGCCTACCGCGAGGGTCGGCAGCGTGCTCGACCTCGGCACGGGATGCGGCATCCAAGCCCTGCACGCGAACACGTATGCCGATTCGGTGACGGCAACCGACATCAATCAACGCGCGGTCGATCTGACGGCCGCGACCATGGTGCTCAACGGACTCGACGTCGAACTGCTTCAAGGGTCCTGGTTCGAACCTGTCGAGGGTCGAACCTTCGACCAGGTGGTCGCCAATCCCCCGTTTGTCGTCGGCGAGGCACGCGTGCATCACACGTACCGCGATTCCGGCCTCGATCTCGACGGTGCGAGCGAATTGATGATCTCCCGCTCGATCGACTACCTGAACCCCGGCGGCACGGCAGCACTGTTGGCGTCGTGGGTGCACATCGAAGGGCAGGACTGGCGTTCGCGGATCGCGTCGTGGCTGCCGGCGCATGGCGTCGATGCCTGGGTGGTCCAGCGCGACGTGGCGGACCCAGCTCTGTACGTCGGCACGTGGCTCAAGGACGGCGGGCAGGATCCACGGGACCCGGAAACGGCGTCCAGGGCGAACGCCTGGCTTGACCACCTCGAAGAAGCGGACGTCGAAGGCGTCGGATTCGGGTTCGTCTTCCTCCGGCGTACCGACTTCCCCACCGATCTGATGGCCGAGGACCTCATGCACGGATTCTCGGACCCACTCGGGGCCGAGTCGTCGGCGTACTTCGATCGTCTTGCCTGGTTGCGTGAACACGACGTCCTCGAGGAACGCTTCGTCCTCGATCCGGACACGGCTCTCGAACGCGTCTACCTCCCCGGTGACGAGGGATGGCAGCAAGTGGTCACGCGTGTGCACCGTGGCAACGGACCGCACTGGCAGCACGAGATCGACGAGCTCGGTGCTGCGCTGCTCGCCGGGCTCAGAGCGGACGGATTGGTGGTCGACGAACTGGTGGAACTTCTCGCCGCTGCGAACGGCGAAGACCCTGACCAACTACGTGAGGCCGTCGTCACACTGCTGGTCTCGCTGGTCCGTCACGGGTTGGTGCTTCCCGTCACGAATTGAGTTCCCGGCGAGTTGCAGATTTTTGTGTTCTCAGCAACTTCTCAGGACGACTGGGAAATAACTGCAGGTCACGGCGATTTAGCGGAAATCGGCGCGGGAACTTTCCCGGAACTCTCACACGTTGAACTGTGTGAGAGACCGCCGATAGGGAGGCAAGTCATGACAAGCC
Organism: Rhodococcus sp. NPDC060176; assembly: GCF_042728675.1. Classification (NCBI taxonomy): domain Bacteria; kingdom Bacillati; phylum Actinomycetota; class Actinomycetes; order Mycobacteriales; family Nocardiaceae; genus Rhodococcus; species Rhodococcus sp. NPDC060176. Next base: position 490,845 of record NZ_JBHWYS010000002.1, read on the forward strand.
CCAGCACCACTACTCGCATTCGTCCGAGCGCCGCAGATCTGGACGCCCAGAGCCCGGCCGCAGACCTGGTCCGTGTCTACCTGAACGGGATCGGTCGTACCGCACTGCTGACAGCCGCAGACGAGGTCGAACTGGCGAAGCGAATCGAAGCGGGGCTGTACGCCAGCCACGTTCTTGCCACGGGAAAGCGCCTGACAGTCGCCAAGAAGAGGGATCTCGCAACGATCGTTCGCGAGGGACAGTCGGCGCGTAGCCACCTCCTGGAAGCGAACCTGCGACTCGTCGTCTCGCTGGCCAAGCGCTACACCGGTCGCGGTATGCCGCTCCTCGATCTCATTCAAGAAGGCAACCTCGGACTCATCCGTGCCATGGAGAAGTTCGACTACGCCAAGGGCTTCAAGTTCTCGACGTACGCCACCTGGTGGATCCGTCAGGCGATCACCCGCGGAATGGCTGATCAGAGCCGCACCATCCGGCTCCCAGTGCACCTCGTGGAGCAGGTCAACAAGCTCGCCCGCATCAAGCGCGAACTGCACCAGCAGCTCGGGCGCGAAGCGACGGACGACGAGTTGGCCGAAGAGTCGGGTATCCCGGCGCACAAGATCGCCGATCTGCTCGACCACAGCCGCGACCCGGTAAGCCTGGACATGCCGGTCGGCAACGACGAAGAAGCGCCCTTGGGCGATTTCATCGAAGATTCCGAGGCGACCTCGGCTGAGAACGCCGTCATCGCCGGTCTGCTGCACAGCGATGTGCGCAGCGTGCTCGGGACTCTCGACGAGCGTGAACAGCAGGTCATCCGACTTCGCTACGGTCTCGACGACGGCCAGCCCCGCACCCTCGATCAGATCGGCAAGCTCTTCGGTCTCTCGCGCGAGCGGGTTCGTCAGATCGAGCGTGAGGTCATGGGCAAGCTCCGTGTCGGTGATCGCGCCGAGAAACTGCGGTCATACGCCAGCTGATCGAACACAGCACGTGCGTCGGCGCGCCACACCACTCGCGCTGACGCACCGCACAGAGCACCGGCCACCGCTATTTCCCTCCCCCTCGGGAAATGTGCGGTGGCCGGTGTTGTTCGCTGTATCCACCCCAACCGCTGTATCTACCGCAACCGCCTGGGCCCAAGGTCGATTGCGCTCGGTTCAGGTCCGATTCGGACGCGTGAATCGGTGATCTCTGCTCCCGTGGCCGAAGCGAGTACCGGCTCGCAGGCCAGTTCGCGGACTTCGGGAAGGTCGTCGGCCAGCGCCGAGATGCGCTGAACCAGATCCACCAACGCACCCTTGTTGACCGGAACGGCGTTGCGATATCCGGACAGAAGCGGTGCCGCCTTGGGTGCGTCGATCAATTCGGTTGCCGCGTCCTCGGTGAGTGGCAGCACGCGATAGGCACGGTCGCCGAGGAGGTCCGAGATCACACCGGCGAGCCCGAACGAGATCAGCGAGCCGAACGACGGGTCGTCCTGGACACCGACCACACATCCGATGCCCTTGGTCGCCATTTTCTGCACGTGCAGCAGCGGTTCACCGGACGCGGCCGCAAGGTCGCGGTATGCGAGGCGCACAGATTCCGGTCCACTCAGATCCAGCCTGACGCCGCCCAGATCCGGTCGGTGACGCCACATTTCGCCGGTTGCCTTGACCGCGACCGGATAGCCGACCGCATCCGCTGCCTCTACAGCTTCGTCTTCGCTCAGGACCGAACGGAATTCGACGACGGCGACGCCGTAGCACTCGAGGAGAGCCGCCGCTTCCACGTCCGAAAGCCAACGCCCAGGCGAGTTTTCGAGCCAATCGGCCACCATCTTCTGGGCTCGTTCGGAGTCGATTCCCACGGGGCGGACGACCTTCGACGCAGGCTTGCTGCGCCACTCCGCGTAACGCCAAGCCCTCGCCAACGCCAGTGCGGCACGCTCCGGCCCCGGGTAGGACGGCACCGAACCGCGGGTCGGGTTACCGACTTCGTCACGGACCGCCAGGACGTCCGGCACACCCTCCGCTGCAAGAAACGTCGTGAGAATCGGCTTGTCCGAGCCGGCCACCGCGTCTTTGAGTGCTTTCGCGAACGGCTCGACCGGTATGGCAACGGGGGGAACGAAGACGGCGATGACGGCATCGACGTCGAACGACGCCAACGCGTCGCGCACGGCCGTGGCGAACAGTTCCGGGCTCGCCTGTGCGCCGAGGTCGACGGGGTCGCTGACTTGCAAACCTTCACTGCGGGCGGCGTCCGCAGCAAGGACACCGAGCGCGGTCGAGTTGCCGATGACGGCAAGCCGTGGACCGGCCGGCAACGGCTGATATCCGAAGAGCAGCGCACAGTCGAACAACTGTGAGATGGAGCCGACCTGGATGACGCCGGCCTGTTCGAAGAGGGCGCGGACGATCGAATCGTCGATCTCGACTCCGGTGGCCGCAAGCACTGGCGGAACCGCGTGCCGACCACTCTTGACCGCGACGATCGGCTTCTTCCGCGCAACTCGACGGGCGATGCGGGAGAACTTTCGGGGGTTGCCGAAGCTCTCCAGGTAGAGAAGTACCACTTCGGTGGACTGGTCGGAATCCCAGTACTGCAGAAGGTCGTTGCCCGAGACATCCGCACGGTTACCGGCGGAAACGAAGGCGGACAATCCGATTCGGCTGCGCGCGGCTTCGTCGAGAATGGCGATGCCGAGCGCGCCGGACTGACAGAAGAAGCCCACGTTGCCTGCCACCGGCAAAACCGGCGCCAGCGTCGCATTCAACGAAATCGCCGGGTCGTTGTTCGCGACGCCCAGCGCATTCGGGCCGATGAGCCGCATTCCGTGGGCGCGGGCCGCGTGGACCAGTTTGCGTTCGGACGAGCGCCCGTCCGGACCACTCTCACTGAAGCCGGACGAGACGACCACCAGCGCTTTGACGCCCTTGTCGAGGCAGTCGTCGAGTACCGAATTGATCGATTCCGCAGGAACCGCCACGACAGCCAGGTCGACGTCGTCGGGGATGTCGCGAACCGTCGGGTACGCCCGCACCCCGTGCACCGACCGATGCTCGGCATTGACGGGGTAAACAGGTCCGGTGAATCCGCCGCGCAGCAGGTTGGTCAACACCGCGTTACCCACCTTGGCAGGGTCCGCCGATGCGCCGATCACGGCCACCGATCGTGGGCTGAGTACGTTACCCATGCTGCGCGCTTCGGCTGCCCGCTCCCGCGAATTACGTACCGAAACAAGCGCTTCCGTCGGGTCGATCGCAAATTCGAGTCGCAGCACGCCGCCGTCGAACGAGCGACTCACCTGGTACCCCGCCTCACGGAAGACCGTCACCATGTTGCGGTTCTCGGAGAGGACTTCGGCGACGAACATCGTCAGACCGTTCTCGGCCGCTGCTGCTGCCAGGTATTCGAGCAGGATCGGTCCGAGGCCGCGCCCCTGGTGTGCGTCGGCGACGACAAAGGCGACCTCGGCAGACTTGCCGTCCCCTACGTCGAGGAGTCGCTCGTATCGTCCCACCGCGATGATCTCGTCGCCGAGCATCATCACGAACGCGACGCGATTGTGGTGGTCGACGGTCGTGAAATTCTTGACGTCGCGCGCCGACATCGTGGGGTACGGGCCGAAGTACCGCAGGTATCGCGTGCGCTCGGAGAGTTTGCCGTGGAATTCGACGAGCTTGTCCGCATCCTCGGGAACGATGGGTCGCAGCGCCACAGCACCTCCGTCGGAGGCGAGGACGTCGACTACCCACGAATGCGGATAGGTGTGGGCGGGATCGGTCGCGGGAGCCTCACCGCTCGTTCCGGCTCCGGCTGCATCGGTATCGGACTGTTCAGTCACGGGGATCCTCCGGGTCGAGTCCGAGTAGCGGGAACGAAGCGCGGCGCGTCGCGATGATCGCCGAGTCGACGCGGGTGAGCGCACGGTCTACCGAGGCGACACCTGTCTCCGGTGTACCACCCGGGCCGTCCCACGGCGTGTAAGCGACATCGCCGCCGTCACCCATGGTCGGCGGGAGGTCGACGCTCGGCGCACGAAGTTTCGTCGAGTCCTTCCAGTCTTCGGGGACAGCTGTGTCGACGTCGATCTCGCGATCGAGCGCGGCCGCGATCAGGTGGGTCCAGGCTCTCGGCACGACGCGAACCAGTCCGTATCCCCCGCCGCCGACCGCCAGCCACCGTCCCTCGGAGTAGCGGTCGGCGAGGTCGCGCATCGCCAGGAACGCGGCACGCTGACCGTCGACGGTGAGGGCGAGGTCCGCGAGCGGGTCCTCGCGATGCGAATCCACCCCGCACTGGCTGATGATGATCTGCGGGCGGAAGGCTGCAATGGCACCCGGGACGACGGCGTGAAAAGCGCGCAGCCACAACGCGTCGACGGTCCCGGGCAGCACCGGGATGTTCACCGCTGTACCTTCGGCCGCGCCGTCGCCGACTTCGCTCGACCACCCGGTGTTGGGCCACAACGTTGCCGGATGCTGGTGCAGCGAGACCGTGAGTACTCGGGGGTCCCAGAGGAACGCATGTTGCACACCGTCGCCGTGGTGAGCGTCGACGTCGATGTAGGCGATGCGGTCGTAACCGTTGTCGAGCAGCCACGAAATCGCCACAGCCGCATCGTTGTAGACGCAGAATCCCGAAGCCCAATCGGCCATCGCATGGTGCATGCCGCCGCCGATGCTGACCGCGCGGCGCGTACGTCCCGAAGCGATTTCCTGCGCTGCGGCCAACGATCCGCCGGCAAGGATCGCACTCGCTTCGTGCATGTGCGGGAACACGGGGTTGTCCTCGGTACCCAACCCGTGGGGAACATCCTGGCCGCTCACACCGTTGTTCGCAGAGTTACCCGCGTCTTTGACCGCTGCAAGATATGCCGGTGTGTGGATTCGGAGGAGGTCGGCATCGGACGCGGCGCTCGGTTCGAGAAACTCGATGCCCTCGAGAAGTCCGAGGCTTCGCGAGAGCGCCATCGTGAGATCCAGACGGGTGGGATTCATCGGGTGATCGGCGCTCCACCGATAGCTCAGGTACTCCGGACTCCACACCACGACTCGATTCGCTCGAGACGCCGCGGGGTCCCCGTCAGATCTGATCGACGCGGTCATGGGATCACGCTACTTCCTTCTCGTTTCGTGCCGCACACCACACTCGTGGCCCGCTATGGAGACCGAGATCGAGTGACACGAATCCATTTCGAGCATGCGCTGGACTCGCCGCAGTGGAGGCGGCACCGGAACCACGAACTGAACGGTAGAATGATCAACTGACGAAGGGGTTGAGTGTGAAGGATCTAGTCGACACCACGGAGATGTATCTCCGGACGATCTACGACTTGGAAGAAGAGGGCGTAGTCCCACTCCGGGCGCGGATCGCCGAACGGCTCGAACAGAGCGGACCCACCGTCAGCCAGACAGTTGCGCGTATGGAGCGCGACGGCTTGCTGATGGTCGCCGGCGATCGACATCTGGAACTCACCGACAAGGGTCGCGATCTCGCGATCTCTGTCATGCGTAAGCACCGGTTGGCAGAGCGCCTGCTGGTGGACGTCATCGGTCTCAAATGGGAAGACGTACATGCCGAGGCATGCCGTTGGGAGCACGTGATGAGCGAGGAGGTCGAGCGTCGGCTCGTCGTCGTTCTGAACAACCCCACGACGTCGCCCTACGGCAACCCGATTCCGGGGTTGGACCAGTTGGGACTCGACGGCCCGGTTGCCACCACCGAAACGTTGGTGCGCCTGACCGACATTCCGCACGGCGCACAGACAGCTGTGGTCGTTCGGCGACTCGCCGAGCACGTGCAGTCCGATCCCGAGGTGATCGCGCAGCTGCGTGACGCCGGCGTCGTTCCCGACGCCAGGGTGACGGTCGAAACCCGTCCGGGCTCGGTGACCATCATCGTGCCGGGTCACAGCGGATTCGACCTGTCCGAGGAAATGGCTCACGCCGTTCAGGTCAAGCAGGTCTGAGGAAAGTAGTAGATGAAACTCCTGGTCACCGGCGGCGCCGGTTACGTCGGCAGTGTGTGCAGCACTGTGTTGCTCGAGCGTGGACACGAGGTTGTCGTCATCGACGACCTCTCCACCGGAAATGCCGACGCGGTGCCTGCCGGTGCCGAGTTCATCGAAGGGGACGTGGGGGCACTTGCCACCGAGGTCCTCGGTAGTGCGGGTTCACCGGTTTTCGACGGCGTGCTTCACTTCGCGGCGCAGTCGCTGGTCGGCGAATCGGTGCTGCACCCCGAAAAGTACTGGCGCGGAAACGTCGTCACGACCATCGAGTTGCTCGAGGCGATCCGTATCTCCGGTACTCCCCGCCTCGTGTTCTCCTCCACCGCCGCAACGTACGGCGAACCGGAGCAGTCCCCGATCGTGGAGACCGCTCCGACCCGCCCTACCAATCCGTACGGCGCGACAAAGCTCGCGATCGATCATGCGATCACCTCGTACTCGATCGCTCACGGCCTCGGCGCGACCAGCTTGCGCTACTTCAACGTCGCGGGCGCATACAAGTCCGCCGGCGAGAACCGGGTGATCGAAACCCACCTGATTCCGCTCGTCCTGCAGGTCGCGCTCGAGCAGCGAGACAAGATCTCGGTCTTCGGAACCGACTGGCCCACGCCGGACGGAACCGCAGTACGCGACTACATCCACGTGCTGGACCTCGCCGAAGCGCATCTCCTGGCTCTCGAATCCTCGATTCCCGGCGAGCACCGCATCTACAACCTCGGAAGTGGTGCGGGCTTCAGCGTGCGCGAGGTGATCGCTGCCTGTGCGCGGGTCACCGGCCTGCCGATCAACGTCGAAGACGCGTCACGACGCCTGGGTGATCCGGCCGTACTGATCGCGTCGAGCGACAAGGCGATTGCCGAGTTGGGTTGGACGCCCACGCGTACCGATCTCGATGTCATCGTCGCCGATGCATGGCAGTTCCTCCAGGATCTGGGCGACCGCTCGCACGCAGCTCGCTAGCCTCCACTCGGCAGTGCCGGCGGTAAGTCGCCGATTCCGAGCGATTCCCCGATGGACAATCCGACGGCCGCGAGGTCTCGGATCCCGTCGGGGCGCACGCCGGATTGAAGGGATAAATCCAGCAATCCGGCCAAGGTGTGTTCCGAATCGGCCGAAAGTGCGGCCGACAGTGCAACACCTGCCAGTGGACCGTCTCCGCGCACGTATGCGAAGAATCCGAGAAGTGTTGCCGGCCAGGATCGTTCGGGAGAAGGTACTTCATGAGTGAGTACGAGCCACAATTGCTCGGCGGCTGCCGCAACTGACGTGATCGCCAGACCCAACACCACGTCACGCACGTGAACATCCGTCAAAGCCACCATCAGATCTGCGCATTCCTGCGGGTCCGGGTAAGAGCCTGCCTCCGCACGGCGGACATGTTCCAACACCAGGTCGACCCGGCGCTGGACTGCGGCATCACCGCCTGATCCCCCGCCATACGCACTCGATTCTCTTCCGCTCGTGATCAGTCGCGCAATCGTCTCGTGATTGCGGCCGGCACCGTGTACCCAGTGGACCAGTTCCTCACGCGAACTGCGAATGACCCTCCCTCCCAACACCTGTGCCGCCGCGACCGGCGAGGATGCCGGGTCAGGCACGGTGCCACGGTGAATCGAACGCATGACGCTCGCCCATGGTCGACCGGATTCTATTGCGGCCGTGCATAATACGTCGGCCAGCTCGACACAGGTTCCGGCGAGTATGTCTTCGAATACCTCGGCCAGCTCGATGGTTTCGTCGAGAAGAGTTTCACCGGTCGAACGATCGGTGATCACCACGAGGACGACTGCACGCGCACCCTCCCCGTCACACACGGCGGCGAACTGCCGCAGCGCCGCACTCATCTGCCGCGCAGGCTTCCCCCCGGCGCTGGGAAAGTAGTCGTGTCGCATCACCGGGCCGAGCGTCGACGCGGAGTTGCCCATCAGCGACAGCGCAACAACAGAGTTGGACGGATGAAATCCCAGGAGTGCGGGTATTGCCGCGATCAATTCCCCTGGATCGGAGACGCGTTCGACACATCCGAGAAGGGCGGCAAGATCGTCGTCGGAGAATTCGAATTCTCCCGGAAGAGGTGATGTTGTCATGCACAGACCGTCGCTGATCACCCCGACCCGGCGCTCTGCTCGACCAGGGAAAACAGCTGCCTCGAAGTTATCTGTGGATTACCGCTTTTGTTGGGGACCGAGTACCGCGCCGCACCGAACAGTTCCGCTCCTTGTCGGACCTGTGTGCTGCGAAATCACTTACCTGCTTTGACCTTCTGTACCGCTGCCGTGAACGCTTGATCCAACGGTGCCGTCGACGGTGTCGCAGAACCGAACGTCATCAGTGTTGTCGCCACCCGTACGTCGCCGACCTGCGCGATCAAGGTCAGCATCGTCTGATCGCCGGCTGCGGCCTTGGGGGAAACGACTGTGCGGCGAAGTGACATCGTCTTGTCGGCATCGATCGGCGAGGGCGGAAGAATTTCCGTAGTCACAGTTGTGGTGACACCGTTCGCTGTAACGGTCATGGACGGGCACTGCCGAGTTTGCGCTTCCAACTCGCCCAGTGGTGCGTCGACCTTCGTGAGTTCGACCGAAATGGTCGCCCTCGTCGCGTTGTCGGTCCCGACCGCCATCACGGTCCCGTTCGGGCCGTAGTCCTGTTCCGGTGGCTCACATTCGGATGGATCGACGGTGGCACCGCGCGGGACGCCGACAAGATCCGGCGCTGCCATCGGAACAGCCTGCGGCGGCAGCACGACGGCATCGAACGGTGTGGGAAATTCGGCCGGAGTGAGAAGCAATTCCGACAACGATGCCGCTGTTTTCGGAGTAGAAGATTTGGGGGCCGATGTCTTGGGCGCGGCCGTCGTACTCGGCCCCTCGGAGCCGCTGTCGGTCGCACCGACTGTTGCGGGCGCGGAGTCCGGGACGGGTGCGCCTTGAACCGATCCGGAGCAGCCCGCGAGCAGTGCGGCGGCGGCCACGGCTGCAAACGAACATGCTGCCACTCGCCTGGACGATCGTGGACACACTCGCATGTAAGCCTCCGCACTCGACCTCGACCGATCCGGACAATTGACCGGTCCATTTCGGACAAATCGGCCGCGCCGACCTTGTGTTCCACTCTGCCATGCCCGAAGCCGCGCGCCGGACATCTGCCGAAGGCCCAGGCCAAGTGTCGAAAGATACCGCTCAGCTTCGCTCTCGGCGAACGCCCGTCTCGCCCGATCGGGAATGATCGGTCACCGACTCGGTGTTCTTACCGATGAACGTCTGATCCAGTGCTGTCGGGCACCTGACTCCGATGCTGTCGAGCGTGCGCCGATAGTGGACACTTGAGATCAAGACCGAAGAGCGAAGGGGACTGCGATGGACGAACAGTCGAGGATGTACGAGCTGGAATTCCCGGCGCCCCAACTGGCGGCTGCCGACGGCCAGGGACCGATCCTGATTCACGGACTCGAGGGTTACTCCGACGCAGGCCATGCCGTGAAACTGGCAACAACTCATCTGCGGGAAAGCCTGGAAACCGAACTTGTCGCGTCGTTTGCTGTCGACGAGCTGATCGACTACCGCTCGCGTCGACCGACGATGACTTTCAAGGCCGATCATTTCACCGACTACGACGCACCGGCCCTCAATCTGTACGCATTGCGCGATACGACCGGCACGCCGTTTCTGCTGCTCGCCGGCATGGAACCGGATCTCAAGTGGGAGCGCTTCACCACGGCCGTTCGCTTGCTGTCCGAACAGCTCGGCGTACGTCGAACCATCGGCCTCAATGCCATTCCGATGGCGATTCCCCACACCCGGCCGCTGGGCGTGACAGCACATTCGACCAACAAGGACCTCATCCAGGACCATCAGCGCTGGTCCGGTGAACTGCAGGTTCCCGGTAGTGCGTCGTCCCTGCTCGAGCTTCGCATGTCTCAGCACGGCCACGAGGCGATGGGCTTCTCGGTTCACGTGCCCCACTACCTCGCGCAGACCGACTACCCGGGCGCAGCAGAGACTTTGCTCGAAAACGTTTCCGAGGTTTCGGATCTGGAACTTCCCCTGGCGGCTTTGGGTGAGGCCGCAGCACGCGTTCGGGAACAGGTTAACGAGCACATAGCCGGGAACGAAGAAGTTCAGACTGTAGTCCACGCTTTGGAGCGGCAATACGACACTTTTGTCGCCGCTCAGGAACAACAGTCGTCACTTCTGGCCGGCGAAGCCGACCTGCCCAGCGGCGACGAGATCGGCGCAGAGTTCGAAAAGTTCCTGGCCGAACAGGCCGGAAACGACGATTTCGGCTCAGCTGGAGACGCCGATCGGGGCGACAACTGACCAAAACGTGACGGGTGGAGCGCATAATTCGACATTGTGCGCATTCCGCAACCCCTCCGTTACCTGGGCTGTTGTTCAGGACACATCCGTCGGATAGCCTCGAACTCTGTGAGATTTTCGTTGACGGCTCAACAACTGGAGCAGACAGTCAACGTGGTCTCACGCTGAGCCAGGAGGCGACATGAGCAGACCACGGAACCGTCAGCTCCGACCGGTCCCCGACGAGGAACCGCGGATGATGTTCCGGACCATTCACGGCTACCGACGCGCATTTCGGATAGCCGGAGAGGGCCCGGCAGTACTGCTCCTGCACGGAATCGGCGACAACTCGTCGACGTGGACCGAGATCATTCCCCACCTCGCCAAGAAGTACACCGTCATCGCGCCTGACCTGTTGGGTCACGGCCGCTCCGACAAGCCGCGCGCCGACTATTCGGTAGCCGCGTACGCCAACGGCATGCGTGATCTTCTGTCGACGCTCGGTATCGAGCACGTCACCGTCATCGGGCATTCGCTCGGTGGCGGCGTAGCGATGCAGTTCTCCTACCAGTTTCCGCACATGGTCGATCGCCTCGTGCTGGTCTCGGCCGGTGGTGTCACCAAGGATGTTCACCCGCTGCTGCGGCTCATGTCCGTTCCGGTGGTCAACGAGGTCGTCAAACTGCTTCGGATTCCCGGTGCTATGCCGCTCGTCCGGATGGCCGGAAACCTTGCCGGTGTCGTCCACGGTTCGAATCTGCGCCCAGGCACCATGCTGCACGACACTCCGGACCTGATTCGAGTGCTCGCTGATCTCCCCGACCCCACTGCCTACGAGGCCTATCTTCGTACTCTGCGGGCAGTCGTGGACTGGCGCGGCCAGGTCGTCACGATGCTCGACCGCTGTTACCTGACCGAGAATCTGCCGGTTCAACTGATCTGGGGCGACGACGACTCCGTCATTCCCGTCTCCCACGCTCACCTCGCGCACGCGGCGATGCCGAACTCACGTCTCGAAATCTTCCGCGGCTCGGGACACTTCCCGTTCCGCGACGATCCGATGCGTTTCCTGCAGATCGTCGAAGATTTCCTTTCCAGCACAGCGCCGCTCGTTTTCGACGAGGCCCGCTGGCGTCACATGCTGATCTCCGGCGTCGGCGAGAACACCATCACCGGAACGTCGTCCACCCGCATGGCAGTGCTCGACGCCATGGGCTCGGACGAGCGAAGCGCAACGTGATCCGCGGTTGCGGCTAGCCTGTACGAGTGCTGCTGACGGAACTTCTCCCCGACAACGCGGATCCTGATTCCGTTTTCGACGCTTTCTCCTCGTGGACCCTCGAACGAGGTTTGACGCTCTATCCTGCCCAGGAAGAGGCCGTCATGGAGTTGGTCTCGGGTGCAAACGTGATCCTTGCGACGCCGACCGGGTCCGGCAAGTCGATGGTGGCGATCGGCGCGCATTTCTACGCGATGTCGCTCGGCAAGCGTACGTATTACACAGCGCCGATCAAGGCGCTGGTGAGTGAGAAGTTCTTTGCGCTCTGTGAGGTCTTCGGTGCCGAGAACGTCGGCATGATGACCGGCGACGCTGCCGTGAACTCGTCGGCGCCGATCATTTGTGCGACGGCCGAGATCGTCGCGAATCTTGCACTGCGCGAGGGCCCGAACTCCGATATCGGCCAGGTCGTGATGGACGAGTTCCACTTCTACTCCGAACCCGATCGCGGTTGGGCGTGGCAGGTTCCGCTCATCGAGTTGCCGCACGCGCAGTTCCTGTTGATGTCGGCAACTCTCGGCGAGGTCGACTTCTTCTCCGAGGATCTGACGCGCCGTACCGGCAAGCCCACCACGGTCGTCTCCGGTACGGAACGCCCCGTGCCGCTGATGTTCTCGTACGCGACCACACCGGTCGGCGAAACCATCGAAGATCTGGTCACCACCAACCAGTCCCCCGTCTACATCGTGCATTTCACGCAGGCCGCCGCGCTCGAACGCGCCCAGGCACTGACGAGCGTCAACTTCTGTTCAAAGGAAGAGAAGGAAGCGATCGCCGAGGCGCTGGGCGGTTTCCGCTTCACCACCGGTTTCGGAAAGACACTCTCCCGCCTGGTCCGGCACGGCATCGGCGTTCACCATGCCGGCATGTTGCCCAAGTATCGACGGCTCATCGAAGTCCTCGCGCAGGACGGACTTCTCAAGGTCATCTGCGGTACCGACACCCTCGGCGTCGGCATCAACGTCCCGATCCGCACGGTCCTGCTCACCGGTCTGGCCAAATACGACGGCGTCCGCACCCGCCATCTGAAAGCCCGCGAATTCCATCAGATCGCCGGCCGTGCGGGTCGTGCGGGCTACGACACCATGGGCACCGTCGTCGTCCAGGCACCCGAACACGAGGTGGAGAATCTGCGAGCCGTCGCCAAGGCCGGCGACGATCCGAAGAAGATCAAGAAGATTCAACGCAAGAAGGCTCCCGAGGGGTTTGTGTCCTGGAGCGAGGCGACGTTCGACCGATTGGTCGCCGCATCGCCCGAGCCGTTGGTTTCGCGATTCTCGGTCAGCAACTCGATGTTGCTCAATGTCATTGCCCGACCGGGCAACTGCTTCGAGGCGATGCGACATCTGTTGGAGGACAACCACGAATCGCGTCCGGCGCAACGCAAGCACATCCTCAAAGCGATCTCGCTGTATCGCGGATTGCTCAGCGCCGGCATCGTGGAACGCCTCGACGAACCCGACGAGTACGGCCGGATGGCTCGGTTGACCATGGACTTGCAGCACGACTTCGCGCTCAACCAGCCGCTCTCACCATTCGCTTTGGCGGCATTCGAGCTTCTCGACGTCGAATCCGACAGTTACGCACTCGATGTCGTCTCGATCATCGAGTCGACGCTCGACGATCCGCGTCAGGTTCTGATGGCGCAGCAACACTTTGCCCGCGGCGAAGCGGTGGCACAGATGAAGGCCGACGGCATCGAATACGAGGAGCGGATGGAACTCCTCGAAGTGGTGACCTGGCCGAAACCCTTGTCGGACTTGCTGTTCCCGGCTTTCGAGATGTACCGCGGTGGCCATCCGTGGATCACGGAATTCGCGCTCTCCCCCAAGTCGGTGGTTCGCGACATGGTCGAGCGAGCAATGACGTTCGCGGAATTGATCAGCCACTACGGGCTCACCCGTTCCGAAGGCCTGGTCCTGCGCTACCTCGCCGACGCTTACCGCGCGCTTCGGCAGACGGTCCCGACGGAAGCTCGCACCGAGGAACTCGAAGACATCATCGAGTGGTTGGGCGAGCTGATCCGTCAGGTCGACTCGAGCCTACTCGACGAGTGGGAGTCACTGACCGATCCCGGGGCCGAGGCGGACGACGTCCAGGTCGCGTTCGGAGCCGACATCCCGCGGCCGATCTCGGCGAATGCTCGCGCATTCCGCGTCATGGTGCGCAATGCGATGTTCCGACGCATCGACCTCGCGTCGCGTCGGCAGTGGAACGAGCTGGAAAACCTCGAGGACGGTATCGACGCCGCCGAGTGGGAAGAGCAACTACTTCCGTACTTCGAGGAGTACGCAACGATCGGAACCGGGCCGTCAGCGCGCGGGCCCGCGCTCTTCCAGGTCACTGAAGAAGGCGAGTTCTGGCGGGTGCGGCAGGTGCTCGAGGATCCGGAGGGTGATCACGGCTGGGCGCTGTTTGCCGTTGTCGACATCCCGGAATCGGATGCTGCGGGCGAAATTGTGTTCGACGAGCTCAGCGTCGTAGAAGGCTAGCGCCTGTGCGCCTTTTCGGTAGTCGGCGCTACCGAAAAGGCGCACAGGGGCGTTAGCCCCTCTTTGCTTTTCGCGGCTGGTTGCGACGGGCTGCGTGCTTTTCCTTGATCCGAACGTTCTCGGCCCGCACGTCGGCCTGAACAGCGCGTTCCTTCTCGAGCCACTCGGGCTTCTCTTCGAGGAGAGCGGCGATCTGATCCGTGGTGAGTGCTTCTTCGACGCCACCGCGAGCGAGGCCGGCGATCGAAATGCCCAGCTTGGCGGCGATGACCGGGCGCGGGTGCGGTCCGGTGCGTCGCAGCTCCAGCAGCCACTCCGGCGGATCGGTCTGCAGAGCGGTCAGCTCGTCACGAGTCACGTCGCCTTCCTGGAACTGCGCAGGTGTTGCTTCCAGGTACACACCCAGCTTCTTGGCAGCCGTCGTCGGCTTCATCGTCTGGGGAGTTTTGTTCGACGTCATGCAACAAGAGTAACCAGCCGATACGGGTGCTTTTACCAAGGCGGTAGCCTTGCCTGGTGACAGACGCGGATAGTCAGGCAATATTTCGACTCGCGTACGCCCCGGGGGTGACGCCCACCAAGTGGGTCCGGGTGTGGCACGAGCGACTCCCCGAGGTGCGTCTGGAGCTTGTTCAGTTCCCCGTTCTCGAACTCGAAGCGGCGCTTCGCGCAGGTGAAGCAGATGCAGGTTTGGTTCGCTTGCCGATCGACCGGACCGGTATCAGCGCGATCTCCCTGTACGCGGAAACCCCAGTGGTGGTGGTACCGAAAGATCACGTATTCACCGCTGTCGAACAAATCTCCGTCGACGACTTGGCAGACGAAATAGTGCTCGATCCGCTCGACGACAGACTCGACTGGCCGACACGTCCAGGCAGGGCCGCCGCCGAAAGACCCGCGAGTATCGCCGATGCCATCGAGTTGGTAGCCGCGGGCGTCGGCGTTGTCGTTGTTCCCCATTCGCTGGCGCGGTTCCACCATCGCAAGGACCTGACATTCCGTCCGGTGGACGGTGCACCCGAAGCTCCTGTGGCTTTGGCATGGTTGGAGTCCAAGACCACAGATCTGGTGGAGGAACTGATCGGCATCGTGCGTGGGCGCACGGCACAGAGTTCCCGCGGCCGGAACGGTGAGCCGGCCGAAAAGATCAAGGGCTCTGTCAAAGCAAAGATCGCGGCCCGCGAGCGTCGCGCAGAAGCTGCGAAGAACGGTCAGAAAGCAAAGGGCGCCGGCACCGCAAAGAACATTTCCGGCCGCAACGCCGGTTCCGGCAAAGCCAAGGCCGGTGGCAAATCTGGTAGCGGCAAGACCGGCGGGACCAAGAGTTCGGGTGGCCGGTTCTCCGGAAAGCAGAAGGGCCGTTAGGGCTTTCACAGAACCCCCTCGACCGCGAGGACGATGACGCACCCCTCGAGGTCGGGTCATCTGGCATGCTCTATCCTCGATTCACTGTGAACTCGCAGATGAATTCGGGGGGATTCGTTCATGGGTGTGGATACTTTTTCAGCTGATCCAGCCGAATTGGCAAGTGCTGCGGAGGGGCTGACGGCACCTGCCGAGGAACTCGGTGGATTCTCGGCTTCGGAGGCCGCTACCGCCGCATCGGCCGGAGCCGCCGGGTCGGCGTTCGCTGCAGCCATAGCCGACAACGTCGTCACCGTCGACGAACTCGGCCGCGCAATCGGAGCGGGGATCACTGCTACCCGCACGAAACTGGAAAACTCCGCACGAGAGTTCGCCCGGGTCGACATCGCCAACGGCGCACGGATCGAGGATTCGGGAGACGTGCGATGACACTGTCGATCTCGCAGATCCGATCCTGGAATCTGGACGCCCTCGACAACTATGCCGGCTCCCTGGGCCGCGGGCATGACGTATTCGACAGCAACGTCGACATCGCGCACCGAATCATGGACACCGCAACCAGCAATTGGAGCGGCAGCGCGGCGACCGCAGCGTGGGATTCGGCAACGCAGCAGCATGCCTTCGGGCAAGACGCCGTCGCGATAGTCGGAGACGCCGGGCGCTGTGTCGCAGCGCAATCGGCAAACCTCCGGTACGCCCGCGAAACACTGGTCAGCCGCGTCGACGACGCGAGCGCCGACGGTTTCACCGTCTCTGACGACGATTCCGTCACCGCGACGCCCGCAACTCTGGCGAGCACGGATCCGCGCAAGGTAGAAGCCCGCCTCGAATATCACTCGTGGCGCATCGGCACGGCACTCACGGACGTCGACGAGACCGACGCGAGCGCCGCCAGAATCCTCACGGAGATCACCGCCGCAGGCACCTCGCTCATCGACCGCAAGGCCGATTTCGGGATCCCCGATGCAGCGTCGACCACTCCTTCACATCACGTTCGGTTCGATGGTCAGGGAGCCCACGACTCCGACATTCTCGCGCAGTCCCCAGGCGCAACACCCGAGAGCGAGGCGGCCAAGCAACGGTTGATCGCCGCGACGACCTTCACTCCGGAACAACAAGCGCAACTTGCTGCCGGCGGGCCCGTGGTCGTCGACCCGGAACAACTCGCCTACCTACGTGAGTTCTACGCCGATACCGACCTCGACGAGCTGAAGAATATCGGTGCAGGAGCCGAAGGATTCCGCACGGTCAACTTCCCCGATGCGAATGTCCCCGCCGACGCGCGAATCACCAGCGCTCTCGCCTCGGGCATGTTCATCGTCTCCAATCCCAACGTCACCGACGGCAACGGCAACATCGGCAACGGGGGCAGCCTCGACAACCTTCCGCCAGACGTCCGCAAAATCTTCAGCGACCCCGCGTACAGCTCGCAACTCCAACCCGGCGGGTACTCCACCACCGTGAACGTCAACCATTTCGACGATTCGAATGCCTTCACGGACATACTTCGAAATGCAGACCCGGCGACACAATCCGGCAGCGCTTTGAGTTCTGCACTGCTCGATCGCAGCGCAGATCTCGCCTCTCTCCAATCGCAAACTTCATCGAGCGCCCCGATGCGATTGGTCTTCGACGACGACGGCCGGCCCGTCAGCAACGATGAGCTCGACTCCAGCCTCACCAAAGCCCTCGACGTTGCCACTCGGGACATACCTTCGAACGCCGACTTCCTCACCACCCCCGCTCATCAGGACGACGTGGTGAATCTGTTCACCCGCGAATGGAACGAAGACGGACGAGCCGTCAGCGGCCTCACCGATTGGATCGGGTCCGACGCCACCAACTCCAACCCAGCTGTTGCCGAACGGGCCGGCGCCTCTGCCCTTGCACTCGCCCACAATCTCGCCGACAACAAAGGTGCCTACCTCGACATCGCCGGCCTGGACAACAGATCCGTCGGAGAAGTGAATCCCGCGTTGACGCAATCCATCGGTTCCGCGGTGACCCCGTACATCGGGAATCTCGTCGGATTGGAACCCGATCAAACCGGTACCCTCGGTTTCGAAAATCTCGATGCCTACGACGACAGATTCGCCAATGCAAAATCGGTGATCGCGATCATCGACAGCGACCCCCACGCAGCCGCACGTTTCAATGCGAACATGCTCGGAGCCGCGGGCCAACTCCAAGGGACCTTCGTCGAAACCAGTATGAGCGGAGACATCGCCGCGGGTTCTTCGCAATATGCAATATATGCGGGACGCGTCCAGGCACTGATGGATGGTGCTCTCGAGGAAGAAGCCCTCAACCGAACCGGTGACGCTGCGGCGGCGCAACAGGACATCATCAGCAGACGTGGGAAAACATACGACGAACTCGGTTGGCTGATTTCCGGCGGTGCCGCCATGATCCCAGGCTTCGGACCACCCACCAGCGTTGCATTCAGCATGCTGGGAGTCGAACTCAAAGATCACGTCCTGGGCTCCCCGGTCGAAGTTCCTCCGGCACAACTCAACTTCACAGACCAGAGTTCGGCTTCGACGACCCTTCTCGATTACCGATTGGTTCAGGCACTCGACAACGCCTACGGAAGAGAAGACTTCGAGCAACTGAACGGTTTTCGAGTCAATGGCGATCCGAGCGAATCCCTCAGACCAGTCGATCTGGAGACCCTGGGTCTAAACGGCAAATTCGACAGTACGCTGCAGGACTATTTGACATTTCGGGGATTCAATCGCGATACGTTCATGACCAACATGAGAGACGGACTCGACGATGTCGGATAGATTTCCTGCGTTTACAAGGCGAAACCACCGCGCCGCAACCGCTCTTGCACTGGCATTCAGCATGGGATCATGTATCGCGGGTTGCGCGGCACCCAACTCAACCGAAAACATCAGCGCCACAACCACGCCCGCCGCGTCAAACGTCTATGTACTACCGAGCTACATGACCGACTATCACAACCAATGGCTCGCAGACCCCGGCATCGACCTCTTCAGCGAAGAGGCCACCATAATCCGAGCATTCATAGAATCCGACTACATCGTTGACAGTAGTGGCGATCGCAGCGACGCCTACCACGGGTTCTCGAGAATCACTGCGAACACTCGCGGAACGGTCTCGAGCGATCGCCGCTACGGAGAACCCGCAGACACACCACCACGCGTCTACCGAGGCACCAGCATCAACCGGATCTTGAGTATTCAAACAATTCCCGCCGGATACCCTGGCGATTCGACCGTCGTCGCTTACGCCTGCTCCGACGCCTACGATACCGATTACGACGGCCGCAAACCGGATTCGTCGCGACTCCCGAGCAGTAGTTACGAGATCTGGATGCACAACACCGCTTCTACGGCTACCCCCTACCCTCGATTCGAAGGGACCCGGAATGCACCGGAAGGGGACGTCTTCGGCGGCTGGATCGTCGACAAATTCACCAGCTCCACCAGCGACCGTGTGCAACAGGAGACTTGCTCTGACTGGTTCAAATCGCGTCACGACGGGAATCGACTCCGGATGAGCACCGACTTCACCCCACCCCTCGTCCTCCCCAACTACCCCGGCTGGCCAGAAGGTGCGGCCCGGTAGGGGCCAGGGCAACAGAGCCGCGCCCAAATCTGACCAAGTCAGGACCTCAGCGGCGCTGCGGGACGCATGATGGAGTGATGACGGTTGAAAATTCCCACGCCATGGACGAACTTGTAGCAGCGCTCCCCGAGGGAGCCGTCCTGCTGGATCCGGACGTGACCGCGGGCTACCGCCAGGACTGGGCCGCCGACCCGGCCGCGGGCCACCCCGCTGCCGTGGTTCGCGCAACGTGCACCGAAGACATCCAAACCGTGATGCGATGGGCAACCGCCCACCGCGTTCCGGTGGTTCCCAGAGGCGCAGGCTCGGGCCTGTCCGGTGGATCCAGCGCCGTCGACGGTTGCATCGTGGTCAGCACCGAGCGAATGCGAAAGATCACGATCGACCCGGTCGCCCGGGTGGCGGTTACTCAGCCCGGCTTGATGAACGCCGAGGTCAAGAGAGCCGCCGCCGAGCACGGACTCTGGTACCCACCCGACCCGTCATCCTTCGAAATCTGTTCCATCGGGGGCAATGCAGCTACCAACGCCGGTGGGCTCTGCTGCGTCAAGTACGGAGTTACCACCGACTACGTTCTCGGACTTCGGGTCGTCCTGGCAGACGGGACAGCGGTCAGCCTCGGTGGCCCACTTCTCAAAGACGTTGCCGGACTCTCACTCACCAAACTGTTCGTGGGCAGTGAGGGCACTCTCGGCATCATCACGGAAATCACGTTGCGTCTGATTCCGGCACAGCCGCCCGCATCGACCGTCGTGGCCTCGTTCGACTCCGTGCAGGAAGCTGCCGACGCGGTCTTGGCGATCACCAGCAACATGCGTCCGGCGATGCTCGAGTTCATGGATCATGCCAGCATCAATGCCGTCGAGGATTCGGTACGCATGGGTCTGAACCGCAAGGCTCACGCATTGCTGCTCGCGCAGTCCGACGCACCTGGTGCGGCAGGCGTGCTGGAAATCGAGACCATCGTTCAGGCATGCGAAAACAACGGAGCCACCGAGGTATTCGCGACCGACGACCAAGCCGAAGGTGACGCGTTTGCGGCGGCTCGGCGAGCTGTGTTCCCCGCAGTGCTCGCGATGGGGAGTCTGCTTCTCGAAGATGTGGGCGTTCCCATGCGCGCACTCCCCCAGTTGGTGACCGGCGTCGAAGCCATCGCCGACGACCTCGACGTCCTGATCTGCACGGTCGCGCATGCCGGGGACGGAAACACACACCCGCTCATCGTGTTCGACCCCGCTGACCCGGATATGACCGAACGCGCACAGATCGCTTTCGGACGGGTGATGGATCTCGCCATTGCCCTCGGTGGCACGATCACCGGCGAACACGGGGTCGGCCGGCTCAAGCGCGACTGGCTGCCGTCCCAGTTGGGTGAAGACGTCATGGCCCTCAATCGCAAGGTCAAGGATGCCCTCGACCCGCTGGGAATACTCAATCCCGGAGCAGTGATCGCCGCAAAGTAACAACTCCTCGATTCCAACTTCCGGGACGCCGCGGAATCAATTCGCCGCGACTCAGAAGCCCTGTGGTGCAACGACTCGTGAAATCCGCCCAAGGCCCAGGCCGGCACTCCGTCGAACGCGCAAGTTTCTCTGGGCGGACGGGCACATCCGATATCGCTGTTACCGGCGTCGCGCAGGGGTAGCCCGCCGACGAAACCACGCTGAAACCAACAGTTTTGGTTGCGCCGTGACGAGAGCGGAGCGGACTGTACTTCCACCGGTGGTGTAGTCGCTATGACGCACACCAACACAGTCACCGTGTACACCACTCATAGCGATCGAGGGTTCGCCGAAGCAATCGCTGCCGGGATCAGCGCCAGGGCTGATTACGGGCCACACACCGCAGACATGAGTCTGCTAGAGCACCACACCAGCGATCACGGTAGAGCGCTTGTTCTCCTACCATTCGGGGGCGTCGATTGGCAGGTGAAGGAGCTCGCCGCACTCGAGGGATCGATCCTGGTCGGTGATCTCCGTGGCGGCCACTCCATGGTTCGGGGGCTCGCGGCGGGCGCCCACACCGCGCTCAACTCTCAACTACCGTTCGCATCGCTGCTCGATGAGCTGCAGGCCGCTCTCGACACCAATTCCACTCAGACTGCACACGACAAGTCCGCTCTCGTACAACGCATCCGGTTGCGCACCGAAGAAACCGCACGAATCGGCAGTCTCACCGATCGCGAGTTCGAAATCGTGGGACTCCTCCACGGCGGTTCGAATGTCGACTCGATTGCCCGAACCGCCCACATTGCCCCGACCACGGTTCGCGCCCACATCCGAAGCATCTTGCAGAAGCTGGGGGCGCACTCCCAGATAGAGGCCTGCGGGATGCTCCACCGCTCCGGTCACGACGCACGCAGACCACCACTGGAACTTCGGATCGGACGCTTCTAGCAGGAAGTGCCCCAGCCACTCATCGAGACGGGCGCTCATTGAGACGGACGCTCACCCCGATCGAGTTCGACCTTCGCAAAGATCGTCAATTTTGACGATTCGACGACGTCCCCGAACGTCGAACATTAGGTCCACCACGACACCGAAGCCTCGAGTGAACATCGAAAGGTGCATTCAATCAATGGAATACACACGCACAGTGCCGCGCCATCTCGTCCACAGACATGCTGTTGCCGAGGTTTTCTTGACGGACTACCGCCCCGAATCGAACTCGGGGTACCAGGTTGCTGTTCAACTCCCGGTCTCGCACCGGATATTCGACGCATCGAGCGAGCAACACGATCCGCTCGGGGTGGCAGAAGCATTTCGACAGGCAGTGGTGCTTCTCTGCCACACCCGATACGACATTCCACTGCACTACAAGTTCCTCATGGAAACATTCCGCTTCGAGATGTTGGATGCACTCGACGTGCAACCAGTAGCGGAGCCGTTGAGTTTCTCGATGACAGTGGACAACCTCACCCACCGCGACGGAGCGGTCTCGGGCGTCGATGTATCCGGAATCCTCCGAGAAGGCGCTCGGCACGTCGCCAAGTGCAACGCTGTCGCGCGAGGAGTCAGCCCCGAGGGATACCGCCGAATTCGGCGGGGACGCGAAGATCACCGCCAAAGCCAACGCATCCTTCCCACCGGAACCGCGGTGGTCGGATCGGACCGAGTCGGACGCTTAACCGATGGAGATGTGCTCATCAGCACTGATCCTGCTCGGCACACGATGTTCTGCGCTCCAGATCCGCGCAACCACTCCCTTTTCGACCACCCCGTCGACCACATCCCAGGAATGATTCTTTTCGAGGCCGCTCGACAAGCCGTGCGATACCGCATCGGCAACCCAGCAACAAGTATCGCCTCACTCTCGGCGGTCTTTCCAAGGTTCACCGAATGGGAAACGCCGTGCGAGGTGTCAACGACCCCCCTCGACACCTCAGGCCATGTGCACCGCGTTCGGTTCACTCAAGAACGGGAAACCACCGCGGAACTTAAACTTACAGTTGCGAACCAATGATGAGAGAGGGTGAACACGTTCTTTTCGTCGCGTCGTCCACGTCACACGCTCGGAGCTTCCCACTCTCTCGGTGCAAGCGACGCCAGTTGCATGACATGCGCCAACTTGTCCTCGCGGACGATAGTTGGCAACACCAAGTTCCACATCTGACTCAACCGCTCGTACAGGTCGGTTCGGCCCGTCAGCATTTCCGAGAGAATCTGCACTCCCGTGAACGATCCCACGACAAACCGAGCCAACGCGTCGATGTCGGTGCCCGGGACGATATCGCCGGCTTCGGCCGCTTGGGTTGCCACCTGCTTGATAGCCTCGATCCAGTCGAGGTACGGCTGTTCGATGGGACCCTGAATACTGCCGATCTCCATCGTCAAACGCATGCCACCTCGCGCGATGGGCTCGGTCACAAGCTGCCGAGCCATCTCCTGCGAGACGAGCACCAAGGTTTCGACCGCGATGTCGGAATGCGCAGCAACCCGCCGGGTACCCTCCATCGCCATACCGTGCTGGGCAGCGATGACCGCGTGCGCAAGCTCCTCCTTCGACGCGAAATGAAAATACATCGCGCCCTTGGACACACCCCCATGCTGCAAGATCGTGCCCAGACTGGCGGAGTACCCGAACTTCTCGAAGCTCTTCGCAGCACCCAAAATTACGGCCTGGCGCGTGAGGACCGCACGCTCCTGCATGATCAACCCAGCTCTCGTTGCCAACGGAATGTATCTCAACGATACGTCGAAAGGCCCGGCAGCAACGCTCTCGACACGGACACACCGTGACGACTTTGGTACTCGGGGCCACTGGTTTCATCGGCTCGGCGGTGATGAACCAGCTAATTTCCCGGGACGGGAACGCTGCAATCGGTTTCGTTCGCACGGAGAACGCAGCCGAACAACTCAGCCGCCACGGTATTGCCGCCGCGATCGGCGACATCAACGACAGCGCTTCTCTACGAGGTGCGATGAGTCAGGCGTCTACCGTCATCTGTTGCGTGTCGTACGTGGGCGACGACGAACAACAGTGCGTTCACGTCAACCAACACGGCATACGGAACGTTGCGTCGGTCGCCGCCGCCGTCGGCGTCGAACGGTTGCTCTACGTCAGCACCGCGGCCGTGTACGGGCCAGGCCCCTTTCGAGACTTGCCGGTCGACGGCACACCTCTCGAACCACACTCACCTGCCAGTCGCACGCGCGCTCTCGCCGAGAAGTTCGTGCGCGACGCCGGAGGCCTGGTCATCCGGCCCCACCTCGTGTACGGAACCGGTGACAGATGGTTTCTGCCGACTCTGACGCGAATTGTCTCTCGACTCGACTCGATCATCGACGACGGTAATGCGGTCCTGTCAGTAGTCGACGTAGACCTACTCGCGCGATCTATCCACGCACTGTCGACAGAACAGCAATTTCGCTACGGCTCAACACTTCACGTCAACGAACCTGCCCCACGTACAGTCATCGACGTTCTCGAGCACCATGCGCGGGAGACCAACTGGACTCTGCCTCAGAACTCTATCCCCCGCGCCGACGCAGTGAACGCAGCTGCCCAGCTGGGTCTCGACATGCACCAGATAGACATGATCAGCCTCGATCACTGGTTCCGGTCGAGGCTGTATTGATCCTGCGGCGTCTCCGGAGCCCAACCTGGAAAATATCGATCCGACTGGATCAAACAGAATCTGCCCCGGCGACACTCGCGGTGCGATCGAGGCACTTCTGACCCGGCGCAACAGATTTCACCAGCTCAGCCAGCTGGCGGAATCCTTCCGCTCGACCACTCGAAGAGCGGAACACGACGCCGATCGTGCGACCTGGAGCCGGCGACGCGAAGCGCGCCGTCGACAAATCCCCGCGTCGAACCTCCACTGTAACAGCAGATTCCGGGACCAAAGTCACCCCGAGTCCCCCGGCCACACACTGCACGACCGTTGCGAGGGAGGTCGCCCGCGTGTCACCGGCAAGAGGATGAGCGTCCACGGAACGGCACAGATCCAACGTCTGATCACGCAGGCAGTGGCCGTCGTCGAGCAAGAGCAACGGCAGCGCGTCGAGCACGTCCGCCGTGAGATCGACGCGTCCGGCCAAGGAATGATCGTTCGGCACGACCATCACAAAATCCTCTTCGTACACAGGAACTTCCACCAGGCCGGGTGTTCCGGCGGGTAACGCCAACACAGCGACATCGAGCGCTCCCGATCGCAGTGCATCAAGCAAGCGCGCCGTTTGATCCTCGACTATTTGCGGCGCCAACGACGGCAACTTCTCGCGTAGCTCGGGCAGCAACCCCGGAAGGATGTAGGGCGCAACGGTGGGGATCAGCCCGATGCGTAGCGGACCGGTCAGAGAGTCGCCGGAGCCGGCGGCGCTCGCGACAAATCCATCGGCAGCTTCGAGAATCTGCTTGGCCTGACCGAGTAGGCGCTGGCCGTCCGCGGTCACGAGCACGCGTCGGGTACTGCGCTCGATCAGTTTGACTCCCAACCCCGCCTCGAGAGCCGCCAGCGCCTGCGACAGTGTGGGTTGGCTCACACCGGAACGTGCTGCGGCAGTACCGAAGTGCCGATACTCCGCCACCGACACAAAGGCACGCAGCTGTGACAAGGAAGGTTGATAAGTCTGATCAGACATGCCTATCAGTGTAGTGCCACCCATCACCTTTACCTTTTGAACGGTTTGATGCAGAATGGACTCATACCAAAAAGCGCCGGTCACAACCTCGACATTTCAGTCGAAACCGTCCGACCCGCTGACGGTGACAAACCCTCTCGATCCAGCACGTTCGGCCGTCACAATCCGAACAGCCAGATCGTTTGCGAAGAAATTCCTGTTCACGAGACACGTAGGAGAATGAGACACATGGCTCTGCTCACAATCGGCGACCAGTTCCCCGCTTACAACCTCACGGCTGTCATCGGCGGCGACCTGTCCAAGGTCGATGCCCAGCAGCCCGATGACTACTTCACCACCGTCACCAGTGACGACTACGCAGGCAAGTGGCGCATCGTCTTCTTCTGGCCCAAGGACTTCACCTTCGTGTGCCCCACCGAGATTGCTGCATTCGGCAAGCTCAACGAAGAGTTCGCAGACCGTGACGCTCAGGTCCTCGGCGCTTCCGTCGACAACGAGTTCGTGCACTTCCAGTGGCGCGCACAGCACGAGGAGCTCAAGACCCTCCCCTTCCCGATGCTCTCGGACCTCAAGCGCGAGCTTGCCGAGGCCACCGGCGTCCTCAACGCTGACGGCGTTGCAGACCGCGCGACGTTCATCGTCGACCCCAACAACGAGATCCAGTTCGTCTCCGTCACAGCCGGTTCCGTCGGCCGTAACGTCGACGAGGTTCTCCGCGTCCTCGACGCTCTCCAGAGCGACGAGCTGTGCGCATGCAACTGGAAGAAGGGCGACCCGACCATCAACGCCGGCGAGCTCCTGACTGCGAGCGTCTGAGTATGAGCGTCGAGAACCTCAAGAACTCGCTTCCCGAGTACGCGAAGGACCTCAAGCTCAACCTGAGTTCCATTGCGCGCACGACGGTCCTGAACGAGCAGCAGTTGTGGGGAACACTCCTCGCAACGGCCGCAGCCACCAAGTCTGCGTCCACGCTCAAGGAGATTGCATCCGAGGCTGCCGACAACCTGTCGGCAGAGGCGTACAACGCCGCTCTCGGCGCAGCGTCGATCATGGGCATGAACAACGTCTTCTACCGCACCAAGGGCTACCTCGACGGTAAGTACGACGATCTTCGTGCCGGCCTGCGGATGAACATCATCGGCAACCCGGGCGTCGACAAGGCCGACTTCGAATTGTGGTCGCTTGCAGTGTCCGCGATCAACGGCTGCAACCACTGCCTCGAAGCTCACGAGAACACCCTCCGCCAGGAAGGTGTCGACCGCGAGGTCATCTTCGAAGCAATCCGCGCCGGTTCCATCGTCGCGGGCGTCGCACAGGCCGTCGAAGCCAACGAAATCCTCTCTGCCGCACAGGTCTGATCCTCGTACCTGACTGCAGTTCGACGAGCCCTCCCCACCATGACGGTGGGGAGGGCTTTTCGCGCGCTAGGGTGGACCGATGGGTATCGAGGTGAGTGTGGTCCGGGTCTTCGCGGACGAAAACGGCAAGCACGGCAATCCGCTGGGAATCGTCGACGCATCCACGGTTGCAGAATCGGATCGACAAGCCGTTACGAAGGAACTCGACTACAGCGAGACCATCTTCATCGACGTCCCGGAAGACGGCGCCTCGCGTGCCCGGGCTCAGATCTTCACTCCGGCAGCAGAACTCCCCTTCGCCGGGCACCCCACCGTTGGGGCGACGTGGTGGCTGAGCGAGCAGGGCCGTCGCGTGAGCGCCCTCGACGTTCCAGCCGGCAGGGTCGACGTCCGCCAATCCGGCGCTCTCACGTGGGTACGCGCCCGTGCCGAATGGGCACCGGAATTCGCGATCTACCCGATGGACACGGTCGACGAGGTCATCGGCGCCGATCCGTCCGACTACGAGGCGGATCATTCGTATCTGTGGGCCTGGCAGGACAAGCTCGAAGCTGCGATCCGCGCACGTATGTTCGCACCCGTGATGGGAATCGCCGAGGACGAGGCAACCGGATCGGCAGCGTTGCGCATCACGGACCGACTGAGGAAATCGCTCCTCATCACCCAGGGACGCGGATCGGTACTGCACACCACGTTCTCCCCGGAAGGGTGGCTCGAAGTCGGCGGACGTGTGGTTGCCGAGCCGTCACGAACCTTGTGAGTACCCGGCCGGATTACGTCCGGCTTCGAGATCGCCTGCGCTGAGCGACACCGAGATCTCGTCGCCGAGGGCAACTCCGGGTGCAAGCGGCAGTTGATCGCCGCTCCAGAACTTGCCCGGATCGAACCAGTTGATACGACGATTACCGACAAGCAGACCCATCGCCTCATAGGTTTTGGCAACAACTTCGGCGCAGTAAGCGCTTTCGACGGCCACCGCAGAGACGTCGGACTTCTTGCGCAGCTTCGGGATCCGGCCTCCGAACCAGCGTGAGGCGAGCTTGGCCGTGGACGGGAACGGCGTGCCGTCCAGTCGCGCGATCGTCTTCAGCAGAGCGTCTTCCTGCTCACGGCTGATCTCGTGGTCGAGCTGGCGCAACCATCCGCGCTGCCCGTACTTGGCGCCCCACACCTGAACCGCCGATCTCAGATCGTGCAGTTGGACACCACGCTGGAAGCGTCCGGTCCACATGTCCTGCAGCGAATGACCGAGTTCCGCATGCCACATCAGCGGCGGGAGGTCGTCGATCACCACCGACATTCCCACGTGATTGACCGGGCTGTTGGTCAGCGTCTGGATGGCTCGATCGGCCGTCGACTCTCCGCGGAAGATCCAGATGTCACCCGTGCGGGTCGCGGCGGCGGCCTCGTCGAGACTCACCTGCGAAAGCAATCGTCGGTCCATGCCTCTAGCGTAGAGGGATGAAACTCACGACTCCTCTGCGCGCCTCGCACGTATGGAAACTGGTCGGCCTCGCCGGTGCCATGGGCATTGCCGCAACCGGGGTCCTCGTTGCGCGCGGCGAACGCCAGCGTCGGGCCTACTCTCCGGACGAGATTCGCTCGGTGCTACACGAGCGCTACACCCAGGCATACGCCAAGCAGTCGGAGCAAGAGGTTCTGGAACTGGAACCTGCGCCCAACGCAGTGCGGCGCCGAATCGAGAAACTCTTTCGGCGCCGCAGCTGACATCAGCCGAGGGCTGCGAGGATCCCCGCTGCCATCTCCGCGACCTGATCGTCGGTCATCACAAACGTCGGCGAAATCTGCATCGCACCCTGCCCCGCAGCGCGACCCGAAATACCATGCTCACGAAGCGTCTTCACGAACGGCAATGCCTCCGCCGGATCAGCCAACTGCACAGCCGCGACCGCGCCGAGCCCACTACGAACCTCCGCCACCCGCGGATGCTCCGCCAACGGCTGCAGATGCGTATGCAACGACGCCTCCAAACGCTTCGACTCCGCGAGCAGATTCTCACGCTCGAGAATGTCGAGGTTCGCCATCGCCGCCGCAGCAGCACCGGCATGCCCGCCGTACGTGTACCCATGGCGCCACCACGAACCGGCATAGAACGGCTCCGCCACCCGCGGCGCGATGAACACCGCACCCATCGGCACGTAACCCGACGTCAAACCCTTTGCCGTGGTCATCATGTCAGGCTGCAAATCGAAACGGGTGGACGCGAACCACTCACCACCGATCCGGCCGAAACCGGTCACGACCTCGTCGACGACAAAGAGGATGTCGTGCTCACGGCAGATGTCACGCACCTCGGCCAGATACCCCTCCGGCGGCAGATACACCCCACCCGCACCGATGATCGGCTCCGCGAAGAACGCAGCGATCTTGTTCGCACCGATCTTCTCGATCAACTCGAGCAGGCTCTTCGCATCGTCCCAGCCGACGGTCGCCGCATCCGCCATCAGCTCGCCGTAACCCTCACGGTTCACCGGAATACCAGCCAAAGCCGTTCCCGCAACATGCATTCCGTGATACGCCTTCTGACGACCGACGATGATCGCCTTCTCCGGCTGCCCCACCTCGTGCCAGTACCGGCGAGCCAGCTTCGCCGCAGTGTCCACCGAATCCGAACCACCCGAAGTGAAGAAGATCTTGCTCCCGGCAACCGGCGCGATGGCCGCCAGACGCTCCGCCAACACCTGCGTGGTCTCGGGAACAAAATCACCGAAGTTGGAGAAATGAGCGATCTTCGACAACTGAGCCGCCACCGCATCCGCGATCTCGGTGCGCCCGTGCCCGACATTGGTGAACCACAGGCCCGCCGTCGCATCAAGATACCGCGTGCCCTCGGAATCCCAGATGTACGCGCCCTCACCGCGTGAGACGACAAACGCGCCGTTCTTCTCCACAGCGCCCATGTCCGCGAACCCGTGCCACAATGCCGAAGCCATCATTGTCCCCTTCGAATACAAACGATGCTGGTGTGCAAACGATGTGCTGCGACTATATCGACACCGGAAATCCGCGCACGACGGCGCTCGCCCGGCACCGGCTTTCACGGGCGCACACGTAATCTGTCGACCATGACTTTTGCCGACAATCTTGCAGCACTGCCCGCCATCGATCATCTGGCCGCCATCGAGGTACTCGACGCCGACGGAAACGTCATCGACACCGTGGAGAACAAGCCCGGAAAGTCCGGCTCGGTCAAGGTGTACAACCATCTCGCTGCGGTCTACGGCGCGCTGACACCCGAAGCCGCCTCGGCAGGATTGACGATCTTCGCCGAACACACCGAGGACGCGCGAGCGAACCCCGGGAAGCACCCGAACATCGACCGACTCGATCAGGTGATCTCCACCGGAAACGGGCTAGGACTGCGAGGCGTTCCGGCCCCGTAGCCCGGCGCCCAACCGTCCGACGGCATTGACTGCCAACGCCATCAGGGCCATCGCGATGCCCAGTACGACGAATCCGATGAACAGGGCCAGATAGCCCTGGTGGCGAGGATCCATGAACGGATACGGATACCAGTCGACGATCGGCCCTCGAATCAACGTGTACACCGCGTAGATCACCGGAAACAGCAGCCACTGCAGTGAGCGGGCTTCGGAGATCCTGTGCCTCGAAGCGAAGAACACCCAGTCGAGAAGCATGACCAGGGGAAGAATCCGATGCAGTGCCGAGTTGATCCAGGCATCGTTCAAATTGACGTCGATATCGGCCAGGAGCACGGCGTAGATGATCCCGGTGATCACCATGTACAGCGTCACCGCCCCTCGGATCGACTGCCACGCCTGCGATTGTGGATCTCGAATTGCACCGACCAGCAACACCATCACCGCAAGAATGTTGCTCTCGATGGTGAAGTAGCTCAGATAGTTCGACAGAGACAGATCAGCCGCGTCGCGGATCGGGATCCACAGCAACGCGGCGAGTCCGAACACCGCGAACAACAGTCTCAGGACTCGCACGGCGATCGGCGTCGACAAGACAGGCACCGATGACTCATTTGCGGTATTTGTCGTCACTGGTCGATATTTGCACATCAGCACGATCTGCGAGCGGTAGTTGTCAATGCGTTCGATAGGCTGTCATCAGCATGTCTACAACACCACCGGCCCCGCTCTCCCCCAAGCGGAGTGACCTGAAGAGCGCACTGGCGCAGGTCTCACTCCGCGACGAGAGTCGACTCCGTCGCAAACTCGACCGTGCCCGCACACCCGACGCTCTGGTGGCGCTGGCCGAAGAAATAAATGCCGCACGCACTCGATTGACGAACCGCGCCGCGAACGTCCCCGCGATCTCGTACCCCGAAGCACTGCCCGTCAGTCAGCGCAAAGACGATATAGCCACCGCGATCTCGGAGAATCAAGTTGTCATCGTCGCCGGCGAGACCGGCTCCGGTAAGACAACTCAGATCCCCAAGATCTGTCTCGAACTCGGACGCGGCGTCCGCGGCTTGATCGGACACACGCAGCCTCGCCGGTTGGCCGCACGCACCGTGGCCGAACGTATCGCCGAAGAACTCGACACCGAACTGGGCGACGCCGTCGGATACACGGTGCGATTCACCGACCAGGTGTCGGACCGCACCTATGTCAAGCTCATGACCGACGGCATTCTCCTCGCCGAGATTCAGCGCGACCGCATGCTCCGACGCTACGACACGCTGATCATCGACGAAGCGCACGAACGCAGCCTCAACATCGACTTCATCCTCGGTTACCTGGCTCAGCTGCTCCCCCGCCGACCCGATCTCAAAGTCATCATCACGTCGGCGACCATCGATCCCGAACGCTTCGCCAAGCACTTCGCCGTCGACGGTAAGCTTGCGCCGATCGTCGAGGTCTCCGGGCGAACCTTCCCCGTCGAGATGCGTTACCGGCCACTGACCGTCGAATCCGGCGACATCACCTTCGACCGCGATCCCGTCGACGCGGTCTGTGAGGCTGTCGACGAACTGAGTTCGGAGGGCGAAGGCGACATCTTGGTCTTCCTCTCCGGCGAACGCGAAATTCGCGACACCGCAGATGCTTTGCGTGACCGGCGTCTTCGCAACACCGAAATCGTCCCGCTGTACGCGCGGTTGTCTGCTGCCGAGCAACACAAGGTGTTCTCGCCGCACACCGGCCGACGCGTCGTCCTTGCCACCAACGTGGCAGAGACCTCACTGACCGTGCCCGGCATTCGCTACGTCGTCGATCCGGGAACCGCGCGCATCTCTCGATATTCGGTGCGCACCAAGGTTCAACGATTGCCGATCGAGCCCATTTCGCAGGCGTCAGCTCGTCAGCGTTCCGGACGTTGCGGCCGCGTCGCCGAAGGAATCTGCATCCGTCTGTACTCCGAGGAGGACTTCGAGTCACGGCCGGCGTTCACCGAGCCGGAGATCCTGCGGACCAATCTCGCATCGGTCATCTTGCAGATGACGGCCCTCGGTCTGGGCGACATCGCTGCCTTCCCCTTCGTCGAGCCGCCGGACCAGCGCGCCGTCAAGGACGGAATCGGACTCCTCGAAGAACTCGGCGCCATCGCGCGAGGTTCCGAGGCCAGCCACCCCGAACTGACGCCGGTCGGCCGCGAATTGGCCCAGATTCCGGTAGATCCGCGAATGGCACGAATGCTGGTGGAAGCCAAGAACAACGGGTGCCTTCACGAAACCCTTGTCATCGTCGCGGCGTTGTCCATCCAGGACGTTCGCGAGCGGCCCGCCGAGTTCCAGCAGGCCGCCGACGAAAAGCACGCCCGCTTCAACGTCGAGAACTCCGACTTCCTGGCCTACCTGAAACTGTGGGACTACTTACGTGAACAGCGTAACGATCTGTCCTCCAACCAGTTTCGCAAGATGTGCCGGAACGAGTTCCTGCACTGGCTCCGTATCCGCGAATGGCAGGATCTGCACGGGCAGCTCCGGCAGATCACCCGCGGTCTGGGCTGGACCGTGGGCGACACCCCCGCAAGCGAGAACGCAATCCATCAGTCACTGCTCGCCGGATTGCTCTCGCACATCGGGTTGCGCGAAGGTGAGAAGCGGGACTATCTCGGCGCCAGGGGCAGCCACTTCGCGATCTTCCCCGGATCCGGATTGTTCAAGAAGCCACCACGCTGGGTCATGGCCGCCGAACTCGTGGAAACGTCGAGGCTGTGGGCGCGCATGTCCGCGCGTATCGAACCGGAATGGGCCGAAAAGCTCGCCCCGCACCTGGTGAAACGCACCTATTCCGAACCGCACTGGTCCTCCAAGCGCGGCTCCGCGATGGCATACGAGCGGGTCACTCTCTACGGCGTTCCGCTGGTGACCGGCCGCGCAGTGACGTATTCGCGAATCGATCCCGAGGCCTCACGCGAGCTCTTCATCCGCCATGCGCTCGTGCAGGGCGAGTGGCAGACGAACCACAAGTTCTTCCACGAGAACCGCGCACTCCTCGACAACGTCGAGGAGCTCGAGAACCGTGCGCGCCGCCGCGACATCCTCGTCGACGACGAGACGCTCTACGAGTTCTACGACGAACGCATCGGCCAGGAAGCCGTATCCGCCAAGCATTTCGACCAGTGGTGGAAGTCCGAGCGGCGCAAGAATCCGAGTCTGCTGACCTTCACCCCGGAAACCGTGGTCAACTCCGACGCGGCTGCCGTACTGGGTGGGGAGTACCCGGACGCCTGGCGCCAGGGCGACATGCAGTTCCCGCTGACTTACCAATTCGAGCCGGGCAAGGACGACGACGGCGTCAGTGCACACATCCCGGTCGGCCTACTTGCGCAGCTTCAGCCGGTCGGCTTCGACTGGTTGGTCCCCGGTATGCGCGTCGATCTGGTTACTGCTCTGATCAAGACGCTGCCCAAGAACATTCGACGCGCCGTCGTGCCGGCACCCGACTACGCCGCCGCAGCGTTGGCAGCAGTCAAACCTCGATCCGAGCCGTTGATGACCGCAATGGCCCGCGAACTCTCGCATTTGGGCGGAATTCAGATCGGCGCCAAGGACTTCGATCCGGCCGCGCTGCCCGATCACCTCAAGATGACGTTTGTCGTCGAGGACGAATCAGGCAAGGTCCTCGCGAAGGGCAAGGATCTGGCGCAGCTACGACGCACGCTCGCACCGCGCGTGCAGAAGGAAGTGGCCAAGGCGGCCACCGGAACCGAACGAGCAGCCGCTGCCGTCTGGACGTCCGAGACACTCGGCGCATTGGAGCCGACCATCACCCGTTCCATCGGTGGACAGCAGGTGACGGGCTACCCAGCGCTGGTGCCGGAAAACGGCGGAGTAGCCGTCCGTGTCCTGAGTACGCCGGCTGCGCAGGCGCAGGCGATGAGGGAGGGAACGCGAGCGCTCCTTCTGGCGGCCGTTCCCACCCAACTCAAGGCAGTGACCGCCGGCTTGTCGAACACTCAGCGTCTGGCGCTCGGCCAGAATCCAGACGGCGGATTGGAGGCCCTCGTCGACGATTGCCGAGTGGCAGCTGCCAACGAAGTGATTGCGGCCCACGGTGGCCCGGTCCGCACACCTGAGGCGTTCGAAGCCCTGGTGAAGATCGCACGCTCCGAACTGGCCGGACGCGTCTCCGCGATCCTGCGCATGATTGTCCCGATCCTCGAACAAGCACACCAACTGAGCGTCGTCCTCGACCGCTCCCGCGGCGAGGCAGCCGACGACGTCCGAGAACAGTTGACCTCACTGCTGTTTCCGGGATTCGTCGCGGAATTGGGCTCAGCACGCCTACGCGATTTGCCGCGATATCTTGCCGCAGCAAAATTCCGACTCGAAGCTCTCCCTGCAAGCGCACAACGAGATCAGCAGGCGATGGATGTCCTCGACCGGGTGTACGCAGCGTACGACCGGTTGTTGGGTTCGTTGCCCGAAGAGCGTCGCACTGCTCGAGATGTCGACGCGATCAGCTGGATGATCGAGGAACTGCGCGTGAGCCTGTTTGCGCAGTCCCTCGGTACACCCACACCGATTTCCGAAAAGCGAGTCCTGAAAGCTATCGAAGCGATCAAGCGATGATGCTCAGCGTGATCGGTGAGATTGCGCGATCAGTAGATTGTCTGAATGTTGACGTTGGTGAGGAAACCACCAAAGGTGGCAACAGTATTGGCGAACCCGAGGGTCACCAGGCTGTTCACGACTCCGAGGACTGCAACTAAGTTCATAACGCCTCCGTAAAGATCCGAGATGCGGACGAACGTACCCGGTAGACATTAAGCGAATAACATGCCCGATTTGTTCGTTTGTTCGCTTTGTGTTCTCAGCGTTATCTAATACCGCTTTGTGCTCTCAGCGTTACCTAAGGCGAAGACCTCAATCGACGGAAACGGCCTCGGCACCGGGAGCCTTGTCGGCGGCACAGGTCTCGGCATGCTCGCGCATGTCCGTGATCTCACGTTCGAAATCCGCGGCAGAGCTGAAGGATTTGTACACCGATGCGAACCGTAGGTACGCAACCTCGTCGAGATTTCGAAGCGGATCGAGAATCGCGAGGCCTACCTCGTTGCTGGGGATTTCGGCAGAACCCGAAGCACGCACGGCGTCTTCCACCTGCTGCGCCAGCAAATTCAGCGAATCGTTGTCCACTTGGCGACCCTGGCATGCGCGCCGCACACCTTTGACAACCTTTTCCCGACTGAACGGCTCCGTCACGCCGCTACGCTTCACGACCGAAAGAACCGCCGTCTCGACCGTGGTGAATCGACGTCCACACTCGGGGCACGAACGGCGCCGCCTGATCGCCTGGCCCTCGTCGGCCTCGCGCGAATCGACCACTCGGGAATCAGGGTGCCGGCAGAACGGGCAATGCATCGGGGTTCCTTCGTTGTCGCCGAAATGGCCGCAACTCAGATTCGCTACCGACTGCAAATCCTCCGACGATTTACAGAGCAGATCCACGTACTCAACGCGACCACCCGAGGTGGTGGGACTGTCAACTGGACAGCTTACTCGCTGCGAACGGACTGCTCTCACGCTCGGTACGCTCCCGCCTGCTACGGGTATGGGTCAGCGACCCGAGGCCGGCACGATCAGCGTCTGCCCCACGGCCAGTCCGGAACTCGACATCGCGTTGAGATCCATGATCTGCTCGATCACGGAGCCGACAGCCTGGCCAGGCGCAACCTTGGCAGCAATATCACTGAGGGATTCACCCGCAGCGACGCGAACCACATCGGTCGCTCCGTTTGTCGCAGCAACATCACCACTGGACAAAGCGCCGATCCCGACCAGCGCCAAAACGGCCATCGCAGTGAACACGGCGCCCAGGAACATCGTCTTCCAACTGACGTCCTCGGCCTGCACTTCGTGTTCGACCCGCGAGACACCGACCCTGTTTCGGTGCGCGAAACTGCCTCCGTACGGGCGTGACGAATCTTGCTCGCTGTCCCATCGGCGAGGAGATTCACGCAACGAACGCGAACCTGACGTTCCGCCTGTGACGGGGAAACGACGAACAACGGCCACCCGCGGTTCGTCTTCGACATGCCTGGGCACACCCCGCATTTCGGCGGTGCCGCGCCTTTCGAAAGCCGCGTCATCAGCATCGGGCCCGTAGAACGACGGGTGATACTTCAACGCCGACGTGCCGTCGAAACCGATCCCATCGTCGAAAACCCTGTTGCCCTTAACTGCTGCGTTACCCATCGTGACCTCCGCTGGTCGACACCGATCGATGTGTTCGATCATGCGTTCGATGGAACGCATGTTCGAATTTCTACCACGCTTGGCCGACAATGTCTCTACTTCGAACGACACGAATCGAACAGATGTTTGAAAACGCGAGCAAATCCGGCTAGATTCGTGTCAGACCACACAGCGGGAATTGCGAAAGCCTCCGTGTTTGTCGACAGCTCGAATGTTGGCAGGGGGCACCGACAAGTTTCCGCGCGATACGCACCACACGATTTACGCCAGACGCTTTTACAGACATGCCATTTCTTCAGACACGCCCTTTCTTCAGACACGCACTTTCTCTAGACACGGAGGCAACAGGCCATGAAGGACGATCGCTCCAGCAGTGCCGCGGAGGCAGGAGCTTCTGCAGTTCCGTCTCCGTCGAGCGAGACCCTCACCGAGCGCCAGCGGCGCGTTCTCGAAGTGATCCGCGATTCCGTGACCGAGCGCGGTTACCCGCCCAGCATTCGCGAGATCGGTGATGCAGTGGGGCTCACCTCCACCTCGTCGGTCGCACATCAGCTGCGGACGTTGGAGCGCAAGGGCTTCCTTCGGCGCGATCCCAATCGGCCTCGCGCCGTCGATGTTCGGGGTCTCGACGAGGTTGCTGCCGATACCGCCATTGCGTCGGTGTCGAAGCATTCCGGCGAGTACAACAGCGCCGACCCACTACCCGAGCCGGCGTTCGTCCCCATCCTGGGCCGCATCGCCGCCGGCGGACCGATCCTCGCCGAGGAAGCCGTGGAGGACGTGTTCCCACTCCCCCGTGAGCTCGTCGGCCAGGGTTCGCTTTTCATGCTCAAGGTTGTCGGCGAGTCGATGATCGATGCAGCGATCTGCGATGGCGACTGGGTTGTCGTCCGCCAGCAGAACGTGGCGGAGAACGGTGACATCGTGGCCGCCATGATCGACGGTGAAGCCACCGTCAAGACGTTCAAGCGCACGAAGAAGGAGGTGTGGCTGATGCCGCACAATGAACTCTTCGAACCGATTCCCGGCAACAACGCTGTCATCCTGGGCAAGGTTGTCACCGTCATGCGGAAGATCTGAGTTCGCTCGCACCCCCGATCGAAAAACTCTGGGCCCCGACATTTGTCGGGGCCCAGAGTTTTTGGTGAAGATCAGCGACGCATGATCGGAATCAGAGATTCAGCGAACGCCCGATGATCTCCTTCATGATCTCGGTCGTGCCACCGTAGATGGTCTGCACACGAGAGTCCATGTACGCCTTGGCAACCGGGTATTCCTTCATGTAGCCGTAGCCTCCGTGCAGCTGGAGACAGCGGTCGATCAGCTTGACCTGAGCTTCGGTGGTCCACCACTTCGCCATCGCAGCTTCCTGCACGGTCAGCTTCTCGGCATTGAGTTGCTCGATGAACTTGTCCACCAGGATGCGTACCGCGGTGGTCTCCGTTGCCAGTTCGGCCAGCACGAATCGGGTGTTCTGGAAGCTGCCGATCGACTTGCCGAATGCCTTGCGGTCGCGGCAGTACTGGATCGTGCTCTCGAGAACCGATTCCATTGCGGCAGCGGCAACAACTGCGATCGAGAGTCGTTCCTGGGGAAGGTTCTTCATCAAGTAGAAGAAGCCCATTCCCTCTTCGCCCAGCAAGTTGGCGGCGGGCACGCGGACGTCGGTGAAGCTGAGTTCGGCAGTGTCCTGAGCCTTCATGCCGATCTTGTCGAGGTTGCGTCCACGCTCGAAGCCCGGCATGTCCCGCTCGACGACGAGCAGGCTGAAGCCCTGCGCTCCCTTGTCCGGGTCGGTACAGGCGACGACGATGATGATGTCGGCGTTGATGCCGTTGGTGATGAAGGTCTTCGAGCCGTTGAGAACCCAGTGGTCCCCGTCGCGAACCGCTTTGGTCTTGATGCCCTGCAGGTCGCTACCGGTACCCGGTTCGGTCATCGCGATCGCGGAAATCAGCTCGCCCGACGCGAATCCGGGCAGCCAACGCTGCTTCTGCTCGTCATTGCTCAGGTCGAGGAGGTATGGCGCCACCACGTCGTTGTGCAGTGTGAAGCCGATACCACTGAAGCCACCCTTGGTGGTTTCCTCGGTGATGATCGCGTTGTAGCGGAAATCCTTGACGCCGCCGCCGCCGAATTCCTCGGGTACCGCGGTTCCCAGGAAGCCCTGCTTTCCGGCCTCGACCCAGACGTCACGATCGACGATGTTCTGTTCTTCCCACTTCTCGTGGTTCGGTGCAACGTGCTGTGCCAAGAACTTCTGGTACGACTCCCGGAAGAGTTCATGTTCCGGTTCGAACAGGGTGCGCTCCACGCCGACTCCTTGCAATTCGATATACGGCACTTCAGTGATGTACCCGGTGGGGATGATGTACCCGGTCGGGATGTTTACGCTGAGACCGGGCACGCCGAAGTTAGCGGGCCCACGTCACTGCCTCCGACGGTAGAACCTGTTGCGATACCCGTCGATGACCCGAACGATCACGATTCGTGACTGTAGCGGTTATCTGTTACTCGAAGTACGGAATTTGGCGAGATACCGCATGATCGGGTACGCGACAAGGATGCCGATCGACCCCCAGGCGATGCCGCCCAGCTCGACCGAACCAATGGTCAACGTCAAGTTTCCGATGCCGGCGACCAGCGCAGCCGCAGCGACCGTCAGGTTGACCGGATCGGTGAAGTCGACCTTCGCGTCCATCCAGATACGCACACCGAGAATGCCGATGAGGCCGTAGAGAACCATCGTCGCGCCGCCGATGACCCCGTTCGGAACCGTGAAGACCAGCGCACCGAACTTGGGCGAGAATGCCAGGATCACGGCGGTGGCGGCGGCTACCCAGTACGCAGCGGTCGAATACACGCGCGTCGCTGCCATGACGCCGATGTTCTCGGCATACGTGGTGGTTCCGGAACCACCACCGGCACCTGCCAAGGTAGTGGCGAGGCCGTCTGCAAAGAGTGCGTTGCCGGCCAGGTCGTCGAGCGACTTACCTGTCATGGCGGACACCGCCTTGACGTGTCCGACGTTTTCGGCGACCAGAACGATCACCACGGGCAGCGCGAGCACGATCACCGACCAGTCGAACGACGGTCCGTGCAGACTCGGCAGCCCGAACCAGTCCGCTTCACGCAGAGCCGACACTCGTTCACTGTCGAGTCCGCCGACGACCGCGGCGAAGACCCAACCGATCACTACGCCGACCAGAATGCCCAACCGGCCGAGCAGACCGGGCCCCACGACCGTGACGAGCAGGATCGCAAAGAGCGTCACCGTGGCGATCAACGGCTGCGACTCGAAGGAACCGGCCGCAGTCGGAGCGAGGTTGAGACCGATCAGCGCGACGACGGCACCCGTCACCACCGGCGGCATGACCGCGTCGATGACCCGACCGCCGATCAGACGTACGGCGACGCCGATCAACATCAACACGATGCCGACAGCCATGACGGCACCGAGCTGCGCGGCCGGGCCCGATCCTGCCGACGCTGCCAGAGGGGCGATGAACGCGAAGGACGAACCGAGGTAGCTGGGGATCCGGCCCCGGGTGATGAGCAGGAACAGCGCGGTGCCGATACCCGAGAACAACAGCGTCGTGGTGACGGGGAAGCCCGTGATGGTCGGAACGAGCAGTGTCGCTCCGAACATCGCGATGACGTGCTGCATCCCGATCCCGATGGTGCGCGGCCAACTCAGTCGTTCATCCGGCGCCACGACGGCGCCGTCGGCGATCCGCTTGCCGTCGCCATGGACAGTCCAGCCGATTCCGCCGGCCCCGGTCATTGTTTCTCGTTCGATCACAGGTCGAAATACTAGAGGTCAGGCACTCGCTCGCCGACCGAGACCGACGAAACCGCTTCAGCTGATTGCGTCAGCCGCCGCTTTGCGTGCCGCCACCGGATCACCGGTCGCC
Organism: Rhodococcus sp. NPDC060176; assembly: GCF_042728675.1. NCBI lineage: Bacteria > Bacillati > Actinomycetota > Actinomycetes > Mycobacteriales > Nocardiaceae > Rhodococcus > Rhodococcus sp. NPDC060176. The sequence goes on from NZ_JBHWYS010000002.1 coordinate 530,851, forward strand.
AGCACCGCCGCCGCAGCCGCCTCACATTGCGCCATGGTGACGGACCCGACCTTCGCTCCCACCCCGGCAACCGACGCCGCAGCACACGACAGTGACGAAACACCGAGACCGGCAAGTACGCATGCCAACAGCGGATCGGCAGCCGCCTCACCGCAGACCCCGACGCGCTTGCCTGCCGCCTGACCGGCCTGGGCCGTACGTGCCACCAGGGCGAGCACGGCGGGCTGCCACGGGTCGGTCAGGTCGGCGAGTTCGGAAGACATTCGATCAGCGGCCATCGTGTACTGAGCGAGGTCGTTGGTACCGATCGAGAGGAACTCGACGTGTTCGAGGATCTGGTCGGCCAGCAGCGCCGCCGCCGGGATCTCCACCATCACACCGGGAACAAGATCGCGCGCCCGCACCGCGTCGGCAAAGCGTTGTGCTTCAGCCGGGGTGGCGATCATCGGCGCCATGACCCACGGCGAAGAGTTCGTCGACGCCGCGGCTGCGGCGATCGCGTCGAGCTGGCGGTCGAGAATACCCATGTCCTGCCAGGCGATTCGGACCCCACGAACGCCGAGTGCCGGATTCGCTTCCTCTTGGTGGTTGGCGAATTTGAGTGGCTTGTCCGAACCCGCGTCCAACGTGCGAATAATGACCTTCTTGCCCGCGAAGGCCTCGAGAACCTCGGCGTAGATTGCCGCCTGCTCGTCAACGGTCGGTTCGGTCTCACGGCCGAGGAAACAGAGTTCGGTCCGGAAGAGCCCGATACCTCCCGCTGCGGTCAACGCCGCCGCCCGAGCGCCGGCGCCGTCTTGGACATTGGCGAGGACGTCCACCGGCCGGCCGTCCGACGTCCGGCCGGGTCCGGTCCACGTGCTGACGCGTTCGCGATCGATTCGGGATTGGTCGACCAGTTCGCGCGCCTGCTCGGGATCCGGCTCCGCGATCACGTCGCCGGTGGTTCCGTCGATCAGAATCGGTGTTCCTGCCGGTACGGATTCCAATTCCTTCGCGGCCACGATGCACGGGATGCCCAACTGCCGCGCGATGATTGCCGTGTGGCTGGTCGGGCCGCCGTAGATGGTCACGAGTCCGATGATCTTGGTTGCATCGAGGCCGGCGGTGTCGGCGGGAGCAAGATCGTCCGCGCACAGCACCGACGGCGTCTCGGGCATCGGAACTCCGGGTTCGGGCAATCCGGAGAGTTCTGCGATCACGCGATCGCGGATGTCCTCGAGGTCGGTGACGCGCTCCGCCATCAAACCGCCGACCTTGGTGAACAACACCACGAATTGCTCCGTCGCCGCGATCGCCGCCTGGACCGGAGGAACTCCGCCCGCGATCGACTTCTTGGCCGCTCCGATCCAGCCTCGATCGGCTGCCATGGCCGCGTTGGCCTGCAAGACCTCTGCGGCTGCGCCCGTGGCTTCGGCTGCCCGTCCGAGAAGGCGGTTCTCGACAGCCTTCGCCGCTGCGGCGAAGGCATCGGCGGCGGCCTCTCGATCCGCCTCGTCGAGGGCCGGCGCATCGGTGACAAGTTCTGGTCGGCTGGACGGCCAGATAGCCGGGCCGTAGGCAATTCCGGGCACGACGGGAGTGCCGTGCACGGTGATGCGATTGAGCTGTTCGGTCATCTGTCCTCCTTGAGCGATGGGCCCGGTGTCACACCGGAGCACCTCGAGCGCGTAAAGCCCACACCTTCGTTGTGACGAAGATTACTCTCAACTCTTGACATGTCAACACACTCGGGCGTAAAACAACATAAAGCAACATTCGTTGTGATCCACACCGCACCGTCGGATCACATTTCGGAATCGGAGTGAACGTGTACGCGGAAGAACGCCAACAAGCGATCGGCACCATGGTGTCGCAGCGCGGACGCATGTCCGTGGCGGCTCTGTCGGAGACCTTCGGTGTAACCACCGAGACCGTGCGTCGCGATCTGGCCTTCCTCGAACGGATCGGACAGATAAGGCGCGTGCACGGCGGCGCCGTTCCGACCGGATCCCTCCACGTGACCGAACCCGGCATGGCGGAACGCGATCAGACCCGCGCGCAACAGAAGGACCGGATCGCCCGCTGTGCGGTCACCTACCTTCCCCCCACCGGCGGCAGCGTGATCTTCGACGCGGGCACGACCACGGGCCGCATGATCCCCGAACTACCGACCGAGAACGACTTCACAGCCGTCACCAATTCCGTCCCGATCGGCGCCCGACTGGCGTCGATGAACTCGATTTCCCTGATCCTGCTCGGCGGACGAGTACGCGGGGTGACGCAAGCCGCGGTCGGCGAGGACGCCCTACGACTGCTGAGCACGTTGCGGGTCGACGTCGCCTTCATCGGAACCAACGCGATCAGCGTCGGGCATGGACTCTCCACGCCGGACAGCGAGGAGGCCGCGGTCAAACGAGCGATGGTCAAAGCCGCCAATCATGTTGTCGTGGTGGCCGATTCCACCAAAGTAGGCCGCGAGCACTTGATCAGCTTCGCCCCACTCGACAGCATCGACGTCCTCATCACCGACGAAGACATCAGTCCCACAGACACATCCGAGTTCCACGACCACGGAATCGAGGTGGTGATCGCATGATCGTCACACTGACAGCCAACCCGAGTATCGATCGGACCGTGCAACTCGAGCAACGGCTCGAACGAGGCTCCGTCCTACGCGCGCACTCCACTCGCAGTGACCCAGGCGGCAAGGGGGTCAACGTCGCACGTGTTCTCGCCGCAGCCGACCTCGACGTCCTCGCGGTCCTACCGGGGAACGGCGGCGACCCATTACTCTCGGCGCTCGCGGCCGGCGAGATTCCCCACATCGGCGTCGCCACAACGGGTCTGGCGCGCACCAACATCACCATCGCGGAACCAGACGGGACTACGACGAAGATCAACGAGCCCGGCGCAACACTGTCCGGTTCGACGCTCGACGCTTTGGCTCAGGAGTTGATCGCTCGCGCCGATACCGCGCTGTGGTTCGCACTGTCCGGATCGCTGCCCCCCGGCGTTCCGCTCGGTTGGTACGGCGAACTTGTCGCTGCGCTGCGCGATCACCCGTGCAAGGTAGCGGTCGACACCTCGGACGCTCCACTGACGGCGCTCGCCGAAGGCTTCCCCGGCTCGGCACCTGACCTGCTCAAACCCAACGGCGAGGAACTCGCGCAACTGACCGGCGTCGACGGCCACGTCCTCGAACGTGCTGCAGAGAACGGTGATCCCAGGCCTGCAATCACGGCAGCACAGCGATTGGTCGACCGCGGCGTCGGCAGTGTGCTCGCCACGCTCGGTGCAGCCGGTGCCGTCCTCGTCACGGCCGACGGCGCGTGGATCGCCACCGCTCCCCCGATTGTCGCAGTCAGTACCGTCGGCGCAGGCGATTCGTCGCTGGCCGGCTACATCCTCGCCGAAGCGGGCGGCGGCTCGGAATCCGAGCGGCTACGTCACGCGGTCGCCTACGGAAGCGCCGCTGCCTCCCTTCCCGGCACAACCCTTCCCACACCCGAACAGATCGATCTGGCAGCGGTTTCGGTATCTGCAGCAGATGCCGCCTCTCCCATCCCCGTCCCCACCGAACTCGCCTGACGCCCTAAGGAACCTGACATGTCCGATACCACCGCAGCCGGCAGTTCCGGCCCGGAGATCATCAGTCCCGAACTGATCTCACTCGACACCGACCTGGGCTCGACCAAGGAAGATGTCATTCGTTCTCTCGCAGCGCGATTGACTGCTGCGGGTCGGGCGAGCGACGCCGCGGGACTGGTCGATGCAGCACTCGCTCGCGAAGCTCAGTCCGCGACCGGCTTGCCCGGCGGAATCGCAATTCCTCACTGCCGCGCCGAGGCCGTCTCGGCCGCGTCCCTGGGGTTTGCTCGACTCGATCCGAAGGTCGATTTCGGCGCACCCGACGGCCCCGCCGATCTGGTCTTCCTGATCGCGGCACCTGAAGGCGCCGGAGCCGAGCACATGAAGCTGCTCTCCTCCTTGGCCCGAGCACTCGTTCGGCCCGCGTTCGTCACGTCACTTCGTGAAGCATCGACGCCGGACGAGATCGTGCGCTTGGTCGACGAGGTCCTCAATCCCGCACCGAAGGACCCCACACCGAAGGATTCCGCACAGAAGGATTCCGCCCCGAAGACCGCAGCAGTGACGCCCCCGCCACCTGTTTCCGCCGGGAAACACGCCACCGACGAGACCCCGGCACCAGCGACCGCGGAGCGTCACATCGTCGCGGTCACCGCCTGCCCGACCGGAATCGCTCACACCTACATGGCGGCGGACTCACTCGTCGCCGCGGGTGAACGCGCCGGCGTCAAGGTTCACGTCGAAACGCAGGGCTCGAGCGGAAGCACCCCGCTGGACCCGTCGGTCATCGCCGGAGCCGCCGCTGTCATCTTCGCCACCGACGTCGGGGTGAAGGGCCGCGAACGATTCGCCGGCAAACCCGTCGTCGCTTCCGGTGTGAAACGGGCGATCAACGAGCCGGACAAGATGCTTGCAGAAGCATTGCGCGCCTCCGAGAATCCCGCCGCCGCCACCGTGGACGGCACTGCCGCCGCGGCTGCGGATTCCGATGCCGGTTCCGTAGGGTTCGGCACCCACCTCCGTCAGGTCCTCCTGACCGGTGTCAGCTATATGATCCCGTTCGTCGCGGCCGGCGGTCTGCTGATCGCACTCGGCTTCCTGCTCGGTGGATACGAGATCTCCGGCCCTGCCAAGGACATCGTTCTCAACAACTCGATCACCAACCTTCCCGACGGTGGTCTGGCCACCTATCTCGGCGCAGTTCTGTTCCAGATCGGTTCGTTGGCATTCAGCTTCCTGGTCCCCGCGTTGGCCGGCTACATCGCCTTTGCCATCGCCGACCGGCCTGGCATCGCTCCCGGCTTCACGGCCGGCGCGGTCGCCGTGTTCGTCGGTGCCGGTTTCATCGGCGGCCTGGTCGGTGGTCTCATCGCCGGTGTCGTCGCGCTCTACATCGGCCGGATCGCCGTCCCGCAGTGGCTTCGAGGCCTCATGCCAGTGGTGATCATCCCGCTGTTCGCGACGCTGGTCGTCGGAGCGCTGATGTTCATCGTCCTCGGTCGTCCGCTCGCTGCGATCACCTCCGGTCTGACCGACTGGCTCAACGGATTGTCCGGCAGCTCGGCCATCTTCCTCGGCATCATTCTCGGCCTGATGATGTGCTTCGACCTCGGCGGACCGGTCAACAAGGCGGCTTACGCCTTCGCCGTCGCCGGACTCAATGTCAACGACCCCGCCACCTTGCGCATCATGGCGGCAGTCATGGCCGCCGGTATGGTTCCGCCGCTCGCCATGGCACTTGCCTCGACAGTGTTGCGTCCCAAGCTCTTCAGCGAAGCCGAACGTGAGAACGGTAAGGCTGCCTGGTTGCTCGGTTCAGCATTCATCTCCGAGGGCGCGATTCCGTTCGCCGCTGCCGACCCACTTCGCGTGATCCCCTCGATGATGGCGGGCGGCGCCGTCACCGGCGCACTGATCATGGCTTTCGACGTCACTCTCAGCGCTCCGCACGGCGGGATCTTCGTCTTCTTCGCAGTCGGCGGCATCGGCTGGTTCCTCGTCTCACTCGCCGCGGGAACCGTGGTAGCTGCGCTCGCTGTCGTCGGAGCCAAGGAGTTCTTCCGCAAGGGGCCCTCCGATGCCGAACTCGACCCCGAAATCGTGCCCGCTGCGGCATGATCGACAGCAGGCAACACTGCAGTCACCACCGTAGTCACCAGATCCGCCCGAACACCCCAAAACGTCCGCAACGACAGCTCTACAACGAGGAGATCCCATGCCCAGCAAGACAGTTGCCGTCGGTTCCGCAGTCGGCCTGCACGCCCGTCCCGCCGCCCTCATCGCCGAAGCAGTCGGAGCCTCCGGCGCCACGGTCACCCTCGCCGTCGCCGACGGCGAACCCGTGGATGCAGGTTCGGCACTGATGATCATGACGCTCGGAGCCGCCAAGGACACCGAAGTCACGATCGAATCCGACGACGCCGACGCGCTCGCCAAGGTCGCCGAACTGGTGGCCGCTGATCTCGACGCTTGACCCGATTTCCGCCGGTGCTGTGTAGTGGGCCGGACACTCTCACGGAGTCAGTGCGAGTGTCCGGCCCAACCAGTCCATTTCGAGTTCCAGAGCAGTGCCCCACACATCACCCGAGTGTCCACCGGGGAGGGTGTAGTACTCCACGTTCATGTCGGCGGCCCGCGCAGCCTCGTACATGATCTCCTGCTGGGGACGGTAGATGTCGTCGTCTTCACCCGCGACAAATACACCCGACAACTGCGGATACCGATTCTGCGCCATCAGGTCTCGGGCATTGACTGCGTCGAAAGCGTCTTCGTCACCGTCGAACATGGCCGCCACGGTGTCCTCGTGATCACCGGTCGACGGTTCGTCCTGGCCGGAGAAGTCCAGGAACGAGGGGTATCGGTCCGGGAAGTTCACGGCCATCTCGATCGCGCAGGTTCCACCGTAAGAAAACCCGCCGATAGCCCATTGAGCTGCGTCCGGATTCACTTGAAGGTTCGATTCGATCCAGTTCGGGACGTCCTGGTCCAGATACGTCGCGACGTTGCCGAGCGCAGAATCCATGCAGCCGGGGTTGGCGTCGTAGTCCCCCAACGCGTCGGGGACCACCACCACGGGAGCAAGCCCGGAATGCCTCGACGCATAGGCGTCGACGGTGGTCGCGAGCCGGCCACTGTCGAGCCAGTCGCTGGGGCTTCCGGGCTCACCCGCCACCAACACCAGGACGGGCAACTCGGCACGCGGATCGGCAAGGTAGGCCGGCGGGAGATACAGCGTCGCAGGCCTCGCGTCGAATCCCGAGATGTTTCCCGGAATCGCCGCCTCCGTCACGACACCGTTGCTTGGCATCCGCACCGGAACCTGCCAATGAGTTTCGGTGGGCAGTCCCCGCTGCACCCGAGGTTCGGCCCCGGGGAGTGAATCGAAGGCAACATTCTCGACCGAGCCGACCGGCCAGTGCCCGACCAGTGAGCCGAGTGTGGGATACGTGCCGGTCGCAGCGTTGACCTGACCTACCGCGACGATCGCGGCCAGCCCGGCGAATGCCGTCACCGAAAGACCACGCGCAAGCCCAGGGCGCCGAAGGAGAACAAGTGCGGCGCCGACGACTCCGAACATCGCCAGCGCTATCCACACAAAACTCGACGCCGGTAGCTGCGCGGGCAACGGCCGAAAGCTGAGCCACACCAACATCGCAGCGATGGCCGACCCGCCCACTGACAGACCCAGCGCGGCTAACGCGGCCCCACGCGGCAACCACCGAAGCAGAAGCAGCGCACCTACGCCGACGATGACGGAACCCACGAGCAGCGCGGCGGTGATGTGTCCGTGCTCGAGTGACATACGCGAGAGCCGCGTCAGGAGTTGATGCCCGTGCATTCGTTCCAGTATCCACATCTACCGGCGGTCTGCGAATTCGTGGAACTTTCGGGAATCAGCGGCGTCGTCGTAATCTCACGAACGCCACGGCCCCGATCGCACATCCTGCCGCGACCAGTCCAGCCCACACGAATGTCCACGGATCGACCCCGACACCGACCGAACCGGCAGACGAGTCAGCCGTCGCTTCCGTCGCGTCCACGAGCGCGCGCATCACGTACACCGGCGGCAACGCTCCACCGGCAGATTCCGAACCGATCAGAACATCGCCCGCATTGTTGAATGCCACCGCCTCACCCTGAGGCTCCGTCGGGAGCGCGATCCGCAGGGGTTCGGTACCGGTGAGCGTCGCGCCGATTCCGCCGTCCACGACTTCGTACAGGTACAGGTCGGAGTAACTCCGAAGTGCGATCGCCGAACCGTCCGACGACACAGCTCCCCCGGTGAACATCACCGACACGGGCTTCTCCGGTCCGAGGGACACGGCTCCGACGCGCTCGAGCGGCGTCGGGCCGGGCTGCGCCAAGTCACTCAGTTTCTGATCCCCGACCGGTGTGTAGACACTGCTTTCGCCGAACAATTCCTTGGTCACGACAAAGACATGGCCGTCGGGGTCGAGCAGAATCGACTCGGTGTCGTGCGCACCGTCCGGGTACGTAAGGCGGTGCAACGCACCGTCGCCTGAATCGAGGTCCATCGTGATGAACGCCACCGTTTCGCGGGTCCGGAGGTTGTCTCCGGTGTCCGACAGAACGAGCGTCCGACCACTGACCGCAAGATCTTCGACGTCGTAGGGATCGATCGGGACCGGAATCTGTTTCTGGACAACACAGTTCAGATCCATCTCGAACACGTAGTCGTCACTGCCGCCGTCGCCCATCGCGTAGATCCGATCGTCGACGACGACCATCCCCGACAACTCCTGGAGCGTAGGATCAGTAGGTGTACAGAGCGGGGCGAACTCGCTCGGTTCGAACGACGACGCCTGTGCAAGCGCTCCGGGAAGCAGCACAGTCGCAGTGGTCACAGCAAGCGCCGAGACCACTGCGCCGAAACTACGCACTAGGTGCGTACTCCACCAAAGCCGAGGCCAACATCTGCGGCACGCGTGCGTGCACCCGCGTCCCCGCCTCTTCGTGAGTCGATTCCAAGATCGTTCCGTCCGAGTGGATTCGAGCCATCAGATCACCGCGCGTATACGGCACCAGCACGTCGACCTCGACCTCCGGCCGAACCAGAACCTCGCTGAGATGTGCTCGCAGTTCGGCGATTCCCTCGCCGGTCCGCGCCGAGACGAACACAGCGCCCGGCAGCAGACCACGCAGTTGCGTCAAGGTAACCGGATCTGCCGCGTCGATCTTGTTGACCACGATCAACTCCGGCGGAGCCTTCGAATCCGTCTCGCGCAGAACGTCGGTCACAACTTCCCGCACAGCCTTGATCTGCTCGGTCGGCAACGGATCCGAGCCGTCGACGACGTGTAGCAGCAGATCCGCGTCGGTCACTTCCTCGAGGGTCGAGCGAAATGCCTCGACCAGCTGAGTCGGAAGGTGCCGCACGAAACCGACCGTATCGGTCAGTACGTACTCACGGCCGTCGTCGAGCGCAGCGCGTCGGGTTGTCGGGTCCAACGTGGCGAACAACGCGTTCTCCACGAGCACACCGGATCCGGTGAGCGAGTTGAGCAGACTCGACTTGCCCGCATTCGTGTATCCGACGATGGCGATCGACGGGATGTCGCTCTGCAGTCGACGTGTGCGCTTGGTGTCGCGAGCGGCCTTCATGCCCTTGATCTCGCGGCGCAGTTTTGCCATGCGCTCACGGATACGGCGACGGTCCGTCTCGATCTTGGTTTCACCCGGACCACGTAGACCCACGCCGCCGTTGCTTCCGGCGCGGCCACCGGCCTGACGAGACATCGACTCGCCCCAACCACGCAGACGCGGGAGCATGTACTCCATCTGAGCAAAAGCGACCTGCGCCTTGCCCTCACGGGAAGTGGCGTGTTGGGCGAAGATGTCGAGAATCAAAGCCGTTCGGTCGATGACCTTGACCTTGACGATCTTCTCCAGCGCGGTGAGCTGGGCCGGCGTCAGTTCACCGTCGCAGACGACGGTGTCGGCACCGGTCGCCAACACGACTTCGCGCAGTTCCTGCGCCTTGCCGGAACCGATGTACGTGGCGGCGTCGGGTTTGTCGCGCCGCTGGACCAGTCCTTCGAGGACCTCGGAACCGGCCGTCTCGGCAAGTGCGGCCAACTCGGTCATGCTCGCCTGAGCCTGCTCGGCTGTTCCCTGCGTCCAGACGCCGACCAGGACAACTCTTTCGAGTCGAAGCTGGCGGTACTCGACTTCGGTGACGTCCTCGAGCTCGGTCGACAGACCGGCCACGCGGCGTAGGGCGCCGCGATCTGCGAGTTGCATCTCACCGGTCGACGGGTTGTCCGATGCGGACGCTGCCGTGTATTGGGCCTGCGCGTACTCGGACTGCTCGCGAGCGGTGGACTCTTCGTTTTCCTGTGTGTTCGTCATACAAGATCCATGGTCCCACGAAACCCTGACACGATGCATCCGTATTTCCTGCAGGCGTATTTCACGCGGGCGTTATCACACAAGCGATTGCCACCAGGCGTCGCTGATCGTTCCGCTCGCCACCAGAACCGAGGGCCCTCGCAAGGACCCTTCGCCGCTTTCGACGGTGACCTGCACTTCGCCGCCGAGGACGCGCACCAGGACCGAACCCTCCTCGCGGCCGTCGTACTTCAGCGCCGCAGCCGCAGCCGCGACCGTTCCGGTTCCGCAGGAACGAGTCTCACCCACACCGCGCTCGTGAACGCGCATGTGGACCCCACCGTCGTGGATCGGTGTCACGATCTCGATGTTGACCCCGTGCGGGAAGAACCCGGGGTCGAAGCCCGGAGAGACAGTTAAATCGAGTGCACTCAAAACCTCGGCCGTCACATGCTCGTCGACACACGCCAGATGCGGATTGCCGACGTCGATGCCGGCGCCGGAGAAGACGCGGCCGTCGATTGTTGCCGAACTGGTGCCGAGGTCCTTGATCGGGCCCATCGCCACGGTCACGTCGCCGCGTGTGGCGTCGTAGCTGTGCACCACGACCGGACGCGCTCCCGCGCGGCTGCCGACCACGAACTCGTCCCTGCTCTCCAGGCCGGAGGCCTTGAGATAGTGCGCAAACACGCGAACGCCGTTTCCGCACATCTCCGCGGTCGATCCGTCGCCGTTGCGGTAATCCATGAACCAGTCTTCGGCAGCGACGCCGTCCGGAAGCGCGGTGAGCACGCCCGCGTCCGTGAGTGCACCCGCCCGCGCGACACGAAGGATGCCGTCGGCGCCGAGACCACGCTGACGATCACACAACGCGGAAACCCGCGCCGGTTCGAGATCGATCCGAACGTCGAGGTCAGGGAGAACGACGAAGTCGTTCTGCGTGCCGTGGCCCTTACTGAAATCCATGGTCGCCATCCTATCCGGACGTACCGACCGACCTACGCGGGTAACGCGGTGACCACCACGTTCTGTTCATACGTGAATCCGGACGGCAACGAGGGGTCGGGCACCGTCTCGCCCCCGCAGGTCACGAGGACCAGCCTGGGCGCACCAGTTTCGGAGAAGAACTCCGCAGGCAAAGCCACCTTTTCGTACAGTTTCAGGCTCGCTGCGTGATAGGTGAACATCGTTCCGGCCCCGTCGCTCACGTAGATCGGTGTTCCCGGTTCGATCTGGTGCAGCGCCCACAAAGCGCCGTGTGTGCGATCACCGTCGTCGACGTGACCGGCAACAAGATTCGTACCCTCCGAAGATCCGAACTGCACACCGTTGGTGAAGTGCGAGACCTTGTCAGGATGAGGAAGGATCATTCCGCGGTTCGCACCGAACCCACTGGTCACGATGTCGGCACGCACATCCAGGTCGGGAATCGCCAAGGTGTTCGGCGGCAGATCTGTGGGTGCGGGCGCCCACGTTGCCCCCGGATCGGTTGGGGCTCCTACGTCGAACGGCGCTTCGGGAACAGGCGCGCTGATGGGTTTCCCGGCCGCACTCACCGCAAAGTAGATCAACACCCCGCCGACAGCAAGAAATGTGACGAGCAGAAGAACCAGCGGCAACCCGCCCGCGCGTCGACGTCTTGGACGCGCGTGTGTCCCGGTCTGCGCCATGTTCGTTGCCCTTCACTCCGTCTATCGCGAAACGGCCCGATCGCGAACAGCTAACTGTAAGATAGCTGATTGGCTCGACCGTGTTACAGACCGCGATCTGCGAGGGCCGCGAAGGCGGAGTTGGCCAGCTCCGGATCGGCACCGTCGAGCCACTGCACGCGGGTGTCACGACGGAACCACGATCGTTGGCGGCGAACGTAGCGCCGCGTCCCGATGAACGTCCGTTCGAGCGCTTCGGCCAGATCGTATTCGCCGTCGAAATATGCGAGCACCTGCGCGTAGCCGATCGCTCGCGGCGCTGTGACGCCCTCACGCAATCCTTGGTCGACAAGTGCGGAAACCTCGTCGACAAGTCCGCCTGAGAACATCAGCTCCGTTCGCAAGCGAATCCGGGCGTCGAGTTCTTCGGTGTCACGATCCACGCCGAGAATGCGGGTCCCCCAACGAGGGTCACCGATCTGAGGCGCCGAGGCCGCGAAGGGCTGACCTGTCAGTTCGACGACTTCGAGCGCCCGAACCATCCGCCGACCGTCCGTCGGCAGTATCGACGCCGCCGCGACTGGATCGGCAGCAACGAGCGCCGCGTGCACCGCATCGACCCCACCCTCGGCCAACACCGCTTCCCACTTTGCACGAACGTCGGGATCCGTTGCCGGAAAAGACCATTCGTCGAGCAAAGACTGGACGTACATCATGGAGCCGCCGACGATCACCGGAACCTTGCCTGCCGCGATCAGGTTCTCGGCGACCGCGATCGCGTCGCTTTGATAACGCGCGACGGTGGCGGTCTCTGTCACGTCGAGAACGTCGAGCAGGTGATGGAGAATCCCGCGGCGCTCGGCGAGCGTCAGTTTCGCCGTCCCGATATCCATACCGCGATAGAGCTGCATCGCGTCGATGTTGATGATCTCGCCGCCGAACTCCTCGGCCAACGCCAATGCGAGATCGGACTTTCCCGACGCCGTCGGACCGACAACTGCAATCGGGCGAAGTTCTTCAGGGACGTTCACGGCCGCCACGTCCCGACGTGGTAGCCGACACCGAACGGCGCACCGCTGTAATCGACCGTCGAACGAGGACGAGCTGACCCGGGCGAGTCCGTGAAGACACCAGACAGGACCTGCCATGCCGCACGCCCCTGAACTCCGACACTGCGGCAAAGCTGCGGATCGAGAGCAAGAAGTGCCTCCGGGTCACCGGCAGCCAGGGCATCGTCGATGATCGATTGCACACCCGCCGCACGCTCGTCGAAGCTTCCCGGCGCCTTTGCCGTCAATGTGGATGCACCGTCGGCCACGATCAGAAGTCCCTGCGGTCGATCGTCGCTGTCGAGTTGCTTGCGGAGTTGATACCCGAATTCACGGCACTCACTCGCAGACGCCTCCGGGCTGACAACGTGCATGTCGACGGTGGACTCCACGTCCGTCTGGGCACGCAGCCAGCCGGCCACGAGGGCGCAGAGTTCGAGTGATGGCACCGGTTCGCCTGCCGCATCTGCGTCCAGAGACGTCCGGACATCGGCGCCGAATCCGGCGAAAGTCCCGATCTGTCCACGTCCGACGCCAGTTCGCCAGAGTTCGTCAGCTGCTTTCTCGGAGTCGACACCGACGCCTACCCATTGAACTGCCTCGTGAGACAGCCGGCGCACGGCGGCCGATGCCGCAGCGCGCACCTGGGCGGACTCGGCCGAATCACCGGACAATTCCGGCACGAGCAACGGCGCCGAGGGGACGAGAACAGCGGAAGTCAACACAGTTGCCACGCTAGTCGACCCCGAGGTGGCGACCTCACACCCTCTTACCTGATTCAATAGTCGGAGAACGTGAGTACCGGGTTCAATGGAACCAGGAATGCGATCAGGCAGCCGTGACGCGCGGCAGAGACGAGGACCGATGACCGAGAACAGTGAACCCACCACCGGCGCCGACAGCAGTTCGGCCAGCCCGAGCCCGGCTGCTCCCAAACCCGGAGCACCCAAACCTGGTGGACCACGCCCCGGTGCGCCCCGCCCCGGAGCACCTCGCCCCGGTCCGGCGGCCTCGCATGCCGTCACCGCTGCACCAACCAGCGATCCGAGCAAATTCGGCCGCGTCGAGGAAGACGGCACCGCCTGGGTGAAGACCGCTGACGGTGAACGTCAGATCGGTTCGTGGCAGGCCGGCGACGCCACCGAGGGCCTCGCCCATTTCGGTCGTCGCTACGACGATCTCGCGACCGAGGTCTCGCTGCTCGAGGCGCGACTGACGTCGGGCGCCGGAGACGCAAAGAAGACCAAGGCTGCCGCCATCGCTCTGTCCGAATCCCTCTCGACCGCCGCCGTGATCGGTGACCTCGACGCTTTGGCCCGCCGACTCGACGTGATCATCGCCGGATCCGACGAGGCCGCGGCGCACGCGAAGGAAGAGAAGGAACAGTCTCGCGCGGCGAGCACCGCCCGCAAGGAGGCGCTCGCAGTCGAGGCCGAACAGATCGGTTCGGAGTCGACCCAGTGGAAGACCGCGGGTGATCGACTGCGCGAGATTCTCGACGAGTGGAAGACGATTCGCGGAATCGACCGCAAGGTCGACGACGCACTGTGGAAGCGGTACTCGAAGGCTCGTGAGTCTTTCAACCGACGACGTGGAGCCCACTTCGCGGAACTCGATCGCGATCGTGCGAGCGCCCGTTCGACGAAGGAAGAACTGGTCGAGCGCGCCGAGAAGCTGTCGACCTCCACCGAATGGGGACAGACAGCTGGAGAATTCCGCGATCTACTCAGCGAGTGGAAAGCCGCCGGCCGTGCGCCGCGCGAAGCCGACGACAACCTGTGGAAGCGATTCAAGGGCGCTCAGGACGTGTTCTTCGCCGCCCGCAACGCTGCCGCATCCGAGCGCGACGCCGAATTCGAGCAGAACGCAGTCGCGAAGGAAGAGCTGCTCGCTGCGAACGCGAACATCGATCCGGCACACGGACTCGAGAACGCTCGTGCAGCGCTGCGAGACCTGCAGGAGAAGTGGGACGCGATCGGCAAGGTGCCGCGCGAACGAATGCAGGAACTCGAAGCGAAGCTCCGGGCCATCGAAACCAAGGTGCGCGACGCAGTCGACGCCGAGTGGCGTCGCACCGATCCGGAAGCGCTGGCCCGCGTCGCGCAGTTCAAGGAGCGGGTGAGCCAGTTCGAGGAGCAGGCCGCCAAGGCTCAGGCTGCCGGCAAGACGAAGGACGCGGAGAAGGCTCTCGCTCAGGCAAAGCAGTGGCGTGAGTGGGCCGAAGCAGCCGAGAGCGCTGTCAGCGAGTAGCAGACGACAAACGAGTACGACTACAACGCCGGCTGACTCCGAAAGGAGTCAGCCGGCGTTGTAGTGCGCGTTGGACAGTCAGTCTGCTGCGTCAGCCGACGTTCCATTCCTGATGCTTCTCGGCTTCAGCCGCAGCGATCCGGCGTTGCTCCTCGGCGGCGAGCTGAATGTTGGTTCGCGTCCAGACCACCTTGAGCCAATGGAACGTCAAGAACACGACGGCAAACCATCCGATGACCAGCCCGATCGACGGTCCTGCCACGTTGAATCCGGCGGGAATGGTCTGACGTGACCAGACGGCCATCATTCCCAGCGCACTCGCCACGGCACTACCGGCCAGCGCGACCCACGCCAGACTCCAGCGCCGCGTCACGAGTGCGAGCATCGAGAATCCGATGCCGAAGATGACAACGAACCACACGAACAAGCGTGAGAACAGTGCAATCCGTTCACTTTCCGCGTCCCGGTTGTACGCGAGCACATCCCAGCCGTTCGCAACTCCCGCATGGGGCAGTGCAAGGGTGCCGACCAGCACGAGCACCGCAACCGCGACAACCATGGCGCGCGCACCCGGATCGATTTCTCCCGCGACCTTGCGCTCCGCGTCGTCGAGGTCCTTGCGGTAGCCCTCGAAGGCGTCGTCGCCCGGCTGAGGTGTCTTGTTCTCGTGTTGCGAGGTCATGCGTTGCATCCCATCTGGACGGGTTGTGGGGCTGGGGCACCGATCTTCGGTAGTCCGAGACCTACGCCGATGGGCGGGGTCTTGGGTGTGATGCCCTTTTCGAACGAATCACCGGCGCGGGTCCGACGGTGTGTGAGCACGCCGTCATCGGCCACGAGGTGATGGGGGGCTCCGTGGGTGACGACGACCGTCACCACGTCGCCGGGTCGGATTGTGCCGTCGAGGTTTCCTTCGGGTCGGAAATGCACCAGGCGGCCGTCTCGCGCGCGACCACTGAGACGGTGAGTTGCTGCGTTCTTGCGGCCCTCCCCCGCTGCCACCAGCAGTTCTACCTCGGTGCCGACGAGTTTGCGATTTTCCTCGATGTTCACTTCTTCCTGAACCGCGAGCAATCGCATGTAGCGTTCCTGGACAACCTCTTTGGGAAGTTGATCGGCCATCTCGGCCGCCGGCGTACCCGGGCGCTTGGAGTACTGGAAGGTGTAGGCATTGGAGAATCGCGCCTTGCGCACGACGTCCAGCGTCTCCTCGAAATCTTCTTCCGTCTCCCCCGGGAACCCGACGATGATGTCCGTGGTGATGGCGGCGTGCGGCATTGCGGCGCGCACCTTCTCGATGATCCCGAGGTACTTCGACTTGCGGTACGAGCGCTTCATCGCCTTGAGAACCTTGTCCGAGCCGGACTGCAGCGGCATGTGCAGTTGCGGGCAGACGTTGGGAGTGGTTGCCATAGCTTCGATGACGTCATCGGTGAACTCTGCCGGGTGCGGCGATGTGAACCTGACCCGTTCGAGGCCGTCGATGTGTCCACATGCCTTCAAGAGGGAGGCGAAGGCTCCGCGATCGCGCGGTTGTTCCGGATCGGCGAACGACACGCCGTAGGCGTTGACGTTCTGCCCGAGCAGGGTCACTTCCGAGACACCCTCGTCGACGAGTGCCTGCACCTCGGCCAGAATGTCGCCGGGACGTCGATCCACTTCCTTGCCACGCAGGGCCGGAACGATGCAGAACGTGCACGTGTTGTTACAACCCACCGAGATGGAAACCCATCCCGCGTAGGCGGATTCGCGTTTGGCTGGCAGTGTCGACGGAAAGGCCTCCAGTGCGTCGAGGATTTCGACTTCGGCACGCTGGTTGTGACGCGCACGATCGAGCAGTGCGGGCAGCGAGCCGATGTTGTGGGTGCCGAAGACGACATCGACGAACGGTGCCTTCTTGACGACGGTGTCACGATCCTTCTGAGCCAGGCACCCACCGACTGCGATCTGCATGTCGGGGTTCGCCTCCTTGTTCGGGGCGAGCTGGCTGAGGTTGCCGTACAACTTGTTGTCCGCGTTCTCACGAACCGCACACGTATTGAAGACGACAAGGTCAGGATCGGTTCCGGTCTCCGCCTTCGAGTACCCGGCGTCCTCGAGCAGACCGGACAGTCGCTCGGAATCGTGGACGTTCATCTGACAGCCGTACGTCCGCACCTCGTAGGTGCGAACAGACTTCGCAGTCGGCTCCGGAACTGCAGTCGGCTCCGGAAGTGCAGGGGACATTTCGTCGATCAGTGACACGCTTCAGCCTAGCTCACGTCCACTACGACGTGTAATAACGCCCTGATAAACAGCCGAAACGCGACATAAACGTCGTCACAGTAAAATTTCCATTACATATGGCAAGAACCATGGCGAAATCACGGGCGTCGACGCAAACTACGCCTAAGGTTCTCGTTTATGACCCAAGCCGACGATGCGACGACGCCGACCACCTCCGGCGATTCCACATCCATGATTTCGATGACCTCGGTGAACAAACACTTCGGGGAACTTCACGTCCTGCAAGAGGTCAATCTCGAGGTACCCAAGGGCCAAGTGGTGATCGTCCTGGGTCCGTCGGGCTCCGGTAAGTCGACTCTGTGCCGCACCATCAATCGCCTCGAACCCATCGACTCGGGCACCATCGCCGTCGACGGCAAGACGCTCCCCGAGGAGGGCAAAGCACTTGCTGCACTTCGTGCCGACGTCGGGATGGTCTTTCAGTCCTTCAACCTGTTCGCACACAAGACGATCCTCGAGAACGTCATGCTCGCACCGATGAAGGTCCGCAAGGCGAAGAAGGACGACGCGAAGAAGACGGCGCAGGCGTTGCTCGAGCGCGTCGGTATCGCCAATCAGGCTGACAAGTACCCGGCACAGCTCTCCGGTGGCCAGCAACAGCGTGTCGCGATCGCTCGCGCTCTTGCGATGCAGCCCAAGGTGATGCTTTTCGACGAGCCCACCTCCGCTCTCGACCCCGAGATGGTCAACGAGGTCCTCGACGTCATGACCTCCCTCGCCAAGGAAGGCATGACCATGCTCGTGGTCACGCACGAGATGGGCTTCGCGCGCAAGGCCGGCGATCGTGTGCTGTTCATGGCTGACGGTCAGGTCGTCGAAGACACAACACCCGAAGAGTTCTTCACTCATCCCAAGTCGGATCGGGCCAAGGACTTCCTCGGCAAGATCCTCACTCACTGATCACAGTCCCCCTCCGACACAGTTCCCCCTCCGACACAGTCCTGCTCTCGTCCACAAGACAACTCGCTCGACTGCACTTTTCATCTCGACTGCACCGTTTGCATGTCGACAACCGAGAGGATCTTCATGAAGATCAATCGTTCCGTCCGTTTCGGAATCGGAATCATGGCTATCGCGTTCGCTGCCACCGCCTGTGGCGGAGGAGAAGAAAAGAGCGCATCGCAGAGTGCTGCCGACGGAACGCTCACCGTCGGCATCAAGTTCGATCAGCCCGGCCTCGGTCAGCGCAATCCGGACGGCACCTTCTCCGGTTTCGACGTCGAGGTAGCCCGGTACATCGCCAACGAACTCGGCGTGAAGCCCGAAGGCATCACTTTCAAGGAATCACCTTCTGCCCAACGCGAGACGTTGATCCAGAACGGCGAGGTCGACTACATCGTCGCCACCTACTCGATCACCGACACGCGCAAGGAGAAGGTCGGCTTTGCCGGTCCATACTTCATCGCGGGCCAGTCGCTGCTCGTTCGCTCCGACAACACCGACATCACCGGTCGCGATTCCCTCAGCGGCGGCAAGAAGCTGTGCTCGGTGACTGGCTCCACTCCGGCTCAGAAGGTCAAGGACTCCGTACCTGACGTCCAACTCCAGGAGTTCGACACCTACTCCGCCTGTGTCGAGGCGCTGCGTAACGGCGCTGTCGACGCAGTCACCACCGACGACATCATCCTCGCTGGTTTTGCGGCACAGTACCCCGGCCAGTTGAAGGTCGTCGGAGAGCCGTTTACGACGGAAAACTACGGCGTTGGTCTG
Source organism: Rhodococcus sp. NPDC060176 (assembly GCF_042728675.1). NCBI lineage: Bacteria > Bacillati > Actinomycetota > Actinomycetes > Mycobacteriales > Nocardiaceae > Rhodococcus > Rhodococcus sp. NPDC060176. Next base: position 549,713 of record NZ_JBHWYS010000002.1, read on the forward strand.
GCCAAGGACGATTCCGAGACCCGCGGCAAGATCAACGACGCCATCGAGAAGATGATCTCCACCGGCGCGTGGGAAGAAGCCTTCAACAACACCGTTGGCGCTTCGGGTTACCCCATCCCGGCACCGCCCACCGTTGATCGTTACTGACCTGCTTTTTTCACCGTCAATCTCGCTGCGGCTCCCACTTCGGGAGCCGCAGCGCGTGACGCCACCAACGGAGATCCCGTGATCTGGGGAGACGGCAAGTGAACCTTCTGAGCAAGTACGGCGACCAGCTTCTGGAAGCCTTCTGGACCACGATCCAGCTGACATTCTTCTCCGCGATCGGCGCCGTCATCATCGGTGTGCTGATCGCGGCCATGCGCGTGTCACCGGTCCCGGTCGCCCGATTCCTGGGCGCCGCGTACGTGACCGTGTTCCGCAATACCCCCCTGACACTGATTCTGCTGTTCTGTCTGTTCGGTCTTTCGCAGACGCTCGGAGTCAACCTCGCCAAGTCGGATTCGCCGACTTTTTTGGTGGACAACAACTTCCGACTCGCCGTACTCGGCCTCAGTGTCTACACCGCCGCGTTCGTGTGTGAGTCACTTCGATCGGGAATCAATACCGTTCCGGTCGGCCAGGCCGAAGCGGGCCGATCACTCGGTCTGTCGTTTGCACAAAATCTTCGGCTGATCGTCCTGCCTCAGGCATTTCGCGCGGTCACAGCACCGCTGGGTAGCGTGCTGATCGCACTGACCAAGAACTCGACCATCGCCGCGGTGATCGGCGTTTCCGAAGCGTCAGCGCTGATGAAGAAGATGATCGAGAACGAAGCCGCGATCTTCGTCGTCGGTGGAATCTTCGCTGTCGGTTTCGTGATCCTGACACTTCCCATGGGCTTGATCTTCGGCAAGCTGAGCAAGCGATTCGAGGTTTCACGATGAGCAACCGCGCAACAGTTCTCTACGACGCGCCCGGTCCGAGAGCGCGAAATCTCTACCGATTCGCGTCCCTTGTCGTCGCCGCACTCATGGTGGCAATCGGGTACGTCGTCTACCGCGCGCTCGACGAAAAGGGCCAGCTGACAGCAGCGAAGTGGGATCCGTTCCTCGAATCCACCTCGTGGACAACGTATCTGATACCCGGTATCCGAGGGACGTTGATCGCGGCTGCGATGTCCATCGTCTTCGCGCTCATCCTCGGTTCTGCCCTGGGTATCGGCCGGCTCTCCGAGCACAACATCATTCGGAAGATCTGCGGCGTCATCGTCGAATTGTTCCGCGCGGTACCGGTGCTGATTCTGATGATCTTCTCGTATCAGGTGTTTGCCGAATACGAAGTCTTCAAGTCGAAGTACCTCGCACTCGCCGCAGTGGTGGTGGGCTTGACCCTGTACAACGGTTCCGTGATCGCCGAGATCGTCCGCGCCGGAATCAACTCACTCCCACGAGGGCAAAGTGAGGCCGCCAAGGCACTAGGCATGCGCAAGACGCAGATCATGGTGACAATCCTGCTCCCCCAAGCGGTTACCGCCATGCTCCCGGCACTGATCTCGCAGATGGTCGTGGCGCTGAAGGACTCCGCCCTCGGTTACCTGATCGGGTATGTCGAGTTGGTGCGTCAGGCCCAACAGCTCGGCACCTTCTACGGAAACTTCTTGCCGGCGCTCATCGTGGTCGCAGCGATCATGATCGCTCTCAACTCGGCTCTGACCTTCCTGGCAACCAAGGTGGAGAAGCGCCTGCGTTCGGGAAAGCGAAAGGGCAAGGGCCCCATCGCGGCGCCGTCAGCCGACCCAGCCGTTTCGGTTCCGGGCATGGACCTGACCAAGCCGTGAGCTGATCGACCAGCTGTTCCACTGACACGAGGAGCGGGGTGTGTCACCGAATTCGGTGACACACCCCGCTCCTGGTATTGATTGCCTACGGCATTGGTTGCCTACGACTCTGCGGCAGCCATCTCGGCCTTGACCACCTCGTACGACATCCCCGCTGAATATCCCTTGCGAGCAAGCATCGAGACCAGTCGGCGCGTGACCTTGTCACGATCGTCGACGGGCTTGTTCTTCAGCTTCCGCCGAACCAGCTCCGCTGCTCGCTCGCGCTCGTCTTCCGGATCGATCTGTGAGAGCGCTTCGGAAGCCACATCCTGGTCGATACCTTTGAGCCGCAGTTCGACTGCCAGGGCGCGCTTTCCCTTGCCCGAGTACGTGTGCCGCGAATGAACCCACTGGTTCGCGAAGTCTGCGTCGTCGATCAAGCCGATTTCCTGGAGCCGATCGAGAACGCTCGTGATGATCTCGGGTTCGAAACCACGCCCGCTCAGCTTTGTTTCCAGTTCGGAACGGCTGCGCGCCCGGTCGGTCAGGAGGCGTAGGCAAGCATCTTTGGCCTGCGCCTCCGTCCCACCTTCTGTGCGTTGCGACGGCTTCTCGGATCGTTGACGGGATCGACGCCGAGGCGCGCCGTACTCTTCACGAGCATTCTCGCCGTTGTCACCGTCGTCGAAGCTCATGACTGAACTCAGAAGTCGGCGGGAGCTTCGTCGGTTGCAGTGACGTCAGCACCGATACCTAGCTTTTCCTTGATCTTCTTCTCGATCTCGTCGCGGATATCGGTGTTCTCCAGCAAGAACTTACGAGCATTTTCCTTGCCCTGACCCAACTGGTCACCTTCGTAGGTGTACCAGGAGCCGGACTTGCGGATGAACCCGTGCTCGACACCCATATCGATGAGCGAGCCTTCCTTGCTGATGCCCTGACCGTAGAGAATGTCGAACTCGGCCTGCTTGAACGGCGGAGCGACCTTGTTCTTGACGACCTTGACGCGAGTGCGGTTACCGACTGCGTCGGTACCGTCCTTGAGAGTCTCGATGCGACGGATGTCGAGGCGAACCGAAGCGTAGAACTTCAGTGCCTTACCACCGGTGGTGGTTTCGGGAGAACCGAACATCACGCCGATCTTCTCGCGAAGCTGGTTGATGAAGATGACGGTGGTGCCCGAGTTGTTCATGGCACCGGTGATCTTGCGCAGCGCCTGGCTCATCAGTCGAGCCTGCAGGCCGACGTGACTGTCACCCATCTCGCCTTCGATCTCGGCGCGAGGAACAAGAGCGGCCACGGAGTCGATCACGACGATGTCGAGGGCGCCCGAACGAATCAGCATGTCGGTGATCTCGAGAGCCTGCTCACCCGTATCGGGCTGCGAGACCAGAAGCGCGTCGGTGTCGACACCCAACTTGGCTGCATAGTCAGGATCAAGCGCGTGCTCCGCGTCGATGAAGGCCGCGATGCCGCCGTTGGCCTGAGCGTTGGCAACTGCGTGCAGTGCCACGGTGGTCTTACCCGAGGATTCCGGGCCGTAGATCTCGATGACGCGGCCACGCGGCAGTCCGCCGATGCCCAGCGCGACGTCGAGCGCGATGGAACCGGTGGGAATGACGGCGATGGGCTGGCGGACACCCTCACCCAGGCGCATCACCGAACCCTTGCCGAAGTTCTTGTCGATCTGCGCCAACGCGAGGTCGAGTGCCTTGTCCCGATCAGGTGCCTGTGGTGCCATCGTGATCCCCATCCTTGTTTCAGTCTTCAGTGCCTGCCTGAGCAGACTCCGTCTCTTCAGCGCCTGCCTGAGCCGACCCTGTTGGTGTGTTGCGATCAGAGTAGATCCGGCCACCGACAGACTTTTCGATCTTGCTTTCGCGCTTGTCGATCACTGCATTTGTCGATAACCGAAAGTTCGCAGTTACGAAAGGAGCGTCACCACCGAACAGCTCCAGCATAGACGAACACGTGTTCGAACAGAAGATGGGAGACGTTCGACACGCCGAAAATTCAGCGGCGGGCGGGCGGTACGTCGAACTCCACACAGAGCGCACGCCACACTTCGCGAGGCTCCCAACCTGCTTCGACGGCCTCCGCGGCAGTCATTCCGTCGAGACTCTGGAGTACATGGTCGATCAGCATCGAGTCACCTCGTACCTGCCCGAACTCTTCGCGCACCATTTCATGAAATTCGGTCAACCGCACAGCCGCCACCGTAGTCCACAGGGTGATGTATCTGCACTCAGGCACAGTCGGCTCACGCCGACACACCACCGTTGACTACCTGTCGGCACACCACGACCGGATCGACGACCTGCGACGCAGTAGCGGCAGCCGCCCTCGCCGCTTCCGTGAATCGCTCATCGGAAAGAACCTGTAGTACTGCATCGCGAATCGACTGCGCATCCGCAGGCCGCACGATCACCGACGTCCCTGCCCGCGCAGCGCGATTGGCCAACTCCCACTGGTCCCCGCCCCCGGGAACGACGACCGTCGGCACGCCGGCCAGCAAGGCCTTCGCCAACATGCCATGCCCGCCGCCGCACACCAATACCGCCGCGTCACGCAGCATCGCGTCCTGGCGTCCGAGACCTGCACGAACCCAATCAGGTTGTTCGCCTTCTGCTCCCTCGAGTATCGATGCGATCAGCCTGACACCGGCGCCGTTGAGTCCTTCGACCGTGCCCTCGAACATTCCCACTGCGCCGGTGTGTGCCGTGGACGGCGCCACCATGACCAGCGGTTCGTCACCTGGCGGTGGATCCAGAATGACCTCGGTCGGCTCCCAGAGAAGCGGTCCGACGACGTGTGCGTGCTCCGGCCAGTCGGGGCGAGGCACTTCCAGTGCCGGAAGCGTTGCGATCAGCCGCGCATGAGGGCCGGGATCGAGAGCGGGCAGTCCGACACCGACACGGGCTTGCGAGCGCTGGGCCAACCCTTGCTTGATCGAACGTCCCGTCGCTGCGCGCATCAGGGTGTCGCGGAGTCGACCGCGAATTCCGACTCCGGGCGCGAGCCCACTGCCGATCGGCGGCAGACCGCGCGAGGGTGAGTACAACGGGTGAGGCGAGAGCTCCACCCACGGGATGCCGAGCCGTTCCGCGGCCAATCCACTTCCGGCAGTAAGGATGTCGGAGACGACAAGATCCGGGGAGACGGATTTCAGGTCGGGAAGCAGTTCGGTGGAAATATAGGCGGCGCGCGAATGAATCCGAGCGCCTGCGTCGAGATCGTCGTCTCCCGGTCGCGGAGCCAAGCCCTTGAGAGGCTCCGCTTCCACGCCCGCTGCTCGCGCTGCCTCCACCCACCGGGTCCCGGTGTAGAGGATGGGGTCGTCGCCGGCCTGGATCAACGCCAGCGACAACGCTATTGCGGGAAAAGCATGACCCGGGTCCGGCCCGGCAACGACGGCTACACGCACCGGATCAGAGTGTCACACCGAGTGAAACGCCTGTTCCGCCGCACCCAGTGCGCGTTCGCGATCCGAAGCCACCAATCCGATTCTGGTCCTGCGATCAAGGACGTCGTCGACATCGAGGGCACCTTCGTGCGATACGGCGAAATCGAACTCGGCGCCGCATATCTCCAAGTCCGCAACCGGCCGAAGACGATCACTGCTCGCGGAGGCAACGAACTCCGCTTCGGTGCCGTATCGCGCCACTAGGGAGGCGGGAGCCTTGATCTTTTTCAAATCCGCTGCCAATGCAGCACCTACCAGCGGCAACGAGCGTGTCCGACACGCACCGGCATTCAGCGAGCCGGCCTCGATCGCAGCGTCGACGGCGTCTTCGGCCATCTTGCGGTACGTCGTGAGCTTGCCGCCCACCACCGTGACCAAGCCCGAAGCCGAACGAACAACAGCGTGATTGCGGGAGAGGTCGGCAGTCGAGCCTTCACCGGTGTCCAGCAGCGGACGCAGACCCGCGAAGGTCCCCAAGACGTCCCCACGGGTCAGCGGAACTTCCAACGCCGTGTTCACGGTGTCGAGCAGGAAGTCGATCTCGTCCTCGGACGCCGTCGGTACGTCGGGCACCGGTCCCGGCGCTGCTTCGTCGGTCAACCCGAGGTAGATCCGGCCGAGCTGCGCGGGCAGGGCGAAGACGAAACGGTTGGTCTCGCCGGGAATCGGCACCGTCAGTGCTGCAGTGGGGTTCCCCAATCGCGCCGCGTCGAGCACCAGGTGCGTTCCGCGGCTGGGGCGAAGAGTGATGCTGGAGTCGACCTGATCAGCCCATACCCCGGTCGCATTGATCACGACGCGGGCACGCATCAAGAACTCGGACCCGGTCAACTCGTCGCGCAAGGTGGCCGATGTTCCGGATACGTCGTACGCACCGACCCTGGTCAGGATTCGCGCGCCGTGGGACGCCGCGGTTCGCGCGATGCCGACGACAAGACGGGCGTCGTCGATGAGCTGCCCGTCGAACGCAGTCAAGGCGCCGCGTAGATTCTCTTGCTTGACCGCAGGGGCCAATTCGCGAGCGCGAGCAGCACTGACCGTCCGTGATCTGGGTAGTACCGACGCCGGGGTTCGCGCCGACATGCGCAGAGCGTCACCGGCCAGGAAACCGGTACGCACCAGGGCCTTTCCGAAGAACGACGTCTCCGGCAACAGCGGTACGAGTTGAGGCATGGCGCGAACCAGGTGCGGCGCGGTGCGCGTCATGAGAATTCCGCGCTCGACCGCACTTTCACGGGCGATGCCGACATTGCCGGAAGCAAGGTACCGAAGGCCGCCGTGCGCCAGTTTCGAACTCCAACGGCTGGTGCCGAACGCGAGGTCGTGCTTTTCGACCAGCGCAACACTCAGCCCACGAGTCACGGCATCGAGAGCAACACCGACGCCCGTGATTCCGCCACCGATAACCAGGACGTCGACCGAATCGCCGTTCGCCAACTGCTCGAGCTCACGAGTACGCCGCTGTGCATTGAGCGCTGAATCACCGCTTGCTGAACCTAGGGGGCTCACAGCTATTCTCCCGAATTCTTGACAGGTGCCAGGTACGCAGCGACCGCATATCGAAGTTGTTCGACAGACGCGTCGGAAGAAAGCTCAGCCTCGAGAGTCGGTGCGGAGATGACAACGGACTGTGCCATCAGTAGAACCATCGCCGCGATCTCGGTGACGCTTCCCTCACGAATCGAACCGTCCTGTTGGCCGGCCGCGACGACGGAGGTGATCAGCTCGAGAATCGACTTCTGGCTCGCGCCGAGCCGGTCCACGATGTAGGTCGTCAGCAATTCTTGATCGGCTTGCCGAATTTTCACGAAGAGCGGATGGTCGCGGATCTGACCGACGACGTCACCGATCGCCTCCACGAGCAACGTGCCGGCAGACCCGTTGAAGGTCACCTCGGGCAGCACCGATCGGATCTCCCGGGTGAGCAGGTCCGCGACGACAGCTCGCGTGTCCGGCCATCGCCGGTAGACCGTCGGTCGGCTGACGCCGGCTCGACGCGAGATCTCGGCAAGTGTGGTTCGCTGCATTCCGAAATCGAGGACACACGATCTTGCGGCGTCGAGAATCACGTCGTCGATCTCGCGGCTGGGGATGCGCTGACCGTCGGCCTTGCGAGGGGCAATTGGGTCATCTGCGTTACGGATTACCATCGTGTGTAACACGATACCGGACAAGTCACCGGCAATCCCGTCGGGACTTGCGACTTTTCTCGCTCAAAGCTCATCAGAAATAGTACAACTCGAAACCAACTGCGCGCTCGGCATCAAACCCAGGCTTCGGTCCGCTGACCATATCTATCTGTGCGCGGGCCTGTTCCCGGATCGGCACGGAACTCAATGCCGCCAGATAGCGTGCGTGTTCCGCGAGCGAATCCACGGCGCGATCGACCGTCGACGTCACGTCGATGCAGTGTGTGGGAGTCATCGTGTTCACCGCGACCCACCGAACGCCGGACCACGGCGCCAACCCCTCAGCCGTCAATGACGGAAAGATCCATTCGTTTGCTGCGTCGGCAGTTGCATCCAGGACGCTGATCCCGAGCGCGCGGTGATCCGCACTGTTGAGGTAGCCGGGCCCCCAGGTGTGCGAGAAGTTCATCGTGACCACCAACTCCGGACGGTGGCGACGAATTGCAGCGGCAAGAGTCGAGCGCAACTCCAGGCCTTCCACGAGACGGCCGTCGGGTAGTCCGAGGAACTCCACCTCAGTGACACCGACGATCGCGGCCGAGCGGCGCTCTTCTTCCTCACGGACCGGGCCGGACTCCTCGGGCGACAGACCAGCGATTCCGGCCTCACCTCGCGTGGCCAGCACGTATCGGACGTCCTTGCCGCGATCCGTCCACTGCGCCACCGCTGCGGCTGCGCCGTATTCGATGTCGTCGGGATGCGCAACGATGACAATCGCGCGCTGCCAGTCCTCGGGGAAGTTTTCCATAGGGCCGATCTTGCCTGTCAGAACCGCGAAGCGGGCGAATTGTCGTCACTTCCCGACATCGCCTTCACCAGGAAGTAGATTCCGAAGCCGACCGCGCCGACCACCAGAACCCAGAAAAGCCCTTTGATCAGGGCGCCGACCACCGCGAGTGCAACCCACACCAGTACGACGGCCAAAACGATCTTCCAAAACATGCTTGCCTCCAATGGGCCATTGAATAATCAGTCGAATCGGACAGGTGCTGCGTCGTCCGTAGAACTAGCCTGACAGGTCTGGCGCGACAAAGCAGCAGCTCAGCGGCAAGTTCAGGTAAAGATCAGGGTTCACCCCGAGACCGCCCCTCACGCAGGTCAGGTGTCCAACCCACTGCAGCGTGCGACTGGCGTAAACTCGCGAAGTTCCATCCCGTACGCCGAAGGAGCACGTCCGCAGTGTCTACGACCCGTTTCCCCGCTCGCGATCTCGCGCATGTAGCCGTCTTCGCCGCACTCATCATCGCGCTGGGCCTACCCGGGTCGATCAACATCGGCATTTCCGGCGTACCGATCACACTTCAGTCCATGGGCGTCATGATGGCCGGCGCTCTGCTCGGACCGCGCAAGGGTGTTCTCGCCGTCCTGACGGTCATCGCCCTGGGACTGGTGGGGCTACCGGTCCTTGCCGGCGGTCGCACCGCACTCGTGTCTCTTTCGAGCCCGACAGCCGGATTCCTCATCGGTTGGATCCCGACGGCATTCGTCATCGGGTGGCTGACTGCCAAGATGCTGCCCAAGTACCGGATCATCGCGGGCATCGGCATCAATCTTCTCGGCGGGGTTGTCATCCTCTACGCCTTCGGCATCGTCGGAATGATGGTCCGCGGACACATGAGCTTCGTGGCCGCCTGGTCGGCCAACGCTGCCTTCATTCCTCTCGACGCAGCAAAGGCCGTGGTCACCGCGCTCGTCGCGTCCCAGGTCCATCGCGCATATCCGGCGCTCCTGCGTGATTCGGTGATCTCGTCCACCAAGACCGTGGTGGCGAATTAATCTCCGATGAGTGAGATCGTCTTCGAGAACGTCGGCCACAGCTTCGGTGAACGAACAGTCCTGCAGCAGATAAATCTGCGACTGAGCGAGCAGCGAATCGGGATCGTGGGTGCGAACGGAAGCGGCAAGTCGACCCTCGCTCGCATGATCAACGGCCTGGTCGTTCCAACCGAAGGGCGCGTCCAGGTGAACGGCCTGGATACCGCGAAGAAGGGCCGCGACGTACGCAAGCAGGTCGGGTTCGTCTTCACCGATCCCAACCATCAGATCGTGATGCCGACGGTGGCCGAGGACATCGAATTCTCGCTCCGCCGTAGCGGTTTGGGTAAAACCGAGCGCGCCGCGAAGGTCAGCTCGGTCCTGCAGCGCTACGGTCTCGCCGGGCACGCCGACCATCCCACCCACCAGCTTTCCGGTGGGCAGAAGCAGCTACTCGCGCTCGCGGCCATCATGGTGACAGAGCCGAACATACTCGTCGCTGACGAGCCCACCACGCTCCTCGATCTTCGCAACTCGCGACTCATCAGCTCGGTGTTCGAGTCACTCGATCAGCAGCTGATCGTCGTGACCCACCAACTCGATATCCTCGAATCCTTCGAACGGGTGTTGGTTGTCGACCAAGGCCGTGTCGTCGCCGACGGCTCCCCCGCCGACTCGATCGGCCATTACCGGTCGTTGGTCTCGTGACCACACTCGGCGTCTATCGCCCGGGCTCGTCACTCCTGCATCGGATGCCGACGGGGATCAAGCTCCTCGGATTGGTCGTGGCGATCCTCGCCGTCTCGATCTTCGTACGTGAGCCGTGGCAACTGGCAGCTCCCGCGATCGTCGTCGTCGCCCTGTACGTCATTGCGCGCATCCCGCCGATGACGGCGATCCGGCAGCTGCGACCCGCACTGTGGATGTTGCTGTTCATCGGCGCGTTCCAGCTGGTGGTCGCGGGGTGGCAACGAGCGGCCGTCGTGTGCGGCGTCCTGATCATCTCGATCGCCTTCGCGGCGATCATGGGTCTGACCACGCGGATCTCGGAGATGCTCGACGCGATCACCAGATTCCTGACACCCTTGCGACGCTTCGGCGTCAATCCCGACCGGATCGCCTTGCTCCTGGCAATGACGATCCGGTGCATTCCGCTGATGTTCGAGGTCATCACACAGGTATCCGAAGCACGCAAGGCACGAGGGCTCGGCTTCTCGCTGCGTTCCTTCGCAGTGCCGGTCATCGTCGGCACCCTGATGACCGCAGATGCGATGGGTGAAGCATTGGCAGCCCGCGGCGCCGACGACTGAGCGCCGATCAGACCAGGGCTGTCAGTTGTACTTGCGGGTGATGTCGTCCACCTCGCCGATGGCGTCGGCAAGCGCCGAAAGTCGCTCGGCGGCCGCGTGCAGCGCCGAGAGCTCTCGGTTGAATCCCACGAGCGCCGAAGGACTGTGAGGCGCAGACAGAGCGGCGGCCGAGGTCACCAGATCCTCGTACTGATCCAGCCCCGACTGCAACTCACGAACTGCGCTGTCGATTGTGGGATCCAGAGGCTCAGTCACTTTGGGTGTAGCAGCCACGGCGCGTTCCATCGCGACGACATCCGAAGACACCGCAAACATCGCTCTGAGTGCCGAATCGGCGGTAGCGGTGATTTCGTCCAGCTCACCGGGGTCGATGGTGTCGGCGCGTCTGAGAACACTCAGAATCTCGAACAGCGACGTCTCGGCACCGATGAGGCGCGACATCGGAATGAAGGCGCGAGACGACGACGGTGGCAATCGTCGGCGAATCGGCGCCGACGGCGGTGGACCGGAGCTCATCGAACGGTAACGACCGACCGCGATGACGGCGGGAACCGCGAACAGTGCCGCTCCCCCGCCTGCCACGACCACCGACCACTCGGGGGCCGACGCAACCGCGAGGCCTGCCGTGCCGACCACTGATCCGCCGGACATGAAACCCCAACGCTGCGCGCGCCGACGCGCACGGGCACGCTTGCGCTCGAACTTGGCGCGCGGATCCTGCCACCGCCGAGCAGCATCCGCCGCAGACAGACCGACCTCACGCAATGTGTCCGCAGTGCGTCCCAACGCTCCGAAAGCGCCGGATACGGAAACGGGAACGGCCGACCGGGGCTCACGCCCAGATCGACCGTCTCGCGAAGAAAACATCAGAGCATCACTGCCGACATCGAGGATTCGGCTACTGCCCGGTCTGACCGGCAGCCGGGGGCTGCTTCTCGACGGACGGAGTCGCGGGAGTGGCTGCTGCACCGCCGGAAGGCAGTGCCTCGCCCTTCATGGACGCACGAATCTGCTCGAGGCGGCTGTGCCCCGCCATCTGAACCGAGGCCTGCTGGACCTCCATCATGCGGCCCTGGACGGAGTTCTGGGCGAGCTCGGCCGAGCCGAGTGCGTCAGCGTAGCGGCGCTCGATCTTGTCGCGCACAGCATCGAGGCTGGGTGTGTTGCCGGGAGCCGACAGCGTGCTGTCCATGGAACGAAGCGACTCGCTCACGCGCTCCTGCATCTTGGCCTGCTCGAGCTGGCTGAGCAGCTTGGTACGCTCGGCAACCTTTGCCTGCAGGGTCATCGCGTTCTGCTCGACGGCCTTCTTGGCCTGAGCGGCTGCCTGCAAGGACTGGTCGTGCAGTGCCTTCAGATCCTCGACGCCCTGCTCGGCCGTCACCAACTGAGCCGCAAAAGCCTCGGCGGCGTTGGTGTACTGGATCGCCTTGTCGTTGTCGCCGGCAGCAGCAGCCTGATCGGCAAGATTGACGGCTTGGCGCGCGTTGGCGTTGAGCTTCTCGACCTCGTCGAGCTGACGGCTGAGCTTCATCTCGAGTTGACGCTGATTACCGATCACCGACGCAGCCTGCTGGGACAACGCCTGATGCTGGCGCTGTGCGTCCTCGATCGCCTGCTGAATCTGAACCTTTGGATCTGCCTTCTCATCGATCTTCGAATTGAAGAGCGCCATCAGGTACTTCCAGCCCTTGACGAAAGGATTAGCCATTGGTTTGATCCTGCCTCCATCTGATGCGCCGCGCCGAACGCGACCCGGAGCGCGACCGTCGCGCACCGAAACAAGGGCTGCGCCCTATCTGCTCTGACCCCACCTGCTGGAAACCGGCGGTTACGTACAAAATCTATCGGTTACGGCCGGTAGTGGCTACGCCGCCGCCAACCTTCGAGCGTTCGGTGCCGGAATCACGACGCGGGTATCGCGTGCGATAGTCGGCGAACCGGAAGCCGAGACAGTGCCGGATGCCGACACGGCAGGTTCGGTGACCTGTCGACCAGCTACCGGAGAGCTCTTCTTGGTGGCCAAGGTCTCGCTCACATCGACCAGCACGTCGGACAGCGGGACTGCGAGCGCATCACAGATCGCTGCCAACAGTTCGCTCGATGCTTCCTTACGTCCACGTTCCACTTCGGACAGATAGCCCAAGCTCACACGCGCGCTGTTCGACACCTCACGTAGCGTGCGGCTCTGCGAAACGCGCGTACGCCGGAGACTGTCACCGATTGCCTCACGCAATAGCAGCGCCATCTCGCTCCTCCTTCATCCGTGACCTCATCGTGCATGGTCGTACGTCTTCACAATCGTCAACGTCCGAACACATCCGATTGGTTCCCGAGCCTATCGTGCCGCACGCTCTACGACACGATCACGCAACCGCGACACGGCAGTCGCGACTGCCGTTGTCCGAATCTCCCACCGTTCGCCGCCGAGCGCGAGCGGTACGCATTCGGTTCCGTCCGGGCCGGCGATCCCGAGAAACACCGTTCCGACCGGGTGTCCGTCCTGCTCGCTCGGACCGGCAACTCCGGTCAGTCCGATACCCCAGTCGGCACTGCACCTCGTCCGGGCGCCGAGCGCCAAGGCCACGGCGGTGCTCTCGGACACGGGGCCGTCCGACGCCAGGCGCTCAGGATCCACGCCCGCCAGCGTTGCTTTCAGGTCGGTCGCATACACGACCAGGCCCCCACGCAGCACCGCGCTCGACCCTGGCACCGACGCGATCGCAGCCGTGAACAATCCGGCCGTCAAAGATTCAGCGGCGGCGACAGTCTGCCTCGCGGCGGCGAGGGCGTCGACGAGTTCGACCACTCCGAGTCCGAGCAGCGGGTCGGTCATGACTCGACTGCGCGAACTCCGGCGCGAAGCCTGATCGCCTGCACGATGTATTCGATTCCCGTCGCCACCGTCAGTACGACGGCAGCAGCCATCAGCAGTCCGCTGACGATGTCCCAACTGCTCGGCAGCGGGCAGAGGTAGAAACCGATCGCGACGGCCTGTACGAGTGTCTTGAGCTTGCCACCCTTGCCTGCCGGGATGACCGCGTGCCGCAGGACCGCGAACCGCAACAGCGTGATTCCGAGTTCTCGGGCGATGATCACTCCGGTCACCCACCACGACAGATCGCCGAGAACCGAGAGCCCGATGAGCGCGGCTCCGATCAAGGCTTTGTCCGCGATCGGGTCCATGAGTTTCCCGAAATCGGTGACCAGACCGTACTTCCGAGCCAATTGGCCGTCGATCCGATCCGTGATCGCGGCGACGATGAACACGCCCATCGCTCCGAGACGCCACCACGTCGAGTGTCCGCCGTCGACGAACAGAACAACGAGAAACACCGGAACGAGAACCATTCGCACCATCGTGAGAATGTTCGCGATGTTCAGCAACGGAACCGGGTTGTCCGCGACAGGTGTGCCGTCGGACGGACCGACGGCGGCGCGATGGGCGTCGGTCTGATCGCGCGGGGTACTCATCGGATCACCGCACGGGCGGTGAGCCGAACCCGGGATACAGCCGAGCGGCGCGGGAATTGCGTGGGGCGGACAGGCACGCGACTTAGAATATCGGTAGGGCCATTGACTAATGTGCACCACATGACTTCGACCGCGCCGACCTATACCGAGAGCCAGTTGATCGTGCGTCGCGCGCGAACGTCGGACATCCCCGAAATCAAGCGCCTGATCGACATCTACGCCGGCAAGATCCTGCTCGAGAAGAATCTCGTGACGCTGTACGAGGCTGTCCAGGAGTTCTGGGTCGCTGAGCGGGGTGACCAGGTAATCGCTTGCGGCGCACTGCATGTGCTGTGGGCAGACCTGGGTGAGATCCGCACCGTCGCAGTCGATCCGACGGCCAAGGGGCAGGGTGCGGGTTTCCACGTCGTCGACAAACTCATCGAGGTCGCCAAGGAATTGGAGTTGGAACGACTGTTCGTTTTGACGTTCGAGACCGAGTTCTTCCACCGTCACGGATTCGCGGAGATCGACGGCACTCCCGTCACCGCTGAGGTCTATGCCGAAATGTGTCGTTCCTACGACGCCGGCGTCGCCGAGTTCCTCGATCTGAGCTATGTGAAACCCAACACACTCGGCAATACTCGCATGCTCCTGACTCTCTGAACCGTTCAGACTCTTCACACAACCCTGTCTCGATCCCCGTCCCGAAAGCGGTTCACGATGTCGTTGTTCCTCGTCGAATACACCTATGCGCCCGAGAAGAATCCTCAGCGCGACGAACTCCGCAGCGATCACCGCGCGTGGCTCGCCGATCTGGTTTCCCGCTCGATCGTGTTGTCTTCAGGTCCGTTTGCAGATGGAAACGGCGCGCTGATCATCGTCGACGCCGCTGACACCGATACCGTTTCGCTTCTCTTCACCCACGATCCGTTCGCGATCGCCGACCTGATCGAAAACGTCCGGATCACCGAGTGGGTGCCGGTTCTGGGCCAGTTCAGCGCCTGACGGACACAGGCCCCGGCTTTACTCCCCGGCCCGGTCGCGAGTCTTCAACAGGCTCGCGACCGTTGTCACCGCCAGCACTCCGATGATCACTCCGAGTGAGAGTGCCGTCGAGATTTCCGGCACCGAGACGTGTTCACCGCCGTTGACGAACGAGAGCGTGTTCTCGTGCAACGCGTGCAGGACCAGTTTCACGCCGATGAACGCCAGAATTATCGAGAGCCCGTACGAGAGGTAGACCAGTCGTTCGAGCAACCCGCCGATCAGGAAGTACAGCTGCCGTAGGCCCATCAGCGCGAAAGCGTTGGCGGTGAACACCAGGTACGGTTCCTGCGTCAGACCGTAGATCGCCGGAATCGAATCGAGCGCGAAGAGCACGTCGGCAAACCCGATTGCGATGAGCGCCAACAACAACGGCGTCACGACGCGCTTGCCGTCGATCCGGGTGATCAGTTTGTCGCCGTCGTATTCCTCGGTGGTGGGCAGCACCCGCTTCACGAGCGAGATGATGCGACTGTCGCGCTTCTCCTCCGCTTCCTTCTCGTGGCCGTGATCGCGGATCAGGGTGTACGCGGTGTAGATCAGAAATGCACCGAAAAGGTAGAACACCCAGCTGTACGCATTGATGGCGGCCGCGCCGACTCCGATGAAGATTCCGCGCATCACCAGCGCGAGGACGATGCCGATCAGCAGGACTTTCTGCTGGAACTCTCGCGGGACGGCGAACGTCGACATGATGATCACGAAGACGAACAGATTGTCTACCGAGAGCGCCTTTTCCGTGACGTAGCCGGCGAAGTACTCACCGCCGTACGTCGTACCCCAGATCCACATCACGACCAGGCCGAAGACGATGGCTATCGAAATGTAGACCGTCGACCAGAATGCCGACTCCCGAAACGTGGGCGCATGTGGCGTGCGGACGTGGGCGAAGAAGTCGAAGACGAACAGGCCGAGGATCACCACGATCGTGATTCCCCAAGCCAACGGCGTCACATGCACGGGTTCCTCCGGTCGTCTGTCGACGGCTTGTCCGCCGAGGTGTCGCTACTCGTCTGCGGGTGCCTCGTCCGGGTCGCCACCGCGAATCGACCACAGCAGACCGTCGAGTTCCTCAGGCTTCATCAAAACCTCGCGTGCCTTCGAGCCCTCGCTGGGGCCGACGACGCCACGATTTTCCATGAGATCCATGAGTCGGCCGGCCTTGGCGAACCCGACGCGCAGCTTGCGCTGCAACATCGACGTCGAACCGAATTGACTCGTGATGACCAATTCCACGGCCTGCAAGAGGACGTCCATGTCGTCGCCGATGTCGGGGTCGACGTCCTTCTTCTCCCCGGCCTTCTGTGCGGTGACACCTTCGGTGTACTCGGGCTCGGCCTGGTTCTTCGCGAAGTCGACAACCGCTGAGATTTCCTCGTCGGTGATGAACGCGCCCTGCATACGGGTCGGCTTGCCGGCGCCCATGGGCAGGAACAACCCGTCACCCATACCGATGAGCTTCTCGGCGCCGGGCTGATCGAGGATGACTCGCGAGTCCGTGAGCGAGGACGTCGCGAACGCCAGACGCGAAGGCACGTTGGTCTTGATCAGGCCGGTGACGACGTCGACGGACGGGCGCTGCGTTGCCAACACCAAGTGGATACCGGCCGCACGGGCTTTCTGGGTGATGCGGACGATTGCTTCTTCGACGTCGCGCGGAGCGGTCATCATGAGGTCCGCCAACTCGTCCACGATCGCCAGGATGTACGGGTACGGGCGGTAGACGCGCTCGCTGCCCAGCGGCGCGGTGATTTCCCCGGACTTGACCTTTGAGTTGAAGTCGTCGATGTGACGCACGCGGTTGGCCTGCATGTCCTGGTAGCGCTGTTCCATCTCCTCGACCAACCAGGCCAGCGCGGCCGCCGCCTTCTTGGGCTGCGTGATGATCGGCGTGATCAGGTGCGGGATGCCTTCGTACGGCGTGAGCTCGACCATCTTCGGGTCGATGAGGATCATCCGAACTTCTTCCGGCGTCGCCCGGGTCAGCAGTGACACGAGCATCGAGTTCACGAAGCTCGACTTACCCGAGCCGGTCGAACCTGCCACCAGCAAGTGGGGCATCTTCGCGAGGTTCGCACTGACGAAGTCACCTTCGATGTCCTTACCCAGACCGATCACCAGTGGATGGTGATCGCGTCGGGTGCTCGGCGCGTTCAGCACGTCGGCGAGGCGAACCATTTCACGGTCGGAGTTCGGTACCTCGATACCCACCGCGGACTTACCCGGGATGGGGGCGAGGAGGCGGACGTTGTCGGTTGCCACCGCGTAGGCGATGTTGCGGGCGAGCGCAGTGATCTTCTCGACCTTCACGCCGGGTCCGAGTTCGACCTCGTAGCGCGTCACTGTCGGTCCGCGGGTGAATCCGGTAACGGCGGCGTCGATCTTGAACTGTTCGAGGACCTCGCTGATCGCTTCGATCATCGCGTCGTTCGCAGAACTGCGGAGCTTGGGCGGATCGCCCTCGATCAGCAACGTCGTCGGTGGGAGGTTGTAGTCGCCGTCGGTGACCCGATCGGTGACGAAGTGTTCCTTCTCCTCCGGCTCCGGTTCGGGTTTCGGCACGGGCTTGGCGATGGGGACCGAACGTGCCGGCACCTTGGGGCGCGGCGCCGGCGTCTCCACGACGGGCGCTGCCGCAGCCACGACGGGCTCGTCAGGCTCTGCGGTTTCGTCGGCGTTCCACAGACCGAGCACTTCGGTCTTCTTGTCTCCGGATTCGAACTCGTCCGTCGGGTAGTTGTCGATCGGCGCGCGCCGGCTGGTCCGCTTGGCGGGCTTGAGCGGCGGCTCGGCGTAGGTGTCGACCGGGTAGCCGTCAGCGTCGAACAGCGAAGGATCGTAAGCAGATTCGCCGTAGTGGTGCTCGCCGTCCTCGTCGAATTCGGATCCGTAGTCGCCGTATTCGTCCGAGCGATACGAGGCACCGAAGAAGGACTGGAACTTGCTCGGAACCTCACGCAGAGTCGTTCCGGTCAGAAGCAGGATTCCGAATCCGGCGGCGATGACCAACAGCGGCGCCGACAGCCAGACGGTGAGGCCGTTGGTCAGCGGGCCTCCCACGACGTATCCGACAAAGCCTGCGCCGTTGGAGCGGCCGGCTGCGTCTGTCGGCGATCCGGAGATGATGTGCCACAGGCCGAGTGCAGGAAGACCGACCAGCAGCGATCCCATGATCAGTCGAGGTCGGATCTCAGGTTTGGGTTCTGTACGCATCAACAGGATCGCGAGGCCGACGCCGACGATGGGGAGCACAGCCGAAGCCGCGCCGAAGATCGCCCGCACGAGAGTGTCGATGCCACCGCCGATCGGACCTCCGGCCTTGAACCAGACTCCGCCGGCGATGACGACGCTGAATGCGATCAGGCCGAGCGCTATTCCGTCGCGGCGATGGCCGGCTTCGATCTCGCCGACCTTGCTGACCGTGCGCGTGGTGGCGCCGACACCGCGGGCAGCCAGGGACCACCCGGCGCCGATCCCCTTGCCGACCGCCGCCAACGGGCTGGCCCGCTGAGACGTTTTCGATACGGGTCGGCGCGAAGCCGAAGACGTACCGGACGACTTTTTCGGCGCCGGCTTGGAGCCTTTCCCCGAAGCGGGGCGGCCACCGGCTTTGGCCGACGTCGTGACATTTCGAGGAGTCGAGACGGTCCGCGTGGTGCGCGATGTGCGGGGTTTTGCTGTCGCCCGCGCGCTCGGCGCAGACGCTGACGACCTGGTCGATGCCCTGGACGTGGACGTGCTTGTACTGGATCCCCGGGCGCTCGACTTACCTGCCATGGAGTTCAGGCTAGTCTGTGCGACCCCATCTGGACCATCCGCAACACCAGCAACACAGGTCGCGAGTGCGAAACGTGATCTTCACAACCCGTCTGTCGAGTTCTACTCCGGTAGAAGAAGGCCATCAGAAACTGCGATCGAGCGCCATCACCGATTGAACGTCGCCGAGTTCGCCTTTTGCTTCGATCTGCACTTCGTTGCGACCGAAAGCATGAAGCAGCAACTCGGCAGGTTCACCCTGCAGGACAACACTGCGAGAGCCGGATTTGTGGACGACCGCGCTCTCCCCGGACGGAAGTTCGAAAATCACCTCGACAGCGGCTTTGCGGTAGCCCATCTTGCCGATTTGCCGCGCGTACTTCCACAGTTGAGCCTGCCGACCCTCCGACAGCGGTCGCGGCGCCCAGTTCAGGTGTGCGCGTCGTACATCTTCGTGGTGGACGAACATTTCCGTGGTGTTGACCTGCGCGTCGAGCCAGTACATCGGCGACCACCGAGGCGGCCCGCTGCGAACGTCGTCGAGGATGTCCTCCCACGGACGCGCCGCTGCGGCCTTTCGCACGCTCTCGGTG
Source organism: Rhodococcus sp. NPDC060176 (assembly GCF_042728675.1). Taxonomy (NCBI): domain Bacteria; kingdom Bacillati; phylum Actinomycetota; class Actinomycetes; order Mycobacteriales; family Nocardiaceae; genus Rhodococcus; species Rhodococcus sp. NPDC060176. Next base: position 569,080 of record NZ_JBHWYS010000002.1, read on the forward strand.
TGACCGGCCAGAGGGCTGAACATGATTCCGGGAGCGGCGTCGAGACGCCGCTCCCGGACGATCAGATGTGCTGCCAGGTCACGATTGGTCCACTCCCCACACAGCGTCGGAGCATCGGGGCCGAATTCGACCATGCTGTCCACCAGGGCGAGTCGTTCGTCATGAGCGAAGGTCACCTTCGCCAAAGTACTCGAACCGGACCGGGTTCGAGCGCAAGCGACCTGCTGTGCCGAATCTACTGCTGCCGAATCTACGGAACCGCGATGACCGTCGGAATGATCATCGGACGGCGGCGGTACTTGTCCGCGACCCAACGTCCGACGACGCGGCGCACGGACTGTGCGATGCGATGAGCGTCGATGACGCCTTCGCTCGCCAACCGTGCCAGGTCAGATTCCACGAGATCCGCGGCGGCCTTGAGGGCTGTCGGATCGTCGGAGAAACCGCGACCGGACACCTCGGGAGTGCTGACCGCGCGACCCGTCGACTCGTTGATGACGATGGTGATGGCGATGAAGCCGCCCTCACCGAGCACCAGGCGATCGGAAAGCGTCGGCTCACCGACGTCACCGACGGACAGACCGTCGACGTAGACGTGTCCGACCGGTACCCGTCCGACGATCTCGGCGAGTCCGTCGACCATGTCGACCACGACGCCGTCCTCGGCCAATACGATGCGCTCTTCCGGAACGCCGGTGGCCTTGGCAAGTGCGGCGTTGGCACGCAGGTGGCGCCATTCACCGTGAACAGGCATGGCATTGGTGGGCCGAACCGCATTGTAGAGGTAGAGCAACTCACCGGCGGACGCGTGGCCCGAGACGTGAACCTTGGCGCTCTGCTGCGTCACGACGGTGGCACCGCGCTTGGCCAAACCGTTGACCACGGCGAAAACGGAGTTCTCGTTGCCCGGGATCAGCGAGGACGCGAGAACGACCAGGTCGTTGGCGCGAATGTTGATCTGGCGGTGTTCGCCTCGTGCCATCCGCGAGAGCGCTGCCAACGGCTCGCCCTGCGAACCCGTGGAGATCAGAACCAGACGATCGTCGGGAAGTGTCGCGGCGGTGTCGATGTCGACGACCAGGCCGTCGGGCACCGTGAGGTAGCCGAGATCCTGTGCAATCTGCATGTTGCGGACCATCGAGCGGCCGACGAAGACGATGCGGCGGTTGTACCGTGCGGCAACGTCGACGACTTGCTGGATGCGGTGCACGTGGCTGGCGAACGAAGCCACGATGACGCGCTGCTTCGCCTTGCCGATGACGTTGTCGAGCACTCCCCCGATTTCACGCTCGGGCGTGACGAATCCCGGGACCTCGGCGTTGGTCGAGTCCACGAGGAACAGGTCGACACCCTCATCGCCCAGGCGGGAGAAACCGGCGAGGTCGGTCAGGCGGCCGTCGAGAGGCAGCTGATCGAGCTTGATGTCACCGGTGTGCAGTACGACGCCGGCGTCGGTGCGAATCGCGATCGCGAGCGCGTCGGGAATCGAGTGGTTGACGGCGAAGTACTCGCAGTCGAACGGGCCGTGGGTGGTGGTGTTTCCTTCGACGACCTCGACGAGGTTCGGTCGCAGGCGATGCTCGCGGCACTTGGCGGCAACGAGGGCGAGAGTGAACTTCGCGCCGATGACCGGAATGTCCGCGCGCAGGCGCAGCAAGAACGGCAGAGCACCGATGTGGTCCTCGTGTCCGTGAGTCAAGATGACGGCTTCGACGTCGTCCATACGGTCTTCGATGTAGCGGAAGTCCGGGAGGATCAGGTCGACGCCAGGCTGCTGGTCCTCGGGAAACAGCACACCGCAGTCGACGATCAGCAGCTTGCCGCGGTGCTCGAACACCGTCATGTTGCGACCGATTTCACCGATGCCGCCGAGAGCGACGATGCGCAGACCTGATGCCGGCGCCTTCGGGGGTGTTCCGAGTCGACCCGTGGGATCGACGGCCGGACGGTTCTCGGGGCGCTTGTTTCCGCGCCCGTTGCCCGCCTTCGACGCTGCCGGACGGTTGCCGCCGGAAGACTTGCGCGGCGACCTGTCTTCGGTCGACTTCTTGGGTGCAGCAGATTTGGTGGCAGCGGACTTGGTCGCTGCAGACTTCGTCGCTGCGGATTTGGTTGCTGCGGCCTTCTTGGGCGGGGCGGCTGCGGCGGGGGCCGCTTCTGCCGCCGGCGCAGCTGGTGCCTCTACCGGTGCGGCCTTCGCGGCCGTTTCGGGAGCCGGAGGCGAAGGCGGACCGGCTTGACGACTGGCACTACGACGTCGGGGGGGACGGGTCATTTACAAAACTCCTGCCGCATGCAGATCGGCGGCAAGACCGTCGATCTGCTCTTTAGTGGGTGCAACCTGCGGAAGGCGTGGTTCTCCGACATCGATTCCGATGAGTCGCAGACCCGCCTTCGAAGCGCTGACACCGCCGAGGCGGGCAACGGAACGAATCACAGGGATCAAACTGAGGTTTATCTCGCGGGCGCGGGCGATGTCGCCGGACACGAACGCGGTGTGAAGGTCGCGGAGGCGACCCGGAACAAGATGGCCGATGACGCTGACGAAGCCGGTAGCACCGACAGCGAGCCACGGCAGGTTCAGCGGGTCGTCACCGGAGAAGAACTGAAGTTCGGTGGTGCCGATCAACTCTGCGCCGGCGTTGAGGTCGCCCTTGGCGTCCTTGACAGCCTTGATCCGCGGGTGCTCGGCGAGTCGGCGGATCGTCTCGGTCTCGATGGGGACGACGGAGCGGGGCGGAATGTCGTACAACATGACGGGCAGGTCGGTCGCGTTGGCGACGGCGGTGAAGTGTGCAAAAAGTCCGGCCTGGGGCGGACGCGAGTAGTACGGGGTGACGACGAGCAGACCGTGCGCTCCGGCGCGAGCCGCGTCACGGGCGAGTTCGACACTGTGGGCGGTGTCGTTGCTGCCGGCGCCTGCGACGATCTTCGCGCGGTTGCCGACGGCGTCGATCACCGCGCGGAGCAGGTCGAGCTTCTCGGACTCGGTGGTGGTGGGAGATTCACCGGTGGTACCGGCAAGGACAAGGCCGTCGCAGCCGTTGTCGACGAGATGGGCTGCGAGGCGCACTCCCGCGTCGACGTCCAACTTCCCGTCGGCAGTGAACGGGGTCACCATCGCAACGGAAATGGTGCCGAACGGACGCTCGACAAGAGAAGCGGAATCACCGTAGGTCATGGTCAGAAGGTTACCCGGTTCAGCTCTTACTTCTGCACACGAGTCACGACTCGGCCGCAAATGCACTGACGGCGATTTCCGATCCGTCGCTTCCGCGGAGAATCTCGTAGTCCCCGAACACATTTGGCGCGACGTCGCGAAGCTGACGCAGGCACTCGACCGCGACTCGCCGGATCTCGACATCCGCATGTTCGGTGGCACGCATCTCGACGAAGTGCCGCCAGGCCCGATAGTTCCCGGTCACGACCAAGCGAGTCTCGGTGGCGTTGGGCAGCACCGAGCGCGCAGCTTGCCTGGCTTGCTTCCCTCGCATCGGGGCGCCGGGCACTGATTGCAGTTTCCCTTCGAGGGCGGTGAGCAGTTCACCGTAAGCGCGACGGCTTTCGTCGGTGGCCGACAGAAACAGTGCTTCGAGTTCGGGATCGCCTTCGACAGCCGGAGGTACGACGACGTTCGCATCGTTCTCGCGGACGAATCGCTGCGAGAGTTGCGAGTACGAGAAGTGCCGGTGACGAATCAATTCATGAGTGCACGAGCGCGAGATACCGGTGATGTAGAAGCTCACGGTTGCATGCTCGAGCACCGAAACGTGTCCGACCTCGAGCAGATGCCTCAGGTAGCCGGCGTTGGTTGCCGTGCGCGGGTTCGGCTTGGACCAACTCTGATAGCAGGCTCGACCGGAGAACTCGACAAGTGCTTCGCCGCCGTCGGCGTCCGTCTCCCACGGAATGTCCTCGGGCGGGAAGAACTCGGACTTCGCCACCAACTGCACTTTCAGCGACACCGTGTTCGGCACAACCCACTCCTCGACAAGCACGAAACAACCAGCACGAAACCCGGACGCTGTTCGCCTCAGGTGCGGGGCAACTCTATAGCGGTCGACCGCCCTCCAGATCGAGTGACGTCACAAGCATCCTTGACTGACGTCACTTCTGACGCCACTCTGGTGTCATGGACATTTCGGAGTACACCGCAAAGCTGCAGAACGACCTCGTCACCGCAGCCGAACTCGGCGACGATCACACGCGCCGGATTGCGGCGTCGCTGTCCGCCGCCATCGAACCCTCGGTCCGCCTGGTCTTGCTGGCCGCGGCAACTGAGCTGGCCAAGGAGATCGGGGCGAAGCTCGGCGATCGAGAGGTCAAGGTCAATCTCGACGGCAGCGAGTTGCTGGTCGATGTCGTTCGCCCGCCCGGTTCGACCGACGGCGAGGCTGCAGACAACGAGAAGGCAGACGACGAGAAGAAGGACTCCACCTACTCGTTCGACGACGTCAGCGGGGATATCAGCCGAGTGACGTTGAGGATGATGGAGCAGATCAAAGCCCGCGCCGAGGAGGCAGCCAATCAGAACGGAGTCTCCCTCAACTCGTGGGTTTCACAGGCCGTACAGGGCGCACTACGGGACCAGATGCGCAAGAACGGCATGGACTAGTTCGACGCCACCCCGATCGCCGAATGATCTAATTGCGCAACTGCAGTAATCACGAACCGTTGCCGCAAGGCGAGAAGGAGCACGTTCATGGCCGTTTCGGGCGTCAAGGAATTCGAGATCAAGGCTGATCCGGCAACGGTGATGCAGGCCGTCGCCGCGGTCGATCGACTGCCGGAGTGGTCGTCTGCGCACAAGAAGATCACCATCGAGAGCACCCACGACGACGGTCGCCCCCATCGCGTTCGCATGGCCGTGTCCATTCTCGGAATCAACGACGAGCAGGTAGTCGACTACACCTTCGAGGGCGACGAGAAGGTGACCTGGACCCTCGTCGAGAGCGGCCAGCAGAACCAGCAGGACGGCTCGTACATCTTGACGCCCACCGACGGTGGAACCAAAGTCACCTTCGAATTGACCATCGATCCCAAGATCCCGCTGCCGGGTTTCCTGGTGAAGAAGGCACAGAAGACGGCCCTGGAGACGGCAAGCAAGGGCCTGACGAAGTTCGTCGAAAACTTCTGAGCGCACACGCAATTCAGGCGGCCCTTACTTCGGCGTTCATCGCCGGGTAGGGGCCGTTTGCTGTGAAGCCGAGCTGCGATTTCGCGGAAGTTCTTGCCGATGTTGAAGATTCGCCGGTAGCCGGGGACTGCCCGGAGTAACGTCGGCCGCGTGTCCGCCGAGACCGCAGAGCCCAACTCCATGGCACCCGTGCGCATCCTCGTCTACAGCGACGACGCGCACACGCGCGAGCAAGTCCGGCTCGCACTCGGCGAGCGTCCACATCCCTCGATGCCCACCATCGATTACGTCGAGGTCGCGACGGCACCGATCGTCGTCGACAAGCTCGATGCCGGCGGAATCGATCTCGCCATCCTCGACGGCGAGGCCAGTCCGGCCGGCGGCATGGGCGTGGCGAAACAACTCAAGGACGAGATCGCCGACTGTCCACCGATCCTCGTACTGACCGGTCGACCCGACGATGCATGGCTGGCGTCGTGGTCGAGAGCGGAAGCCTCAGTGCCGCAGCCGATAGATCCGATCGAACTCGCTTCCACCGTCATCGCGCTTCTCCGTCGGCAACTAAGCCAGTGAGCACCCGTTGCAGCGGTGATTCGTTGCGGCGCCGACTACTTCGGACTTTCGAGAGCGAAACTCGGCACCCCGAAAATCAACCCAATGTCGGAGGCCTCCCCTAGTGTGGGTGTCGCAGGTCACATAAGTATCGAATTGCTGGCAGTATCGAAATCGAACGGCACCTTCGGGTTAACGGCACCTTCGGGTTAACGGCACCTTCGGGCTAGGCGGACATCCGCACAGCGGAGAGGAGTTCGGGTGACATGAACGCTTATATCCCCATTCTCGTTCTCGGGGTCATCGCGATGGCCTTCGCCGTGGTGTCGGTTGTTCTCGCGTCCGTGGTCGGCCCGAAACGGTACAACAGGGCAAAGCTCGAAGCTTACGAATGCGGAATCGAACCGGCACCCCGCGCCTCTGGTGGCGGCCGGTTTCCCGTCAAGTTCTATCTGACGGCGATGCTGTTCATCATCTTCGACATCGAGATCGTCTTCCTCTATCCGTGGGCCGTGCACTTCGATTCGCTCGGCCTGTTCGGTCTCGCGGCCATGGGCCTTTTCATAGTCAACGTCTCGGTGGCATACGCATACGAATGGCGACGAGGCGGTCTCGGTTGGGACTAGCTGGACGAAGACACGATCAACACAAAGAAATCAGACAAAACCGGTCATACCGAAGCTGTTACGACTGAAAAGAGTCGGATATGGGTCTCGAAGAAAAGCTCCCCAGCGGATTTCTACTGACAACGGTCGAAGGCCTTGCCGGGTACGTCCGCAAAGGATCACTGTGGCCTGCCACCTTCGGGCTCGCGTGCTGCGCCATCGAGATGATGGCAACCACGTCCGGCCGCTTCGACCTGGCACGGTTCGGCATGGAGGCTTTCCGTGCGTCGCCGCGCCAGGCAGACCTTCTGATCGTGGCCGGGAGGGTCAGTCAAAAGATGGGCCCGGTACTTCGTCAGGTCTACGACCAGATGGCCGAGCCGAAATGGGTTCTGGCCATGGGTGTGTGCGCGTCTTCCGGCGGAATGTTCAACAACTACGCAGTGGTACAGGGCGTCGACCACATCGTTCCGGTCGACATCTACTTGCCCGGCTGTCCGCCGCGGCCGGAGATGCTCCTCAACGCGATCATCGAGCTGCACCGGAAGATTCAGGAGATGCCCCTCGGCGTCAACCGCGAAGAGGCTCGCGCGGCAGCCGAGCGCGCCGCACTGGCATCCACCCCCACCATCGACATGAAGGGGTTGCTGCGATGACCTCGGGCAACACCGGCGCGAGAGGGATGTTCGGGGTCCGCGGCAGTGGCGACACCTCAGGCTACAGCCGTCTTGCCCCTCCGATCTCTGTAGAAGACAAGGCTTCTCGACCGTTCGGTGGATACTTCGACGAGGTTGCAGACTCCTTGGACGCCACATTGCGCAGCGCGGGTGACACTTTCACTGACGCAATCGAGCGAGTAACAGTTTTTCGAGACGAGATGACGCTGCACGTCGAACGGTCTCACCTCCCGCAGGTCGCGCGCAGACTGCGCGACGAACCGGATCTTCGCTTCGAACTCTGCCTGGGTGTCGACGGAGTGCACTACCCGCAGGACACCGGTCGCGAACTCCACGCCGTGTATCCACTCGCCTCCATTACGCACAATCGCCGAATCAGGCTGGAAGTGTCTGTGCCGGATTCCGATCCGCACATTCCGTCGATCGTCGGGATCTACCCGACCAACGACTGGCACGAACGTGAGACCTACGACTTCTTCGGAATCGTCTTCGACGGTCACCCGGCATTGACCCGCATCGAGATGCCCGACGACTGGAAAGGCCACCCGCAGCGGAAGGACTATCCGCTCGGCGGTATCCCGGTCGAGTACAAGGGCGCCCAGACTCCACCACCCGACGAGCGTAGGTCGTACAACTGATGAACAACACGACAGGAAGCAGCGCCGGCGCTACGACGGAAACCATCGTGACGGCGTCCGGTCAGGACTGGGACGACATCGTCACCGCGGCCGCCCGGCAGCGAACCGGCGAGGCTGAGCGGATCGTGGTCAACATGGGCCCGCAGCACCCGTCCACGCACGGCGTCTTGCGCCTCATTCTCGAAATCGAGGGTGAGACCGTCGTGGAAGCACGGTGTGGAATCGGCTACCTGCACACCGGAATCGAAAAGAATCTCGAATACCGGAACTGGACGCAGGGCGTGACTTTCGTTACTCGGATGGACTACCTGTCACCGTTCTTCAACGAGACCGCCTACTGCCTCGGGGTCGAGAAACTTCTCGACATCACCGACGACATTCCCGAGCGAGCCACCGTCATTCGCGTGATGATGATGGAGCTCAATCGGATCTCTTCACATCTTGTCGCCCTGGCGACCGGCGGAATGGAACTGGGCGCCGTGACGGCGATGTTGTTCGGATTCCGCGAACGCGAACTGATTCTGGACGTGTTCGAGACGATCACCGGACTGCGGATGAATCACGCGTACATCAGGCCTGGCGGTCTCGCGCAAGATCTACCCGACGGCTCGGTGGCGAAGGTACGACAACTGTTGAAAGTCCTTCCGAAGCGGTTGCGCGACGTCGAACTGATGCTCAGCGACAACTCCATCTGGAAGGCCCGCACCCAGGGGATCGGATATCTCGATCTCACCGGTTGCATGGCGCTCGGAGTGACGGGACCGGTCCTGCGCGCCACAGGTCTCCCCCACGATCAGCGTCGAGCGCAGCCCTACTGCGGCTACGAGAATTACGAGTTCGATGTCGTCACGCACGACGGATCCGACTGCTACGGAAGGTACGTCATCCGCGTCGAGGAGATGAAGGAGTCCCTCAAGATCGTCGAGCAGTGCCTCGACAAGCTGCAACCGGGGCCGGTCATGGTGGACGACAAGAAGATCGCCTGGCCTGCCGATCTCGCCGTCGGACCCGATGGCCTCGGCAACTCGCAGAAGCACATTGCCAAGATCATGGAGTCGTCCATGGAGGGTCTGATTCACCATTTCAAATTGGTCACCGAAGGCATCCGCGTGCCGCCCGGTCAGGTGTACGTCGCCGTGGAGTCTCCGCGTGGCGAACTGGGGGTGCACATGGTCAGCGACGGGGGAACCCGGCCGTACCGCGTCCATTTCCGGGATCCGTCGTTCACAAACCTTCAAGCGGTAGCGGCGATGTGTGAGGGAGGCATGGTGTCCGACGTTATCGCTTCGGTCGCCAGTATCGATCCCGTCATGGGCGGAGTGGACCGATGACCGGCCCGAACGGTTCGTCGCGGGTGTTCGTCGAACTCGGACCGCGACCGGAGGAACCCACTCAATTGGTACGCCCAGGCGCACGGTCGAGCTATCCCCCCGACGTACTCGCCCGACTCGACGCCGATGCCGACACCGTCATCGCTCGTTATCGCGAGCCTGACGCCGCTGCGATAACCAGTCGATCGGCCCTCCTGCCGCTCCTTCATCTCGTGCAATCGGAGGACGGGTACATCACGCCGGCCGGGATCGATTTCTGCAGTGCCAAGCTAGGTTTGACGGGCGCTGAGGTCGCCGCCGTTTCCACTTTCTACTCCATGTATCGCCGTGGTCCGACGGGTGAGTATCTGGTCGGAGTCTGCACCAACACGCTGTGCGCGATCATGGGCGGTGACGACATCCTCGCGGCACTCGAAGAGCACCTGGGCTCGGCAGGCTCCAGGGACGAAGGCGGACACACCGTCTCAACGTCCGACGGCAAGATCACCCTCGAACACATCGAGTGCAATGCGGCGTGCGACTACGCGCCCGTCGTGATGATCAACTGGGAGTTCTTCGACAATCAGACTCCGGAATCGGCGCGCTCACTTGTCGATGCGTTACGCGCCGGAGAGCGCGTGACGCCCAGTCGCGGTGCGACGCTGTGTTCGTTCCGACAGACCGCGCGCACCCTGGCCGGTTTCCCGGATACGCGAATCGAAGCGGCCGAAGCGCAGACCGTCGGCGGGGCAACTCTTGCCGGACTTCGTGTCAGCCGATCTCTCGACGACAACCGATCAGGCCCGCCTTCCGCGGTCGACGCTCCCGGCGAAGGGAAGTGACATGACACTCGCCCCCGTTCTGAGTCGTCACTGGGATCAACCGAACTCGTGGACCCTCGACAGCTACCTTCGTCACGACGGCTACCAGGCCCTACGCACAGCACTCGACGGCTCCCCCGATGCCGTGATCGAGACGGTCAAGGACGCGGGCCTTCGCGGGCGCGGTGGCGCCGGCTTCCCGACGGGCCTCAAGTGGAGCTTCATCCCGCAGGTCTCCGAAGACACGCCCGGAGACGGCAAACCTCATTACCTCGTCGTCAATGCCGACGAGTCCGAGCCTGGCACATGCAAGGACATGCCGTTGATGATGGCGACTCCCCACACGTTGGTGGAGGGAGTGATCATCGCGGCGTACGCAATTCGAGCAGCCAAGGCGTTCATCTACGTCAGGGGCGAGGTAGTCCCTGTCCTGCGACGCCTACAGACTGCTGTGGCCGAGGCCTACGCGGCCGGATATCTGGGCCGAAACATCCTCGGTTCGGGATTCGATCTGGATCTCGTCGTTCACGCCGGAGCCGGCGCGTATATCTGTGGGGAGGAGACAGCCCTTCTCGATTCCCTGGAGGGGAGGCGCGGTCAGCCTCGCTTGCGGCCGCCGTTCCCCGCTGTCGCCGGCCTCTACGCCTGCCCGACCGTCGTCAACAATGTCGAGTCCATCGCGAGTGTTCCGTCGATCGTCCTCGGCGGCCCGGAGTCGTTCCGGTCGATGGGAAGTGAGAAGTCACCGGGATTCACGCTGTACTCGCTCTCGGGTCATGTCACCACTCCCGGCCAGTACGAGGCGCCGCTCGGCATCACCTTGCGAGAGCTTCTCGACTACGCGGGCGGCGTTCGGGCCGGACACACCCTCAAGTTCTGGACTCCCGGCGGATCCTCGACACCGATATTCACCGAGGAACACCTCGATGTCCCACTCGACTACGAGGGCGTCGGCGCCGCGGGATCGATGCTGGGCACCAAGGCACTGCAGATATTCGACGACACAACCTGCATCGTGCGCGCGGTGTTGCGATGGACCGAGTTCTACGCCCACGAATCCTGCGGTAAGTGCACGCCGTGCCGGGAAGGCACGTACTGGCTGGTGCAGATCCTGCGGCGACTCGAAGGCGGAACAGGAACCGAAGCCGATCTCACCAAACTTCTCGACATCTCCGACACGATCCTCGGAAAGTCCTTCTGCGCGTTAGGTGATGGAGCGACAAGCCCGATCATGTCCTCCCTGAAGTACTTCCGCGAGGAATACGTCGCGCATTTCGACGGCAACGGATGCCCGTTCGATCCTCGCCGGTCCGTTCTCGCGACAGGAGCGTTCGTCTCATGACTGCAGCCGACGCTACCAAGGCCGACACGGCACCGCCTACTGATCTGGTCACCCTCACTATCGACGGCCGAGAACTTCAGGTTCCCAAGGGCACGTTGATCATTCGCGCTGCAGAGATGATCGGTACCCAGATTCCGCGGTTCTGCGATCATCCCCTTCTGGATCCGGTCGGGGCGTGCCGCCAGTGCATCGTGGAGGTCGAAGGTCAACGCAAGCCGGTGGCGTCCTGCACGACACCGGTTGCGGACGGAATGGTCGTCACCACGCAACTCACGTCGCCGGTGGCCGAGAAGGCGCAGCGGGGGGTGATGGAACTTCTGCTCATCAACCACCCGTTGGACTGCCCCGTGTGCGACAAGGGCGGCGAGTGCCCGCTCCAGAACCAGGCGATGTCGACCGGTCGCACGGAATCGCGGTTCGGTGAGGAGAAACGGACCTACCCCAAACCCATCCCACTCTCGTCCGAGATCCTCCTCGACCGCGAGCGTTGTGTCCTCTGTGCCAGGTGCACAAGGTTTTCGGGCCAGATTGCCGGCGACCCGTTCATCGATCTCCTCGAGCGCGGTGCACTTCAACAGGTCGGGATCTACGCCAACGAGCCCTTCGAGTCCTACTTCTCGGGCAACACCATTCAGGTTTGCCCAGTCGGTGCACTCACCAGCACGGCATACCGATTCCGGGCGCGACCGTTCGATCTGGTGTCCAGCCCCAGCGTGTGCGAGCACTGCGCCGACGGTTGTGCCCAGCGCACCGACCACCGTCGCGGCAAGGTTCTTCGTCGTCTCGCCGGGGACGACCCCGACGTCAACGAGGAGTGGAATTGCGACAAGGGACGTTTCGCTTTCACGTACACGACCCAAGGCGATCGGATCACCACCCCCCTCATCCGCAACGCTGACGGCGAATTGATTCCGGCGTCGTGGCCCATGGCACTCGACCTCGTTGCGCGAACCTTCGCGCAGGCCCACGGCGACGCGGGCGTACTCGTCGGTGGACGCTCGACCTGGGAGGACGCGTACGCCTACAGCAAGTTCGCGCGAGTTGCTCTCGCTACCAACAACATCGATTTCCGGATCCGCGCTCACTCAGCCGAAGAGACCAGCTTTCTCTCAGCTCACGTCGCGGGGCGCACACTCGAAGAGTCGGTGACGTACCAAGATCTCGAATCAGCTCCGGCCGCGTTGCTGGTCGCTCTCGAGCCGGAGGAGGAGTCACCGATCATTTTCCTGCGGCTACGCAAAGCCGCTCGTTTCGGCAAGACAACAGTGCTCGCCAGCGCGCCGTTCGCTACGCGAGGCCTGCAGAAAATGGGCGGCGGTCTGCTTCGGACCGTACCCGGAAGTGAAGCAGCTCTGATGGATTCGTTGGCAGGCCCTGGAAGTGTGGAGGGTCAGCTCCTCCGACAACCCGGCGCAGTGATCCTGCTGGGCGAACGACTCAGTGAGGTGGCGGGCGGCTTCTCCGCGGCGGTACGTCTCGTCGAAGCGACGGGAGCTTCACTGGCTTGGGTCCCACGCCGCGCTGGTGATCGCGGCGCCGTCGAGGCCGGCGCGTTGCCGGGATTGCTTCCCGGTGGACGCCCCATTGCCGACCCGGCGGCACGTCAAGAGGTGGAATCGATGTGGGGCGCCTCCGTCCCGGCATCCGACGGTCGCGATGTCGCGAGCCTCCTGGGTTCAGGGCGGTCGACTGCGGCGCTTCTTGTCGGCGGCGTGGAGTTGGGTGATCTCCCGAACCCGGCAAAGGCACGAGCCGCGATCGAAGCCGCAGGGTTCGTGGTGAGTTTGGAGATCCGTCACAGCGAAATCACCGAACTCGCCGACGTCGTCTTCCCCGTGGCGCCGGTCGCCGAGAAGCCCGGTACCTTCCTCGATTGGGAAGGCCGCGAGCGCGTGTTCGACACCGCGTTGAGAACGACAGGAGTAATGCCAGATCAGCGCGTCCTTCACGCGATCGCAGCCGAGATGGGTATCGACCTGAGCTTGCCCGACGCAGCTTCCGCGCGCGCAGAGATACGCCGCCTCGGGGTGTGGTCCGGATTGCGCCCCACTTCACCTCAGGTACCCGTAGGCACCGTGCCCACACCGGCGCCAGGCGAGGCGGTGTTGTCGAGTTGGCGGATGTTGCTCGACAACGGCCGTTTGCAGGACGGCGAGCCCAACCTGGCGGGCACTGCACGGTCCCCGCTCGTGCGTTTGTCGGCCGAGACTGCGGCCGAGATCGACGCCGTGAGCGGCGATCAGGTTGCCGTATCGACTGAATCCGGCGTCGTCACATTGCCGTTGGAGATCACCGAGCTACCGCCTCGAACAGTCTGGTTGCCGCTCAATTCACCGGGTAGCACCGTCTACGAAACGCTCTGCGCCTCCGTGGGGTCCGTGGTGAGGATCGCGAAGGTGACGGCGCAATGACTGGCTACGAGTACTTCGCGAACGCCGATACCGTCGCCGCTCCGGTCGACCTGTCGGCGTTCGGGCACGACCCGTGGTGGTTGGTGATCGGCAAGGCTCTCGCCATCTTCGTGTTCCTCGTACTCACTCCGCTGGTGGCGATCTACGCGGAACGAAAAGTCATGGCGCGTATGCAGATGCGTGTCGGACCGAACCGCGTCGGCCCCCGCGGAATGCTCCAGAGTCTCGCCGACGGAATCAAGCTCGCCCTCAAGGAAGGCATCACTCCTACCGGAGCCGACAAACCGATTTACCTCCTCGCGCCCGTCATCGCAGTCGTGCCCGCGTTCATGGCTTTTGCCGTCATTCCGCTCGGTCCGCAGGTGTCGATCTTCGGAACCCTTTCACCCCTGCAACTGACCGATCTACCGGTCGGAGTTCTCTACATCCTCGCCGTGACCTCGATCGGTGTGTACGGCATCGTGCTTGCCGGCTGGTCCTCGGGATCGACATATCCACTACTGGGCGCACTTCGATCGACCGCGCAGGTCATCTCCTACGAGGTAGCGATGGGACTGTCCTTCGCCGCCGTCTTCCTCTACGCCGGAACGATGTCCACGTCCGGAATCGTCAGTGCCCAACAAGGTGCCTGGTACGTCTTTCTCCTCCTGCCGTCTTTCCTGATCTACGTGACAGCGATGGTCGGCGAAACCAACAGAGCGCCCTTCGACCTTCCGGAGGCCGAGGGCGAACTGGTAGGTGGGTTCCACACCGAGTACTCCTCACTCAAGTTCGCGATGTTCATGCTCGCCGAATACGTGAACATGGTGACGGTGTCCGCTCTGGCCACGACGCTGTTTCTGGGCGGGTGGCATGCACCATTCCCATTCAACCTGTGGGACGGAGCCAATTCCGGTTGGTGGCCCGTGCTGTGGTTTGTCGCCAAGGTGTGGGGCTTCCTCTTCGTATTCATCTGGTTGCGCAGCACCCTTCCGAGGTTGCGCTACGACCAGTTCATGAATCTCGGCTGGAAGATTCTCATCCCCGCAGCCTTGGTGTGGGTGATGGTGATCGCGACTGTTCGCGCCTTCCGCAACGAGGGTTACAACACGTGGCTCGTACTGCTCTGCGTCGCACTGGTTCTCGGAGCTGCGCTGCTCATGGTGTTGGCCGGAACCTTCCGGGGCCGTCGCCGAACCGCCGCGTTGGTGCCCGATTCGGGGACCCGGCCTTTCGATGCGATGTCGGGCGGCTTCCCGGTTCCACCCCTACCTGGTCAAACGCCGTCTAATCAAACGGTGCCGCACCGAAATCTACCGGGTCAGAACGTGCCACCGCCGCGGCGGACAGATGTTTCCGACACATCGGAGGACTCCCATGCCTGATTTCCTCGGACCTATCGCGGGTTTCGGAGTGACGCTCTCGACAATGTTCAAGAAGCCCGAGACAGAGTTCTATCCGGAGGAGAAGCGCCCCACCGCGCCCGGATATCACGGTCGCCACCAACTCAACCGGTATGCGGACGGACTCGAGAAGTGCATCGGGTGCGAACTGTGCGCGTGGGCCTGCCCCGCCGACGCAATCTACGTCGAAGGTGCTGACAACACCGAAGAAGAACGGTTCTCCCCAGGTGAGCGTTACGGGCGGGTGTATCAGATCAACTACCTGCGGTGCATCGGCTGTGGCCTCTGCGTCGAGGCTTGCCCCACTCGAGCCCTCACGATGACCAACGAGTACGAGATGACCGACGACAACCGAGCCGGGTTGATCTACGAGAAGGACCGCCTCCTCGCACCATTGAAGCCCGACATGACAGCACCACCACACGCGCTGCGTCCCGGCACAACTCAGGACGACTACTACCGCGGCGACATCGCAGCAGCTGCCGAGCAAGCAGCACCCGAGCAAGCGGTACCCGAACCGGAGCCGAGCCAGGAGACCGAGAAGTGATCGCGGCGGTCACGACCACGATCCTGGCGGAGGGAACGATGACTTCGACATCCACCGGCGAAGCGGTGCAGTTCTGGATCCTCGGAACCTTGGCGGTGATCAGCGCTTTGGGTGTCGTGGCCGCTCCCAAAGCCGTCTATTCTGCACTCTTCCTTGCAATGACGATGATCATCCTGGCCGTGTTCTACATCGTGCAGGGCGCACTGTTCCTGGGCGTCGTCCAGATCGTCGTCTACACCGGCGCAGTGATGATGTTGTTCTTGTTCGTCTTGATGCTGGTGGGCGTGGATTCTTCGGATTCCTTGATCGAAACTCTACGGGGACAACGAGTCAGCGCGATCGTGATCGGCGTCGGATTCGGGCTGCTACTCATCGGTGGCCTCGGTAATGCGTCGATCTCGGGCTTCACCGGCTTCACCGGACTCGAGCAGGGCAACATCGAGGCTCTCGCCGATCTCATTTTCATCCGCTACGTCTGGGCCTTCGAACTGACGGGCGCACTACTGATCACGGCGACACTCGGCGCCATGATGCTCGCGCATCGGGAGAAGATCGGAGCCACACTCAGCCAACGCGAACTCTCGCAGCAACGGTTCGCGTACCTGGGCAGCGATGAGAACAATCCCGAAAAAGGCTCGGCCACTCCACTCCCGAGCCCCGGTGTGTACGCACGACACAACGCGGTGGACATGCCGGCTTTGTTGCCGGACGGATCGTTCTCGACACTCTCCGTCAGCAGTGCGCTCACTCCACGATCCCCGGATCCGAGTACCGGTGAGGAGTCTGCGCGATGAATCCCGAGAATTACCTGTATCTGTCGGTCCTGTTGTTCACCATCGGGGCTGCGGGAGTCCTCCTGCGACGCAACGCCATCGTGGTGTTCATGTGCATCGAGCTGATGCTCAACGCCGCCAATCTGGCGTTCGTGACTTTCGCGCGTATGCACGGCAATCTCGACGGCCAGATTTTCGCCTTCTTCACGATGGTGGTCGCTGCAGCCGAAGTTGTCGTCGGCCTGGCAATCATCATGATCATCTTCCGATCTCGGCGTTCTGTATCCGTCGACGACGCAGACCTGCTGAAGTACTGACATGTCAGGAGGAATCACGTCCGCCATCTGGTTGCTCCCCGCCCTGCCGCTGTGCGGCGCCGCTGTCCTTTTGCTGGCGGGTCGCCGCACTAACGTGTGGGGTCACCTGCTCGCCTGCGTCATGGCTCTCGCGTCGTTCGTCGTGGCAGTAGTACTTTTCATCGCGATGCTCGGCCGCGACACCGCCGACCGCACCGTTACCGAGCACCTGTTCAGTTGGGTCCCGGTCGACAGTCTTCAAGTCGAGTTCGGACTACAGCTGGACCAACTGTCGATGTGTTTCGTCCTCCTCATCACGGGTGTGGGTTCGCTGATCCACATCTACTCCGTCGGCTACATGGCGCACGACCCCGAGCGTCGTAAGTTCTTCGCGTACCTCAATCTATTCCTGGCAGCGATGCTGCTCCTGGTGCTCGCCGACAATTTCCTCGGACTCTACGTCGGCTGGGAAGGCGTCGGTCTGGCGTCGTACCTGCTCATCGGATTCTGGCAGCACAAGCCATCGGCGGCGACCGCGGCGAAGAAAGCATTTGTCGTCAATCGTGTCGGCGACATCGGCTTGATGATCGCAATGATGTTGATGTTCAGCACATTCGGATCGCTCTCGTTCAGCAATGTCTTCGGCGACGCATCGGGCGCAAGCGAAGGTGTCCTGACGGCGATCGGTCTGATGCTCCTCCTCGCTGCGTGCGCGAAGTCGGCGCAGGTGCCGCTGCAGTCGTGGCTCGGCGACGCGATGGAGGGCCCCACCCCTGTATCGGCGCTGATCCACGCCGCCACGATGGTCACTGCCGGTGTGTACCTGATCGTGCGCTCGAATCCGATCTTCGATCTCGCACCCGACGCTCAGCTCGTGGTTGTCATCGTCGGTGCAGTGACGCTCTTGTTCGGTGCGATCATCGGCTGCGCGAAAGACGACATCAAGAAAGCGCTCGCCGCATCGACCATGAGTCAGATCGGATACATGGTCCTGGCCGCGGGTCTCGGGCCGGCCGGGTATGCCTTCGCGATTTTGCACCTCATCACCCACGGATTCTTCAAAGCGGGTCTGTTCCTCGGCGCAGGTTCGGTGATGCACGCGATGAACGACGAAACCGACATGCGGCGCTACGGCGGACTCCGAGCGTTCATGCCACTGACTTTTGTCACCTTCGGACTCGGTTACCTTGCCATCATCGGTGTTCCGCCGTTCGCAGGGTTCTTCTCCAAGGACAAGATCATCGAAGTTGCGATCGGCGAGGGCGGTGTGAAGGGTGTCGTGCTGGGCCTCGTCACCCTGTTGGGCGCAGCGCTCACTGCCTTCTACATGAGCCGCGTGATGCTGATGACCTTCTTCGGGAAGGCCCGCTGGGAAGACCAGAAACCTCACGAATCTCCCGCGGTGATGACATCTCCGATGATCATCTTGGCGGTGGGGTCCGTCGGGGCCGGCGTGCTCCTGACCATCGGGTCCAGCTTGCAGAACTGGCTCGAACCGGTAGTCGGCTCCCATCACGTCGAACCGCCCATACCAGCATGGTCCATCACCGCGCTGGCGCTGCTCGCAGTTGCCGCGGGCGTCGCGATTGCTTACCGCGAGTACGCCACCCGTGAGATTCCACTGGCGCCGCCGACTCCGGCCTCCCCGTTGACCGTTGCGGCTCGCCACGATCTCTACGGCGATGCCTTCAACGAGGCGGTGTTCATGAAACCCGGTCGACAACTCACCAAGTCGTTGGAAGTGTTCGACACCAAGGGAATAGGCGGCGTGGTGGGCAGCTTTGCGGTGGTAGTCACCGGCTTGTCTGCGCTCACGCGGAAGCTGCAGACCGGGTTCGTTCGCTCGTACGCGCTGGTGATGTTTGTCGGAGCAACACTCGTGGTCGCGACAATGATGGCGGTGACACTGTGGTGATCGAAGCGGCGGTGAACGACTCTGTGACAAATGCCGGCTTCCCTGCGCTGACGGTGCTCTGGCTGCTTCCGCTCATCGGAGCGGGTGTAGTCCTCGCCTTACCGGCACGGTCGTACCAATTTGCCAAGTCTCTCGCGTTGACTGTGTCCGTGGCGGTCCTGGTGGTCGCCGCCGTTCTCGGAGTTGCGTTCGACCGCGGCGGCGAACAATTTCAGTTTGTCGAAAGCCACAGCTGGATACCGGCTTTCGGTACCAGCTACACACTTGGACTCGACGGGATCGCTCTCGTTCTGGTTCTTCTCACCGCCGTGCTGGTTCCATTACTTCTGATCGCGGGCTGGAATGACGTCCCGGCAGACCCGGCATCACCCAAGAGAATGCCGCACACCTACTTCGCCCTGATCCTTGTTGTCGAGTCCATGGTGATGATCTCGTTCAGCGCCTTGGACATTCTCTTGTTCTACATTTTCTTCGAAGCGATGCTGATACCGATGTATTTCCTCATCGGCGGGTTCGGTGGAGTGGGTCGATCTCGCGCCGCCGTGAAGTTTCTGCTCTACAACCTCCTCGGCGGCCTGGTCATGCTCGCTGCAGTCATCGGCCTGTACGTGGTCACCACTCGCGACGAGAGTCCCTTCACCAGCGGCACTTTCGACTTCCGGGCGATCGCCTCAGCGGCAAACAGCGGTGAACTCGGCGTGGGCCCCGGGGTGCTCAACGCCTTGTTCCTCGGATTCATGTTCGCGTTCGCGGTGAAAGCACCTCTCTGGCCGTTGCACAGTTGGTTGCCCGACTCCGCGGTGGAGTCGACTCCGTCGACAGCGGTGTTGATGATGGCGGTCGTGGACAAGGTGGGCACCTTCGCGATGATTCGGTACTGCCTTCAACTGTTCCCGGAGTCGTCGTCGACTTTTGCACCGTGGATCATCACGCTCGCCGTGATCGGGATCGTCTACGGGGCGATACTGGCGATCGCGCAAACAGACGTGATGAGACTGATCGCCTACACGTCGATCTCACACTTCGGCTTCATCATTCTCGGAATCTTCGCGATGACCAGCCAGAGCCAGGCGGGTTCCGCGCTGTACATGGTCAATCACGGAGTCTCCACTGCGGCACTGTTCTTGATCGCGGGATTCCTCGTCTCACAGCGAGGTAATCGATCGATCGCAGCGTACGGCGGCGTCCAGAAAGTCGCACCCGTCCTGGCAGGCACATTCCTCGTTGCGGGGTTGGCAACGCTGTCGCTGCCGGGTCTGGCTCCGTTCATCAGTGAGTTCCTGGTGCTGATCGGAACGTACTCGCGCTACCACGTGGCCGCTATCGCAGCCACCGCCGCGCTCGTGCTGTCCGCGATCTACATCCTCTGGCTCTATCAGCGCATGATGGGCGGACCCGTGAAGGAAGGGCAGGGAACGATCCGCGACCTCGCTCGACGCGAACTCGTGGTGGTCGCCCCTCTGATCGCTCTCCTGCTGCTACTGGGCATCTACCCCAAGCCTGCCTTGGACGTCATCACTCCTGCAGTGAGTCACACAGCGGTCGACGAGGCGCCGACCCCGCTCGTCGCCGACCACGAAGGAGGTGCCCACAAATGAGTTCCTTCAACGACGTGACCGTCCTCGGCTCAGCCGGCACAGCGTCACCCAGTGTCGAATACAGCCTGCTCTCGCCGATGTTGATCGTGTTCGGTGTTGCGATTGTGGGCGTACTCATCGAGGCATTTGCACCCCGGCGTATTCGATACCCCGTACAACTCGTCCTCGGTGTCGCAGGCTTGGCGGCCGCATTCGTGGCAGTGCTTCTGCTCGCCGGCACGCGGTCGACAGCGATGATGGGTTCTGTAGCGGTCGACGGTCCGACCCTTTTCCTGCAGGCCACGATCCTTCTCGTGTCGATCCCCGCAGTACTGCTGATCGCCGAGCGAGGCTCGGGCAACACCGCCGAGGTGATCGCGCAACACGACGCGCTCGGCAGTTTCACCCCTCAAGCGTCGAGCGTCCCGGGAAGTGTTGCGGAACAAGAAGCGGTCAAGGTCGGTATCGCCCAGACCGAGGTCTTTCCGCTCACGCTGTTTGCGGTCGGCGGCATGCTCCTCTTTCCCGCTTCGAACGATCTACTGACGATGTTCGTTGCGCTCGAGGTGTTCTCACTGCCTCTGTATCTCCTGTGCGGCCTGGCGCGTCGACGTCGTCTGCTCTCCCAGGAAGCCGCGCTCAAGTACTTTCTCCTCGGAGCATTTTCGTCGGCGTTCTTCGTTTTCGGAATCGCGTTGCTGTACGGCTATGCCGGGACGGTCACACTCTCCGGTATCGCCGACGCAGCACGCATCGGGTCGGGTACCGATGCCTTCCTGTGGCTCGGGACAGCACTCGTGGCCGTGGGATTGTTGTTCAAAGTCGGTGCGGTTCCGTTCCATTCGTGGATTCCCGACGTCTATCAAGGGGCGCCGACGCCGATCACCAGTTTCATGGCGACCGCGACCAAGATCGCCGCATTCGGTGCCATCCTTCGTGTCTTCTATGTGGCTCTGCCCAACGAATACGTGAACTGGCGTCCACTGATGTGGGCGGTCGCGATACTCACGATGGTTGTCGGATCGATCGTCGCTGTGACGCAGACCGACATGAAGCGGATGCTCGCGTATTCGGCCATCGCGCACACCGGATTCATTCTGACCGCTGTGGTTGCGGATTCGGACGCCGGCCTGGCCTCGGCGATGTTCTACCTTCTGGCTTACGGATTCAGCACAGTGGGCGCGTTCGCAGTCGTGAGTCTGGTTCGGGACGCAGACGGTGAGGTCGCGACGCTCTCGCGCTGGGCCGGATTGGGCCGGCGCTCACCGCTGGTCGGAGTTGTGTTTGCACTGTTCCTGTTGGCTTTCGCCGGGATCCCGTTGACCAGTGGGTTCATCGGAAAGTTCGCCGTGTTCAGCGCGGCCGCCGAGGGTGGTGCCGCACCTCTCGTGATCGTCGGCGTCCTGTGCAGCGCGATCGCCGCGTACTTCTACGTGCGAGTGATCGTGTTGATGTTCTTCACCGAATCGGCCGCAGACGCTCCGACCGTCGTGGTGCCGAGTGCACTGACCAGCAGTGTGATCGGCCTCGGCGCCGGTGTCACGCTCATCCTCGGCATACTCCCCCAGCCGGCGCTCGACCTCGCCGAGCGTGCAGCGGACTTCCTACACTGAGCCGATGCGTGAATCTGATTGGGACGCCGGACTGCCGAGCACCATCCGGTCGCCATGGTTCGTGGGGTTTTCAGCGGTAGCGATTGTCCATCTGACCCTCAATGCCGCTGATGCTGCGCCCTGGGACGGGATCACCAAGGTCATGCTCGCTCCGATTCTGGCTGCCTGGGTTGTCGCCCGCCGCGGACCTCGAATTGTGGCTGCGGCACTGATTGCCTGTGCTTTCGGAGATTTGTTCCTGATCTGGGAGAGCACGTTTGTCATCGGGATGGCAGCCTTCGCGATCGGTCACCTCTGCTTCATCCGATTCTTTCTCTCAAGCGGCGCTCTTCGGGATATACGAAGGCGGCCATGGTTTCTGTGCGCTTACACCGTCGCTGGAATCGCTCTTGTGTCGTACACCTGGACCGGTCTCGAACCTGAACTTCGAATTGCTGTCCCCGTGTACGCCGCAATCCTGGTGGGAACTGCATCAACCGCACTGGCGTACAACACGATCACCGGTATCGGCGGCGCTCTCTTCCTCGTCTCCGACGCCCTCATCCTGCTCGGTCAGGCCAACAGGTGGCAGCCTGCCGCTGCGGGCATCTGGATCATGACGCAGTACATCCTCGCTCTGTTGCTTCTGACAGTCGGAGTTCTCGGCCGGAGTAATACGACAAACCGGCCATTAGCTCAGAGGCTGTAAGGATCAGCAACCAGCTGGCCATCTCTTCATATGACCCCGAAATCCGAGGAACAGCCGCCACCGAGAGACGAAGAGCGGTTCACCGCCCTGTGGGACGCCTATGCCGACCGTGTGTTCGCGTACACCTACCGCCACGTCGATCATCACAGTGCGCAGGAAGTTGTCGCCGAGACTTTCCTCGTAGCCTGGCGACGCTTGGACGAAGTTCCCGAGCAGGCACTGCCGTGGCTGTTGGTGGTGGCTCGAAACACCGTGAACAACAACCGTCGCAGCGTTCGGCGCCTTGACGCGCTCACCGACAAGATGGGACGCATCGAGCAGATTGCGGCATCGACGCCGGGCGCCGACGTCACTGTCACCGAACGCACGGAACTGCTCGAAGCACTGGCAACACTCACCGTCACCGAACGTGAAGCCTTGCTTTTGACTGCCTGGGACGGATTGACCGCCACCGAAGCCGCGCGGGTCGCTGGGTGTTCGGTTCCGGCCATGCATGTTCGTCTCTTTCGCGCTCGGCGTCGATTAGGCGCCGGGTTGGCTTCGGAATCCGTCACCGTAATCCCGATGAACACCGCCCGACCTTGCGCTGCCGCCGAACACGGGAGTACCCCATGAGCAAAGATCTGCTGACCACGCTCGAGAAGCTGCGACCGAGCGATACGGTATCCGCCGAATTCTGGCCCGAGAACGTCCAGGAGGCCGCCCGCGCGCGAATAATGGCTACCGAAAACAACATTGGGGCAACCAAAGCTCCGCGCCGCCGAGTCAGTGTCATCGTTCTCGTCGCAGCGGTCTGCGCTGCGGGAGTGGTGGGCTGCGCCGCTGCCACGGCGATGATGCCGAAACCGTTCACCGACATGTACTCGGGTTGGCAGACGATGCCGGGAATCAACGGCGGTATAGATCCGTCCACCGCCGAGCGGGTCGGGTCCATCCCCGGACCTGACGGATCCCTGTTCAGCGTCTTCGTTGCCCACGGCGCGGACGGATGGAGGTGCGTCGCCCCGGTTTTCGAGGCGTCATCCGACGTCGACAAGGTTGGACCGTCGAAATTCATCAGCCTCGGACACGGCTGCAGATCTAGCGATGACTTTTACGGCGCAGATTCATTCGGAGGCGGAGCCGGCATCATGGTTGCCGGTCCGCACGAGGCAATCTACGACGCAGGGGCAGGAGGCGCCGTTCGGGCCGAACTCCACACCGTTGACGGCAAGATCTATCCGACTGTTCTTGCCGAAGACCGCTTCTACGGTTGGATTCCATTGGCGCTCACGTTCCCGCGACCAACCCTCGTCGGATATGCCGCGGACGGGACGGTCGTCGGCATCAGGTGAGCTGTCGGTACCCTCGGAAGATGACTGCACAGGCCCCGAACGAGCGCACCCCCAGCCAGTGGGAAGAGATTACTGCAGCCGACTCGACGCATTCCACACGATATGTCGAGCGTTTCCGTTCCATGAGAGCGGACGGCAAGGACATTGTCGGGGAAGCACGTTTGATCGACGCGATGCTCGGACGCGGTGGTCGGGTTCTCGATGCAGGGTGCGGGCCTGGCCGACTCGGCGGTTACCTGCACGACGTCGGTCACGCGGTTGTCGGCGTCGATGTCGACCCGGTTCTCATCGCTGCCGCGGAGGAGGACCATCCCGGCCCGACGTGGCTTGTCGGCGATCTCGCCGAACTCGATCTTCCGGCGCGCGGTGTCGAGGCAGATTTCGACGTCATCGTGTCGGCAGGCAACGTGATGGCATTTCTCGCCCCGTCCACCAGGCAAGCAGTACTGGCCGGATTCGCTCGTCATCTCGCTCCGAGCGGCCGAGTGGTCATCGGGTTCGGCGTCGGGCGCGGATACGAGTTCCCCGAGTTCCTTGCCGACGCGACCGCGAGTGGCCTCGAGACTGATCTGCTGCTCTCCACGTGGGATCTGCGCCCCTTCAAGGACAATTCCGAATTCCTCGTCGCGGTGTTCTCGCGCTCCTAGCCCGGCAATAGCCTTCCGCCCTGCAACCCGTCACACTGCGATCAACTCACCCTGATCGCAATCATGGCGATTGTTGTTCACTACGAACACAATTGGATCAATGCGGGTGTGGCCGAGCGGCAAGGCAGCGGTCTGCAAAACCGTCCACGCAGGTTCGACTCCTGCCATCCGCTCTCACTGCAATCCAACACCGACACCGAACCTTAAGGCTGGATCCTGCTTCGAACGAGAGTTTGAATCAGCGTTCGTAGAAGTCGACGTAATCCGAAAGATTACAAGTACTTTGACAATCGTTGAACGACAACCAGTTACGAAGACAGAACAGGAATACCCATGAAACGAGGATTATCGGTCCTCGCGATCGTAGCCATCACTGCCGCCATCGCAAGTTGCAGTTCCACCCCCGATGCTGTCGGGGTCGTCGGCGAGCCACAGACCGGGGGCCATCTCACGGTCGGCATCATCGCACCATGTGGGTTGGACAAGGCACAGACGTCCGGTTGCAATTTCACAAACGTCGAAATCGTCGACAATCTGACCGAGCAACTCCCGGACACCGGCGAAGTAGTGCCATGGTTGGCAAAGTCCTGGGATGTCTCCGAAGACGGGACCTCGTACGTCTTCCATCTCTTGGATGGTGTGACATTCAGCAACGGAGAAACGTTGGATGCAGAAGCCGTGAAGCTGAACTTCGACAATATCGTCGAACTCGGCAAGCAAGGCCGGGCTTTCCAGTCGTCTGCCTACCTGCTGGGATATCAGGGATCGACCGTCATCGACCCACGTACGGTCCAGGTGACATTCAACCAACCCAAAGCTGGTTTTCTGCAAGCCCTTTCAGAGAAGCCCCTGGGCATCATCGCCCCTGAGACGATCACCACGAAAACACCCGAGGAGCGGCTCGCCCAGGGAGTCATCGGCAGCGGCCCCTTCGTGATCAGCAATGTCGTCCAGGACCAGAAGATCGAGGTGAAGCGGCGCGACGATTACCAGTGGTCCTCGCCGAAGAACGCTCACCAGGGACCTGCGTATCTCGACGGAATCACTTTCCAAATCCTGCCCGAGAACGCGGTACGCACCGGCGCCCTTCTCAGCGACCAGATTCAGGTTGCCACCACCGTCCCGGCGAATGACTCCGAGAACATCTCGGCGCAAGGTTTCGACATCGCTTCGCGCTCGTCCGCGGGGGTGGTCTACACCTACTACGCCAACGTGAAAGACCCTGTGCTCCGCGACGAATCTGTCCGCCGCGCGATCCAATCCGGGCTCGACCGAAACGAGATCCACGACACGATCTTCGACCGGTATCAAAAGGTCCCAACCAGCATCTTGTCGTCGACTCATCCGAACTTCACGGACTTGAGCGCCGATCTTGCCTACGATCCGGACCGAGCGAGGGAGATCCTCGACAGAGCTGGATGGAAGCCAGGATCCGACGGCATACGGGAGAAGGACGGCCAGAAACTTTCCGTCAGTATCCAATTCAGCGCTTCGAGTGACAAGCCACTTCACGAACTTGCACAGCAGGAACTGAAGAAGATCGGAGTCGAGCTTCGTATCGACCAGGTAACCGCCGCCGAAATAATCACCAACCGCAATTCCGGTAACTGGCAACTGCAGTACGGAAATCTCACGAGACCCGACCCCGACGTGCTGGTGTCATCCTTCGGCCCCGGATTCAGTCTGTACTTCACCGAGGATTACGACCCCGAACTGCAAAGTTTGCTGACC
The DNA here is from genome assembly GCF_042728675.1 of Rhodococcus sp. NPDC060176. Taxonomy (NCBI): domain Bacteria; kingdom Bacillati; phylum Actinomycetota; class Actinomycetes; order Mycobacteriales; family Nocardiaceae; genus Rhodococcus; species Rhodococcus sp. NPDC060176. The sequence continues at coordinate 595,076 of NZ_JBHWYS010000002.1, forward strand.
GCCCAGAGCACCGAACTCGATCCGAGCCAACGCAACGAACAAACCGCTGAAATACAGCGGATCATCGTCGAGAAGGGGTACGCGTTCCCCGCCACCGAAGGCAGCCAGACCCAAGCCGCCGGACCGAAGGTGCACGGGCTTGCCTTCCAAGCACCGTGGTGGCCGTCCTACGTGGATGCATGGATCGAGAAGTAGTGAAGTCGAAATGACGCAGATCGATTCTCGCGCAGTCACCGAATTTCCCACCGCCGGGCACTTCGGTACATATCTTGCACGGTCCGATGGCAACCAGATCTTCGGACTTCGCCCCAACCCCATCGACGGCGATCCGTCTTCGATCGGGTTGGGGGTGCCGTCCACACTCGACGCGCCGTCGCGCCTGACAAGACCGCTGGTTCGTCGGAGCTATCTCCGACACGGGCCTGGAGATACACGCCGCGGTTTCGCCGCGCGTGGCGACGACCCGTATGTACCAGTCAGCTGGGATACTGCTACCGGACTGGTGGCCAACGAAATTGCAAGGGTACGTACCGAACACGGAAACGCGGCGATTTTCGGCGGCTCCTACGGATGGGGATCTGCCGGACGATTCCACCACCCGCAGTCGCAGATCCATCGCTTTCTCAATCTCGCCGGCGGATACACCGCGTCAGTCGAGTCGTACTCGTCCGCCGCGATGCAGGTCATTCTCCGTCGAGTCGCCGGAGGCTACGCAGGGGTCCTCGCATCGAATCCAACATGGGAAGAAGTGGCGCAGCATCGCAGTCTCGTTGTCGCCTTCGGAGGAATGGCCGCACACAACAGTTCCGTGAACGGCGGCGGGATAGGTGTCCATCGCAATCTCGGAGACCAGTTGACCGCCCGCCGCGCGGGAGCAGAATTCGTATTGATTTCTCCCGCCTCGGGCGACGCGCATCCAGGGCTCGAGGCAGACTGGCTTCCCGTCATCCCCGGCAGCGACGTCGCAGTCATGATGGCGCTGGCGTACGAGCTGGTTGTCTCCGGCCACCATGACCGGGAATTCCTCGATGCTCATACCGTGGGATGGCCTCAGTTCGAGGCATACTTGCTGGGGCACAGCGACGGAATACCCAAGACCCCGAAGTGGGCGGGAAGAATCTCAGGCATCGCGCCGACTACCATCGCCGAGCTGGGACGGAAGATCGTCGGCCGGAGAACGGTTTTCACCACCTCGTATTCGTTGCAACGAGCGGATCACGGCGAGCAAGCGCCCTGGATGGCGCTGACGCTGGCCGCACTGACAGGAAATCTCGGGCTTCCCGGGGGCGGTTTCGGATGTGCGTTGGGCGCATTGCACCAGGTCGGCGTACCACAGAACGGATTCAAGCCCGCATCCTTCGATCAGGGGGTTCGGCCGATCGACTCGTTTATCCCCGTGGCTCGCATCACCGACATGCTCGAAAACCCCGGCGGCACATTCGACTACGACGGCGGTCGGTACACATTTCCCGACACGAGACTGATCTACTGGGCCGGCGGTAATCCGTTTCACCACCACCAGGATCTCAACCGTCTCGTTCGTGCGTGGCAGACACCGGAGACGATCGTCGTCCACGAGCACTTCGCCAATTCGCTTGCACGACACGCTGATATTGTCCTGCCTGCAGCGACCTGGCTCGAACGTAACGATTTTGCCGCCGGCGCCGACGACCATATATCCGCGATCGTGAAGGCTGCCGAACCACCACCCGACGTGCGCACCGATTACGAGATCTTCAGCGCAATAGCCAGTCGACTCGGGTTCGGAGGAGAGTTCACCGAAAACCGCACCGCCGACGAATGGGTGCAAGAGCTGTATCGCAGGACTCGGGAGCGCGCAGCAGAGTCGGGCTTCCCAATCCCCGACTGGGACGAATTACGCCGTCGCGGAGTCATTCCCGCGCCGTCGATTCCCGCGCCGCCGGGGCCACTGCGGCTCCTGCGGGAGAATCCCGAGGCAAACCCGCTCGCGACGCCGTCCGGCATGGTCGAGATCTTTTCCGAGACGATCGATTCCTTCGGATACGATGATTGCCTCGGACACCCGGCGTGGTTCGAACCTCGTGAGTGGCTGGGATCAACGGCGCAACGTAACTATCCGTTCCATCTTCTGTCCGGACAACCGGAGAGACGCCTGCACTCGCAGTTCGACAACGGATCCCATTCACGCGCAGGAAAGATCCGTGAGCGAGAACCAATCCAGATCAATACAACGGACGCGCTCGAACGCGGTATCGCCGACGGCGACATTGTTCGCGTGTACAACGAGCGAGGTCAGGTTCTCGCGGGCGCGCAGTTGACGAAATCACTTCGCCGGTCTGTCGTTCGACTGTCGACCGGGGCATGGTACGACCCGATCGCCCCCGGAGGCCTCGACGTCCACGGGAATCCAAACGTTCTGACGGCCGATCGAGGGACGTCCCGGCTCGCGCAAGGACCCAGTGCTCACAGCGCACTCGTTCAAATCGAAAAGTACAACGAACCCCTACCTCCGATTCGGGCTTTCGAATCGATGTGGGAGATCGAGGACGGATCAGAAATCACCGATGGTCACCACTGACAACTGGAAGTCCGCCGCACAAGGAGTCGGCGTGTACGACTCAGTCGCAGACGCAATCGGAAACACTCCCCTGGTCAAACTCAACAGCGTGACCGACGGTGCAGCCGCGACGGTCTACGTGACGCTCGAATATCTCAACCCGGGTGGGAGCGTGAAGGATCGCGCAGCGCTGGCGATGATCCGTGCGGCTGAAGCCGCAGGCGACCTACGCCCCGGTGGAACGGTGGTCGAAGGAACGTCAGGAAACACCGGCGTCGGCTTGGCAATGATCGCGGCCTCGCGTGGATACCGGACAGTTGTCGTGGTTCCCGACAAGACAAGCTCGGAGAAGATTGCTCTTCTCCGAGCGCACGGAGCAGAAGTGCGGGTGACACCGGGTGGTCGCCCTTCGCATCATCCCGAATTCGTCCGCAACATCGCTGCTCGCCTCGCTCAGGAGATTCCGGGCGGCTGGCTGGCCGGTCAGTATGACAACCCCGCCAACCCTGCTGCTCACCGCACATCCACAGGCCCGGAGATCTGGAACCAGACCTCCGGCCGGATAAGTCATTTCGTCGCGGGGATCGGCACAGGTGGAACCGTGACCGGAGCAGGCGGATATTTGAAGGAAGTGTCCGGTGGGACGGTCACCGTTATCGGAGCCGACCCGCAGCACTCCGTCTACGGTGGCGGCGACGGACGCGCCTGGCACGTGGAGGCGGTCGGCCACTTCTTGCATCCGGACACGGAGAAGGATGATTGGCCGGACTCTTACCACACCGACATCGTCGATCAGATCGAACAGATCACCGACCTCGAGGCTATCGTCACGCTTCATCGGCTGGCTCGTGAGGAGGGGCTGCTGCTGGGAGGTTCGAGCGGTATAGCGGTGGCGGCCGGGCTGAGAGCAGCGCGAATCCTCGGCGCAGAGGACGTCGTCGTCGTTATTGCACCGGATTCCGGAAGGGCTTACTTGTCGAAGTATTTCGATGACGACTGGCTCGGTCCACTTGGATTTCCCCTGTACCGCAGTGCTCCCGGCCCGGTCGTCCGCGACACACTGCAGAACCGCTACGACCTCTTTCGATACGTCCCGGCATCCGCGTCGGTCGCAGTGGCACGAGAGCTGATCGGCAATGGCGAATTGTTGCCCGTAGCGTTACAACGATCTGTCCGCGGGTCCGTTCCGGTGACCGAGATCCTGGGAATCGTAACCGTCGATGGGCTACGCGAGGCGGGCGATGCTGAACTGGCAGTCTCGCATCTCGCGCCGTCCCTACCGACGGTGGGTCTGACGGAGCCAACTTTTGCAGCTGCGCTGCGGCTCACCGGTCATATCGGGTACGTCGTTGTCGCCGATGCGGGTGCCGCCGTCGGGCTGGCCCATATCAGCGATATCAGCTGACGCACCTCACATAGCTTCCGCTCGAGCGGAACCATTGTCGTTGAAACCTCGCACCACCAAGATGCTTGCATGCCCCCGGAGCACCATGGTTCCGTTCGTGTCGCAGAACGTCCCGGTCGATGCACGAACTGCACACATCCCGCCCCTTCGCTGGAGCGCGGATGGATCGAGCGCTGCCTCAGGCTCGCACCGCAGCCCGCTCGGTGCGCAGAAATACTGGTAATGGACCACTACACCGGAGCGATGGAATTCTGCCGGTGCCGACATCCGTTCCACGGATCCTGATCGCGGCCGAATCGTCGACGTCCGCTGTCGAGCCGAGTCCCTCGGCGCCCCGGCTCGACAGCGGATCTCACACCTGAATCAGCTCAGCGAGCTCAGCAGCGGCTCGAGAAGCTTGTAGAGCTCGAAGATGCCGATGATCGTCGAAATGGAACCCATGGTGATCCTCCGTAATTCGTGAACTTTCCGTGACGTCGCGTCACAGGCAGAAAGCTAACAAACCCGGCATTCAAACGGGGACCTTGGATGTGTCCGGCAGATGAACTCCCTGCTCGCAGAATCATTTTGGTGACCAGCGTCATGCTTGTCGAGAAATAGGCCCGATCGTCACATCACCTGACACTGGCCGACGGCGACGGCGAACTTCGCCCGTCGTGGTCTCGCGATACCTGGCGCCACTTCCGCCCCATTCGACTCTTGCTTTGTGCGCTGACTCCGACTACATTTCTCCACAATAACGATACGCGTAACGAAATAACAAGACGCTCTACTGCACTGCCCGATACAACCAGTGCCACAACCCTTCCGGACTCTTGGTGGGGCGGCGCTTCGTCGCGTCCAGAAGCTCCTCACTCCCCGATCGAAAGAGAGCCCGATGACCACTGAGAGCAACTCCGGAAATCGGCAGCGACCGGTAGCAACAATTGCCAGCCTGACATTGCTGATCGCTGCGGTCGCCGCTCTCGAAAGCATCATCGTCCCCGCACTCCCCCTGGTACAGAGGGACTTCGGGGTGAGTGCCGACGTCGGGGCGTTGGCATCCGTCGCTCTGACGTTGAGCACCGTTCTCGTCACGCCGATGGCCGGCCGAATAGCCGACGTTTACGGCGCCCGTCCCACGTTGCTCGCGATCACGACCATCGTCGTCCTCGGCGGCAGTGTGTCCGCTCTCGCAACGATGTTCCCGCTATTTGTCCTCGGCCAGTTTCTCCAGGGATTCGGGCTCGGGTTGTTGCCCGTGAGCTTCGTGGTCCTGCGACGCACTCTGTCCTCGGAACAACTGAAAACTGCTACCGGATTGCTCGGTGCCGTCGTCGTCGCGGGCGGGGCTCTGGGAGTCGTGCTGGCGGGACCGGTAGCCGAAAACATCTCCCGCACAGCGATGTACGCAGTGCCGACCGCCTTCGTCCTCCTCGGCGCTCTTGCTTTTGCCGTGAGCACACCACGGGATCACAACTCGAACATCGGCGGCCGACTCGATTGGCCGGGAGCGGGCGGATTGGCGCTGGGGCTGCTGACGCTGACAGCATGGCTGGCGAGCGCGTCGAGCAACGGGTGGGGCGCACCGACGTCGATGCTGCTTGTTCTCGCTGCCGCTGCGGTGTTCTCGATCTGGGCCAGGTATCAGAGCCGGACACACGAGCCGATGGTCGACCTGACGATGATGCGGCATCGTTCGATGTGGAGCGCTGTGGTCGCCGGCGTGGTTTTCGGATTTACCTACGGCGCAGTCGTCTATCTCCTTCCGCAACAACTCGCCGTACCGGCGGAGAGCGGATTCGGCCGCGGCGCGTCGACCAGTGCCATCGGATTCCTGCTGTGCATCGGCTACGGCGCAGCGGTGATCGCCTCGGTGATCTCCGGAAAGTTGGCACAACGTGTGGGTACGAAAGCCGTTGCAGTAGCGGGAGTTGCCTTCCTCGGCCTCAGCGGCGCGGTCGGCGTCTTTGCCACGACAATGTGGCAGATCGTTGTCGTCCTGATCTTGGCGGGTACCGGCGTCGCCGCTGCGTCGACTGCAGTATTCGTCATCTCCGCCGACAGCGCAGCGGCAGACCGAGTGGGTGTCACCACGGCGATCATCACTATCGCCAGGTCGTTGGGTTCCGCCGTCGGGACCCAGATTGCTGCCGGGATCATCGCGGGCGCGACATCGTCAGGCGGTCTTCCCCAGCACTCGGCATTCGCCACAGCTTTCGGTGTAGCGGCAATCGTTGCGATTGTCGGACTCGTTGTCGCGGTGACGATGCCGAAGGCTGGGGCTGGGGCTACCGACGTTCAGTGGTCGTCGTCCTCGTCGAAGTCCGCGACTCCGCGCTTCCAGTAACCGGTGATCAGGTGATCGCCCGAGCTCAATCCGAGTTCGTCGCGCACGAATCTGCGAATCGGCTTGAGGCTGGTGGCCTCACCGGAGATCCAGGCGTAGACGCGTTCGCCCTCAGGGACGGTGACCGTCCGCACTGCCTGCTCGAGCAGATCCGAGTGACCGGCTGGGACGTCGCCGCGGTGCAGCCATCGCACCTCGACGCCTTCCGGAACGGTGAGTTCGATTTCCTGCGAAGGGTCGGTGATCTCGACGAACACCCACCCTGCTGCAGCAGCGGGCATCATCTCGAGCCAACGAGCAATGGCAGGAAGGGCGGTGATGTCGCCGGCGAGCAGATAGCGGTCGTAGGTCCACGGAACCACGATGCCGCCGGGCGGCCCGGCCACGTGCACCCGAGTGCCGATCGTTGCGGCCTGAGCCCAGTCAGAGGCGTAGCCACCTTCGTGGAGCGCGAAGTCGAGGTCCAACTCTCCACCCTCGGCGTCGTAGCGACGGACGGTGTACTCACGCGAAATCGGCAGTGGACGAGGCCACTTCAGGCTGAATCCGTCTCGTTCGGGCAGTCGCAAAGTGCCGTCGGCATCCGGATAGACAAGGCGGACATGCTCGTCGGGTGCGTGCGATTCGAAGCCCGCCAACTCGGGTCCACCCAAGGTCAGACGCAGCAGTCCTGATCCGACCATTTCGCTGCGAACAACTTCGAGTTCGCGAATACCGATGGGGTATGGCACTTTTGCACCGGTGTTGCCCGCCAGCACTTCGGCGATGGTCGCGAGGTGGTCTCCTCGGTTCATGAACTACCTTCCTTTTCCGGCGGAGCATTACCCACCGGCACAATGATGTCGGAGTGATCTACTTCGGTGATCTCCGAAGTTACCCGGCGCACCGAACCCAAGGTTGCCAGGAGCACCAGGCCCAGTGTCAGACCGGCGAGACCCAAGGCCAGCAGTGCGGCGCCAGGCTCGAGCCACTGCCCGAGGAACCCGGCTGCCATCGAACCGATCGCCGTGCCCGTCACGGCCTGCACCATCCACAGACTCGACACGCGTCCGCGCAATTCGTCCGGCGTGTTCTGTTGAAGGACGGCAAATCTCAAAATGTCGTTGAGGGCGCGTCCGAGGCCGAATCCGGCGAGACCGAGGAACGCGACGATAGCTGCTCCCGACGCACCCAGAACCACGAGGCCGAGCGGCATCAACGCTACCGAGATCAGCATCGCGGCACCGTTGCGGCGTACTCGTCCGGTCCAGCCGCTGGTGAGCGAACCGATCACGGCGCCGACGGCCGGTGCACCGTAGAGCAGACCGAGCATGGTGGGTCCGCCGCCGAGGACCTGGTCGACGAAGGCAGGCAGCAACACCATCGGCCCGCTGACGAACATGACCAACAGACCGCTGATCAGGATGCCGCGAATGACGGTGTGCGTGCCGGCGAATTTCACGCCGGTCACGAGCGCGCGCATCGGGCTTTCGTGATTCGTACCCGGTGCAGGCGACGGGCCTATGGCTTGGAACAACGTGACCGTTGCTGCGGTAGCCACGGCAGCAACAAAATATGTCGCGGGGATGCCGCCGGAGGCGATGATCACACCGGCGATTGCCGGCGAGATCATCGTCCCGATGTCCGTGGTCAGCGCTACCAACGCGCCGGCCGCTGCCATCTTGTTGCGCGGCAACAACGTCGGCATCAATGCCATCAGGGCCGAACTACTGACGCCGCCGGCCATTCCGTCGACAGCGGCCGCGACGTAGATGACCCACATCGACGGGTGCGGCATAAGCGCATTGCACCCGAGAATGACAAAGCCGAGACCCGCAGCGCTGCGGGCCAACTGGATTGTGCGTCGCCGGTCGTAACGATCAGCGAGCACGCCGCCGAACAGGCTGCCGAAGAACATGGCGATGGCCATCGCCGTGGACACTCCGGCAACCTGCAAAGTCGACCCGGTGAGCTGGTACGTCTGCGCGGGGACGGCTACGACGAGCAGTCCGATCCCGAGCAGCGAGATCAATCGCGCGGAAAAGGCGTACCTGAAGGGACGGCTGGTCCGCAAGGGTGAAACATCGATCACCAGCCCACCGAATCGAGTCATGCGAAGGTCTGGCCGATCAGGTCGAGAGTAGCCATTGCGCCGTCGTAGTCAGGACGGTAGCTGCTGGCGGGGAGCTCGAACGTCGTGCCTGCCTTGAACGACGGCAACTGCGAGTAGAGCGGATCGGTGGCAAGCTCGGCCATCGGGCGACCGGATACCGGAATGACAAAGGCGACAGGCGCATCGGCGACCTGCGAGAGCAGTTCCGGGCTGACCTCGAACGAGTCACCTGAGCCGAAGAGCTGCGGGTTGCCTGCCTTGGCCATGACGTCGTCGGCCTTGAAGCCGAGCTCGGCGAGCATCGCGGGCAGCGCGGCCGTCGGCGGAACGAGGTACGGCTTGTTGCTCGAGACCGAGAGGAAGTAGACGACGTTGCCCTCGGGAACCTTGATCTTGCCCTTGACCTCTTTGACCTTGTCCTCGTATGCGCTCATCAGTGCCGGAACCTGGTCGGAACGGCCCGCCGCGTCGGCGACGATTTCGAGCTGCTTGTCCCACGCGGCGACCGTCTTGGGGACCAAGACGGTGGGTGCGATAGCGGTGAGCTGATCGTAGAGTTCCTCGGCCTGAACCGAGGTGATGCCCTGTCCACCGCCGATGATCAGGTCGGGTTCAGCCGCCGCGACGGCTTCGATGTTGAGCTGCTCGCCGGCCGGCAATTCCTTGGTGCCCTGCGCCTTTGCGGCGTCCGACCATGCCGGCGGGAATCCACCGTCGAGGTTCGTGACACCGAGGACGCGGGTATCGGTGGCAACCACCGGTGCGTCCAGGGCGTACAGGTATCCGGCGAGACCGCCGCTCAGAACCACGATGCGCTCCGCTGACGCGGGCACGGTGACCGAACCCTTCTCGGTTTCGATCACGCGGGTCGTGGGCTCTGCAGCCTTGGTCGGTTCGTCGTTCGAATCGCTACTGCAACCGATCATCGCCACGAGTGCGACGATCAGCAACCCTGCGATGGCGACGAATCGTCGCCAACTCCGTATCGCGAGGGGCGGTGTGGACTTCATCATTGAGCTCCCATTGTGTTTCCAACTGTGTGGTTTTCGACTGTGCGGTTTCGAACTCTGTGGCCTGTGCGTTTCGACAGACGACTGTCGAGCAGCGGGGCAATTGCCGCCCACCCGGCTGGGGTCACCAATCCGGCGTGGTCGTAGGGCAGATGATGTACTGCCATGTCCCGGTCTCCGCGGACTCTGCGCCAGCGATCGGCCAGCACTTGTCCGGACGCCTCGGCGTCGGCGGTGATCAGAGTAACCGGTCCGTCGTACGTTGTGTCAGTCGAGCGGGCCGCGAGCAAACGAGTGGCATCAAATCCAGCGCGAACTGCCTCGACCAGTGCCGGTGCCTGAGTGAGGATCTCGGGTGGCAGCGCGGCAGCAAGATCGCGGTCGTCGACGTCGTCGCGGTCGCGCTCGTCGCGATCTCCCAGTGGATGAGTATCGATCAGACCCGCGAACTCCACCGTCTCGCCGATATCGACCAACTGAGCCGCCATCGCGGCAACGACGTTGCCACCGAACGAGTATCCGAGCAGGTGGTACGGCCCGCTCGGCTGCACGCCCCGAATCGTGTCGACGTACATCGCTGCCAGTTGATCCACGTTCGTCGGTTCGAGTGGCTCTCCGGCGACAGTGGGCAATTGAAGGCCGAACAGAGGACGGTCAGCCTCGAGTACGCCGGTCAAAGGTGCGAAGGGCCAAGCGAATCCACCTGCCGGGTGTACGCAGAACAGTGGCTCACCGCTGCCTTCGGCTCGCAGCGTCAGGAGGTGATCGCGGCTCAGGTCGACCTCGGACCCCGATTCGTCAAGGTGTGCTGCGAGCTCGGCAACTGTAGGACGGGCCATCAGCGTTCCCACACCGACGCTCACCGACAGGTCGTGCTCCACCTCCCCCACCAGTCGCATGGCTCGAAGCGAGTCGCCGCCGAGATCGAAGAAGCTCTCTTCGGGATCCACGACCTCGACGCCGAGAACCCGCGCAAAGACCTGGCACAGTTGCCTTTCCATCTCGGTGCGCGGTGCTCGGGCCGCCGCTCGGGCGGGGGGTGCCGGAAGCGCACCCCGGTCCAGTTTCCCGTTGGGCGTCAGGGGGATCGAATCCACGACAACGATGTCCGACGGAACCAGGTGCGCCGGTACCCGTTCCCGCAGCGCAGCTCGTAGATCGGTTGAATCGGCCCCGGATTCCTCGATGACGTAGCCCACCAGTCGCGGCGGCGCACCGTCTTCGCTACGGACGGAAGCGGCGGCTCTCAGCACTCCCGGCAACGACGCGAGCGCAGATTCCACTTCACCCAATTCGATCCGAATGCCTCGGATCTTGACCTGGTGGTCCGCGCGACCCAGGTATTCGAGTTCACCGTCGCGGCGACGCAGCACGACGTCACCCGTGCGGTACATGCGCCCGCCGACGGAGAAGGGATCAGCGACGAACACGGCGGAGGTCAGCGCGGTCCGGCGAAGGTAGCCCATCGCCGTTCCGTCTCCGGACATGTACAGCTCGCCCACCGCACCGATCGGAACCTCACGCAGACCCGAATCGAGTACCCGCGCAGATGCGTTCAGAATCGGACGACCCAAGCACGGCGTCTCGCTGCCTTGAACCGGGGATCCCATCGCGTTGATCGTGAATTCGGTAGGCCCGTATAGGTCGTACCCGTCGACACCGTCCTGATCGCGTAGCCGCGACCACAGTTCGGCCGGCACCGCTTCGCCGCCGAGCATCACCAACACCGGCGTCCGCTCACCGTCGAGAAGACCGGCAGCCATCAGTTCCCGTGCATACGAGGGGGTTACGTTCACGACGTCGATCCCGACTTCGCGGTAGTGCTTCACCAGCGACGCGGGGTCGAGTCGCGCCTGCTCGTCGATCACGTGAACTTCATGCCCGGCGAGCAACCAGAACAGTTCCTCCCACGACATGTCGAACGAGAACGAGACTGTGTGCGCGATGCGCAGACGTCGACCACCCACACTGTTTTCGGTAGGGGTGAAGATCTCGGCCTTGTGGTTGTGATACATCGTCGTCAGCCCGCGGTGCCCCACGACGACACCCTTCGGTTTCCCGGTACTGCCCGAGGTGTAGATGACGTAGGCAGGCTGATCCGGTGAGGTCGGCCCGCACACCGCGGCCTCGTCGACAACAGGTGCCGGAGACTGCCCGTCGAGTACCCCGACCACGTCCGGGTCGTCGAGGACGACGCACGCCTGTCCGGCGAGAACAACGAGGTCACGCGTCTGCGTCGTAGTGACCACCAGCGCCGCGTCGGAGTCGAGGATCAGTTCGCGCAATCGTGCCGGTGGGTGAGCCAGATCCAAGGGGAGGTAGGCCGCTCCGGTTCTCATTACAGCGAAGATCGCGACGACGTGATCGGCGGTACGCGGAAGTGCGAGCGCCACAACGCGGGAAGGTCCTGAACTCCCTTCGCCCGACGCCGACCCCTCGAGCGCCGACACGAGTATCCGAGCCAGCCTGTCCACCCGAGCGTTCATCTCGGCGGCACTGAGTGTGACGTCACCGAAGACCAGTGCCGTCTCGTCCGGTGTGGCCGCCGCCCTTTCGCGTAGCAGTGCGTCCACGCTGCCGCCGGCCTGATCCGGCCGCGGCATCACGATGTGCTGTGAGGCGAATTCCGCGGGAGTGTACGAAAGCGGAATCGTCGTGTCCGCCACCGTAGCCGTATCGGCATTCGCCATCACTTCGAGGATCGTGACGGTCCGTGAGAGGACGTCCCGAGCCACGTCGTGGGGAATCAGGTCGGGACGATTTTCGAGAGTCAGTGCCATCGCCGCATCCCCGACGCCGGGATCCACGTCGAGCGTGAGCGCATAGTGAGTGCCGTCCACCGCATCGAATCCGACGATCCCACTGCGCCCGAACGTGTCTCGACGTGCCTGTTCGTCGCGAGGGGTGTTGCGGAAAACGTAGAGCGTGTCGAAGAGCGTGGCGAACCCTGCGCTTCGCTGCACGTCGCCGAGCCCGAGATGGTGATGCTCCAGCAGCGAACCCTGTTCGCGGAACAGGCGTCCGAGCAACGCCGAGATCTCCTCCCCTGGCCGTACCCGGACACGCACCGGAATGGTGTTGAGCGCCAAGCCCACCATTCGGTCAGCGCCCTCGACCTCTGGTGAACGTCCCGAAACCGTCGATCCGAAGACCACGTCGTCTCGGCCCGTCACGGCGCGCAATGCCAGGCCCCACGCCGCAGAAACCACGGTGGACAGCGTCACACCGCTGCGCCTGGCCAATTCGCGAACTTGCTCGGTGATGTTCTGCTCGAGCTGAACTCGGGTGAACACCGGCAACGGAGCACGTCCACCTGATCCCGAACCTCCCACCAGTGTGGGCTGCTCGAGATCTGCGAGGTAGTTCTTCCAAGACGAGAGTGCGTCCGTGCGATCCGCTTCGGCGATCCATCGCAGGTGATCACGGAAGTCCGCGGGCGCGGCGAGCGCGCCGTCGAGTGCAACCGGGTCCGTGCCGTGCGAGCGGGCGAACTCGTAGAGCGCGAACAACTCCGCGTACATCAAGGTCTGCGACCAACCGTCGGTCAGCAGGTGGTGTTGGGTGAAGACGAGGTGCGCTCCCCCACCTGGCAACCAGACCAACACCATTCGGATGAGTGGCGGCGCAGTCAAGTCGAACAGCCTGCCGAATTCGGCCTCGTCGACGGCGCGAACCTCGCGATCGATGTCCTCGGTTGCGACTGCGCTCAGATCGATCTCTCGAAACGGCATGTCGGCTGCCCTGGGCACGAACTGCACCGGGGCATCGAACCCGGCGTGCGTGAAGCCCGCCCGCAAGTTCGGGTAACGCCGCAAGAGCGCATCCCCTGCTGCGCGGAGTGAGCGGACGTCGATGTCGGCGTCGGCAGCGAACTCGAATCTCGGCTGCATGTGATAGGCATCCGTACCGCCGGCGCCGTCGAGAACCGACTGGAAGTACATCCCTTCCTGCAGAGGTCCGAGCGGTAGCACGTCCTGCCAGCCCGGGCTGAGCGACTCGAGCCGCGTCCGACGATCTGTGTCGACGGCTACGAGCGGAGTCGGCGCACGATCCGGCACGGTGTCGGGCAATGCCTTTCGGTCGACCTTCCCGTTGAGAGTGAGCGGGAGCGCTTCGAGCACCGTGATGGTCTGCGGCACCATGTGTTCGGGGAGCAGCCGCGCAATCTCCTTGCGCACCAGTACCGAATCGAGCGTGGTTCCACCTTCGGGGACCACGTATCCGTGCAGACTTCCGGTACCCGCCGCATCGACACGGACGGTGGCTGCAGCGCGGAACACACCGGCTACGGTTCCGAGCGCGCCCTCGACCTCGCCGAGTTCGATGCGGAAACCGCGAACCTTCACCTGATCGTCTGCACGACGAAGGAAATGCATAACCCCTCGCCTGCGTCGAACCAGATCTCCGGTGCGGTAGAGGCGTGCCCCCGGCAGAGAAGGATCGGCGACAAACCGGGCGACGGTCAGATCGGGGCGGTTCAGGTATCCGCGAACCACCTGCGCGCCGCCCAGATACAGCTCACCCGCAACCCCTTCCGGAACCTCGCGCAGGTCGTCGTCGAGGATTCGTACGTGTACTTCGGTCCAGGGCCGACCGATCGTGACTCGGTCACCAGTCGTGATGACCGAAGACGTCGCCCAGACCGTGGCCTCGGTGGGTCCGTACACATTCCGGACCGAAGCAGCGTTGGCAACCAGTTCGTCGGCCAGATCCTGCGGGAGGGCTTCCCCTCCCACCAAGGCGCGCACCGCGGCGAGGTGGGCCGCATTCTCGTGTTCGGTGACCACTCGCCACAGTGCCGGCGTTGCCTGCATCACTGTCGCGTCACTCGCGATGATCAACGCCAACAACGCATCCGGGTCGCGAACCGTCGAACGGTCGGCGATCACGACGGTAGCGCCCGCAGCGAGCGGGCACAGAAGCTCGAGTGCCGCAATGTCGAACGACACCGTTGTCACCGCGACAATGCGATCACCCGGCCTGATCCAGCGATCCTCGACGACGGTGTCCGCGAAGGCCGCGAGGTTGGCAGTCGAGACCATCACGCCCTTGGGGCGACCGGTCGAGCCGGAGGTGTGGATCATGTATGCCAGGTGATCACCCGCACCCGGCGGCGGCGGAAGCACGACATCGACGTTGGTGAACTCACCGTCCACGAACACACTCGTGGGCACTGCCGACGGAAGCTGTCCTGCGCTGTGGATACTGGTCAGGACACACACCGGCGCCGCATCGTCGATCATGAACTCGAGTCGCTCACTCGGGTAGTCGACGTCGAGCGGCAGGTACACCGCGCCGATGCGCAGTACCGCGAGCAGTCCCGCCACCAGATCGGCACCTCGATCGAGCGCGACGGCGACTACCTTCTCGGGTCCTGCGCCGACCGCGAGCAGTTCGCGGGCCAGTTCGTCGACGCGTGCCGACAGCTCTCCGTAGGTGATTCCGGCCTCACCGCAGACCACCGCGATGTCGTCGGGATGACGGCTGACCTGTCGAGCGAACAACTGCGAGATACCTGCCGGTGGCGTCGTGCGTCGGCCCGGGTCACGATCCGACTTATTCTCCGGCAGCCGCAGATCTGCGACGACAGTGGTGTTTTCGTGACCCAGGACCGCGATCACACCGTCGAGCAATGCGTCCGCGGTGGATGCGTCGAACAGCCCGGCATCGACCGTCAATCGAAGTTCTGTTGCGGTTCGGACGAATTCGAGGTCGGCGCTCGCTTCGAGAGAGTGACCGACACGGGCAGCGAACAGGCTGCCACTGGGGCGCCCGAGTAGTTCGGCGATACGGTCGAGGCTGACATCGGAATGCGCCCGCGCCTCCGACAGCGCGTTTTCGACTCGTCGAACGACATCGGCAATTCTGGGCCGCCCGGACAGGTCGACCCGAATGAGGGTGTCCGCCTCTTCCGAGGACAGTCCGACAGCAAGGTCTCGACCACCTCCGAAGCCGTTCAGCGTCGCTGCGACCGCGGCCAACAGCACCGTGTCGAATCCCGAGCCGTCACCGAACCGAGCATCGCGAAGCTGACGGACGTAGGTGTGCGGACGGTATTCCGCGCCTCGCGGGCGGTCGTAGGGAAGGTCCGTTTCGAGGGGCAAGCCTGCAAGCGTGCGAACCCAGTACCGCTCGTGATCAGGATTTCCAGCCACAGCCGAGGGGCGGACCGTTCGCGCGTCCACGGTGGGTCGATCAACGACAGCAACCGAATCCGGCGAGAACTTCTTGCGATCGATGTGGGCAGTCGCGGCAAGGCCGAGGGGGGTCGGGGTGTCGAAGACATCCGAGACGACGACGCGGATGCCCATCTTCCGCAGACTTCCCACCAACCGCATCGCAGTGAGCGAGTGGCCGCCGAGAGTGAAGAAGTTTTCGCCCGGATCGACGTCGGAAATTTCCAACACCGTTGCGACACAAGCGCACACTGCATCGACGACAGCGGGATCGGCATCGACTACCTGATCCGGCGCGACTGCCTTTTCGGTGACAGCCACCGCATCGACAGCGGGGCGTGACTGAGGGACAACCTTCAGCACAGCGGATGCCGGAGCTGTCGGCTCTGTCAGCAACGCACGCAATATCTCGGCGAGCCGGGTAGCCATTTGCTGCGCCGTGGCTTCGGAAACGACTGCCGGATCGTGGTACAGAACCAGATCCAGACCGGTGCTCGGCGGCGCCATCAACGTCATCGGATAGTGCGTGACCCCGCGATTGGTGAATCCCTCGACCCGAAGGGTGTGCGACGCGGGCTGTCCCGCACCGGAGTTCGGGAAGTTCTCGAACACCAGGAGTGTGTCGAACAGTTGCCCGATCCCGGCTATGCGCTCGATCTCGGCCAAACTGGTGTGCTCGACGTCCACGATGTCGAACTGCGCGTTCTGCAGCCCGGCGAACTGATCCAGCAAAGGCTCGTCAGTGTCGATGTCGAGGCGGGCCGGAATCGTGTTGCTGAACAACCCGACCATTCCCTCCACCCCGGAGAGTTCGGCAGGTCGGCCAGACACGGTGGCCCCGAACACGACGTCCCACGCTCCCGTTGCCTCGGCGAGCGCTGCCGCCCACGCTCCCTGGACCAGCGTGTTGATCGTCAGCGCCCGCGCACGGCCGAGTTCGATCAACGCGTCGGCATCCGATGCCGCGAGCGGAACCTCGAGCGCCACGGGCACACTCCGCGGTGCCCCTACCTCGGCAACGAGGGTCGGCGCGGTGAGCCCACGCAAACGCTCACTCCACGCTGCTCGAGCTGAGTCCTGATCACGGCCGGCGATCCACGCCAGGTAGTCGCGGTACGGTGTCGGTGTGGGGAGGTGCGCGTCGCCGTCGTGGTAGACGTTCATCAACTCGCGCAAGACGATCGGCGTCGACCACCCGTCGGTGAGCAGGTGGTGCGCGTTGAGGATCAGTCGGTGCACCCCACCGGGCAGCCTGACGAGTAGTGCGCGCAGTAGCGGCGGTGTGTTGACGTCGAAGACATGCTCGGCGGCCTCGTCCTCGAGCTGATCTGCAGAGCGCAATGCAGTGGACTCTGGAACCGACGTCAGGTCGACCGAACGCCATGCAACCTTGGCACCGCACGGAATGACCTGAACGGGACGTTCGAACTGCTCGTAGTGGAAGGCTGCGCGCAGGTTCGGGTGCCGGTCGATCACGGTCTCGAACGCGTCGGCCAACTTCACCTCGTCCAACGAGCCGGAGAGATCAAAACGCGCAGTGAGCGTGTAGACGTCTGCGGCGCCGTCGCGGACCGCGTGGAACAAGAGACCTTCCTGTAGCGGCGAGAGCGGAAGCACATCGGCGAGTGGTCCGTGGACGGCTTCGAGTTCGTTGATCCCGGCCTGATCGACCACGGCGCCTTGGCCGAAGATCGTGGCGGAGCAATCGGAAGGCGTCAAACCACCGGCGAAGAGCGCGGCATGCGCTGTCAGCGCAGCAAGCGCCCGTTCCCAATGTGCTTGCAGCTCGACGATTGTCGCTTCGTCGAGCACCGCACCGGCCGCAGTCCACTCGACTGCCAGCGTCGGCGCGCCGTCCTCACGGACAAATGCGTTGAGCGCCAACACTTCCGACATTGCCTTGGTGGCCGGTTCGATTACCGCGAATGCATCCTCTTCCGGCAATCGCCATCCGGTTCCGGGCAGGGACGGGAAGCGGCCGAGATAGTTGAGCAGCAGTTCGGGAGCAGCACACTCGGAAAGATCAGAGGCAGCGTCGGGATCCAGATGCCGGAGAACTCCGTAACCGACTCCACCTGCGGGCACAGCTCGTTTTGCCTCCTTCACCGCACGCAGCAGATGCCCGGCGGCTGCTCCGCCACTGAGCGCGTCGGCAAGATCCTCGGCGGTCATCAGTGCGGCGGTGGGCACTCGAACCGGGAATTCACTGGTGAACCACCCGATGGTTCCGGCGAAGTCGGTGTCGCTGGTGAGCGCGTCGCGTCCATGGCCCTCGACGGTGACGGTCTGCGCGGGCAGCCCGATTCGGCCCCGGCTGTGCTGCCACGAGCGCAATGCAAGCATCAATCCCGCGAGAAGCACTTCGTCGGCCTTGGCTCGATACGCCGCCGGAAGTGTGGTCAACAACGCGTCGGTGACGGCCGGCGGCGCAACAGTTGTCGTGCGGGAGGCGGTTGCGCTCACGTCGACTTTCGGGTCGAGACGACGGCTGCCGATAGGCGCGTCATTCACCTGCACCGATGAAGACTTCCAGTACTCGAGCTCTGATGCCCTGCTGCCCGAGGTCCCGAATTCTGCGAGCAACCCCGCGTATCGGCGCCACGAACTGCCGCCTGTAGCCAACCGGGCCGACCTACGCTCGCGTGCAGCGTCGGTAGCTTCGTGGAGATCGGGAAGCAGTATTCGCCAGGACACGCCGTCGACGATCAGATGGTGAGCCACCATGATCAATTTGTCGGGTCGACCGGCCTCGGTATTGACCAGCACAACTCGCAGGAGTTCACCGGCGCGAGGGTCGAGACTCGCCGCCGACGCCTCGGCGAGCTCTCTGATCCGGTGCGGCTCGGAACTGTCGGACACTTCGCGAACGAGTCCCTCGCTGCGTACCGCGCCCGCGTCCCGGACGATCAATTCGGTAGTACCGCTCTCGTTGTCACGCCGCAGCAGCAGACGCAGCGCGTCGTGGTGATCGAGGATCGTCTGTACGCCGGTCTGCAGGTCACCGAGCGAGAGTCCGTCGTCGATGCGCACTGCGGTCCACTGCGCGTAGCCCGCAATTGCCTCGTCAGTCGAATTCTTGTCGATCAGTGCCCGAACGATCGGCGGAGCGATCACGGTGCCGGTCGCCACGTCCACGACCGCTGCAGCGACGTCGGCCTGATCGTCAATTTCACGCGCCGCAGCGGCGATGGTTCCCAGATCTCGCTGTGCAAGTAGCTCTTTCGGAGCAACGACCAGTCCGCGCACCCGCAGGCGACTGCTGACGCTGATTGCCGTGATGCTGTCACCACCGAGGCCGAAGAAGTCCTCGTCCACGCCGACGCGTTCGCGGCCGAGCACCTCGGCCACCACGTCACAGAGAATTTCTTCGTGAGGTGTGGAGGCCGCGCGACCTTCCGACTCGACAGCCGGGGCGGGTAGTGCCGCACGATCGAGCTTTCCGTTCACCGTGACCGGCAGTTCGTCCAGAACGACGATTGCGGCGGGAACCAGATGATCGGGTACGCGACCGGCGAGGTCACGGCGCAACTCTTCCTGCGGCCCAAGCACCGCGCCGACAGCGGCGACAACGTAGCCGACCAGGCTGGGCCGTCCCCCATCCGTGCGGATCAGCGCGGCAGCCGCACCGATGCCGGGAACCGATCCGAGAACAGCCTCGACCTCGCTCAATTCGACTCGATGTCCGCGGATCTTGACCTGCTTGTCGCTGCGACCTATGAAGTCGTATCCCCGCCCCGGCACCCAGCGCGCCACGTCCCCGGCGCGGTACATGAGATCTCCCGGAGCCCCGAAGGGATCCGCGACGAAACGCTCGGAAGTCGCGCCGGCTCGACCGAGGTACCCCCTGGCCAATTGCGGTCCGGCCAGGTAGAGCTCACCTCGTTCACCGTCGGCGACCGGTTCGAGCGCGCTGTCGAGCAGGTATGCCCGGGTGCCCGCGAGCGGGTACCCGATACGCGGTCCGGCACCGACGACCGTGGTCGCGATCGCGTCGACCGTCGTTTCCGTGGGGCCGTACAGGTTTCGAGCCGGCACTCCGGATTCGATGATCGCGTCCCACAGTGCCGGCGGTGCCGCCTCGCCGCCCACGACGAGGAGCTGCAACCGCTGCGTGCTCAGCAATCCGTTGTCCACCATCGCTGCCGCCATCGACGGCGTCGTGTCGACCACGTCGACACGATCTCGCTCGAACACCGCGACCAGGGCAACGGCGTCCTTCTGCAGTTCCTCGTCGTATACGTGTACCCGATGACCAGACAGCATCCACAACAGCTGATCGAGAGACGCGTCGAAGGCGAACGACGCCGTGTGCGCGGTGTGCAGTTGGCGGTTTCCGACGCGCTCGGCGGTGTCCCGGTAGATGGTGGCGCGATGGTGGTGAAGCAGGTGCGCCAATCCACCGCTTCTGACCAACACGCCCTTGGGCTTGCCGGTCGATCCTGAGGTGTAGATGACGTACGCCAGGTGGTCACCATGCCGCGCCGCTGCCAGTTCACCGAGTTCGAGTGGAAGCTCGGAATTGGCACGGAGTTCTTCGCGCACCGCGTCGGAATCGAGGACGAGCGGCTCGGGCCGAGAATCCCCGGCGAGTTGCTCAGCCAGAGTGGAAGTGGAGAGCACGACCTTCGGCTGTGCGTCGTCGATCAGATCCCGCAACCGCTCGGCCGGGTACTGCGGATCCAGGGCCACGTACGCTGCGCCCGCGTCCAATGTCGCGAACAGCGCCACCACCATCTCGGACGTACGCGGAAGCGCAAGTCCGACAATGTCGTCCGGGCCGACATCGCGGGCCCGAAGCAACCGGGCGAGCTTGCGGACGCGGGCACCGAGTTCTGCGCCTGTCAAACGCTCCTCACCGCACACGAGGACTGTGTCATCCGCGTGCTCGACGACGATGCGATCGAAGACGTCGGGGACGAGGTCGACAGAGCCGGGCACAGGTTCGGTCTCGCGGCCGGCAAGAATCCGGGCAGCTTCGGGCGCCGTCATCATCTCCACCTGACCGACGGCAGGATCTCCCTCCCCGACCATCGCGTTGACGATGCTGACAAAACCGGCGAGGCGACGCTGAACCGAATCCCGAGTATTGGTACGTGCGTCCACTTCGAATCCGAGTAGAACTTCGCCGTCCGCAATGGGGGTCACCGTCAAACCCAGGTCCTCCGGCGGCCCCCCGGCGACGTTACGCAGTACACCCACAGCGCCGGCGAAATCGAGGGCGAAGTCGAAAGCCTTGAGATTGATTCCGATCCCGTGAAGCAGTGCGCCGGTGCCGGCGACGCCCAGGTCCCGAGCAAGATTCTCACCACGGTATCGCTGGTGCGCGCGCAGGCTTTTCATCGTGGCGGCCACCTGCTTACTCAGATCACCGAGTCGATCGTGGCTGCGAATTGTCAACCGGAGTGGCAGGACGTTGACTGCCATGGCCGGCGTCTTGAGTGCCGTGCGCCCCACGCGCGCCATCAGTGGCATCGCGATGACAACATCCGTCTCGCCGAGCAGCCGGTGGAGAAACGCGCCGTAGCAGGCGATCAGGGCCTCGGCCCACGTTGTTCCCGTCGCGTCTGCCACCTCTTTGAGGCGGTGGAGAGCGTCGGCGGTAATGACTTCGCGAACCTGGATCGTTCGTTCCGCCGGACCGGTGACCTGCTGGCCGCGTCCGTCCAACGCGGGCAACGGCGTCAGGACATCACGCCAGTAGTCACGATCTTCCACGAACTGTTCGCCCGACCGGTATGCCTCGTCCTCGGTCACCAGGTCGGTCATCGAACCGAATCGCGTTGGCGCTACGTCGGTTCCCTTCTTCGCGGCCGTGTAGTGCGCGGCGACTCGGCGCGAAATCATGGCCGCGCTGTATCCGTCGACGATCAGGTGGTGATAGAGCTGGATGCACCAGATCTCGCGATCGGAGAGCCTGATCAGCGAGTAGGTGTACAGCGGACGCTCCACCATCACGCGGCAGTACTCGGAGGCCCGGCTACGCTCGGCGTCGACCAGTGCGTGCGCCACGGCCACCGGATCACGCTCGTCACGGACGTCGGTGACGGGAATGACGCCAACCGGCTCGCCTGAGATGTACTGACGCGGCCCGTCCGCTGTCTCGATCATCCGCAGCCGCATGGTTTCGGCTTCACCGATCGTCGCAGTGATGGCGGCTGTCAGAAGTTCGGTGTCGATCGGTTCGTCGCCGGAGATTTCGAGCACCTCGCCGACGAGGTAGCTCCGGGATTCGGGATCGAGTCTCTGTGCGTTCCAAATCCCGAGTTGAGCTCCTGTGAGAGCAAACGTAGCTTCGCTCGCCGCTCCGGAGTTCGAACCTGGAAGAACGCTCACACTGATCCCCTCGTCTGTGGACACACGTCACCCAAGGGTGACCTAACGTCATTTTGGGTAGCCTAAACTAAATGTCGATGAATCGGGGAATCCGCCCCGCCCCCGACCTGAAAATCTGCTGAACCGACAGCACACGACGAACTCGCGGGTCGACACGCACAGCCACAACAAATTGTGGGGCAGGTTCTTTCGTGAATCGAAACGACGAACGTGAGGGCTAGTCCATCAACGTTGCCGCGACGGTCCCGCCCAGTTCGTAACAACGATCGCGCACCGATTTGTCCACGCTCACAGTCACTTCGAGCGGATCCGCCACCGCGACCAATCCGAGCCCGGTGGCGAGCTTGCGCACCGACGACACAGCACCAGCGGTGTCGTTGTTTCCGTGAACCCACAGGCCGTACGGTCGATCCGAAACCGCGCCGAGGCATTGGTAGTACGTGGTGTCGAAGAAGTACTTGAGCGCACCCGACATGTATCCGAAATTGGCGGTGGTACCGAAAAGATATCCGTCAGCAGCGAGTACGTCGGGCACTGTCGCAGCCAACGCCGGCATCACCTTCACCTCGACGCCCTCGATCTCGGGATCGCGGGCCCCGGCAAGGACCGCATCCAACAATTCGTGGGTTGTCGGCGAGGGCGAGTGGTGAACCACCAACAAAGTCTTCACACACTGACAATACGGCGACGGGTGGCGAACCCGTCGCCGTTCACTCCTACGCCGAAACCGTTTCCGAGCTCATCGCCTTGACCAGGTCATCGGTTCGGGTGACCGAGGCGCAGCGTCCGGCCGCGTACTCGAGTGCACCGACATGCTCGTCCAGGGAGAAGTCGGCGACCGCGTCGCCCACGAAGAAGATCTGCACGTCTTGCATGAACCCGTCCAAAGCGGTAGTCAGGCAACCGATGTGGGCATAGATTCCCGTGATGATCAGCTGGTCACGCCCACTCTCGCGCAGTCGCTCACGCAAGTCTGTCTTGATGAAGGCACTGTAGCGCCATTTAGTGAGCATGACGTCCTCCGGATGCGGAGCCAACTCGGCAATCACGTCGGTGTGAGCAGGATCTGCCTTCAGCCCCGGTCCCCAGAAATCCGACAGCAACGCGCGCTCCTCGGGATCTTGATCACCGGGTTGGGCGGTGTAGACGATCGGGATCCCGGCAGCTCGCGCCGACGAACGAAGGCGGTCGATGTTCGGAACCACGGTTTGGAGCGGGTCGACGCTTCGGTCGTACGCGTTCACGAAATACTCCTGCATGTCGTGCAGAAGCAGCACCGCCCGGGAAGGATCGAGTGTCCAGTCGACCCGATTCTGCGGAAACTCGGTAGGCATCTCGTATCGGACTGCGGTGGGTAGCGCCATGAAAAATCTCCTCGAGAGAGTGGGAGTGAGAACCGATCAACTCGACAGCGTCTGCGCCGCAATCGATTCACTGAGAACACGGCGCAAGGCCGCCTTACTGGTCTTTCCGACGCCGGTGACGGGGAACTCGGTCACGAATTCCACTCGATCCGGAACCTTGTACGCCGCAACGCCTCGGCCTCGTATGTATCGCTTGATCTCGCCGACAGTCGGTGCTTCTCCCGAAATCACCAGGACTGCACACGTTCGCTCGCCCAGGTACTCGTCGGGAACAGCCACGACGGCCGCGTCGTGGACCGCAGGATGCGAGAGCAGGTGGTTTTCGATCTCCTCCGCTGCAACCTTCTCACCGCCGCGGTTGATCTGGTCCTTTGCACGCCCCTCGACTATCAGGTGACCAGTGGCGGTGACGCTGACCAGATCGCCGGTGCGGTAGAAACCTTCGGCATCGAAGACCTCGGCATTGTGCGCATCTGCACGGTAGTAGCCACGGATCGTGTACGGCCCCCGCGTCAGCAGGTGCCCCGTGGTTCCGGGCTCGACGAGCGCGCCCTCGTCGTCGACCACCCGAACCTCGTCGTCGGGTGAAATGGGCCGACCCTGCGTGCTGACGATCAATTCTTGTGTGTCGTCGAGGCGGGTGTAATTGACCAGCCCCTCGGCCATCCCGAACACCTGTTGGAGGGTGCAGCCCAGCTCCGTGGGTACCCGCGCGGCGGCTTCGGCGCTGAACTTCGCTCCGCCGACGCCGAGAACCCGCAAGCTCGACAGATCGTGATCTGCCTTGCTGGGGGCGGCCATCCAGGCCAACGCGATCGGTGGTACCAAAGACGCGTGCGTGACTCGCTCGGATTCGATCAGACCGAAAGCTGTGGAGGGCATGGTGTCCGGCGCCAGAACTACGGAGCCGCCCGCGTGGAAAACACCCAGGATTCCTGGCGAACTCATCGGAAAATTATGCGCTGCAGGAAGAACCACCAACATGCGCGTGGAGTCGTCGACGCCGCAGATCGGGTTGGATGCTCGCACCGAGTAGAGGTAGTCGGCGTGCGTTCGCGGAATCAGCTTCGGAACACCGGTCGTGCCACCGGAAAGCTGAAGAAAGGCGACCGACAACGGATCGACGTCGGCAAGAACGGGAACCTCGTATCCGCGCAACGAATCGAAACCGACAAACTCTTCGGGATCACCAGCCACGATCACAACAGGCGGAGTCTCGAGGCCTTCGTTCACCTCGCGCGCCAGTGCGCGGTAGTCGAACCCGCCATGACAGTCGGCCACGATATAGGCAGCGACATCAGCGAACTGGCAGAAGTATCCGATTTCGGTTCGGCGATGCGCCGGCAACCCGAAAACCGGCAGTGCGCCGAGCTTCAGCACACCGAACAATGCTTCGACGTATTCCACGATGTTCGGTAGCTGCAGGAGCACACGATCACCGGCGCGAACACCCAACGCGAACAGGCCTCCGGCCACTGCCGAACTGCGACGATCGAGCTCGGAATACGTCAACCGTGTTTTTGCTCCAGCGGCATCGCTACCGACCACAGCTTCGTTGTCGGGATGTCGTGCGGCCGCATCCGTGATGAATCCGGCCAGCGTCTCGTCCGTCCAGTAGCCTCGTTCCCGATAGTGCGTCACCAATTCGGGCGGATACTGTGCGACGGGCGCCAAGGGCTCGCGAGCGATCCTCGAGGTCATACAAGTGACTCCTCTTCGAAAGTGCTGTCAGCAAATACGTCTCACGCTTTGAGCGTCGCTCCACCGTCGACGTACAGCGCCTGCATGGTGATGTGGGCCGCTCGGTCGGACAGCAGGAAGTGCACCGAGTCGGCGATATCGTCTGCGGTGGCCAGTTTTCCGAGCGGAATGCCCAGGCGATAGCTCGCCAGATTGCCTTCGATGACCGCGTCGGCACCCGAATCGTCGGAGGGGTCCGACCACAACGAACGCTGCATTGCTGTGTCGGTGGATCCCGGAGCGACCACGTTGACACGAATCCCGTCGGTGGCCAACTCCAGTCCAGCGGTTCGAACCAACATCGTCGCAGCAGCTTTGGACGAACCGTAAGCACCCATCCCGATACGTGGCACACCGGCTGCGTTGGACGAGACCACCACGATCGACCCGGTCCGCTGACGACGCATTTCCAGTCCCACACTTTGCAGCACGTTGAGCAAACCGAAGACGTTGACGCCGAAGATCTTCCGCCACTGATCGGGATCAGAGTCCAGCACCGATCCGGTGTCGAGTATTCCGGCGACGTGCGCGAGCGCGTCGATCCGGCCGTACGTGTCCATCGTGGAGGTCACTGCTGCATCGACTGCTTGCCGGTCGGTCACGTCCACGACGTGGGACTCGATCGAGGCGCCATCGGTGATGGTTTCTGCCAATTCCGCGGCTACCCGCTTCAATTCGACGTCGTCGCGATCAAGAAGCGTCAGCGAATACCCGTCGCGCGCAAGAGTCCGGGCAACTGCAGCGCCGATACCCGCCGCCGCACCGGTGACCACGGCGATTCGGTGCGCGCTCACTGCGGGCACAGAACCTGAACCCAGGCATTGATCGTGGGTTCTTCTGCCAACTCGGCGAAGTCGGCATCCGCGCCCGCTCCTCGCCACCGTTCGACGAGCGTCATCAAACGAACCGAGTCCAGGCCCTCGTCACCCAGGTCCGCGTCGTCGCCGAGTTGTTCTGCCCTCATCGACAGAACCTCGGCGACGTCGCGCACGATCTGGTCACGGTCCACGGTGTTGCTCATCGGTCTCCTCGAGTAGTGGTCGACGCGCTCAGATCGAGCCAACCCACCCTCGTGTCGACCCCGTCCGCACGCCTTGACTTTAGGCCAGCCTAACCATAACGGTACGGAAGTACACAACCCAGACGCTCGCGACACAAATTCGTCCGAACTAAGGCTAGCCTCAACATAGCAAGCAATCCTGTCGAACTGGAAGGGTGTCCATGTCAGCACTCGCCGAAGTCTCCGAATTCCCGTTGCGCAACAACCGGACTGACGATGGAACGGACTCCGTTTTCCTGCTCTCACGTAGGGAAACGTCGATCCGCACTTCGGGAGTAGTCGAAGAATTCGACTCGGCCTTCGACGCGGCTGAAGCCCTCAAAACGGGGCGTATCGACTCGGTCGTCGGCGCCCTGCCCTTCTCCCCGGAGACACCGTCCGCCCTCACTGCGCCGCTGAGTTTCACGCGAGTCCGCGGTGATCTATATCACTCGAACGTTCCGGTACTCCCCTCTTCGCGGGTAGCAGGATTCGAACCGAGTCCACAGATCCACACCGACAGGGTCCGCAGCGCCATCGCCCGTCTGCGAGCAGGCGAACTCGACAAAGTTGTCCTCGCACGCTCGCTGAAAATCGAAGCCGAGTCCGCGATCTCCCCCTCCGCTCTGGCCGAGAAATTGATTGCACTCGACCACGCGCACAACGGCTTCTGCGTCGACCTGTCCCCCGCCGGTGGCGGGTACCGCGGACGTTCGCTGGTCGGCTCGACACCAGAAGTTCTGATCGAACGGCGAGGCGACATCGTCACCTGCCACCCGTTGGCGGGCTCGATTGCACGGCATCCGAATGCGGATCAGGACGAGGCGAACGCCGAGCAACTCCGCGCTTCGACCAAAGATCTCACCGAACACGCTTTTGTCGTCGATTCCATCAGCGCGATACTCGGACCGCTGTGCACGTCATTCAGTGCACCCAGTGCTCCGGAACTGCTTCGGACACCGCAACTGTGGCACCTCGGGACCAAGATCGAAGGCGTCCTGACCGACCCGAGCCTGACCTCTCTCGAACTGGCAATGGCGCTGCACCCGACTCCCGCTGTCTGCGGAACACCGACAAACGCTGCGCGCGAGCACATCACCGCAACCGAGGGCGATCGCGGGTTCTATGCCGGTGCGATCGGCTGGTGCGACCGCACCGGAGACGGCGAGTGGATGGTAGCCATTCGTTGCGCCGAGATCGCCGCAGACGGTCTGTCCGCGCGGGCGTACGCCGGCGGCGGCATCGTCGCTTCTTCCGATCCTGAAACCGAACTGCGAGAGACCAGTACAAAATTCCGCACGTTACTCAGCGCGTTCGACCTCGCTGAACATCAGCTCTGACTGGGAGTCACTTTTTCGAGGTGTTCAGGGCAATCGCGGCGTGAACGAGTGCCTTGAACGCCTTTTCGTTGACGGCTTCGCCCTCGTGAAAGTCGATCGCCCGCCTCGTGTTGCCCTCGAGGCTGGAGTTGAAGAGACCTGAGGCGTCCTCGAGTGATGCGCCTTTGGCAAAAGTCACCTTGACTGCGCTCTTGTAAGTCTCACCGGTACAGATCATTCCGGCGTGGTACCACACCGGGACTCCTCGCCACTTCCATTCCTCCACTACATCCGGATCCGCCTCTTTGATCAGAGTGCGTATCCGCGAGAGCGTTTCGCCCCGCCAATCTCCGAGTTCCTCGATTCGCTTGTCGATCAACTGAGACGGGGAGTCTGCGCCTTGCTTTTCGGGATCACTCTGCTTTTCGGGATCACTCTTCGCCATCGCTTCGTCACTTCCTGCTCGTTGTCGCCGATCGCCGGTGAGTCGAGTATCCCCTCCGGCACCCACATTCATTCGGCGAACCACTGACGCATCACGACGTCGAGGCGTAGACCATTTCTTGCTCTTTCTGACAAACCGAGACGGACGTCCAGTATTGTCTGGGTACTAAGTCCCGATTTTCGGCAAGAAGGACTCCATTGTGATGTGGAAATTGTGATGTGGAATCGCGCGCTTGCCCATTCGATCTCCGCGGCTGCCGGCTCGGTTGCTCTCGCCGCCGCAATCGTCGGCGTTCACGCTGCTCCGGCGGCGGCGCACCAGGCCTCGCGCGTCTTCGACGCACTGTGCACACCCATCGATGCGGGCCTGTCCGAGCTGTCCGGACTCACCGTCACCGCGGCCGGGGTGTACGCAATCGGCGACAGCGGCTCTGACGATCGCGTCGCCGAACTCGATTCGAACTGTCACGTTCAGCGCTGGATCAATGTGGGCACTCCTCGCGTCGATGTCGAGGATCTCTCGTCGACTCCTGACGGCCATCTGTGGCTGGCAGACATCGGCGACAACAACGCGGTACGAACGTCGATCGGGCTGATCGAACTCGATCCGACTTCAGGTACCGCTACCTCCTACCCCCTTGTTTATCCGGACGGGGCGCACGACGCCGAGACACTGTTGATCCAGAGCGACGGGCTTCCCGTCATCGTCACCAAGGACTATTTCGGTGCAAGCGTCGTCTACACAACCGCTGAGCGACAGCATGTTCAAGATCTGAGTACGTCGTCGCCGACCATATTGGCCGAAGTGGGCCAGCTGAGGTTGACACCCACCCTCACTTCCGGTGGGCCGGTTCCTCATGCCGGCACGATGGCCGTCACGGGCGGCGCTGTGAGCAAGGACGGCACGGTGGTAGGGCTTCGCACGTACACGGACGTCTACCTGTATTCAGCTCCCGATGGTGATGTCGTGAAAGCGTTGACCACCAAACCGATTCGTGTTCCCCTTCCCGACGAGCCACAAGGTGAAGCGATCGCGTTCGACGCTGCGGGTGATCTGATCAGCGGTTCCGAGGCATACAAAGGGCCGTTGCCGCCGCTGCGAATTCTTCGCGGTGCCAGTGACATCGCACTGTCGGGCGGTGCGAGCGGCTCTCTCGGCTCGTAGTCGATTCACGTCCCAGGGAAAGCGATCGGACGCCGCTATCATGACCGAGTGAACAAACAACTTCGAGCGACAGTGGCGATCGCGGCAGTTCTCGCGCTGGCTTCGTGCGCGAATTCCGTCGAAGGAAAACCTCGTCCGGATGCGTTTGTTCCGAGCGTCGACAACCCGGATCCGTCCGAAGCCATCGACGGAGTTGTCGCGGTCGATTACCCAGCCGCTCAACACGTACGCCCGAACGAACGTGTGGCGTACACGCATTCACCGCCTTTCGGCGGCCGTCATGATTCGGTCTGGGCAAACTGCACCGGAGTTGTTTATCCGCAAGCGATTCGGACCGAGAATGCGGTTCATTCTCTCGAACACGGAGCTGTGTGGATCACGTACAACCCCGACCTCGTCTCGGGCGAGGATCAGACCCGCTTGGCGCAGCGAGTCGAGGGCATGAGCTACACACTGATGTCGCCGTACCCGACCCTGGATTCGCCGATCTCGCTGCAGTCATGGGGCCGTCAACTCAAGCTCGACAACGCCGAGGACGCTCGCATCGATCAATTCGTCTCGGCATTGCGGGTCAATCCGAACACGTATCCCGAAGTGGGCGCGACGTGTTCGGTGCCGGTAACGAGCTTCGACCCGAACAACCCGCCGCCATTCGACCCCACCACTCCGGATCCGTCTTCTCCCACAACGGTTCCGGAGCGGTAGCACCTCACCGATCCCCTGGTCTCAGCAGAGGAAACTACTTGCCTCGCGAACGACGTTCCAGTTCCACTGCCCGGCGCATGGTTTCCCGCGCCCGGCTTCGATCACCGGCGTAGTCGTAGGCGCGAGCGAGTCGGAAGTTCTGCTTCCAGTTGTCCGGATCTGCTTCCCAGTCGACCTTGATCTGAGCGAACAACTCGTCGGCGGCCGCTCGCTCGATCCGACCCGAAGGCAATTTCGGAAGCGAAGAGGCGTCGACCGTGAGGCCCTCGTCGTGGATCTGCTGCGCGAGACGCTGGTGCGTGAACCCCGCACGGAGCGTGGCGATGACGAGCCACAGCCCCAGGAACGGCAGGATCAGCACTCCGATCCCGAGACCGATTGCGGCGCCACCGCCGTCCTGGATGAGCTGGATTCCGCGCTGACCGAGCAGCACGAAGTACACCGCGAGCGCGATACAGATCGCAACGATCAGCGCGAGGGTGCGGGTGGTCTTGTTCATAGATCGAGGAAGGAATCGATACCGACCGTCAGACCCGGATGCGAACCGATCTGACGAACACCGAGCAGAACGCCCGGCGCGAACGAATTCCGATCGATGGAGTCGTGCCGAATGGTCAGCGTCTCGCCCTGCGTTCCGAGAATGACTTCCTGATGCGCAACCAGGCCGGCCATGCGCACGGAGTGAACCCGGACGCCGTCGACGTCGGCTCCGCGCGCACCCTCGAGTTCGGTCGTGGTGGCGTCAGGACTGCGTCCAACGCCTGCTTCCGCGCGAGCCTCGGCAATCATGGCGGCCGTTCTGTATGCGGTGCCCGAAGGCGCGTCGGCCTTGTTGGGATGGTGAAGTTCGATGACCTCGACGGAATCGAAGAAGCGCGCCGCCGCGGCCGAGAAACGCATCAACAGCACCGCACCGATGGCGAAGTTGGGCGCGATCAGAACACCCGTTGCCGGCTGGGCGTCGAGCCAGGACTGCACAGTCGCGAGCCGGGACTCGTCGAAACCGGTGGTGCCGATCACAGCGTGAATTCCGTTGGCCACGAGGAATTCCAGATTTCCCATGACGACGTCGGGGTGAGTGAAGTCGACCACTACCTGAGTGCGGGCGTCGACGAACGTCTCGATGCGATCACCGGTGTCGACCTGCGCAACAAGTTCCAGATCGGGAGCAGCTTCCACTGCCTCGCAGATCGCTCGACCGACCTTGCCCTTGGCTCCCAGAACCCCGACCCTGATGGGTGCTGCACTCACGTCTTCCACGCTCCGTCCGATGCATTGTTTGAGGTGAAGCCTACGCAATCGCGCTGATGCGCTCACCATCAGTCGGGCAGGAGTTATGTCACCACTGGCACACTGGACGTGGTGAGCAACCGTCCGCAAGTCCGCGAAACCGGCAGCCTTCGACCACTCGAGTTGGCAACGGGTGCCGTCATGGCTGGATTCACGGTCGCGTTGTCCGTAATCGCCACGGTCATCCCCATGGCCAGCGCCCTCAACCTCGTGGCTGCGGTTCCGATGGGAATTGTTGCCCAGCGCTTTCGGGTCCGTGCAGTAGTGACGGCCGGAGTGTCGGCTACTGCGGTCGCCTTTGTCGCCGCCGGTTCGGGATCGGCATGGGCGGTGGCACTGTGCGCCCTACTCGGCGGAATCATCGGCACGGTCAAGCGGCGTGGTCTCGGCTTCATCTCCGCATTGCTGTCGTCATTTGTCATCGGGCCGGCGCTGGCGTTGTTCTCCATAGTCTTGTTGCTTGTTCTCGCGCCCCTGCGCAACTTGTTCCTGAACTCGCTCGAGAACACCGCGCTGGGTGTGGCCACAATCTTGAAGCGTGCACCTTCGCTGGTCGGGGCAGCCGAGTGGATCGAGAACAGCATCGGCTCGATCATCGATTACTGGTGGTTGTGGATCGCCGCGTCGATCATCTCCGGGATCGTCCTGAGCACCGTCGTCTCCTATTTTGTCCTCGGCGCCGTCCTCGATCGATTGGCTGCACTCCCCTCGTCCGACCCTCTCGAAACAACACCCGACGACCGTCCGATCGATCCGTTGCCGGTGACTTTCGATCACGTGGGCTTCACCTATCCGGGTGCATCGACGCCAGCCCTCGTGGATGTCAACTTCACCGTCCGACGCGGAGAGTTCGTCACTGTCGTCGGCCACAACGGCTCGGGCAAGTCCACACTCACCCGGTTGCTCGCCGGTCGCGCCCCGACTGTCGGGGCCCTGACGAGACCCGGGTCCGCCGGCCTCGGCCGACAGGGCGGAACCGCCATCGTCCTGCAACGACCGGAGAGCCAGATCCTCGGAACCCGCGTCGCGGACGACGTCGTCTGGGGGCTCCCCCCAGAGTCACATCCCGACGTCGATGCACTGCTCACTGAAGTAGGGCTCGCCGGCATGGGTATGCGCGAGACCTCGGGGCTCTCCGGTGGCGAGATGCAACGTCTGGCGGTTGCTGCCGCTCTGGCGCGGCGCCCCGCTCTCCTGATCGCGGACGAAGCCACCGCGATGGTCGATCAGGCCGGCCGGGAGGAATTGGTCGCACTCCTCGCCGAACTTCCACGACGCCATCCCATGGCCGTGGTACTCGTGACCCATCACCACGCCGACACCCGCGCGGCAGATCGGGTGATTCAACTGCAACGCGGACGGCAGATCGACCACCAACCCGGTTGGATGACGTCGACGTTTGCAGGTCCGCCCGCCGCGCCTTGGCCGGCCGGCACTCGCACGGTCCTCCAACTCACCGATGTGACGCACACCTATAACGACCGGACTCCGTGGTCGAGACGTGCACTGTCGGAGGTGAACCTGACCATCGGCGACGGGGACGGGCTACTGATCCTGGGCGGCAACGGTTCCGGTAAATCGACTCTGGCCTGGATCATGGCCGGCCTGATCACACCGAGCAAGGGAACCGCAGTCTTCGACGGCAAACCTGTCTCGCGCCAACTAGGCACCGTCGGGCTCACGTTCCAACATTCGCGGCTGCAATTGCAACGCCGAACCGTCGCCGAAGACATCGAGGCCGCCGGTGGTCCGGAGATCGGATCCGTACAAGTGTCCTGGGCGCTCGACGCCGTCGGACTCGACCGTCACATCGCCGGCCGCAGTATCGACGAGTTGAGCGGCGGGCAGATGCGACGCGTCGTGCTGGCCGGTCTCCTCGTCCGCCAACCCCGAGTGCTTATTCTCGACGAACCTCTCGCCGGTCTCGATCCGCCCGGCCGCCACGAAATCCTGAACGTACTCCGGTGGATTCGTCGGAACGGAACCGCAGTTGTCGTCATCTCCCACGACGTCGACGGCATGGATGCCGTGTGCAGCAGAACGATACGACTGTCGCAGGGTCGCATACTCGATCCGGCCGCCGGCGCAGCTTTGGAAGGATCGACAACGTGACCACCCTCCTGCGTGAAGTTCCGACTTCTTCTCCGGTCCATCGACTGTGGGCCGGAACGAAGATCGTGGCCGTCGTACTCGTTAGCATCGTGGTGGTTGTGACACCGTCCTGGCCGACGATCGGCGTCGTGCTCGGACTGCTGCTGCTGACCGCGGTGATCGGACGCATTCCCCCGACAGCAGTTCCCCACCCTCCGTGGTGGCTGTGGGCGCTTGTTCTGCTCGGCGCATTGATCAACCTTCCGATCGGCCTCGACGCGGTGTTCCTGTACCTGCAAGCCGTGACCTTCGGCCTTGTATTGCTCTGTGTCTCACTGATGTTGGCGTGGACGACATCGATGAGCGATGTGGCCCCTGCCCTGGCCACTCTGGGCCGACCGCTTCGATTCTTCAAGATTCCCGTCGACGAATGGGCGATCGCGACAGCCCTCTGCATTCGTTCGCTTCCGCTGTTGATCGACGAAATGCTCACTCTCGTTGCGGCACGGCGACTGCGCCCGAAAGCTGTGGTGAACAGCGCTGCCGACAACTCGATAGTCGACCTGATCACCACAACCATGTCGGTGGCAATTCGGCGATCTGCCGAAATGGGCGAAGCGATCTCCGCTCGCGGGGGCACCGGATTGATCGCGGCGTACCCCAAGCGCCCTCAGCTGGCCGACCTGTTCGCCTTGGTCGTCGTCATTGTTGCGTGCGCGTGCGCGGTCGCTTTGACGATAACTCTGCGCTGACCGGGTCACTTCTCATCGAACCCGACTGCGCGATGATCGCGGAACCCATCCAGCGTCGTAAGTATCGCCGCAGTTCCTCGTCACTCCGCTTCGGATCGCCGGGCGCGAGGAAAAACGACTGCATAGTCCGCAGGACGTATTCGACCAGTTCCTGAAGTGATGCGTCGTCGTATCCGTAACTCAGCCAGTCCACGTCGAAGCGGGTGATCATCGCCATTCCGAAGGCCTGCGCCTCCTGAGAGGTCAGACCTTCGGGATGAAGACTCGAATTCGTGCTTGTGAGCAGAATGCCGAGATGGGGCGTTCGGTGGACCTGGGTCAGGGTGTAGACGACACCCTCGGTCATCGCCTCGACGGGGTCTTCGATGCCGCTCACGTGCGTGGTCAGTCGATCGAGATAGCCGTCGACCGACGCGATCGCAGCTGCCCTCATCAGAGCGTCGGCGCTGGGAAAGTATCGATACACGGTCTGCCGGATCACGCCCAGTGACTCGGCGACGTCGCCGATACTGATTTCCGAACTCGTCCGTCCGATCAGCTCGACCGCGGCCTCGATAATGCGACGAGACGCATCTTCGTCACTGTCCGGTGGATTGCCGCCCCACCCACGCCTTCGTGCCACTGCCCACTTCCTCGCTCGAACGAGGCTCGAACCATGTCTTTGCGCTCGAAGTCCAAGAGCCACAGGCTAACACAGGCGAGATTTGCATCCGGACCGCTTGAATTTCCCTCCGTCGGCGAAAGTGAACATACAACTGCACACCGATATGTATGATTACCGCCACACGTGGCTTCCAGTGCCAGAGCGGCCACCTGACCAGCCCCTCCGAAAGACGAGGTTCGACAAGTGACCAACCTTCAGCCCCGAAAGATGGATTTCGGATTCGAGGATCATGACGTTCCCTTCCTGTGGAACCCGGAGAACCCGGCCTGGTCGAGCATGTCCAACGCGGTCTCGTTCCTGGCCATCGGTTTCGAGAAGATGATCGTGAAGATGATCATGCAGACCAAGTCGAGGATCAGCGATCCGGAGGTTGCCGAGGAAGCCGTGGCATTCATGCGGCAAGAAGGCCATCACTCGACCGCGCACCGCCAGCATGTGAAGGCTCTGATCCGGCGCTATCCCGGACTACAGAACACGCTCGACGCCGTGATCGGTGAATTCGATCTGCTCACCGAGGCGACCTCGTTGAACTACCGGCTCGCGTACACCGCAGATCTGGAGGCGACCTTCACACCGGTGTTCAAACTGATGCTCGACAACGAGGCGACCTTGTTCCGCCCCGGAGACGACCGCGTCGCGTCGCTGTTCATCTGGCACTTCGTCGAGGAGGTCGAGCATCGTAGCTCGGCTCTGATCATCTTCAATTCCGTTGTCGGAAGCGAGCTTTACCGGATGCGGATGGCGCCGTCGATCTTCGCGCACGTGATGAAGGTGATTCGTATCGCCTGCGCAGGCTTCAACCAGCACGTTCCGCTCTCCGAGCGTCAAGTGGACTCACTGTCGATGTTCGCCACCCACCGCACCAAGCAGAAGATTCTGACGTCGTTTGCGCCCTACCTGACCAAGGGCACCATGCCCCGCGCTTTCGATCACCTACAACTCGGCGAACAACTCGTCGCGCTCGGCGGTGTCTTCCGCAGCCAGATGCCCAATCACAACCCGGATCACGAGAAACTCCCCGCACTGGCCGACCAGTGGTTCAAGCGTTACGACGACGGCTACGACTGCACACGCTGGTACACCGCCGAAGCTCAGGCACAAGCCGAGTCGATCACGTCAGGGGCCAACTGATGGCAGAACACTGCTCCCCTACGTTCTCCCAGCTCGCAACAGAACTCGGTTTCTCCTGTCAGGAAGCAGGTGGACTCGTCGAGTTCCGTAACCCGGCGGCGCTGGAGAACTGGACCCTGCCCGTCCTCGAATGGACCATCATCGTCGGCTCGGTGCTCGCACTGGTCCTGGCGATCGTGCGGTTGCGCCGCAACGGCGACCCCACCAATCTGGTTCTCTGGTTCGGCGCCACCGCCTACCTGTTCATCATCGAGCCTCCGCTGTACTTCCCGGCGGCGTTCGGCATCGAAGAACAAGTGGACACGATGTTCGCGCACAACGTGTTCACCGTCGACTTCATGTGGGGTCGACTGCCGCTGTACATCGTTGCCATCTATCCACTGATGGCGACGTTGGCCTTCGAAATAGTCAGAATGCTGGGCGTTTTCCGCAAATACGGTCCACTACTGGGCGCAGTCTGCGTCGGCTTCGTCCACCATGCGTTCTACGAAATCTTCGATCACCTCGGACCCCAGTTGCGGTGGTGGGAGTGGTCGACGTCGAACCCGATCAACCAACCCATGTTCGACGCGGTTCCACTGCCCAGCGTGGTCGTCTTCGCCGCGCTGTGGCCCATGTCGCTGGCATTCTGCGTCCAGTACTTCGTCGGACGGCACGTCGATGCCGGCAAGCACTTCTCCGGGCTTCAGTTGGTATGGCGCACCATCGTGATCGGCCTGCTGGCCTCGCTGGGTACGTTCATCCTCCCGCTCCCGGCGACGGTCTTCGGGATGGGCAGTGACACCGTTCGTGGGTTCCTCTACGCCGCTGAACTTGCAGTCCTCACAGTGGTCGCGATCGTGGTTCTCGTCCGCCAATGGACGCACCTGCGCTCGGCAGAATCGAACACTCCTGCACACACCAACAGGTTCGTGCAGATCTACAGCGTGGTGTACCTGGTTGTCATGGCCGTCCTGTGGGCGAGTGCGCTTCCCGACTTCTTCGACGCGGTCGACGGTTCCACCAGCGCGGGAGATCCCATCGGGAACCTCTGGTACACAGTGGCGTGCTTCGTCATCGCAATCCTGTGCGTGAGCGCAACTTTCACCATTCCGAAGCGGAACTCCGGGACGGCCGACGCCGAGCTCCTCGGGGCAAACTCAGCGACTCCGGCTACCTAGGCGACCGGGACGAGACCGCTCGGGTCTCGTCCCGGTTTCTCGGTTTCACGGCGTCACGGGACGCGGTGAGTCCACTCTTCGGTTCTGAATTTCGTCTCCACCAGCTTGCGCGCCTGCTCCAACTCCGAGTCCGTGTAATCGCTGTCGTGGGTGTCGTATTGACCTCGGAAGTGCTGCGCAAACGACTCCAGGATTGCTGCACGCGTCATTCCGGTCTGCGAACGCAGCGGATCGACGCGCTTGGCCGCACTCTTGGTTCCCTTGTCCGACATCTTTTCTCGTCCGATTCGCAACACCTGCGTCATCTTCTCAGCGTCGATGTCGTAGGCCATGGTCACGTGATGGAGCACGGTGCCGGACGCGAATCGCTTCTGAGCGGCGCCGGCGATCTTGCCCTTGTCCGAGGCGATGTCGTTGAGCGGCACATACCGAGCGTTGATACCGACCTCGGCAAGCGCTCCCATGACCCACTGATCGAGAAACGCGTAGGACTGCTCGAAACTCAATCCCTCGACCAACGACGCCGGTACTGCCAACGAGTACGTGATGCAGTTGCCCGGTTCCATGAACATCGCGCCGCCACCGGAGATTCGGCGCACCACCCCGATGCCGTGCCGCGCAGCCGCCTCGGAGTCGACCTCGTTACGCACGGACTGGAACGATCCGATCACGACCAAGGGCGAGTCCCAGTCCCAGAAACGCAATGTCGGCGGACGCTCACCCGATGCGACCTCACGCGCGATGACCTCGTCCAGCGCGACGTGCATCGCGGGATCGAGAACCACCGGCGGGATGAGGTCGAACGTGTGATCCGCCCAGCTCGTGGCGTGGCCGAGTGCGCGCCGGATCGCGATGCCGACCGACTGCGGCGTGAAGCCGATCATCGAGACGGACTCGTCGAGCGCAGTGGAGATGGCATGCGCCAACTGTTCTGCATCCGAGTCGGCGGGCATTCCGCGCAACGCCGCGTTGATGTCGTCGAGCGCGCTGTCGGGCTCGAGGAAGAAGTCCCCCGAGACTGCGACTTCGGCCAGCCGACCGTCCGCCACCTCGACGTCGACCGCGACCAGTTTTCCACCAGGAACCTTGTACTCTCCACGCATCCGTCCAGCCTATCCCTGCGGGATTCTCTGCGGTGAGCGCCGTCGAAGATCACACCGCGCACGCAGTGCGCATCTGTTAGGCCGGCAAGACGACCAATCACTCACACCTGTAAGTCGCTGCGGGGCTGCACAATCGCGAGGACGGGACCGCACGTGTCGGCCCCTGCCTTGACTCCCGCTTCTGCCGACAGGCGAGATGATCTCTGGGGTGGGAGGATTACCGCAACGAGCCAACTCCCTGGCAAGTCACAACGGAGGTAGACATGAAGGTCCCGGCGTTCCACTCGACGGTTCCTTCGGATCTCGACGTCTATCACGACAACGAAAGCTGCATTTTGGCCGCGCGCATCGCAGTGTCCCATCGTGCCCCCGGAGTCGACGGCCGACCGTGGTGCACTGCCTGCGCGTCTTTGGACTGACGAGCGACCACCAGCTCACTCACACCCACGTCGCCGATTCGGGGACAACCCCGTTGGCCCGAGCATTCGCATCGATGACAGCACGGAGCCACACGGTCAGACCGGCCTCGACCTGCTCGTAGAACGCGGTGAATCCCGGATCGGCCACGTACATCCGTCCCAGACACACCTGTATCGAATGTGTGCAGTCGAAGTAAACCCCGATCGACGCTCGGTGCCGTTCTGCCAGCGAATTCGCCTCGGCGCTTCCCGGTTCGACACCGGATCGGCAGGCCAGCGCCAGATCTTCGTCGAGCGTCTCGACGCAGTCGGCGATCTTCTGCCAATCCTCGGCGGTCCTACCCGCCGACCGTTCCGCGTGCTGCGCCCACTGCGCACTGTCACCCCAACGCTCGTGCGCCTCAGGTCCCCATGACGGCTGCCAGTGTCGGCCGAAGATCGAGACCTGCTCGTGTGCCGGCAGCAGCACACCCGACTTCCTGGCATCGATAATGCGATCCAAGGACTCGCCCAGTTCCTCCAAGTCGGCTATCCGTTGCCGCAACTCGGCGCGCTGCCCACGCAGCGTCTCGTCCACGTCGGCTGCGGGCGCATCGAGCAATATCCCGATCTCGTCGAGCGACAAGCCCACGTCTCGGTAGACAAGCACCCGGCCGATGCGGCCGAGGTCCGCGTCGGTGTACAGCCGGTAGCCCCCGTCACTGCGCCCGGACGGGCGCACCAAACCGATTGCGTCCCAATGATGAAGGGTACGTACGGTTATGCCTAGTCGTGATGCGGCAGCACCGACAGTGAGAGCACTGCCTGCGTCGTCTCCGAAGAGTTGCTCCGTCACGGCGTCCAGTCTGACAGACGCGGTGCGGGAGGCCACGGCGTCAGCCCTCTGTTCAGTCGTCGGGTCCGTCAATTCCCATACCTCGCAGATACTCGGACTCGGCACTGTTCGGGTCGTACGGACGAGCGGCCGTCATGATCACGCGCGCGTTCTCCGGTGTCACAATCTCCAACTCCAGTGAATTCCAGGGCTTCAGATGTGGACCGCTGGTGCATCCGGGCCGCAATTCCTCACACGCCTTGGCTATCTGATCGATCTGACTCAGCACACACGCAAAGCTCACACTGACGGACGGTGATGAATCTGACCGTTCTCCGGGCACGAGCAGAACGTCTTGAAATGCCCAGCGTCGCAGGTGCGTCAGTCGATCCGGTACCGAAAAGAGGTCGAAGAAACCGAGCCCACCGATCCAGAAGTCGGCCGATTCGGCCAGATTCGAAGTCGGAACCGACACGAACATGGGCATTCCGTAGAGACCTCGGAACTGTTCCGGAGGCACGGCATCGGTAGCGGGGACAGGGACGGGGCTGATGTCGAATGCTGGGTAAGTATCGGTCATGAAGTCATCGTGAGCCCTCACGCTACGTCAGGGTCAAATCGTGTGAAATCCGATCGAACCGGATTGCGCGATCACACCGTGCGTGCGAATGCGCCGTCGTCTGCGAATACACGTTGGCCAAAGCGTTCGCCGATGAGGCGGTGCGTCGCAGCGTCCGGATGGAGCTGATCGGGAAGCGGCAACTCTTCGTTCTCGGCCGCACCGTAGAGATCGCAGCCGTCGACGTAATGCAGATTGGGATCATCCGCCGATCGCTGGGTTACGATGCGCGCCAACTCTTCCCGAATAGAGCGCAGCGTCAGCTTTCCGGCTGCGCGCTCGGCGGGATCGCCGGTAGCAACGAATCGCATTTCGCCTCTGGCAAGCGCGTCGAAATCGAATGCACCTGGCCCCGGCGTGTCTTCGTGAATCGGGCAATAGACAGGCGAGACGACCAACAGTGGAGCCGCTGGATGACCGTCGCGGACCGTGTCGAGGAAGCCGTGCATTGCCGACGTGAAGGCCCGCAGGCGCATCACGTCGGAGTTGACCAGATTGATGCCCATCTTGATGCTGATCAGGTCAGCTGCGGTGTCTCGCATAGCGCGGGCGGTGTACTGGTCCAGCAGGGCGCTGCCGCTGAACCCGAGGTTGATCAGATCCACGCCGCCGAGGGAGGCTGCGAGAGCAGGCCAAGTGCGGGAGGGACTTTCAGCGCCGGAGCCTTGACTGATCGAGCTTCCGTGATGGAGCCACACGCGACGCTTCGTCTCGACCGCGAGTTCGAGTGGGGCGTCGGTCCGTAGTGCGACAAGTTCGGTGGTTTCGTTGTGCGGCAACCAGATCTCGACAGCCTTTGATCGCGCAGGCAGGTCCGCGAAGCGGATGGTGCTGACGGGTCCGGATTGTCTCTGAGCGGTACCGGTCGCCATGTCGATCGTCACCGTGTTGCCGCCCTCAGCGATTGCGTGCCCGGCTGGTTCGCCGTCGACGAGCAGGTCGTACACCCCCTGTGGCCTCGGCGGGGCACCGATGTAGATCATTTTCGTGGGCAGAGTGTCGAGTTCGATGGCCGTAGCGCTGGTTCGGAACACCAGCCGCACTCCGGACGGTTGTGATTGCGCCATTGCCATCTGGCCGTCAGCGAATTGTGTGCGAGCCCTGGCGGGCAGACGGTGTGTCAGCACACCGCGTTCGGTCCGCTCGAGCTCGAGGGCTCCGCGCACGATGTCCTCGGAAATTGCGGTAGTAATCCAGCTGCTCTGGCTGTTCATCTCATTCACCTGTAGATAAGTTGCGAAGGTATTAACTAGACCACACAGTAATTTGCCTATACTATTTAGGCAAGCGGTTTCACTTCTCGACGAACAGGATCAACGGACATGCCTCGCGCAGGACTGACACCCGAACGCCTCGCCGTGGCGGGCGCCGAATTGGCCGACGAGGTGGGCTTCGAGCAGGTGACCGTATCGGCCGTCGCCAGAGCGTTCGACGTCAAGGTGGCAAGCCTGTACTCGCACGTGAAGAGTTCGAACGACCTCAAAACCAGAATCGCATTGCTTGCCTTGGAAGAGATGGCCGACCAGGCTTCCGACGCCGTTGCGGGCCGGTCCGGCCGCGACGCCTTGACCGCCTTCGCGAACGTGTACCGCAACTACGCGAGGTCACACCCTGGTCGGTACGCCGCGTCGCAGATGCGCCTCACCCCGGAGGCAGCAGCTGCGAGCGCGGGCTTCAGGCACTCGCAGATGATGCGATCTATTCTGCGCGGGTACAACCTCACCGATCTCGATCAGACCCACGCAGTTCGGTTGCTCGGCAGCGTTTTTCATGGGTACGCCAGCCTCGAGTTGGGTGGATCGTTCAGCCACAGTGCACCGGACAGCGCCGAAAGCTGGTCCAGGATCCTCGAGGCACTCGATTCGATGCTGACCAATTGGCCAGCATCGAGTGCGTGATCAGGCGTGCTTTCTGCCAGCAAAGTGCTTGCGCCACTTGGTGATCGCACGCGGTCAAGAAACCTCGGGCCCACCACAGGAGCAGTGCCACACAATTACGCGTTCCCTCAACCATCAGTCGCACTGGGACAGCAGCGGGTCCGAGTGGGCAAGAAGCCGAGGTGTGGGGCTACCCCTAGAGGAGAAGCTTGGCACGCAGAGAGTCGATAGTGCCCTGGTCGACGCCTAGGCCCTCCCGTACGTAAGTATCCATATCGCCGTAGAGCCGGTCGACCTGTGCATACGCCGCATCGAGCCACGACAGGTCCACCGCGTCGTCCCGGCCCAGGTACGTGTTCGACGCCATGAAATCGGCACTGATGAACTCACGCGGGACACCGAGAATGGTCAGAAGGATCGCGGTACCCCAACCGGTGCGGTCCTTCCCTGCACTGCAGTGGTAGACGGTTGCGCCGTCGGAATTGTTCGCGATCGCAGTCAGCAGGTCATGGAAGGCGACATCGGAACCACGGTAGTTGACCATGAACGGGTAGCCGATGCTCTGGCCGATGTTCGAGGTCCCCTTGACTGCGCCGTCGATCAACGCGCGACCGAGGGTCAGGGGAACGAACTCGTGGAACGCAATGCCGTGTTCGATACTGACGACGTCGGCGACCTGGTAGGTGACCCCGGCGGGGATCCGATCGGGATCCTCTACGCGTTCGGAGGCGTTGCGCAGGTCGACGTCGAGGGTCAGGTTCGCGGCGGTGAGTTTTGCCAGATCAGTCTCATTGAGCGAGCTGAGCTTGTTGGAACGGAACACCAGGCCTGTCCGGACGGTCCTGCCGTTGGTAGTCCGGTAGCCGCCGATGTCGCGGAAGTTCCGCGCCTCGTCGAGCCTGATCTCGGCCGCGGACGGCGGTGGGATCTCCGGCAGCGGCGGTTGCTCCCCGGACGATCCGAATTGGCTCGAACCCAATTGCAGGTCGTCGCTCGAGGCGGAGGCGAGTGTGGGACCGGTCAGGGCCGCACCCACGGCAACCAGCGCAGCGAGGGCGATTCCGAAAGGGCGCACCCCTCGGCGGCGCGCGTAAACAGTCGTCATTCTGATCCTCTCACTCGCTGTGCGGGAGGACCCCGCGCCCCGCAAACCACGTGCGAGATTACAAGGGCGGCGCGTTCCTCGTCCCGACTTTGCCCCAGAAACCGGACATGTGTTCAGGTGCCCGGCCAGCCGCGATCCTGCAGGAAGAAACTCTTGCCCGTCACTGCGTCGCCATCGACCACGCCGGGCCCGTTCGAACGACAGACCGCGGCCGCGGCGGCTCCACACGTCCGGCGCGGCCGTGATGAGGTTTGAGCGTCACATTGCGTGCCTGCGTCACGAAGACTTACGTTATTGGGTCGCGCAGGACGAGCTCCTGCCACTCCTACACCTTCGGCACGCTGAACCGCGCCCGTGCTTGTCACTCTGACTCGCCGTCGAGACAATGCCCAAGCCAGGCACCTATATCGAGCGCAGCGCGGCGGGCAACAGGCGTTGGATGGCTTGTAAATCCATGCGGGACATCAGGATAGAGACGCAAGTCGACGTCGTTTCCGGCCGCCGACAGTCGCGCCACCATCGCAAGGTTCTCAGCCAGGACCACGTCTTCTGATCCAACGACAACGAGGGTCGGCGGCAAGCCGCTCAGGTCGCCGAATGTCGGAGAAATATCCGGGAGAGTGCGGTCACCGATATGGCCCACATAGGCTTCGATGAAGTATTCGTCGCCGATGGTGCGGCCAGCGGGAGTCTGGGCACTGACGTCGTACGTGCCCGCTTCCAGCACCGCACCCGAAAATGCCTTGGCCAGACCTCGATCGCGAAGGCGCAGTAATGTTGTCATCACCAAGGTTGCTCCCGCCGACATACCACCAATGGCTAGTCTGGTCGTCCCGAACCGTTCGGCAGCGACGTCAAGCAGCCACAAAGCGACCGCCTCACAGTCGTCCGGCGCTGCCGGCCAAGGGAATTCCGGCGCAAGCCGGTAGTCGACGGTAACCACTGCTACTCCGACCGCGTCGGCAAGTCTCGTACTACGAGCGTCAGAGCTAGCCGCTGAACTCATGTAGAAACCACCACCCGGAAGATATAGGTAGACCCCGTTGATATCGCCATGTTTCGGCGTGACTACACGCACCGAGACGGATCGGCCCTCGATGTCGAGCGTGTGTTCAACTGCCCGGGTCGCGGGTGTTGGGTCAACCACTCGGGAGGCTCGCACCACAAGCAGTTCCTGCAGTGAACTCGGACCGACGCCGGCGGGCCGCGACTCGTAGAACGCTCGGGTACTCGCCGCATCGTCACGAGACACTCGTTCGATCAGATCGGTCAATGCAAGCTTCACCGGGGCTCCCTTGGGTCGAGACTTGTCGACAATGATCGCACCTCCAGCAACAGCACGTAGCCGACGTGTACTCGGCAACAAGGCGACCGTGGCAGGTATGAGCAAAGCGTGCCGGAAAAGGGCGTTGTCACGCTAGCCTCATCTCGGAATTGGACGTTTGTCTAGAAAGGTTTACGGATGCGCGCGCTGCTGCTTGCCACCCTTGCAATCCTGGCACTTCAGATTGCAGCTCCGGCCGCTCACGCCGCACCACCGGAATCGGGCTGGTCTCTCCCCCAACTGACTGTCGCAGATCGCACGATCAAG
Source organism: Rhodococcus sp. NPDC060176 (assembly GCF_042728675.1). Classification (NCBI taxonomy): domain Bacteria; kingdom Bacillati; phylum Actinomycetota; class Actinomycetes; order Mycobacteriales; family Nocardiaceae; genus Rhodococcus; species Rhodococcus sp. NPDC060176. The sequence continues at coordinate 639,352 of NZ_JBHWYS010000002.1, forward strand.
GACGTCGACGGACGAACGGTGTTGCTACGCGGCGTAAACGCCAACGGTCTCAACGACTACGCAACCAACGGCACCGGGCTACCCACCGTTACGCCGCTGGGACGAACGGACTTCGCGCACATGGCAGCGCTGGGCTTCAACGTCGTACGACTCAACGTCGCGTGGTCACTCCTCGAACCGACCCGCGGAACATTCGACACTGCGTACGTCGACCGCATTCGAGTAGCGGTCGAGGATGCGAAAGACCACGGCATCTACACCGTTCTCGACATGCATCAGGACGCATGGGGCCCGTACGTCGGCACCCCGAGCGACCAGTCGTGCCCGTCATTCATGCGGCCGGGAGTCGGCTGGGACGGCGCACCCGAGTGGGCAACCCTGACCGGCGGATGGACAACCTGCAACATCGGTGGGCTCCGGGAAGGTGCGCCGGCCATCGCCCATGCCTTCCAGGCGTTTTACGACGACGAGCAAGGAATTCAGAGTCGCTTGGTGGCGACGTGGGCGAAGTTGGCCGCGGAGTTCAAAGACGAACCCGCGGTGGCCGGATACGACCTGTTGAACGAACCGAACCCCGGTCTGCGCGACCCCTTCACTGCAGCAGACCAGATCGGGCAGTTCTACCAGCGCGCCACCGACGCCATCCGGCAAGCCGAAGCAGGTGGGTTCCCGCACCTGGTGTTCTTCGAACCCAGTGCGATCTGGTCGGCATTCGGCTTCGACGCACTGCCCCCGCGCAAGTACCTGACCGATCCTCTGGTGGTGTTCTCGCCGCACCTCTACAGCGAATCCATCACGGTCAGTAGCGAATTCCCCACGATCGAAGACGGATTTCGGATCGCCGACGGCGCCGCCGCCTGGTACGACGCCCCGTTGTGGACGGGCGAATGGGGTTGGTTCGGGGACGCCGACGAGCAGGGAGCAGACGTCGACCGCTTCGTCGACGCCACCGACAAGTACCGGATGGGCGGCGCGTGGTGGTCATGGAACCAAGCGTGCGGTGACCCCCACCCCGTTCGCGACGGCAATACCCACCAGCCACAGGGAAATCTGAATCGCATCGACTGCCCGTCCGGTGAATCACTGGGGCTCGTCGAGGGATTCGCCGTTCCACTCTCGCGAGCGTATCCGCGAGCAGCGCCCGGCACGCTGACGGAGGTGTCGCGCAACGGGTTTACCGGGACCGGCTCCGGAAGGGTCGAGGCCTGGTACCCAGGAACCGACCGGCCACAGCTCGAGATCACGAATCTCTCCGACGTCCGACTGTCCCCGATCGAGGGCGGATGGCAACTGATCGGCCACGCCGACGGCGACTACGCGGTTAAACCAGCCTGATCGAACGATCATCCGGGAATTGTGCGTTCACACCACGTGAAAGAGTGGGTGTCAGAAGATTCCGCCGATTCCCTTGCCGATCAGAACAACGCCGACGACCAGGATCAACACACTCATCACCGTGGTGTTGTTGTCTTGGAGCCAGACTTTGAGATTGGCCAACGGCTCGCGCAGGCGATCAGCAGCCACCAGGTATCCGATAACCGGGATCGCGACAGTTGAGCTGGCGATGATCGTGAAGACGAGGATCGAGGTGATCACTCCGCTGGTCGCCAGCGACGCCGAACCGATCGACACTCCGGCAGCGATGCACATGAGCAGGTTCTTCGGGTTGATCGCGGCGAGCGCGAATCCGAGGCCCAAGCCCTTGACCGCGGTCATCTCGTCGACGGCTTGCATCCACTTCGGTGTTTCGTGCTCGCCGCTGCGCCCCCGCCACTGCTTGACCCCGACCGTCAACAGGAGGACACCGAGGGCTAGTTTGATCCACGAAACCGTGGCAGACGGTCCATCGTCCGAAGTGCTGACGGCACTGGAAAGAATGACGAAAAGAACTGTAGCGATGAAGATTCCGAGTAACCAGCCCACGGCGAACCCGACGCTGGTGCTACCCGCTCGCTTGGAGAGCAACATCAAGATAGTGGCGATGACGGCTACCGGCGACACGGCCACACCGACGGCTATGGGGAGGAGATCTCCGATAACGGAACCCATGTCAAAACTCGTTTCTCATCGGGGCGCAGTCGATACCGCTGCGCGCCAATGCTGACACCCTGTGCGCCTACATCGTTTACACCTCATTCGAAAGGGATGAGTGCCCGAACCGCCGTCCTTGATTCACTCGCGATGTGCATCGCCAACGCAAACTGGCACTGGCCTCGTCCAATCGATTGACGCGTACAGGCGCCGAAACGGTGTCGGCTGCGCTCGCAACTGAGCGCAGCCGACACCGTCGATGAGGACCGCCCAGACACAATCCCAGGCGCTGAACTCACCCTAGAGTCAGTCGGTCTACTTCGCGCAGCCACTCTCCTCGAACGCGAGCTTGGACGTATATTGCCCGTCCGGCAAGTACTGCGCCATCACGGCCTTCTCGTCACCGGGCGTCTTGGTATCGTGTGCGGCGTGACTGAAGTCCTTGGCCGGCAGCATGTTCCGCATGATCAGAAGGGAATCGTCGAGATGCCCCGCGCCATCACCGGCCGGCGAGAGCGACAGCCATGACACCCCACATTCCTTCGTAGCGTTTGCGGGTCGGTCTTCAGGCAGCGACGCGACAATCGTGTAGCGACCATCCGCATCAGTGGCCATCTGCTCGTCGAACAGACACGTAGCTACCTTCGTCGTTGCCAGCGATTCATTGCTGCACATAGACCAGAACCGCATGTCGACAGCGCTGTCGAGATTCTTTGCGCCGGTAGTCGTCTTCGGAGTCCTCGGCAACTCTCCCCTAAGTACCAAAATATCGCCGAACCCACGGTTGACTTCGGCTGTGACGTAGCTGTTGTCGATGTTGGAGTACTGCCCGCCCACCCGCTGGGGTGTGCCATCGCATTTGCCGAGATAGGTACAGCCGAGCGTGAACTCGGCGCTGTAGTACGCCCGCCAGACAGGTGTCTGCTCGGAAGGGAATGTCGCAGGCTTGCCCGGTTGATCACGCAATGCCTTGTACGTGTCCAACGGCAGCGAAGCCGGCTTCAAGATTCCGTTGTCCGCACCGACCGCTGAACACAGATCCTGCCCCCGCAGCACCTGACCACCGGCAAGGTGCAGCTCTGGCTCCGGCAGTCCTACGCCCCCGGTGAGATCACGCCCATTGTCCGGCAGGTAGATGCGATAAAGCAGGCTTATCCGGTCCTGACCTGGCACACCGGCATACAAGGTGTTGGGTTTCGGCTCAGCAGGCGAGGCCTCGTTGAGGACGGAAGCCGTGTATGACCTGGCACCTTCGTTCGATCGATCGGCACCGGGAAGATAGGTATTGCGCGAGCCTGCGTCCGGAGCAGTCGAAATGTCATTGAGGACGGCGGTCGGCATAGCGGTTGCCGCGTTGTACGAGTTCAACGACTGATAGCGCGCATGCGCATACTGCCCTCGGATAACCAACTCGGCATCCTCGGGGATTGTGAACTGCGCAGCCCAATAGATCGCCGCGGTGTCAGGAAAGGCGTAGTTGAGCTGCGGGTCCGCGCGCTCGGGATTGATCGGCACGGACCAGAAGCAGGTCGACACCGGATGCTCGACGTCCGGTCCGCCGGATCCGAAATCGACAGAACCAGAATGGGACCCGCTCGACGAACCGGTTCCGGATCCGCTCGACGAACCGAAGTCGACAGATCCGATCGCCGGCGCGGCAACCGCGGACCCAGCCCCGGCAAATACAGTGATCGCGCTCAGCGCCACCGCAGCTACGAGTGTTCTTGATGAATGCATCGCGCTCCTTGTTAGATAGCTGACAAACAATGATCGAACGATCAAGAGCGAGTACTCCCGGTCCAACGACGAGACACCGTCGCGAGGTCCGTACTCCGCACTACTACTTGGTGGGTTGAAAGTTGTTCGTCAAGGCGCCGCGAATCGCGTCGGTGTCCGACTGCGACCAGTTCTCGGGGTGCAGGATCTGCGCCCACATATCCGCTGCCTCGGCTCCGTAGTTGTGCCCGTGACCAGGCGGCACGTCAGCCGAGAAGACCATGTCGAGTGTCACCTGCCAGAACGTCACGAACGGTATCCACGTCATTCCCGGATCGACATCACGGCCGAGAGGCTCGGCAAGCCAGTCCGGTTTGTTCAGAAGCAGGTCGAAGGACCACCAGACGATCGGGTCGCTGGCATGCTGCCAGTACACAACGCGAGAGTCGTTCCACGGCGCATCCAGTTCGAGATCCTCCGGATAGGCAGCGAAACGGATCGACTGCCCGTCGTCGATCACCGGCACGGCTTCCTGTGAGCCGGAGTCACGACTGCCCGTGATCTCCTGCCATTGAGCGGTGAAGTTCGGAGTGCCCGACCACAATGCCCCATCCACACGTGTCGCCATGTCCTGTGCTCCCGCGAACGCGGCCTGTCCCCCGTACGATCCGAGGCTCTCGCCGAAAACGACAAGCTTGGGACGCTTGTCGAGCGGCAGATCGATCCACTTCGCGTAGACAGAGTTGAACAGCGCCCGGCCTGCGGCCATCGGGGTTTCGCGGTCGGCGATGAATGCCAAGGGGCTGGGAAGGAACGAGTACTGCATCGCCGCGATGGCGGTGTCGCCGCCTTGGACGTATTCGAAAGCGGACGCCACGTCGTCGTTGACCCAGCCGCGGCCGGTGGTGGTCACCACTGCCAGGACGGCACGGTCGAAGCCGCCGGTGCGCTCGAGTTCGTCGACGACCCGCTGTGCGACGCCGTCGACGGAATCGGACGACTCGCGGCCGGCGTACACGCGGATGGGTTGCTTCGCGTCTCGGCCGGTCACCGCGGCAATCTTGTCCGCAGACGGTCCGCTACCCATGAAGGTACGTCCTTCCTTGCCCAGTGAATCCCATGCCTCGGCAGACATCGGCGAACCACTGCGTTCGGCGATCAAAGGCTGGTCGATACCATCCGGTGTGTCGTTGTCCGCGCCGGAGAAACTCCAGTTCGCGAACGCGATGAGCCCGTTGTAGAGGGCACCGTTGACGACGAAGATCGCCAACGCGAAGACGACGACCAAACTTGCGACTTTCGCCGCTTCCTTGGGAACAAACCGCAGAGCAACAGCAGCGAGACTTCTGGTGAGATACCGCAGACCGCGAACCGCCTCGAGCAAGATCAACCACACCGCTATCGAAATCAGCAGCACCAGAAGATAGTTCGCCCGGTTGACGCGAGGTGCCTCGACCAGATCACGGACGATCTGCTGCCACCACGAACCCAAGATCAGAAAGAGAGGTACCGATATCACTGCCAGAACGGCGAGTACGGCCCAACCAATTCTCTTGGTCCGATCCGACCATGTCGGTTCGACTCCGCATTTGCGGATCATCCACGCCACGCTCACACCGATGCCGTACCCCGTGGCGACGGAAATACCCGTTGCCACGCCCTGCAGGTACCACGCGCGCGGTAAGAGCGACGGGCTCATCGAGAGGACGAAAAACACCAAGCCGAAAGACAACCCGACCGAATGCAGCGTCTTGCCATAGCGCCGCACACCTTCCCACACACGTTTCATGCCGGAATCGTAAGCGCGTCAGAAAGATGGAATGAGCCTCTCATCCCTTTCGAATGAGGCGCGAACTACGGGTGCACGCTGTGGCGTCATGGCACCCGTCCTTCGGGGATCGAGCTATTCCAGAACTCGCTGCGACTGCTGCGGGAGTTGGGTGGCCGAACTCGTCGCGCTGGGCCTGACCACCGCGCATTCGCAGCGAGACCGGTCATTTGTCAGCGCCCCGAAAGGCACTCTCAGCCTTCACGATCGGTGATCTCCCAGTGCCCAACGCCGTGCAGTTCGAGTTGTCGGTTGTGAAAAACGTCGAGAGTACTGCGATGGCCGACGCTGACAATGATGCTGTCGGGCAGTTCACGGCGAACGATGTCGTAGAGCGTGTACTCGAGGCCTTCGTCGATTCCGGATGTCGCCTCGTCGAGAAACGCGGTTCGCGGTCGGATCAGGAGGACTCGGGCGAACGCCAACCGTTGTTGTTCACCCGGCGACAGAATTCGAGTCCAATCAGCAGCCTCGTCGAGTCGACCGATCAAATGTGCGAGGTGCACTTCGGCGAGAGCGTCGTGGAGCCTGCGGTCGTCGAAGCTCGAGCGCCCGATGTTCGGCTGACCTGAGGGCAACTGATCTGGATATGCCAAACCCGCGCGCAGAGAACCCAAAGGTAGGTACGGCCGTTGTGAGAGGAACAGGACGTCTCCGACCGGGGTGGTCACGGAACCGTTTGTATACGGCCACAACTGCGCGATACTGCGGAGCAGCGTGGTTTTGCCGCTACCCGACGGACCCTTCACCAGCAGTGCATCGCCGGGCCCCAGTGACAAGTCGAGTTCGGAGATCAATGCCTCACCACCCGGCGTGCGCACGTCGAGTCCCCGAACAACCAAATGACTGCCAGAGGAGAACGCGTCGAGCACGGGAAGTGCGCGGGCACGCCGATTGGCATCGGCGAGCCCGGTCAAACGGATCAGTGTGGCCCGGAAACTTGCGAAATCGGCATAGGACTCTCGAAAGAACGACAACGAATTGTGCACCTGGCCGAACGCCTGTGCAGTTTGCATCACGTCCCCGAAAGTGATTTGCCCGCTGAACAATCGAGATCCCTGCACCAGAAACGGAAAGACCACCGCTGTCTGATCTACTGCCAGATTGAAGCCACTGAACTTCAGCGTCCGGAAAACAATTGCCCACATGTTCCGGATCACTGCAGCAAAACGTGTTCCGAGTGTGCGCCGTTCAGCATCTTCACCGCGATAGAAGGCGATGCTTTCGCCGTACTCCCGTAGTCGAACCAGCGCGTACCGGAAGGTGGCGCCGAATTTCTCGTTCAAGAAGTTCAGCATGATCAAAGGCCGGCCGATCCAGAATGCGAGTGCCGTGGTCACCAACACATAGATGTAGACGAGAAAGATCATCGCTCGCGGAATCTCGGCACCGAAAACAGTCAACGGCCCGGACAGATCCCACAGGATCTTGGTGAAGCTGACGATCGACACCATTGCGGCGACGGCGCCCATGGACAACGTGCGGGACGACGTGACGAACGCGGTTATGTCTGCCTGAATACGTTGATCCGGATTGTCGACCGGGTTCTCCAAGAAATTTCCGCGATAGTAGGCGCGGCCGTCGAGCCAATCGTCGGTCAGTGTGTCATTGAGCCAACTGCGCCAGCTGATATCGAGTGTTTGGCCCACCAGGTAGACGACCAGGGAACTCACGACGTGGACTGCTGCCAAAATCGCGAACACTCGCAGATAGTGCCAGAAAGCGGTCTCGTCGAGGTTCTGGATGGCGTCGTAGAAATCCTTGTACCAGTACGAGAACAACACTGTCACGCGGACACCGAAAATCGTCAGCAACAGCAGTGACGCGAGAATCAACAGTGGAAGGACTTTGCGTCGGGGATCGAAGTAGGGCCATGCCATTCGACGAAACTGGTTGCCCCAGCGGGTGTACCGGCCAAGTAGCAGTCCGGCGATCACGAGAGCCACAACCGTGATCGCGAAGGCCTCTGCCAACCACAGTGCGCTGTCCGGTACCGCGTTGTTCCAATTCACCGCAGCCTCCGTCCGGGAGAGGAACCAACGATCACGTATCGGTCGACAGCATCTGGTTCGCGATCTGCAATGCCGAGTCTTCCGCGGCATCCAACGCCAGTGACTGCTCGGCAGTGATGCTGTCGCACAGCCAATCCCAGTGCATCGTCACCACGGCGCCCGGGACGGGCGTCGCCGCAAGTGAGCGGCCGTCTACGCTCCATCGCACTCGCTGCGCTACCGGCGTGCCGCGTGCGAGTCTCTCACCGTCGAACTCGAGCGGGGACGAAACCACCAACGCGTGCTCCTCGCCGACGTCCTCGACCACTCCCCATCTGATCCGGCAATTCTGGAGGACCGACAGTGGGACCTCACCGCGCTTCCGAAGCAGTTTGACCCACGGATACACCAGAAGTACGTGAAAGCTGTGGTGAGCGAGGGCGCGGTCCCGATCCCCGAGGACGGGGAGGAACCCGGTGTTCTCGCGTTTACCGAAGGCTATTCTCAGGTGCTGCAACAACTTCCCCGAATCGAGAGAGTCGAGGAGATCACCTCCCACCCAATAGGCTTCGATCACTCGCGAATCCAGGGGGTCGTCGATGCCCGCACTTACGGCCAAGGCCTCGAGGTACGGCCACGCACCGTCGAATTGACGAGCGCGGTCACGGTCGCCACTCGCCGAGATGCCGTGGGCCTGTCGAAGCAGCACTGAAGGATCGTCGGGTCCGCAGTAACCCAACTCGTTCGGCGGATACGCGTAACGAGCAAACAACACCGGCCCGTCCATATCGACGGCAGTCATCAGCAGATCCGCGGAAGTTGTTCACCCGCCGGCAAATCCACTACCCGATTGCCCCCCAATGCTGTTCGCGCCACCACCATTCCGCGATGTTCGGCCACGCACTCCCCGATCACGGCAGCTCCCACACTCAGTGGATTGGCGCGCATCGCTTCCAGAACTCGGTCGGCATCTTCGCGTGGAACAAAAGCGATCAACTTGCCCTCGTTTGCGACGTACAACGGATCCAACCCGAGTAGCCCACAGGCATCACGCACGTCAGCGGGAATCGGCAGATCTCGCTCCACAAGCGCAACCCCGATGTTCGACGCCTGAGCGATCTCGTTGAGGGTCGCGGCAACTCCGCCCCGGGTAGGGTCGCGCAAGACATGGATGTCGACGCCCGTAGCAATCATGTCGGCGACCACGCCGTTCAAGGAAGCGCAATCACTGCGCACCTCGGTCCCGAATTCGAGACCTTCGCGACAACTCATCACGGCCACTCCGTGAACGCCGATGTCGCCGCTGACTATTACGACGTCGCCTTCTTGTGCGCGGGTGGGATTGATGTCCACACCATCGGCGACAATCCCGATTCCCGAGGTGTTGATGAAGACTCCGTCGCCGTGACCGGCATCGACAACCTTGGTATCACCCGTCACCAGTCGGACGCCGGCAACGTGCGCGGCCCGCCCGAGTGCCTTCGCGATTCCCGCGATGTCGGTCAGCGCCGTCCCTTCCTCGAGGATGAATGCCGTCGACATCACCAATGGCTGCGCTCCCGCCATCGCCAGGTCGTTCACCGTTCCGTTGACAGCAAGGTCACCGATCGTTCCACCGGGAAACACCATGGGTTTCACGACGTACGAGTCGGTCGAGAAGGCGAGCCGCACCCCGCCGACGTCGAACACGGCCGCGTCACCGAGTTCTGCATCGGCAGCGCTTCCGAACGAGGGAAGGAACAGATGCTCGATGAGCTCGGCGGACATCGCTCCCCCACCACCGTGCCCCATGACGATATTCGGCGAATCACGCAGCGGCAGTGGGCAGACCCACGCCGACAAGTCCACGACAGCGGTCTCCTCAGCCGGCATGACCCGCCTCCTGAAGTTCCAGGCGCCGGTACAGGTAGTACGCAGCGCATGCCCCCTCGGACGACACCATCGTGGCACCGAGCGGATTCCGCGGAGTGCATTCCTTCCCGAAGGCACTGCACTCGTGTGGCTTGATCAAACCTTGCAACACTTCTCCGGAACGGCAGACACTCGACTCGTCAGTATGGATATCGGTCACCGAAAAACGCTCTTCGGCATCAAAATACGCATACTTCGGTGCCAACTGCCAACCGCTGTCCGGGATCGATCCGATGCCGCGCCAGGTCCGATCCGACACCGCGAACACGTCCTCGAGCATCGCCTTCGCTGCGGTGTTGCCCTCGGCCGTGACGGCACGGGCGTAGGCATTTTCGACCTCGTATCGACCCGATTCCAACTGCAGCACCGTCTTTCTGATGCCCTCCAGCAGATCCAGTGGCTCGAATCCGGTGACGACGATCGGGACCTTGTACTTCTCGGCCAGCGCCGGGTACTCCGACGTTCCCATCACACTGCACACATGCCCGGCCGCCAGAAATGCCTGCACGCGGCACTCTGGCGAGTCCATAATCGCGGCCATCGCCGGCGGGACCAGAACATGCGAGACGAGTAGCGAGAAGTTCTCGATACCCAGGCGATTGGCCTGATAGACGGTCATGGCGTTGGCCGGCGCGGTGGTCTCGAATCCGATCCCGAAGAACACCACTTGCCGGTCCGGATTCTCCTTGGCAACAGTCAGAGCATCCAACGGTGAGTACACCACGCGCACGTCGCCGCCGGCGCTCTTGATCCGGAACAGATCCGACGAACTCCCCGGAACTCGCAACATGTCCCCGAAGGAGCAGAAAATGACATCGGGTCTTGCCGCGATTTCGAGAGCTTTGTCGATGATCTCGAGCGGGGTGACGCAGACCGGGCATCCGGGTCCGTGGATCATCTCGATCTGTTGCGGAAGTAGTTGATCGATGCCGTGTCTGATGATCGAATGTGTCTGACCACCACACACTTCCATGATCGCCCATCGCCGTGTGGCCAGCGCGCGGATCTGATCCAGCAGTTTGCCGGCCAGTTCCGGATCGGAGAACTCGTCCAGATACTTCATGATTCTTTCTCCTTCGGTTCGATCCCTGCGGCCCGGGCAGCCCTTTCGAACCCGTCACCGAATTCCTCTTCGAGTACGCCGAGGTGCTCGAATTCCGCCAGCGTGCTGCGAGCAGATTCCTCGTCGAGTCGCTGGATGGCAAATCCGACGTGCACCACGACGTACTCGCCGACTTGGGCGCCCGGAATGTACTCGAGGCACACTTCTTTTCGGACGCCGCCGAAGTTCACCACCGACATCGTCGTTCCGTCGCGTTCCTCCAGGGACTCGATACGTCCTGGTACGGCTAGGCACATGGCACAACTCCTGATCTCATGACGAACTCCCGACCAGCACTTGGCCGTAAGCGAGACCGCCGTCGTTCGGTGGTAGCTCCAGTCCTGTCAGCGGCGTGAATCCAGCGGCTCCGAGCAGAGCACACGCCCGAACGAGCAGGCGAGGGTTCTGGAAGACACCTCCGGTGAGTACTACCTCGTCCACTCCCGCCAGTTCCCGGCCACGAATTGCCCACTCGAGCACCAGGTGCGCTACGGATTCGTGGAAACGGGCGCCGATCACTTCGGCGGGCACCTTCTCCCGGAGATCGCGGACGACAGCCCGAATGACCGACCGCGGATCTGCTGTCCACGAATCGTCGTCCGACTGCACCGCGTCGAAGGTGTACCGCGTACCGGCGCTGTCGATTCCCCTCGAAATCCCCTCCAACTCGATGGCACCCTGCGCTTCGTAGTCGACCCTCTGTCGGACTCCGGTCAGCGAGGAGACTGCGTCGAACAACCGCCCCATGCTGGAGGTGTCCACACACCCGAAACCGGCCTCCAACTGATGAAGTAGGACCGACTGCTCTCGGGGCGGACAGGCTGCCACGGGCGCGAGGTCGGATTCCCAGTCCAACCCCGCATGCCACAGGTGAGCGAGCGCCATTCGGTACGGCCGTTCCACTCCGGCATCGCCCCCGGGCAGCGGTACGTATCCCAGATGCGCGAGACGGCGATAACCCTTGTACGTCGCCAGCAGTAGTTCCCCTCCCCACACTGCGCCGTCCGCCCCGTAACCGGTGCCGTCGAACGCCATTCCGAGAACTGGTTCGCTCCCGTCCCGGCCGTTCTCCCCCATCACGGCAGCCACATGTGCGTGGTGATGCCCGACGACGCGCACCGGTCGGTCACCACTACGACTGCGAGCCCACGAGGACGAGCGATACCGCGGATGCTCGTCGCAGGCAATCTGGTGCGGCACTACTCCCGTGATCGATTCGAAGTGACTCTCCGACGCAGCAAAACTGTCGATAACAGCAAGGTCGCCCATGTCTCCGATGTGCTGACTCGGCCACACATATCCGCCCTCTGCAAGACAGAAGGTGTTCTTCAGGTCGGCCCCAACCGCCAAGGTAGGCGGTACGTCGAACGGCGCGGTGACGGGCAGCGGAGCATATCCGCGCGAGCGACGAAGCAACTGTCGTCGGCTGGCCACTATTCGCATCACCGAGTCGTCACACGGCATCAAGATCGGACGGTTGTGCGTCAAGACTCCGTCGGCCAACTCGCCCAATCGATCGAGATCGTTGTCGGAGTACAGAATCGGCTCGCCACCGATGTTCGCCGATGTCATGACCAACACCGCCGGGCCCGCAGCATCTCCGGCCAAACCCAGAAGTAGGTGCTGAACCGGGTTGTAGGCCAGCATGATTCCGATATCCGGAATGCCGGGCGCAACCGAGGGCGAAAGCGCATAGCCAGACGCTTTGGCAACCAGCACTATCGGACGCTCGTGCGAGGACATGGCATCGGCCTCGGCATCCCCGACCGCACCCAGCTCTCCGGCTTCTCGCACATCTCGCACCAGCACCGCCAACGGCTTGCTTGCTCGATGTTTGCGTTCACGCAATTCGTGGACCACGCGATCATCGTGGGCATCGCAGGCCAGGTGGAACCCTCCAATCCCCTTGACAGCAAGAATCTTCCCGTCTCGTAGTAGCGATCGGGCTCGTAGCAGTGCGGCCTCGCCGCTCACCGCGTCCGTGCCCCGTTCCACGAATGAGAGCGTCGGACCGCACTCCGGGCAGGCAATCGGTTGCGCGTGAAACCGCCGGTCCGAGGGATCCACGTACTCCGCCGCACAGGTCGCGCACAACGGGAACCGTTTCATCGTCGTGGCGGCTCGGTCGTAGGGCAGCGACTCGATGATCGTGAATCGTGGACCACAATTGGTACAGGTGATGAAGGGATGACGAAATCGTCGATCGCTCGGATCGGTCAGTTCGCGGAGGCAATCGTCGCAGATCCCGACGTCGGCCGGCGCCAACGTTCGTCCGACCGACCCTGCATCCGTCTCGATTATGCAAAACCCCTGACGACCTACCGGCCGCGAGTCCTCGCGCTCTACCGACTCCACCCGGGCCAGCGGTGGGGGGCGGTTGCGCACCCGAGCGACAAATGCATCGATTGCCTCTCCGTCGCCTTCGACGTCGATCACGACACCGAGCGCAGAATTTCCTACCGAACCCGAGAGTCCCAGCTCGGTGGCGGTCGCATGAACGAACGGCCGGAATCCCACCCCCTGGACTACGCCACGAACGATGACATGGCAGGCGATCATCATGTCCCGACCTCGCCCGTACGAGTATCGGAGTCGTCGATCTGACCGTCATGATCACCACGGCCCATCAGTTCGAGGCCGGCCCGAGCGTGGCGTGCTCCCTGCTCGTCGACCTTCTCGACTGCAAAGCCCATGTGGATCACTACCCAGTCACCTGCCGTGACGGCGCCTTCGTCGAGCATTCCGATGTTGACCTTGCGTGGTGCACCTTCCACGTCGACGAGGGCGAGTTGACCGCCGTATCCGTCCAGTAGTTCGCGTACCCGTCCCGGAATCCCCAGACACATGACTCACACCTCCGGCCCCAATGTGGTGGCATCACAATCCACGTCGATCGACCGGACGAGTGCCATCACCGCAGAGGCGGCTTGTCCGACCGAATCACGCATCTCTGCACTCAATCCGATTCCGTCGCCAATCGATTTCGCGTGTGCCCCCACCACGAACGTCCGCGGGAGTGTTCCGCCGAGGGCCTGCAGGCTGGCAAACACCGAACTCGGATGCATCGAGTGCGCGTCGAAACCTCCTTGCGGACCTTCACTTTCGGGGTCCACTTCGATGATCGCGAGCTTCCCCGGGACTCCGGTCACCGGTAAGGCGTCGATCAGCACCAGCGCGTCCCACGACTCCAACAAGTCGTAGGCCAGATGCACGCCCCGAATCCCGTAGTCGACCAAGCGAGCTCCCGACGGGAGAATCTCATGCTGCAGCGCCCGAACAACTTCGGGGCCGAATCCGTCGTCTTCGAGAAATATGTTTCCGACACCTGCAATCAGCACGCGCACAGCGTTTTACATCTTTCGCATTCGCAGATAACGCTGGATGTCCGGCATCGACACCACCAGAACGACCGCGGCTGCGATCGCGGTGGCGCCGAGAAGTGCCGTCGACAGCAATCCCATGTTCCTCATGGCGAGTTCTCCTCTCGATAGCTGTGAAGTCCGATAGCTCTGAAGTACGTCAACTCGCGCTGTCTCGCGGCATCGGCTCTATCTCGTCCGGCGCGAAGTACAGGTAGCGGCCGTACCAGTTGTGCAGATCGGCGGCCGGATCGTCCAAGAGTGTCACCCCAACATGAATGTCGCCGTCCACGTCTTCATGAATGGTGGCGACGTGGGCGATCCGGCCGTCGAAGAACAGGTCCTGAGCATCGGCGCGACGTGAGGGGTGAAGCCGAACTGTACTTCCACCACAGACGCGGACGCCGTTGATCAGAACTGCGTCGGTGCGTGGTTGAACACTGGTGTCGGCTTCCGGGGTCCACCAGTCCACGCCGTCAGGCACCTCGGGGATCAGATCAGAACCGGCGTGCGGATCTCGCAGCACACCGTGAAGGCCGGCTAGATCATCGTCCGTCAAGCGCTCACATCGGTCGATGATGTCGGCGGCTTTGGAGTCGGTTGCCCGCGCCCGCGCCTTTTCCTCGTCGGTCATGGCGAGGATTCTCAGGGTGAGAATTTCGTCGATCTCGGTCGAATCGAAGAGAGATCCCTCGCTCTGCGGCGCAATCTCGGGAAAGTCGTACAAGATGATCGGTGATACCAGAACCGTGGGCGATGTACCAGGGTGAGCGGGGTCCTCGGTCCCCGCAAGCACCGGATAACAGCGATTTTGCCGCAGCGACTCCGAGTGATCTGCGTCTTCGAACAACGACAGGAACCTCGAGCCTGTGCAGTTCACAATGACGTGAGTGCCGAGCATCGATTGCGCCGTGGCTGTGCCCTTGTCCCTTGCGTCGACGCTCGTGGCGTTCATGATCTTCACGGAAATCACCGTGCGCCCGCCCCCGGCGGAGGCGCTCACTGCCAAGAAGCCATTCACCGGAAGCCGCGTCCGAACGATCCGTCCGACCACCCTGCCCCGAGAGTCCGACAAAGTCTCTCCGTCGACAACCCCCGCCGCACAGAAGGTTCCTTCGACGCCGGCCTCGAGCTCGTCCAGACCCCACGGACCCAACACGATCTCGGATTCGGTGGCTTCGTCCCACGAGATCGACTCGCGCTCGTCGACTACCAACCGATCGACCGGGATCCACGCGCCGCCGGCACCGAGTCGTTCCACCGTCCGCGACTGGTGATGCAGAAATCTCACAGTCGCAGTCACTTCGACGGGTTCGGCAGCAGGGCCCCTCCCCTCGAATTCGCCGAGCAGGCATTGCGCGGACATCGACGGTTCCTCGCCGACTCCGACCTCGGCGGCGCCTGGTGGTCCGAGAACCCCGAACTGCCAACGGGATTGATTCTTCGCCGAGCCGGCCCGGTAAGGATAGAGGAGATATCCCTCGTACAGGACAGCGTCGGCCACGGCGCGGACGTCGTGATCCATCTCCGTTCGGGTCATCGCTGCACCTGGCTCGCCGTCAGCAACTGCCGCACGGCTGAATCGAGGTCCGTGAGGCCGTGAGCTGCCTTGAATCGCACGAGATCGGCAATCGTCTCATGGTCGAGGCGTACCCAACCAGAGGCCGGATAATGCGTGGCCATCAGCTGTTTCCACACGTCGACCGGCAATTCGTAGGCAGCAGATCTGTCCCACGGGATCTGCTGGACCGAGAAACCGCGCTGCCCGTCGGTGAATACGGTTCCGCTCAGTAGAACCACTATCGGAATTGTTCCGTCACCGAGTGCGTGCATGTACTTCGACGCCGTCACCGAGAAGTCGTACGTACACGCCATGGGTAAGGCCGCGACCGTGGTTCCGGTGAATCCTTGAACGACCGTGGAACATTCCATCCACAGGAAGGTGCGCAGCGTACTCGACCAACGCTCCCGCGGACCGAAGAGATCGCGCAGACCTTCGCCTTCCGCGTCTGAGTACGGTCGGCGGTGCGGTTCGATTCGAACCTGCGCGCGCAGAGCAACCGCACGGACGGTCGCGCCGGTGGATTCCGACATCCTCAATCTCACCGTCAGATTCGGCGTAACCGCGTACGGTTCCACCTCCACGTCGTCGACCGAGAAGTCGAGAACAGTCATGCCGACCTGCTTCGCGCCTCGACGCGCCCGAAGAACTCGTCCACTGCGCGTGCGGCATCCTGGCCACCGTCGAATCCGCGCCACACGGTGCGCAACCGTCCCACCAGTTCGTAACAGGCGTCGACGGGAACAACAAAGCATCTCGGCGATTGTCCTGACGTGGGCACCGACACGATCAACGCCTCGACGTCGGCCCGCATCTGCGAAAGCCCAGGATTCTCCGCGAGCACAGTCTCGAACGAGTCGATGGGCAACTCGGATTCGGTAGCTCCGGCCGGCCCCGGGTAGAAGACTATGTACTTGTCGAGGAGTGAGTTTCGAAAGAAGAATGCCAGGCCGACGGGGATTTCCAGAGACTCCCACCGGCCAGGTCCGAGGTCGAAGTTCGGAAATTCGAGATACCGATCGGGAACCGCCTTGTATCGAAGGTCCGCGTCGACCGGCGCAAAAAGTAGATAGCAGGGACGGCACACGCACATCAGGCTCCGGACCTGTACGTCCACGACGTGTTGGTGTTCGTCGCCTATGCCCGCCGCACACATCTCACACCGCGGTCCGGACGGAACGGCACGCGCCGAGGCGATTCGTGTGAGCACCTCTCCCACAGTGACTTTCATGACCGGGCTGCGTTCACGGCTAGGTCACCGATATCGCTGAATCGTCAGCAAGCGCGACCGAGAGCACCCCGTCGCGAATCAGCACCGGCACAGGCGCCAGGTGCTCGGAACCGGTACCCACCCGCGCTCCCGCTCCGTACACACTGAAATGGGCAGAGCACGTCGGACAGGTGAGGACGGCGGCGTCTCGGGCAGGTCGGCCCATCATGCGTTCGAGCACAGCCCCCGCCATCGAGTGCTCACACACTGGGCAATGGTCGCGATACGCGTACAGATCGTCACCGGAGCGACAGACCAACAGATCGGTGCCCGATACCCGGAACCCCGCGACCTCGCCCACGTCGACTTCGGCGAATTCGGGGACCTCCACCCAGTGCGCACCTCCCCCGCCTGCGTGTACGTGCGAGAACAAGGACTCGACCGAGATCACACCCGACTTCACTTCGTGCGGGTCGGGTGTTTCGACGTCTATTCCGGTGGTCTCGGGTGCCGCCGCCTGCACCGCATCCTGAACGGCGGTTTCGAGGGTGACCGAGGACGAAGGACAACTGTTACAGCTCCCGAGAAGCCGTAGTCGCACCACGCCGCCCGCCACCTCGATCAGTTCGACGTCGCCGCCATGCGAACCGAGGTACGGACGGACGCTGTCGAGCGCAGTGCGGACGCGGGTCTCCACGTCGTGCGGGTGAAGTCCGTGCACCAGTAGCAGGCTGGACACCAGATCGTCGCGAACCATCGCATCCATCGTGGCCGGATCCGCCAGCGCGACGGTGTGTTCGAGTGCTTCGCCGTACAACTGCACGACCTCGCGCACCAGTTGTTCGGCGCGATCTTTGGCCACCGGGCCTGCACCGGCATTGGCCTGCAACAACGTCTCGATGCGCTCACCTGCTCCGCGCCAGTAGTCGGCCGATTGTTCCATCGATCACTCCCCGGTCACGGACTGCGTCGGCGAGTGCAACTTCTCCAGGGTCTTACCGCCGCCGAGGTACATGTGGACGCCGCACGGCAGACAGGGATCGAAACTACGCACGGTCCGCATGATGTCGATGCCCTTGAAGTGATCTCGATCGTTCTCCTCGAAGATCGGCTGACCCTGCACGGCATCCTCGTACGGACCGGGGGTTCCGTAGCTGTCGCGCGGGCTCGCGTTCCACGGCGTCGGTGGGTACGGGTGATAGTTCGCGATCTTTCCGTCACGAATCACCATGTGATGTGAGAGAACTCCGCGGACGGCTTCGGTGAATCCGCAGCCGATACCCTCGTCCGGGACCTCGAACGACTCCCACGTCTTGGTGCGGCCGGCCCGGATCTCGACAAGCGCCTTCTCGGCGAAATGAAGGGCAGCAGCCGCTGCGTACGCCTGGAAATAGGTTCGCGCACGGTTCCTTTCGAGAGTGTTGCTGCCGTGTTCTGGAATGTTCCACTCCAGCGAGACCGGACCCTTCAACGCTGTTTTCGGAAGATTGATCTTCACACTGTGTCCGGTCGACTCGAGGTATCCGATGTCGACCAGGCCGGCAAGAGCGGTGCTCCACAGACGAGCCAATGCTCCCCCGCCGGTGTCCAGAGCGAGATTGTCTTTTCCGTCGAACCATCGCGGAGACATGACCCAGCTGTACTTGTCCTCGAGGTTCCGCTTCTGCGGGTGGGGGTTGGTGTGTTGATTCCACGGGTGCCTGCGATCGACGGGGTTACCCAGCGGATCGGTTTTGACGAACATCTCCTGATCACTCCAGTCCTCGTAATACGAGGAGCCCAGCATGATTCGGATACCGAGGTTGATGTCCACCAGATCTGTTGTGACCAGCTTGCCGTCGACAACCACACCGGGAGTGACAAACATCTTCCGGCCCCAGTCGGTCATGTCCTTGTACGAGAAATTGCAGTACTCGGGGTCTTGGAACGAACCCCAACAACCCAGCAGGGTCCGCCGCAGTCCTACCTTTTCGTAACCAGGCAGCGCCTCGTAGAAGAAGTCGAACAGGTCGTCGTGCATGGGCACGACCTTCTTCATGAATTCGACGTACCGCATCAGCCTCGACATGTAGTCCGTCATCAGTTCGATCGTCGCGACCGTGCCGACGCCACCGGGATAGAGCGTCGACGGGTGGACGTGCCTACCCTCCATCAGGCAGAACATTTCACGGGTCGAACGCGAGACTTGCAGCGCCTCCCGATAGAACTCACCCGTGAACGGATTGAGGGTCCGCATGATGTCGGCGATCGTGCGATAACCATGCTGATCCTCGTGCGGGCAGCGCGTGTTCTCCGCCTGCGCCAGCACACCGGGATTCGTTTCGGAGACCATCTTCTCGCAGTAATCGACTGCGACCAGATTCTCTTGAAAGATGTTGTGGTCGAACATGTACTCGGCGGCCTCGCCGAGATTGACGATCCACTCGCCCAGATGCGGCGGCTTGACGCCGTACGCCATGTTCTGTGCGTAGCACGAGCACGTGGCGTGATTGTCACCGCAGATGCCGCAGATACGACTGGTGATGAAATGCGCGTCACGCGGGTCCTTCCCCTTCATGAACAGGGAATACCCACGAAAAATCGACGACGTGCTGTGGCACTCCACCACTTCGCGATTGGCGAAGTCGATCTTGGTGTAGATGCCCAGACTGCCGACGATTCGGGTGATGGGGTCCCACGCCATCTCGACTAGACCGTCGCGGTCCGCAGTCGAGGTGGGTTCGGGAACGATGGCCGTCATTGCAGTGCCTCCCAGAGACGTTGCTCACGAACTGATTTGAATGTATCCGGTCGGTCACCACGTACGCGTTGCACCGGTGAGCAACTTCGACCCGCGCTCGCGCCAGTGCGGTTCCTTGTCCAACGTGTGACCGGTGATCCGGCGCAGACTGTGAATCACGGACCCGTACATTCCCACCGCATTGGTGGAGAGTTTGCCGCCGGGCGGTTCATCCATGAACGGCATGAACTTGTCGGGGAACCCCGGCATAGTGCACCCGATGCAGATCCCGCCGACGTTGGGACACCCGCCAACTCCGTTGATCCAACCGCGTTTGGGGACATTGCATTTCACGACCGGTCCCCAACACCCGAGTTTGACGATGCACTTCGGTGACCCGTACTCCGTCGCGAACTCGCCCTGTTCGTAGTATCCGCCACGGTCACAGCCCTCGTGAACGGTGGCACCGAAAAGCCACTGCGGGCGCAGGGATTCGTCCAAGGGAATCATCGGCGCCTGGTCAGTGGCCATGTAAAGAAGATAAGTCAGGGTCTCGGAGAGGTTGTCCGGCTGAATGGGGCACCCGGGAACGCACACGATCGGGATGCCCGCCTTCGATTTCCAGGTCCACCCGAGATAGTCCGGCACACCCATCGCACCCGTCGGATTGCCGGCCATCGCATGTATCCCGCCGTATGTCGCACACGTGCCGACTGCGACTACCGCTGTGGCTTTCGGTGCCAGCTTGTCGAGCCATTCGCTCGTGGTGACCGGTTGGCCGGTTTCGCGATTGTTCCCGAAACCACACCAGTACCCTTCGTCGTGAAGTTTCTCGTTCGGTATCGATCCTTCGACAACAAGAACAAAGGGTTCCAGTTCTCCCCGGTCGGCTTTCCAGAACCACTCCAGGAAATCGTCAGCGCCACCCTGCGGTCCGCATTCGAAGTCGATGAGCGGCCAATGAACCGCTACCTGAGGCAGGCCGGGCAACGCACCGAGCGCGATCTCCTCGATACTGGGTTGCGTGGCGGCAGTCAGCGCCACCGAATCACCGTCGCAACTGAGCCCGGCATTGATCCACAGCACGTGGATCAAGGTTTCTTCCGCTTTCGCCGCTGCGCTTCGGGAGGTCGCTGCGCTTTCGGAGGCAGGTTCCGCCGTGGTGCCAGCAGTCGATTTTTGTGTGTCCATGTCAGCCGCTTTCACGGGTGCACTTGCGCCTGATTCTCGGCGCCGCCACCGGCCTGACACGCTATGGCCTCAAAACTCTGTGGCCTCGAATTGCCGCGGCACCGAAACGCTGACGCCACCGGAGTCGAACCTCGGCCCACTTGCGTGGCACCCACTCATTTCATTAACTACCCGAGCAGATCAGTTGTCAACGGCCACCGGAGAAATCGCCGAACGACTACCGATCCACTCGTACCACTCGTCCATGCCCTCACCTGTCGTCGCAGATAAAACAACCACGCGCACAGCAGGATTGAGGATTTTCGCCTGTGCGACACAGGCATCGACGTCGAACTCGACGTATGGGAGCAAGTCGATCTTGTTGATCACGACCAGGTCCGCGACGGCAAAGATGTGCGGGTACTTTTTCGGCTTGTCATCCCCCTCCGGTGTCGAAATTAGGACAACCTTGCCTTCCTCGCCCAGGTCGAAGAGCGCGGGGCACACCAGGTTTCCGACGTTTTCGATCAGAAGCAGCGACTCGTCTGCGGGGTCCAGGGCGCGTAGTGCGCGGTCGACCATCTCCGCGTCGAGGTGACAACCGGCCCCGGTGTTCACCTGGACCACCGACGCACCGGTCTCGCGAATCCGTTCGGCATCGAGGCGGGTTTCCTGGTCACCTTCGATCACTGCGACAGGTCGTTGCCGTTCGAGTTCGCGGATCGTTCGCGCCAGCAACGTCGTCTTCCCCGCGCCGGGCGAACTCATGATGTTGAGCGCCGTGATTCCGCGCGCCCGCATCCACTCACGATTGTGCAGGGCAATGCCGTCGTTCTTGGCAAGCACCTGCTGCTCGAGAATCACAGTGTGGTCGGGGTGGCTGTGCTCATGGTCATACCCGTGACCGTGACCGTGACCCTGTTCCTGCTCGTGTTCTCCGTCTGCGACTACCGACACCCGGGGTCCTGTGGTATCCCCGCACCCACACGTCGCGCACATGCTCAGCTCACTTCCATCGACAGGATCCGCAACTCTCGGCCGGCAAGCACCTCGACATCAGCACTGCCGCATTCACACAGCAAGAACATGTCGGGCGGCGAGAACGTCACGCCGCAGCTTTTGCATCGCGCGCTGGTTGCAATCTGATCGATGTGCAAGCTGGCACCTTCGGCGTGAGTACCCGCAGTGACGACGTCGAAGCAGAACAACAGGGAGTGTGGAACCACCGCGCAGAGTTGCCCTACTTCCAGCCGCACGCTCGATACTCGTCGCTCGCCGGCACGCTCACACACGGCTTCGACCACACTCTGCGCAATAGACAGCTCGTGCACGGTGAAACCCACGATTCGTGATCCGGAAACCTCCCTTCCACGATAAGCACCAACGGTCGGCGTACGGAACCCGTACACGAAAACAGGCTGCGATCCGCAACTAATTGCGGATCGCAGCCTGTGACAGCGTCATTCGTGACGAACGGAAACCTGACGGTTACCCGGCCGCAGTTTGCGTCGTCGTCGTTGTCGTCGTCGCGGTCGCGGTCGCGGTCGGCGGCGCACTTGACTCGACTGAAGTCGACGGCGCCACGGTTGAAGTCACACTCGGCGACGCAGCCGGGGCAACGGATGTCGTCGTCGGAGCCGCGGGAACCGGTGCTGCAGATTCCGAACCAGCGGGTGCGGGTTGTACCGCTGCGGCCGTGGTTGTCGTGGTCTTGGCCGAGTCGGTAACCGAAGGTGAGGCAGCCAAGGCATCGATTGCATTCGCCATTTCTTCGGCGGTCGGCTTCGCCGACGAATCGACAGGCTTGCCGTCCTGAGCCTGCTTGGCCAGATAGGTCAGCCACGCGGCTGCGTACTCCGCTGATGTCAGGGGCTTTCCGTTTCCAACATCCGAATCACGCCAGTAGTCGAAGTGGTGGCCGACGTCCGGACCCAAGGTCAGGCCGTACGGGTCGTTCATGATTACGGGGATCGTGTTCTGGTTCGTGGCGATGAGCCCCACGATTTCCTTGAACAGCTTCTGCGGCAGGTACGCCAACGGCGACACTTCCTCAGTGGAAACCGAGTCCTTCGCGACTGGCTTGGTGGTGGCCTCGCTCGGCTTGTATGCCGGGTCGGACACCTTCAGCAAGACCTGGAGGAAGGTTTCGTCGCTCTGCATCCAGGTGGGATTGCTCGAGATGTCGTTGAACGCGTCGAACATCACGCGTCCCATCACCGTCGCGATATCCATGCCGGTGGCGGGCGTCAGATTCTGAGCTTGCAACTGATCGACGTTGAGCTGCCGACCGACGTTTGCCGCCAGGATCAGGAGTGAAATGTTCTCGGGGGCTGCGCAGGTGAGGTCGCCGTCAGAGCAGAAGGACGCAACCTTGCCCTTCAAGGCACCAAAATCTCCGCTGGTTCCCGGCAGTGCCCCGGATCCGGAAGCGGTGTTCTTGCCGTTCTGATACTTCTCGTTGAAACCGTCAGGATTCGTGTAGGGGTTTTTCGCGCCGGGGAACGGGCCCTCGCCCGCGAGTCGACCAGCGTCGGCGAAGATGACAACACCGACAACATTGTCCGGATTGATGCCGGAGGTACTCGACTCCGAGCCGATGTCCATCGCGACGCGGCGCACGACGTCAGCGCCCTCGCTGTACCCGACAATCGAGAACTTCGTGTTCGGGCACGCGGCGCTGATCGCCTTCATGACAGCGCGCGTATTGTCCGCGCCCGTAGTCACGGCTTCTTCGTAACTGTCCATGTTGGCGGGGTACGCGATGTAGACGGAGGCGTACGAGCCGTCCTTGACCGAACCGGCGGGTGCCTTGAGTACCCCGTCTACCCAGTGGCTGCTGTAGTCGTCTGTGAGCGCCGCCGGCAGGAGTGTCTTTCCATCCGCACCGACGAGCATCTTCGTCGTGCCCTCGACCGGCGTGTCACCGCGACCGGCGACACCGATCCCGACCGTGTCGTGGCACTCGGTGACAGACGCGGTCAACTCGGTCTCGATCGTCTGCGATTGCGGAGAATCCACGGCAACTGCGACCGCGACAAGTGCGGCCACGCCGAGCGCTGCGGGCGCTACTGCACCCGCCAGTATTCGATGTCGCGAAAAGAACCCACGAACCGGCATATCTTCTCCCCAATCAGCTTTTGGAAAACGTACGACCGACCCCCGGGGCGTCACGCAACGTCATTCGAGTAGTCGTCCAGTACGAGATGAGCGTTACAGGAGGTAACGATTTTCCCGGGCGGCTCGCGTGGATTTTCATCTCGTCGCAGGCGCATAAACGCTGCATAACGCCAGCGTGGCGCTACTCCGAGTCGAAAATAATGACCTGTCGGATTGCTTTTCCGTCCGCCAGTTCGTCCATACCGGAGTTGATGTCGTCCAATTCGATTCGCGAGGAGATCAGCTTCTCGACCGGTAGCTTCCCGTCTCGCCACAACTGCGCGTAGATCGGGATGTCGCGAGCCGGGACGGCGGATCCGAGGTAACTGCCGATGATGGTCCGCGCTTCGGCGACCAGCCCGAGAGGTGAGATCGACGAGCGCGCGTCAGGCGCCGGCAACCCGACCGTGACGGTCGTGCCACCCGCTGCCGTCGCAGCCACCGCGGTCTCGAAGGCCCGAGCATTTCCCGCGGCCTCGACGACGATGTCTGCGCGAACGCCACTCTCGGACAGGCCGGACGGTGTGAAGACCTCGGTCGCGCCCAGTTCCAGAGCCTGGGCCAACTTCGACTCCAGTGCGTCGACGCCGATGACGTTCTCGACCCCGAGTGCCCTCGCCGTCAGGATTGCGGCCATCCCGACTCCGCCCAAGCCGACCACCATCACCGTGTCGGCCGGGCGAGGCCTGGCCGCGTTGAGCAACGCTCCCCCTCCGGTCAACACCGCGCAGCCGAGTACGGCTGCAATTTCGGCCGGGATGTCGTCGTCGACGGCAACTACCGACTTGGCATTGACCACCGCATGCGTCGCGAAACCCGAAACACCGAGATGATGTTTGACGTTCTCGCCGGAGCGCCGCAACCGTTGCGCGCCACCGAGCAAACTGCCGTCGTTGTTGGCGGCGCTACCCACCGTGCACGGCATCCGGCCGTCGGTGGCGCATCCCGCGCAGTCACCACACCGCGGAAGAAACGTCATCACGACGCGGGCGCCAACCGACAGCGAATCGACTCCGTCGCCGAGTTCGACGATTCGACCAGCAGCCTCGTGTCCCAGCAACATCGGCACGGGACGCACGCGATTCCCGTCGACCACGGAGAGGTCGGAGTGACAAAGCCCGGCAGCTTCGATCTTGACGAGGATCTCGCCGGGGCCCGGGGATTCGAGATCAAGCTCCGAAATCGAAATCGGGGTCGATTCCACAAAGGGACGCTCCCGGCCGATCTCTTCGAGCACTGCACCACGGATCTTCAACTGCACACCCCGATTTCGATTGTTCGAGCTACTTGCCCACGATCCCGCGTACCGACGCGGGGAGGTCACGAACCCGCTTGTACGGGCCGACGACGGCGGCTGCAAACGGCCTCGTCAAGAGCACCTGCGCCACCTCGAGCACCTCTTCGGAGGTGACTGCGTCGATGGTCGCGAGCGTCTGCGCAACACTGCGATGGTTGCCGTAGTTCAGCTCACTGCGACCGATACGGTTCATGCGTGAGCCTGAATCTTCCAGTGCCAGAACCAATCCGCCGCGCAGCGATCCCTTGGCGCGGGCGATCTCGGCATCGGTGATTCCGTCCCTCGCCACGTTCGCGAGCACCTCGCGGATCACCGTGGCGACCTCCCCGAGGTTCTCCGGCTGACAACCCGCGTACACGGAGAACGCTCCGGTGTCCGCGAAGGTGTCGACGCCGGAATAGACGGAGTACGCGAGCCCGCGCTTCTCCCGAATCTCTTGGAAGAGACGAGAACTCAGCCCGCCACCGACTGCGGCGTTGAGAACCGACAGCGCCCAGCGATGGCCCTCGTGCCGACCGAACGCGCGCACCCCAAGCGCAAGGTGGACCTGCTCGCTGTCGCGGTGGGTCAAGCTCAGTTCAGGCATCGTTCGCAAACGCAGAGTGCCTTCGCGCCGCGGCGCCGGCTTGACCCCACGCTCGAGATGCCCGGCAAATGCACGGCGAGCGAGCGTCACAACCTGCTTGTGGTCGACGTTTCCCGCTACGGCGAGCACCATCCGCTGCGGCGTGTAACGCCGAATATGGAAGGAATGCAACTGATTGCGCGACATCGACTCGATCGATTCGACGCTACCGATGATCGGACGACCGACGGGATGATCGCCGAACAACGCGGTCAGGAACGCGTCGCCGAGCAAGTCTTCGGGATCGTCGTCGCGCATCGCGATCTCTTCGAGCACTACTTGCCGCTCGACGTCGACGTCCGCGGTTCTGCAACGCCCGCGCAGCACGACGTCGGCGACAAGGTCCACCGCCATCGGAAGGTCGTCGTCGATCACATGCGCGTAGAAACAGGTGTGTTCCTTCGACGTGAATGCATTGAGTTCGCCGCCCACACCATCCATGACCTGCGCGATGTCCAACGCTGTCCGTGACGGCGTCGATTTGAACAGCAGGTGCTCGAGAAAATGCGCGGCACCGGCCACACTCGGCTGCTCGTCGCGGGAGCCGACTCCGACCCACACGCCGACGGAGGCCGAACGCACACCGGGGATGAATTCGGTGACGACGCGCAGGCCGCCGGGAAGGACCGTGCGCTGCACTCCCGATTCAGGAGACTTCGCATCGATCGGCGATTTCAGCACAGCGCTGCGGCTGCGCGTGGTGTTGGGGGTGGTCTTTGCCATGAAAAGGTTCAGCAGTCCTCGGTGCAAGTGGTGAATCAGGTATCTACAGGTTCGTGTCTACAGACAGTACAGATGCGGCCCCGCACGGAAATCCGCGCGGGGCCGCATCAGAGTACGAAGTGAGATCTACTCGGAAGCAGCCTCGTCGGCGGCCGGAGCGGCAGCCTCGTCGTTGCCCTCTTCGACCGGGATCAGCGAGATCTTGCCGCGAGCATCGATGTCGGCGATCTCGACGCGGATCTTGGATCCGACGTTGACCACGTCTTCGACCTTGGCAATGCGCTTACCGCTGCCCAGCTTCGAGATGTGCACCAGTCCGTCGCGTCCCGGCAGGAGCGAAACGAAGGCACCGAAGGCGGTGGTCTTGACGACCGTGCCCAAGAACCGCTCGCCGACCTTGGGGAGCTGCGGGTTGGCAATTGCGTTGATCATGTCGATCGCGGCCTGTGCAGACGGTCCATCGGTGGCGCCGACGAACACGGTGCCGTCGTCTTCGATGGAGATGTTGGCACCGGTCTGCTCGGTGATGGAGTTGATCATCTTGCCCTTGGGGCCGATGACCTCGCCGATCTTGTCGACAGGGACCTTGATGGCCGTCACGCGGGGAGCGAACGGGCTCATCTCGTCCGGGGTGTCGATGGCTTCCGCCATGACCTCGAGGATCGTGGTCCGTGCGTCCTTCGCCTGCGACAATGCGCCGGCGAGGACCTGCGACGGGATACCGTCGAGCTTCGTGTCCAGCTGCAGAGCCGTGACGAAGTCCTTGGTGCCTGCGACCTTGAAGTCCATGTCACCGAAAGCGTCTTCGGCGCCGAGGATGTCGGTCAGAGCCACGTAGCGGGTTTCACCGTCGACCTGGTCGGAAACCAGACCCATGGCGATACCGGCAACCGGAGCACGCAGCGGCACACCGGCGTTGAGCAGTGCGAGCGTGGAAGCACACACCGAGCCCATCGAGGTGGAGCCGTTGGAGCTCAGAGCCTCGGAGACCTGGCGAATCGCGTACGGGAACTCTTCGACGCTGGGCAGAACCGGCATGAGAGCGCGCTCGGCGAGTGCACCGTGACCGATTTCGCGACGCTTCGGCGAACCGACGCGGCCCGTCTCACCAGTGGAGTACGGCGGGAAGTTGTAATGGTGCATGTAGCGCTTGCTGGTCTCGGGACCGAGCGAGTCGACCTGCTGCGCCATCTTGACCATGTCGAGAGTGGTGACACCCAGGATCTGGGTCTCGCCGCGCTCGAACAGTGCGGAGCCGTGTGCGCGCGGGATGATCGCAACCTCGGCAGAGAGCGAACGGATGTCCGTGACGCCGCGGCCGTCGATGCGGAACTGATCGCGCAGGATGCGCTGGCGAACCAGCTTCTTGGTGAGCGAGCGGAACGCTGCTCCCAGTTCCTTTTCGCGGCCTTCGAAGTTCGGTGCAACCTGCTCGAGAACCTCGACCTTGACCTCGTCGGTCTTGTCGTCGCGTTCCTGCTTGCCGGCGATTGTCAGTGCGGCATTGAGCTTTTCGGACGCAGCGGCCTCGACGGCAGCAAAAACGTCGTCCTGGTACGCCGGGAAGACCGGGTAGTCACCCGTGGGCTTTGCAGCCTTGGATGCCAGTGCTGCCTGTGCAGCGCACAGGCGTGCGATGAACGGCTTGGCGGCCTCGAGGCCTTCGGCGACGATGGCCTCGGTCGGTGCCTGAGCGCCGTCGGCGATCTTCGCGATGACGTTGTCGGTGGCCTCGGCCTCGACCATCATGATCGCGACGTCGGCGTTGTCACCGCTGCCGGACACGACGCGGCCGGCAACGACCATGTCGAAGACAGCGTTCTCGAGCTGATCGACCGTCGGGAATGCAACCCACTGGCCGGCCTTGTTGTCCTCGGAGACGATGAGTGCAACACGCACGCCACCGACGGGACCGGAGAACGGCAGGCCCGCGATCTGCGTCGACGCGGAAGCGGCGTTGATAGCCACGACGTCGTACAGATCCTGCGGGTTGAGGCTCATGACCGTGACGACGACCTGGATCTCGTTACGGAGACCGTCGACGAACGACGGGCGCAGCGGCCGGTCGATGAGGCGGCAGGTCAGGATCGCGTCGGTGGAGGGGCGTCCCTCACGACGGAAGAACGAACCGGGGATGCGGCCCGCTGCGTACATGCGCTCTTCGACGTCCACCGTCAGGGGGAAGAAGTCGAAGTGCTCCTTGGGGTGCTTGCTGGCGCTCGTGGCGGACAGCAGCATGGTCTCGTCGTCCAGGTAAGCGACGACGGCGCCGGCGGCCTGCTGAGCAAGGCGTCCGGTCTCGAAACGGATGGTGCGGGTACCGAAAGACCCGTTGTCGATCACGGCGGTGGATTCGAACACGCCTTCGTCGACCTCTACTACGGAATTGTCTGTCATTCTTTTCTCTTCACTTCCCTCTCGTCTTCGCCGTACCCGCGCGGGCGTTTCCACCCTCCTGGTGGAAACTGCGCACCGAGGGACGTCCCCCTCTTGAATTGCAGACGCTCCTACTATGCGAGCGATTTCTGCTTCGGGACGTCACGACGTTCGGGCGGCCGTCGATCGAAGTCCGCCGGAACTTTCGGGCACTTGCCCGGTCCGGAGAACCACTACCGACAACCGACACCACGTTCTCTGGTGCATACGGTGTGCTGACTGCGCTCTGCACAACTGCGCATTGGCAAATGTGCATGTGCGCCGACAGCGGAAACTGCCTTGCGGCAGCTAACGCCGAAAGCCAGCGAAGCCCAGTATATGCGTGGCTTCGCCGGCTGACGGAGTGTTCGGCAAACCGAAGCGTGCCGTGTTGCTTTCGATCAGCGTCGTGAGAAAAATCTAGCGACGCAGGCCGAGACGCTCGATGAGCGTGCGGTAGCGAGCGACGTCGGTCTTTGCCACGTACTTCAGCAGACGACGACGGCGACCGACCATCAAGAGCAGTCCACGACGCGAGTGGTGGTCATGCTTGTGGGTCTTGAGGTGCTCGGTGAGATCGGTGATGCGCTTGGTGAGCATTGCCACCTGAGCTTCGGGCGATCCCGTGTCGGTCTCGTGCAAGCCGTACTCGCCGAGAACGACCTTCTTTTCTTCCGTGGTCAATGCCACTTGATTCACTCCTGTAATGACGTTTGCGTGAAAGGAACTAGATCGGGCGCGGCCACCGCAAACCGCAGCACGCACCGAGAGAAGATCCTACCAGCAGTAATGCGGCATATTCGCACGCCCGCAGCGAATGTGGCCGCCGCCACTAACGCGGGGCTCAGCCCACGCTGCGCTCTGCGTCCTCACTCAAGATTTCGCGTGCGCGTTCGACGTCCCGGTTCATCGCCGTGACGAGCGACTCGATCGAGTCGAACTTCTCCATCCCGCGAATCCGCGAAACCAGGTCGACCGCGACATGTTGCCCGTACAGGTCGGCTTCGGTGTCGAGTACGTAGGCCTCGACGGTGCGGGTCCGGCCGGAGAAGGTCGGATTGGTCCCTACAGAGACTGCGGCTTGGTATCGACGACCGGGAACGACGGTTCCGAGTTCCTCACCGGCGCCGAGCACCGTGAACCACGCTGCGTACACACCGTCGGCCGGAATGGCCGAAAACATCGGCGGTGCAACGTTCGCCGTCGGGAATCCCAGCTCGCGTCCACGCTTGTCACCGTGCACGACTACACCTTCGACACGATGCGGACGGCCGAGAGCTTCGGTAGCCGCTTCCATGTCGCCCGCGTCGACGCACGAACGGATATAGGTGGACGAGAACGTCACCGCATGCTCGGCGAGCAGCTGGACGCCGTCGACGGCAAAGCCGAAACGAGCGCCCATCTCACGCAGGAGATCAACGTTACCGAGCGCCTTCTTCCCGAAGGTGAAGTTGTCCCCCACCACCACCTCGGCGACATGCAGGCGTTCGACGAGAATTTCGTGGACGTAGCGCTCGGGCGTCAGCTTCATGAAATCAGCGGTGAACGGCATCACGCAGAAGACGTCGATGCCCAGATCCTGAGCCAATTCCGCACGCCGTTGCAGCGTCGTCAACTGGGCTGGATGACTACCCGGCCGCACAACCTCCATGGGATGCGGGTCGAACGTCATCAACACGCTCGGAACACCACGTTTGCGGGCAGCGGTAACCGCTCTCGCTATCAATTGGGCATGCCCACGATGCACACCGTCGAACACACCGATAGTGAGCACACAACGACCCCAATCGGCCGGAACTTCGTCGAGACCACGCCATCTCAGCACGATTGGCAGCCTACGGGTCCACTAGCGGCGGGTCACGTTCGGACCCGCCCAGCGAATCACCGCTGTGCTGCCGCTCACGTACGGAAGTTCCGGATTTCGTAGCCTAAGCTAAGCGTTGTGGCAGCTCACAAGACCGGAACCTCGGAAGCATCATCGGCGTCGGACAGCGACAACACTTCGGCGCACGACGCGGCAATCGACACGCTCGCGCTCTCGTCGGTGGCTCAGGACTACCTCAAGGTCATCTGGACGATCCAGGAGTGGTCCCACGAACGGGTTTCCACCAAGCTCCTGTCCGAGAAGATGAGCGTCTCGGCCTCGACCGTGTCAGAGGCCATCCGCAAACTCTCGGACCAGGGCCTGGTCGATCACGCCCGCTACGGTTCCATCGCCTTGACGGACAGCGGCCGCGCCGCTGCTGTGTCCATGGTCCGGCGCCACCGGTTGATCGAGACCTACCTGGTTCAGGAACTCGGGTACGGCTGGGACGAAGTCCACGACGAGGCCGAAGTCCTCGAGCATGCCGTTTCCGATTTGATGATCTCCCGGATGGACGCCAAACTCGGCTTCCCCGAACGCGACCCACACGGTGATCCCATTCCCGCCACCGATGGTTCGGTACCGACTCCCCCTGCCCGACAGCTCAGCGACTTCGCCAACGGCGAACGGGGCCGCGTTGCCCGGATCTCCGATTCCGATCCCGAAATGCTCCGGTACTTCGATTCCGTCGGCGTCAGTCTCGATGTCGAGATCACCGTCGAGGAGCGCCGCGATTTCGCCGGTACCGTATCCGTGCGACTCGGCGACAGCCCGAACACCATCGACTTGGGAAGCCCAGTCGCTCAAGCAATTTGGCTTGTCTAACCGCTCAGAGCGGCAACCGGTATCGACGTTCCACAGGCCGGACGCCGTCTGCCCGGGTCCAGTCGGCGAGCCTCTCGTCGACGTACTCCCAACCTCGACGCTCGTACAGCGCGATCGCCGGCAGAGCGTCATCCACGACGTCGAGCACCAGTCCCAATTTACTCTCGGCTGCAAAATCCGTCACGGCGTCGAGTAGCACACCGCTCAGTCCCTTCCCGCGTACACGGGGATGAACAAATAATCGCGACACGGCTGTCGACCCCGCGGTTACCGGCGCACCTCCGACCTCGCTGTCCACGGCGACATGACCGACAACACGGCCGTCACTCTCACCGACCCACGCCTTCACCAGTGTGGGCGAACTGAGCCAGCGGTGCGGGTTCAGCGGCCATGTGCTCGGATATCCGTCGCACTCGTGGACCCGCGCCAGCACATCGACGCAACCGTCGAGGTCGCCGTCGACACGCTCGCGAACGATCATCCGCGCAGCGTCGCCGGCCGCACGACCATCACCGAGCTGGCGCGTCGACCCTTCTCCTGCAGGAGCGCAATCGTGTGACCGGTGGGATCGATGGCCGCACAGATCCCCTTGATCCCGATCGGCTCGAGCCAGCGCCCCTGGCTGATCGCCTCGGCTTCTTCTGCGGTGATCTGCCGATGCGGAAAGGCCGTCTGCGCGGCCTGATCGATGTCGAGACTCACACCCGGCTGCTGCGCCAGATCTTCGAGCGTGCGCGCATGTTCGAGAGTGAACGGCCCGACGCGGGTGCGGCGCAGTGCCGTCAAATGACCGCCGACGCCCAACTCACGACCGAGATCCCGTGCGAGCGAGCGGATGTACGTACCGGACGAGCACTCCACGTCGACATCCAGATCGACGAATCCACCCGGGACATCTCGCCGAGCCAGAACCTCGAAAGTCGACACCGTCACCGGGCGAGGCGCGAGCTCGACGGTTTCTCCGGCTCGCACCAGTGCGTGTGCGCGCTGACCGTCGACCTTGATAGCGCTCACGCTCGCCGGGATCTGCTTGATGTCTCCGGTCAGCGTGGCCACGATCGCCGCGATCTCCGCGTCCGTCACCTGCGAAGCGTCTGCGGAAGTCAGGACCTCCCCCTCGGCGTCGTCCGTGTCCGTCGATGCCCCGAGACGAATAGTCGCCGAATACGCCTTGGTGGTCAGCGCCAGGAGTCCGAGCAACTTGGTCGCACGCTCCACGCCGAGAACAAGGACGCCGGTCGCCATGGGATCCAGCGTCCCGGCGTGTCCCACCTTCCGGGTGTTCAACAACTTGCGGCACCGAGCGACCACGTCGTGGCTGGTGATACCCGCCTCTTTGTCGACGATCAGGATTCCGGCGCCGACAAGACCGGAGGAAGGCTTTTCACGAGCTGACACGTGTGCCGATTCTGCCAGTCGCGCTCACTGCACCGAAATTGCCGTCAGGATCAGCCCGTCCGACACCAACCACCTGCCGTCGAAAGAGGTGAGAGGCGGACCGGACGTCGCCTCACCGGGGACGAGCAGACGTGACGTGAAAGTTCCGGAAGTCTCCGAATCCGCCTCGAACGTGATGTGGGCGTCCTCGAACCCCAGCCAACGCCCGGTGAGCGGAAACCACGCTTTGTACGTGGCTTCCTTCGCGCAGAAGAGCACTCGATCCCAATGCACCGGACCGCCGGTCTCCTGGGCACCCAGCCACGTTCGTTCCGCCTCGATGCTGACCGCGGGCAAAACCCCGTCCGGCAGCGGGCCGTGCGGTTCGGCGTCTATCCCGAGTGAGCGGACCTGCATGGAGTACGCCAGGACAGCGCCGCGGTAACCGTCGCAATGGGCGAGGCTCCCGACCACTCCTTGCGGCCACAGCGGGGCCCCACGCTCGCCGCGCATGACGGCTGCAGACGGAACACCGAGCTTGCCCATCGCCTGACGCGCAAGGTGCCGAGTAGTCACGAACTCGCGACGACGCTTCTCGACGGCGCGGCCGATCAACGCCTCCTCGCTGGGATGCGGTACCAGACCGGGCGGATCGACGAAGGCCTCAGCCGTCGCGACCCCACCGGGAAGAATCTGTTCGATCACGTAGCGATACCTCTCAGCGTCCGGCGCGCATGCGCTCGACTTCGGCTTCCTGCTCGGGCGTGACCTTGAAGTGGCCACCCCACTTGTTGAGCGTTCCCGGCGGGTACTCCGGCACGGGAAGAATCTGACGCAACAGCTTCTCCGGCAGACCGCGCCGACGCCATTCGCGCGGGTATCCGAGTGAAACTTCCTCGAAGCGGACGCCGTCGTAGTACGTGGTTCGGGGAATGTGCAGGTGTCCGTACACCGAGCACACCGCGTTGTACTTCACGTGCCAGTCGGCCGTCGCAGTGGTTCCGCACCACAATGCGAACTCCGGATACATGAGCACGTCCGTCGGCTGCCGGACCATCGGGAAATGGTTTACGAGAACGGTTCTTGTGCCTTCGGGGAGCGCGTCCAAGCGTGCCTGGGTGTATTCGATTCTCGCCCGGCACCACGCGTCGCGCGTTGCATACGGCTGCGGTGAGAGCAGGAACTCGTCGGTGGCGACGACGTTCTTGTCCCGCGCGATCTCGAGCCCGTGTTCCTTGTCCCGCGCACCTGCGGGCAGGAACGAGTAGTCGTAGAGAAGGAACATCGGGACAACCGTGACCGGCCCCTCGTCGCCCTCCCAGACCGGGAACGGGTCCTCGGGCGTGATGACGTCGAGTTCGCGGCACATGTTGACCAGGTATTCGTACCGCGGCGCTCCGTGAATCTGAACCGGATCCTTGGCGGTCGTCCACAGCTCGTGGTTGCCCGGAATCCAGATGACCTTTGCGAATCGGCTGCGAAGGAGCCTCAACGCCCACCGGATGTCGTCCGTCTTCTCCGAGACGTCACCGGCGAGGATGAGCCAGTCGTCAGGCGAATCCGGAAACAGTTCTTCCGTCATCGGCTTGTTGCCGTTGTGACCGACATGAATGTCGCTCACCGCCATCAACTTTGCTGCCACGATCCCTCTGCTTCCTCAGTTGAACTTCCGCGCATCGCCGTCGCCGGACCTGTCACGGCCCACTTGCCGGAAAACGCTCGCCACGACACCGCGACCATCCGAAGTACTACGAACACGGTAAGCCCTGCCCAAATTCCGGCCAGCCCCCAGTCGTAGGCGAGGGAGAGCCAGATCGCCGGCAGAAACCCGAGAACTGCGCAGAGCATGGTCGCGTTGCGCAGAAACACCACGTCGCCGGCACCGAGTAGAACACCGTCGAGTGCAAACACGATTCCCGCTACCGGCATGATCGCGACGAAGAACCACCACGCGATCGACATCTGACCGAGCACCTCGGCGTCGGATGTGAAGAGTCCGGGGATCACGGAGTGGCCGGCGGCAAAGAAGATCGCGAGCACCACGGCAAATACCGTCGACCATGCGGTGATCCGCCAGGTCATTTTCTTCGCCGCGGCTGCGAATCCGCCGCCGAGTGCAGCCCCGATGAGCGTCTGAGCGGCGATGGCCAGTGAATCGAGAAGGAGCGAAACCAGGTTCCACAGTTGGAGGACAACTTGGTGTGCACCCACGACGGCAGCACCGAACCTCGACGCCACCGCGGCCGCAGAGACGAAACACGCTTGGAATGCGAGGCTGCGCAGAATCAGGTCACGGCCCATCAGCATCTGCGCCCGCATGATCGCAAAATGCGGTCGGGCGGAGACCGGTTCACGAAAGAGCGCCCAGGCGAACAGGACACCCGAAACGCTCTGGCCAACCAGATTCGCGACAGCCGACCCTTCGAGTTCCATACGCGGAGCACCGAGCAAACCGTGAACGAGAATCGGGCACAAGACCGCCGAAATACCCAGGCCGACAAGGACGAACCGCAGCGGTCGCACCGTGTTCTGAACCCCGCGCATCCACCCGTTGCCGGCCAGGGCTACCAGGATCAGAGGTACACCCAATACTGCTATCCGAAGCCAACTTTCCGCAGCCGCGGCGATGTCAGGAGTCCCGGCCACCGCCGAAGTCAACGGGCCGGCGATCACCTGCACGATCACTACCAAGGCCAAGCCGATCGCGGCCGCCAGCCAGGTCGCCTGAACGCCCTCGCCCACCGCGTCGCGCTCGCGGCCCGCTCCGTGCAGCCGTGCCGCGCGCGCCGTCGTCCCGTACGACAAGAAGGTCAGCTGCGTACTCACCAACGACAGGATCAGACCACCGACCGCCAACCCGGCCAGCGGAAGCGCCCCGAGTCGGCCGACCACGGCGATGTCGAACAACAGATAGAGAGGTTCGGCCGCCAGCACCCCGAGCGCCGGAAAGGCGAGGGAAAAGATTCGTCGTCCAGTGACGTCGAAATCAGCTGCTGAAGATCCCGCCGAGGTGGCGTCGGATTCGCTCAATGCCGCGGATTCAGCCGAGTGCCGCGACGAGCGCGGCAACAATCTCGTCGCTGGAAGTGGTCGATGTATATCCGGCCGATAGCCGGTGCCCGCCACCACCAAGACTTTCAGCGACCGCCGACACGTCGATCGCCGACTTTGCCCGCAACGAGATCGACCAGCTTCCGGAAACCGACTCTTTGAGTACTGCGGCAACTTCGGCTTCCGAAGTGGTTCGCACGATATCGACGACACTCTCGATCTCCTCGGAACGAAGATTGCCGATGTCACTGCGTCGGATCACCGCGTACACCAGCCCACGGCCGTCCGCAGCTTCCGGGACCAGCACCGCGGACCCGAGTACCGAAGCCAGCATCGGCAACCACCCGAACGGATGGGTGTCGAGCAGCTTGCGCGCAATCGCGTCGCCGTCGATGCCGGTCGCCAGCAAACGCGCCGCGAGCACATGCGGAAGCGGACCACCCCACCGGAAGGAGCCGGTGTCGGTGACCAGTCCGGCATAGAGACAGTGCGCAAGATCGAGATCGATCGCAACTCCCCACGCATCGAAGAAGCGTGCGATGAGTGCCGTCGTCGAAGCCGCGGTTTCGTCGACGACGTTGATCGTTCCGAATTCGGAATTGGAGCGATGGTGATCGAGGACGATCGTGCGATTCGCGCCGGCGAGTCGACTCGCCAACTCACCGAGCCGGCCCTCGCTCCCGACATCCACGGTCACCAGAACATCGACGCTTTCACGAACATCGGCGGGCGCCACAAGCAAGTGAACACCTGGGAAATCACCCATCGACTCGGGCAGCGCCGACGGCCGACTGAACGCGACCTGCACCGAAACGCCCCGACGCTCGAGAACGAGGCCGAGTGCAAGTCCGCTACCGATCGTGTCCGCATCCGGCTGCACATGGCAGAGAATTGTCACCGTGTGTGCTGCTTCGAGAACCTCGGCCACCTGTGCGAACTTCGCCTCGCAGGGGTCGACGTCCGAAAGTGCGGTGATCGTCATTCTCGGTGCGCGTCAGTCGGCTTCACGAACATCTGGCGACGCCTCGTCTTCGTCTGCAGCTGCTCGCGGCTCCTTGTACGGATCTGCATCTCCGGCGGGCTGAGCGTTCTCGCGCGCCTTGGCGACCTCGTCGTCGGCGGCCTTGGCACGGGCCAGCAGTTCTTCCATATGACGCGCGGTGTCGGGAACAGTATCGGCGACAAACGTCAGAGTCGGTGTGAAGCGGACTCCGGTTCCGGCACCGACCTTCGAGCGCAGAACACCTTTGGCCTTCTCGAGACCTGCGGCTGCGGCTTCCACATCAGGCGCGGAATCGACCTTCTCGCCCATGACCGTGTAGTACACCGTCGCGTCGTGCAGATCGTTGGTGACCTTGGTGTCCGTGATGGTCACAAATGCGAGTCGCGGATCCTTGATCTCGTGATCGATCGCCGTCGCGACGATGGTTCCGATACGCTTTGCCAACTTGCGTGCCCGGGCTGGATCTACCATGACTGTCAGTCTCCTCTACCTGGCCACTCGAATCGAGGTGACTCGATCGATCAAAGTTCTGGTTAACAAGAATTATTACCGACAACAGTCTCGTCCATCGGCTACCCGGCAACCAAATCACCATACGCAGAGGTTCTCGACCACATTCACACCGCTGGCAAGGTCGTCGTCGATCTCCACGGCAACCCGGTGCATCGGGCGTGAGCATCGACACATCAGCCCCACCCTGATCGGATCGAGGAGAGTCCTGTGACCGATATCGATTCCGTAGTCGAGAACGAGACCACCGTCCCACTTCTCCCGTGCGCGGACGTGTCGAGCTACGGCAAGGTCCTCGCCAAGGGCGCGCCTCGAATCACGCGCTTCCGGCCGGGTCAGAGTCGGTTCACCGTCGTCGATCCCTCGGGCAATAACATCATCTTCATTCAGCGTGACGAACCCGAAGACCTCGAGTACGGCGGATCGAAGTCGTTGAAAGGGTTGGCAAGGGCCGTCGACAACGCCCGCATTCTTCGGGAATTCAAGAACGACGATCGCACTGCCGCTCGGGTTCTGGACGTCGGACTACGTCGATTCCCTGGCACCGACGCGGTGGATCTGGTGAAAGCGCTGACCGCTCGCGCCGAGATCGCCATTGCGCTGGGCGAAATCGAGATTGCGCGAAAAATACGCGATGCGGTGGACGCCGTCACACTGGGCCCCGGAGACGCCGAATCCCTTGCCGACGAACTCGATTCGGTACGCCGCCTGGAAACGTGGCTCACTGACACCGATCGGTGACGCTCAGTCTTCCGGGCCGAAGATACGCCTTCGCACTGCCAGCAACTGAATCTCCGGACGCTCGGCCACTGCCCGTTCACAATGATCGAGAACATCGTGCAGGTGATCGACGGACGAGCTGACCACACCGACGCCCACGAGCGCACGACGCAGGCGTCCCTGCTCCCCTGCCTCCGCTGCACTCACGCCGAATCGACGGAGTTCCGTCAGGATCGGCGACAGCATCGAACGCTTTTCCTTGAGTGAGTGGACATCGCCGAAAAGGATGTCGAACTCCAGTGCCCCTACAAACATTTTCCCCCTAGACAGAGCCGAATGGACTCTCCCGGACTTGAATGTTCAAGTCCGGGAGAGTCCATGTCAGCTAGTACTCACGTGCGTCCGCCCCAACGCCCGTGTCGACATAATCAGTCGCGCGGCTTCTCGCGAAGCTCGTAGCACTCGAGAACGTCACCGATCTTGATATCGGAATAGGTGACGGTCAAACCACATTCGTAGCCTTCGCGAACCTCGGTTGCGTCTTCCTTCTCCCGCTTGAGCGAGGAGATGGTGACCGTCTCGGCGACGACCTTGCTGTCGCGGATGAGACGTGCCTTGGCGTTGCGACGGATGCTGCCCGACGTGACCAAGCAACCGGCAATGTTGCCGATCTTGGACGAACGGAACATGGCGCGGATCTCTGCCTTGCCCAGCTCGACCTCTTCGTACACCGGCTTGAGCAGACCCTTGAGCGCCTTCTCGACCTCGTCGATGGCCTGGTAGATCACCGAGTAGTAGCGAATGTCGACGCCCTCGCGGTTCGCCAGCTCCGTTGCCTTGCCTTCGGCGCGGACATTGAAGCCGATGATGATCGCGTTGGACGCAGCAGCCAGGTTGACGTTGGTCTCCGTGATGCCACCGACACCGCGGTCGATGACGCGCAACTGCACCTCGTCGTCGATCGGAATTCCGAGGAGAGCCTCTTCGAGGGCCTCCACGGTTCCCGAGTTGTCACCCTTGAGGATCAAGTTCAGCTGTGAATGTTCCTTCAGAGCTGCATCGAGATCGTCGAGGCTGATGCGCTTACGACTCTTCGCTGCAAGCGCGTTGCGCTTACGTGCGTTGCGACGGTCCGCGATCTGGCGAGCGATACGGTCCTCGTCGACCACGAGCAGGTTGTC
Organism: Rhodococcus sp. NPDC060176; assembly: GCF_042728675.1. NCBI lineage: Bacteria > Bacillati > Actinomycetota > Actinomycetes > Mycobacteriales > Nocardiaceae > Rhodococcus > Rhodococcus sp. NPDC060176. Next base: position 678,697 of record NZ_JBHWYS010000002.1, read on the forward strand.
ACCTGCACCGGGGACCGACGTGAAGCCGATGACCTGGACCGGACGTGAAGGCAGTGCCTCGTGGACGTCCTGACCATGCTCGTCCACCATGCGGCGGACGCGGCCGTAAGCATCACCGGCAACGATCGAGTCGCCGACCCGCAGCGTTCCGCGCTGGATGAGCACGGTAGCGACGGGGCCGCGGCCACGGTCGAGGTGCGCCTCGATGGCAACACCCTGAGCGTCCATGTCCGGGTTGGCGCGCAGATCCAGGGAAGCGTCGGCCGTCAACAGCACTGCTTCGAGCAGTGCGTCGATGTTGAGGCCCTGCTTCGCCGAGATGTCGACGAACATGGTGTCTCCGCCGTATTCCTCGGCCACCAGTCCGTACTCGGTGAGCTGCTGCCGGATCTTGTCCGGGTTCGCGCCTTCCTTGTCGATCTTGTTCACCGCGACCACGATCGGCACGTCGGCCGCCTGGGCGTGGTTGATCGCTTCCACCGTCTGCGGCATGACGCCGTCGTCGGCTGCGACGACAAGGATCGCGAGGTCGGTGGCCTTGGCACCACGAGCACGCATGGCCGTGAAGGCCTCGTGACCCGGGGTGTCGATGAACGTCACGAGACGCTCGTTGCCCTCGAGCTCGGTCAGCACCTGGTAGGCGCCGATGTGCTGCGTGATGCCGCCGGCTTCGCCCTCACGGACATTCGCCTTACGGATCACGTCGAGCAGACGGGTCTTACCGTGGTCGACGTGGCCCATGACGGTGACCACAGGCGGACGGGACTCGAGGTCCTCTTCTCCGCCGGCGTCCTCACCGTAGGTGAGGTCGAAGCTGTCGAGCAGCTCGCGATCCTCGTCCTCCGGGCTGACGACCTGCACGACGTAGTTCATTTCGCCGCCGAGCAGCTCCAGCGTCTCGTCGTTGACCGACTGAGTTGCCGTAACCATCTCACCGAGGTTGAACAACGCCTGCACGAGTGCTGCGGGGTTCGCATCGATCTTGTCCGCGAAGTCCGACAGCGATGCGCCGCGAGCGAGACGGATGGTCTCACCGTTGCCGCGTGGCAGCCTGACGCCGCCGACGGCGGGAGCCTGCATGCTTTCGTACTCGGCGCGCTTCGCCCGCTTCGACTTACGTCCACGGCGAACTGCTCCGCCGGGACGACCGAATGCACCTGCCGCTGCGCCGCGCTGACCGGGACGGCCACCGCCGCCGGGACGACCGCGGAATCCACCGGCCGGAGCTGCTCCACCGGGAGCGCCTGCACCGGCACCGGCGCCGGGAGCGCCGCCACCGCGGTATCCACCGCCGCCGCCACCCGGACGACCACCGGGAGCGCCACCGGGACGACCCGGACGTCCGCCGCCACCGGGCGCGGGACGAGCGGAACGAGCAGGCATTGCACCCGGGTTCGGGCGAGGAGGCATGGAGCCGGGGCTGGGACGGGGTCCGCCCTGACCTGCAGGCGGACGAGGTCCACCCTGGCCGGGAGCCGGACGGGGACCACCCTGGCCGGGAGCCGGACGAGGTCCACCCTGACCGGGAGCCGGACGAGGACCGCCCTGACCCGGAGCCGGACGAGAACCGCCCTGGCCTGCACCCGGACGCGGTGCGCCGGGAGCCGGACGAGGAGCCGGACGCTCGGCAGGAGCCGAGGAGTACGGGTTGTTACCGACGCGAGGTGCCTTCGGTCCCGGACGCGGTCCGCCAGGCTTTGCGCCGGTGGACGGTGCGGCCGGAGCCGCGGGGGCTGCCGGTGCCGACGCTGCGGGAGCAGCCGGAGCCGGGCGTGCCGGCTGCGCTGGTTTCGGAGCGTTGAACGTCGGGGTGGGGACCGGCACCGACGGTGCTGCCGGAGCAGCGGCTGCGGGAGCCGCGGGGGCTGCCGGTGCCGGTGCTGCGGGAGCGGCCGGTGCGGGTGCGGCCGGCTTGGGGCCGGGACGCGGGGCGCCGGGCTTTGCAGCTGACGGCGACGGTGCACCGGGCTTTGCCGCGGGGCGGGCCGGAGCGGATGCGCCGGTCTCGGTCTTGGTTTCTGCTCCGCCGGCCGACGGGAATGACTCCCGCAGACGACGGGCGACGGGCGCCTCCACTGTGGATGACGCAGACTTCACGAACTCGCCTTGCTCTTTGAGCGTTGCGAGTAGTTCCTTGCTGGTGACACCGAGTTCTTTAGCCAACTCGTGCACGCGGGCCTTGCCTGCCACTGCTCTCCTCACTGATGAGGTCGAGCAGGAGGCATCCCACAGATGTGGGTCCCGCACGACCTCGGGTTATCGCCGATGGACGTTCATCGTTGGTGCTTCACGGTGTGCTCATGAGTGCTTGTGCCTGTTCTTCTCGAGAGGTACTGCTTTTGTGTGAACTGCGTCGACCAGTTGGTCGACAGCGGACGTGTCCAGATTTCCGGACACTCGCAGTGCTCTGCTGAATGCTCGGCGCCGCTCTGCCAGGCTCAGACAACTCGGATCCAGGTGCAGCCATGCACCTCGACCGGGGAGTCTTCGCGATACGTCGGGGATCAGCGGGGAACCCTCCGGCCCCTGCTCACCAACCACGACCCTCAACAGATCGACAGCCGACCCTTGTTCCCTGCACCCCACACACGTTCTGACCGGCGAACCGGGTTTCACGCGCGCAGAATCCGAGGACTCACGTCGAACCATTGTCCACTCTACCGCCGAACCGTCTCGATCACTGCATTCCACCGTTATCCGTTGGACGTGGCGGGCCGCTCGGACGTATCTCCAGCGGGTGCCGCATCGCTGCGAATGTCGATACGCCAACCCGTCAACCGCGCAGCCAGGCGGGCATTTTGGCCCTCTTTTCCGATGGCCAGGGAAAGCTGGAAATCGGGCACGATGACACGGGCCGCACGAGCTTCGGGATCGACGACAGTGACGGAGACCACTTTCGACGGGGAAAGTGCGTTGCCGACAAAGGTCGCCGGATCTTCGTCGAAGTCGATGATATCGATCTTCTCGCCCGCGAGTTCACTCATGACGTTGCGGACGCGCTGACCCATCGGGCCGATGCACGCGCCCTTCGCGTTGAGTCCCTGCACGCGTGAGGCAACGGCGATCTTGGAACGGTGTCCCGCTTCACGCGCGACGTTGATGATCTCGACGCTGCCGTCCGCGATCTCCGGAACCTCGAGGGCGAACAATTTGCGTACCAGGTTCGGGTGGGTCCGCGACAGGGTGATCTGTGGGCCACGGGCGCCGCGAGCAACTCCGACGACGTAGCACTTGATGCGCTCACCGTGTTCGTAGTTCTCGCCGGGAACCTGTTCTGCCGGCGGCAGCAGCCCCTCTGCGCCATTGGATTCGCTGCCGATGCGAACGACGACCATTCCACGAGAGTTCGCTCGCGTGTCACGCTGGATGACACCGCCGACGATCTCACCCTCATGGGTGGAGAACTCACCGAAACTGCGCTCGTGCTCGGCGTCGCGCAGGCGCTGCAGGATGACCTGGCGTGCGGTTGTCGCCGCGATCCGCCCGAATCCTTCAGGAGTGTCGTCCCACTCCTCGCCGATCATGTTGCCGTCTGCATCGGTGTCGTGCGCCATCACTCGCACGGAACCGGTCTTGATGTTGACGTCGATCCGAGCGTTCTGCTTGTGCCCCTCGGTGTGGCGATACGCCGTCAGCAGCGCGGTCTGGATCGTGGCGATCACAGTTTCGATCGAGACACCCTTTTCGGCTTCGATCGCTCGCAACGCTGCAATGTCGATATTCACTTGTCGAACCCTTCTTCGTTTTCTACGTCTTCTAATTCTGCTTCGTCGTCTTCAGCGCCGTCGACACCGACATCAGTCGCATCCGAGGGGACTGCACGGCCCTCCGGGATGCCGCCCGCGAGTTCCAACTCCGCCTCACTGGGCTTGGAGAACTCCACCTGAACGACTGCCTTCTGCACGTCGGCCAGGGCAATCTCTCGCACGCTCAGTCCGCCGCGCCCACCGATGACAACCGCAACCGAATCGTCGTTCAACGTTCCGATACGGCCCACTACGGTCTCGCCGGCCAAATCGATGCGCGCTTTACGTCCCCGGGCTCGACGCCAGTGACGCTCGAGCGTCAGCGGACGATCGATTCCCGGCGAGGTCACCTCGAGGGTGTACGGCGTTTCACCGATTTCCTCGAGACTGTCGAAGAGTTCCGAAACGAGTCTGCTGACCTCTGCGGCGGCATCGAGTTCGATCCCGGCATCGCTGTCGACCATGATGCGCACCGCGCTGTGCTTGCCCGCATTGGTCACGACTACGTCTTCGACGTCGTAACCCTGGGCGTGCACGAGTTCGGAGATCAGCTCGATCACCCTCTCCCTGGATGGCACCGGCATCTCGCGAACTCCTCATTTCAGTTGTCGTCGATTGTCCGACTTGTGTCGACGGTCGACGTGGGCGGCTGCGAGCATGAAAAGACACCAGGTGCCACATGCTGCAAGCATCCAAGAGTACCGCTCATTGCGCGCCTCCGTGACCAGAGTGCCCGACGCACGTCACAGTTGAACACGACCCGCGGATTCGAACGATCGGCCGACCACCTGGCACGATGGACTGGTGCTGACGCCCATGACCACTACCCCACTCTCCCGGCGGAGTGCGATCAAGATGACGGGAACCGCAGCAGCGTTGGGCGCTGCAGCCTTCACCTTGTCCGCCTGCACCGACGACGGCACAGCGGAGGCGGCTGCAGAAGTCGACCAGCTGACGGCCCAGGCCGAGAGAGCTCGTTCGGACGCGGCCTCGGCAACCGCCGCGATCGCTCTTGCACCGGACAAGTCGGCCCCGCTGACGACGATCAGCGCCGAACGAACAGCGCATGCACTCGAACTCGACGCCGAGATCGCGCGGGCAGCGGGCGGCAGCGCTACGACCACTGCATCGCCGTCGACCTCGGCCGCGAACGCTCCTACGGGCGTCGACGCGCTGGGTACCTCGCTGGCCGATTCGGCGCGCAGTGCCGCAGACCTGGCGCGGACGATGTCCGGCTATCGCGCAGGCTTGCTCGGCTCGATCAGCGCGTCGTGTTCAACCCAGGTTGCGGTGTTGCTTCCGTGATCACCTCGCACACCCGTCGATCCGAGAGCTCTGCCTTGCTGACCGCCATCGAATCCGAGAATGCCGCGATCTTCGCTTACGGAGTAGTCGCCGCATTTTCGAACCCTGCCCGCGTCAACGAAGTTGCTACGCATACAGCTGCGCACCGCGCTCGACGCGATGCTCTGGTGGCACTCTCGACCGAAGCCGGCGAGACCCCGCCGACCGCCGCGGCGGCCTACGAGATTCCGTTCCCGGTGACCGATGCCGTTACCGCAGCACAACTGGCTGCGCAGATCGAAGCCGACACTGCCGTGACCTACCGGGCGTTTGTCGAACAAGTCGACACCGACCAACTCCGCACATTCGGAATCGACGGCCTCACCGATGCGGCAATCCGCGGTGCCGGTTGGCGTTCCGCGCTGGGAACCGCTCCGGCCACCTCAGCGTTTCCGGGGGACCCGACTTCGTAAACTGCTGTGCGCCTTTATTAACCCCCGGCGGTTAATAAAGGCGCACAGCAGTGCTCAGGCCTTTCGATGCGAGGGCACGAACCACGCCGCGACTACCGCGACCAACACGAAGCAACCGCCGACGCGCAGAGCGGGTGTCAGCGCATCGCCGTAGCCCAGCGGAGTGAGCGCACCGCCGGCGGCGAGGAAAACTGCGGTGAGAACTGCGATTCCCAGAGCAACACCGATCTCACGAAGCGTGGAATTCGTCGAACTGGCCGTTCCGTGATCAGGCTCGTCCATGTCGACGAGTACCGCCGTCGAGCTCGGCGCGAAGGTCAAGCCCATGCCGATGCCAGCCATCAGCAGCGCCGGAACCAGCGACGCGTACGTCACGTCCGGACCGATCAACGCGGCCAACCAGAACAGGGCTCCGGCCTGGAGCAACAGCCCGGTCAGCAGGAGCGAACGGAGCCCGACCTTCGGTGCCAGAAAACCGGCGAGAGGTGCGAAGATCATCGGCGCTGCCGTCCACGGAAGCGTCCGCAGGCCTGCTTGGAACGGGCTGTAACCCATCACGATCTGGAGATACTGCGACAGTAGGAACACCGCCCCGAAGATACCGATCGAGAAGGTCAAGCCGATGACGTTCGCCATCGAGAAGCTGCGTGAGCGGAACAGACGTAGGGGCATCACCGGATGCGACGCCTTCATCTCGCGAAGAACGAACAGCGCCAAGGCAACTGCGGAACCCACCAGCGACGCCACCACTCCGAAGGATCCCCAGCCCTCGTCGTTGCCGTGAACGATTCCCCATACCGCCAGAAACACGCCGAGCCCGGCGAGCGCGACACCGGGAAGATCGAGAGGCTGTGTGCGACCGGTCGATTCGCGCAACGCGTACAGCGCGAGAGGAACAGCGACGATCGCAACCGGCACGTTGATCCAGAAGATGCCCTGCCATGAGAACCCGTCGACTACTGCCCCACCGACAACCGGACCCATCGCGATTCCCAGTCCGGAGACTCCACCCCACACGCCGATTGCCATGGCGCGCTTGGCTTCCGGCACCGCTGCCACGAGGAGAGTGAGCGAGAGCGGCATGATCGCGGCAGCGCCGGCGCCCTGAAAAGCTCGGGCCGCGATCAGCAGGCTCGGTGTCGTCGACAACGCCGAAGCAATCGACGCCGCCGTGAACAGCCCGATCCCGAACACGAACATCTTGCGGCGCCCCCACCGATCGCCGAGCGTCGTCGCCGAAAGCATCAGCGTCGCAAAGCAGAGTGTGTACGCGTTCATGAACCACTGAAGTTGCCCGACGGACGCGTTCAGTTCCTTCTCGATCACCGGCAGCGCGCTCGTCATCACGAGGTTGTCGAGGGTGGCCATGAACATGGGCAGAGAAGCAGCAACCATCGCTATCGCGATCGAAACCTTACGTCCTCCACTGCTTTCCGACCCGGATGCGGCGTCCGATCCGGACTTCGTCAAAACGGTCATCGTGATTCCTCAAGTGAAGGTGCCTTAAGGCATCGAATGATTACTTAAGTCGAAACTAAGCTATCCGGTGATAACGTGTCAACATGTCGATCGGTGCAGCTGAACCACGTACCCGCAGGATGAGCGCACCGGAACGTCGCGCGCTCGTCCTTGCCGCGGCAACGCGAGCATTCGCAAAGGGCGGATACTCCGGAACCAGTACGGACGCCGTCGCCAAGGAAGCCGGTGTCTCGCAGCCCTACGTCGTGCGCATGTTCGGAACCAAGGCAGATCTGTTCCACGCGGTGTTCACGCGCGCGCTCGACGAAATCGTGCGCACGTTCAACGACAAATTGGATACGGTCACGATCGATCCGAGCAATCCGCAGTTCTGGGCCGAGCTCGGATCCGCCTACGGCGAACTGGTTCTCGACCGAGATCTACTACTTGTCATGTTGCACGGCTTCGCCACCAGCACCGATGACGTCGCCGCCGTATCCCGGAACGCCATGTCCGGCATCTACACCTTGCTGCGCGAGCGCACCGGCTGCACGCCCGAGCAAGCGCGTTTGTTCATCGCGAACGGGATGCTGATCAACAATCTGCTCGCAATGATGGCGCCCGAACACGCCGAAGAAGATCCGGCCCTCGGCGAGCTCTGGGGCAGCGTCTTCAGCGACTCGACTGCGATCACGCTCACCGGCGACGAATCCTCGAGCGAAACCGAAACCGACACCGATTCCTGACCGGTCACTGGGAAAAACTACACACATGTGACTGAGGACACCCTACAGTCGATCCGACATGTCTCCGGGAAACCCAGACGAAAAGGACCGACGTTGGATCTCGCACAACGCCTCGACGCGCTCGAACAGATCGAGGAAATCAAGAAGCTCAAGCACGGCTACTGGCGAGCTTGTGACGCCAAGGATCCAGTTCAGTTCCGCAACAGCTTCATCCGTTCCGGAGCGTCGATCGACTACGGCCGTCTCGGCGCGTTCGACGACGCGGGGCCGATGGCGGACATCTTCGAGAAGATCGCCCTCCGCAAGGTCGACGGCCGGTACGCGGTCCTCGACATGCATCACGGATTGCATCCCGATATCGCACTGACCTCGGAGACTTCCGCGGTAGGTCGATGGACCCTGCAGTTCCGCCAGGTCGACACCGTCGGACGCACCGAGAAGTTGATGACCGGGGAATACGACGACAAATACGTGATCGAGGACGGTGTGTGGAAAATGAGTCAATGCCACTTCACGGAGACGTGGTCGATCACCACTCCACTGTCCCCTGACGCTGACATCGCCGAGGGTTCGTTGGGTGGGCCGCGATGACGACGAACGGAAAAGTTGCGCTCGTAACCGGTGCCAGCCGAAGCGTCGGTAAGGGCATTGCCCTCGCCTTGGGAAGCGACGGCTGGACGGTGTACGTGACGGCACGAGGAACCGACGGCGCCGACGGCCCGCTCGATCGCACCGCAGCGGAGATCACCGAGCGCGGTGGTCACGGCATTGCCGTGCAGTGCGATCACAGCGACGATCAGCAGATCGTCGACCTGTTTGCCCGTATCGCAGACGAACAGTCCGGGCGCCTCGATCTCCTGGTCAACAACGTCTGGGCCAACCCGGCCGGCTATGCAGGCTTCGCTGATCCGTTCTGGAAGAGGCCGATCGACGATTGGGATTCGCTGATCGGGATCGGGCTACGCGCCCACTACGTTGCTTCGGTGGAAGCGGCCAAGTTGATGGTTCCCCGGGGCAGCGGAGTGATCGGCAACATCTCGTCATTCGGGACCCGCGGGTACCTGCACTCGGTGCTGTACGGCATGTCGAAGGCAGGCTTGGACAAGATGGCTGCGGACATGGCCGTCGAATTGAAGGGAACCGGCGTCACCGCGCTGTCCTTCTGGCTCGGATTGATCCGCAACGAACGCATGGAAGCGAGCGGAATCGAGAGCTTCGAAGGCTTCTCGCTGGCCGAGGCCGAAACCCCCGAATTCGTCGGTCAGGTCATCACCGCGTTGGCCAACGATCCAGAAGTGAACGCGCGCAGCGGTCACACTCTGATCACCGCGGAAACGGCTGTCGAATACGGGATCACCGACGCCAACGGGAAACAACCGGCGTCACATCGCAGTGCCTTCGGCGGCGGGCCGCTTTTCTGAGCCATCTGCAGCAGTAGGCGCGTCGCGTGCCGACACAGCACGCGGCGCTGCCACTCGGGCCTTCAAAGCAAGCCAGGCGCACACGATCACGACGACGCCACCGGCCATGATCGAGGGTGACAACGCCTCACCGAGTATCAGCGCCGACCACGCGATGCTGAGTACCGGTTGAACCAACTGTGTTTGGCTCACTGTGGAAATGGGACCGATCGCCAGGCCCCGGTACCAGGGGAAGAACCCGAGAAACATACTCACGCACCCCAGGTAGGCAAACGAAAGCCACGAGTTCGTATCGGCAGAGACCGGGGCCTGTGCCATGGACGCCACCGTCAACGCAATCGTTGCCGGCAGTCCAAGAATCAATGCCCAGGCAATCGTCTGCCACGACCCGATCTCGCGAGCCAGCAACGCACCTTCCGAATATGCCAGCGCTGCACAGACAACCGCGGCGAACAGAAGAAGGTCAGCGAGATGGAACGAGCCGAGTCCACCGTTTGCGACGGCCACGAACCCTACGACGGACACCGCACCGGCGGCGCTTGCCCACCAGAATCCCGGGCTGGGGCGCTCTTTTCCTCGAACGACGGCAAAAACCGCAGTAGCCGCGGGAAGTAGACCGATCACCACCGCCGCGTGACTTGCCGGCGATGTCTGCAACGCAAACGTGGTGAACAGTGAAAACCCCAGAACCGCGCCAACGGTCACGAGTGCGATGCGCAACCATTGCCGAAGCGTCGGAAGCGTCGCGCGAGTTACCGAAAGCATCACAATCGCAAGGACTCCGGCGACGACGGCGCGGCCCGCACCGACAAACAAGGGGTCGAGATCCGCGACGGCGACTCTCGTGAGCGGAACGGTGAACGAGAACGCCAGCACTCCGAGCAGGCCCCACCACAAACCGGATCGAGACGATGTCGTCGGTAGCAGTGCCTGCGGCGTGACGATAGCGCTACTCTTGGTACTCATGTTTTACGATAGCAGTAGCGTACCAACCGGCGAAACTGGTATTTCAGATGCGTACCCGTGTGCAGGAGATCGAAATTGCACCGAGCAGACCGACAAGCGCGAATGCATAGAAGCCCCACGGCACGGCGTAACCCGCACCGAGGAGAACTCCGCCCAGAATCGGGCCACAGATCGCACCGACCCGACCGACACCGGCCGACCATCCGAGCGCTGTCGCGCGAATTTGAGGAGGATGATTGGCGCTGGTGAAGGCGTAGACCAACACCTGTGCACTGAACACGAAGCATCCGGCGAGGAAGACCATCACGTAGATCCCGAACGACACCTTCACGCTTAGAAGTGCCAGGAACAATGCCGCTCCGGCGAACCACACGATGGCGGCGGTACGCGGGCCGATCTTGTTCGCGACACCCCCGGCGATCAACAGTCCGACGACAGCTCCGGCATTGAGGATCAGAAGGAACGTCAACGACGCCCCGAGGTTGTAACCGGCCTCACGCATGATTGTCGGAAGCCACGTGTTCAATCCGTAGACGAGCAGCAAGCCCATGAAACTGGTGATCCAGATAGCGATGCTGTTGCGCAGGAACTTCGAAGAGAACAGTGCGCGAACGGGATTGGCAGCTTCGGCGCGCCCATCTTCAGAGGTAGGCGCGGCCTCGAGTTCAACTCCGTAACGGGCAGCGATTTCCTCGGCTTCGGCACGCTTTCCGTGAGCGAGAAGGTACGACGGAGATTCCGGCAGATACCGCAACATGAGCGGAATCAGGACGACGGCAGGAAGTGCGCCGACAACGAACATCGCTCGCCAACCGAAAGGTTCGATCACGACGAGCGCCAGCGCGGCGGTGGCAACGGCGCCGACGTGATAGCCGGTCATCAGCAAGGTCGACGCAGATCCGCCGCCTTGCTTCTTCGAGAATTCGTTGACCAGAGCCAATGCAGTCGGCAGGGCGCCACCCAGTCCCACACCGGCCAGGAAGCGCAGCAGACCGAAGATGAAGGGGTTCGGCGCAATTGCGCACAACAGAGTGAGAATCGAGAAGGCAGCAACGGCGTACAGCAGCGCGCGGCGTCGACCGATGACGTCGGTGAGAGTGCCTATGACGAGGGCGCCGATGGTCATGCCGACGAGCCCGAAGGTCGAGATCATCGTGATCGTGCCTGTGCTCAATGCCCATGCGTCGTAGTCAAGAAGCGAAGGAATCACCGCGCCGAGTACGACCAGGTCGAATCCGTCCAGGAGCACAGCGATCCAACACAACGGTGCTACCCACATTGCGGCACTCACCCGACGCGAACCGGTGGTTGAACTCGACTGCGTATGCGGTGCGGTCATCGGATCCTCGACATTCACTGCTTGTGGGCGTTCGCTACCGGTTCAGATCCAGTAGTCCAGATCGATGTTCGCATTGCGAACGCCTGTTCATAATGAGCACGTCGATTGTGTACGGAGTCACAACGCCATGTCAAACGTCGCGGTAATCTCGAGGAATGGCACTCTCCGAAAATGAGCGTGAACAGTTTCTGTCCGAGCCCCACATCGGGGCGCTGTCCGTATCGGACGGTCCCGAACGCGGCCCGTTGACCGTCCCGATCTGGTACCTGTACTCACCCGGCGGGAAACCGTGGATCCTCACGGGAAAGGATTCGCGAAAAGCGCAGCTCATCGCGTCGGCCGGTCATTTCTCGTTGATGGCCGAAAGGCTTGATCCGACAATCCGTTACGTCAGTGTCAGCGGATCCGTCGACAAGATCGTTCCGGGCACCGACGAGATGCTGGTCGAAGTCTCGCGGCGCTACCTGACTCCGGACAAGGTCGACGGATACCTCGACTTCGCACGATCTCAGTTGGGCGAGCAGGTGGCGATCTTCATGGACCCGCAGCACTGGCTGTCCGCGGATCTCGGGGCCCTCTGACAACAACCGGAACCCGAAAGGCTCGGCGCGCCGGAGTGGCGCGCCGAGCCTGACCTGCATGTGGAGGGCTCTCGATATCAGCTCTCGGTGAAGAAACGCACCCGGTTGAGGCGATGACCGCTCGCCTCGAAGCCGAACAGTGCAATGGCTGGTTCCCCGCACACGATGACGCTCGCCGTCACAGTTCGACCGGCAACCAACATCTTGCTCTTCGTCACGCCCGTCAGCAGAGCGTTGACATCAGCGTTGGACAACTGTGTGCCCGCCGGAAGCTCGACGGGTACCGGCGGCGTCCGGCCGACGGCGGCCGCATCGAGGAACCGCGACGCTGCCTTCTTGCCTTTGTCTCCAACTCCGAAGATGCCGCGTGAGAACCCGAGCGCCCCGCCGATCCCCTGGTTCGAGAGCAGCTGCGGGGTCAACTTCGCGGCCGCCTTCACCCCTGCCACACCAGCAGTAGCGAGCTGGCTCAACATCGTCGCCAATTCCCAATGCGCATAAAGTGTTCCGATCCGCAAGGAATCGGGCTCCCCCACCAAGTCGTAACGCAAGTGCATCGGAACGTCGAGAACGACTCCGGTCGACATTTCGGTAGCGAGGCTCAGATCGCGCCACACCGTCCGGCCGCACACGATGTCGCGCTCGACATGGAAAGTGATCGAATTGGGGGCGATGAACGTGTCGTAGAAGCTTTCGATCGCCGCCTGACCGTTGTGCGGACGCGAACCAACAGGGTCGTTTATCTGCCCGTCGCCGGCAAACAGGGCAACCCACGTCGAGCGGTCATGCGCGCCGACGGCTTTCGGAGATCCCTCCACGACGGTCATCAACTGCTCGCGCGTCACCGGGGCGGTCATGCGCGCATCTCGTACGCACCGTCGTACGCCTTGACCTGCTGCCACACCCGGTCGAAGCGTTCGCCGTCGACCACGGGCTTACGCACCGCGGCCAGTGCCCATTGCTGCTGCTCCGGCGTCGACGAGGGCTTTCCGTGCAGTGCGATCGCGTATCCCGAGAAGTCGCGGATCTGGAAGTCGAAGATCTGATCAACGACGTCGGCGTCGAGTCCGGTGATCTCGGCCTGCTCGAGAATCAGATGACCGTAGACGACGAGGGAGAACAGGTGCCCGACGTTGAGCATGAAATCGAGATCCTTCTGCTGCTGCGCGTCCGGCGCTGCAGCAGTGAGCAATTCGGTGAGCGCGATCGCCTGCTCGTAGAAACGAGCGACGTTCGGAATCGAAGAGTGCTTCTCGTAGACGGGCTTCCACTCGTGGAACTGAATCTTCGCAGCGCCGCGGGTAGGCCCCTGATTCCAGAAGAACTCGTCGTCGGCGGCGTCGTCGCGAGTGACGACCTCCGGGAACTCCGCCGAGTTGAACAGATAGTTCGGCAAGAACTTGAGGATCAGACCGACGTTGACGTGGACGGTGCCCTCGAGCTTGGGCAGTGTGCCGATCATCTGCGCTGCCTCGCGGAAGTACGTGGACTTCTCGTAACCCTTGGCCGCGATCACGTCGTGCAGCAACCCGACCACCTTCTCACCTTCGGAGGTGACCTTGGCCTTGGTCATGGGGTTGAACAGCAGGTAGCGACGGTCCTCGAGGCTGGCACTGCGGAAGTAGTCGACCGCCCGCGCACTGAACTGCTTCATCGCGACCAAACGTGAGTACGCGTCGACGAAGGCGGCGCGAACGTGGGCGAAGTCCGTGACCGGGTTGCCGTAGAGAATTCGATTCTGTGCGTGAGTGATTGCCTCGAAGAACGCATGCTCGGTAATCCCGATGGAGCCGGTGCAGAGGTTGAACTTTCCGACGTTGACCGTGTTGAGTGCGGCCTCGAATGCGGCGACGCCGGTGTGCAGAATGTCTTCCTCACGCACCGGGTAGTCCTCGAGGCGGAAGTTGCTGACATACATCTGCCCGCGCAGAACGTTATCCACGAGCTGATAGTTCGGATGTGCGCTGTCGGCGACGAAGAACACGTAGCCTTCGGGACCCTCGACATCCGTACGACGCCCGAACACGGACACCATTCCGGCGACGTTGCCGTTTCCGATGTAGTACTTTTCGCCGCTCGCTCGGAAGACGACATCACCGTCGGTGGGAGTGAGGAGCATGTCGGTGGAGTACACGTCGGCGCCGTGGTCGCGCTCGGACAGCCCGAACGCCATGACACCACCGTCGGCAAGTTCCTGCGCTGCACGCTTCTTCGCAGCGTCGTTGTCACTCATCCAGATCGGTCCGAGTCCGAGGATCGTGACCTGCCACGCGTACCAGTACGCCAGCCCGTAGAAACCGAAGATCTCGCTCAGAGCTGCGTTGCGGGCACCGTCCCAACGACGGTTCTCGTCACCGTCGGCGAATGCCGCCGGAGTCTGGAACGTCGCGAACAACTTCTCCTTGCCGACGAATTCGAGAAAGTCTGAGACCCACACGGCGTCGAGGTCGTCCTGAAGAAGTTGCTTCTTGCCGCGGCTCTCGAACCATTCGATGGTGGCTCGCAGCAAACGGCGGGTCTCCGGATCGAACTGAGCGGGGTCGTAAGTATGGGGGTTGAAGAGCAGTCCATCGGTGCCAGACACGTCATTACCTTTCGTCGATGACGCTAAACTACCAGCGGGTAACTTTCCGCGGTGCGATTCATGGAAGACCTGCGATTCTTCGCGAATGCCACAGGTCCATCGGATTCCACGTGCCGGCCCGAGCGCGCGTGATCGGGTAGCACGCCAACCCGAGCAACAACGCAGACATGTGGCCGATGGCGGTGAAATTGGTGGCGAAAATCAGAGGTACACCGTAGAAGAGCAGCAACCCCGCGAGATAGACGTATCGCCACGGATCGACGATTCGATATACCAGAATCCCCATGACGCCGGCCAGACCGTAACTCACACCCACGTCGAGAGTGTTGACCGCCGACTCCGCCACGTATCCGTGCCGAATACCTTCGTACAGAACACCTTCGCTGATGTACGTGGCTCCGACGTGGGCGATGACGACAACACACAGCCACCGCCACGTCCCGAGCCAACGCTCAGCCGTTGCATGAAAGATGGTGAAGAGAACCAGGTATCCCAACCAACCGCCACCTTCGAGCCAGAAGGCACTCGAGAACAGGACTCGTAGCGGGTCTTCGGCCAGGTGATGCAGATTGGTCGAGCGCTTGCCGAGAAAACGCTCCTCGACATTGTCGGGCAGATGCCGCAGGAACAGTGTGGTGAACAGCAGGGCCAGCAACCAAACGTAGGTACCGGGAGCACTGCGCACCCATCGCCATGCCGCCTTTGCTGCCCCCAGCATCCTCACCGCTTCGAGTCTGCGCTCACTCGTTCACTACTGCAACGGCAAACCCGTCCCATCCCTTCGAACCCACGGTTTGAATGGCGGTGCCGTCGAGTTTCGGCTCGGCCGCGATCATCTCCAACACCGCTCGACTCGCTTTGACGCGCTCGTCGTCGATATCCGGGTTGGACACGTGTCCCCCACGCACGACGTTGTCCACGATGATGACGGTTCCGGGATGCGAAAGGGCCAACGCCCACCGCACGTACTCGGTGTTGTTCTCCTTGTCGGCGTCGATGAAGACCAAGTCGAAAGGTCCCAACTCTTCTTTCGCGATCAACGGGAGACTGTCGAGCGCAGCGCCGACGCGGATGTCGACACGGTCAGCCAGTTCGGCACGCTCGATATTCGCCCGAGCGACATCCGCGTGGGTGGGATCGAATTCCAGCGTGATGACCTGGCCCGAGGGACCGACCGCGCGAGCGAGCCAGATCGTGCTGTATCCGCCGAGCGTTCCGATCTCGAGAACATTGCGCGCCAAGCACATTCGCGCCAGAAGGTTGAGGAGCTTGCCCTGGTTCGGCGCCACGTCGATGGGCGGGAGACCGGCCTCGGAATTGGCGACGAGTGCCGCGTCGAGAACCGGATCTTCACCTACCAACGTGGAAACGAGATAGCCGTCGACTTCTGCCCAATCCGGTTCGCGTTCCATAGGCTCGATTGTGGCAGAAAAGAAGGGCCGCCGCAGACGCCTCGGAAGGTGGCTGCGGCGGCCCTGACGCCTATTCGAATCAGCCGCGAACTGCGCTGATGATCTCCTCGATCGCCCAGTCGGCGTCGATCTCACGGCTTTCACCAGTGAAGCGATCGCGAATTTCGACCTTGCCGTCAGCCCAACCACGGCCGACGACAACGATCAGTGGAACACCGATCAGCTCGGAGTCCTTGAACTTCACGCCCGGCGATGCCTTGCGGTCGTCGAGGATCACTTCGAGACCGGCGCGGTCGAGCTGCGCGGCGAGGCCTTCGGCACCTTCCCGAGCGGTCTCGTCCTTGTTCGCGATGACGAGGTAGACGTCGGCCGGTGAGACCTCGGCCGGCCAGCGCAGGCCCTTCTCGTCATGGTGCTGTTCGGCAATGACGGCAACCAGGCGCGAGACGCCGACGCCGTACGAACCCATGGTCGGGCGGACGGGCTTGCCGTTCTCGGCGAGGACATCGACGGTGAACACGTCGGTGTACTTGCGGCCGAGCTGGAAGACGTGCCCGATCTCGATGCCGCGAGCCGAGACCAGCGCACCGGCTCCGTCGGGCGAGGCGTCGCCGTCGCGAACTTCGGCAGCTTCGATGGTTCCGTCCGGCGTGAAGTCACGCCCTGCGACGAGGCCGACCACGTGCTTGCCGTCTTCGTCGGCGCCGGTAATCCAGCTGGTGCCGTCGACGACGCGCGGATCGACAAGGTAGCGAACGCCGTTGGCCTGCAGAGCCTTCGGGCCGATGTAACCCTTGGCCAGGAACGGGTTGTTCTTGAAGTCCGTCTCGGTGATCATCACGAACTCGGCCGGCTCCAGTGAAGCCTCCAGTCGCTTTTCGTCGACCTCACGGTCGCCGGGGATGCCGATACCGAGCAGTTCCCACTCGCCGCCGGGCAGACGGGTCTTGACCATGATGTTCTTGAGGGTGTCGGCCGCGGTGACCGCACGGCCGAGGTCAGCGCCGTTCGCCCAGTCCACCAAGGTGTCGATGGTGGGTGTGTTCGCGGTGTCGTACACCTTCGCTTCGGGCAGCCCGTCGAACGGAATCGAGGCGGGAACAACCGTCTTGACGGCCTCGACGTTGGCGGCGTAACCGGATTCGAGGCAGCGGACGTAGGTGTCTTCGCCGATCTCGCTCTCGGCGAGGAACTCCTCGGACGCGCTGCCGCCCATGGCACCGGAGGTGGCCGAGACGATGACGTACTTGACGCCCAAGCGCGTGAAGATCTTCTCGTAGGCGCCGCGGTGCGCCTGGTATGACTCCGTCAGGCCTTCGTCGGTCAGGTCGAAGGAGTAGGAATCCTTCATGAGGAACTCGCGACCGCGCAGAATGCCCGCACGCGGACGCTCTTCGTCGCGGTACTTGGTCTGCACCTGGTACAGGGTGACCGGGAAATCCTTGTAGGAGTTGTACTCACCCTTGACCGTCAGAGCAAAGAGCTCCTCGTGGGTCGGGCCGAGCATGTAGTCGTTGCCCTTGCGGTCCTTGAGGCGGAACAGGTTGGGGCCGTACTCGGTCCAGCGGTTCGACGCTTCGTAAGGATCGCGCGGGAGCAGCGCAGGCAGCAGGATTTCCTGTCCGCCAATGGCATTCATTTCTTCACGGACAACACGCTCTACCTCGCGCAGCACCCGCAATCCCAG
The DNA here is from genome assembly GCF_042728675.1 of Rhodococcus sp. NPDC060176. NCBI lineage: Bacteria > Bacillati > Actinomycetota > Actinomycetes > Mycobacteriales > Nocardiaceae > Rhodococcus > Rhodococcus sp. NPDC060176. The sequence continues at coordinate 696,394 of NZ_JBHWYS010000002.1, forward strand.
CGGCAACCACGAGTAGACGCCTGGAGCGATACGACGCACGTAGCCGGCACGAACCAGCAGTTTGTGGCTGGCAACTTCGGCGTCCGAGGGATCGTCACGCAGGGTACGCAGGAACAGGTGGGACAGACGGGTAATCACGAGGTGTAAGGATAGTCGCCGCAGTCGGCCGAGCGGGCCTCGGTACGGTTACAGCGTGCTTGTACTGCTGCCTCCCTCAGAAACCAAGTCCGACGGCGGCAAGGATGCGCCCCTCGATCTGGCCGAACTGTCGATGCCCCAGTTGACCGAAACGCGCGAATTGCTGGTTCAGACGCTGGTCGATCTGGCCGCCGACGTCGAGGCGTCGTGCGAAGCGCTCGGCCTTGGTCCGACGCAAGCGGACGAAGTGGAGCGCAACGCCAAGCTGTGGGTGTCCGCGACGCGGCCCGCGCTGCAGCGCTACACCGGGGTGCTCTTCGACGCACTCGACGCCAAGTCGTTCACCCGCGCCCAGAAGGCCAAGGCTCTCGATCGGATCGCAATCGGTTCCGCCCTGTTCGGTGCGGTCCGCGCCGGTGATCTGATCCCCGCGTACCGCCTCTCCGGTGGGTCCAAACTGCCCGGGATGGGTACGCTCCGCTCACTGTGGAAGCCGGAACTGCCGAAGGCGTTGGCCGCCGAAGCCGACGGACTTGTGATCGATCTGCGATCGGGTACCTACCAAGACCTGGGACCGGTTCCGGACGCGCTGATCGCGACCGTGCTCACCGAAAAGCCGGACGGCACCCGCACGGTAGTCAGTCATTTCAACAAGCACCACAAGGGTCTGCTCGCCCGTGCGCTTGTGGTCTCGCGTGCCGAACCCACGGACATCAAAGGTGTTGCGCGGGTGGCGTCGAAAGCGGGACTGCGAGTGGAGATCGCGTCGGAGCGTGAATTGATCATCCTGACGGATTGATGGATTCGTCTGTCTGTCAAGTGCCGCAGAAGGTTTGGAACGTCTCGCTGAAGGACTGCGGGGCCGCCTCGGTGTAGGCAGCCCACTCGTCGCGCCGGTCGAACGGGTGCGTGACCACTTCCAGCAGCTTCTCGAATGGAACGAGGTCTCCGTCGTTCGCGGCGCGCAGGGCAGCATCGAGCTGATGATTGCGCGGAATGTACAGCGGGTTGACGCGATCCATCGCGCGAGCGGTCTCCACAGCCCCATGTCCCTGTTCCGCCAGGGCGCCGCGCCACCGCTGCAACCACGGCGCGATGTGCTCCCGTGGCACGAGTTGGTCGAGGGGCGCCGAATTTCCGCGCAATTCGTCGGCGAGAACGCGGAAACTGCCCGTCCAATCAGCACCGTGTTCCGCCAACAACGTCAGCAGATCGTCGACAAGCGTCCGATCGACAATCGGCAGGGCCAAACCGAGCTTTGCCGCCATACCGGCCGCGTAGTGGTCCTCATAGCGCTCGTCGAAGGTGTCGAGAACTGCTGACACCGCGGAAATCGCATCATCGGGTGTGGAATCGATCAGCGGCAACAGTGTTTCCGCGAGGCGCGCCAGATTCCACTTCAAGACACCGGGCTGATTGCCGAACGCATAGCGGCCGCCGTGGTCGATCGAGCTGAACACCGCCGCCGGATCGAAGGCGTCGAGGAAGGCGCACGGACCGTAATCGATGGTCTCCCCCGAAATTGTCGTGTTGTCGGTGTTCATGACCCCGTGTACGAAACCGACGAGCATCCACCTCGCCACCAGTGACGCCTGCGCCTCGACCACCGCCTCGAAGAACCTCAGGTAGCGATTGTTCGCCCCCGTTGCGGGCAGTTCGGTCAACTCCGGGTCGTGGCGGGCGATCGCGTAGTCGGCGAGCGGCTGCAAGACCTCGCCCTGCCGGGCCGCGAACTCGAAGGTCCCCACTCGAAGATGGCTCGACGCAACCCGTGCAAGCACAGCTCCGGGTTCGGCGCCGCTGCGGCGAACGTGCCGACCCGTCGCCACCACCGACAGCGCGCGCGTAGTGGGGATACCGAGGGCATACATCGCCTCACTGACCAGATATTCGCGCAGCATCGGCCCGACGACCGCATACCCGTCTCCGCCCCGAGAGAACGGCGTGGGCCCGGAGCCCTTCAGATGCAGGTCCACTCGCTGACCGTCGCTGCTCACGAGCTCACCGAGTAACAACGCCCGACCGTCCCCGAGAATTGGTGCGTATCCACCGAACTGATGACCCGCGTACGCCATCGCCACCGGTGTGGCCCCGACCGGCACCGTCGCCCCGGACAAGACGCCAACCCCGTCCACACTTCGCAGCGCTGTCACGTCCAATCTCAACGACGCAGCCAGCCGCTCGTTCACAACGAGCAATTGCGGGTCAGGCGCGGCAGCACCATGCCACGGCACGGTCAGAGCGCCCAGTTCGTCAGCGAAGGTGCTCTCCAGGCCGGCCACGATGGTGACCGGGTCTGCTGTGGATTCCTCGATTGCAGCCATCACACGAGAGTAGTCACCGTGAGACGACCTATCGATCAGCCCTGATCGATGTACGACTCCAGTTGATCGCGTTCACTCTTGAGCTCGTCGATGCGACTCTTCACCACGTCCCCGATACTCACGATGCCGAGCAGGCTGCCGTCCTCGATCACCGGCAGGTGGCGGATTCGACGCTCGGTCATGATCGCGGCAATGCTGTCCACGGCGTCTGCCGGAATGCACGTGTACATCAGGGCCGTCATGACCTCGGAGACCGGTGTGCCGAGAAGATCAGGTCCGCGCTCGTGCAGGCGTCGAACGACGTCTCGTTCGGAAATGATCCCGACAACCGCACCATCGTCGATCACCACCATGGCGCCGATGTTGTGACGAGCGAGGTCGCACAGCAACCCGTTCACCGTCGTGTGGGCGTCAATGGTGACGATGCTGTTGCCCTTGTTTCGCAATATGTCCGCGATCCGCATCACGGCACCCCGATTCGTCGAGACTCTCGGCACGTCCTGCAACGATCGTATCGGCTAGCGAAGCGGATAAACAGGACTGATCAGGCGATTCCCTGAGCTGCCTTCTCCGCCGCCTGCGCCTGGGCAACCTGAGCGGGAGTGAACTTGATGAACAGTGCGGAGATCGCTGCCAAGGCCGCGAAGATCGCGCAACCGAAGAGGGCGAAGACGTAGCCTTCGCTCAGCGCCGACAACTGCGAGGGAGTCATGTCTGCAGCGACTCCGCTCACACCTCCGAGCGAGAGGGTTCGTGACGTCGCCATCGCACCCACGATCGCAAGTCCGACGGGACCGAACAGAACTTGCGCAACCTGTGCGATTGCGGTCAACGGACCGATGTCCTGTGGGCCAACACCCGCGATAGCGCACAGCGGCAGGGGAACGACGGCCAAACCCACACCGAAGCCGATTCCCACGACGAGAACAAAGAGATTGCCCATGTATGTGGTCGTCTCGTCCAACGTCGACCCGTACAGAAGTCCCACGAACGTCAGCAGCGAACCCGTCACGATCAGCCATCGTGCCTGTACGCGAACAGCAAGTTTGGACGCGACGAATGCTGCCGCACCCAGCCCGAACGCGAAAGGCACAAAAGCCAGACCCGCGTGCAACGGGCTGTACCCGAGGATGTCCTGGACGAAGAGCGCCACGAACGGCGCCAGCGAAAACATGACGGCACCGATCAAGGCGAGTGAAATGAACGTGAAGACGCGGTTCTTGTTCTTGAAGAGGCTGAACGGCAACAGTGGATTCTCGGCGCGCCGTTCGACCAGGAGGAAGACGACGAACAGTGCGACTCCCCCGATGAGAGCACCCAAAACCGCAGGACTGGTCCAACCCATCTCGGGGCCTTCGGTGAACCCGAAAACGATTCCGGTGCAGCCCACAGTCGCAAGAATTGCCCCTGGCACATCCAGCTTGAGTCGCTCAGCTCCGGTCTCGACCAAGGCCTTGAATGCAAACCCGATGATCATCAGTCCGATGGGGACGTTGATCAGGAAGATCCACCGCCATGAAACCTCGGTGAGTGCACCGCCGATGATCAGCCCTGTCACCGAACCGATTCCGGTCATGGCAGCAAAGATCGCGATGGCCTGATTCCTTACGGGGCCGGGCGCGAAAGTCGTCGCCACGAGTGCCAACGCAGTGGGTGAGGCGATCGCTGCGCCGACGCCCTGGACCGATCTGGCCGCCACCAACATCGCTTCGTTGGTAGCCAAACCACATGCCAGCGAAGCGAGCGTGAACAAGATGACTCCGCTGAGGAACACCTTCTTGCGCCCGAAGGTGTCACCCAGCCGGCCGCCCAGCAGCATCAGTCCGCCGAAGGTCAGTGCGTATGAAGTGATGACCCAGTTCCGACCGGAGTCGCTGAGATCGAGGTCCTCCTGGATCCGAGCCAAGGCCAACGACGCCACCGTGCCGTCGAGCACCATCATCAACTGCATACCGCTCAAGACGATGATCGCCAGTCCGAATGCCCGTGTTGCCACGGGGTACTTCGTCATGGTGTTTTCGGACCCAGCAGCGTTTTCGGATCTCAGGGAATCAGACACAAGACTTCACGTTACCCAGCGTCGACAGAAAAGCCCGCGACCGGCCCGATCACGATGATCGCCGGAGGCTTGATCTCCTCGTCCTTGACGCGCTGAGCAACGGTCGCGAGATCGGCACGGACCTCACGCTGAGTACGAAGTGTGCCCTCTTGGATGACGATGACCGGAGTGGTTGCCGGGCGTCCACCGTCGACGAGCGCCTTGGCGAACTGATCGATGCGCTCGACCGCCATGAGCAGCACGATCGTGCCGCGCAGCTTGGCCAGCGCCGACCAGTCGACCAGCGAATCCGGATGATCCGGAGCCACGTGCCCACTCACGACGACGAACTCGTGGGTGACGCCGCGGTGGGTGACCGGGATGCCTGCGGCCGACGGGACCGAGATCGCGCTCGTGATTCCGGGCACTACGGTCACCGGAACGCCGGCGGCGGCGCACGCTTCGAGTTCTTCGTACCCCCGCCCGAAGACGTACGGGTCCCCGCCCTTGAGTCGGACGACGAACTTTCCGGCCTTGGCGTTGTCGATCAGCGCGGCGTTGATGGCCTCCTGAGCCATGGCGCGGCCGTACGGAATCTTCGCGGCGTCGATGACCTCGACGTCCGGACCAAGTTCGGCGAGCAACTCGGGTGGAGCCAATCGGTCGGCGACGACGACGTCGGCGCGAGCGAGCAACCGGCGCCCGCGCACGGTGATCAGATCGGGGTCACCGGGGCCGCCACCGACGAGGGCTACGCCCGCAGCGGCAGGCTCGGCCGTATCGGCTAGTACGCCGGACTGAAGACCTTCGACGACGGCGGTGCGGACCGCTGCCGAACGACGGTGATCGCCGCCGGCCAGAATTCCGATGCTCATACCGTCGTACTCGGCGCTGGCGGGAGTTACCGCCGTGCCGTGCTTCGCGTTGTCGGCCCGCACGCAGAAGATGTGGCGACGCTCCGCTTCGGCGACGATCGCCGCATTGGTTTCCGGTTCGTCGGTCGACGCGATGGCGTACCACGCACCTTCGAGGTCACCATCTGCGTACGGACGCTCTTCGACCGTGATCTGCCCGGCCGTGGCCATGCCTTCGACCGCTGGAGTGAACGCGCGGCTGATGACGTGAACACGGGCACCGGATGCGACAAGCAGTCCGAGACGGCGCTGAGCCACCGTGCCACCGCCGAACACGACCACGCGTCGATCGGTCAGGTTGAGGCCGACCAGGTAGTTGGTCTCGTCTGCGGTGGACTCGCTCACTCGCACTCCGTTTCGTCGTCAGAATTGTTCAAGCTGGAGGGAACTTTACGGGCCGCGGCTACGGTCACTCCATCCCTGGCAGTCTTGGCCAGCACGAGCCTGCCGCCCCCGGACGCGAGGATCGCAGCCGCTTCCGCGACGCTCGCCGTCCCGATCGCGTTCTCGACGCGAGATGACGGCGACGGAACCTGAACGCGCGCAAGCACGTCCGGTGCAAAAACGACAATCGGGACGTTCAGTTCATCGGCCGCTGCCAGCAGAGCCGGGGACTCGGCTTTTGCCGTCGCAGTGGCGAGTACCACGATTTTCCATCGCCCTCGCAGTACGGCGTTCACCGCAGCGACGATGTCCTTCGCGGTGGCACTCGTCGTGAATCCAATGCCAAGACAGAGGTCATCCTCGGGCGGCATCGACGAACTTCGCGATCGATTCGGGTTGGCCCACCGGATGAGTATGCAGATACGACGCGTGGACACCGCCGCGAATGAATCCCTCGCGGACGCTGCCGCCGTCCCACGGCCGCCAACCCCATGCACTTGCACACCCGTCGGCGTCGGCCGAGACCAGCGAGGTCCGGTGGAACTCGTGCCCGGTGACGCGGGCGCCGGGGTCGAAGAGGCTCGATCCGCTGATCGCGACCGCTTCCCGGTACCCGAGGGTCAGGCGTTTCCCGAACCTCGCATCCACCCCGACAACACCGGCCATGCTGTGACCGTCCAGGCTGCGAGCAAGGTAGAGCAGACCGGCACACTCCGCATGGATCGGCGCACCGCCGTCCGCCAGGTCACGAACCTGCTGCAGCAGAACGGTATTGGCCGCAAGATCTACCGCGTGCTCTTCCGGGAAACCGCCGGGAAGGACCAGAGCGGCAGTTCGTGCGGGAAGCTCGTCGTGCATCGGATCGAACACCTGGACGTCGGCGCCGGCAGCGGACAGCAGTTCTCGGTGCTCGGCGTAGCCGAAGGTGAAGGCGGGTCCACCAGCCATGGCGATCACAGGCCGAGAGTCGCCGTGTTCGCCGACTTCGGCAACCGGATCCCACGCACCTGAACTCACGTTCGATGCGGCCAGCTCGCGAACAGCGCCGAGATCGACGTGCGAGGCAATCAGGTCGGACATCGCGTCCACCGCGGCCACGGCGGCCGCGCCGTGCTCTGCCGCCGGAATCAACCCGAGATGACGGGAGGGAACTTCGAGTTCCGTCAACCGCGGTACAACTCCGAGCACCGCGACGCCGACCTTGTCGCACGCGTGCCGCAACACCTGTTCGTGGCGAGCACTGCCCACACGATTGAGGATGACGCCGCCGATCCGCACACCCGCGTCGTACGTCGCGAAGCCGTGCAGTACGGCGGCCAGACTCTGACTGTGTCCACGGGCGTCGATCACGAGAACCACCGGCGCACCGAGGATCGACGCGACCTGCGCCGTCGATCCTTCGGCCGACGGCTGCGAGTTGGCCTCGTCGATCTTGCCGTCGAACAAGCCCATGACACCTTCGACCACTGCGATGTCGCAGCCGCCTGTTCCGTGCCGGTAGAGCGGGCCGATGCGATCCGGGCCCACCAGGACAGTGTCGAGGTTGCGTCCAGGTCGACCCGCTGCGAGCCCGTGATAACCCGGATCGATGTAGTCCGGCCCCACTTTGAAAGGCGCGACGCTGCTGCCGGACCGCCGGAGCGCACCGATCAATCCCGTTGCCACCGTGGTTTTTCCGCTACCCGAGGCAGGGGCGGCAATCACCACGGCCGGCGTGGAAACACTCACCATTCGATGCCCCGTTGGCCCTTTCGGCCGGCATCCATGGGGTGCTTGATCTTGGTCATCTCGGTTACGAGGTCGGCGGCGTCGATCAACGCCTGCGGGGCGTCGCGTCCCGTGATGACAACGTGCTGGTTGCCCGGACGATCGCGCAGTGTCTGCACGACCTCGTCGACGTCGACCCAGCCCCACTTGAGCGGATAGGTGAACTCGTCGAGGACATAGAATCGATGTTCCTCGCCTGCAAGCCTTCTCGCGATCTCCTGCCAACCCTCAGCGGCGGCAGCGGCATGGTCTTCTTCGCTACCGGCCTTGCGTGTCCATGACCAGCCTTCGCCCATCTTGTGCCACTGCACCGGCCCACCGACGCCGGTTTCGTCGTGCAAGTTTCCGAGAGCGCGGAATGCGGCTTCCTCACCGACCTTCCACTTGGCACTCTTCACGAATTGGAAGACGCCGATGTCGAACCCCTGGTTCCAGGCGCGCAGCGCCATGCCGAAAGCGGCAGTGGACTTACCCTTCCCAGGGCCGGTGTGCACGGCGAGCACCGGTGCGTTACGACGCTGACGCGTGGTCAGACCGTCGTCGGGGACTGTCTCGGGAACACCCTTGGGCATCGTGAACTCCTGAGCTGGGATCTAGGCTGCGGCGCGGACGACACCCGCGACCTGCTGCGCTGACAATTCGGCAAGGCGGACGTATCCGCCACGTAGTTCTCGGGCCAACTCGGCCGCCAAGCCCAGACGAACGAGGCCGGTCTCGCAGTCGACGACGATGGACGCGACGGACGCGTCGGCAAGAAGATGCGCGGCGACGCGGGCGCGATGCAGCGCGTCCTTGCCACCGGTAGCCCGGCCGTCGGTGAGCGTGACGACGAGGGCGCGGCGCTGCGGGTCACGAAGGCGCTCACGCAGAACCACCTCGCGGGCGCGCAGGAATCCTTCTGCGAGTGGGGATTTGCCGCCGGTACGCATGGACTGCAGACGGCGAACGGCGATGTCCACCGAAGACGTCGGCGGCAGGACGAGTTCCGCTTCGCGGCCGCGAACAGTGATGACGGCGACCTTGTCGCGGCGCTGGTAGGCATCGCGGAGCAGCGAGACGACCGCACCGGTGACCGCGGAGAGCCGATCGCGAGCTGCCATCGACCCCGAGGCGTCGACAACAAAGACGATCAGATTTCCTTCTCGCCCTTCACGAATCGCGCCGCGAAGATCATCAGGTGCCAGTCGCAGCCGCCCCGCAGTACGACCGCGCGCAACTTGGGACTCGGCTGCGGCGAAGACCGTGCTCGTCAAATGCAGCCCATGACCGCGCTCCCGGGTGGATCGCACTACCCGTCCGCGGGACGACATGGATCGCGAGCGGCGTCCCGGAGCACCTTCGCCGACGCCAGGGACCTCGAGGAGCTTGGCCTTGAACTCGCCGGCGGGCGGAGCCGAGGGTCGCTCAGTAGCGCGTACTCCCCCACCTGGTCCGTCAGGGCCGTCATCGTCTGGGCCCTCATCGTCTGGACCGCCGTCTTCGGGTCCACCCTCTTCCGGGCCACCGTCTTCGTCCGGGCCACGACCGTCGGGATTCTCGGGAGGTTCGGGCTCCCCGTCGCGCGCGTCGTCCTCGACCTGCGACTGGGCATCCTGATCAGCCTGCTCGAGTGCATCGTCCAACTGCTGCTGATCCAAGCCGGGCTCGTCGAACGGGTCACGGCGGCGGCGATGCGGCAGCGTCAGTTCCGCCGCTACTCGCACGTCCTCCGCAGTGACCTCACTGTCGCCTCGCCACGCGGCATGGGCGGTCGCGGTGCGCGCGAGCACCAAGTCGGCGCGCATTCCGTCGACGTCGAACGACGCACACAGTGAGGCGATACGTCGCAGCTCCCGATTGCTCAACTCAACGGAGTCCAGTTTTTCACGCGCCGTGAGGATTTCGGCTGCCAACTCTTGATCGGCTGATTCGTACCGAGCGGCAAATGCCTCGGGGTCACGCTCGTAGTCGAGGCGGCGACGCACCACTTCCATGCGAACGTCGACGTCGCGGGAAGCTGCGACATCGACCGCCAGACCGAAACGGTCCAACAACTGCGGACGCAGTTCTCCCTCTTCGGGATTCATCGTGCCGACGAGTACGAACTTGGCCGGATGCGAATGGGAGATGCCGTCACGCTCGATGTGAACCCGTCCCATCGCCGCGGCGTCGAGAAGCACGTCGACCAGGTGGTCGTGAAGCAGATTCACCTCGTCGACGTACAGAACGCCCTGGTGAGCGGCCGCGAGAAGTCCAGGTTGGAAAGCGCGTTCCCCGTCACGGAGAACCTTCTCGAGATCGATGGACCCGATCACCCGGTCTTCGGTGGCGCCGACGGGCAGTTCCACCAAGCGGGCCGGTCGCGTCGTTCCGGCGTCGTCGACCGCCGGCAGCAGCGCAGTCAGCGCGCGCACGACCGTCGACTTGGCAGTTCCCTTCTCACCGCGAACCAGGACTCCACCAATCCCCGGATGCACGGCACACAGGATCAGCGCCAATCGCAATTGATCCTGGCCGACCACAGCACTGAACGGGAAGCCCGCCACTGGTCGATCTTCTTCACTTCGCACGTCGATATCCCTCCACCTCTCGGTTTCCTCGCCGAGAATTTGGCTGCACTCGAATGTCGCGGCAACCTGGCTGAGATCTCCCGGACGATCAGTAGAGGAGAGATCTTTCACAGTGGCGGGACCGCGCCTGAATCGAACAGGACTTCCCCGCGAGCATTCGGTATCGAAAAAACCCTAGTCGGCTCACTTTCCCATGAGCCGACCAGGGTCAAATCTCGAACAAACTAGCTGACAGCCACGAAGGGCTCTCCCCCACCACGACGCATCGGGGTGTGCGGGATGCCGTCTTCGATGAACTCTTCGCCGTCGGCCTTGAATCCGTGCTTGGCGTACATCTCGACCAGGTAGGTCTGCGCATTGATCCGGCACGGCGCTTCACCGACCTCGGCCAATGCGGCCTGCAGGAGGCGGGTCGTGTGGCCCTGGCCGCGCGCCTGACGCGACGTGCAGAGACGTCCGATTCTGAAGCTCTTGTTGCCGTCGTCGTGCTCTTCGAGCAGACGGAGTGTGCACACCACCTGGCCGTCCTGCTCGAGCCAGAAGTGACGCGTCTCCGTCAGCAGGTCCCGCCCGTCCAACTCGGGATACGGGCAGGCCTGCTCGACGACAAAGACCTCCACTCGAAGCTTCAACAACTCGTAGAACGTCTTGTTGTCGAGATCGAGTGCCCATGAACGCTTCAAAGCTGCTGTTGCCGTCATGGGTTGGACTATCACACAGTCGCGGCGGTATCCGCGACCGGAGCCGATCCGGAAGCACCGGCGGAATCGAGCTCGAGGACCTTCGAAGACCAATCCCACACCTGGTTGAACAGGCCCTCGTTGTCGGTGAGCTTGACGCCGATGGACGGAACCATCTCGCGAAGCTTGCCCTTCCAGCCCTGGAACTCGGTCGGGAAGCAGCGCTCGAGTACGTCCAGCATCGCCGGGACGGCAGTGGAAGCACCGGGCGAAGCACCGAGCAGACCAGCGATGGAACCGTCCTCAGCGGCGACCACAGCGGTACCGAATTCGAGGACGCCGCCCTTGCCCTTGGCCCGGCGGATCACCTGGACACGCTGGCCTGCGGTGATCAGTTCCCAGTCCTGCGCCTGCGCCTTGGGCGCGAATTCACGCAGATCCCAGACACGACCGGCCTCGTTCTTGGCGAGTTCGCTCACCAGGTACTTGACCAGGCCGAGCTCGCTGACGCCGACGCCGAGCATCGAGAGAATGTTGTTGGGCTTGACCGAGCCGGGCAAGTCCGTGACGCGACCCTGCTTGAGGAACTTCGGCGACCAACCGGCGTAGGGACCGAACAGCAGACCCGGCTTGTTGCCGATGACACGGGTGTCGAGGTGCGGCACCGACATGGGCGGGGCGCCGACGGCGGCCTTGCCGTAAACCTTGGCGCTGTGCTGGTCGATGAGTTCGGGGTTGGTGCATCGCAAGAAGGCACCGCTGACCGGGAAGCCGCCGAAGCCCTTGGCTTCCTTGATGCCCGACTTCTGCAGCAGGTGCAGGGCGCCACCACCAGCGCCGACGAACACGAAGCGCGAGCGAACGGTGCGCTTTTCACCGGTACGACGGTTGGTGACCTTGACGGTCCACGACTTGTCCGAGTTCTGGGTCAGGTTGGTGACCTCGTGACCGAAGTACATCTTGCCGCCGGTCTTACCGATGTAGCCGATGAGCTGCTTGGTGAGCGCTCCGAAATCGACGTCGGTGCCGTCCTGGCTCCAGTTCAGTGCGACGGGATCGGAGAAGTCGCGTCCCTTGGCCATGAGCGGCAAACGCTTGCTGAACTCGGCCGGATCGTCGATGTACTCCATACCGCGGAAGAGCGTGTGGCCGGCAAGTGCGTCGTAGCGAGCACGCAGGTACTTGGCGTTGGCCTCACCGTGAACGAAGCTCACGTGAGCGATGGGGTTGATGAATTCCTTGGGCTGAGTCAGGACGCCCTGCTCGACCGCGTGCGCCCAGAACTGGCGGGACACCTGGAACTGCTCGTTGACGTTGACGGCCTTCTTGATGTCGACCGTGCCGTCCGAGTTCTCCGGAGTGTAATTGAGCTCACACAGGGCGGAGTGACCGGTTCCCGCGTTGTTCCAGGGGTCGCTGCTCTCGGCTGCGACGGCATCGAGCCGCTCGAAGGTCGAGATCGACCAATCGGGCTGCAGCTGGCGCAGCAATGCGCCCAGCGTGGCACTCATGATGCCTGCGCCCACGAGCACTACATCCGTCTTCGTCTCTACCGCGTTCTGATTCGACACTGGAGAATCGACTTCCTTGTCATTAGCCGTGCGCGCATCCGCCTGCTGTGTTACGCCGAACAGGTTACCCGTGCGTACACGCGCGGTTCACCACCCCCAATTGTGCTCTACAACGCGCACTCGAAACGACGATTAGATTGTGATTTGTGACTACTTGGGTTCCAGACGTCCTCGGTGACGGATATCAGCAGCTGACGATCCCGCTCGGAACGGATCCGGACGGCGAAGGCGAGGTGGACGCGACACTGGTCCGCTACCAACCGCAGAAGGAGGCGGTGAAGACACGCCGTGCCGTTTTGTACGTGCACGGTTTCACCGATTACTTCTTCCAGAAGCACCTTGCCGAGCACTTCGCCGAGCAGGGCTACGCCTTCTTTGCACTCGACCTGCGTAAGTGCGGCCGGTCCCTCAAGCCGGGACACACAGCGCACTACGTCTCCGACCTCGCGCTCTACGACGCCGAACTGAACGAGGCGCTGCGCATCGTGGGCAACGAGACCGACGGCAGCGAGGTGCTGCTCATGGCGCACTCCACCGGTGGTCTGATCGTTCCGCTGTGGCTGAACCGGTTGCAGCGCAAGCCCGGTGGCAGCGCAGGCGCCGGAATCTGCGGTCTCGTCCTCAACAGCCCCTGGTTCGACCTTCAGGGACCTTCGATGGTTCGCAACGTCGGTACCACCGCGATCGACGCCCTCGGTCGGGTCTCGGCAAAGACCGTGATCCCCGGCACCGGGCTACCGACTTACGGTTCCAGTCTTCACGTTTCGGCCAACGGAGTCTGGGATTACAACCTCGACTGGAAGCCGCTGGCCGGCTGCCCCGTCACCTTCGGCTGGATGCGGGCCGTCCGAGCGGGTCACGCAAAACTGCACCGCGGCCTCGACATCGGGGTGCCTGCACTGATTCTGCGCTCGAAGAAGTCGCAGTTCGCCAAGGCGTACAACCCGAGCGTCGACCTGGCGGATTCCGTGCTCGACGTCAAGCAGATCGCACGTTGGGCCGGTTGCCTCGGCGATCGCACCAGCATCGTCCCGATCGACGGCGCCCGTCACGACGTGTTCCTGTCCACCGAGAAGCCCTTGGCCACAGCCTTTTCCGAACTCGACCTGTGGCTGGAGTGGCTCGACGGCCACCTCACGCAGGCGGTAGAAAGTTCGGCAAGCACCGCAAGCAACACACAGGAGATCGCGCAGTGACGCACTACGACCTTGCAATCATCGGCAGCGGATCCGGAAACTCGCTGCCCGACGAGCGGTTCGACGGCAAGAAGATCGCAATCCTCGAAGAGGGCACGTTCGGCGGCACGTGCCTCAATGTCGGATGCATCCCGACCAAGATGTTCGTCTACGCCGCCGAGGTGGCACGCACCATCACCACTGCCGAGAAGTACGGCGTCGACGCCACGCTCGACGGCGTCCGTTGGTCCGACATCGTCAAGCGCGTCTTCGGCCGCATCGATCCCATTTCTGCAGGTGGCGAGCGGTATCGCAGCGAAGACAGCCCCAACACCACCGTTTACCGCGGCCACGCGACGTTCACCGGCGAGAAGACGATCGACACCGGAACCGGCGAGACGATCACCGCCGATCAGGTGGTCATCGCGGCCGGGTCACGCCCGATCATCCCGGAAGAGATCGCGTCGAGTGGGGTGAAGTACTACACCAACGAAGACATCATGCGACTGCCTGAACTTCCCGAGCACCTGGTCATCGTCGGCTCCGGATTCATCGCCACCGAATTCGCACACGTGTTCTCCGCGTTGGGTTCTCGCGTGTCGATCATCGGTCGCAGCCAGCGACTGCTGCGGCACCTCGACGACGAGATCTCCGAGCGTTTCACCGAGTTGGCCGAACAGAAGTGGGACGTTCACCTGGGCTCGCCTCTCACGTCGGTGCGCGGTGACGGCGACAACATCGCCGTCGAACTGGCAAACGGCACAGTTGTTTCCGGTGACGTTCTCCTCGTCGCGGTGGGTCGTCAGCCGAACGGTGACCTCCTAGGTCTCGACAAGGCCGGCGTCGAGCTCGACGACAAGGGCTCGATCGTGGTCGACGAATACCAGCGCACCACCGCAGAGGGCGTCTTCGCGCTCGGTGACGTCTCGTCGCCGTACCAGCTCAAGCACGTCGCCAATCACGAAGCGCGAGTCGTTCAGCACAACCTGCTTCAGGATGCGTGGAAGGACACGTCCGGACTTCGCAGCACCGACCACCGCTTCGTACCCGCCGCAGTGTTCACCGACCCGCAGATCGCCGATGTCGGCATGACGGAGAAGCAGGCCCGCGACGCCGGACTCGACATCACCGTCAAGGTGCAGGCATACGGAGACGTCGCGTACGGGTGGGCGATGGAGGATCAGGAGGGTGTCTGCAAGGTGATCGCCGAGCGCGGCACCGGACGCATTCTCGGTGCCCACGTCATGGGTACGCAGGCTCCGACGGTGATCCAGCCGCTCATCCAGGCGATGAGCTTCGGTTTGTCAGCTCAGGACATGGCGCGCGGCCAGTACTGGATCCACCCGGCCCTGGCCGAAGTAGTCGAGAACGCGCTGCTCGGCCTCGACATCTGAGCCCCCGCACCCCGTACGACATACAAAAGGCGGGCACTCCGCGCAATGGGAGTGCCCGCCTTTTCGCAGGTCAGAGTTTCACCAGGGACTGGTACGCAGCACGATCTCGGTTGCGAGTTCGGCCGGCGCCGACTTCACGACGTCGTCGACACCCGGAAGTTCCGTCACGCGGAAATCGGAGTACACGAAACGACCGCTGGCGTCGGCAATGGCCCGACCCCCACTGCCCACGACGACCGTGGTCGGAACCTCGACCGGTGGAACGCCGGCAATATCGCTCGCCGACGGATGTCCGCGGTCCACCGCGATCAGACTCGCGAAGCGGCCGAACTGCCGTGCCGCCAACAGCCAGGCGAGATCAGCTCCCTCCCGGTGACCGACCAGGTTCACCCAGGCGATGTTCAACTCGTCCAGAAGTACCACTGCCGATGTCTCGTCGAGATTCTCGATCGATTCCACCGCGACGGTCCGCAGATCCGAATGATGCAGTCGCTCACACACATCGTCGTACAAGTCGACGGGGTCGCCCTTGCCGGGGAGCAGGAGTACCGCATGCTTGCTGACCGGCCCGTCGATCCGAACGGTGCACGAACCACTGCCCACCGCTACTCGAGTCAATTCCATGTCTGGAAACGGTACGCGATCCACACTGTGGAGGACCCTGGAGTCGACAGAAGTATGACCACTCATACATTCTCACCACCGCCTGCGAGTCCGATTTGTTCGCTCTGCACCACCTCCCCACTGAGCGAAAGTGGCTTTCGGCGCATCTGAGGCGACGGACGTACCGTTCGCTCGAAGTGGGGGTGGTCCGAACAGTCCGAACTCGAGTGAGGGCGCGGGGCTAGGTGCCGGACGGCTTCGGGAGCCGCGTCATTCCGTAGACGTGGTCAGCGCGCACCGTGAGGATCTGTCGACGCTCCGCCACCATCGCTTCGCGGTACTCCTCCCAGTCTGGATGCTCCTGACCGCTGATGTCCCGGTAGAGCTCGACCAGTGCGTCCGACACTTCGTCGTGAGGATCGGCCGCCGCGGGTGTCACCACGGCAAGTCCTTCGATCACGGCATAGCTCCAGAAGTCGGGCGCGCTGACGTGGAGGGAAACCCGCGGATCACGCAGGGCATTACGGCTCTTGGCACGATCTGCGGTGATGGACACCGAAGCCGTCTTCGACTCGACGTCCCATCGATAGATGATGTTGGAAAGCTGCGGACGGCCGTCGCGTTTGACGGTCGCCAGCACGCCTTGCTTTCCCTCGGCCACAAGTGCGAACAACGCGTCGTCAGTGCCTGTGTCATTGCTCATAACTGCACCAACGACGCCGTGCGGCCGGTTTGTTCCGGAGGCAGTCCAGTTCGAAGATTGCGGACCGCAATCGCGCGACTGCTCTTCCCCCGATCGACGGCGGCGGACAAAGATGGTCGACATGGCAAATTCTCGCGACATTCTCCGGCTGACTGCGTTCAGTTCGGATCCCGCCGGCGGCAATCCGGCCGGCGTGCTGCTCGACGCCCGTGGGCTCGACGACTCCGAATTACAATCTGTTGCAGCCGAAATCGGGTATGCAGAGACGGCGTTTCTCACCGAACCGGCACTCGGAGACAACCCGCGCCACAGCCGTATCCGCTACTTCTCCCCCATCGCCGAAGTACCGTTCTGCGGTCATGCCACCATCGCGACAGCCGTAGCACTCACCGAGCGCGACGGCAGCGGGACCTTCACATTCGAAACACCGATCGGACCGGTATCCATCGACACGGCGACCGACGAAGACGGGCGATCCACCGCGACCTTCACCAGCGTCGAACCGTCGGTCACGCCGATCGATCATGCCGTGTTGACGGCACTGCTCGGGCTGATCGGCGTCGATTCGTCTGCACTGGACCAGCGGTATCCCGCCATGCTCTCGTACGCCGGCAACACGCACCCGATCGTTGTACTTCGTGATCAGGGGACGTTCGACGAGTTCACCTTCGATCCATCCGCAATGCGAACTCTGATGGACGCGCAGGGGTGGGCGGGCACGGTGACGATCCTGCATCCCCTCGACGACAACACCTTCGAAGCTCGAAATCTGTTTCCGGTCGGAAACATCGTCGAGGATCCCGCGACCGGGTCTGCAGCGGCGTCGACCGGCGGTTACCTGCGCAAACTCGAACCCGCGGCCACTCCTCGCCGGATCACCATCCACCAGGGCCGACACGTCGGGCGACCCAGCGTTCTCGCGGTCGAGATCCCGGTCGACGGCGGTATCGCGGTCACGGGCACCGCCGTGCCCATCACCGATCCGCGGTAGCTGCCCGGCGATGAGTTTCTCCGGGTCCGCAGGTCTACATCACCACACCGTCACAAGACCATGGCATCGAACCGGGAGAACATCATGTCTGCAATCGCGTCAACCGCACACAACCTCCACCTCACCAAGCCGCGTGCCGTACTCGGGGCCACCGTCATTGCCCTCGTCGCCAACCTGATCCTGTGGTTGATCGGCCTGGCATTGGGCGGATCGTTCGAGATGACAGATCAGGGAAAGGTGGCGAGCGTAGCTCCCGGCGGGGTCATCACACTGACGGTAGTGCCGTTGCTGGTCGGTTTGTCGCTCGCAATGTTGATCTCACTGAAGTGGGAGCCGATCATCCGCATCGCTCAGGTCGTGGGTGCAGTTTTTGCGCTCGGCACCATCGCTCTGACGATCGCCGCGGACTTCGACGCCGCCAGCACGGTCATGCTCGCTCTGATGCACGTGGTTGTCGCCGCGGGCGTCGTCGTCGCGCTCGAGGCTGTACGTCGGTCTCCGTCGAACTAGACCGCGGTTGGCGGCGCGGAATACGTCTCGACGATCTCGGCTGCCACGTCACGCAACCTGGTGTTCGTGGTCTGAGACTGCTTGCGCAGCATGTGAAATGCGGTGTCGGCGTCGATCCGATGGATGGCCATCAGCATGCCTTTGGCCTGTTCTATCGGCGCCCGGGTCTCGAGCGCGCGTTGCAAGGCATCAGCCACCGCCCTGGCAGATTTGAAGCGAGAGAAGTCGCCGATCGCACGTGAGACTGTTGTCGTGAGGATCTCCATGACGTCCGCGTCGACGCTGTCGAAGGCCGCTTGAGCGCGTCCGTACAGGTTGAACGAACCGAGCCGCTGATCCGGTGTGAAGAGCGGCGCCGCGAGAAATGACTTGATTCCTTCCTCTTTCGCCGCCGCCGCGAACCGTGGCCAGCGTTCCGCACTTCTCTCGGCGTCGACGACAACGGTTTCACCGGTTCGGGCTGCGTGCAGACACGGTCCGTCGCCGGCGTCGTACTGATCGACGTCGACGCGCAGAGTCCGCGAATCGGTGTGAACGGCGGTGTAGGTCTGTCCCGCCAGATCGATCGTGACGCCGATGCTGTCGGCCCCGTCGATGGCGTCGTTCGCGATTTCGACGGCGCGCTGGAGCAGGATCACGAGTTCGTCCTCGTCGCCGATACTTCCCCCGAGCGCTGCCAGCAACTCTCGGACCGCGCTTGCAGTCAGTCGAGTTTCCGCAGCCTCGACGGCGACGTCAGCGCCGGCTGCCGTCGCGTCGTCCGGCATCACCGACGGGACCGAATCCTCGGTTCGCGGGTCGAAGCCTCTGGGGTCGAAAGCGGTATCCACGACGAAGCATTCTTCCAGTTTCGAGGGCAGGAAGGAGAGTGAGTTCGGCGACAAAACCCGGCAAACCGGCGAGCTGTCATCGCCATCGGTGGAGTGCGGCGCCGAGATTTCTTCTCGCCCGAGTGTGTTGGCCGCGAACCGCGTCCGGGCTCAGTTCCAGAACTGTCGCGATCTGCGGATACGTCATACCCTCCACTTCCCGCAGGACCCAGGCGGCGCGCTGGTGTAGGGGCAGGCGATCGAGTTCGGATTCCAAGGCGTCGAGAAATGCTGTGCCGCATACTTCTTCGCTCGGATCGCGTAATCGGGGATCGGCTTCTTCGCGGAGTTCGTCCACGTCGGCGGCGCAGGAGCCGACTTTTCGATAGAAATCCGCGATCTTGCGAGAACAGATCGCGAACAACCACGTCTTGATGCTCGAGCGCCGCTGAAACCCCGGAAGTTGGCGCCACGCGGCAACGCACGTTTCCTGGACGATGTCGTCGACGTCACTCTCGCTCGCGAGCAGTCGACGGGCAAATCGATACAAGTGCGGGCCGTATCGGCGAACGATGACATCGAAGGCTGCGTGATCGCCGAGCATTGCCGAGTCGACCAGCACCTCGTCACTGAAGTCGGCCAGCAAGCCGTCGAATTGATCTGCCACCGCGCACACTCCTACTAGGGAGCCGTCGCGGGAGTGAGGCCTGGCTATTCTACCGCGTCCACGCAGACGTCCACATCGAAGCCTGCGGGAGCGCTCTCAGCCGTCGAGTGCGGAGGCAATGACGGGGAGCCCACGCGGCGCGCCGCCGTTGATCAGTTTCTCGAGCAGATCCTGGTCGAGATGCTGTTCCACAAGGTCGGCAAGCAGATCGAGTTGTTGCTCGCGCACGGCGGCAACCGAGGTGTCGGGTGCAACAACAAAACCGGTAACCGCGATCTCCCCCAGCAGACTGCGCCGATAGTCGTCACTTTCGAGGAGTCCGTGCCAGTGCGTTCCTCGAACAGACCCTCGCACGCTGCCTTCCGGTGCGCCTTCGGAACCCTCCAACAGTGGACGGTCGCCGTTGCGGACTACCCGGCCGTGATGAATCTCGTACCCGGACACCGAGATACCGTCTGCCATGCCGGTCACCTGCGCCAGTACCTTGTCGGGCGCGAACTCGATCTCGAGATCCAGCAGTCCGAGTCCCGCCGTGGTACCCGATCCCGATTCGACGTCGTCGACGATGGACTTGCCCAGCATCTGATAGCCACCGCAGATTCCCAGCACTGCCTGCCCGCGACCTGCGCGAGCGATGATCTCGTCGGCCAGACCGGTACTGCGCAACCACTCGAGATCACTGACAGTGGACTTGCTCCCCGGAATCACCACGAGGTCCGCGTCACGAATACGCGCCGCGTCGGCGATCCACGAAACCGCAACGCCCGGTTCACATGCCAGCGCCTCGACATCCGTCGAATTGGAGATCCTCGGCAGCCTGATCGCGGCGACGCTCAACCACCGATCCCCCAGAGGCGGACGCGGTCGGCCGACGGGAGCATTCCCGGTCACCCCCAACGAGTCTTCGGCATCGAGCCAGAGGTCGTCGGCAAAAGGAATCACGCCGAGTGTCGGCCGACCGGTGAGGCTGTGCAGTTGTTCGAGGCCGGGTTCCAACAGGGCAACGTCGCCGCGGAATTTGTTGATCACGAACCCGGCGATCAACGACTGATCGCTCGGCGAGAGCACCGCTACGGTGCCGAAAAGATGGGCCAGAACGCCGCCGCGATCGATGTCACCGACGACGATGACCGGAATCCGTGCGGCCTCTGCCAACCCCATGTTGGCAAGATCCGTTGCGCGTAGGTTGATTTCGGCCGGTGAACCGGCGCCTTCACAGATCACGACGTCGAACTCGGATCGAAGCGATTCGAGATCCTCGGCCACGACTCCTCGAAGCCACTGGCGATGCTGCATGTAGTCGCGAGCACCCACCGTGGTCGTCGCCTTGCCCCGAACGACAAGCTGCGACGTCCGGTCACTGCCCGGCTTGAGCAGCACCGGATTGAATCGAACACTCGGTTCGAGCCCGCACGCCCGTGCCTGAAGGGCCTGCGCACGGCCGATCTCTCCGCCGTCGAGCGTGACGACGGAATTGTTCGACATGTTCTGTGCTTTGAAGGGCGCCACTCGGACGCCTCGACGCGCCAACATGCGACACAATCCGGCCACCAGAACGCTCTTGCCGGCGTCGGACGTTGTGCCCGCTACCAGCAGAGCGCCATGCATCTGCGAACTCAAGGCAGGGTGAGAATCTCTGCACCGCTCTCGGTGACCACCAGGGTGTGCTCGAACTGTGCCGTCCACTTGCGATCCTTGGTGACGACGGTCCAGCCGTCCTCCCAGATCTCGTAGTCGATACCACCGAGGTTGATCATCGGTTCGATCGTGAAGACCATGCCCGGTTCGATGATGGTCTCGACCGCGGGCTCGTCGTAGTGCAGGATCACGAGACCGTTGTGGAAGGTCTCGCCGATTCCGTGCCCGGTGAAGTCCCGTACGACGCCGTACCCGAAGCGGTGGGCGTACGACTCGATGACGCGTCCGATCACGTTGAGCGCGCGGCCGGGCTTGACGGCTTTGATGGCTCGCATCGTTGCCTCGTGGGTGCGCTCGACGAGCAAGCGGTTCTCCTCGGACACATCACCGGCAAGGAACGTCGCGTTGGTGTCCCCGTGTACCCCGTTGATGTACGCGGTGACGTCGATGTTGACGATGTCGCCGTCCTGGATCACGGTCGAGTCCGGGATTCCGTGGCAGATCACCTCGTTGAGGGACGTGCAGCACGACTTGGGAAAGCTCTTGTAGCCCAGCGTCGACGGGTAGGCGCCGTGGTCGAGCATGAACTCGTGTGCGATGCGGTCGAGCTCGTCGGTCGTGGTACCGGGAGCCACCGCCTTGCCGGCTTCCTGCAGTGCGCCTGCGGCGATCTTGCTGGCGATGCGCATCGCCTCGATCGTCTCCGGCGTCTGAACCCAGGGCTCGTTGCCCTCTTTGGCGGTCGGCTTCCACGCGTACTCGGGCCGCTCGATCTTCGAGGGCACTGCGAGGACGGGAGAGACGGTTCCAGGGACCAATGGGGTGCGCACAGACATGCAGAACAGCCTAGACCTCGCGTCGCCCGTCAGCCGGATGCACTCCAGTTCCGGAAAACAGGATCGACGAGAATTCTGACGGGGGTCGACATCGTCTGTCCGAATTTCTCGAAGAGTTCGTCACGGGATTCGAAGGTGCCCAGATCACGGCCGACGAATTCGGAGAAGTCCAAGCAATCACATGAAACCGACTTACCCCAACTGACCGGAGCACGTCCGATTGCGTCGAACAGAGTTTCCTCGCCGGCGTTCGTGAACGGTTCGACAGACGAGACCGCAGAGACATTTGGAAGGGCCGGGGGTGAAACGATCTCGGAGATGTCCCGCCAGCGTCCGTCGACCAGGAATTCTGGCCAGGCCAGCAGCACTGATTTCGGAATCACCGCATGTAGATGCCGAAATCTTGGATACCAGAACTCCCCGCGGAGTACGAGACCGCGTACTCGGGTGGCGATACCGTGGCGGCGAGCCAACGCTTCGACGACGGCAAGTCTCTGACTGCACGATCCGCGTCCTCGACTCAATGTCACCGACACAGGTTGCCGGTCGTCGAGCCCGTAGACCGCCCGAATCCTTGCGCCGACGCTGCGATGCGCCGACACCACGAACTCCCGCGCCGACTGGATTGCACCTCCCGCAATGTCGTCGTAGAGGCGGGCCACGTCGCCGTTGCCCCAGTCGAGAATCGGCGTCGCGGCTACATCGCCACCCGACGCGTCGTGGCGGATGTCACCGTCGCGGATCCCGCCGAGCAGCACGCACGTCATGGCTCAACAGTAGTGCGCGACCGGAATCCGTCGAGCCTGACAGAATCCGACCCGTGAAGAAATGGCTGCTGTTGATCACCGCGATCCTGACCGAGGTGTCTGCGACCCTGTCGTTGCGCGCGGCCCTCGATCACCCCGCCTGGTACGTCGTAGTCGTCGCCGGATATCTGGCGGCGTTCACCGCTTTGTCGTTCGTCCTACGAGAGGGCATGGGACTCGGTGTTGCATACGGAATCTGGGGCGCAACCGGAGTCGTCCTGACCGCGGTGTTCGCGACTGCCCTTTTCGGGGATCCTCTGACCGCCACCATGGGCGTTGGGATTGCATTGGTCATCGGCGGAGTGCTGTGCGTCGAACTCGGCTCTCAGGCAGCTGCCGATAGCGGACCGGCGGACCCGGCATGACCTTCGTGTTTCTGATCGCTGCGATTATTTCCGAGGTCACCGCAACACTCTCACTGAGGATGGCGTCGCAGGACGGCAGCGACAAGCGTTGGCTTGCGGTTGTCACCGTGGGGTATCTCGCCGCTTTTGCCTTCCTCACACTCGCACTCGACGCGGGCCTGACGATCGGCGTTGCGTACGGCATCTGGACGGCGTGCGGGGTGGCGCTGACGGCAATCGCATCCCGCATTCTCTTTCGCGAACCGCTGACCAAACTGATGATCGTGGGGATCTGTCTCATCGCCGCAGGCGTGCTTCTCATCGAACTCGGAGCGGGTCACTGAGCCCAGCACATTTCAGTGTAAGGTTTACCTAACTTTGTTCTGGAGGTAGTCCGCGGTGCTGATCCCTGCCCTTCGTGAAATCGACGACGGTCCACACCTGGACGACGGTCCCCACGTGTGGGAAGCCGACCGCCACACTCCGATGGCGCGTGCCGTCCCGGCGCCATTTCAACTGACGACGTACATCGTCGAGACCGACCACATCACCCGGTGGCCACAGCACGCTCATGCCGAGCACGAACTGATCTGGTCCGACCGGGGCGTCGTCAACATGATCATCGACAATCAACTCTGGACCGTCACGCCCGGCGTCGGCCTGTGGATCCCTCGTGGAGTCCTCCACGAAGGTCAAGCCAATCCCCACGTCGCATTCCGTGCCACCCTCTTCACGCCCGAGTTGTGGACTCCCGCCTGGAACGAACCGTGCATCGTGACGTTGAGTGAAGCCGCCCGGGTACTGCTCATCCACCTCGCGCACACCGGAATGCCTGCCGAACAACGTCTTCGGGCGCAGCAGGTCTGCGTCGATCTCCTCACTCCCGCATCGGCTCCGCATTTCGACGTGCCGATCCCCCGCGATCCGCGGATACGGATACTCGTCGACAAGGTGCTGTCGGACCCCGCCGACGATCGATCACTCGATCAGTGGGCGCACGTTCTCAACCTCAGCCGACGCACGGTCACCAGGATTTTTGCCGCGGAACTCGCCCTGAGTTTTGCGCAGTGGCGCACTCTGGTTCGCATGAGCACAGCCCTCGGCATGCTCGGGACCGGGATGAGTGTGAACTCCGTGAGCCGTCGAGTCGGGTATGGGACGTCGAGCTCCTTCATCGCTGCGTTTCGTAAGACGGTCGGCTACACCCCCGGCAATGCCCTCGCCTCCGTCAATTGACTCGAGCCTGACCTGTTGTCGACATCTGCTGGCCCCTTCGCTACACGAACGCGCCTTACATTCGCTTAGGTAAGCCTGCTCTCATATGCACCTGCGATGAGTCGTGCAAGCACTTCCCCGATCAATCCCGAGGAGTTTCGCGTGTTCAGATCTGCCCGTCAGAGAATTCGTCCCCAGCGGAGGCGAAAAATCGTTGTTGCGCTGATGCTGGCGGCGGCACTGCCTCTGACCGCCTGCACACAGTCGTCATCGGACGCCCAGGAGAATAGTTCGTCGGCATCCGCCGTCGAGGACGGCGCATTTCCCGTCTCGATCAAACACGCATTCGGCGAGACCACCATCGACAAGGAACCGACACGGATCCTCACCCTCGATTCCGCGGCGGCAGACACCGTCATCGCCCTCGGCGTCACCCCGATCGCGATGCAGAAGGACTCGTGGGCCGGCGACGCCGACGGGTTCCTGCCGTGGACGCGGGCCGAACTCGAAAAGTCAGGCCAGACGCTGCCCACCCCCGCGCCGTACTACTCCGACAGCGGTGAGCTTCTGTTCGAGCAGATTCTCAATGCCGCGCCCGATCTGATTCTTGCCCCGTACTCGGGCTTCTCCGAGCAGGATTACCAGCGGCTGAGCTCGATCGCACCTACCCTTCCCTACGACACCAAGCCGTATCAGCCGAGCTCGTGGCAAAACCTCGCCACCGATGTGGGCAAGGCCCTCGGCCGTCCCGCTCAGACCGCGGCGCTGATCAAGTCGGTTGAGGAAACGGTTCAGGAGTCGAAGGCGAGCCATCCGGAATTCAACGGAGTCACCTTTGCCTTCGGGTCCTATATCCGCGAGGGAGAAACCGAAACCGCCATCTACGGCCCGGACGATCCACGCGTCAAGTTTGTCGAAAACCTCGGGCTCACAGTCGCTCCCGACGTGGTCAACGGTGCCAAGAACTTCGCCGGCGACTCGTTCTTGTTCGGCATCAGCATGGAGAAGCTCGATACGATCAACACCGACGTTTATCTCGGATGGGCAAGCGATCAGTCGGAAGTCGACAGCACGTTGGCCAACACCCTGTTCGCACGGTGGCCCGTCATCGCCAACGGAAAAGACTTGTGGATCACCGACAATCGCCTGACGGCCGCAACCATGTACGTCAGTGTTCTGAGCGTCCCGTGGGCAACCGACCAGCTGGTCCCCCAGTTGACCGAACTGGTTGCGAAGTAGCAGCTCGACCCTCCTGATCAGAGATTTGAAGGCCACTCACTGCGCAGCTTTGCAAAAACCACAGTGTCGGTCCACTCGTTCTTGATCCACGCATTCTGCCGAAAATGCGCCTCTCGCCGCATCCCGATTCGCCGCGCGAGTCGTGCCGAGGATTCGTTTCTCGCATCCATCTGCGCGACCACACGGCGTAATCGGGGTGTTGCGAACACCAGGTCGATCAGAGCGGTCACAGCTTCCGTCGCGAATCCTCGGCCGCCGAAGTCGGGCGAGAATGCCCACCCGACTTCAGCAGTGTGCGCGGTTTCGGCTGTGCAACCCGATTCCTCGACTAGCCAGGCACTCACACTTCCGACAACCCGGCCGTCACATTCAACGGCAAGTGCTACCACTCCGGCCGCAAGGTCACGGCGAGAGATCCTCGTCAGCACAGCCTCTCGAGCCTCCACGAGATCCCAGGGCTCGTTGAGCAAATACCGGCATACGTCGCTGCGCCCGTAGAAGGTGAGGAGATCCCGGTCATCGCCAGGACGGTAGGTACGAAGCACCAACCGATCCGTCCGAATCATTTCCGGTGCAGTCGTCGTGGCCCCACCTACGTCCGCCATATCCATGCCGACACGGTAGGTTCTTTCGAATTCGTAGGCGAATGAATATCGCAATGCCGTGCAGCGCTCAATGTTTGATTTGCCCTCCGACGGGCTACTTCACCACCGTAA
Organism: Rhodococcus sp. NPDC060176; assembly: GCF_042728675.1. NCBI lineage: Bacteria > Bacillati > Actinomycetota > Actinomycetes > Mycobacteriales > Nocardiaceae > Rhodococcus > Rhodococcus sp. NPDC060176. Next base: position 722,405 of record NZ_JBHWYS010000002.1, read on the forward strand.
ATGGTCGGAATACGGAGTTATGCCAGGCAATTTCGCACTTGATACCAAGGGGCGCTCATGTCCGAGGATTCACTGGTAAAGCAGGGTGTGGCAAAAGGAAGCGCCCTGGGCGGAGCGGTCCTCCTCGTCACTGTCGGTGTGCTCGAAATTCTCCAAGGCATCTCGGCGATATCCGAGGACGACGTTATTGTCGTCGGCCCGGAATACGCGTACCAATTCGACCTCACCTCCTGGGGATGGATTCACCTCGCACTCGGCGTGCTCGTCACCGCTGTCGGAATCATGCTCTTCACCGGCGCGACGTGGGCACGGGTAGGCGCGATAATCTTCTGTTCTCTGTCAATCCTCGCGAATTTCCTGTGGTTACCCCACTCGCCGTGGTGGTCGATCACCATCATCGCGCTCGACGTGTTCGTCATCTGGGCTGTCGCGACATGGAATCCCGACGTGATCTGAGGCCACACCTTCGGTTCCACCCATCGAGTTCAACGGTTTCATCTGTGCGGCAGCAGTTTCCCTCCGGAGAGGAACATGATGGCAAACGGCACGAGCGACGGCCCACTCCACGAGGACGAACGTGCCGAACTAGCCCGGTTACGCGAAGAAGTAGCAACACTTCGCGAGCAGACTCCCAGCGCCCGCGAAACGACCGTCGAGCAAGTCTCCCGACCACCTCGACACGGGTTGCGGTGGACAGCGGTGACAATCCTGCTGGTGCTGGTAGCACTACTCGCCGTCTTGTCGGTTACCACCCGGTTCGTTCGAAGTCAGATCCTCGACACGGACCGCTACGTCAGCACGGTAGCGCCGCTGGGTGAGAATCCAGCAGTGCAAGCGGAGATCACGAATCAAGTCACGGACGAGATCTTCGATCGCGTCGACGTCGAGGGGCTCACCACCGAGGCACTCACCGCATTGACGGACGTTTCGAATCTCGCAGCCAATGCGCCTCGCGTGGACCAGGCACTGGTGGGTTTGGCACCGGTGATCGCCGGCCAGGCGAAGAGTTTCGTCCACGACACAGTGGGCTCACTCGTACAGACGCAGCAGTTCGAAGACCTGTGGATTCAAGCCAACCGAGCGGCGCACAACTCTCTCGTCGCAGTGATGACCGGAAACTACGGCCCCGACTCCGTCGAGGTCGACCAGAGCGGAACCGTCAGCATTTCACTGAGCACGATCATCGACCGGGTGAAAACGGCCTTGACCGACCGCGGCTTCGCTTTTGCAGACAAAATCCCCTCCGTGGACAAGGAATTTGTACTCTTCCAGTCCCCCGAACTGGTGAAGGCCCAGCGAGCTGTCTCGGCACTCGACAAAGTGTCGTCGGTGTTGCCATGGCTGGGAATCGCCTGCGCCGCAGCCGCAGTCGCCGTTGCCCCCAGCGGTCGAAGGCTCCGTGCACTGTCCCTGGTCGGCCTGTCGATCGCCTTGGGAATGCTTGTTCTCGCGATCGGAATTCTGATCGGGCGTGCAATCTACCTCGACAGTGTCCCCACCGACATTCTCTCGCCCGACGCCGCCACAGCGGTCATCGACACTGTTCTGGTGCCGCTGCGGACGAGCCTGCGCGCGGTTGCGGTCCTCGGCGTGGTGGTGGGACTCGGCGCCTACCTCGTCGGTGGGTCGTCGTCGGCGATCGCGGTTCGTCGAGGCTACGGGCAGGCGTTGGACTTCGTCCGCCATTCTGCAAGCGGCCGTAGGCCGAATCAGGTCGAGCGATGGGCCAATCAGCTTCGTGTTCCGCTGCGCTGCACAATCATCGGCATCGCCGCACTGTTGCTGCTTTTCTGGCGCTACCCCACCGGATTGGTCGTGGGCTGGATCGTCGTGATTGCCTTGGTCGCACTCGTCGCACTGGAAGTGCTGGTTCGTCCTGCCCGCGCTGCCGCACAGGAAAACGAGAAAACTACGCCAGCGCCTTTGCCTTGATGGCCTGGAATTCCTGTTCGTTGATCGCGCCGGAGTCGAGAAGCTCTCTGGCGTCGGCGATCTGCTGAGTCGGAGATTTGCCGGCGACGGTTCGGATGTAGTCACTTTGCGCGTGTATGTGCTGTTGGGCGGCCTCCATCGACCGCCGAGTCATTCCGTCATTCTTGACGACCACGTAGATCATTGCGGACAAGAATGGAATGACGAAGAGGAATATCATCCATAAAGCTTTGGCCCAGCCCGAAGTCTCGTGATCACGGAACAAGTCGGTGATGATCGAGAACAGCACACTCAAGTAGGCCACAAACGCAAAGCAAACGAAGATGAACCAGAAGAATTCCCAGAAGCCTTCCATGTCAACGCTCCCTGTACTCGGTTTCCACATCAGGAGTCGGGAGACTGACGTTCCGCGCCTGAAATCCGCATGCGGCCAGAACTCCCTGGTCCAAGGTCATTTCAGTATGCGCCGACGACGTCCGTTCCGGCTACAGCTCGAGTGAGTTCAGGCTCGCCGACCGCTCATCCAGTATCGGAATCACGATTCTCCGATTCAAGATCTCTTGTGTGGCCGCCTTTTCGACGAGGAGAGGTACGAAGTCACGGATCCGACAGCCGACAAAGCGCTCGTGAATTTTGCGCACTCTGGCTTCGATCTCCGCTGGCGAAACGGCGGGATAGCGGGAAATCAGGCGAGTGATCACCCGCTCGACGTGGAGCAACTCTTCGTCGCCAGTCATCCATTAATGGCCGTCCGTCCAGACGAGCACGTCAAGACTCGAAACAGGTTCGAAAACAACACGATTCGGGTCTCGATCACGGGGAGAATAGGTTGACCGAATACGGGGCATACACATACGAGCGGACGATCCCCGCACGCTCACGATGCGCTCACGATGGCAGGGAGTCGAAGTGGGAAAGAACGCTCGGACTCGCCGCGACGACACGGCGTCGATTCTTCACGACGACGCGGCACCCGTCGCAGAAAAGCCGATGAAGAACAAGGCGTACCGCCGCGAACTCAAGCCATTGCACGGCGAACTCGTGGCTTTGCAGGAGTGGGTCAAATCGTCTGGCGCCAAGGTCTGCGTCGTGTTCGAGGGCCGAGATACCGCGGGGAAGGGCGGTGTCATCAAGGCCATCACCGAGCGAGTGAGTCCGCGAGTATTCCGGGTCGTTGCGCTGCCCGCCCCGACCGAACGAGAACACTCGCAGATGTACGTCCAGCGTTACGTCCCGCATCTTCCGGCGGCTGGTGAGATCGTCATCTTCGACCGAAGTTGGTACAACCGTGCCGGTGTCGAACGGGTGATGGGCTTTTGCACCGAAGAACAGGCACATCAGTTTCTCCAGCTCATTCCGACCGTCGAGCGCGCGATCGTGGAATCCGGCGTCATTCTGCTCAAGTACTGGCTCGAGGTCAGCGAAGAGCAGCAGCTTCTGCGTTTGCAAAGCCGAATCGACGACCCTCGAAAGATCTGGAAGCTGTCAGATCTGGATCTGAAGTCGTTCAGTCATTGGTACGACTACTCGCGTGCCCGCGACGAGATGTTTCGCTTCACCGACACCGGCTGGGCACCTTGGTATGTCGCGAACAACGACGACAAGAAACGCGGGCGACTCAACATCATCAGCCACATTCTGAGTCAGATCCCTTACGAACCGTTGCAATCGACTGACATCACGTTGCCGAAGCGGCAGAAGGCCCACGGCTACCAGGCGCCCAAACAACCGCTGCACTGGATTCCGACCCGGTATTGACGATCGCCAAGGAAAGGACGTGCGGTCATGAGCCCCACGCCGTGGCATGCGCAGAGCGGCGAGTCAGTCGTGTCCGCACTGCAGTCGGACCAGGAGCGCGGGCTGCAATCGGCTGAGGCCGACCAGCGCCGACGACGATACGGTTCGAACGAAATCACGTCGACACCACCTCCGTCGACGTGGTCGATCGCGCTGTTACAACTGAAAGATCCGATGAACTTGATGCTGGTCGCCGTTGCTGCGGTCAGCATCGCCATCGGTGAAGTACCGACAGCAATCGTGGTGGCCGTGCTCGTCGTGCTCAACATCGTCCTCGGAACTCGACAAGAGTTGAAGGCGCGGGCCAGCGTCGACGCGCTCGCCAAGATGCAGACGCCTCGAGCGCGGGTCATTCGTGACGGGAACCTGATTGAGCTCGACGCTACCGAACTGGTGCCGGGTGACGTCGTCCAAGTCGAGGCGGGAGACATCATCGCCGCCGATGGACGGTTGCTCGCGTCGACCACCCTGGAGACGCAAGAAGCCGCACTGACCGGTGAAAGCGCACCGATCCCGAAGGACCCGAAAACGCTGAGCAATCAGGATATTCCTCTCGGAGACCGGAGCAATCTGGTGTTCCAGAACACCTCGGTCACTCGCGGCACGGCAACCATGGTGGTCACCGAGACCGGGATGCAGACGCAGATCGGCCAGATAGCGTCGATGTTGTCGGCGGTCGCCCCGGGAAAGTCGCCGCTGCAACGAGAATTGGACTCTCTGACAAAACTTCTGGGGATCATCGCGTGGACGGCGGTGATCGCCATCGTCGTCATCGGACTGATTCGCGGGCAGGATCTGACAACGCTTCTGCTGCTCGGTATCGCAATGGGGGTCTCTGCAATACCGACCGGCTTACCAACTTTCGTTCAGGCGATGCTGGCGTACGGTGCCCGTCAACTGGCAGACGCCAAGGCAGTCGTGAAGAACCTGACCGATGTCGAGACACTCGGCGCGACGAGTGCGATCAACTCGGACAAGACCGGCACGTTGACCATGAACCAGATGACCGTGCGATCGCTGTACGTCCACGGCCGGTGGTACACGGTCGACGGCGAAGGTTACGCCAAGACCGGAAGGATCACGCAGGTTGCCGGCGAGGCACCACCCGACTTCACACTCCTCGCCTACGGGTTGTGCCTCGACAGCGATGCAACGGTTTCCGATTCCGGGGAGGTTGTCGGCGACCCGACCGAGGCCGCTCTTGTGGTGCTCGCGGCGAAGATCGGTGCCGACGCCCCACTCACAAGACGGACTTATCCGCGGGTCGCAACGGTTCCGTTCGATTCCGCGTACAAGTTCATGGCGACGTACCACCATCTCGAAGTCGACGGCGAAAGTCAGTTCGTCGAACTGGTCAAAGGCGGCCCTGACGTCGTCCTCGCTCGGTGTGGTTCGGCTTTCCTCCCCGGCCGTCGACCGGTACCGATCGACGAAGTCCGTGACGAGCTGACGGCAGCAAATCAGTCCATGTCCGAGAAGGGCCTTCGGGTGCTGGCTTTCGCTGTCAGACGACTCGACGGACGGGAAGAAGCCGTCGTGGCGGACCCCATGTCCTTTGTCGAGGACCTGACGTTTGTCGGCATGGCAGGCATCATCGACCCGCTGCGGCCGGAGGCAGTCGATTCGGTGCGCACCGCGCAACGCGCCGGCATCGAGGTCCGCATGATCACCGGCGACCATGCCGTCACCGCCGCCGCAATCGGTGCCGAACTCGGGCTCGGCCCGGGTTCCGTGAGCGGAAGCGATGTACAAGCGATGACCGACGACGAACTGTCGACCGCATTGCCGAACCTGCACGTGTTCGGCCGAGTCACCCCGCAGGACAAACTTCGATTGGTCGATGTCATGCAGCGCAGTGGCGCCGTCGTCGCAATGACCGGCGATGCCGTCAACGATGCCGCCGCGTTGAAGAAGGCAGACATCGGCGTCGCCATGGGCTCTGGCAGCGAAGTGACCAAACAGGCGGGCAAGATGGTGCTCACCGACGACAACTTCGGAACACTCATCACTGCGATCACTTTGGGCCGCAACATCTACGGGAAGATCGTCTCGTACATCCGCTATCAAATGTCGAAGCTCTTCTCGTTGGTTCTCCTCTTCCTCGCTGCCAGCATCTTCAACATCAACGAGGGTGTCGCGCTGACGCCGCTGATGGTGCTGTTCCAACACTTCTTCATCACGCTCTTCCCCGTTGCCGTGATCATGCTCGACCCGCCGCCTCCGGATCTGATGAACAAGCCGCCACGTGATCCCAAGATGCCGATCGCACATCGAAGCGCGGTCGGACAGTGGCTCGCGTACGGCGTCCTGCAATTTGCCGTGACCCTCGCGGCGATGCTTCTCGCACCGGGTGAAATGAGCACTACCGAAGCGAATGTCCCCATGACCACCGCATTCGTCGTCCTGTCTCTCGGTTCCATATTCGCGGGGTTGACCATGCGGCGCGATCCCGAGTCCGGTCTCGTTCCGCCGGTTCTCGGTGCTGTCAAAATCCTGACGATTCCCACGGTCGTCACCGTGTTTGCCGTCGAGGCGGGTGTCCTCCAGGAACTCCTCATGACCACCTCACTGACCGGCGCCCAATGGCTCGTCTGCCTCGGATGGTCGCTCGTCATCCCGGTTGTCGTCGAGTTGGAGAAGGCGATCCGACGCCGCCGCCTCGCGCAGCGACCTGTCCCGATGACCGCGGCCGCCGCGGTTGCCCCCGAACGCGCGCGTGTACTCCGCTGAGGGAGGGACAATCACACGATGATGTGGGCGGAGAGTCTAGGTCGGCTACCGGGCATCGCGACTGCCCGCGGGTATCGCCGCGAATGGCTGCGAACAGACATCACTGCCGGACTCGTCTTGACGGCATTGCTGATCCCGGCAGGTATGGGCTACGCCGAAGCCGCCGGACTGCCCGCGTACGCCGGGCTATACGCCACCATTGTGCCGCTGCTCGCGTACGCACTGGTCGGACCGTCGAAAATTCTTGTACTCGGGCCTGATTCGTCGCTGGCACCGCTGATCGCCGCCGCGGTCATACCGCTCGCTGTGGTCGGCGATTCGGAGAACGCGCTTGCACTCGCCGGGGTTCTCGCCATTCTTGTCGGCCTCATCCTCGTGATCGGCGGATTTCTTCGTCTGGGCTTCGTGACCGAGCTCCTCTCGAAACCGATCCGCCTCGGTTACCTCAACGCCATCGCACTCGTTGTCGTGGTAGGTCAGATTCCCAAGCTGCTCGGATTCTCGGTCGACGCATCCGGCCTCCTCGGTGAAATCGGTGAAATCGGGAAGGCCCTGATCGGTGGCGACGTCGACCCGCTCGCTGCGGCCATCGGTGTCGGCTCACTCGTTGTCATAGTCGCCTTCCGGCTCTGGGTACCTGTTGTGCCCGGCGTGCTGGTGGCCGTTGTCGCGGCAATAGTCTTGTCCGCCGCCGCCGGTCTCACCGATGACATCGGCATGGTGGGAGCACTGCCGGAAGGACTTCCCCTCCCCTCTGTCGGCGGAGTCACCTGGCAGGACGTCGGCCACCTGATCGGGCCGGCGGCCGGTATCGCATTGATTGCCTTTGCCGACACCGGCGTTCTCTCGCGCACCTTCGCCGCACGACACGGCGAGGACGTGAACGGCAGTACCGAAATGAAGGCTATCGGTGTCGCGAACGTGGCCGGCGGTCTCTTCGGCGGATTCCCTATCTCGGCGAGCGGGTCGCGAACTCCGGTAGCCGAACAGAGCGGGGCGCATACGCAATTGGCCGGCGTCGTCGGGGCGCTCGCCGTACTGGTTTTTGTGCTCGTTGCTCCCGGACTTACGGCCTATCTACCCGATGCGACACTGGCCGCCGTCGTCATCGTCGCCGCGTGTGCGCTGATCGACGTACGCGGCATGGTTCGAATGTGGCGGATGAGCACTGTCGAATTCGGCCTCGCTGTCGCGGCATTCCTGGGAGTCGCGCTGGTCGGCGTGCTTCAAGGCATCCTGGTTGCGATCGGACTGTCCTTCGCGGCAGTCATCGCGCAGGTGTGGCAACCGCACAGAACCGAACTCGTCGAAACCGGTGACCTGGCCGGCTTCCACGACGTCGAACGCCATCCAGATGGGCATCGCATCCCCGGGTTGGTGCTGGTGAGGTTCGACGCTCCACTCTTCTTCGCGAACGGCGAGATCTTCGACGAGTACGTTCGCTCCGTCGTCGCCAAGGCGCCGGACCCGGTCGAGTGGGTGGTGATTGCCGCCGAACCGATCACCGGACTCGATACCACGGCCGTCGACGAACTCGTCGATCTGGATACATTCCTCGAAGGCAAAGGAATTCGATTGGCGTTCGCGGAGATGAAAGGTCCGATCAAGGATCGACTCATCCGATTCGGCGTCGGGGATCGGTTCGATTCGACGCATTTCTTCCCGACTCTCGAGGCTGCGGTGAGTGCATTCCGCGCCAGGAACAGCGACTGACTGCACGACGAAGTTGGGAGCATCGGCCGTTTTGGGTACCGTTCGGTATGGGATTCACGACGGACAACGTGCCGGCACGCCGTATCGCTCAGGTCGCCGGCGTGGGCGGTATTGCCGTCGGCGTTGTCGCGCTGATCGCGCTGTACTCCTCCAAACCGATCAACCCGTTGATCGCCGTGGCCTCTTTCGTCCCGATTCTGCTTGCCGTCACACTCGTCGCGTCCCTGATCTGCCTGGCCTTTCGGCGCTGGATCCTCCTGGCGATCTCGGTTGCGCTCATCGCGATCGGCGCTTCGGTGATCAGCCCGTTGTACGTCGCGAACGGTTCCGAAATCGGCGGGCCGTCCCTGCGGGTGATGCAGGCGAATCTTCTGTTCGGGCAGGCAGACCCTGCCAGTTTGACTGCGACGGTGCGCGAGAAGGCAGTCGACGTCCTGACAGTTCAGGAATTGACCGAATCACTCGAAGGATCCCTGCGGGATCAGGGCCTCGAACAACTTTTGCCGTACCGCTTCTCGATGCCGGACAACGCCGGCGGTGGTGGAGCAGGAATTTACAGCCGCTTCCCGCTGACGGATACGCGAGAGCTGAACGGCTTCGGACCCACGAATCTGGTTGCAACAGTAGGTTTCTCTACTCCGTTCACGCTTCTGGCGGTGCACCCCGGGCCGGCGTACGTCACCCCGCCCGACGTGTGGACTGCCGAGCTGAGCACTCTCCGGAACGCGCTCGACACCGCTGCCGCCGAGGACAACGTCATCGTCAGTGGTGACTTCAATACGACCTTCATGCACAAACAATTCCGAGACCTCCTCGACGTCGGCTACTCCGACGCCGCAGATCAATTGGGCGTCGGCATCGTTCCCACCTACCCCGCCGACAAGCGATTCCCTGCGATAGTCGGCATCGACCACGTAGTTCTGCGCGGCGCACAGGCGAAGTCGCTCGAGCGAATCCAGATCGAAGGTTCCGATCACCACGGCTTGATCGTCGACGTGACCATCCCCGAGTAGGCAGGGAGCATCCCGCCACGCACGAATACGGTGCAACTCACCCGTGCCTGGGCATGCTCCGACCCGACACATCTATCGTCCGATGGAGGTGATGCGGCGTGCGCAGGACTATCGATCGATCTACCACGGATACGCCCGGGAACTGTTCGGCGAGATAACCTTCCAATCGCTGCACGTCGTCGATCGAGCGAAGCCACACTGCCAGTGCGATGTCGTAGCTGCCGATAGTCGAAGCAACAAGCCTCGCTTCTCGCAGGTGCGCAAGGCGCTGGGCAATTGCCTCCTTTCGCGCGTCGAGACGTAAGAAGTACCAGGCATAGACCGGCCAGCCGGAGTATGGCCGCGCAATCTCCGTGCGGACGACCAGCCGCCCAGTCGACAGCTCGTGCGACAAGAGCGCCCCGGCGCGAGCCGCTGTCACTCCGAGCACTGCGGCGAGGGCAGAGATAGTAATTCGTGGTTCACGAGAAAGGATCTCGAACAGCTGCGACTGTTCTTCTTCGCTGGCACGAACACCGCGAATCTTCGACGGCGGGGTCGACTCGAGCGCGGCAACTTCGTCCGCGTCGAGAGCACGTAAACGCCAGTTTCGGGCGTCGGAGTTCGCCGAGGACACGATCTGTGTTCGCATCGCGGTGATCATCGGCAGCGATTGTGTTCGCTCCAAGACGTACCGGGACAATTGGTCGAGGTCAGTACACGTGAGGGTGACGAACAGATCCCGATTGCCAGTTGTGAGATCGACTGTGAGTACTTCGGGATCGTGTGCGATCTGTTCGGCAACGCGCAGGGTCTGCGCCGGAGCGCATTCGATCTCGAGAAGTGCGGTCGCCGACACAATGGAGGCCCCACGGTAGGCAGCGATCCAGGCAATCCCTTGCGAGTGAAGGCGCTCCCAACGCCTGGTCAGCGTGACCGGATCGGAACCAATGGCGCGCGAAAGCTCGGACCACGACGCTCGCGGCCGGATCTGCAATGCGTTCAACAGTCGAAGATCTTCGTCCTTGAGCATCTGATCCTGCACCGGGGACCTCACTTTCAGAAAAATCCTGCACCGAAACAGGATCGAAACGCGTTGATCCTAACTTCATGACATCAATATTCCACCAAATCCTGAACCTCGAGAACGCTCACGTCTTGCGTTCGTTCGCCCCTCGAGAAAGACACCGACATGACCGAAGCATTTCCCGTCTCGCATGACGATTCTCCGGTTCGCGCCCCAGCCACGACGCAGAAGGTCATTTTCGGCATGAGATCGCCACGGCTGTGGATCGTGGTGATTCTGCTCCTCGCTCTTGCGGCAGGCGCCCAACTGATCGGCCCCGCAGTGATTCCCGTCGGCGCTGCCGCTATCACCATCTTGCCCATGGTGTGGGGACTGATCGCCGGCGGTGTCGTCTCGAGCCAGAAGTGGAAACCCCTAGGCCTCGACCTTCAGGCCGCAGCGTCGGCAATCATGGGTCTTGCGGTTCTCTTGCTCTGCGCAAGACTGTCTTTCACCATCGGCCCGAACATCCAATTGTTGTTCGACGCCGGCCCCGCACTCCTGCTACAGGAATTGGGACATTTGTTCGGCACGATCGCGCTCGCACTCCCACTGGCTGTACTCCTTCGAATGGGACCGGCCACCGTCGGAGCGACGTTCTCCATCGACCGTGAGGGCTCCTTCGCGATGGTCAGCGAACGATACGGCCCCGATTCCGACCAGTACCGTGGCGTCCTGTCGATGTACGTTTTCGGCACGCTCTTCGGTGCCGTGCTGATCAGCCTGATTGCATCGCTGGCTACCTCTTTCAACATCTTCGACCCCCTCGCGTTGGCGATGGGCGCTGGAGTCGGATCCGGCTCGATGATGGCCGCCGCTGCCGCGAGCGTCGTCTCGGCGCACCCCGAGATGGCCGATCAGGTACTCGCCGTGGCGGCCACATCCAACATCATCACCGGTCTCCTGGGCGTGTATGTCGGCATGTATGTCGCGCTCCCCCTTGCTGATCGAATCTACGGCGCACTCACCAAGCGCTCGAAGGTGACCACCGAACAGAAAGCCCGGACTGCTCCCCGAGCAGTTGCGCCGAGCGTCACCGTGCCGTTGGCAACTGTCATTCCGATTCTGTTCGTCGGAGGAGTCATCGTCTCCTCGATCGCGGCGGGTGGGATGTCTCGCTCGATCATCGTCGGATACCTGATCCTCACCGGCTTGTTGCTCCTGGGCGTTAGCGTCGCCCGCCTGACACGCGGAAAGATCGCGGCGATGATCGCAATCATCACCATCGGCGCGTTGGCGACCACGCCATGGTCCCCCATCGGTGATTTCGTCTCGAGCACCGTCGGTACTGTCGACTTTCTCTCGATCTGCACCCTCACCTTGACTGTCGCAGGTCTCAGCCTCGGCAAGGACCTCCCTTTGCTCAAGACGATCGGCTGGAAGATCGTCCCCGTCGGAATCGTCGCGATCCTCGCCTCGTACCTCCTTTCTGTGGTCGTCGCGGAGTTCGCGCTCGGCCTCTGGCACTAGAACTGCAACCACAGACACCGCGATCCAAAGATACTGGGAACCAAAGACGTTGAAAGGAAGCAATATCCATGTCCATCGCTGACACCCTCACCCCCACAGACTCGGTTTCGAGCACGATCGAGAAGTGGGCATCACGCCTCATCGACGTCAGCCACACCATCCATGCTCACCCGGAGTTGGCATTCGAAGAGCATCGTGCATCGGCCCTCTTGGCCGACGCCGCGCAGGAAGCCGGCTTCACGGTTACTCGCGCCGCCTACGGCCTCGAGACGGCATTCGAAGCGGTTCGGGGCTCCGGCCCTTTCCGCGTCGTCGTCTGCGCCGAGTACGACGCCCTCCCCGACATCGGTCATGCATGTGGACACAATGTCATCGCCGCCGCCGGACTGGGCGCAGCCATCGCGCTCGGTGAGGTCGCGGAGGACTACGGGCTGACTGTTGTCCTCCTCGGTACGCCGGCCGAAGAACACGGCGGTGGGAAAGTCTTGCTCCTCGAACGCGGCGCGTGGGAGGGCGCGGCAATGTCGATCATGGTCCACGGCGCTGCAGGTGAGGACGTCAGTTGCACTGTCACCGGAACGCAAGCAGTTGATCGTTTCGACGTGACCTACTCCGGACGGGCCGCACACGCGGCCGCCGCACCACACAAGGGCATCAACGCAGGTGACGCCGCCACGATCGCACTGGTTGCCATCGGACTCCTACGTCAACAGCTCCCTTCCGACGTCAGACTCAACGCCTACGTCGAACACGGCGGAGAAGCTACCAACATCATCCCGGCCTCGACTCTGGTCCGAGCGGAAGTTCGGGCCGCAGATCTCGAGGTGCTGTTGGACGCCAAACGTCGAATGCTCGCCTGCTTCGAGGGCGGCGCGGTGGCCAGCGACTGCGCCTGGTCAACCGAACGCGCCGAACCTCGCTACGAGGAACTGGTTCAACATCCGGTGTTGGCAACTATCTGGGACGAGGAGATCGCGAACCTGGGCCGCATCGCGGCCGCCCGAACTCCCCTGACCGGTGGTTCGACCGACATGGGCAACGTTTCGAAGGCGGTTCCCTCGATCCACCCGATGATCGCGTTGCGCGGTGTCACCGGAGTTCCTCACACGATCGAATTTGCCGCTGATGCCCGCTCCTCAGCGGGTGACGAAGCTGTTCTACACGGAGCAATTGCAATGGCGCGCACGGTGATCCGAGCCGCTACCGGAGACTCTCGCTCCGATCTACTGACGATTGCGGCCCAGCGCGAGTCAGGAGCGACCACCGTCACGAGTGCCGAATGAGCACCAATGGCGTCTACGTTTCCGCTCTCGAATTCTTCTCCATCGGCATCGGACCGTCCAGTTCACACACAGTCGGTCCGATGCGAGCCGCCCACGCTTTTGTCGGCGAACTCGAATCTGCCCGATTGACCGATCCGGTCGACCGAATTCGCTGCAATCTGCACGGCTCTCTCGCGGCCACGGGTATTGGCCACTGCACTCCCGACGCCGTGATCGCGGGACTTCGTGGGTTGGATCCTGAAACGTGCGAGCCCGCCGACGTGCACGGCCCGTTTGCCGAACTGTCGGACGGTGGATCGGTGATGCTCGCCGGTGGCTCACTCGGACACGTCGTTTTCACTCGTGACGACATGGTGTTCGAACCGCTCGTTCGCCGGCACGGGCACCCGAACTCGATGACCCTGACGGCATTCGAAGGTCACGAAATCGTCTACACGAGTACATATCTGTCGATCGGTGGCGGGTTCGTAGTGCGCACGGGAGCGCAGACACCAGAACCCACGCACCCGATCGACTCCCACTACCGCACCGCGAAAGAGCTACTGGCGGAATGTGGCTCCGGAACTATCACCGAACTGGCGTTGGCAGACGAAATCGCGATGCACGGCCAGAACCGAGCGCTCGCCGGGATCGACGCAATCTGGTCCGCGATGCGCGCCTGCATCGAGCGCGGCATGCATACCGTCGGTGTGCTGCCCGGAAAACTCGGAGTTCGCCGACGAGCACAATCAGCGAAGAGCCAACTGGAACAACGCAACTGCGCACCCTCCTCACGCGAGTGGCTGACCGTCTACGCCATGGCGGTCAACGAAGAAAATGCAGCAGGTGGCCGCGTTGTCACGGCCCCGACCAACGGTGCGGCAGGCATCGTGCCTGCGGTGCTCTACCACCACATACGCGCGACCGGCGCCGGCGTTCACGACGTTCGGACATTTCTCCTCACTGCGGCCGCAATCGGATCGATCATCAAGGCGAATGCCTCGATCTCCGGCGCGGAGGCCGGGTGTCAGGGTGAGGTCGGAGCCGCCTGTGCGATGGCGGCGGCCGGTCTGTGCGCCGTCATGGGCGGATCGCCACGACAAATCGAGAATGCCGCCGAGATTGCCATGGAACACCATCTGGGCCTGACCTGCGATCCGGTCGGTGGTCTGGTCCAGATCCCGTGCATCGAACGAAATGCCGTCGCTGCTTCGACTGCGGTCACCGCGGCTCAACTCGCATACCTGGGCGACGGAACGCACGTGGTGAGCCTCGATACCGTCATCGAAACCATGCGCCAAACCGGAAACGACATGTCCGTGCGCTACAAGGAAACCAGTGAGGGCGGCCTCGCCGTCAACGTGGTCGAGTGCTAGCAGAGTCACGCGTGATCGAAGATTTCCCTTCGCTGCATCCGACCGAGGGCGGAGGCCATCGCGAAAAACATCATCCCCACGTCCGATGAACTCCGGTGCACCGATTCCTACACTCGAGGACATGACTTTGTGGACGGTGACCGGATGATCGCTCATCACGCTGGAGGTATCCCCCTGCACAATTCTCCACTGCACAACACTGCGGGGCCGTCGCGCTCAGCGCAGTCCTCCGGTCGCAAGATCGCCGCGCTGATCGCGTTGGTCGCCGTTATCTCCGCTGCCTTCGTTTTCGGCCCGGGGATGCTGACCAGAAGGCCGGGCGATGGGTATGCAAACCAGGGGGAACTCGTCGAGACGGTCCGTGCCGCGTTCGTCGAGCACTGGAGTTCCGGTGTCCAAGCCTTCTCTCCCAGCTTGGAGTCCGCTGTCGATTACTGGATGCGGTACCACGTGGCCAAGGCAGTGATCGCGGTAATCCTGCTGACGGTTCTGCTCGCACTCGGCCGCATGCTCAAGGCGTCGTTCGTGAACGCCGGCCCTCTGACGGCTGGAAAGAAACTCGCATTCGTCTCGGCGGGAGGGCTGGTCACGCTCCTCGCGATGTTTTCTTCGGTGCTCGTGATGGCCAATGTCCAAGGTGTCGTTGCACCCTTCTCTTCGCTGATCTCGATGCTGCCCGTGGGCGAGGCAGACGGGGAACTCGCCGAAACTCTCGGGCAGGTCCGCCAACAGCTCGCTCAGACGACGGGCACCGGCAACCAGCAAAGCCCTGCCCTCGACCTGATGATCAACGACTTCGCGCAGTATCACTTGGCCATGGCGGTGATCGCGCTGATCGCGGCAGTACTTTCACTGACCGTGGCTGTGGTCGTGTGGGTGCGCTTCGCCAGAACGGCGCGATCCGACAGACGAGCGAGGCTCGGGTTGGGGTCGATAGGTCTTCTCATTGCACTGTTCACGCTGGGATTGATCGTTGTCGGCGTAGCAAATACGGGCACCGCGGCCGACCCGGCACCCGCGCTGGCGGCGTTCTTCGACGGCGGACTCTGACCCAAGTCAAGGGTTCAGGGAGGGTTTCAGGCAGGGGTTCCGTAGTCCCCCGGTACCGGTTGAGGAGGTACCTGGGGACTGCGGCAGCCGTACCGGGGGTCGATGTGCACGCCTCGTCGGGCAGGCAGAGTTCGACTCATGAAAATCGGAGCAAGACGCATCATGCTTGTCGGCTTGTGCAGCGCCATGGTTGTCGCCGCTGTAATCAGCTGCAGCACGGACAAATCCACAGACAATCCGACAGCCACATCCGACAAGGTCATGGACTCTGCCGTCACCGACCAGCTCGATTCGATCATCGACGCAGCGGTGAATTCGACCGGGATTCCCGGTGCGATGGTGGGCATTTGGGGACCCGACGGCAACTATGTCAAGGTTGCAGGAGTCTCGGACACGGCAACCAAAGCACCGATGGAAACCGACTTCTACCACCGGATCGGCAGCGTCACCAAGACATTTACTGTGACTGCCCTGCTGCAGTTGGTCGACGAGGGCAAGATCGGTCTCGATGATCCGATCTCCAAGTACGTCGATGGCGTCACGGAAGGTGATGCGATCAGCTTGCGCCAGCTGGCGGGGATGCGCAGCGGCCTTGTGGACTACACAACGTCCGAACAGTTTGTCATGGAATATCTTTCGGATCCTCGCCGAGCTTTCACACCTGAAGAGCTCGTGGGGTACGTCAAGGATCTCCCACTTCAGGTTCGACCAGGAACCACCGTCGACTACTCGAACACCAACACTATTCTGCTGGGAATGGTGATCGAAAAGGTCTCCGGCTCAAAACTGTCGGAAGTCATCGACACCAAGATCGCGACACCACTCGGGATGGAGCACACCAGCTTTCCCACCACCAACGCGTTCCCGAACCCGCACGCACAGGGGTACACCAACCAAACGCTCGACGAATCCGTGACCGCGGCAACGGATTGGAATCCGTCGTGGGGCGGCGCCGCGGGTGCGATGATCTCGTCGTTGGACGACATGCGCATCTGGGTTCCGGCCTTGGCCAAGGGCGATCTCCTCACCGACGACACTCAGAAGCAGCGCCTGCAAACCGTGAACTTGAGCGAAGGGGACGACAGTTCCGGGTACGGACTCGGATTGTTCAACAGCGGCGGCTGGATCGGTCACAACGGAAGCCTGCCGGGCTATAAGACAGTCTCGGTCTACTTGCCCGAGAAGGACACCACCCTGGTCGTCTTCATCAACACCGACATCGACGGCGAGACCGACCTGACCAGCGCTCTGATGGTGCCCATCACCAAGCTGATCAGCCCGGACCACGTTTACGGCTGATCACTCCGATCCAACCGACAATCGGATAAAAGTGACATATCGGGTTCGATCTGTCGATAGGCTCGATCATCGACAGATCGAACCCGAAAGAGGCGCTCATGGGATCGTTGAACGACTGGCTACTCAACAGTGACAACCCGCTTGTGGGGATTGTCGGCGGCATCCTGCTGACGATCGCGATGCTTTCCGGTGGAACGGGTATGCAGCCCATCGCGTGATCCAACGAACATGTTCGTAACGAACATGTTCGTGTATGGTGGAGCCATGCCCACTCACCCAGCAAGTCCATCGAGCCGACGCAATCGCCCGGCCAAACCCGCACTGACACGCAAGGGCATCGTCAGTGTGGCGGTGGATATCTTGCGCTCGGAGGGGCTACAGAAGTTGACAATGCGTCGACTCGCCCTGGAACTCGACACCGGACCCGCGTCGCTGTACGTGTACGTGCGAAACACAGCCGAATTGCACGCCGCGGTTCTGGATGAGCTGCTCGGAGTCGTCGACCTCGCCGAAAATACTTCCGGCACTTGGCAAGCGCGCCTCGAACGGGTGTTGACGTCCTACACGGCCGTATTGTTCGATCATCCCGGCCTTGCCCAGTCGGCTCTTGTTTCGCGGCCAAGCGGAGTTCACTACGTACGCCTGCTCGAACGCCTGTTGGCATTGCTCGACGAGGGCACGGTTCCCTCGGCTCAAGCCGCCTGGGGCGTGGACCTCCTACTTCAGTACGCGACGTCCACTGCTGCCGAGCATTCGGCGCCGAACAACGTCTCGGACACGGACGCCCGGTGGAACGCCTTGACCGACGCAATCGAGCACGCAGACCCGCAGACGCACCCCCTCGTCGCGAGCCATTCCACAGCCCTACTTGCCGGTGAACCCACCGCACGCCTCTCCTGGGGATTCCGAACGCTCATCACGGGCATCGAGAACACCCCACTCACTTCTTAGGAACCCACCATGAACCACTACCCCATCGCAATCATCGGCGCCGGCCTCGGTGGCCTCACGCTCGCCCGAGTCCTCCATCAGCACGGAATCAATTCGGCGGTATTCGATCTCGAATCCGGACCGACGGCCAGAACTCAAGGCGGGATGCTCGACATCCACGAGGACTCCGGCCAGATCGCACTTCGTGCCGCCGGTCTGTACGACGAGTTCCGCGCACTCGTTCATCAAGGCGGTGAACAGATGCGCGTTCTCGATCGAAATGCCGTCGTGCACCTGAGCGAGGAGGACAAGGGAGACGGCGACCGCCCCGAAGTCGACCGCGGGCAACTGCGCGACCTACTACTCGGATCGCTGCCGAAAGACACCGTCCATTGGGGAGCCAAAGTGCGCGGCGCGCATGCACTGCCGGACGGTCGACACGAAGTTCATCTCGCGGACGGCTCCCACTTCACCACCGATCTTCTGGTCGGCGCCGATGGTGCGTGGTCGAAAATCCGTCCACTGGTTTCACACGCCACCCCTGCATACACCGGAATATCCTTCGTGGAGTTCGACCTCCACGACGCTGACAACCAGCACGCGGAATCCGCCGAAACAGTCGGCGGCGGAATGATGTTCGCGCTCAGTGCCGACAAGGGCTTCCTTGCCCATCGTGAGACGGACAACAGTCTGCACATCTACGCTGCCCTCCGAGTTCCCGAGAGTTGGGCTTCGAGCGTCGATTTCTCCGACGACCACATTGCGAAGAAGATTCTGCTGGAACACTTCTCGGACTGGGACGAGTCGTTCCGGTCGATGATCGTCGAAGCGGACAGCTCGTTGACCCCTCGTCCCATCCATGCCCTTCCCATCGGACACAGCTGGAGCCGCACTCCCGGGGTTACTCTGCTCGGGGACGCGGCCCACGTCATGTCGCCGTTTGCCGGAGAGGGCGCGAACCTGGCAATGCTCGACGGCGCCGAACTCGGTCAAGCGATCGCGTCACACAGCGGCGCGGAGGAAGGACTCGCTGCCTACGAAGAGCGACTCTTCCCGCGCAGTGCCGTATCGGCACAACAGTCGGCTGATGGTCTGGACATGTGCTTCGGCGAGAACGCACCCCAAGGGCTCCTGGACATGTTCAACGCACATGGGTGACCTGACCGCTTCCGGCTAGATCGTCATATCGTCATGAGCAAGCGACGACGACAGCGCACGGTGGGCTTCGACCTGATCAAGCAATTCGTTGGCCTTCTGCTCAGCCGCGGATACCGCGTCGGCTCCGGCAACCCAACGACGTGGAGGTAACGGCGAATCGACAAGCGTCACAAGCGCCGACGCAAGTTTTACCGGATCCCCGCCCTGGAAGCCGTTCATACTCTTCCACGCTTCGACGGTCTCGCCGGTCCGAGCGTCGTAGTCGGCGATCGACAGTTCCGGCCAGATCGACGACGCACCTTCGACGAGCAGTTCGGTGCGAAAGAATCCCGGCTCCACGACGGTCGTGCCGATACCGTACGGTTCGACGTCGAATCGCAAGGACTCCATCCAGCCTTCCAACGCAAATTTCGACGCAGCATAGGATCCGCAAAATTCCTGACCGCGCAGGCCCGCAATAGAACTGACGGTCACGACGTGTCCACTCCGTTGCCGACGCATCACTGGTAACACCGCCCGTGTCACATTTGTCGGCCCGAAGAAGTTGGTCTCCATCTGAGCGCGAAGTTGCGCCGGGCTGACAACTTCGAAGAACCCGGCGTAGAAGTTTCCGGCGTTGTTCACCAGCACGTCGATTCCACCGAATCGTGCAACTGCCGTGTCCACCGCAGCATATGCGGCATGTTCGTCGGTGATGTCCAAGGCAATCATCAACAGGTCGTCATGCTCACCGATCGCTGCCGCGACACGGTCCGCATCACGCCCGGTTGCCACCACTGCGTGCCCCGCGGCAAGGGCCGCCCGCGCAATGTCGACTCCCATGCCCCGGCCTGCGCCGGTAACAAACCAGACCTTCTTGTCACTCATGCGTACTGTCCTCTCGTTTGACGAGTCCAGTACAGACCAGGTTCCATGAGGGCGGGAGTGCCTGCCGTTCCGGGTACCAGCAGAACCCCTCAACGCCCCGACTACTCGCGCAGAGTCGTCAAGAAGGCAATACGGTCGCCGCGGTAGAGCGAACGAACGCGCTCGATCGGCACACCCTCCGGATCGACGGAGGTCCGGTGCAGCAGAAGCATCGGCATCGAGGTCGTGGACTCGACGAGCGTTGCCTCCCGCGGTGAGGCAAGTACCGTCTCGATTCGTTCGGTAGCGGAGGCGAAGACCACGCCGATGGAGCGGATGGCAGCGTACAGCGATGTCGTCGCGTCGAAGGCGTCGAGCATCTCACCGAATCTGCTGTCCGGCAAGAACGTTGATTCGAGCCCGATCTTCTCGCCGTCGGCGAAGAGGACACGCTCGAGATGAACGACGGTGTCGCCCACCTCGATACCCAACTCGGTGGCGAGACCGTCGTCGGCCGACATTCGTTCGAAGGTCACGACTTCACGACTGGGCACTCGCCCAGCGCTCAGCGCGCCCTCGGTGTAGGAACGAAGCGAAAGGGGCTGCACCAATTTCGGACTCGCAACGACGGTTCCCCGCCCACGCCGCTCGATCCGTCCTTCGACGAGCAGATCGCGAAGCGCTTGACGGACCGTCTCACGAGCGACGGTGAACCGCGATGCCAGTTCCCGCTCCGACGGGACGGCATCACCTTCCGCGAGCCCACTGAGAATGGTCTCGATCTCGGTGCGGACGCGGTAGTACTTCAGCTCCGGCTCGATCACGACGCTCGAGGTCCCCGGCCCGGTGGACGTCTGCTGATTCATGGCGCAAGCGTACAAGAATTCGGTCTATACCAATTGTTAACCTGGAGTTCGTCTCGATTCCCCCTATTGGTCTAGACCAAACGTCACTATCTCTACATGCGAATTTTGATTGTGGGCGGAGGAATCCTCGGAACGGCGCACGCCGACGAGGCAATCCGCCGGGGACATGAGGTTGTTCATCTCGAACGCGAGCCGGAAGCCCGCGGTGCCACGGTACGGAACTTCGGACTCGTCTGGGTATCCGGGCGAGCTCCCAACGAACTCGAAGCCGCGCTACGCTCGCGCGAGTTGTGGGCAGACCTTTCCGCCCGTGTCCCCGGCGTCGGATACCGACCGGCGGGTTCGATCACCCTCATGCGCACCGAGGAGGAAGTCGCGGTCGCGCAGGAAGCGTTCTCTCGGCCGGACGCTCACAACAGAGGGTTCGCGCTCCTGGATCCCGACGCCGTTCGTGCCGTCAACCCAGCACTCCGAGGGAAGTTCCTGGGTGGACTGCACTGCAGCCTCGACGCTGCAGTCGAATCACGGCAAGCGCTCCCCGCCATCCGGTCGCATCTCGATGCCAGCGGCCGTTACACCTTCCATGCCGGAACAGAAGCTCGTGAGATCACGACGAACAGCACCGGCGTACACATCCGCGACGACCACGGCCGCAACTTCGACGCCGATCTCGTGATCGTCTGCCCCGGAGCAACACTCGGTGGATTGGCTCGCGATCTCGCCGGAGATCTCCCCCTGCGCCGTGTGCGCCTACAGATGATGCAGACGGCCCCACTCGGCGAAAAGCTCACCACCGCAATCGCAGACGGCGACAGCTTCCGCTACTACCCCGGTTTCGCCGGATCGGCCCTCGATCACCTTCGCACCGTGCAGCCGCAGGAACCGACTGCCGATGCGCACCGCATGCAGCTCCTGTGCGTGCAGCGCTTGCATGGCGGGCTGACCATCGGCGACACCCACGAGTACGAGGAGCCGTTCGACTTCGACGTCGACGAGGCGCCCTATCGCCATCTGTCCACAGTGGTGGAAACACTTCTGGGACGCGATCTTCCGCCCATCGTCAAGCGATGGGCGGGCGTCTACAGCCAGTGCCTCGACCCCTCACAACTGGTTCACCGCGCACAGGCCGCCGACAACGTCTGGGTGGTTGCCGGCCCCGGTGGCCGCGGTATGACGCTCGGCCCGGCACTGGCAGAACAAACCGCCGACCAGCTCGGTCTCTGAATCCTTCTGACAAGAAAGACTTCTCATGTCTCCCATCACCCTTGCCGTTCTCGACATGGCCGGCACCACCGTCGCCGACGACGGACTGGTTCTTCGCGCCTTCGCTGCCGCCGCTGAAGCCGGCGGACTGCCCGACGAAGGCCCGGAAGCCGATGCCGCTCGCCAGTACGTCCTCGACACGATGGGCCAGTCGAAGATCGTCGTGTTCCGCGCGATCTTCGGTGACGAAGACCGCGCCCAGGCCGCGAACGCCGCCTTCGAAACCACGTACGACTCCCTCATCGACCAGGGGCTCGCCGAGCCGATCCCCGGCGCGGAGAAGGCGATAACCACACTCCGCGAGGCCGGCATCAAAGTTGCCTTGACCACCGGGTTCAGTCGATCGACGCAGGATAAACTCCTCGTCGCGCTCGGCTGGGAAACCCTTGCCGATCTCACCCTCTCCCCCGCCGAAGCCGGTCGCGGTCGCCCGTTCCCTGACTTGATTCTGACTGCGCTGCTCAAACTCTCGATCGACGACGTCCACCAGATCGCCGTACTCGGCGACACGTCCAACGACGTGCTCAGCGGCATTCGCTCCGGCGCATCGATAGTTGCCGGAACTCTGACCGGCGCTCACGACGAGCAACAACTGCGCGACGCCGGTGCCACCCACATCGTCCCGTCCGTGACGGAGTTCGCCGAACTCCTCACCCACCCCTGATCTCACCTCCGAAGAAGGAATCGTCATGCGTCTACGCCCGAGCATCGCTGCGGCCGCTCTCGCCGTGTCCGTCCTTTCGTTCACCACAGCCTGCGGTGGAACCGGCACTGCCGCCGGATCAGATACCGAAACCGTCACCGTCTACAGCGCCGACGGCCTGTCCGGTTGGTACAAGGGCAGATTCGACGCCTTCACCGCGCAGACCGGCATCGCTGTCAACCTGGTGGAAGCCGGTTCCGGCGAGGTCGTCTCCCGCGTCGACAAGGAGCAGTCCAACCCACAGGCCGACGTCATCATCACCCTGCCGCCGTTCATTCAGAAGGCCGACGCGCAAGGTCTGCTCGAGCCCAGCGGAATCGACACCTCCGCCGTTCCGGCCAACGAGAAGGACGACGCAGGCAAGTACGTACCCGTCGTCGAGAACTACCTCTCGTTCATTGCCAATCCGACTGCATCACCCGCCCCACAATCTTGGGACGACCTACTCACAGATCAGTTCAAGGGCAAGTTGCAGTACTCCACGCCCGGCCAGGCAGGCGACGGCACCGCGGTGCTCTTGCTGCTCCAGCACCTGATGGGTAAGGAAGGAGCACTCGACTACCTCGGAAAGCTCCAGGCAAACAACGTCGGCCCCTCGTCCTCGACCGGAAAGCTCCAGCCCAAGGTCAGCAACGGAGAGCTGCTGGTCGCCAACGGTGACGTCCAGATGAACCTCGCTTCGATCGCGGACGACGGATCGAAGTTCGACATCTTCTTCCCCGCCGGAGCCGACGGCACTCGCACCACCATTGCACTGCCCTACGTAATGGGGCTCGCCAAGAGCGCACCGAGCAGCGAACAAGCGAAGAAGCTCATGGAATTCCTGCTCTCCGAAGAATCCCAGAAGACCGTCGCCACCGACGCACTCGGCGTATCGGTCCGCGAGGACGTCCGAAGCGCTACCGGTGAATCCACCGACAAGAACACGCCTTCCGGAGTTCTGCAGGGCGTCAACGTGTGGACTCCGAACTGGAACGACGTCCTCAGCTCGCTCGACGCCGACATCGCCGCCTACCAGAAAGCCACCGGGAGCTGATCATGGCAAGAACCAGACTGGGGCGGACACTCCCCGAGACCGTCGGTGTTCACGGAGCGATCGAACATTCCGCTCCGGCCATCACCTTCGATCGCGTCAACGTCGCCTACGGCCGCGGAAAGACCGCAACCCATGCCCTCGTCGATTTCAATCTACGAGTCGCGCCGGGTGAAACTGTGGCACTGCTGGGGCCCAGTGGATCCGGCAAGTCGACCGCTCTGAAGGCCCTCGCGGGATTTGTCCGCCCCACGTCCGGTTCGGTCAAGCTCGGCACCCGAGACATCACCAATCTTCCTCCCGCGCAACGCGGAATCGGCGTCGTCGTTCAGTCGTACGCGCTCTTCCCACACATGAGGGTCTCCGAGAACGTGGCGTTCGGACTCCGAGCCCACCGTGTGCCGCGGTCGGAGATCGGCCCACGCGTGGCCGAGGCCCTCGACATGGTCGGGATGTCGGCGTACGGAAAGCGTCTGCCGCGTGAGCTTTCCGGTGGCCAACAGCAGCGAATCGCCATCGCTCGTGCGTTGGCGATTCGTCCCGGAGTACTCCTCCTCGACGAACCGCTGGCCGCCCTGGATGCTCAACTTCGCGAGAGCATGCTCGGCGAACTGGCGAGACTGCGCGCCGCACTACCTGACACAGCCATGCTCTACGTGACGCACGATCAGAGTGAAGCCCTGGCGCTCGCAGACCGAATCGCAGTGATGCGCAATGCCAGACTCGCGGACATCGACACCGCGGAGGCCTTGTGGAAGCGTCCGCCGTCCAGCTTCACCGCGGCCTTTCTCGGCGGCGCCAACCTGTTGCCCTGCACGGTCACTCGCGTCATCGGTACCTCCGCGTTGGTCTCGATCGGTGGCGCTCCGTTCACTGCTCACGCCCCTCAACCCGAGATCGGGCGCATCGAGTGGGAGTCCGACATGGATGCCTACCTGTGTGTTCGTCCGCACGCGGTGGTGGTGACCGGCGTCGGCGCGCGAGGATCGTTCCCGGCACGCATCGTCTCGAGCGTCTGGCGTGGTTCGACGACGCGTCTGACACTGGCTGTCCGTGGCCTCGACGACGTCCGCGTCGACGCGGATGTTGCAGGCCACGACGAACGACCGGTCGACACCGAGGTCGGCGTCGTCTTGCCCACGGACGGCAGCGTTCTGGTTCCGGCGGATCGCCGGCCATGACCACAACCTTGGAACGCCCCGAAACCGCTATGCCCCAACACAAAGACCCGATTCCGTGGCGCCGGATCGGGTGGGCGCTACCGCCACTGCTTCTGGTGCTCGTGTTCGCGGTGTATCCCACCGCGCGGGTCCTCACGGAATCGCTGAGCACCGCTGACGGCACCGGTCTGTCCACGTGGTCTTCGGTGCTCGGATCGGAACTGTTCCGAACCGCGCTCTGGCGGACCATCCACATCGCCGTGGCGTCGACCCTGGGTTGCCTGGTCCTCGGCACTTTCCTCGCCTTGGTGCTTGCCTTCGTTCCGTTCGCCGGATCCAAGGTGGTGGGGCGATTGATCGACACGGTGCTCGCGCTGCCGTCTTTCCTGATCACGTTGGCGTTCACGTTCCTGTACGGGACAGCCGGCGCCGTCAACGCCTTGATCGTTCGCGTCACCGGCGACGCGAATGGGCCCCTGAATTTCCTCAACACTCCCTTCGGTGTGATCGCGGCCGAAATCACCTTCTTCACGCCCTTTGTCGTGCGT
The DNA here is from genome assembly GCF_042728675.1 of Rhodococcus sp. NPDC060176. Lineage (NCBI taxonomy): Bacteria > Bacillati > Actinomycetota > Actinomycetes > Mycobacteriales > Nocardiaceae > Rhodococcus > Rhodococcus sp. NPDC060176. The sequence continues at coordinate 747,599 of NZ_JBHWYS010000002.1, forward strand.
CCACTTCTTGCGGCATTCACCCAGATTCCGCGTGAACAACTCGACGTCGCAGCCAGCCTCGGAGCGTCACCCGTACGAGTTCTGCGACAGGTGGTGATGCCGGAAGCGTGGCCAGCCCTCCTGGCCGGTGGATCGCTCGTACTTCTGTTGACACTCAACGAATTCGGCATCGTGCTCTTCACCGGAGCCAAAGACGTCGTAACTCTGCCGGTCCTCATCTACACCCGTGGCATCGTCACCTTCGACTTGCCAGGCGCGGCAGTGATCGCGACCGTCCAGGTCGCACTCTCACTCGGCTTGTACTGCCTCTACCGATTCACCTTCAACAGATTAATGGGAGGCAGCCGTGCTGCTGTGGACACGAAGGTCTAGGGCTTTCGTTCTCGGATTCTTCGCCCTCGTCGTCGCGGTAGTTTTTGTCGCACCCATCGCCACCGTCGTCGCGGCTGCGCTGGCCGGATCGTGGACGGGGCCACTCCCGTCGAATCTCGGCGGCAAGAACTTCTCCACGGCGCTGTCCGACGAGAACTTCGCCAGCCTGACCGTCAGCTTGCAGACTGCGTTCATCTCGGGAGTACTGGCACTGATCGTCGGAACGTGGGCCGCACTGGCCTCTCGTGAGGCACCGATGTGGCTGCGCCGCATCACCGACGCCGTGTTCCACCTGCCGATTGCAGTTCCCTCGGTTGCCGTCGGCTTGGGTCTGCTGATCACCTTCAACGAGCGCCCGCTGCTGCTCGGCGGTACCAAGTGGATCGTGATTCTCGCTCACACCGTTCTGGTGCTCGCCTTTGCATTCAGCGCGGTTTCTGCGGCACTGGAACGACTTGATCCCGCGTACCGCCAGGCCGCGGAATCGCTCGGGGCAGGCCCCGTACGGGTACTGACGCGCGTGACGCTTCCGCTACTACTCCCAGCGTTGGGTGCCGCCGCGGGACTTTCCATCGCGCTCTCGATGGGTGAACTGGGCGCGACCGTCATGGTCTATCCGGCAACATGGAAGACCTTGCCGGTCAGTATCTTCGGACTCACCGACCGCGGCCAGGTATTTCTCGCGGCAGCAAATACGACACTGCTGCTTGCAGTCACCCTGGTCGCCCTCATGGTGGTCGGCAGAATCCGGCGGCGTTGACCTTGCTGTGCGCCTTTATTAACCGCCCGCGGTTAATAAAGGCGCACAGCAGGGGGTTTAACCCTTCCGCAAGATGTACCGCTGAACCTTGCCGCTCGGGGTCTTTGGCAGGTTCGGAACAAAGTGCACCGTGCGCGGGTATGCGTGCGCAGCGAACTTCTTCTTCACCAACGTCTGCAGTTCCTTCTCGAGTTCGTCGTCGCCGGCGACGCCTTCGCGGAGAACGACAAACGCCTCGAGGACCTCACCGCGCAACTCGTCGGGCATGCCCACGACGGCGGCTTCGATGACGTGCTCGTGCATGACCAACACGCTTTCGACGTCGAAGGGTCCGATGCGGTAGCCCGCCATGATGATGACGTCGTCATCTCGCGAGGAGAAGAAGAAGAATCCGTCCTCGTCCGTCATTCCGGCATCACCGGTGATGTACCAGCGGCCGTCTTCGCTGAATCGCTGCTTCGTCTTCTCCGGAGCATCGACGTATCCGGTGAACCACATCAACGGGCTGTTGTGGGTATCGATCGCAACACGGCCCTGAGTGCGAGCCGGTGCGATGTCATCCGAATTGTCTTCCAGCACAGCAGCAGACCAACCCGGCAACGGACGACCCATCGATCCGGGGCGCACGTCCTCGCGGAGCCCGTCGGCCCACGCGTTGACGATGAACATGCCGTGCTCGGTCTGGCCGTAGTGATCACGGACCTCGACGCCCAACGAGTTCTTCGACCACGCAACCACATCCGGGGTCAAAGGCTCACCGGCCGAGGACGCGCGGCGCAGCGAAATGCCGTCCGGAACCGGCGCCTTGTCGGCACGCAGACTGCGGTACACGGTCGGAGCGGCCGCAAAATTGGTGACACCGAACTTCTCGATGATCTGCCACGTCAGGGGCGCGGAGAATCCGGCGTGCAGCAGAATGCTTCGCGTTCCGGCGGCGAGCGGGCCGAGCAACGCGTAGTACAACCCGTACGCCCAGCCCGGGTCCGCGGCGTTCCAGAACACGTCGTCCTCACGGACGTCGAGGCCGAACTCCTGGTAGGCGTGGAACGACGCGAGCGCACGCACCGGTACCGGCACGCCCTTGGGTGTTCCCGTGGTGCCGCTGGTGAACAACTGCACAATCGGTGCATTTCCGCCGACGGCCTGAGCAGCGCCCTTCGGGTCTTCTGCATCCTGAGCTGCGAGGAGGGCGTCGAAGTCCAATTCGTCCCCGGCCGCGCCGCCGGCGACGATGACCTGCCACGCCGCGTCGGCGGGGATGTCCTCACCCGGCGCGAGCTTGTCGAGCTGATTGGCGTCGGAAATGACGACCTTCGCACCGCTGGCCGTCAAGCGGAATGCGATGGCGGGCGAGGCGAATGCCGTGAACAACGGCACGTGGACCGCGCCGCGGCGCCAGATTCCGAGGAGCGCGACCACGAGATCCGCAGACTTGCCCATGAGAGTCGCTACGTTGTCTCCCGGCTCGACTCCGAGGTCCGCCAGAGCTGCTGCGAAACGCGCCGACTGCTCACGTAGATGACCGTAAGTGAGGTCCACCGAGCTAAGGTCTGCCTCGACGACGGTGAATGCAACGCCATCCGCGGGATGCCGATCGCAGAGCAATTCTGCGGCGCTGGCATGCGGGGTGTCGTACTGGTCCAGCAGCTCGCGCACCCGTGCGGTGGGATCGGTGCTCATCAACTTGCTCCTTATCGATCGTCGTATGGTTGGCCCGACCGGTTACGTTGGCGGCTCGTCATACGTACTGTTCACCCCCTATGATCTAGCTCACAAGAGAACTTCACTACCCCCAGAAAGGGGTACCTGCGTGAATCGACATGCTTCGTCACTTCTGCGTCCCCGCGACGGGGACGCAATGCGAGGTGAACTCCGAACAATTGCAGCTCAGGGTGTTGTTCCTGTGCTGTTCGGAGGTGAGGTCCAGGACGGAACCCTGCACCTGAGCGAATTCGTCGGCACCCGCACCAACAACCTCAAGGGCTTGGCCATCCCACCGCGCTCGGGCATGGGCGGACGCGTCGTAGCCCAGGGTTCACCGATCACCGTCAACGATTACGGCAATTCGCAGTCCATCACTCATCACTTCGACCGTCCTGTTCTCAGCGAGGGCCTGCATTCGATCATCGCCGTTCCGGTCATGGTTTCGGGAAAATCGCGCGCTGTGCTCTACGCCGCGATCCGGGATTCCGCTCCGTTGGGTGACCGCACAGCAGACGTCATGGTCGGCGCATCCCGGCGTCTCGGGATGGAGTTCGCCATCCGCGACGAAGTCGATCGTCGCCTGCAATTACTGCAGGCCGCCGCCGCGACTACCGCCGACGGTATGTCTTCGGAAGAGATCCGCGGAGTCCACGCCGAACTACGCAGTGTCGCCCAGACCGTCACCGACACCGACTTGCAGACCAAACTCCGCGGACTCTCCCAGCGTTTGGCCAACCTGCTGCGTCCCACCGCCGACGCCGAATCCGACGTCACGCTCACCCCGCGCGAAGTGGACGTTCTCTCTCAGGTCGCACTCGGCTGTACCAACATCGAAGCCGGCCAACGGCTTTCCCTTCGCCCGGAAACAGTCAAGAGCTATCTGCGAAGCGCGATGGGAAAGCTGGACGCCAGCTCACGCCACGAAGCCGTGGTGACCGCCCGGAGGTTGGGACTGCTCCCCTGACGGGTCAGTAACCTTCCGGCAGGGCGGTGAGCATGTCGCGGGTGACTGCGACGGCGTTGTCCGAACTTCCGCCCCGCACAACCAGAGTCGCGAAGGCCAGGTTCCCGCGATAGCCGACGAACCACGCGTGCGATCCCCCGTCGACCTCGGCTTCACCGGTCTTGCCGTACACCTCACCCTGATCTTCGACGCGTTCGGCGGTACCACTGGTGACGACGAGTCGCATCATTCCGCGCAGACCGTCGACCATGGCCGGTGTGATCGCCGGGCGCTCACCGTCGATGGTGGTTTCGCGCCCTGAAATCAGTTGCGGCACCGGTGTCGAACCGTTCGCGACCGTCGCCGCCGCCATCGCCATTCCGAACGGACTGACAACGACCTTGCCCTGACCGAATCCGTCCTCGGTCCGCTGCACCAGATCCGACGCCGGTGGCACCGAACCGGAATCGATCGGCAATCCCACCACGTTGTAGTCCTGGCCGATGCCGAACTGCGCTGCGGCAGTGGTCAACGTGTCTGGTTGCATCTCGCTGGCCAGCTTGGCGAAGGACGTGTTGCACGAACGGGCGAAGGCCGTTGCCATCGGCACCGTGCCGAGTGAGAACTCGTTGTAGTTGGGGACGCTGCGCTCGCCGATCTCGATTCGGCCCGGGCATGGCACCATCGTGTCGGGAGTCGCCTGACCCGTCGAAATTGCCGCGCCAGCCGTGATGATCTTGAACGTCGAACCGGGCGGGTACTGACCCATCGTCGCGACCGGTCCGTCGCGGTCTGCTGCCTTGTTCTGCGCAACGGCCAAAATGGCACCGCTCGACGGTTCGATGACCACCATCATCGCCTGATCCTTGTTCACGTTCACCGCGCGTTGCGCAGCGATCTGGATGTTGCGGTCCAGACTGATACTGAACGACGGAACCGGTTGCGGCGCAGTCTCGGTCAACACGTCGGTGTCGACGCCGTTCTGGTTGACCGTGACGACACTCCAGCCGGCCTTGCCGTCGACCTCGTCGATGATCGTCTTCTTGATCTGCCCGAGCAGGTCAGGTGCGAACTCCGGGTCGGTCGAGACCAGATCCGATTCGTCCGACACCGAAACCCCGGATATGGCTCCCAGTTGCGCGGAAACCTGGTCGTAGTCGTCACTACGCAACCTGGTCACCAGATAGTCGCCCTTGACGGCCGTCGACGATTCCGCGATCGACTGACCCGTCAGCGACGAATCGAATCGCCCGAGAACGCTTGCGAGACTGTTCGCGGAGCCGATGATGTCGTTGCTCTTCGAGCGATCGAACTTCACGCGGTAGACGATTCCCGGCACGAGGACGTCCGTGCCCGAATGCTCGTTGACCCTCGCCCTCGGCGCAGCGGTTGCCCGCAACGACATCGTCTGTTTGTCACCGAGACGGGGATGAACGTCCGTCGAACTCCACCGGACAGACCAGTCGCCGTCCTTGCGACCCATCTGCAGCTCGCCGTCGTAGGTCCAGACGCGGTCCTTCGGGAGATGCCACTCGTAGGTGTAGCCGACCGTCGCGGTGTCTCCGTTCATCTTCACCGACGTGGTCTCAGCGGTCATCGACTCGGCCTGAAGCGCATCCCAGGTATCGCTCAACACGGGTCCGGCAGAATCAGGCCGGTCCGTAAATTTTGCTGCCTCGTCGATGTCTCTGTCACCGAACGCACTCAGGAACTGCTGCGCGACGGGCTCGGGGCCGGCGGGTTTCGGAGTACACGAACTGATCCCCACCGCCAAGAAAATCACGGTGCAGGAGGCCAACAGTTGGGCCGAGCGACTACGAGAGAAATGCCGAGTGTTCATCGAGCCCCATACTAGGGCGGCAACCGACGCGGTCAGGGTAGGCGCGACCATTGCACCCACCGTGTGCGGTCAGTCGAGCAGTACCGTCGAGAAAGTTGCAACCTGTCGGAACCCGACCCGCGAATAGGTCGACCGCGCAATCGTATTGAAGCTGTTGACGTACAGGCTCGCAATGCGACCGGTCGCCATGATCGACTCCGCGACAGCCGCCGTTCCGGTCACGCCGAAGCCCTGTCCGCGAAACTCGGGATTGACCCAGACGCCCTGAATCTGGCCACAGCGCGCGGACATCGAACCGACCTCCGCCTTGAAAACGACCTGGCCGTCCTCGATGTGCGCCCACGCTCGCCCGGCGGCGATCAGGCTTGCGACACGATGCCGATAGCCGCGCCCACCGTCGTTGGCACGCGGATCGACGCCCACCTCTTCGATGAACATCGCGATCGCGGCAGGCAGGTAGATGTCGAGTTCGTCGGAGCGGACCTGCCGGACCAGAGGATCCGACGGGCATGCCAGCGGCTCGGATACCGCGAGCAACGGTTGTTCGGGGCGAACCTCCCGCGCAGTTCCCCAATCGAGTTCGAGCATTTCCCAGAGCGGCAACGCCAATTCGGCGCGACCGACCACTGAGGAGCACATGCGTGGAATCCGACAGGCACGGTCGGCGAATGCTCGAATGTCATCCGGATCGCCCCGAAGCGGAACCAGATTTGCCCCGGCAAAGCACAAGGACGACAACGGCCCGCCTCGACTCCACAGCTCGCCGTGAATCATTCGTGGGTCGACGCCGCATTCTTCGACGCGCGCGGCAATCATGCAGGCCGCGACCGGATCGGCGTCGAGTACCGCTCGGACGTCATCGAGATCTCGACTTCCGACCTGCTTGGCTCCGAGGAGTTTGAGCATCCGTCAACCCCCTCGACTCGACTGCGCGTCCACGAATATCACTACCCGATCATGATGCACTCAGATTGCCACGAACCTGACACCGACGGGGAAGATTCATCCGGCAATCACTCAACTCACGGTGACGACCGGCGCACCCTCCGAAGCGTCACCCTCCATGCTTTCGGCAATTTTCATCGCCTCTTCGATCAACGTCTCGACGATCTGCGCCTCGGGCACCGTCTTGATGACCTTGCCCTTGACGAAGATCTGGCCCTTGCCGTTGCCGGACGCCACACCGAGGTCGGCTTCACGCGCTTCACCCGGTCCGTTCACGACGCAGCCCATGACTGCCACGCGAAGCGGAATCTCCATGCCTTCGAGACCCGCGGAGACCTCGTCGGCCAGTGTGTAGACGTCAACCTGTGCACGGCCACACGAAGGGCATGAGACGATCTCGAGCTTGCGCGGACGCAGGTTCAGCGACTGCAGAATCTGGTTACCGACCTTGATTTCCTCGGCCGGCGGGGCTGAGAGCGACACACGGATGGTGTCGCCGATGCCCTCCGCGAGCAGCGCACCGAAGGCGACCGCGGACTTGATCGTGCCCTGAAACGCCGGACCCGCCTCGGTGACACCGAGGTGCAGTGGGTAGTCGCACTTGGCGGCGAGTTGGCGGTAAGCCTCGACCATGATCACCGGATCGTTGTGCTTGACGGAGATCTTGATGTCACCGAAGCCGTGCTCTTCGAACAACCCGGCTTCCCACAGCGCAGACTCGACCAACGCTTCGGGCGTCGCCTTGCCGTACTTCTCCATCAAGCGAGGATCGAGCGATCCGGCGTTGACGCCGATGCGGATCGGAATGCCGGCATCGCCCGCGGCCTTCGCCACCTCTTTGACGCGGCCGTCGAATTCCTTGATGTTGCCCGGATTGACGCGCACCGCAGCGCATCCCGCCTCGATAGCCGCGAAGATGTAACGCGGCTGGAAGTGGATGTCGGCGATAACCGGAATCTGGCTCTTCTTCGCAATGATCGACAACGCGTCCGCGTCTTCCTGCCGCGGGCAGGCGACACGGACGATGTCACATCCGGAAGCGGTCAGTTCGGCGATCTGCTGGAGCGTTGCATTGACGTCGTGCGTCTTCGTGGTGCACATGGACTGCACCGAGATGGGGAAATCGCTGCCCACACCTACCGTGCCGACCTGCAGCTGCCGAGTCTTGCGTCGAGGAGCAAGAATCGCTGCGGGTGCCGAGGGCATTCCCAGTCCGATAGGGATGGTCACGTCTGTGCCTTCTTTCATAGCTTCACTGCAAGTTTAGCCGGGCGATCACCGCACTACCGCGCGGCAACCGTCGCCCTGCTCACACGGTCAGAAGATCTTGATCGGATTGACGATGTCAGCCGTGAGTGTCAGCAACATGAACGCGCCACCGATCACGATGAATACGTAAGTAATCGGAAGGAGTCTCGTGTAGTCGACCGGACCGCCCGGGATCAGGCCGCGGCGGGCGCGGAACCAATCGCGGATCTTCTCGTAGAAGACCACCGCGATGTGCCCGCCGTCGAGCGGCAGCAGCGGCAGGATGTTGAAAACACCGAGGAAGAAGTTGATCGACGCGAGCAGGCCGACGAACATCGGCCACTCGGCTCGATCAGCAGCCTCGCCGCCGATCACGCTGGCGCCGACCACGCTGATCGGTGTGTCCTGCGCCCGCTCGCCGCCCGTGACCGACTCCCACAGAGCCCCCACCTTCGACGGAATGTCAGCCAACGCCTTCACCGAGTCGACCATGATCTGGCCGGTGTAGTCGAAGGCTGCCGGAACAGCCGTGAGCGCGTTGTACTCGACCAACGCCGAGCCGGGTCCACCGATTCCGACAGCGGATACTTCTTGCTTCACGGGAACACCACTGGCGGAGTTCACGTATCGCTGGACGCGTTCGGGAACGACCGTGATCGACAATGCCTCTCCATCGCGATCCACCGACAACGTGATGGGGCCGTCCACACCTCGAATGGCTGCTGCCACCTCGGGGAAGGTACTCGTCGACGTTCCATCGACTGCGGTGATCCGATCTCCCGACTTCAAGCCCGCATCGCCCGCAGGGCCTCCACCCGAGCACGCTGTCAGCTCGAAGTTGCCGTCCTGACCCAACTGATCGGGGGCCACACACGTGACTTCTTGAACCACTGGTTGAGCAGGCTCAGTTCGGCCCCAGCCGAGGAGCAATGCGTAGATCAGGAGGAACCCGAGAATGAAGTTCATCGCGATACCGCCGGACATGACGACGACGCGCTTCCACGCCGCCTTCTTGTACATCGCGTGCGGCTCTTCTTCAGGCGTCATCTCGTCGAGAGCCGTCATGCCTGCGATGTCGCAGAATCCGCCCAGCGGCAGTGCCTTGAGTCCGTACTCGGTCTCACCTCGACGGAACGAGAAGATCTTCGGTCCGAAGCCGATGTAGTAGCGGCGAACCTTCATTCCCAAAGCCTTGGCCGTCCACATGTGGCCAGCTTCGTGCAGGGCGATGGACACGCCGATGCCGAGGGCAAACAGCACTACGCCCAGTGCAAAAACCATGAAAGTTCTAGCCCTCCTGCTTCACGAGCTGACGCGCTCGTGTGCGTGCCCAGCCGTCCGCGGCCAGAACGTCGTCCACGGTAACCGGTTCCGCGGACCATTGACCTGCATCGTCGAGAACAGCAGCCACCGTGCGGACGATCGCCGGGAACGAAATGACGCCGTCGAGGAAAGCCTGAGCGGCCACTTCGTTGGCCGCGTTGTAGATCGCAGTGAAGCAGCCGCCGGATTTGCCTGCACTTCGCGCGAGATCGACGGCGGGGAACACCGACGAATCGAGCGGCTCGAATTCCCAGGTGGAGGCGGTCGTGAAGTCGCATGCCGACGCCGCACCTTCGATACGGTCCGGCCAGCCGAGAGCGAGAGCGATCGGAAGCTTCATGTCCGGTGGGCTTGCCTGCGCCAGCGTCGAGCCGTCGAAGAAGGTCACCATCGAGTGCACGATCGACTGTGGATGCACGGTGACGTCGATGCAGTCGTAGTCGATCCCGAACAGCAGATTCGTCTCGATCAGCTCCAGGCCCTTGTTGACCAAGGTTGCCGAGTTGAGGGTGTTCATGGGTCCCATCGACCAGGTGGGATGCGCTTTCGCCTGAGCCGGATTCACACTTTCGAGATCCTCGGCGCTCCAGCCGCGGAACGGCCCACCGGAAGCGGTGAGAACCAACCGCGCCACCTCGTCGCCCGTTCCCCCACGTAGACATTGGGCCAACGCCGAATGCTCCGAGTCGACCGGCACGATCTGGCCGGGAGCGGCAGCTTTGGTCACCAACGCTCCGCCTGCGACAAGGGATTCCTTGTTCGCCAGCGCCAGACGTGCACCCGAGTTCAAAGCCGCCAGGGTCGGTTCGAGTCCCAACGAACCGACGAGCGCATTGAGGACGACATCGGCACCGCTGTCGCGAACCAGTTCCGTCACTGCGCTCGGTCCCGAACGAGGCGTCACCGATTCCAGAGCAGCGGCAGCCGCGGGATCGGCGACGGCGACGTCGGTGACGCCGGTTGCGCGGATCTGCTCGGCCAACAATTCGACGTTGTTGCCGCCCGCTGCCAGTCCGACTACTTCGAAACGATCGGGGTTGGCAGCGATGACCTCCAGCGCTTGGGTACCGATCGAACCGGTACTGCCGAGGAGGAGGACGCGGGTACGTGTGGTTTCCTGCACTCGCCCATTGTTCCTGATAACACCTGAGAACAACCTTATCGACGCCCAACTACGTACGACAGGCAGTCGTATGTCACCATATTGGGCAGTAGTGCAACCGAATGAGCAGGAGGATCGACCGTGGCCGATACCCAGTTGGACGTCAAGTCCAGCGCCCCCGTCGTGGTCTCGCACGTCGATGAGGCCGAGGTTCCCTCTGCCGCATGGGGGTGGAGTGGTGAAGGACTCAAGTTTTTCCGTTTCCTCGGATGGTTCTTCGCAATATTCCTGCTCCTGATGATGATCGGTAACCATCACGGCAAGGTCGAGGATCTGTGGCTCATCGGCACCGCCGGATTGATGATCTTCATTCTGGTCCGCGACATCGTCATCCGTCGCCGCCCGCGCTAGAGACCTGACAAAGAGAAGGCCTCCACGAACGAAAGTTCGTGGAGGCCTTCTCTTTACGTGTTTCAGGCCTAGAACGTTTCAGACCTGGAGCGTCTCAGTTCTCGGCGGCCAACTGGCCACAGGCTGCGGCAATTTCCTGGCCGCGCGTATCGCGCACCGTGCACGAGACGCCTTGGGCGATGACCCGACGCACGAACTCACGCTCGACGTCCTTCGGGCTCGCGTCCCACTCACTGCCCGGAGTCGGGTTGAGCGGAATAAGGTTGACGTGCACCAACCCGCCGAGCGCCTTCTTCAGCTTCTTGCCCAGCATGTCCGCACGCCACGGCTGATCGTTGACGTTCTTGATCATCGCGTACTCGATGGACACACGGCGGCCGGTCTTGTCTGCGTAGTATCGCGCGGCTTGGAGCACCTCCGATACTGACCAACGGTTGTTGACCGGCACTAGCGTGTCGCGCAGTTCGTCGTCCGGCGTATGCAGGGATACCGCCAGCGTGACGCTCAGGCCTTCGTCGGCGAGCTTGCGGATCGCGGGAGCGAGGCCGACGGTCGAGACCGTGACCGACCGCTGGGACAGGCCGAGTCCGTCCGGTGCGGGCGAGGTGATGCGTCGAACCGCCGCCACCACACGCTTGTAGTTCGCCAACGGCTCGCCCATGCCCATGAACACGACATTCGACAAGCGGCCGGGGCCGCCGGCTATTTCACCGTCGCGCATGGCTGCTGCCGCCTCGCGAACCTGATCCACGATCTCGGCAGTCGAAAGGTTGCGGTCGAGGCCGCCCTGACCCGTCGCACAGAACGGGCAGGCCATTCCGCAGCCTGCCTGACTCGAGATGCAGAGTGTCGCCCGATCGGGATAGCGCATCAGGACGCTCTCGAGCAGCGTTCCGTCATGTGCCTTCCACAGGGTTTTGCGTGTGTCGCCCGAATCGCACGCGAGATGCTTGATCGGCGTCAACAAAGTCGGGAAGAGCGAATCCCCCACCTTTTCGCGTACCGATGCGGGGAGGTCGGTCATCTTTTCCGGATCTGCTTCGAGCCGAGCGTAGTACTGACGCGCCAGCTGATCGGCCCGGAAAGCGGGAAGGCCGAGCTCTTTCACCGCTTCTTTGCGCTCGGCGGAATCGAGATCGGCGAGGTGCCGTGGAGGCATTCCGCGCTTGGGTGCAGTGAAAACGAGGGGAAGAGAGGCAGCCATAGTTACACCATTGTCCCATTGTTTTGGGGTGCTACCCCACTGCCACCCGATTGTGGCCGGATTACCCGTGCAACTTCGCGCAGGTTGCGTGATGATCATGTCATGTCAACCACACCAGAGGATCCGTCGAACTCCCCCGTGTACGGCCCCGCCGACGGTTTCGGTCCCGACCCGGAACTTCCGAAGGTGGGCGAGGACAAGGCAGTCGAAAAACACGATCCCGAACCGAACCCGACGCCTGAACCGACGCCGACCGGAACCGCGGTTACCGACCGGACCAGGGCTGCGACGACGTGGGTTGGCCTGGTCATCGGCGCAATCGTGCTGATCATGCTGCTGGTGTTCATCTTGCAGAACCTCGAGAGCGTCTCCGTCAAGATCCTGGCCTGGCAAATCGACTTTCCGCTCGGAATCACGATCCTGCTTTCCGCGATCGCGGGCGCATTGATCATGGCGTTGGCAGGCGGGGTTCGCATCATTCAGATCCGGCGCGCAGCCAAGCGGCAGATGTGACTGAAATCTAGTTACGCAATTGGGTCTACCCGCGGGTAAGCAGGCATCATTGTTGTCGTGGAAATCACCCGAAAGGCCCTGATGTGACTACTCACATGGAGAGACCTGTGACCTCGCGTATTGCCCCGCAACAGGCAAGATCCTGGCTCCTCGTCCCCGCATCCAAACCGGACACTTTTGACGCCGCTCTCGCGAGCGCCGCCGACGCCGTCATTCTCGATCTCGAGGATGCCGTCACCGCGCCCAACAAGCCGGCCGCTCGGCGCGATGTCGTCGCATTCCTGAGCGAACATAATCACGCTTGGGTTCGGATCAACGACGCAACGACACCGTTCTGGGAAGAGGATCTCGCCGTACTTGCGGGCCTCCCCGGACTCGAGGGTGTCATGCTCGCGAAGACCGAAAGCGGCCAGCAGGCCGACGCCACCGCCGAGCGACTTCCCGAGGGCACCAAGATTCTTGCCCTCGTCGAATCTGCGGTGGGACTCGAAGCTGCTCCCGAGATTGCACGCACCGACGGAATCTTCCGTCTTGCATTCGGCAGCGGAGACTTTCGTCGCGATACCGGGATGGACGACTCGCCCACCTCGATGTCGTACCCGCGCTCGCGACTGACAATCGCCAGTCGCGCCGCTCGTATCGCTCCGCCGATCGACGGCCCCACGCTAGGCCCCGACCTGGATTTGCTCGCCCGAGACTGCGCGATCACCTTGTCGCTCGGCATGGCCGGCAAGCTCTGCATGACCACCGCGCAGACGGCTCCCGTCAACGCCGGCCTGAGCCCCTCCGTTGCCGACGCCATCTGGGCACAGAACGTCATCGACGATCTCGGCGAAGATGGCTCACGCGTACGCGACGGCAGTGACCTGCCCAAGCTCGCCAAGGCAAAGAAGATCCACAAGCTCGCCACTCTGTTCCACATCCACACCAATCACTAATCACCTTTACTACTGAATCGGTCCAGAAAACGTCAGGCGCTCACGTCGGAGCGCCTGACGTTCGTCCGTTCGAGCCCGGTCACGAAAGTTCGAGTGACCGCGGTTTGAATCGAACATGGATCCGGTATCGCACCGCAAAGGCCAATCCCGTCACTTGCGAGAACGCACGCTCGGCGGTCTTCTCGGTGAACTCGATCCCGAGTACTCGCCGCAAGTCGTCGCGATTCTCGAACTCCCACCGGGCGTCGACACGGGTGAGAGAGAATCCCTGAGCCTCGAAAAACGCTTCGACGGCCGCGGGATCGTATTTGGGCAGATCCGCCCTCATCCACTCTCCGTACGGGCCGGAGCTCACGTCCAGGTCCACGATCAGCAGGGCTCTCCCAGGCCTCAGGATGCGCATCGCCTCACGAATTCCCGGGCCGCAGCCTTTGCCGAAAAAGTACGCCGTTCGGGCATGAACGAGATCGACGGAAGCATCGACCAGACCCGTGGACTCTGCGGAACCCTGGACCACGTCGATCGACGCCGAATCACGGGTTCGTTCTCGCGCGGCCTTCACCAGCGGCGCGTGCGGCTCCACTCCGACAACACGACGCGCGGTACGAGCGAACTCCGGTAGGTGAAACCCCGCGCCGCAGCCGACGTCGACGACGTCGAGTCCAGACCAGTCGACCTGGGCTCGCATCGCGGCCCAGATGGAACCGTCGACGTCCTGCGCACGGTTCTCGACCTCGTAGACGTCCGGCCAGTGCCAGATGTTGGGACTGGGGATGGGCTTGGATCGGCCCGAGAAGAAATCACGCACGAGAAATCAGACGAGTGCGTACAGAATCAGCCAGGTGACAAATGCCGACGGCAGAAGCGAATCGAGGCGATCCATGATTCCGCCGTGGCCGGGAAGCAAAGTTCCCATGTCCTTGATGCCGAGTTCACGCTTGATCTGCGATTCGATCAGGTCACCGACCGTCGCGACGACCACCAGCACCACGCCGAGCAGGACGCCGATCATCGAGTTCGCGTCGAGGATCAGGGTCACCGAAAGCAGGCTGCCGATGACGCAGAAAATGAGGGAGCCGACGAATCCCTCCCAGGACTTCTTCGGGCTCACCGCCGGGACCATCGGGTGCTTTCCGAACAGGACTCCCGCGGCATAACCGCCGACGTCGGAACACACGACGCCGATCATCAGGACAAAGACACGACCCGGGCCGTCGTCTTCGAGCACCATCAATGCACCGAAGGACGCCAACAGCGGGATCCACGCCAGAACGAACACCGTGATGGAAGTGTCTCTCAGGAAGTTCTTCGGAGTCGCCTTGAGCCCGTGGTCGAACAACCGCCACACCATGCACACCAGGACAGTCGCGGTGAATCCGCTGAGCACTCCGACCGGTCCCCACGGCCAGCCGAGCCAGATCGTGGCTTGCCCTCCGACGAGCAGCGGAATTCGCGGCACCTCGATGTCGGCTTCACGAAGCCGCGTGGTGACCTCCCACGTCGCGATGAACATCGCGATCGCGACTACAGCGATCCACCCCGGAGGCAGAAAGATCAAAGTGCCGATGACCAGGGCGCCGAGACCGGCTCCGACGCCGATGGCGGCAGGTAGGTTCCTGCCTGCCTTCGACTTCGGCGGTTGCGCGCCCTCAGCGCCGCCCGTAGGCCCGTCCGTGACGGGACCACCGGCGGTTCCCTCTTGTGCGTGCACCCAGACTCCCTGATCTACTCCCGACGACAAACACTGCAAACGAGGAGGCTATACCTCCATCAACTCTGCTTCCTTGTGCTTGACGAGTTCCTCGACCGTGTGCACGTACTTCGCCGTGGTCTTGTCGAGTTCTTTCTCTGCGCGACCGACCTCGTCCTCGCCGGCTTCGCCGTCCTTCTGGATCCGGCCGAGTTCGTCCATCGCCTTGCGGCGGATGTTGCGCAGCGTGACCTTCGAGTCCTCGCCCTTGGACTTGGCCTGCTTCACCAGTTCACGACGACGCTCTTCCGTGAGCTGCGGAACCGAGATACGGATGATGCTGCCGTCGTTGGACGGGTTGACTCCGAGATCCGAGTTGCGGATCGCCGTCTCGATCGCGTTGAGCTGCGAAGCCTCGTAGGGCTTGACGATGACCATGCGCGCCTCGGGGACGTTGATGCTCGCGAGCTGCGTGATCGGTGTGATCGATCCGTAGTAGTCGATCACGATGCGCGAGAACATACCGGGGTTGGCGCGTCCGGTACGAACCGAGCCGAGATCGTCCTTGGCTACCGTGACAGCCTTTTCCATCTTCTCTTCTGCCTCGAAGAGCGCTTCATCGATCACGGCTGTTCCTCCATGTTGTTCTGCATCATTTTTCGGGGTTCACTCACGACTTGATCAGGGTGCCGATCTTCTCACCGGACACCGCGCGAGCGATGTTTCCTTCGGTGAGGAGGTTGAACACCATCATCGGCATCGAGTTGTCCATGCACAGGCTGAACGCCGTTGCGTCCGCGACCTTGAGTTCACGCTCGATGACCTCGCGGTGCGTGATCTGTTCGTACATCGTCGCGTCCGGGTCGATACGCGGGTCGGCCGAGTAGACGCCGTCGACAGCCTTGGCCATCAGCACTACCTCGGCACCGATCTCCAGCGCGCGCTGCGCAGCAGTGGTGTCGGTGGAGAAGTACGGCATACCCATCCCGGCGCCGAAGATGACCACACGCCCCTTCTCGAGATGCCTACGTGCGCGAAGGGGAAGGTACGGCTCGGCGACCTGTCCCATGGTGATGGCAGTCTGCACACGAGAATCGACGCCGGCCTTCTCCAGGAAATCCTGCAGAGCGAGGCAGTTCATGACGGTGCCGAGCATGCCCATGTAGTCGGAGCGCGCGCGATCGAGGCCACGCTGCTGCAGTTCCGCTCCGCGGAAGAAGTTTCCGCCGCCGATGACCACTGCAACCTGTACGCCTGATCGAACGACCTCTGCGATCTGCTCAGCCACCTTGGTGACCACGTCGGGATCGAGACCGACTTTGCCGCCTCCGAACATTTCGCCGCCGAGTTTGAGCAGGACCCGCTTGAATCCTGGACGTTCGTTGGCAGGTTCGGACATTGTTCTCCTCAGTTCGATACAAGACCCTGTAGGTCCTTCGTTCTTCTTCTGTCACCGAATCGGCGACGGTGACACAGAAAGCCCTCGGGACTAGTCCCAAGGCACTCCCATCCTGCCTCATCGGAGGCCCCAGGTACACGTAGACCCCGCCGGTAGAGCAATGCTCTTCTGGCGGGGTCCATGTGTACGGGCTCCGATTAAGCGGAGGCGCCGACCTCGAAACGCACGAAGCGCTTGATGGTCACGCCGGCGTCGTCGAGGATCGCCTTGACGGTCTTCTTGGAGTCCTGAACCGAAGACTGCTCGGTCAGCACGACGTCCTTGAAGTAGCCGTTGACGCGGCCTTCGATGATCTTCGGCAGAGCCTGCTCGGGCTTGCCCTCCGCGCGAGCGGTCTCTTCGGCGATGTGGCGCTCGGAAGCGACGATCTCCGCGGGGACCTCGTCACGCGTGACGTACTTGGCCTTGAGTGCAGCGACCTGCATTGCAGCTGCGCGAGCAGCCTCGGCTGCGGCATCGCCTTCACCGGTGTACTCGACGAGCACGCCGACGGCGGGCGGCAAGTCGGCACTGCGCTTGTGCAGGTACACGGCAACGGGGCCGTCGAAGGAAGCGACGCGGCTCAGCTCGAGCTTCTCGCCGATCTTCGCGGACTGCTCCTGGATGACGGTGTCGATGGTCTTGCCGTCGAGCTCGAGCGCCTTGAGTGCGTCGAGGTCGGCGGGCTTGCCAGCGGCAGCGACGGTCACGATGGCGTCGGCCAGCTTGATGAACTCGTCGTTCTTGGCGACGAAGTCGGTCTCGCAGTTGATCTCGATCATGACGCCGTCCTTGGCGACGACGAGACCCTCAGCGGTGGTGCGCTCTGCGCGCTTTCCGACATCCTTCGCGCCCTTGATGCGCAGCTGCTCGACGGCCTTGTCGAAATCGCCGTCTGCATCTGCGAGTGCGTTCTTACATGCCATCATTCCGGAGCCGGTGAGCTCACGGAGCCGCTTGACGTCAGCGGCGGTGTAGTTCGCCATGATTAGCGAGCCTCCTCATGTGTCTGTTTCGGACCTAGGACTAACGGTGAGCACGGCCTAACGGTGAAACGGCCCTGACCAAAAGAACTCTTGGTCAGGGCCGGTTTCAACGAATCAGGCCTCGGTGGCCGGTGCCTCTGCGGCGGGGGCTGCCTCAGCCTCTGCAGCCGGAGCTGCCTCAGCCTCTGCAGCGGGAGCTGCCTCAGCCTCTGCGGCCGGAGCTGCCTGCGAGAGCAGTTCCTGCTCCCACTCGGCGAGGGGCTCGCCTGCGCCGGCTTCGGGCTTCGCGTCCTTGTCGGCGCTCAGTCCTGCACGTGCCTGCACTCCCTCGGCAACCGCGGAAGCGACAACCTTGGTCAGCAGTGCTGCGGAGCGGATGGCGTCGTCGTTGCCCGGGATCGGGTAGTCGACGAGGTCGGGGTCGCAGTTGGTGTCCAGGATCGCGATGACCGGGATGTTCAGCTTGCGAGCCTCGGCAACTGCCAGGTGCTCCTTGTTGGTGTCGACGATCCACACCGCGGAAGGAACCTTGGCCATGTCGCGGATACCACCGAGGGTGCGATCCAGCTTGGTCATCTCACGCGTGAGCATGAGGATTTCCTTCTTGGTGCGACCTTCGAATCCACCGGTCTGCTCCATTGCCTCGAGCTCCTTGAGGCGAAGCAGACGCTTGTGGACGGTGGTGAAGTTGGTGAGCATGCCGCCGAGCCAACGCTGGTTGACGTAGGGCATTCCGACGCGAGTCGCTTCGGAAGCGATGGACTCCTGCGCCTGCTTCTTGGTGCCGACGAAGAGAACGGTGCCGCCGTGGGCAACGGTCTCCTTGACGAACTCGTACGCCTTGTCGATGTACGTCAGCGTCTGCTGGAGGTCGATGATGTAGATGCCGTTGCGGTCGGTCAAGATGAATCGCTTCATCTTCGGGTTCCAGCGACGGGTCTGATGTCCGAAGTGGGTTCCACTATCGAGCATCTGCTTCATGGTTACGACAGCCATGGCTGTGTACCTCAAACTTTCAATCCGGTTGATGCAGGCGATCGGGTGATCCCTGCCCTGGCACCCGCACGGCCGTCGGACCTGTTTCGTGAGAACCAGGACCAGCCGAGGCCGGAAAACGTGCGCGGGCGCGCGAAGTCGGACTGTGCGAGCACAGACCGCTCGACAAGTGTACGTCCTCGTCCCCCGATGCCATAACCACCCCGGAAGCAACAGACCGAACCGGCGGTTGTGGATCGGCGGCAATCCTGTGGATTACCCGTCTGATCTGCATTGAAGCGAGCGTCACTCCACGGAAGATCAAGCAATGACGATGTTGAGCGGAGCCCGAAAAGGAGTGGTCGGCGCTGTGATTTTCTGCTGTGTCGCCGTAAGCACGGCGTCGGCAGAGGCGCGTTTCGACTGGCCGCTCACTCCCCTGCCGCGCGTGGAACGCGCTTTCGACAAACCGGCCCAGAACTGGCTGCCTGGTCATCGCGGCGTCGATCTGGGCGGCAGTGCCGGCCAATCCGTCCTCGCGGCCGGCGACGGCATTGTGGCGTTCGCGGGAGTCGTCGCGGGAAAGCCGACGGTGTCGATTGATCACGACGGCGGCCTACGTACTACCTACGAACCCGTCGCGGCCGAAATTCGGGCAGGTGAACGCATCGCAACCGGGGCGGTGATCGGAACCCTCGAACCCGGGCACGACGGGTGCGTCGTCGCCGCGTGTTTGCACTGGGGCCTGCGCAGAGGGCGCGAGTATCTCGATCCACTCGGACTGGTTCGGTCGCGACCGCTCAGACTCAAGCCACTGACCGGGGGTTGAGACCGATGGGGTTGAGTCAGTGCCACTCGGAGACGGCGTGCCGACCCACGGCGTCCGCGAAATCGTCGGCAACCATCGCTGCCAGTTCCATGAATGCTCGCCTGGTGGCCGGTCGCATCAACTCGAGATCCATGACCGATCCCTCCGCGAGATGCTCGTCGAAAGGAATGACCTCGACGGCGCGGCATCGACGCATGAAGTAGTCCACCAACGCATCCATGTCGATCACGCTCGACCCTGGTCGGGCGGCGCTGATCACGACGACGGTCCGTTCGACCAGATGACCGTATCCATGCAACTGAAGCCAATCGAGC
This sequence comes from Rhodococcus sp. NPDC060176, assembly GCF_042728675.1. Taxonomy (NCBI): domain Bacteria; kingdom Bacillati; phylum Actinomycetota; class Actinomycetes; order Mycobacteriales; family Nocardiaceae; genus Rhodococcus; species Rhodococcus sp. NPDC060176. The sequence continues at coordinate 767,134 of NZ_JBHWYS010000002.1, forward strand.
GTTGCCGCTGCGCTTCGCGCTCCGTCGATTGCCGGAGAACTGACGAGAACCAACGAATTGGCAAGATCGAGAACGCCGTTCATCGCCGAGTGCATGATCCCGGTACCACAATCGGTGAGGATGATGTTGTAGTAGACCTGCAAGATGTCGATGACCTGGCGATAGTCGGCCTCGCTGAACGCCTCCGAAATCGCCGGATCCTGCTCACTGGCCAGGACCTCGAGACGACTCGGCGACTGAGATGTGTGCGCGCGTACGTCCGAATAGCTCTTTATGTCCGGCCTCGCGGCGATCAGATCGCGCACTGTCGAATTTGTCTGCAGCGGAACACGTTGCGCCAAGGTTCCGAAGTCGGGATTGGCGTCGACCGCCACGACGCAGTCGCCACGCAGCGAAGCAAACGTCGCACCGAGTCCGACCGTCACGGTCGTCTTGCCGACGCCACCCTTGAGCGAGAGCAACGCTATTCGGTAGTCGTTGCGTATCGGCTGCTCGATTCTGGCGGCCAGTGCGCGGTTGCGCTGTTCGTTGGTCGAATCCCCCAGATTGACCACGCCCCCGGTCGCACGATGCAATCCTCTTCGCCAGCCGCCCCGCGGTGTCCGTTTAGGGCGTTTCAGTAAAGCTTCGGCAACCAGGTCCTGGTTGGTCACCTGCTGCTGGCTCGACGGCGGCGGCGGCGCGGCCCAGGCCTCTTGCGGTCGTGCCGCCGGCTCCGGCGTCGACACCGGCACGGGAGCCGGTTGCGGCGCTTCGGACAGCCAGGCCGGTTGGCCACTGTTCGGCGGGTGCTTCACATCTTGGCGGTTCACGAATCCCCCGGATATCGCATGTAATCGAGTGTCTTGACACGACGATCGAACTTTGCCGATTGTTCACTCTTCTGACCTGCGACGCTACCAAATACCCGCCGAGAACTCGCGTCGCTTCACAATCTAGGCGCGCGGATGGGCCTGATCGTGGACGGATCGAAGCCGTTCGACCGATACATGCGTGTACAGCTGAGTGGTCGCCAGACTCGCGTGCCCGAGAAGTTCTTGCACCACACGAAGGTCTGCACCGCCTTCGAGCAAATGTGTCGCAGCCGAGTGCCGGAGCCCGTGCGGCCCCATGTCGGGGGCCCCTGGGATTGCAGCCATGGTTTCGTGGACCACCGAACGCGCCTGACGCTGATCGAGTCGGCCGCCTCGGACGCCGAGGAGCAATGCCCGCCCAGACCGATCCGAAGTCAGTGCGGGTCTTCCGTGCTCCAGCCACCCGTTCAGTGCCGATTCTGCCGGCAGGCCGTAGGGCACCGATCGCTCCTTGTTTCCCTTGCCGAGCACACGCAGCAGGCGTCGATCGGCGTCGACCGACTCGACGTCCAGTCCACACAACTCGCCGACGCGAATTCCGGTGGAGTACAACAACTCCACGATTAGCCGGTCCCGCAGGGCGAGCGGCTCTTGTTGCTGCGCACCACTTTCCGCAGCATCCATTGCATCGAGGGCCTGGCTCTGACGCAGCACCGTCGGCAATGTGCGGCGAGCAGGTGGAGCCGCCAGACGAGTACCGGGGTCGACGGGAATGCGTCCTGTCTGCGCGAGCCACGCCGTGAAACCGCGCGCCGACGACGCCCGTCGAGCGACCGTCGTCCGGGCCGTTCCCACGGCATTCTGGGCAGCCAACCACGAGCGCATGACTCCTAAGTCGAGGCCATCGAGATCTGCAGTCGCCGAACCCGCAGCGAAATGGGTCAGCAATGCCCGCGCGTCACCGACGTAGGCACGGATCGTGTGTTCCGACCGCCCTCGGCTCAGTCGGAGGTGCTCGGCATACGCATCGAGGTGCCCACTCAAGCTCGCCGGCAATGCGTCAGTCATGAACACACGCTCGCGCGCCGCGATTGAAACTGCAAGCTGCCTCGCCGATAGGGTTGATCGGTGAATCGAGCAATTCCTCTGAAGATGTTGTGTGTGCTGGCACTGATTTCCGCAATCGCTCCACTGTCCATCGACATGTACCTGCCCGGCCTACCTTTGATGGCGGATGCACTCGAGACTACTGCGGCCAGCGTTCAGCTGACACTGACCACCTTCATGGCCGGACTCGGGATCGGCCAGCTGATCATCGGTCCGATCTCCGACGGACTGGGGAGACGGCGAATACTGCTGTCCGCGACGATCATCACAGCGCTGAGCGGTGCGGCGTGCGCGGTGGCGCCCAACATCGAGTTTCTCATCGGCGCCCGGCTCGTCCAGGGATTGAGTGGAGGCGCTGCCATCGTCTTGGCCCGTGCTTGTATTGCCGACCGGGCGCGCGGCGACGACGCAGCGAAGCTCTTCAGCATCATGATGATCATCGGCGGTGTCGCCCCCGTGGTCGCGCCATTGATCGGCGGCGCACTCCTCGGCCCCGTCGGATGGCGCGGAATCTTCTGGGTCCTGGCGGTCGCGGGCGCTGTGATGGTGGCTGGTGTCGTTTTGCTTGTTCCCGAGACACTTCCGCCCGAGCGACGCCACGGCGGCGGATTGAAGGCACTGATCTCGAATCTGCGATACGTGGTCCGCAATCGGCACTACCTCGGATATGCACTCGCATTCGTCTTCGGATTCGGCGCCTTGTTCGCGTACATCTCCGCGTCACCGTTCGTCGTTCAGAACGTTCTCGGGATGAGTCCGTCACAATTCTCGATCGTGTTCGCAGTGAACGCCACCGGAATGGTCACGGCAGCGATGATCACCACTCGCCTGCTCGGTCGCGTCGGAGCTCGCACGCTACTCCGTTTCGGGGTGTGCCTGCTCCTCATGGGCGGCGCCGTATTGTTCTGTACCAGCGTGGTTTTCAGTTCCACGAACACGTGGCTGATCTTGGTCCCGCTGTTCGTGGCGATTTCGAGCATCGGGTTCATCATGGGCAATGCAACCGCTCTCGCCCAAGGAGAGGTCACCAACGCGGCCGGAACTGGTTCAGCCCTGATGGGAGCGGGCCAGTTCGGCTTGGCAGCGCTGGTTTCGCCGTTGGTGGGAATTGCGGGAGAAGACACTGCCGTGCCGATGGCAATCGCAATTCCCACCTTCGGAGTTCTCGCGGCCGTTGCGCTCGTGTTGCTGACTCGCGGCAAGGCCACCGCGAGTTAGTTTTCGGCCGCGGCGAGTTCGGACTTCCAGACCCGGAAGCCTTCTTCGGTGCGACCACGACGCCAGTATCCGGAAATAGAAGCGGCCGACGCCGGGACGTTTCGTTCCTTGCGAATGTACGGCCGGAGGTTATGCATGACGGCTTGCGCTTCACCGTGAATGAATACGTGCGGTTCGCCCGGTAGCCACTCGAGCGCCTTGACCGCGGCGACGACTGGCGCGTTGTCGCCCGCCGCCTCTTCACCCACCGCGTCGGATGACGCTCCGCGATGTAGCCAGGTCACCGCGATACCTTCTGGGGCATCGAGTGCGATTTCGTCCTCTGGTCCACCGACTTCGACAACGGCGTAGCCGACCGCATTCGGCGCCAATCGCGCTATCGACGCCGAAATAGCGGGTATTGCGGTCTCGTCTCCGACGAAGAGATACCAATCAGCGGTTGGTGACGGCGAAAACGCGCCACCGGGTCCACGCAAGGTAATCTCCGCGCCCGGCTGAACTGACGCGGCCCACGGACCTGCAACACCCATGTCACCGTGGACGACAAAATCGATTGCAATCTCTTTGGCATCGAGATCGTACGAACGAATCGTGTAGGTACGCAGTACCGGCTGATCAGGCGTGCCGAATTCGATCTTTACATAGGAATCACTGTATTCGCTGGGAGTGAACGACTCGAAGCCCGATCCCCCGAGAAACACTCGCACCATATGGGGAGTCAATTGTTCGGTCCGCAGAACCGTCAATGCAGTTGTCGGCTTGGCCACAGAAAGATCCTTCCGAAAGTTAGTGTTACCTAACTAAGGTACACGACAATTGCAGTGCACGGGCAAAATGCCTCCGCGGTGAATCCGTCCAGCGCGCGGACAGATCAGGGTAAGCAACGAAATAAACCGACCACTCTGCCCGGTAAATGTGATGGCAGCCAAATTATCGGCTCACGAACCAGCGGATGATCAGGCAAGACATCACTATCGGAGAAATTAGCAAAGCAACAGTAAAATACGCTTCCGGGTCACAATACGCCTCTGGCTCCTGACGAGGTTCGCCAGGAGCCAGAGGAGGTATTTAATTCAGCCTAGTGTGCAGCATCGAAAGCGTCGATGATTTCCGCTTTGATACGCCCACGCGGAGCAACTTCGTAACCGTTCTTACCCGCCCAGTCGCGAATGGCCTGGAGCGTCTCCTTGGAGCGTCCGGAACCCGACGTGGCCTGCGGAGATGCAGCCTGAGCCTTCTTACCGCGTTTTCCGCTCACCTTCGCAGCTGCCTCGACGAACGGCTTCACCGCAGCGTCGAACTTCTCCGCATTGGTGGCGCGCAGATCGATCACGTAATCCGTTCCCTGGTAAGAGAACTCAATTCGATCACCGAATCCATCGTCAATCGGCTTACCGTCAAGGTCGTCGATGAGTTGCCGAATCAGCTTCTCAGCCATTGCACTCCTCTTTCAATGATCGATTCAATTCTCCTTCACAATACACAGATAGAGCGTTGATGAACAAAAGAAGTCCGAAAACCTCTGCCATTTCCGAACAGACTCAATGGTCCGAATTAGCAGCGGGTTAACGACATACCAATCAATACCCGCCTTCACTGTGATCCAGACTAATCAGACGTCTAAGCACATTGACCTGAGACTTTCCTGAGGCCCGTTGAAATTCACCGCCAGGTCTGGATAGCAGGGGCGAGAATAACGCTGCACACAGCCGAGCAAGTTCACGAAAAACAGCCCTGACGTGCAATTACCAGCACCGCGAGGGTATTCACGTTTCGCAGTCGCAGGAACAGTTAGTGAGCATCGCCACCTGCCCACAGGAAGAGCAGAATGAAGTTCTCGCGCTACCGCGTCCGAAACCAACCACTCGAATCAGAACTCGCAAACCCCTCGAGTTCGAGCAGAGGAAGAGTTGCACGAACCTGAGCTATGAGCAATCCCGATTCCTCGGACAACTCACGGGTACTACGGGAACCTGTTCCCGGCAAAGCTTCGTACACCAATCGAGAATTGCCTCGCAATGCGTCGATGTCACGCGTCGCGGCGACATCCTCCGCGGAATCACCGACACCGAACGGACCCGACGCCTCGACTACGTCCACGGCATTGGAGACGAGGTGCGCTTCACCTTCGCGGATCATCCGGTGACATCCGGTCGACGATGCCGAGGTAACCGGTCCGGGCACCGCCATCACGGGGCGGCCTAACTTCCGAGCCCAATTGGCAGTATTGCGTGCCCCGCTGCGCCAGCCCGCCTCGACGACCACTACGCCGTCCGACAATGCAGCAACCAGTCGATTCCTTGCCAGAAATCGGAACTTTGCAGGTGTTGTGCCCGGTGGATATTCACTTATCACTGCACCCGAACTCGCTATCTGTTTGAGTAGTCGCGCATGCCCTGACGGATAGGCACGATCCACGCCACAGGCCAAGACAGCCATTGTGGTTCCCCCTACGCCCAATGCAGCGCGGTGCGCGGCCCCGTCGATACCGAAGGCCGCCCCGGAAATCACGGTCCATCCGTCGACAGCCAGGTCACCGGCAATCTCTGCCGTCACGTGTTCGCCGTACGCAGTCGAGGCCCGCGTGCCGACAATCCCAACCGATCTCTCGGTCAGATCTACCAGATCCCCAGACCCCAACACCCACAACACAAATGGCGCGATCTCGCCGGCGGCGGCATCGAGTCCGTCGAAGGAGAGCATTCGCCACGCCGGCCAATCGGCGCAGTTCGGTGTTACGAGTCTGCCTCCCATCGCCGCCATCAGGTCGAGGTCTCGCTGGGCTGTGTCGATGTGAGCGCGCGCTCGCGTCTTCTCCTCGATCGCGGGTGGCAGATCGCCGGTGCGGACCGCCCTCGCAGTTTCTTCGATCCCGAGCTCGTCGATCAACATGGACATGTACGCGCTGGGCCCTTGCACGACGCGGGACAGATATGCCCAAGCGAGTAGTCGTGGATCGTGTGCAGTCATTGGAATCCTCTGTCTCGGAAGTCGAGTGCAGTGACAACTTGATCTGGTCCGGGCATCGTCTCACCTGCCAAGTCGGCGACGCTCCAGGCAACGCCAAGAGCAACTAGATAGCGGAATAAGGCCCCGGCTACCGAGTAACACCGCAGTATCACGGGAGTAACACCGAACACGACGGACAAGGCCCGATATGGTCTGCCAATGTCCAACACTGAGAACAACCAAACAGCTGCCACATTCCAAGTACCGACGTATGCGGTGTATCGCCTCCCCAGCGACGAACATGCGATCAACGAACCGGACGAACTCAGCGTCGAAATCTCGATCTTGAGCGAGAAAACACGGAACCGGGCGATTGAGATTCGGCTACAAAACGAACGCCTCCTGAACACAGCCGTGGACTCGACGAGTACCGGTTTGTACGGCATGAACGCGTCCATGTACCCCGAGGAGGCACGCCGCCTGGCCAAGGTCTTGAATGATGCCGCCGACGAGGTTGATGCCGCGTTCGGTGAATCTGACACGCTCTTTTCCCGCTAGCCAAACCGGATGACCCCGGTCGACGATTTCGCGTCGGCACTAGCTGTCGCACCCCTGCCGTAACCTTCCGACTGTCCCGTTCCACCACTCTAGGAGCTTCCACATGGCAGGCATCGTCTACGGCCCTGACAACAAAAGTTACTCGTTCCAGGACGCCGCGTACGCGTCCGTCACCGACGGCCATCTGCACGTTTACCAGGACGGGAACCCTGTTCCCCAGAACGTCCTGGCCGTATTTGCGCCGGGAAAATGGTTTCGGTTTACTCATGACGAGGCCGCAGTCCTGACTCAGGGCAACACCAGTATCACCCTGAAAGCAAGTGTCGCGTCGGCAAACTGACTCCCGACATACACCACCGCCCCGGCCCTCGTGTGAGGGTCGGGGCGGTGGTCGTTTAACGGGTTACGCGGCGGTGGCCAGCTTGACCACACCGAGGGGCGTGGTGAGGGCAACGCCGAACCGACCCTCGACGCGCATCATGATTTCGTTGGTCGTGAACCCCGAGAACCGGTTCCACTCCACGCCGATCTGGCCGTCACCGACGAACTCGACCGCCGAGGTATCCATCAGAATGCCCGTCTTGGCAGGCAGGATATTCGACACCACCGTCGGCACGCCCCACACGAGACGCTTGGCGCGGTCCACCGGCAAGTTGGCGGGGCCGAGGTCGAACGCACCGTCACCGGCGCGGCGTGTGAGTTCGAGCTTTTCCCAGTCGGCGGGCGACAACACGAGGGCCGTGGCCTCGTGTCCTAGAACCTCAAGGGCGGTGATGCCCTTGCGGATCGTCGTCAACAGGTCGGTGGCCCACGCCTGCAACTGGACACCCGAGACGTTGAGGATGCCCTTGATGTTGTCGACCTTCGGCGGGCCTGCGGACACCGCGCCGTCGCCGGTAAGAATCGCCTTCTCGACGCCGAGGTTGAGACCTCGAATCATGCGGTTCTGTAGGTACTCCGAGAGCACACCGAAATCCTCAAGGATGTACTTGTCGATTGGTTCCGACAGGTGCGCCACAACCCGTAGGCGGTCCTCGACGCGCTCGTCGCGGTAGACGCTCGTCGGCTTGACCTCACCGACGGGCACCACGGCGGCGTTGTCGGTGCGCTCTACCTCACGCAGGTAGGACCAATACGGTGCCACCGTGCGCATTGGCAACAGGTCGAGAATCGACGTGGGCAACTCGGGCCGCTCGAAAACACCGACCAGCGGGATAGTCCCGACGGCGGTCCCGTCGGGCACCACGGCCTTTCCCAGCGGATCGGGGCCAGCCATGGCCTTGGCCAAGGGTGCCACCGCCGCCTTGCGGCCCTGCGCAGTCGACAGGCCGAGGAATTTGACGCCCCCGGTGCCGCCGCCCCAAGTGCCACCGCCTCGACTGGGTTCGAGGCCCGCCATTTTGCGCATGACGCCAGCCGACGCGTCGGCCTTTTCGATCTTGGCGTCGAGAACCTTGAGCTGATCGGCGGCGGACTTGACTGCCTCGACCGCCTCGGCGTCAGGTTCGTCGAGGGCCTTGATTTCGGTAAGCACCTTCTGGCCCTCGGCAACGAGGGTTGCGCGCCGTTCAACAAGGGTGACGCCCGCCGAGTCCTCGTCGACGGCCTTGATTGCGGTGCGGAGTGCATTGAGCTTGATTTTCATGGGTGTCCTTAGGACTCACGGCGACAACGGATTGCGTTGCGCCACATGGATTGTGTGAGTTCCTACGGCCCGCGTTCCGAATGGCAACCCGCCACATTGGTGGCCGATCACGGTTCGGCTATCGCACGATAGGGCACTGACTTCCACGGCCCGCCTATGCCGCCGGTGAACCCGGCAACCGTTGCGTCTGGCGTCATTCAATGCGAGACCGACACTAGACGACTATTCCCCCAGAGTCCAACCGTTCACGTTGCACCACAACGATTCTCAGGGGTAGCACTACCCCTGAGAATCACCTCAGTAGCGCTTTAAGTCCACAACCTGTCGTCCCAACCCACTGCGGCCTCACGGGTCATCATGTGATGCGCGGCGTCGTAAAAGACATCACTCTCACGGATCGGGACCGATACCAGTTCCTGGCCGGTCGAGGGGTCCAACTCGACGCCGGTCTCGGCGTCGTCGACCACTGCCTCGTTATCGCTCGTCGTCATCCTCGTCCTCGTCATCCTCGGTGGGTTCCGGTGGCATCGCATCCTCGGGTGAGTCGGCGTCGAAATCCCACCCGTCGGGTAGGGGCGGTTTGGCGGCCACGACGGATTCACGAGGGGCCACACCGAACAGGTCTTTGTGATAGGACGCGCATATCCGCTTGGCGCGGTCCTCCCCCACGTGTTTACCCAATGCAATGGTGCATCGTTGGTGGTCACCGGCGTACCCCCACGCCACTTTCGCGCCACCCTTGCCGAGGGTCCAATACATGCGCAGGTCGAACGCCTCGGGGTCGCGTGGGCCGTCACCCTTGAAGTTGACGAGGCCGAGAGCGGCGGTATCGAAGTGGGCGGCCAAGGCGTCAAGTTCGGCGGTCATCGTGGACCACTCGCAAACGGGTTGTTGGCATCCCCGGTCGGCGCGTCGGTTGCCGTGGCCCGTGCCGCCGCCGTCTCGCTCGTGGGCGTGATACCGAACGCCGTGGCCTGTAGACGATGCTCGACCAGGAACGCCTTGTAGAGCTTGACCTCGGGCCGCTCGACGTACTTGGTCGTGGTTGCCCCGGCGGCGTCACGCACCGTCGTGCGTTGCTTGAAACCGTTCTTGCGCAGATACTTTCGGAGGCGCACGAGTTCGGACCACGTTTCGCACAGGTTGACCAATGCGGCCCTATCGGCGGGCTTGAGCCACGTCCTGATACCGCTACCGTCGACGAGGCGGTCCCATTCCTGCGCCGCCTCGGCGGTGAGGTCGGCGGGCTTGTCGGGCACTCCACGTCCGATACCGGATTGAATCACCTTGCGCCCGCCGGAATCTCGGCCAGGGGCACGCCCGTTCAACAGTTTGAGATTTGCGGGTTGCGGGGTGGGCATCGGTGACACCTCTCGTGGAATGGAACGCCGGGGCCGGATCTCCACAAACCCGGCCCCGGCGCAAGGCCGAACTCTCAAGGAACACCCGTCACCCTACCTCGTTCATCCACCCTTGTGAATAACCATGCACTCGGGTGGCACGCGGTGTCACTCAGTGTCACAGGTTAGGGTGCCCTACTAAAGGGGTCTAGACCGCCAATGCCCCGATAGGGACCGCCGACACCGGCCCGAGGGGGTGGACACCCCGCCTCACGTGGGCATTCCCGGCCCTGAGAGCCACGCTCACAGCCGTTTGGCCAGCTTGAGCGTGCACCTAAGGTCGGAAGGAGGGGGGTGGATTTTCAACTGAGGGGCCTGAAATTCCGACCCCCTACCCCTCGGTGTCGAGAATGACCTCGATAGCGGTGGCGACACCGCGTGTCACGCTCAAAGTTGGCACGCAGTGCCACGCATAAACCGTTGCATAATATGCACTCGGTTATGCAACGTTCTCAGGGGCCGATGCCTCGACGGCCAGGGCCTCGACGCCGTTGGCACTGTACCGCTCAAGGATTGCCGCCGAGGCCGCCGCCCGCCTTGCCAACCGGGCGGCTACCACCGTGTGCTTTGTCCGACAGTCCTCGTCGACGTAGGCCGAACCCCGCAACCGTGCGCGTCGGCGGCGGTCCTGTAGTGCATCCTCGACCAACTGAAACCACGGATCGGCCATCGTGGCCTTCCTGGCCGCCGCTATGCGCCGTTGCCGGTCGCTGCTATGCGCCATTGGCCAGGGCCTCGGCTTGTACCTGTTCGGCATACGATGCCAGGGCGTCGAGGTTGCCCGTTGCCACGAACATGTTCCCGAGTTCGTAGGCCAGGGCCATGATGAGGTCACTGAAACCGTCCTCGTGTTGCCCGACCTGTTGCACGAGTAGGTCCATCTCACCCTGGCTGTTGCGCGTGGTGATGAGTGCGGCGCGTGCGGCCCAAGCGCGGTGTTGTGCGGGTGGTGTTCTCATCGGTCATGCCTTTCGTCGGTGGTGTGTTGCTGGCTTGCCGTGGCCTCGTGGGCGTCGAGCTTGTCGGTCGTGGGTTCGTGGTGGGTCGGCGTTAGGCCACCGCCCACACGGACAATCTGGGGCCGTTGCCGCCTCGACCGGATAACGCGGACTGTCATTGGTGGGCCTCGTCTCTCGGTAGTAACGCGTTGCCCGTTGTGGTTGTTGACCGGTGCCATGGCCGGTGCCCCGTCGGCGGTTGTTGGCCGGTGCCCCTCGGTGGCGATCGAGGAATCGGCCCCGTCCTCGGTATCTGTTTCTCGAATCGAAAACACCGAATGCCCCATTGCCCGCCCCCTATAGAAAGGGGGCGCGGGCACTTTTGGCGGGCATTGCTTGCGGGCACAAGCGGGCAACTTGCGGGCACTGGCCCTGGCCTGCGCAAACACCCCAACCGGTAAATGCCTGCGGGCACAAGCGGGCACACCTTGCGGGCAACCCATGCGGGCACCCAAGCGGGCACCCTCGACCTGGCCGTTTTCACAGCTCACCGAGTTCGAGTTCGGCGGCGTATGCGTCGGTGATCTTGTACTTGGCAACGGGGTAGCCGGTTGCGGGACTGTCCTGCATTTCGAGGCGGTTCGCCCCCTCAAGCGTCGACCAGGCTTGCGGGAACCGGCGACCGACGGCCCGACTGTCCCCGACGATCTTGAGGTCGTTGTCGGCCTGCATGGCCGCCCTGGCCTCGGCTTTGGTACACCCGGTGGTGCCGTGGTTGAACGCCTCGAAAATGGCCCGCGCCAACCGTTCGTGGATCGGTGACGACGCGTTGACCCGTTCCGGTGCCGGTAGGTCGAGGGGGTCGACACCGAGGTCTGCGGTGTCGAGGACTATCGAGGTGGTGCCCTCGACGGCCACGGCGTGCAACTCGACGGGTTCCGGTTCGTCGATGTCCTTTTGCTTCTCGGTCTTGAGCTTTACCGTGCCTTTCTTGCCGGGTGTCATTACCAGCTCGGTCTGTACGCCGCCCTCGATAGCGGTGGACCCACGCCCGTGGTCGGTGCCACGAGTGGTGTGGTGGACCAGCAGGACGCAGGCCCCGGTGATCCTGCGCAGGGCGTCGAGGTTATTGACGAGGATTCCCATTTCCGTGGAACTGTTTTCCTCGTGACCGGGCGTGTAGCGGGCCTGTGTGTCGATGACGATCAACGAGGGGTTGCGACGCTGCAACATGCGGGCCAGCGCCACCCACTCGGCCGCGTCGGTCTGCGGTGCCGCCAGGTCCACAATGCCGTCGAACACCTCGACCTCGGCGGGGTTGCCCTCGTAGCGGTGCCGTTCCCACGCGGTGAGGCGGGCGTCGATACCGCGCACGCCCTCACCCACGAGGTAGACGACGCCGCCCTGTGTCACGCCCTGGCCGTGCCACGGCGTGCCTGTGACCACCGAGGCCGCCCAATCGAGGGCCAGGAACGACTTGTAGCAACCGGGCGGGCCGATAAGGCGGGCCACGGTGTCGAGGTACAGGAACCCGTCGACCAACGGTTCGAGGGCGGGCATGGCACGCAGGTCGGCGCGGCTACGGAACGACGCCCCGACTTTCTTCTCGGCGGCGGTGCGGGCGGCGGCCAGCTTGTCGGCACCCTTTTGGTTCACCAACCGGGCCACGAAGTCGTCGACCGACTCTGTAACCGGTGACGATTGCACGGTAACGCGGGAAGCGTGTTCCGGCCCTTGCGATTTCGTTGCCTTGCGCGGCACCGGTCCTTGTACGTCCTCGGGTAGGAACGTGGGCCGTTCCACCTCACCCCTCATCCACCGCAGGGCGCGCCGTTGCTGGCGGTTGTCGAGGGCTTGGAACCACGCGGGTTCGTAGGTGTCGGTCATGATGCGGCCTCGGTAATCGGGTCGTGGTAGTCGATGACATAGCGGACAATTTCGAGTTGCCGGGTGAACACGGCCTCGGCGTCACCGAGGCTGGTACCGAGGTGCCGCCGATGTTGGATCCACCAATGGTGGACGCGGGCCAGGGCGGCGTTATCGGCCTCAACTTGTTCGAGGGCCACGATGAGTTCACCAACGTCGGCCCCCTCGGCGGCGGGGGCCACCGAGGCCGCAAACGACACCGTGGGGGCCTCGGCACCGTTGTCGAAATGGTCTTGCCACTGCGCCACGGTTCCAGCCCGCAACTCGAACGCGGGGCGTTCGACCGGCGGCGCGGTACGCAATGCACGTAGGGCGCCGATCATGGCGAACACGGCGGCGTCCACACGCTCTGAACGGGTACTATCGGTCTCAGTCATTTTTCCCCTTGATATGTGCAGTGCGAAAACCTCGGCGGGCGTGCCGGGGTTTTTCGCGTTTCTGTGCAGCGGGGTCGCCTGGCGGGGTTGGCGGTTAGAGAGTGCGGCGCGCATTACGCGCCAATTCAAGGACGTAACCAAGCATGGTGCCGTACACGGCAACCATGAGGGCGGTCATGCGGCGCAACCAATGGCGTTGCGCGGCAGTGATTTCGCGGTTCCCATGACGGCGCGTAGGCGGTCACGTTGGGCCGGGGTGAGTGGCGGGGCCTTGTCGACGACGGCGCGCACCACCTTGGGGTCAATCACGACGCGTCACCCGTCGGGATGAGCAGAGCGTCGACGGCGGCAATGTCGATGCGCAGGCCATGGCCCGCCAAACGGAACGCGGGCAGCTTGCCGTTACGTACCCACCGACGGATCGTCGAGTCGTCGACTCCGATCCGGTCGGCAGCCTCGACAGATGTAATAAGTTTGCGGTCCATGCGGGTGCTCCCGATACAGGTGTGGTCTCTGTACCGAGCACCCGCCGGAGCGCCCCACAGGCGGGCTTACCGGACCCTCACCGAAACGAGGGCACCCCTTGCCAGGCGGCAGGAAGTCGTGATGTACCTCGGGGTCGACTGCGTTTCCAGGTGCGGCATGACCGCTTTTGGTGAACCTGTACTCCCGTGCCTACGACATCGCGTGCGTCAGGTGACTGAGAACGTCACCGGCGGGCCTGTGAACCCGCTATGACAGTTCTACCCGAGTTGCCCGCCGCCCTGCAACTGCTACCCCTCAGAACATCGGGGTTTGATTGTGCATGACTCACGTTGCACGCCAGTTGATTTCGATGGTTGCCGCGAAAGACTCGGGTGTGAACCGGTGGCGGCCACGCCCCAATGGCAGCATCGTCACAACGGCCAGGGCGTCGATTACGTTGCGCTTACGGGGCGTCGTCAAGTCGGCCCACGCCGCCGCTACGTCACCACTTGTGACAAGGGGTGCCACGAGGTCGGCGGCCCCGGCGGTGGCCATTTCTGTTTCCAACTCACCGAGGCGGGACCGCACCCGGTCGTTGGCAGTGCGGAACTGTTGACGGGTCACCGCGCCGTCGGCGTAGTCCTCGGCCAAGTCGTTGAGGCGTCGGCGCAACGTGTCGGCCTCGGCACCGAGGTCGCGGGTTACCGCCTCGACGGTCGGCGCGAACACCGACAACGCGTCGGGCCTCGACAACCGTTCGACCATGACGGCCTCGACGTACTCCTCGATTGGTTCGGCCTGGCGTGCAAGGTGGCTGGGATTGGTCTTGCACCGATAGGTGCGGTAGTGCCGCCGTGCGCCACCGGTGTGCATGGTCGAGTCGATGCCGTCGGCGGCGCACCGGCCACACCGGCCAACGCCCGTGAGTAGGGCCTGTGCGTTGATAGCGGGCCGCCGCCGGTCGGGTGAGACGAGGATACGAACCGCCGCCCGCCACGTGTCCTCGTCGACGATTCCCGGCCACTCGGCGCGGCCCACGATAAATTCCTCGGGGTTCTGCCTGAACACGTTGTTCGAGTTCTCGGGGCGGTGGCGGCGCAGGCCCGCGTTACGGGGGTTGAGTAGAACGTCACGGGTTCCCCCGCGTGCCCACGTGTTCGGCGTGCCGTCCCGCTTGTTCTGTGTCGACATCAGGCCCCGGTCGTTCCATGCGCGCATGACTGCGGTCACGGGTTCCCCGGCCAGAATCATGGCGTAGCCCTCACGGATTGCCTCGGCCTCACCGGGCCGGATCGTCACGCCGTCGGCCTCGTAACCGAACGCCCGCCGACCCCCGATCCACCGGCCTTGTGCCGCCGCCTGCGCCGTCGCGGACTTCTGGCGTGCCGACTTGCGTTCCACCTCACCCTGGCCCACCGAGGCCAGAATGCGGGCCACGAGTCGACCGCCGTCGGTCGAGGTATCCACCCCGTCGGACGCCGTGACGATAACGACCCCGTGGGCCTGGCACCGTTCCATCACGGATTCGAGTTCGGCCAGCTTGCGCAACAGACGGTCAACGTGACGGGACACAATGACATCGACACCGCCCTCGTCGACGATTTGCATCATGCGGTCAAAGGCGGGCCTCGGCTTACGTGAGGTGGCACTCACGTCGTTGTCGACGAACGTCTCGACGGTGGTCCATCCTCGTTGTGCCACAAGGGTTTCGATATCCTTGCGTTGACGCTCGATGCCGTACTCGTTACCGTCTCGGTCCATGGATTGGCGCAGGTAGGCCGCTACTCTCATAACTGCGAAGCTATAGCCTTAGGGACCCGCAACGCTCGGTCCGCCCCTCGAGCTGTGATCACCCCTTTACGCAGCGCCCGTTCCACCGGCGCCAACGCGGCACGCGAGAGTCTGAACTTCTGCCTCAAAGCCGGCCCTGGCACTTCCGCGTTGGTTCGCCACCCGTACTCGCTCCACCGCTGAGCTGCGGTGTCTCGAGCTGCCGCCACACGCGCACGAACGTCGCTGGTGCTTTCCCCCACTTCGTCGATCAGCGCTCCGGTTGCAACGGCCTGCATCCGGACCCTGATGTCGACTCGGTCCAACAACGGGCCGGACAATTTACCCAGGTATCGGCGACGTGCCGCGGGTGCACAGACGCAATCCGCGTCTCGGGGCGGCGCGCACGGGCACGGATTCGCGGCCAGGATGAGCTGGAATCGCGCCGGGTAACGCGCCACTCCGTCCCGCCTGGCAATTCTCACCTCCCCGTCTTCGAGTGGCGTGCGTAGCGCTTCGAGCACTTTCACCCCGATCTCCGCACATTCGTCGAGGAACAGCACGCCGCGATGAGCCCGGCTGACCGCGCCAGGACGAGCCATCCCACTACCACCACCCACCAACGAGCTGACCGACGAACTGTGATGCGGCGCAATGAAAGGCGGCATATCTATCAACGGCCGATCCTCCGGCAACACCCCCGCCACCGAATGAATCGCCGTCACCTCCAACGACTCCCCCTCCGTCAACGGCGGAAGAATCCCCGGAAGCCTCTGCGCCAACATCGTTTTCCCGATCCCCGGCGGACCCGTCAACATCAAATGATGCGCACCCGCCGCAGCAACCTCGATCGCCCACCGAGCATCCGTCTGCCCGACAACCTCACTCAGATCCCGCACCGTCACCGCATCAGCACGCTCGAAAACATCAGGAACAGCCAGCGCCAACTCACCACGCAACCACCCGATCACCGCAGACAGATCGTCAGCGCCCAGCACCTCGATCCCCTTCACCAGGCCCGCCTCAGCCAACGCCCGAGCTGGAACCACCACAGTCCCCCACCCCGCCCTCTTCGCCGCAAGCACCGCAGGCAACACACCACGCACCGACCGCAAACGACCGTCGAGCGCCAACTCCCCCAAAAAGACAGTCTCCCGCAACAACTTCCGCGGCAACTTCTTCGCCGCATCGAGAACCGACAACGACAAAGCCAAATCGTAAACACTGCCCACCTTCGGCAACGTCGCCGGCGACAACGCCAAAATCACCTTGCTGTCCGGCCACTCCTCACCGGAATTGGTCACCGCCGCCCGAATCCGATCACGCGACTCGTGCAACGCCGTATCCGGAAGCCCCACCAAATGCACCGCCGGCAACCCGCGCCCGATATCCGCCTCGATCTCCACGATCTGCCCGTCCACACCACTGACCGCAACAGAATGCGCCCGCCCCAACGCCATCAGAACGCGTCCACAAAATGCTCGACCGAAGGCTCGCCGTCGCGGCCGATCAACACCGCCACCACATCGAAACGCACCCTCGACCACGACCGGCCCGAATCAGTGAGCCACTGCATCGCCAAAACCCGAATCCGACGCTGCTTCGCGAACGTCACCGACTCCGCAGGACTCCCGTACCCGACACCAGAGCGAGTCTTCACCTCCACGAACACAATCCGATCCCCGGACGTCGCAATCACATCCAACTCGCCGTACCGACAACGCCAATTACGCTCGACAATCTCCAAACCCGCATCGATCAGGAACTCGACAGCCACATCCTCGCCCCGAGCACCCAACGCCATATTCCTCGCCATCGCAGCCCCCACCACTCACACGACCGCGCCCGCCCATACGAAACGCGTCCCAACCACCACCCTCGACCCACCACCACAAAACCAAGCCACCCAAAAACAACCTGTTGACAACTCAGAACCTGTGGAGTTCGGCAGCGCGACACACCAACAACGACGCACATTCCGGCAATTTTCTGAAATCCCCACAAATTGGACGAAAGTCCAGTAGAACTAGTTACAGTTTTGCTCAAACCGTCACGCACCCCGCTGAATGGAGTTCTATATGGCCCGCCGCTCACTACGCCACGCAGTAGCCACCACCACTTCCCTCGTTCTCATCGCCGCCGGCGTCACTGTTGGACTTGGTGCCTCGGTGGCACAAGCAGCGCCGGCCTGCGCGCTCAACCAGTCAGTGACCGACAGTTGGGCCGGTTCCCTCGGGACGCCGTACACCGTCAGCAAGGAGGTTGTCGGCGATGGAAAGGTCGCCGCGGGTCAGACGGTCACCTACATCACCAAGGTTTCCGGTTCCGGAGCCCTCGTCAATCAGATCCGCGATTTCCACCCGGCAGGATTCCAGCTGGTCAAGGCTCGCCTGAACGTCAAATGGCTTATCGGCGACCAGAAGTGGGACGACGTCACCAAGACCGTCGTTGTCGGCAACAACTCCGTGGTGGCAAAGGGCGGCGGATGGACCACTGCGGGCGGCGGCGTCATCGCTTTGGAAACCACCTACAAAGTTCCCGATAACGCAGTTGTAGGCACGCAGCTCGACAGCGGCGCCGGCACCAACATTGTGCTGGCGGCGGGCGACTGGAACATCAACCCGATGGGCGTATGCGTCACCATCCGGCAGCCGAACCCCGTCGAGGCGGGCGCCGGAAGCCTCGAGGACATGGGCTTCGGCTCACTCAACTCCGGATCAGGCCAGGTATTCGGCTCCCTGACCGACCCGCAGGGGTCGATGACCAATGTCATCAGCGGTGTCTTGGGCAATGTGCTCGGCAACATGAGCTGACTCAGTTCAGATTAGTAAATCGGCCGAGCTACCAGCAGATGCTGGTAGCTCGGCCCATTTCTACGTTGCCGAACAAAGCTTTGCCGTCAACCGAGTTCAAGAAATCATCAGCGAATCATTGCATCAGCTTTCACGCCGTACCTGGCGGGCGTCGTACCAAAAGTTTCGCGGAATGCGGCGATGAACCCACTACTGGTTCGGTAACCCACCTGCGGGGCAACGTCATTGACACCCTCACCCCGCGCGAGCATCTCGAGTGATGCGTACATGCGTGCTCGAGTTCTCCACTGCCCGAAGGTAATCCCGGTATCGGCGACAAAGGCACGCATCAAGGTCTTGGAACTGACCCCGAGTTCGCCCGCCCACTCCCCCAGCGTCCGTGAGTCTGCCGGATCGGCGAGGATGCGGGCAGAAACCGAACTCGCCGCAGCATTGCGAGGAACCGCGAGGACGTCGTGCCGTTCGGGCGCGGCAGCAAGAATGTCGTAGAGCAACTCCTGACTCATCAACCGCCGAGCATCGTCGATGGTCCGGTCGGCGAGATGGCGCAGCAATTGAGCGGACAGAGCATCGACTTCGAGAACAAGTGGCTGAGCCCACCGCGGCCCGGCAGGGCGTAGATCCGGACGCGCATAGGCCGCAATCATGCACCCCTCCGTCAGAAGTGTCATGTCGTGGAGAACGGTGCCCGGCAACCAGACCAAGTGCTCGCTGTGCAGGTGCCACACATTGCCCCCGGCAGCGATCTGCATCGTCCCCTCACTCATCCAGGCGATCTGATGCTCCGGGTGGCGGTGAGCCCCGTACGCGGTCGCGCCGTCGACGACGTTGGCGTAAACCTGAAAATCTTGAAATGTCCGTCTGCGACTATCGGGCCGCGCTAGCAAGGACTTTGGGCGAGTCGAGTACTCGATAGTGGACATTTTGCGTCTTTCTGGGCGTATCCGAGTCCATCCGGAAGGATAGACCGACGATTCCGCAAAGGTTAGCCTCACTTTATTGCTGACGCGACCCGTTCAGCACTTCATGCGGAACTCAGATCACTCGCCCACCACTTCGAAGGAGCATGCACGTGCCTTCACGTAGCACCCGAATCCTCGCCGCCTTACTCACGACGGCCGCGATCATCGGGTTCTCGACCGCCTGCGGAACCTCGCAAGGCGTCGACACCGCGTCAGCGACCCAGAGCAACGACGCATTCCCCGTGACGATCGAGCACGCCCTGGGTTCGACGACAATCGACGCCGAACCACAGCGCGTAGTGACACTCGGATATACCGATCACGAACCATTGCTTGCCCTCGGAGTTGAACCCGTCGGCATGGCCGAATGGTGGGGCTCCGGCATGGATGAAAGCTGGCCGTGGACGAAGGACTGCTGGAGGGGAAAGACTCCGACGTACATCAACAGCGGCGGAGACTTCAACTTCGAGCAAATCGCCTCCCTCGCACCGGATCTGATTCTTGCGCTGTACGCCGACATCGACACGGAAACCTACAAGAAGCTGACCTCGATTGCGCCGACTGTCGCACAGAGCAAGGACTACGACGCGTACACAACGCCGTGGACCGACATGACGCTCACCGCCGGGCGCGCCCTCGGCAAAGAACCACAAGCTCAGCAACTGATCACGGATACCGAAAACGCGTTTGCCACCGCTCGCGCTGCACACCCGGAGTTTTCCGGGCAAACCGCAACGATCGTCAACCTCGACACTCCCGAGGGATACGTATTCTCGTCGCACGACCCACGTGGCATCTTCCTCTCTTCGCTCGGCTTCACCCTCCCGCCGACGGTCGACGCATTTGTCGGCGAACAGTTCGGCGACTGGCTTCCGAACGAGCGTTACGACATCCTCGAGTCAGTCGACCGCTTGATCGTGATGGCCGACCCGGAGGGAGAGAAGGCCCTCGCCGGCAACACCCTCTACCAGCGCCTACCCGCCGTGAAGAACAGAAGCGCGGTAGTCGTGCGATACACCGCAGATCCACCGGTTGGTGCGGCGATGTCCGGCAACACAGTCCTGAGCATTCCGTATGCCATCGACCAACTGACCGCCACGTTGTCGAAGTAAACAAACAGGACAGGTATCGAAACTATGTTCGAAGAGTGCTAGCCTCGAAGTCAGGACGAACCCACGAACATCGAGGACCACCATGGACGAGGTACCGGGCACCGCGTTAGATCTGACTCGACTGGTCGACGAACTGACGGTTCTCGACCAGCGACGCGTCGACATCGGCGAGAGCTTGGTTCAACTCGAGTACCTCTACTCCAGAATGGGCGAGCGACAACAAGCAGACGCTGCCCGAAAAGCCTTCCAGGAGAAGTACGTCGGACGAATCTACGAACTCGCAGACGGCCTGCGCACCTGAAAAGGGGTTGCACACAACCACTGACCGAGCGCATGGTCATTCCTGCACGACACACCGGACCGATCGGTTCGGTTGTGAACTATGTGGGAGAAATCTGATGGAGAAGATCACCAAGAGGCTGTGGAACTGGGCATCGTTACTCGACGAGAATACTCGCGAGCAAGCGCTGCGCACGTCCCAGATGCCTTTTGTCCGTCCACATCTGGCATTGATGCCGGATGCGCACCTCGGTGCGGGAGCGACGGTGGGTTCGGTCATTCCGACGGAAGGCGCAATCATGCCCGCCGCCGTCGGAGTCGATATCGGCTGCGGAATGATCGCAGTCAAAACCCAGTTCAACGCACGCGACCTGCAAGACCGCGACCTGAGCATTCTTCGCCACAGCATCGAACGCTCCGTTCCACTCTCGGCGGGTGTCTACAACAAGACGCTGAGCGACACGGCGCAAATCCGCATCGCAGAACTCGAGACCATGGCGGGCGATCGTCTGCCCTTCTACGACAAGTTCAAGAACAACTGGAGGTTTCAGCTCGGAACGCTGGGTTCTGGTAACCACTTCATCGAGGTGACGCTCGACGAGAGCGACGGCGTCTGGCTGTTCCTGCACTCGGGTAGCCGCGGTATCGGAAACAAGATCGCACAGCATCACATCAAGATCGCCAAGGACTTGTGCGAGCGGTGGTATATCAACCTTCCCGATCCGGATCTTGCCTACCTGATCGAGAAGACACCCGAATTCGACTCGTACATCACCGATCTCAACTGGGCTCAGCACTTCGCTCTGCTCAACCGTGAGGAGATGATGGACCGCGTCGTGAAGGACTTCGCGCACTTCATGGGTGACGGCACGATCATCGACGAGATCGAGCGGATCAACTGCCACCACAACTTCACGCAGAAGGAATTCCACATGGGCCGGGGTGTGTGGCTGAGCCGCAAGGGTGCGATCAAGGCCGACGAGGGCACTCGCGGGCTCATCCCCGGTTCGATGGGGACGGCGAGTTACGTCGTCGTCGGTAAGGGAAACGTGCCGTCGTTCAAGTCCAGCCCCCACGGCGCGGGCCGGGTGTACGGACGTAACCAGGCACGCAAGACCTTCACCATCGAAGATCTCGACAAGGCAATGGTCGGAATCGAATACAAGCGCTCCGCGGCGTTCCTCGACGAGATCCCGGGTGCCTACAAGGACATCGACGTCGTGATGGACGACGCGAAGGACTTGGTCGAGATTCGGCACACGCTGCGTCAGATCGTGAACGTCAAGGGCAACTGACCCCGCGCAACTCCGCGAAAGACGAAGTGCCCCGCCGATATCGGCGGGGCACTTCGTTGTCGAGCAGTCAGGCAAGCACAGGTCAGTCAGGAAGGCGCAGATCCGGCTTGTCCAGCTCTTCGATGTTGACGTCCTTGAACGTCACAACGCGTACGTACTTCACGAATCGAGCCGGGCGGTACATGTCCCACACCCACGCGTCGGACATCCGCAGTTCGAAGTAGATCTCCCCGTCTGAATTGTGGGGCAGCAACTCGACCGTGTTGGCCAGATAGAAACGTCGTTCGGTCTCCACGACGTAGGAGAACTGTCCGACGATGTCCCGGTATTCGCGGTAGAGCGACAGCTCCATCTCGGTTTCGTACTTCTCGAGATCCTCGGCACTCATCGGTTTAGCCAGTCCTCCCAGTTCGTCTGAACTTCCATCATCCCGTACGGCCTGCACGTTGTTCCAACCGGACTCCCGCAGCCACCACGTTGGCGTAGGTCATGCGGTGCTCTGGGCACGGCCCCAGCTCGTCGAGAGCGTCCATGTGCAGGGGCGTGCTGTATCCCTTGTGAATTGCGAAACCGTATCCGGGATGAGTGTTGTCCATCTCCGTCATCACGCGATCTCGGGTCACCTTCGCGAGAACGCTGGCCGCAGCGATACATGCAGCGGCGCCGTCACCGCCGATCACCGGTAGCGAAGGAGCCGTCAAACCCGGAACCCGGAACCCGTCGGTGAGGACGTAGCCCGGTTCGAGGTCGAGACCCGCAACCGCTCGCCGCATCCCCTCGATGTTCGCGACGTGAATACCGATATGGTCGACTTCCGCGGCGGGAACAGCGATGACACTCCACGCCAATGCCAAGCGCTTGATGGCTGGGAAAAGCTCCTCGCGAGCACGTTCGGTCAGCTTCTTCGAATCGTCCAGACGCGCCAGTGCCGCTTGCGGTTTCGGTGCCAGGACACACGCTGCGATGACGAGCGGACCAGCGCAGGCTCCTCGACCGGCTTCGTCGACGCCGGCGACCGGACCGAGTCCGGTTCGCGCCAACGCAGACTCCATCGTCCGCAGACCTGCCGATCTGCGAATGACAACGCGAGGGGGCCAACTACTCACTGTCTCTGCCTACTCGGAACTAAGCGAATCCATGTGTGCGGTCCGACAACTCAATTGCCCTGAATATCAGGCGCATCGATGCCGCCCATTCGCGACGGGGGAAGGACGATGAATCGTGCTTGACCGATGATGTTGTCGACCGGGACAGTTCCCTGGAACTCGTCGTCGACGTGGTAGCGCGAATCGGCGGAATTACTCCGATTGTCACCCATGACCCATACGTGTCCCTCGGGCACGGTGATCGGTCCGAAGCAGCGCCCCGACTTCAGTTCGGTGTCACACGTTTGTGTTCCCGGAGTGAACGGGAAGTCCATCTTGATATATGGCTCGTCGAGTGGTTTGCCGTCCACCAGGACGCGGCCCTGATCATCGCAGCATTCGACGGTCTGGCCGCCGGTTGCGATCACTCGCTTGACCAAGTCGTTCTCGTCGGGCGGGACGAGGCCGACCCACGAACCGACCTCTTGAATGCCTCGGACGACAACGTTGTCGGACCGATTGGACACATACTTCGTGTTCCACGAATCGGGTCCCTTGAAGACGACGACGTCGCCGGGTTCCGGATCGCCGAAGCGGTATCCGATTTTCTCCACCACGATGCGGTCACCGGTACATCCCGCACAGCCGTGCAGTGTCGGTTCCATCGACTCGGATGGGATGAGAAAAACTCTGAAGACAAATGCCTGAAGAACGATGCTGAGTACCAGCGCAACGCCGATCAGAACAGGGAGTTCTCGCAGGAACGATCGCTGTTTCTTCTGCGGCCGATGTGAGGTCGGTTCCTCGGAACCGCTTGATCCCTCGTGATTCTCGGGTCCGGACGACAATGCCTGCTCCTTCGAAGAATCTGCCACAGAAACCAGATTAGCCCGACACCGCGCGTACGCGGTGCCGGGCTCATCGGAAAGATCAGCGCTTTTCCTTGATCTTCGCCTTCTTGCCACGAAGCTCACGGAGGTAGTACAGCTTGGCGCGACGGACGTCACCGCGGGTCAGAACCTCGATAGAGGCCAGCGTGGGGCTGTGAACCGGGAAGGTGCGCTCGACGCCGACGCCGAAGGAGACCTTACGGACGGTGAAGGTCTCGCGAACGCCGCCGCCCTGGCGACGAATAACGACGCCCTTGAAGACCTGCACGCGCTCCTTGGAGCCTTCGATAACCTTGACGTTCACGTTGAGCGTGTCGCCGGGACGGAACTCGGGGATGTCGTCGCGAAGCGACTTTTTGTCCAGGAAGTCCAGGGTGTTCATATGTCATCCTTGTATTTCGCAGGAGCAGAGGAACCGAGCGGCACGCGTTTCGGTCTCCCGAAACGGCGCTCGTCTGGTTCGTGCCCAGATCAAGTGCTGCTGCCTGGTCCAGGCAACCCGTCCATTGTGCCAGACGCGGACACCAGCGGGGAAATCGGTGGCGGCGGAGCTGCGTGGATGGTGTGGTCCAATTCCTGCTCGGCCGCCGTCATCGCATGCTCGACGCTCGGCGATCCGGCAATGAGATCCTGTACGTAGATCTTGGCCCGGATGACGGGCCGACGCCATTTCCGTTCACGCTCGAGAGCGCGGTTCATCCGTTTCGGCTTGCGCGTGTACCGCCAGCGTGCCCACGGCGCACCCGGCCGACTCAGGCGAAGCGCGCCGATTACCAGCAACGGAAAGACGAACAGGCCCACGAGGCCCGTCCAGATCTTCCCCTTGAGAATCACGATGGCGGCCAAGGCGAAGTTGATCAACGCGAAAAAAACGAAGACCAACTTGATCCACGGATCTCGTTCTTCACGGAATCCGGCGACGTCGAGCAGTTCGAGCGGGCGGAAACCCAACAGCACCAGACCGGTCACGGCGATCGCGACGAAGACCGCATCCACCGAGGTCCGACCTTGCTCGGACCAGTACACATCCTTCAGATAGAAGATCAGTGCGAACTCGTCGAGCACCAACGCCGCACCCATACCGAAGATCGCCGCCAGTACGGCACCGGTGGTCTGCGAACCGTCGACGTAGACCGCGATCAGCGCACCACCGGAGATCATCATGGCGATCACACCGAATACGACGTGATGCACGTGCTGACCGCCTGGCGCGATGTTGCCCGGCCACCATTTCACCTTCGCGCGGATCATCCGGACGCTCAGGCGGATGAAAAGGAACGCGGACAGGAACCCGAGAAGGAAGAACAGCAGCGGCAATCGGCCATGGGCGATGATCTCTCGCTCGAGCCACTCCCGCATCACTGTCCTCCCTTCACCGAATTCATGATCCGACCCTGATCGGATTCATACCGCGAACCGACTCGATTGTGACGATACGGACTTCGAAAACCCGGCGTACGGCTTTACTTGCCGAATCCGGCCTTGCGCAGCGCGTCGGCCATCGATCCTGCGACGGGCGCACGGTTGTCCGGACGCGACTCGCGTCCACCCTGTCGCCCTCCGCCACCTCGTTGATGGCCCTGCCCCTGACGCGGAGGCTGGCCCTGTCGCTGAGGTTGCCCACCTCGCGGGCCTTCGGACTTGCGGGGTGCGCCCACCTCGTCGTCGAGTCGGAGCGTCAACCCGATGCGTTGGCGCGCCTCGTCCACTTCGAGAACCTTCACCTTGACGACGTCACCCGATTTGACGACCTCTCGTGGGTCCTTGACGAAGTTGTGTGACATCGCCGAGACGTGAACCAGACCGTCCTGATGAACTCCGATGTCGACGAAGGCGCCGAAGGCCGCGACGTTGGTGACCACACCTTCGAGCGTCATACCGGGCTTGAGGTGCGCGACCTTTTCGATGCCTGCGGCAAAAGTCGCGGTCTTGAACTCGGGTCGCGGATCTCGTCCAGGCTTCTCCAACTCGGAGATGATGTCGGTGACGGTCGGCAGACCGAATCGCTCGTCGACGTAGTCGGACGCCTTGACCGATCGAAGTGCCTGCGAGTTTCCGATCACGGTGCGCACGTCCCCGCCGGCACTCGCGACGATCTTGCGAACCACCGGGTACGCCTCCGGGTGGACGCTCGACGCGTCGAGGGGGTCGTCGCCGTCGGCGATCCGGAGGAAGCCGGCACACTGCTCGAATGCCTTGGGCCCCAATCGTGAGACGTCCTTGAGTCCCTTGCGGGATTTGAACGGACCGTTCTGGTCCCGATGCGCGACGATGCTCTCCGCGAGCGAGCCTGCAATTCCGGACACCCGAGCGAGCAGCGGCACGGACGCAGTGTTGACGTCGACGCCGACCGAGTTGACGGCATCTTCGACGACGGCGTCGAGGGAACGGGAGAGCAGCGATTCGGTGATGTCGTGCTGGTACTGACCGACGCCGATGGACTTGGGATCGATCTTCACCAACTCCGCCAACGGATCCTGCAGGCGACGCGCGATGGACACCGCACCGCGAATCGAGACGTCGAGGTCGGGAAGTTCCTGCGACGCATAGGCCGAAGCCGAGTACACCGACGCGCCTGCCTCGGACACGACGATCTTGGTCAGGTTGGGCGCGCCGGTCTTCTTGATCAGTTCGGTAGCGAGCGTGTCGGTCTCGCGTGAAGCCGTGCCGTTGCCGATGGCGATCAGTTCGACGCCGTACTTGGCGACAAGCCCGGCAAGCGTCGCAAGAGCAGCGTCCCACTTGTTCTGCGGCTGGTGTGGGTAAATCGTCTCGTAGGCAACAACTTTGCCGGTTCCGTCGACGACGGCAACTTTGGTTCCGGTGCGAAATCCGGGGTCGAGTCCCATGGTGGGCCGGGCGCCTGCGGGAGCCGCGAGAAGTAGATCCTTGAGGTTGGTGGCGAAGACGTCGACGGCATCCTTTTCGGCCGACTGTCGCAGACGCATCCGAGTGTCGATACCGAGTGTGACCGCGAACTTCGTCTTCCACGCCCACCTCACGGTGTCGAGGAGCCACCCGTCTGCGGCACGGCCACGGTCGGCGATCTCGAACCGCGACGCGATGCGGCCTTCGTAGACCGTGCGCTCCCCCGGCGCGAGTTCTTCGGTGTCGGCAGCCATGTTCACCGACAGCACTTCTTCCTTCTCTCCACGCAGGACGGCGAGGATGCGATGCGAAGGCAATTTGGAGAACGGTTCGGAGAACTCGAAGTAGTCAGCAAACTTCGAGCCATCGGATTCCTTGCCCTTGCGGACTGAGGAGACGACCTGGCCGCGACTCCACATCAGCTCGCGCAATTCGCCGACCAGATCGGCGTCCTCGGCGAAGCGCTCCACGAGGATCGACCGGGCTCCGTCGAGTTGCTCGTCCGAATACTGCGCGGGATCGGTGGTGGGGTCGCCGATGAGGGCATCCGCGACGGGCTCGTGGCCGGCCTCACGGGCGATCTGCGCCTTGGTACGACGCTTCGGCTTGAAGGGAAGGTAAATGTCCTCCAGCCGCGCTTTTGTCTCGGCCAGCATGATCTGACCACGCAATTGATCGTCCAATTTGCCCTGAGAGTCGATCTCCGTGAGCACGGCGTCACGACGGTCGTCGAGCTCGCGGAGATACCGCAGTCTCTCGTCCAGGAGTCGCAACTGAGCGTCGTCGAGCGTGCCGGTGACTTCCTTGCGGTACCGGGCGATGAAGGGCACCGTGGCTCCGCCGTCGAGAAGGTCGACTGCTGCTGCAACCTGGCCTTCGCGGACGTCGAGTTCCTCGGCAATGCGCTGGTTCACGGTCTTGAGAATCACGAGATCCGACCCTACCGCTATCCTGAGACAAGAAGATCGGCAACAGTGCCGTGTCAGGGCTACCGGGGGAAACAAATGAGTACGCGGTACGTCCGGATTGCCGCAATGGTGGCCGCAGTTACTTTTGCGGCTTCGTGCAGCGGTGGACAGAACCCGGATGATCCGATGCAGACCCCCGCCTTTCCCGACACCAATGTTCCGGTCGCGGAGACTCTCGACGGTCGACTGGCGCAAGCTCAGGTGGCGGCGCTCGGGCGCGGCGCGGACGTCTCCATCGCCATCCTCGACCGCTCCTCGGACAAGTACCTCGATGTGTCAGGCGACCAGCAGATCGAAACCGCCTCGGTGGCAAAGCTATTCATCGCGGAGGATCTACTTCATCAGGACGCGCGAGGCGAGCGACCGATCACGGACGACGACCGCACTCTCATGGCGGCGATGCTCGAATCCTCCGACGACACTGCAGCCAACCTCCTGTGGGACGAGGTCGGCGGTCAAGAGGTGATCACCCGCGTCGCCGAGCGTTACGCACTGACCGCGACGACGCCGCCGTGGGACGGAATGTGGTGGAACACCGAGACCACGACCCGTGACCTGGTCACCTTCTACAACGCCGTCCTCGACGACTCCGACCAACTCGGACCCGAACGGGTCGACCAGTTCGTCGAGTACCTGCGGCAATCCACTCCCGAAGGAACTGACGGCTACGACCAGAGGTTCGGCCTGCCCGAGGCCCTGTTCGGCGAGCCGGTCATAGGAGTCAAACAGGGCTGGATGTGCTGTGTCGAGGACAAGTGGATACACCTGTCCACCGGCATCGTCGGTGACGACAACCGATACATCATCGCGATCGGTTCGCGAGAAGACGTCCAGTACACGGACGAGGACAGCTTCTATCCCGACACTTCGTTCACCGATGCTGTCGACGACGAAAGTGCACTGCACGCGCGCGACACGGTCACCGGCGTCACACAAATCCTCTTCCCGAGCGGAAGCATCGACGACTGGGCTGCAGCATCCACGACCACCGATTCGGCGATGCCCGAAGCATCCGGACCCTGATTCTGTCCACGAGGGTCTGTTCGAACTCAGTCTTGCTTGTACTCGAGCACCGAACTGATGACCCGCTCCTGCTGTTCGGACGTAAGCATCGGCCATAGCGGCAGTCGAAGGATCGACACCGAGAACTCGGCACTACGCACGCACGGCTCCGGTGTTCGTCCGTAGCGCACACCAGCCGCACTCGTATCCAGCGGAACGTAATGGAACGGCGCCACGATTCCGTCACCGGCAAGGTGCCGAATCAAGCCGTCACGGCTCTCTTCGGTCGGCATCTTGAGGTAGAACAGGTGCGCGGTGTGCTCGCGATCATCAGGGACCGCCATGGGCACGACATCATTCGCGGACGCCCACTCGCCCAGACTCACGCTGTAGGCATCCCAGACGCGATGCCTGGCCGCCTGAATCGCGTCGAACTCGGAGAGTTGTGCGTCGAGGACGGCGGCATTGAGTTCACTGGGCAGATAACTCGACCCGATGTCCTGCCACGAATATTTGTCGACCTGGCCGCGCAGGAAACGCGCACGGTCGGTCCCCTTCTCACGGATGATTTCGGCGCGGGTCATCAGCTGATCGTCGGAGAGCAACAGCGCGCCACCCTCGCCGCAATGAACGTTCTTGGTGTCGTGAAAACTCTGCGTTCCGATTGTTCCGATGGTGCCGAGCGTGCGCCCGCGCCACTTTCCGCCGAGCCCGTGTGCGTTGTCTTCGATCAACGCGACGCCGTGAAGTTCCGCGAGGTCGAGCAGAGGTTCCATGTCGGCGGCGACCCCGCCGTAATGCATGACAAGTACTGCTTTGGTGCGTTCGGTGATCGCCGCCGCGACGCACGCCGGATCGATGTTGCCAGTACTCGGATCGATGTCGACGAAAACAACAGTGGCCCCGCGCAACGCGACGGCGGTCGCCGCCGAACTGAACGCGAAGCTCGGAACGATCACCTCGTCGCCCGGGCCCAATTCGAGCAGCAGGGCACCCAATTCGAGTGCGTGCGTGCACGAGGTGGTCAGCAGGGCGTGCGTGGATCCGGTGATCGTTTTGATGGCTGCAGTCGCGGACTTGGTGAAACGCCCGTCACCGTGAATGTGATCGGACTCCAGAACCGTTGCCAGATTCGACAATTCGTTCGAGGCCCGATAGGGGCGGGAAAAGATGATTCGATCAGTGCTCACGAGTACGCCGATCGATCGAGGTTCCCGGCCGCGGTGAATCGACAGTCAGATACAGCGGCTTTCCGACGAGGACGTGCAGTGCCACACCGAGGTATTCGGCGATCAGCCCGAGCGAGAACAGGATCGCACCTGAACAGACCAGCAGCGCCATGATGATCGACGCCCATCCTTCGGGGTCGTTGTTGTCGCCGGTCATGGCCTGGATGAAGATCACCGCGGCCATGATCACACCGGCTGACGCCAGGGTGACTCCGAGCAGACTGACCAGCCGCAGACCGCGGGTTCCGCTACACAACACCATCTTCCAGAACAACGAGAACAAACGGCGATAGTTGTATCCGGATTCCTCGCGTCCTTCGGCTCGAAGTGTCACCGGGGCCGTGGCCGTGTTACCGACAACCCACGTCAGCGCGACGTCCAGATACACGCCGTTGGCGGCGACGCCGGCCAACTGTCGACCGATGTCACCGCGGATCAGGCGGTAACTTTCGAATCTCGTCGAATCAGGGAACGCGAACACCGTCGCCAGGACGATCTTTGCGCCGCGCGAGGTCAGGTTCCGCAAAAATCCGTGAGGGCGGGTGTTCGTGGGTTTGGAATACACGAGATCGGAGCGCTCCGTCAGCGCGGTGTCGAGGAAAGCCCCGATGTGCACCGGGTCGTGCTGGCCGTCCTCGTCCATCGTCACGATCCACTGGCCGGTTGCAACGGCCATGCCGGCGATGGTCGCCGCGTCCTGGCCGTAGTTGCGGCTGAGCCACACGACACGCACCTGCTCGAAACGGCGCTCCAATTCGAGTAACACGACGTCGGAGCGGTCCGGGCCGTTGTCGTGGACCAGCACGATCTCGTCGACGGAGAACTGCGCACCACCGGGCGTCGTACTCGGTGCGCCCAGGGCGTCCAGCTCCTCGACGAGCGCTGTGATCGTCTTTTCGCCCTGATAAACGGGCACTACGACGGAAATCGAGTGCACTCGCTTCCACTCCCTTCAGGGGGCTCGACTGGCGCCGAGAGACAGGCACGATCGGGCCCACACCGTCGCGAACTTTAACACGCAAAGATGTCTTGACTTCGGATGCCGGCGGCGCGTGACGCGCTCGCGTCTCCGTACGCCCGACCTGCCCTGTTAAGGTCTGGAACTCGTGGTGGAAACTCGCACTCTCGCCCGGGCCGATGTGTACAAGTGGGGCGCCGTCACGGCGGTCGGTGTCATCGCCGGTTACCTGGCCGTGGTGCTCGCGAATGCTCGTCACTTCTACACCGACGACACCGAGTCCCAGTACGCACCGCTGTGGGTCATGCTCGGCCGCAGTCTGCGAGAAGGACACCTCCCGGTACTCGTCCCCGAGAACTGGATGGCGGGCAACTACGCGATCGAGGAAGCGGGCCTTCTCAATCCACCGCAACTCCTGATCGACCTGATCGCACCGTCCTTCGACAACTTGGCGTTGTACGCGACGATCGTGAAGTTGATCTTCGCGATCATCCTTGCGCTGGGCGTCTATCGGATCTGTCTCGAGTACGGTTCGAAGCCCACGTGGGCTGCAGTCGCCGGCGTCTCCATTCCGTTCACCGGTTTCCTGCTGTTCTTCGACTCGGCCAGCTGGATGACTGCCTTCACCGGCACTGCATGGATGGTTCAGGCGTGGGCGTCGGCAATCCGCTACGCCCGAGGTAAGAGCGGTCCGATCCCGACCTTCGTGTTCTTGTATCTCGCGATGTCGGTCCAATATGTTTTCCCCGCAGTCGAATCCGGCTTGATGATCGGCGCGGTCGCAATCGGCGAAGTTGTCTATCAGCGGCGTTGGCTACCGTCGCTGCGGCTTCTGGCGGTGTCCGCATGTGCGGCTCTGGCCGGGCTGGCGACGTATCTGCCGAGCCTGCTCACCGCCGACGTCACCTGGCGCGGTGCATCCGAGGTCAAGAACGACGCATTCCTTGCCGTCCCGTGGTCGGAATCGCTGAACGCGAGCCTGCCGAGCACCATGCCCGCGTTCACCTCGTGGTGGGGATACATCCAGACCATGCCCATGGTCTACATCGCCTGGTTCCTCATTCCGGCGCTGGCTTTCATCGACTGGGGCAAGGCACGCGCCGCGGCACGCGAATTGACCGCCGTCGGGATCTTCACCGTCGCCGTCCTCATGTGGACTGCCGGGCCGAGCACGATCGGCCCACTGCGGTGGCCGGCACGCGTGCTTCCGATGGTGGCCATCGGCCTTCTGCTTCTGGTGTGCATCCTGCTCGGGCGTTACGCCACGACCGACAAGTTGCGCGGGCGCTGCGTTGCAGCGGGAATCCTCGTGGGCCTGCTTCTGATTCGGTCCGCCTCGGCAGCCCCGGGGCTCGCGAAATGGCATGTGATCTCAGCCGTCGCCGTCGTTGCCCTCGGCGCCGCGATGGTGTGGCTCGGCCGTACCAAAGGCACTGCATTCGCATGCCTCGTAGCGATCGTCGCGGTCTCCCCCATCGCTTACGCCCAGGTTCGAGCAGCACAACCAACCCCGATGAGCTGGAACCTGCCCGAATCCCGCTCGGAGATGAAGGAAGCCTTCCCCGACTTCGAAGGCACGACACTACAACTGGGCGATCGCGCGCTCATCGGCCCCGACGACCGAACACTCGACGGAGCGTACGGTTCCCTGGCCTTCGGCAACTATCCCAAAGACCTCGAACTGACCTACACCAGCGGCTACACCCCCAACGGGCACTTCTACTTCGGTGACCTGCTCTGCATGCGCTGGGACATGAGCGTGTGCCCCGACGCCTTCCGACGCGCATTCACCGTCGAACCCACCACTGGCCGCACCATCGTCGATCTGATGAACGTGGACCGCGTCGTACTGCAAAACGCCCTCTACCCCGATGCACGCAAGAACCCGGCTCCCGACGGATGGAAATGGGTCGACTACCCCGGACACGAGAACTACATCTCGGTACTCGAACGCGTCGACGGCCCCGTCTCGACACGCAACGGACGCATCGCCGATACCCAAGGCGTCGATGCTGTTTCGACCGGGGAATCGAGCATGTCGAGCACCCTTCGTGTCAGTTCGGAGACCGGCGGCAAGGTTGTGTTTGCACGGCTCGGCTGGCCCGGATATCGGGCGAGCATCGACGGTCAGCCTGTCCCGATCGACGTCGTCGCGAAGTCCTTTGTCACCGTGGACGTTCCAGCCGGTACGAAAGACGCGGAACTTGTCCTGACGTGGCGTCCCCCGGGATGGAAGGTCGGCGGCGCTTCGATGGTCGCCGGAGTCCTCGGACTCGGGGTGCTCGAATGGATGTATCTGCGCACGCGACGCAAGGACCGGACCAGCGACGAGCACACCGAGTCTTCATGACCGAAGACGTCGCCTCAACCGAGAACCCCGGCCCACTGCTACGGGTGGTCAAGCATCAACCCATCGCGTTTGCCATTGTCGGAGTGGCCAATACGGCGATCGGCTACGTGCTCTTCGTGATGTGGTCGTTGATCCTCGACAACAAGAATCTGTATCAGGTGGCCGTGATCGGCGCGTACTCCATCAGCGTCCTCATCGCTTTTGTTCTGCATCGGACTCTCGTTTTCCGCGTTCGCGGACATGTTGCCCGCGACCTGGGCGCGTTCGTCGTCGTCAATTCCGGTGGCCTCGTGCTGAATCTGATTCTCGGAACACTCGCAGTGTCGATTCTGCACGCCCCGCCGCTCCCCGCTCAGGCCGTTGTCATGCTGATCGTTGCCGGTGTGAGTTTCTTCGGTCATCGATACTTCTCGTTCCGCCGCAAACCAACCGAACGGCACTGATCTTCTACGACTCGCGGGGTAAAGCGCGATCCACTGCCGCCTCGACGATCGTTCGAATGTCTTCCTCCCCGAACAGGTTCGGCAATGTGAGTCGATCCAGGGCGAGCCAGTTCAACGACATGTAGAGCAGGCGAACGGTCATCGCATCACCGGGCACGCCCGACGCCAGATGATTGGCTACGTTCAGATCGAAGTCTTCTCGGATGCGGACGGTCAGTACCGCACGCAGGTCCGGTCGACGCGTCGCCTCCAGTCGCAATTCCATGAGCGCAAGGAAACCTGTCCCGAACGAGGTGACCCGCTCGACCACTTCGAGCATGAGCGTCACCAGACGCTCACGATCGGTGCCGTTGACGGGATCGATCAATCCCTCGAGGTCGTCCGGAATCAGTCGCTCGTAGATCCGGCCACCGGCTTGTGTCAGTAGGTCGTCGCGATTGGAAAAGTAGTTCGACGCAGTCCCGTTCGGCACAGCTGCCTGACTGTCGACGGCTCGAAAGGTCAAGCCTCGAGCGCCCTCTCGCGCCAACACCTCGATTGCCGCGTCGATCAGGGCAAGCCGACGCTCCGGGTTCTTTCGCACTTGACATCACTCCAGACACGACCCTAGGTTAAACCACTACAAACAGAGTACTACGAACGGAGCACTTCATGCGGAAGCTTGTGTACTACGTGGGAGCATCGCTCGACGGCTACATCGCGGGACCCGGCGGCGAATTCGACTTCTACCCGGTATCCGAACAGATCACGGCCTGGATATGCGATCGGTATCCCGACACCGTGCCAACGCACGTGCGGCCTTCCCTCGGAGTGGAGGGCGTACCCAACAAGGTCTTCGACACCGTCATCATGGGTCGCGGTTCCTACGAGCCCGGACTGACCGCCGGGGTGAGCAGCCCCTTCGCGCATCTGCGCCAGTTCGTCGTCTCCACCACCCTCCCCGACACCGAGGATCCCGCGATCACCCTCGTCCGCGCTGATCCCCTGGAGCTGGTCAAATCTCTCAAAGAGGAGGAAGGACAAGATATCTGGCTCTGCGGCGGCGGAACTCTCGCCGGCGAACTGCTACCGGAGATCGACGAATTGGTCGTCAAGAGGTATCCGCTTGTCGCAGGCGCGGGCATACCGATGATCAGAGGCAACTTCGAGCCGACACCGTTCACACCGACTGCAACCGAATCGCTGAGTGACGGCGCGAGCATCACCTGGTTGAAGCGAAATACCTAAGGGAGCAGGTCCGGTCGACGCTCGGCCGTGCGCTGCAGCGACTGCTCATGGCGCCAAGCCTTGATCTTTGCGTGATCACCGGACAGCAGAACAGGAGGGACCTCGAGGTCGCGCCACACGGCCGGACGCGTGTAACTGGGTCCTTCGAGGAGTCCGTCGGAAAACGAATCTTCTTGGTGTGAAAGCTGATTGCCGAGAACACCGGGCATCAGTCGAACAACAGCCTCGACCATCACCAGCACGGCAGCTTCACCGCCGATCAGCACGTAGTCGCCGATGCTGACTTCTTCGACGCGAACCCGCTTGGCTGCGTCGTCGAAAACTCGTTGATCGATTCCTTCGTATCGGCCGCAGGCGAAGACAAGATGCTTTGCGGTAGACCAGCGGTGCGCGGTCGCCTGAGTGAACGGGACGCCGGCAGGAGTGGGCACCACCAGAATCGTCTCGGCGTCATCCGGGCCGTCAGTATCTGCTCGTCCGATCACGTCGTCCAGGGCCGGGCCCCAGACGGTCGGTTTCATGACCATGCCTGGTCCGCCGCCGTACGGAGAATCGTCGACGGCTTTGTGCACGTCATGGGTCCACGACCGCAGATCGTGGACGTCGACCGAGATCAAGCCACGTTCGATTGCCTTGCCCAGCAAGGCAGCACGAAGCGGTTCGAGATACTCGGGAAATATGGTGACTACATCGAGACGCATGACGAGCGATCAGTCGCTGTCGGCGTTCGAATTGTCGCTGTTCGACTTGTCGCCGAAGTCCGGGTCGAGCAGTCCCTCGGGGGGCTCGATCACCACGACGCCGTCGGCGATCGACACCGAGGTGACGATGGCGGCGACAAACGGGATCAGCAATTCACCGGACGTCTCACCGGCGCGGCGAATCGAAAGCAATTCGCCTGCGGCGGAATGCAATACCTCGATGACCGAACCGACCTCGGTGCCGTCCGTGAGGACGACCTTCAGTCCTTCGAGTTCGTGATCGTAGAACTCGTCCGGATCA
This sequence comes from Rhodococcus sp. NPDC060176, assembly GCF_042728675.1. NCBI lineage: Bacteria > Bacillati > Actinomycetota > Actinomycetes > Mycobacteriales > Nocardiaceae > Rhodococcus > Rhodococcus sp. NPDC060176. The sequence continues at coordinate 802,764 of NZ_JBHWYS010000002.1, forward strand.
TCCGAAGGCTCGAGTTCGGAACTGTCGATCACAAACAGTGTGCCGCGCAACGCATCTGCGTCGCCACGGTCACTCACGCCTTCGAGGCGCAGCAGAAGCCGCCCGGAATGATCCCGGGCGGCTTCCACTGTGTACGACTTCAGTGTGGACTCGCGCGGCTTACGCCCACGCAGCACGGAACCTACGGCAAAACGATCTTCGGGCTCGTCTGTACGAACCTCGACAACCAATTCACCTTTGATGCCATGCGACTTCGCGACACGACCGACTACGAGTTCCACCTGTTTACTGCCGTCTACTGATCGGTGTCGACGACATCAACACGGATACCGCGGCCACCGATGCCGGAGACCAAGGTCCGCAGAGCGGTCGCCGTGCGACCACCCCGACCGATGACCTTGCCGAGATCGTCGGGGTGCACGTGCACCTCGACGGTCCGTCCCCGACGTCCGGTGATCAGCTCGACGCGAACATCGTCGGGATTGGCGACGATGCCACGCACGAGATGCTCTACCGCATCAGCGACGACGGCACTCACTTGTCAGCAGCCTCGGCGTCTGCAGCGGGAGCCTCGGCGTCAGCCGCGGTGTCTTCTGCCTTGGCCTCGTCAGCCTTTGCAGCCTTCTTCTTCTTGGGGGTGATTGCTTCAGCAACCGGCTCGTTCTCGGCCTGCGCGAGTGCAGCCTGGAAGAGCTCGAGCTTGGTGGGCTTGGCTTCCTTGACACGCAGGGTGCCTTCGGTGCCCGGCAGGCCCTTGAACTTCTGCCAGTCACCGGTGATCTTGAGGAGTGCCTCGACGGGCTCGGTGGGCTGTGCGCCCACGGACAGCCAGTACTGAGCGCGCTCGGAATCGATGTCGATCAGCGAGGGCTCTTCCTTGGGGTGGTACTTGCCGATGGTCTCGATCGCACGGCCGTCACGACGGGTGCGCGAGTCGGCGATGACAACGCGGTACTGAGCGTTGCGGATCTTGCCGAGGCGGGTGAGCTTGATTTTGACAGCCACAGCTGCAGTTCTCCTTCAGCGCGCACAACAGTGCTGCGCATGTCACGTGCAATTCAGCGACCCACACGATTTGTGAGCCCGGTTTTGCCTCTATCCTGTGACCGTCGCAGCGGTACGTAACCGGTTGCGACGAACAATGGTCCATTGTGCCAGATGGGTGGGCTCGTTCGGAAACCACCCTGTGCGCGTTCCGGGAGTGCGGGGACTCCCTAACCACTCACGGGGGTGCCGCGGAGGATCACACGCGTCGGCTTCGCGAGCACAGCGGGGTTTCCGCGCGGATCTTCGGCGAACACCACCAGGTCGGCGGGCGCTCCGTCTTCGATGCCCTGAGCGCCCAACCAACTCCGTGCGTCCCAGCAGGCTGCACCCAGCGCCTGGTGCGCCGTCAGACCGGCAGCCTGGAGTTCGGCCACCTCGTCGGCGATCCGCCCATGCCTGATCGAACCGCCGGCATCCGTTCCGGCATAGATCGGAATCCCCGCGTCGTGGGCGGCACCGATGGTCTGGTGTCGACGAGCGTGCAGATCCCGCATGTGCGCTGCGTAGGTTGGATACCGCGTGGCAGAGTCCGCGATCTCGGGGAAAGTAGCGATGTTGATCAGCGTCGGAACCAAGGCCGTGCCGTGAGCGACCATCGATTCGATGGTCGCGTCCGTCAATCCGGTCCCGTGCTCGATGCAGTCGATACCGGCGTTGATCAGTCCGGGTAGAGCATCTTCGGCAAAAACGTGAGCGGTGACCCGTGCGCCTTCGGCATGAGCGGCGGCGATGGCCTCGACCAGAATCTCGTCACTCCACAACGGGGCGAGGTCGCCGATGGAACGATCGATCCAGTCCCCGACGAGCTTGACCCAACCGTCACCGGCGCGTGCCTGACGCACGACTTCGGCCGGCAACTGAGATTCGTCGTCCAGATCGACCGGCAGGCCCGGGATGTATCGCTTGGGTGTCGCGATGTGCTGACCTGCGCGAATGATCCGCGGCAAATCGAGGCGCTCGTCGATGAACCTGGTGTCGACCGGTGATCCTGCGTCGCGAAGCAACAGCACGCCCGCGTCACGTTCGGTCTGCGCCTGCCCCAGCAAGCCGTCGACGGTTTCGCCGCCGCCACCGCCGTAACGGATACCGACGTGACAGTGCGCATCCACGAGACCCGGTGTGATCCAACCCGATTCGACGATCGTCTCCGCACCGGACACCGGCTCGAAAGAAATCATCCCGTCGACGATCCACAATTCGATCGGCCGGGCATCGGGCAGACCGATACCCCGAAGATGAAGCGCAGTCACCGACTACTTCTTGGGCAGCTTGAGCTGGGAGAGATCGATGCCTTCCAGTCCGGGCGGCAACTGATCGAGACCCTTGGGCATGTTCGACAGGTCGGGCATTCCGGCCGGCATGCCACCGGGCATCCCCGGGAATCCGCCCATACCGGGGAATCCTCCGCGCATCTTTGGCTGCGTCGGACCCTTGCCGCCCTTCTTGCCCTTCTTGCCCTTCTTGCTGCGAACCTGCTTGCGGGCGCCGGGCATGCCCATACGACCGGCCATGGCAGCCATCATCTTGCGGGCTTCGAAGAAGCGATCCACCAACTGGTTGACGTCGGAAACCTTGACGCCCGAACCGTTCGCGATGCGCAGTCGGCGTGAGGCGTTGATGATCTTCGGATCGTCACGCTCGGCCGGCGTCATACCGCGGATGATTGCCTGAATGCGATCGAGTTGCTTCTCGTCGACGTTGGCAAGCGCGTCCTTCATGCCGCCTGCACCCGGCAGCATGCCGAGCAGGTTGCCGATCGGGCCCATCTTGCGGACGGCCATCATCTGATCGAGGAAGTCTTCGAGGGTGAGCTGTCCGGAACCGATCTTGGCTGCAGTGGCTTCGGCCTGATCGGCGTCGAAAACCTGCTCGGCCTGCTCGATGAGGCTCAGGACGTCGCCCATGCCGAGGATCCGGCTGGCCATGCGATCGGGGTGGAAGACGTCGAAGTCTTCGAGCTTCTCGCCGGTGGAGGCGAAGAGGATCGGCTGACCGGTGACCTCGCGGACGCTCAGTGCGGCGCCACCGCGGGCGTCGCCGTCGAGCTTGGTGAGGACGACGCCGGTGATGCCGACTCCCTCACGGAAAGCGTCGGCGGTACTGACCGCGTCCTGACCGATCATGGCGTCGAGAACGAAGATGGTCTCGTCCGGGTTGACGGCGTCACGGATACCGGCGGCCTGCGCCATCAGCTCCGAGTCGATGCCGAGACGACCGGCGGTATCGACGATCACGACGTCGTAATGCTTGTTGCGTGCTTCCTCGACGCCGGCGCGGGCGACCTCGACGGGGTCGGCAGCGGACACACCGAGGGCGTTCTCGCCGCCGCCGATGGAGGTGCCGGGATGCGGAGCGAAGACTGCAGCGCCCGCGCGCTCACCGACGATCTGAAGCTGAGTGACGGCGCCCGGACGCTGAAGGTCACAGGCGACGAGGAGCGGCGTGTGCCCCTGATCCTTGAGCCACTTGGCCAACTTTCCGGCCAGCGTGGTCTTACCGGAACCCTGCAGACCGGCCAACATGATGACCGTCGGCGGCGTCTTGGCGAACTGGAGTCGACGGGTTTCGCCGCCGAGAACCTCGACCAGCTCTTCGTTGACGATCTTGACGACCTGCTGAGCCGGGTTGAGTGCACCCGAGACCTCGGCGCCCTTGGCTCGTTCCTTGACCTTGGCGATGAAACTGCGCACTACGGGAAGTGCGACGTCGGCCTCGAGCAGGGCAAGGCGGATCTCGCGGGCCGTAGCGTCGATGTCGGCGCCGGACAGACGACCCTTGCCACGCAGATCCTTGAGAGATCCGGTCAATCTGTCGGAAAGGGATTCGAACACCGAGTGCGCTCCTGAAGGTCGTGCGAGTTAGCCGTGGATATTCTCGGGCACCAGCCTAGCCGCTACGCCCGCACCGATCCCAGCCGATGCGGGCGTAACCGCCGAAACCAGGTCCGTCAATCCTCTTTCTTCTTGGGTTGAGGCACCGGAACCACCGCGAGGACCGCCTCTTCCACACGCTCTCTGGCCGCGCGGGTGTCTGCCTCACCGAAGTCGAGGCAGAACGCGTCGACCACCGAAGAACCCAACGTCGCGACCTTTGCCCACCGGATATCGGCACCACTGTGTTCGAGTGCTGCGGCCAGACGGCAGAGCAGGCCGACGCGGTCCTCGGTGCGCAATTCGAGGATCGCGTGACCGTCGCCGGGCGCGTCGAACCAGATGACCCGCGGCGGCGCCTGCGAATAGAGCACCGGAACCGCCGAATCCTTGTTGGTCTGGATCGGGTCGTCCCACTGCTCCGCCCGCGCCTCTTCGTCCTTTGCATCGAGAAGTTCGAGCAGATTCAGTTCACCGGCGGACGCTCGGATCAGTTCCTGTCGGAGCAACACCGCTTGCGGCGGTGTACCGAACCTCGGCGTCACGACAAACGAGTTGACCGCCGAACCCGCATGCGACCCCAGCGAAGCGGAATGCACCCGCAAAGACTGCAGCGCCAGAACCCCGGCAGCCCGAGACAACAACCCGGGTGCGTCGGGCGCGATGACGGTCACGACGTAGGTGTGCGGATTCTCGGCCGGAACGAGCGAGACGTGAACCCCGCCGTCCTCGGCGATGGCCAACTGCTCGGGTGCGAGTGGATCTGGTTGCGGGAGCTCCTCCCCCGCCATCAGCAATCGGCAACGACGCACGAGCTCACCGATCAACGACGATTTCCAGTCGCCCCAGACACCAGGCCCGGTGGCCAGGGAATCCGCTTCCGCCAACGAATGCAGGAGATCGAGAAGGGTCCCGTCTCCCTCGAGTGCGTCGACCACTCGCTGCACCGTTGCCGGATCGTCGAGGTCGCGACGGGTCGCGGTTTCCGGCAACAGCAGGTGATAGCGCACCATCGCCGTCAACGTCGCGACGTCGGAAGGCCAGAGTCCCAATCGATTTCCGATCGCGGTGGCCAGTTCGGCACCGACGACGCTGTGATCTCCCCCTCGACCCTTGCCGATGTCGTGGATCAACGCACCGAGCATGAGCAGATCCGGCCGGGCAACGCGCGTGGTGAATCCGCTTGCATAGGCGGCAGTTTCGACCAGGTGGCGATCGACCGTCCACGTGTGAACGGCGTCGCGCGGCGGAAGATCGCGAATGGTTCCCCACTCCGGCAGGAGTCGACCCCAGAGCCCGGTCCGGTCCATCGCCTCGATCACCGGAACCGCACGCGAGCCTGAACCGAGCACGACAAGAAGATCGTTGACCGCGTTCTTGGGCCACGGTTCACGTAGTTCGGGGGCATTGTCGGCCAGGCGATTGAGCGTCGACGCAGAGATCGGCATGCCGTTGGTGGCTGCTGCTGCCGCCACCCGCATCACCAGACCGGGGTCCTTCTTCGGCCTGGCGTCGCGCGCCAGAACAACCTCACCCGCGTGCTCGACGACGCCCTCGTCCAGGGGCCGCCGCACCGGCGCACGACGCAGCCGAGACAAACCGCGCCTGGGCAAGGAGTTTCCGGCGGTACGGATACCGACGTCCACCGAATAGCTGATGGTGCGCGCCGATTCACTGAGGAGGCGCGCAAGATCGAATCGGTCCCCGATCCGCAGCGCCGCACCGATTTCGTCGGCGTCCTGTGCTCGCAGTTGATCGCGGGCGCGACCGGCAACGCGATGAAGTTCGGTGCGCACGTCGAGCAACCGCCTGTGCGCAAGTGCCAGACCGCCGCCGGGCGAGTTGGGTCCGAGTCCTGGCATCCCGTCGGTCAACTGGGCGATGGACAGGGCGTTGAGCAACTGCACGTCACGCAACCCCCCGCGGCCGCTCTTGAGGTCCGGTTCGGCGCGATGGGCGATCTCGCCGCTTCGCTCCCACCTCGTACGGGTCTGGGTGATCAATTCGTCGAACCGGCTGCGGATGTCCATACGCCACTGTCGACGGACACCACTGATCAACAGGTTGCTCAGTTCCACGTCGCCGGCAATGTGGCGCGCTTCGAGCATTCCTAGCGCCGCGGTCATGTCGGTGGCCGCAACCTGGAGCGCCTGCGGAAGCGTCCGCACGCTGTGGTCGAGTTTGATGTGCGCGTCCCACAGCGGGTACCACAGGCTGTCCGCAACGTGGGAGACGACTGCCGGGTCCATGTCGTCGTGCAGCAAAATCAGATCGAGGTCGGAATACGGCAACAGTTCGCGTCGGCCCAGACCACCCACGGCGACGATGGCAAACCCACAATCCGGTTTGATGCCCAGTTCGGTCCCCTTGGTGGTCAACCAGAATTCGTGCAGATCGACCAGTGCATGTCGCAGTGACGGGGCGTCGAGCCTCCTGTTCTTGACGCCTCCGGTGAGTAGGGCCTTGCGTGCGCGGGCCAGGTCCGCAGCTTCGTCGGATCCCCCTGACGAGACCGGCCCTGGCCCCGTCGCTTTCGCGACGGAACCAGGGCCGAAGTTCTCGGACCCTTTCGGGTCAGAGTGCATCGCCACCGCGTTCCCCGGTTCGAACCCGGATGACCGACTCGACGGGCGAGACCCACACCTTGCCGTCACCGATCTTGCCGGTGCGAGCGGCCTCGACGATCACCTCGACCACCTTGTCCACGGCCGCGTCGTCGACGACGACCTCGACCCGAACCTTGGGTACGAAGTCCACGGAGTACTCCGCGCCTCGGTACACCTCGGTGTGGCCCTTCTGTCGGCCGTAGCCCTGAACTTCGCTGACTGTCATACCCAGCACTCCGGCCTGCTCGAGTCCGGTCTTGACGTCCTCGAGCGTGAACGGCTTGACGATTGCTGTGATCAGCTTCATGTGCTCATCCCTTTCCCAACTCTGAAGTGCCTGAATTCACTTTAATCACGTGCTGATCACGCGAGGTCGTATGCGGTCTCTGCGTGTTCGGTCTCGTCGATGCCGCGTGCCTCGTCCTCGGCCGAGATTCGCCAGCCCAAGGGCTTGAGCGCGAAGCCGATAATCGTCGTCAGAACGCCGGTGAAGACGAGTGCTGCGAGTGCGATCACGATCTGAACCACCAGTTGCTTGTAGTCGCCGCCGTAGAAGAGGCCGGTTGCGGTGCCGAAGAATCCGATACCGATCGTGCCCCACAAGCCGGAGACGAGGTGAACACCGACGACGTCGAGCGAGTCATCGAAGCCGAAGCGGAACTTCAGGCCGACTGCGAGAGCGGACAGGATGCCGGCGACAGCGCCGAGGAAGATGGAACCGACGGGGTTGAGCGCACCGGCAGCCGGAGTGATGGCGACCAGACCGGCAACCGCACCGGATGCTGCGCCGAGGCTGGTGGCGTGACCGTCACGAATACGCTCGGTAGCAAGCCAGGCCAGGACTGCAGCACACGTCGCGGTGGTCGTGTTGACCCAAGCAAGACCGGCGTTACCGTCGGCGGCGAATGCCGAGCCGGCGTTGAAACCGAACCAACCGAACCAGAGCAGTGCGGCGCCGAGCATCACGAACGGCAGGTTGTGCGGACGGAAGGCGGTCTTGCCGAAGCCGAGACGCTTGCCGACGATGAGGGCGAGAACCAGACCGGCCATACCGGCGTTGATGTGAACGACTGTGCCACCGGCGAAGTCGATCGGAGCGACGTTGGCGACGGTGACTCCGTCATCGTTGACCGTGGTGCCGAAGAGCTTTGCCGCGATGCCGTCCTCGGAGCCCGAGAGGAGTCCGCCGCCCCACACCATGTGTGCGAGGGGGAAGTAGACGACGGTGACCCAGATACCCGAGAACAGGAGCCAGGTGCCGAACTTGACTCGCTCGGCCAGGGCGCCACTGATGAGGGCGGTTGTGATGATCGCGAATGTCACCTGGAACGCGATGTCGATGACGTTGGGGTAGCCCCACGCGCCCGCGATGAAGTTGCCGTCAGCATCGGTGATGCTGTTCTTGAGGCCGAAGAACTCGAACGGGTTGGCAAAAATGCCCCCGATGTTCTCGGTGCCGTAGGACATCGACCATCCCCACAGAACGTAGATGACGCCGATGACGGCCATGGCCCCGAAGGACATCATCATCATGTTCAGGACTGACTTGGACCGAGACATCCCGCCGTAGAAGAAAGCGAGGCCGGGTGTCATCAGCAAGACCAGAGATGCAGCCATCAGCATCCATGCGGCGTTACCGGAGTTCGCCAACAAATCGTCGGTACTCACTTACTACCTCCTAGTCGCACGTGCCGGGCAGCACGTCGTTAAGGAGAAGAGTGCTGGGCTGGTGTTTCGTCCATGGCGCTGTCGCGTTTCGCAGACGTGAACCAATTGCCCAACTTTGTTGCAAACAGGTTTCGCCAGGGGGTTCTACGAACCCTGTGCGCCTTTTCGGTAGTTCGAACTACCAAAAAGGCGCACGGGGGCGTCAGCCCAACAGGGCGTCTACGAACGCACCCGGCTCGAACGGCGCCAGATCGTCGGCGCCTTCACCGAGACCGACCAACTTCACCGGCACACCCAGTTCATGCTGAACCTGGAAGACGATTCCGCCCTTCGCGGTTCCGTCCAGCTTGGTCAACACGACGCCGGTGATGTCCACGACCTCCGCGAACACTCGTGCCTGCGCGAGTCCGTTCTGGCCGACCGTCGCGTCGAGAACCAGCAGAACGTCGTCGACCGACGCCTTCTTCTCGATGACCCGCTTGACCTTGCCGAGTTCGTCCATCAGACCGGTCTTGGTGTGCAGGCGGCCGGCGGTGTCGATGAGGACCACGTCGACGCCGTCCGCGATGCCGCGAGAAACCGCGTCGAACGCGATCGCAGCGGGATCGCCGCCCTCCTTGCCACGGACAACTTCGGCGCCGACACGTTCGGCCCACGTCTGGAGCTGATCGGCAGCGGCGGCGCGGAACGTGTCCGCGGCACCGAGCACTACGCGACGACCGTCGGCGACGAGCACGCGAGCCAGTTTGCCGGTGGTGGTGGTCTTGCCGGTCCCGTTGACACCGACGACGAGCAGAACAGCCGGGTGATCGTCGTGCGGCAGTGCGCGAATGGAACGGTCCATTTCGGGGCGCAGTTCGGCAATCAGCACCTCGCGAAGTAGTGCGCGGGCGTCAGCTTCGGTGCGGACACTGCGGGCCGCCATCTGCTCACGAAGCTTGGTGACGACTTTCTCGGTGGTCGCGGAGCCGAGGTCCGCGATCAGAAGGGTGTCCTCGACTTCTTCCCACGAATCCTCGTCCAGATCGCCGCCACCGAGCAGACCGAGCAAGCTCTTGCCGACCGCTGACTGCGAGCGGGAGAGGCGTCCGCGCAGACGGTCCAGCCGGCCCTCGGTCGGGTCGATCTCGTCCAGCACGCGCGGTGCAGGCACGACAGGCTCGGGTACAACTACCGGTTCGGGAACGACAACAGGTTCGGGAACGACAACAGGTTCTTCGACAACCGGCTTTTCGGTTACCGGCTCTTCTACTACCGGCTCTTCTACTACCGGCTCTTCGGCAACCGGTTCCTCGACGACGGCCGGCTTCTCAGCGACAGGTTCCTCGACAGCCGGTTCCGCAGCAGCCGGCTTCTCGACAACCGGTTTTTCGACGACAGGTTCTTCAACTATCGGCTTTTCGACAACGGGCGGCTTCTCCGCGACCGGAGGTGTCGGAACCACCGGAGGCGGCGCCGTCGCCGTGGACCCCTGACTGAAGTTGAACCCGCCGCCGGCCTTGTAGCCGCCTGACTTGTCCTTCTCGGGGGCGCCGAGCTCCGGCTTCGTCTCGGGCGCCTTCAGCGACACCTGCCCCTTGCGGTAGCGCAGGAATCCGGCAACGAGAACGACGAGTAGTACGGCTGCTACAGCCGCGATGATGATCCAAGCCTGGGTAGTCACCGGCCCATTGTTTCAGGCTCCGAGCCGGAAAGTGAGCAGGGCTTACGTAGAGGCCATGTCTTGACCGCGAAGTCGCTGCGAAATCACTGTGGTGATTCCGTCGCCGCGCATGCTGACTCCGTACAACGCGTCGGCGATTTCCATGGTCGGTTTCTGGTGGGTGATCACGATCAATTGCGACTTCTCCCGCAATTGTTCGAAGAGTCCGATCAGCCGCCGCAGGTTGGTGTCGTCCAACGCCGCCTCCACCTCGTCCATCACGTAGAACGGGGAAGGGCGAGCCCGGAAGATCGCGACCAGCATGGCCACCGCGGTCAACGACTTCTCTCCGCCCGACAGCAACGACAACCGCTTGACCTTCTTGCCGGGCGGACGCGCCTCGACTTCGATGCCGGTGGTGAGCATGTCCGAGGGGTCGGTGAGGACCAGTCGCCCTTCGCCCCCGGGGAACAATTTTTCGAATACTCCGACGAACTCACGCTCGACGTCGGCGTACGCCTCGGTGAATACCTGCAGAATTCGCGCGTCCACGTCTGCGACCACAGCAAGAAGGTCCTTGCGAGCGGTCTTGACGTCTTCGAGCTGAGTGGAGAGGAAGGTGTACCGCTCTTCGAGCGCTGCAAACTCCTCGAGCGCGAGCGGATTGACCTTGCCGAGGGTGGCGAGGTCTTTCTCTGCACGCTTGGCGCGCCGTTCCTGAGTCGTGCGGTCGTACGGAAGCGGAGCGGGCGCGGTGACCTGCTCTCCACGCTCCTTCGCCTGTTCGTACTCCTCGATTTCGAGCGCCGTCGGTGGCAGTTCGACGTCGGGCCCGTACTCGGCGATCAGATCGTCGAGCCCGATACCGTACTGGTCGAGGATCGACTCCTCGAGTTGTTCGATGCGCAACGCCGCCTCAGCCTTGGCAACCTCGTCGCGATGGACGGCGTCGGTGAGCGAAGCGAGCTGTCCGGTCAGTGCACGGACTATCTCGCGGACCTGATCCAGTTTGGCCGTGCACTCGGAGCGGGCCCGAGCCAACTCGTCGCGGTGAGCAAGAGCCGCAGCGACGACGGTCTCGAGTTCGGCCGCCACACGTTGTCCCGATTCGGCGACGGCAGCTGCAACCTCTGCCGCGTGCGCCCTGGCGCGCAGAGCCCGTTCGGCGCGAATTCGCGCTTCTCGTTCGGCGGCCGCGGCGCGGCGAAGCGAATCAGCCTTTCCGCGAACGGATTCCGCACGTTCTTCGGCGGTGCGCACCGCAAGGCGAGCATCCATTTCGACGATGCGTACTTCCGCCAGCGCTGCTGCGGCCATTTCACGGTCGGCTGCGGTCGATTCTGCGCCGTGTCCCGTTGCACTGCCGTCGGTTTCGGCAACGCGCAGTCGTTCCTCCAGATCCGCGAGCTTGGTCAGCGACTCACCGCGTCCCTCCTCGGCACGCACTCGCTGGGCGGTCAGCCGATCGGATTCCGCGTGGGCGACTCGTGCTGCCTGCCCCAATCTGCCCAGCTGCTCGTAGATGGCGGACATGGCGGCGTCCGACTCGTTGAGCGCGGCCAATGTCTGCTCCGCGGTCTCGCGTCGAGCGGCCTGTTCGGCCAGGGCGCCGGACAGCGCAGCGTCGAGTTCCTCGGATCGGCTCTCCGTTGCCGCCAGTTCCGCTGCGGACGCGTCGATCGCCGCCTGCACCTCCAGCGTGCTCGGTTGCCGATCCGAGCCGCCGATCATCCACCCCGGACCGTGCAGATCGCCGGAACGCGTCACTGCACGAATTCCCTTGTGGTCAGCAACAACTCGAATCGCGTCATCGAGTGTCTCGACCAGGACTACGCCATCGAGGATGGCGGTCAATCCGGCACGCAACTCGTCAGGGCAGTCGATGACGTCGACCGCATGACGACTACCCGGCGCGATCTCGGCCTCGCGCTTGATCGCCGGCTCACCGCTCACGATCAGTGATGCACGCCCACCGTCCTGATCGGCCAGCGATGCAACAGCCGACCGAGCCGAGTCCAGCGACTGCGCCACGACGGCGTCCGCCGCCGGTCCCATCGCGGCGGCGATCGCGGCTTCGTAACCTGGTTCGACGTGGATCAATCCGGCCAGCGAGGTGATACCGTCGTCACGCCGGTGTTCGAGCAGCCAACCGCCACCGTCCTTGCGCTGCAAGCCCATCGACAGCGCCTCGACGCGCGCACGGAGCGAAGCGATACGTTGCCCGCTCGTCTTTTCTTCCTCGCGAAGTTCCTCGACGCGCGCGTCGATCATCTCGAGAGCTTCGATGGCGCGTTCGTGATTGGTGTCGAGGCCGACTTCACCGGCATCGAGATCCCCGATGCTTTCCTGCACCGTGTCGAACTCGGCCTGTGCGGCATCCCCACGCAGGCGAGCCTCGTCGATCGCTTCGGTCAGCCGAGACACTTCCGCGTCGACGGATTCGACGCGGGTACGCAGAGTGTCGACCTGACCGGAGAGTCGAGCGAGACCTTCGCGCCGATCCGCGACGGCGCGGACTTCCGCCATGTGCGCCCGTTCCGCCTCTGCTGCAGCATCTTCCGTGGCTGCCAGCTGCTCACGAGCTGCTTCCGATGCCGCTCGCGCGATCTCGACGCCTTCGAGGAGTTCGGCTTCCTCGGCTGCAAGACGTTCGGCGCGCGCCTCCATCTCGTCCGGGTCCTGGCCTCGGTTGCCGACGGGTTCGGAGTCGAGATGACGCGCACGCTCGCGGGCGATGCGCACGGTGGCGTTGACGCGTTCGGCAAGCGCGGAAAGCTGGAACCAACTCTGCGCAGCGGCTTCCGATCCCGGAGTCAGACGAGCGAGAGCTTGCTCCTGGCGCCCGAGTTCGAGATTGGCCTCGTCCAGCGCAGCCGCCACCTGGTTGTGCTGTTCACGGGCCGCTTTCTCGTCCTGCGCCTGGTCGTTCAACTGGTTTCGACGGGTCACCAGATCGTCAGCAGCCAGACGCATCTTTGCATCACGCAGGTCGGCCTGCACCGTCTGCGCTCGCCGAGCAACCTCGGCTTGGCGTCCCAGCGGTTTGAGTTGCCGACGCAGTTCCGAGGTGAGGTCACTGAGCCGAGCGAGATTGGCCTGCATGGAATCGAGCTTGCGGACCGCTTTTTCCTTGCGGCGGCGATGTTTGAGGACTCCGGCGGCTTCTTCGATGAAGGCGCGTCGATCTTCGGGCCGGGATTCGAGGATCGCGGCGAGCCGTCCCTGCCCGACGATGACGTGCATCTCGCGGCCGATACCGGAGTCGCTGAGCAGTTCCTGGACGTCCATCAGACGGCAGGACGAGCCGTTGATCTCGTACTCCCCCGCGCCGTCGCGGAACATCCGGCGCGTGATCGACACCTCGGAGTACTCGATCGGGAGCGCGCCGTCGGCGTTGTCGATGGTCAGGGTCACCTCGGCGCGGCCCAGCGGCGCCCGACCGGAGGTCCCGGCAAAGATGACGTCTTCCATCTTGCCGCCGCGCAAGGCCTTGGCGCCCTGCTCGCCCATCACCCAGGTCAACGCATCGACGACGTTGGATTTACCCGAGCCGTTGGGGCCGACGACGCAGGTGATCCCCGGCTCGAACCGAAGAGTCGTTGCCGACGCAAAGGATTTGAATCCCTTGAGTGTCAGACTCTTGAGGTGCATGGGGGGAAACTTTACCGCCAAACCGGTCAGCGTTCGACGAACCCTGTCAGGTCGCCCCTGGCGGGGTCCCAGCTGTCGACCACAAGATCCACCGTGCCCGGGGTAGTCCCCGAGCGCAGTAACTCCAACAATCGCTCGAGTTGCGTGCGTTCGCCTTCCGCCACGACGAGCACTCGACCGTCACGCTGGTTGGACGCATATCCGATCAACCCGAGTTCGAGAGCGCGGGCCCTGGTCCACCACCGAAATCCGACGCCTTGAACGTATCCGTGAACCCACGCCGTCAACCGCACAGGCGCTGTCTCAGCCACGACGCTCAGCCCGCCACACGTTCGAGACGGTGAACCTCACCCAGGAAACCGGTGGTGTAGAGCGAGTTGGGATCCCAGCCCGGACCGGCGCCGAACTTGACCGCGGATGTGAACGGCAGACCCGAGGCGATCTCACACGAAGATCCCGAATCCGGATCGACGCGAACAACTTTGCCGCCGGCATTGAAAGCGACGTACAGCGCGCCGTCCGGTCCGACGGTCAGATCGTCCGCCATGTTTGCCGGACCGAATCCGGGGAGCGTGATCGTCCGCACCGGCCCGCCCAGATCGTCTGCGTCGAGGACATGGACGGCGGTTATCATGTCGAAGGTCGTCGTCACGTAGATCGCCGACCCGGAGCGTGCGAGGCCGTCGACGGTGCCGAGGTCTTCACGAACGATCGAACTGGTTCCGTCACTGTTGACCACCGTGAGCCCCGGCCTGGTGAGTGTGCGAGCAGTGAGGAAGCGGTTACCGTCCAGCTGTACAAGCCCGTTCGGCATCACCAGACCGTCGGCAATCGTTGTCACCGATCCGTCTGCGACGTCGACCTTACGAAGGCTGCCGTCGGCGATTCCGAACAGTCCCGAGACAGTCGAGTTGCCCGTGGTGAAGTACACGGATCCGTCACGCGCGACCAACCCGCCAGGTCCGGTAACGTCACCGACCAAAGTTGTCCGGGTTTCGTCCGGAGTCACTTTCAGCAGTGCACCCGGCCCGATCAGAGCCGACTGCGACAACACCATCGACCCGTTGCCGTCGAATTCGAGATTCTCGAGCATGCCGGCGCCAGTCGTCACGACGCTCGACGTCCACGACCCGCAACCACCGGCCGAGCCGTCGATCGGGACCGAGGCGTGCGCCGGAGCACTCACCGCCACAACGGAACCCAGTGCGATCGCAGCGACAATGCTGCCCGCGCGAGACATCAGGCTTCCGTGTCGAACGACAGAGTTACCTTGGTTCCGGCCTTGAGCGTGCGCCCGACGGTGCATACCTTGTCCACGGAGCGCTCGACGAGAGTGATGAGGCGCTGCTGTGCTTCGGCATCCAACTCGCTGAGATCGAGTTCGAGGACCTCGTCGAGCTGCGGGTAGACCTCGTTCTCCCGATCGGCGGCGCCGGACACGCGGACCGTCGCGTCGTAGTTGTCACCGAGGCGGCGAGAAATCGGGAAGTCGGAGCTCATACCGGTGCACGCGGCGAGCGCGATTTTGAGCAGTTCGCCGGGCGTGAAGACTCCTGGAACCGATTCGGAGCCGATGAGAACCTCTGCGCCGCGCGAACTCTTGCCGGTGTAGAGGCGGGTTCCGGTGCGTTCGACCCAAAGCTCCGTGTGAGCGGGGGCGGTTGCAGCGTTGTCGGGAGTCTGTTCAGCCATGACGCAATCTTGCCACTCCGCCGAACCGGAGGGGCGGGAGACCTAGGCGATTCGCCGTGCCCTCGGGGTCGGCTGACACCGCGGGCAACTGAACGACGATCGATTCATGAACTTCTCACGCTTGATCGGCGCGCCGCATCGCGGGCACGGAAGATTTTCCTGCCCGTAGGCCGACAGTGACCGGTCGAAGTAACCGGACTCGCCGTTGACGTTCACGTACAGAGCGTCGAAGGACGTTCCGCCCTGATCGAGCGCTTCACCCATCACTGCGTGCGCTGCGGTCAACAGCTCTCGAAGTTTGGGCCTGGTAAGCGTTTCGGCGATTCGGTTACCGTGAATCTTGGCGCGCCACAATGATTCGTCGGCGTAGATGTTCCCGATCCCGGAGACCACGGTCTGGTCGAGAATCGCGCGCTTGATCTCGGTGTGCTTGCCCCGCAGGACTTTCACGACGGATTCGAGATCGAATGCAACATCCATGGGATCACGAGCGATGTGCGCCACCGACTCGGGCAGCATCGTTCCGTCGACCTCGACGAGAGGTGAAATCGACCAGCCACCGAACGTTCGCTGATCGACGAATCGAAGATCCGCTCCGGAATCGAGGGCCAACCGGATGCGTAGATGCTTTTCCCAGTCGACTGTCGGGGGCTGGACCAACATCTGTCCGCTCATCCCGAGATGAACCACCAGCCCGACACCGGCAGGCTCGAGAACCAGCCACAGATACTTGCCGCGACGCTCTGCCGAAGCGATGGTCTGCCCGGTGAGTTGGCCGATCAAGTCCTCGGAACCGAGAATGTGGCGCCTGATCGCGCGGGGATGGAGGACCTCGACGGCCTCGATCGCCGCACCTACAGCGTGAGACTGCAGGCCGCGGCGAACGACTTCGACTTCGGGAAGCTCAGGCAAGAGTGAACTCAGCCGGCAAGATCAGGCGCGTCGTCGGCAGCGACTGCGGTAGCAGCGGCATTCTCCGACATCGTCTTCCATGCCGAACTTGCTGCCTTCTGCTCGGCTTCCTTCTTGGAACGACCGACACCGACACCCAAGGGTTTGCCACTGATGAGAACGGTGGCCGTGAATTCCTTGTCGTGATCGGGTCCGGTAGCGGTGATCTCGTAAACGGGAACTCCGGCACCGTGTTCTGCGGTCAGTTCCTGCAGACTCGTCTTCCAATCCAGACCCGCGCCCAGAAGCGGTGCGCGAGTGAGTAGATCGTCGAACAGATCGAGGACAACGCGTCGCGCAGTCTCGATGCCGTGCTGCAGGTGAATGGCGCCGAGAATCGACTCCATGCCGTCGGCGAGAATGGACGGCTTGTCACGGCCGCCCGTCATTTCCTCGCCCTTACCCAACAGCAGGTGTGCTCCGAGTCCACCTTCGCCCAGAGTCCTGGCGACCTCGGCGAGTGCATGCATGTTCACCACGCTGGCACGGATCTTCGCCAGATCACCTTCGGATTTGTCCGGGTGGGACAGGTAGAGATTTTCGGTCACCGTGACGCCGAGAACGGAATCCCCGAGGAACTCGAGGCGCTCGTTCGTGGGCAGTCCGCCGTTCTCGTACGCGTACGAGCGGTGCGTGAGAGCCAGGGTCAGAAGACCGGGCTCTATATCTACGCCGACAGCGGCGAGGAGCTTGTCGTGATTGCCCTCGCCGCCGGCGGCTGAAACTGTATTTTCGCTCGTCATAGTCTTTCTCCGGGGAGAACTAGACAGCAGCGGTTACCTGGCGGCCCTTGTAAGTACCGCATGACGGGCATGCGATGTGGGGAAGGGTCTGCTCGCCACAGCCACGGTTGGGGCAGGTAACGAGGGTGGGCACAGTGGTCTTCCACTGGCTACGACGCGACCGCGTGTTGGATCGCGACATTTTGCGCTTGGGGACAGCCACTTCTACTTCTCCTCGGCTTCGGTGATCACAAGATTTTCGCTGGTGTTTGATTCCACGCCAAATTTGGCCGCGAGACCAGCCCAGCGAGGATCAAGTATGTCATGCCCATGCCCAGATTCCGCAATCGCCAGGCGAATGCCACATTCTGAGCACAATCCCAGGCAATCGTCACTGCACAGAGGCTGGAGCGGAAGCGCCAGCCCGACTGCATCGACGATGACCGGTTCGGGGTCGATTTCGTCGTCTTCGACCGCGTAGACCTCGCCCTCTTCCGTCGTCTCCTCGGTGGTGCTGTCCGGGTAAGCGAACAAC
Organism: Rhodococcus sp. NPDC060176; assembly: GCF_042728675.1. Lineage (NCBI taxonomy): Bacteria > Bacillati > Actinomycetota > Actinomycetes > Mycobacteriales > Nocardiaceae > Rhodococcus > Rhodococcus sp. NPDC060176. Next base: position 820,148 of record NZ_JBHWYS010000002.1, read on the forward strand.
TCCGTGAGATAGATGTCCACGGTGTCGGTGAAAGGTTCAAGGCACCGCGAGCATTCACCCTTGGTGGGTGCGTGCACGTTTCCGGTGACGAGAACGCCTTCGGACACTGCTTCGAGACGAAGATCGAGATCTATGTCCGCGCCCGCTTCGATCGCGATCAGATCGAGACCGATACGGTTCGGGGACTGAATTGTTCTCTCGACGGTACGCATCGACCCTGGACGACGACCGAGCTTGACCGTGTCCAGCAAAAATCCCGCATCACTTGACTGATGCGACGAACTACGACGATGCGTTGACAAAGAGAACTCACCTAACTGTTGAAACTGGTATGGGCAACCACTCCACAATACGGCAGCTACAAGGCAAATCCCAATTCGATCCACGAAAAAGTGGGCCGCCCCATATCGGACGACCCACCCTCGACTGACTTGTCTGCTCTATCGGCGCCGCTCGGAACGACGATCGTCGTCCTGGTAATCGGGAACTCCCGAACCCGTTCGAAGCTGTTGACGACCACGCCCGACCGACCGAACGGTCCCGGTGAGGAATTCCTCGAACTCGGCCAACTTGGTGTCGACGTACAGGTCACACTCCGAACGCATCCTGTCGGACTCGGCGTGAGCGGCGTCGATCACTCGCGCGGATTCCGCGTGAGCGGACTGGACAACCTCGGTCTGGGACACCAGACGAGCCTGCTCTGCCGTTCCCTCCGCCACCGAATGTTCGTACGAGGCCTGGCCGGACTCGATCATCCGATCGGCCTCGGCACGCGCCCGTCCGGTGACGGCCTCGTACTCACGACGGCCGTCGGTGACGGTCCGTTCCGCTTCTGCTTCGGCGTCCTCGACCAACTGATCGGCGTGCGCACGCGCTTCGGCAACCATGCGATCGGCCTGAGCCTTGGCATCGGACAGAATGCGGTCGGCGTCGTCGCGTGCGTTCTCCACAGTCGACGTCGCCTCGGCGTTGGCGCTGCTGACGGTCTTCTCCGCGTTGGCTCGCGCGTCACCGACCAATTTGTCCCGATGATCGAGGACGTCCTGAGCGTCGTCCAACTCGCTCGGAATTGCGTCCCGGACGTCGTCGAGAAGCTCGAGTACGTCGCCGCGAGGCACAACACACCCTGCGGTCATGGGAACACCGCGCGCCTCTTCGACAATTGCGACCAGTTCGTCCAGTGCCTCGAATACGCGGTACACAAGCAACCCCAATCTCTACCGGCCGAATTCGGCCCACATCGTCACCTGTCCACTCGGACCTGTGCCCGTTCCTGTCCAAGTTTGCCGGAAGAACGGCCAACGGGGTGTCGTCGTGGTCGGTGTGTCGGGGATCAGCTGTTTTCTGCTGCTCGTTCGGCGATACGCGCGAGTAGCCGAGAATGTACCTTGGCCGGGAGCATGTCGGAGACGTCGCCACCGAAGGTCGCGACTTCCTTCACGAGAGAACTCGACAGGTAGCTGTAGGTCGGATTCGTGGCGACGAAGAGCGTGTCGACGCCTGTGAGCTTCTGATTCATCTGAGCCATCTGCAGCTCGTAATCGAAGTCGTTCGCGCCGCGCAGACCCTTGACGATCGCGCTGAGGCCTTCTTGTTTCGCAAAGTCGACCAACAGTCCGTGCCACGACGTGACCCGAACGTTAGGCAGGTGACTCGTCGCGTCTTCGAGCATCTCGATCCGCTCGTCGATCGTGAACATGCCACGCTTGCTCTTGTTGATCAGCACGGTGACCACGACCTCGTCGAATTGCGCAGCAACTCTTCCGATTACGTCGAGGTGACCATTGGTCACAGGGTCGAAGGATCCGGGGCAGACGGCGCCAGTCATGAGTCCAGACCGTAGCAGGTGGCCAGCTCGATGCGAGCTTCACCGTAGTTCTTCGCCTTGATCGGCTCGTAGCCCTGCGGCCACACGGTCTTCGGCGAACGCGACGAACGTTCGAGTACCACGATCGTGCCCTCCCCCACCCATTTGTTGACCTGCAGATCAATGAGCATGGACACGACGGCCTCGTCGGTCACCGCATACGGCGGGTCGGCGATGACTATGTCGTATTCGCGCCCGCTCGGCCCCGACACCACGGCCGCGACCGGAGCGGCGCGAACCGTCGCCCCCGGCAACGCGACAGTGCTGATGTTCGCCTTGATGACGGCAGCGGCTTTGGCATCGGATTCCACGAGAACGACGTGCTCGGCTCCACGAGAGAGCGCTTCGAGGCCGAGGGCACCCGAACCCGCGAAGAGGTCGAGAACCGCGCACCCTTCGAGATCGATGCGCGCTTCGAGTGCACTGAACAACGCCTCGCGAACCCGATCCGACGTCGGACGGGTGCCGCTCGGCGGGACTCGCAGGCGTCGACCGCCCGCGAGTCCCGAGATGATGCGAGTCACTCTGCGGCGCTCTCCCCCGTCGAGACGACTACCAGCAGGTCTCCGCCCTCGACCTGCTGAACAGCGCTGATCGCGATCCGCGAAACGACGCCGGCACGCGGCGAGGTGATCGCCGCTTCCATCTTCATCGCTTCGATCGTGGCCACGGTGTCGCCGGCCTCGATCTTCTGGCCTTCCTTGACCGCGAGCGTCACGACGCCCGCGAACGGTGCCGCCACGTGGCCCGGGTTGTTCTTGTCGGCCTTCTCCGCCACCGGCACGTCACTGGCAATGGAGCGATCGCGGATCGAGACCGGACGCAGCTGGCCGTTCAGGATGCACATGACAGTGCGGTAGCCGCGCTCGTCGGGCTCGGAAATCGCTTCGAGACCGATGATCAGTTCCACGCCGGGAGCCAATTCGACGCGGTGCTCGTCGCCGCGCCGCAGACCGTAGAAGAACTGGTTCGCCGACAGCCGCGACGTGTCGCCGTACTTCTCGCGGTGCTCGAGGAATTCCTTTGTCGGGCCGGGGAAGAGCAGACGATTCAGCGTCGCCTGACGGTCCTTCGAAGAGCCCTCCAGCAGTACCTCGTCCTCGGCGGAGAGCGTCGCTTCGGGCTTGGCCTGGCCACGGCCTTCGAGCGCCTTGCTGCGGAATGGTTCCGGCCAACCACCGGGAGGCGTACCGAGTTCGCCGCGCAGGAAGCCGACCACGGAGTCGGGAATGTCGAACTTCGCCGGATCTGCGGCGAACTCCTCCGAAGGCACACCGGCACCGACAAGATGGAGCGCGAGGTCGCCGACAACCTTCGACGACGGCGTCACCTTGACCAGATGCCCGAGCATGCGGTCTGCGTCGGCGTACTTGGCTTCGACCTCTTCGAACCGGTCGCCGAGGCCGAGAGCAACGGCCTGAGTGCGTAGGTTGGAGAGCTGACCACCCGGAATCTCGTGCGTGTACACGCGTCCCGTCGGGGCCGGTAGCCCGGATTCGAAGGGCGCGTACACCTTTCGCAGCGCCTCCCAGTACGGCTCGAGGTCGCACACGTTCTGCAAGTTCAGTCCGGTGTCGAACTCGGAGTGCGCAGCAGCGGCGACGATAGCCGAGAGCGCAGGCTGGCTGGTGGTTCCGGCCAATGCCGCCGAAGCACCGTCGACTGCGTCGGCGCCCGCCTGCCACGCGGCGAAGTACGTGGCCAACTGTCCACCGGGGGTGTCGTGCGTGTGGACGTGAACCGGCAGATCGAAGTTGCTGCGTAGCGCCGTCACGAGCTTGGTGGCCGCCGGAGCGCGCAGCAGGCCGGCCATGTCCTTGATCGCGAGCACGTGAGCGCCGGCATCGACGATCTCTTCTGCCAACTTCAGGTAGTAGTCGAGCGTGTACAGCGTTTCGTTCGGATCCGACAGATCGCCGGTGTAGCTCAGCGCCACCTCGGCGAGAGCCGTTCCCGTCTCACGCACCGCGTCGATGGCAGGGCGCATCTGGTCGACGTTGTTGAGCGCGTCGAAGATTCGGAAGATGTCGATGCCGGTGTCGGTGGCTTCCTGGACGAATGCGCGCGTGACCTTCTCCGGATAGGGCGTGTAGCCCACCGTGTTTCGTCCGCGAAGGAGCATCTGGAGGCAGATGTTCGGGATCGCTTCACGGAGCGCGGCGAGCCGGTACCACGGATCCTCGTGCAGGAAGCGAAGTCCCACATCGTACGTCGCGCCGCCCCAGGCTTCGATCGAAAGCAATTCCGGCGTCAACCGAGCAACGTGCCCGGCAACTCCGAGAAGTCCACTGGTTCGAACTCGCGTGGCCAACAAGGACTGATGCGCGTCGCGGAAAGTGGTGTCGGTGACGCCGACGGCCTTCTGCTCACGCAGTGCCTTCGCGAAACCTTCGGGACCGAGTTCGAGCAGACGCTGGCGGCTGCCGGCGGGCGGCGGCGTCGAAAGATCGATCTTGGGCAGTTTGTCCTGCGGGTACACCGAAGAGGGACGCTCGCCGTGCGGCTTGTTGACCGTCACATCGGCGAGGTAGGTCAGGATCTTGGTGCCGCGGTCGGCGGAGGAACGCAGGGTCAGCAGCTGCGGACGTTCCTCGATGAAGGAGGTCGTCACTCGTCCGGCCCGGAAGTCCGGGTCGTCGAGAACCGCCTGCAGGAACGGAATGTTGGTCGAGACTCCACGAATACGGAACTCGGTGACCGCGCGGCGAGCCCTCGCGACAGCGGCTTCGAGGTCGCGACCGCGGCAGGTGAGCTTGACCAGCATCGAGTCGAAGTACGCTCCGACCTCGGCACCGAGCGTCGCGCCGCCGTCAAGGCGGATACCGGCACCGCCCGGGGTGCGGTACGCGGTGATCCGGCCCGTGTCCGGGCGGAATCCGTTGGCCGGATCCTCGGTCGTGATGCGGCACTGCAGCGCCGCTCCGCGCAGCTTGATCGTGTCCTGTGACAGACCCAGATCTGCAAGCGTCGAACCGGACGCGATCTTGAGCTGCGACTGGACCAAGTCCACGTCCGTCACTTCTTCGGTGACTGTGTGCTCCACCTGAATTCGCGGGTTCATCTCGATGAAGACGTGGTTGCCGCGCTTGTCGAGGAGGAACTCGACAGTGCCGGCGCACGTGTACCCGATCTCCTTCGCGAAAGCGACGGCGTCGGCACAGATCTTGGCGCGCAACTCTTCCGAGAGGTTGGGGGCCGGAGCAAGCTCGATCACCTTCTGGTGGCGACGCTGCAACGAGCAGTCACGCTCGAAGAGGTGGATGACGTTGCCCTGCTCGTCGGCGAGGATCTGCACTTCGATGTGCCGGGGGTCGATGACGGCCTGCTCGAGGAACACCGTCGAATCGCCGAAGGCCGACTCCGCTTCGCGCGCTGCGGCTTCGATCGATTCCTTGAGCTGTGAGCGTTCCGCAACGCGGCGCATTCCGCGTCCGCCGCCGCCGGCGACAGCCTTGACGAAGAGCGGGAAGGTCATGTCCTCGGCTGCTGCGAGCAGCTCGTCGATGTCCGCTGACGGCTCCGAAGACGCGAGCACCGGGAGACCGGCGGCTTTGGCCGCGGCGATGGCGCGTGCCTTGTTACCGGTCAACTCGAGGATCTCCGCGGAGGGACCCACGAACTTGATGCCTGCCTCGGCGCACGCCGCCGACAGATCCGGGTTCTCGGAGAGGAAACCGTAACCGGGGTAGATGGCGTCGGCTCCGGCGCTCTTTGCGGCGGCGACGATCTCCTCGACCGAGAGATACGCGCGAACGGGGTGGCCCTTCTCCCCGATCTGGTAGCTCTCGTCTGCCTTGAGACGGTGGATCGAGTTCCGATCCTCGTACGGGAACACCGCGACGGTTCCGGCACCTAGTTCGTAGGCGGCACGGAAGGCACGGATCGCAATTTCGCCGCGGTTCGCGACGAGCACTTTGGAGAACATTCGAGAAAACTACCCCGATTTCATCTTGCGTCTACATGCGGAGTCTCATATTTCGGACTGAATCGAGAAACCAACCCGGCGGTCCTCGTGCTATTCGATTTCAGCTTGTCGTCATACCCGTCACGACTTCTCGAGGTACTCGATCCGGTCGGAGTCCAGCGCGGCGGTCACCATGGAAGCCAGGGCGGGATGACCGTCGAGCGATGGATCGTCGTCGACGATTCCCTGGGCGAACTCCCGGGCGGATTCGAGGATGTCTCCGTGTGCCATGAGAGAAAGCAGCCGCAGGTTCGAGGTCGTGCCCGACTGCGCAGCTCCGAGGATGTCGCCTTCGCGCCTGGTCGCGAGGTCGAGCTGAGCCAGTTCGAACCCGTCGTTGGTCGCGGCCACCGCGGAGAGTCGCTCGTATGCCGGCCCGCCGGGATTGCTTCCGGTAACGAGAATGCAGAGTCCCTGATGCTTTCCACGGCCGACACGACCACGCAGCTGATGGAGCTGACTGACACCGAACCGTTCGGCGTCGACGATCACCATCACCGTCGCGTTCGGGACGTCCACACCGACTTCGACGACGGTCGTGCAGACAAGGACGTCGATGTCACCGACGTTGAACGCGCTCATGACGACGTCCTTTTCGTCGGAAGGCAGTCGACCGTGCAGCAATCCGACTCGCAGATCGGCCAGCGGGCCGCTCGACAGCTCCTCGAAGACGTCGACCGCCGACTTGGTCTCCGGCTGCTTCTCCTCGGTGAACTGGTCTTCGCCTGCGCCCTGCTCACCGTCGCCGATCCGCGAGCACACGACATACGCCTGACGGCCGTCGGCAACGTCCTCCCGAATTCGTTCCCATGCGCGATCCACCCACTGCGGCTTCTGCTTCGCAGGCACGACGTTGCTCTTGATCGGAGTACGCCCACGCGGCAGCTCCCGCAGGGTCGATACCTCGAGATCGCCGAGCACCGTCATGGCGATGGTTCGCGGAATCGGCGTTGCCGTCATCACCAGCAGATGCGGACTCAGGCCTTCACGTGCCCGCGATCGCAACTGATCACGTTGCTCGACGCCGAAGCGGTGCTGCTCGTCGACCACGACCATCCCGAGGTTGAAGAACTCGACGTTGTCCTGGATGAGCGCATGGGTACCGATGACAATCCCGGCGTCGCCGGTCACGGCTTCGAGCAGCGCTGCGCGTTTCGCAGCGACTGGCAGCGAGCCGGTAAGAAGGGCGATACGGGTGGAATGTTCGGCAGAACCGAGTTCACCACCTGCAGCCAGTGAGCCCATCATCTTGCGCAGTGATCGCGCGTGCTGATTTGCCAGGACCTCGGTGGGTGCGAGCAACGCGCACTGATAACCCGCATCGACGACCTGCAGCATCGCGCGCAGAGCCACGATCGTCTTGCCTGACCCGACCTCGCCCTGAAGAAGGCGGCTCATCGGGTGTGGGCGGGCAAGGTCGGTGGAGATCTCCTCCGCGACTGCTTGCTGTCCCTCCGTCAGAGTGAACGGGAGCATCTCCTCGAACTGGTCCGCGATCCCGCCGGCGACCGGAGCGCAGGCCGGAGCCACACGCTCGGAATTGTCGTGACGACGCATCGCGAGGACCAACTGCAGAGACAGCGCCTCGTCGAAACGCAGACGATCCTGTGCTCGTTCGATGTCTTCCTTGGTATCTGGCAGGTGCACGGTGCGCAGCGCCTCGTCCAAACCGATGAATCCGTGCTCGGCCCGAGTCTCGGCGGGCAACGGCTCCTCGATCGGATCGAGTTGGTCGAGCACTTGCCGCACGCACCGCATGATGGTCCAGCTCTCGACCTCGCGGGTCGCCGGGTACAGCGGGATCAATGCCCGGTCGAAGACGGAGAGATCGAGTTCTGCGCCGGGGTCCTGATTTGCGCGAGCCAGACCGGCAAGGTCGCCGGCCCCCTTGATGGATGCCAGAGGAACCACTGAATCCTCTTCGCCGACACGAGGTTCCGGGAGGATCAGGTAGCTCGGATGAGTGAGAGACCACTTCCCGCGGAAGTACTTGACCGTCCCGGAGAACATCGCCCGCACGCCGGGCTTGATGACGTGACGCACCTTCTGCGGATTGAAGAACGTGACGTCGACGGTCTGCGAATCGGTCGCGAGCGAGACCCTCAGCATCTGTCCTGGACGGTTCTTCATCTTCACGACGGCTGCCGACGCCACCCGCGCGATGATGGTGATGTGCTCACCCTCGGGCGGCTCTTTCTCGGCAAGTTCCTTGCCTGCCGACGCGTACCGGTGTGGGTAGTGACGCAGCAAGTCCTCGACGGTCCGGATCTCGAATGCCTCGTCGAGCGCCTCCGCGGTCTTCTTTCCCAGCAGCCGATCGAGTGGGTCGCCGAGCGTCGCCATCAGTTCCTCCAGCACAGTGTCGCGATAAGCACAGGTGTTCGTATATCAGCAGTCACCGACAGACTCGGTCCGATCACTCCACGCCCAACTGGAACAGGTCACCGGGCTGATCACCCTGATACACGAGTACGTCCACACCCGGGTGGTGCGCGATCACGTGGGCCTCGAGCTGCGCTGCCAGGTCGTCCGGTGCGTCGGCCCCCATGAGAAGGGTCACGAGTTCACCGCCGGATCCGAGCGCAAGATCGACCAATCGCGCACTCGACTCGGCGACATCGGGACCGATGAGCACCACCTCGTGACCCATCAACCCGATGGCGTCCCCCGGATCACACGTCCCGACGTAGGTCAGCGAGCGCTCGACGGCAATACGCAAAGATCCCCAGCGCGTCGCCGCTGCAGCCTCGGACATCGTGAAGCCGTCGTCGGCGACGTTGCGCTGGGCGTCGTGAACGGCGAGGGCGGCCAAGCCCTGCACCATCGACGACGTCGACAGCAGCAGGACCTGGTGAAGCGGATCGCGTGCAGCGGCACTGACTGCGACCAGTTCCTGAGCGGTCAAAGCTCCGTTCGGCAGCACCAGGACTTCGCTTCGCTCCATCTGACGAATGCGCCCGAGCAGCTGCGCGCGTGTGACCGGCGCATCGTCGCAACGAAGAACGGTCGCGCCCTCACTCTCGAACAACGCCGACGCGCTTTCACCGGCGACGACGGCCAGAACGCCGCGTGCGCCGGCGCCCGGGAATCGCCTCTCCGCCCGTGCCACCAGCTGGTCGCGTTCGTCGACGAGAAAACTGCTGATGCGAATGCCGTGGACCTTTCCGGCCTCGAGGCCTGCTTCCACCGCCGCGCCGGCATCGCAGCAATGTACGTGCACGGACCAGCCGCCGAAGCCGTCGCTGACGATGACCGTCGAATCCCCGAGGACGGAGAGTCGCGTGCGCAGCGCCGCCATCCGATCGTCGTCGGAGTCGTCGACGAGGTACATGACCTCGAAATCCTGCTCCGAGTGATCACCACATTCGATCGGGCTCTTGTGAGCCCAATCGTGATCGAATGCACTGACATCGACCAGGGAGGTCGAGCGCAGGTCCGGTGTTCCCAGATCCTCGCGGACCTGAGACTTCCCGGTCACCACCTCGACAAAAGCGTCGAGGATCAGAACGAGACCGAATCCCCCGGCATCGACCACCCCGGCGGACGCCAGAACGTCCAGTTGCTCCGGCGTCTTGTTCAGTGCGACCGCAGCGGCGTCGGCAGCGGCGGCAACTACGGAAGCAAGGTCCTCGCCGCTCGGCGTCCTGGTGTCGACGCACTCTTGCGCTGCTTCTCCCGATGCACGCAGAACTGTGACGATGGTGCCTTCCACCAGATCGGAGACAGCCCGTGAGGCCAGCGTCGTCGCCGTAGTCAGTGAGTTCGCGAAGCTGCGGCCGTCGATGTGCTCGCCTTGAACGCTCTCGGCGATACCCCGGATCACCTGGGAGAGGATCACGCCGGAATTGCCCCGGGCGCCGGAGACAGCGCCCCGAGCCAGAGCGTTGGCGACGCGGCCCGCACTGCGGACGTCGTCCTCGATCGTCTCGGCGGAATCGAGCGCGGCCCGCATCGTGAACAACAGGTTGGTGCCGGTATCCGAATCAGGGATGGGAAAGACGTTGAGGCTGTTGATCTCTCCGCGGCGCTTCTGGAGACTGTCGACCGCCCGGCGGGCCCAGCGCCGCAGCAGATGTCCGTCCGCGACGGATTCCGCTTCTTCGGCGACGCGTTGCACTTCCCCCACTGACGGTTCCCCTCGACGATGGAAAGACTGACGATGAAAAAGAGATCGGTGATCGGTGCAGTCGAGGGTAGTCCGACGCTTCTGCGCAACCGTCATTACCGGGCGGTTTGGCCATTCGGGCCGGAAGCGGTTACTCTTACACGGTTGCCTCGAACGGGCTACACGAAATAATGCTGCACTTTGTTTGTTGCTGATTGACTGTTTTCACGTTCGGCTGCACAGTGAGCGGTCAAGGATCGGTTCGAAGTCGAGTATATTCGGATTGTAATTCTGGCTGCCCTACCGTGTAGGGTAACCACTTCAATATTCATTTCTAACAAGGAGTTCGCGACTATGGCTGCCGTCTGCGACGTATGCGCCAAGGGGCCCGGCTTCGGTAAGTCGGTCTCGCACTCGCACCGGCGTACCAATCGTCGCTGGAACCCGAACATTCAGTCTGTTCGTACCGAGGTTGCCCCGGGTAACACCCGTAAGGTCAACGTGTGCACCTCCTGCCTGAAGGCAGGCAAGGTCGCTCGGGGCTGATTGCCCGAGCACAAACTATTGCAGGCTCTGCCCCCGTCACTTCGGTGACGGGGGCAGAGCTGTATCTATGTGGCTGTATCTATGTGGCTGTATCTATATGTCCCCGTGTTTCGTATGGCTGTCAGACACCCGTAATGTGCGTTGAGTGACTTCTATCGATGACCTGAGCAAGGTGACCCTCGACGAGGGCGTACTCCGCATCACCATTTCCACCGCCGCCAACGGCACCTCCCTCGACGACGAAGGACTGGTTCAGGGCGCGCAGGCGCTCGAGACAGTCGGAAACGACATCGGGAGCATCCTGCTGGTCGGCGAAGGTGCAAACTTCTGTGCCGGAGGCAACGTCCGTGCGTTCGCCGCAGCCCCCGACCGCGGCGAGTACGTGGCCGAGGTTGCCCGCGTCTTCCACGTGTTCGTTCGCGCGCTCGACGCCGCGACCGCCCCAGTGGTGGCCGGGGTCCACGGATGGGCTGCCGGCGCCGGAATGAGCCTGGTCTGCCTCGCCGACGTCGCAATCGGCGGCACCGGCACCAAGCTTCGTCCCGCCTACCCCTCCATCGGTTTCACCCCGGATGGCGGAATGTCATGGACGCTCCCCCGCATCGTCGGCGTGGCACGCGCTCGCGAAATTCTTCTCAACGATTCGGTGATCGGTGGCGACGAAGCCGTCCGGCTGGGGATCCTCACCCGGCTCGTCGGCGACGACGAGGTTCAGGAAGAGGCAGCGCGCCTCGCCCGCGCCTTGGCCAACGGACCGAGCACGTCGTACTCGGGAATCAAAGCGCTGCTGCGTTCGTCGCGGACGAACTCGCTTGCCGAGCAACTCGACGCCGAAGCCGCGTCCATCGCCATCGCGGCGAACAGCCCCGTCGGCCGCGAGGGTGTCGACGCGTTCGTCGACAAGCGTCGCCCCGATTTCACATCCGCAAAGCAGGCGTAATCGAATTGCCGTGCCGAACGTCGCGTCACGACGTTCGGCACGGCAGTTCGTTCAGACGCAGTTCGTTCAACCCAGATTCCAGTCGACCGGATCAGCTCCGAGTCCGGTCAAGAGCTCGTTCGCACGACTGAACGGACGCGAACCGAAGAAACCGCGCGAAGCCGAAAGTGGTGACGGATGCGCGGATTCGATGATCGGTGTGTCGCCGAGCATCGGCGCGAGAGTAGCCGCGTCGCGACCCCACAAGATCGCGACCATCGGTGACGATCGCGCGACCAGAGCGCGGATGGCCTGCTCGGTCACCGGCTCCCAGCCCTTCTTACGATGCGAAGCGGCTTGACCCGGCTGCACGGTGAGAACGCGATTGAGAAGCAGCACACCTTGTTTCGACCACGGAGTCAGATCGCCGTTCGACGGTATCGGCAATCCGAGATCCTGGTGATATTCCTTGTAGATGTTGCCGAGGCTTCGCGGAACCGGCCGCACGTCCGGGGCGACCGAAAAGCTCAACCCGACAGCATGACCGGGCGTCGGGTAGGGGTCTTGACCGACGATGAGCACTCGAACGTCGTCGAACGGATTCGTGAACGCACGCAAGACGTTCTCCCCCGCCGGCAGATACTCTCGCCCCGCAGCGATCTCTTCACGCAAGAACGTGCCCATCGCGGAGATTTGCTCCGACACCGGTTCGAGTGCCCGCGCCCACCCTGGATCGACGATCTCGGCAAGCGGCGCCATCAGTCGAGCCTGCGCAACGCGTCGCGGTAGTACGCCGCATTGGCTGCGTACATCTTGACGTTGCCGTCGAGGTGACCGAGCGGAACCTCGTATCCCGCACGGACCTTGGCGGGCACACCGAGCGCCATGCTGCGCGGCGGAACCTGCATCTTGTTAGCCACCACCGCACCAGCGGCGACGATCGACCCCGTACCGATCACCGTTCCGTTGAGCACCACGGACCCCGATGCGATCAAGCAGTTGTCTTCGATGGTCGAACCTTCGATGTGTGCGTTGTGGCCCACGACGCAGCCCGAACCGATGACGGTCGCATCGATTGCAGTGCAGTGGATGACGGTTCCGTCCTGGATATTCGATCCGAGACCTACCGAAATTGTTCCGTAGTCACCACGCAACACCGCTTGCGGCCAGATCGAGGTGCCCGCAGCGAGAGTCACGGCGCCGATCACCACCGCGTCCGGGTGGACGTATGCGTCCGGATGTATGTCCGGAACTCTGTCTCCAAGTGCATATACAGCCATGAAAGCAACCTATACCGCAGTGGTGCCGGTGGTCGAAAAGCTGTGCCAACCCCCACCACTCTCGCGAAGAGAACCGTCGACGGAGACACCGGAACCTGCGACGACCTCACCGATCACGGTCCATCCCGACGGAATCTCGACCTCCGGTCCGAAAGTTGCCGCAAATCCGTGATCTTCACCACCAGACAAGATCCAGTGCAGCGGATCGACATCGAGCGCCTCGGCCGCCGACAAGACGTCTGCTGAGGTGGGAACCGCGGCCGACACGATGTCGCACCGTACGTGTGATGCCTCTGCGAGATGTCGAAGGTCCGCGATCAATCCGTCGGAGACGTCCGTCATCGAGTGTGCTGATTCTGCGGCGTCCCAGGCCGATTGATACGGCGGATTCGGAACACGATGAGAGGCAAGTAAATCTGGAAAACTGCCGGCTTCGTCGAGCAGTTCGGTTTCGTCGAGCAGTAGTGCCAATCCCGCTGCCGAGCAACCGAACAGCCCGGCGACAGCGATCTTGTCACCAACCTTGGCACCCGAACGGAGAACTGCCGGACGGCCACCGAGATCGCCGAGCACAGTCACCGACACGACGATCACCGGTGACTGGACCAGGTCACCGCCGACCACACCGGCCCCCAGATCTGTTGCCGCGTCCCAGATCCCGGCCGAAATTCCGTCGATCACGTCGACGGGAGTCGAGGGCGGGCACCCCAGCGACACCGTGAATGCCGTCGGCCTGGCTCCCATCGAAACCACATCAGCGGCGTTCTGGGCCACCGCCTTGCGGCCGACGTCCCGTGGCGAAGACCAGTCCACTCGGAAATGCCGACCTTCGACCAACATGTCGGACGAGACAACCACGCGGCCGTCACCGGACGTCACGATCGCGGCATCGTCACCCGGCCCCAATTCGGTGGTGACCGGTTGGATTCGGCCGACCAGAGATCGCGCGATCACGTCGAACTCCCCCACCTGCTCGACAGTGGGCTGTGATTCGAACTCCGATGATGCAGTGAACTCCGATGATGCGGTGAACTCCGATGATGCGATGAGTGTCTCCAATGCCGACGCAATTCGCTCGTAAGCGGCCTGCGGTACCTTCTAGCTGTGGTCGTGAATGCTTCTGCAAGCTCACGCGTGTGTCGGCAATCCTACCGATTCACCGACGTGCCCTCAGAAGTGACAAGACCGCTGATCGACTGGACCAGGACCCGAGCGAAGAACTGAGCATGGCAGACAACACTTCCACCGCAGACAACGCCGACATCGACCCCGACGGCGAGGACGATCCGACCGAACGCCGCAGCCCGGCGCTGATCGCCACTGCCATCGCACTGCCGGTGGCCCTGATCGTCGGAGTGGTGATCGCAGCCGTCGTCGCGGGCAATAATCCTGAACTCTCGCCGGTAGCGCTGGGACCCGTACCGGCGCCGGCAGCCGAGTCGGAGGCCTGCGTTTCTCTCCTCGGCGCGCTTCCCGACAAGATCGACGACTTCACGAAAGCCGAGTTGGTGGAACCTGCCCCGGCCGGAGCAGTCGCGTGGCAGCGCAGCGAAGGTGAGCCGATCGTCTTGCGCTGCGGGCTCGATCGTCCGACCGAGTTCGACCAGGCGGCCGCGCTCCAGGTCGTGAACGGCGTCCAGTGGTTCCAGGTCTCGGGAACCGACATCGGTCTGGCGGCCAGCACCTGGTTTGCCGTCGACCGCGGTGAGTACATCGGCATCACGGTTCCCGACGGGACCGGCCCGACGCCGATTCAGGAGATTTCCGACACCATCACGGCGACTCTGGAGCAGAAGCCTCTCGACCCGGCGCCGGTCGCGGTTCCCTGATCAGCGAAGCCCGGTGCCGCGAGCGACAGCGGTGTCGATCAGCGTCGAAATCAAAGTGCGGTAATCGATTCCGGTGGCGTTCCACATCTTCGGGTACATCGAGATGGAGGTGAACCCCGGCATCGTGTTGATCTCGTTGATCACCGGGCCGTTCTCGGTCACGAAGAAATCGACCCGCGAGAGTCCCTGGCAATCGAGTGCCTTGAACGCACGGACGGCCAGCTCTCGAATCTGGTCGCTCACCGACTCGTCGAGTAACGCGGGGATGTCGAATTCGCAGATGTCGTCGAGGTACTTGGTGTCGAAATCGTAGAACGCGTCCGAATCGGCGTCGGAATCCGGCATCCGGATCTCGGCGACCACGCTCGCTTTGACGTCACCGTTCGGGAATTCGAGGACGCCGCATTCCACCTCACGGCCGATGATCGCGCCTTCGACGATCACCTTGGGATCGTGCAGGCGTGCATGAGCGATTGCCCCGTCCAGCCCCTCCCAATCGCTCACCCGCGTGATCCCGATGGACGAACCACCTCGAGCGGGCTTCACGAACACCGGAAGGCCCAACTCCGCCTTCTGCTCTTCGGTCAGCGTTGCGGTTCCCGGTCGAAGCACGACCTGCACTCCGACGGGAAGTCCTTCAGCGGCAAGAAGCTTCTTCGTGAACTCCTTGTCCATGCCTGCTGCGCTGGCCAGAACACCGGGTCCGACGTACGGAACTCCGGCAAGTTCGAGCAGACCTTGAATGGTGCCGTCTTCGCCGTAAGCGCCGTGCAGGACCGGGAACACGACGTCGACCGATGCGAGCACAGCCCCGGCGTCAGAGCCGTCGAAGGAGATGACCTCGCCCTCGCGGGTGGGGTCCGCGCTGAGGACCACCGAGGTTCCGTCCTTGTCGACCGACGGCAGCGCTCGCCCACTGATCGCCAGGGAGCTGGGGTCGCTCGAACCGAGCACCCAGGAACCGTCGACAGTGATGCCGATCGGTACGACGTCGTACCGATCGGGGTCGAGGTTGCTCAGGACGCTTCCGGCGGAAACACAGGACACTGAATGCTCATTGCTCCGGCCACCGAAGATCACGGCCACGCGGGTACGGCTGCTGTTCACGCGTCAAACCGTACCGCCGAATCGACTTCGGCACGCGATCGGGCCGGACCGGAAATCATCGACGTGGTCCGTCTACGCGTCGAGTGCGCGCTCGATATCGGCCAGGAGATCGGTGGTGTCCTCGATGCCACAAGCGATTCGGACAAAACCCGCACTGACCGGATCGCCCCAGCGCGCTCGGCGATCCGCCGTCGTGTGGATCCCGCCGAAGCTGGTGGCAGCCGTGACAAGAGCACTCGCTTCGACGAACGAGTGGAACGCCTGAGCTGAATCCAACTCGACGCTCACCAATCCGCCGAATCGATTCATCTGACCGGATGCCGTTGCGAAGGACGGGTCACCGCGAAGGCCGGGGTAACGAACGGACCGGACTGCTTTGTGACCTACCAACATCTCGGCCAGTGCAAGCGCGTTGTCGCACTGACGCCCGAATCGCAGTCCTGCCGTGCCGAGACTCCGGTGCGCGAGCCACGTCTCGAAGGGTCCGAGCACCGTTCCCGAGAGAAGTCGCTCGCGCTCGATTCGCTGACCTACCGCCGCATCGGAGGTAGCGACGTAACCCATCAGGAGGTCACTGTGCCCGCTGAGGGCCTTCGTGCCGCTGGCCACCACGATGTCGGCACCCAATTCGAGCGGGCGCTGGCCCAGCGGTGTTGCAGTCGTGTTGTCGACGATCAGGAGCGCGCCCGAACGGTGACACACGTCGGCGAGCACGCGAAGGTCGACCACGTCCAGCACCGGGTTGGACGGCGTCTCGGCGACGACGACCACGCGGCCCGGCGACGCCTCGATCAGATCCGCGAAGCTCGCGTCACCCATCTGCAGGGTCGAGACCTCCCGAACGGTGATCCCCAACGGCGCCAACCGTTCGTTCGCGTACAACCGCACCTGGTAGTACCCGTCCGACGGCACGACGACCGTGTCCCCGGCGACGAGCACGCTGCGCAAGGTCGCGGTGATCGCGGACATTCCCGAACCCATGACGAGTGCGTGGTCCGCTCCCTCGAGCGCCGCGAGCGCAGATTCGAGTCCGCGCCAACCCGGGTTCGATGCCCGAGCGTAGGTATCGGATTCGGAACCTTCGTCGGCCGAAAGTTGGTACGGCGCAGCGAATATCGGGCCGAGTTGCATCGGCTGACCTGCCGCGTGTTCCCGCGCTACCGCGCTGACGCTGCGCGTCGAATCCCCGTAACCCTCGAAGTGACTCACACCGATTTCGCTCATTCCGGCTTGGTCCGACGTCCGAGCAACTGACCGATCGCATCGCTGACGGCCATACCTTCGTGGCACACCCGATGGACGGCGTCGGTCAACGGCATCTCGACGTCGTATCCGGCAGCGAGTGCGCGCACCGACGTGCACGACTTCACGCCCTCGGCGACCTGCCCGTTTGTCGCCTTCTGCGCCGACTCCATCGACCCGCCCCGTCCGAGCCGCTCGCCGAACGTCCGGTTTCGCGACAGCTCGGAGGTGCAGGTCGCGACCAGGTCACCGACTCCCGCCAGACCGGCAAGTGTCGATGCCTTGGCACCGAGCGCAACGCCGAGACGAATCGTCTCGGCGAGCCCACGGGTGATGATGCTGGCAACCGTGTTGTCACCGAACCCACTACCGGCGGCCATGCCGCAGGCCAGTGCAATCACGTTCTTGCACGCACCACCGATCTCACAACCGATGACGTCGGAATTGGTGTACGGCCTGAAATAGCCGGTAGCGCAAGCATCCTGGAGAGCGAGGGCACGCGAGGAATCCGAGCAGGCGATCACCGTCGCCGCGGGCTGCCCGCTGGCGATCTCGTGTGCAAGATTCGGACCCGAGAGCACTGCGACGCGCCCGGGTTCCACGCCGGTCACCGACACGATGACCTGGCTCATGCGCATGAGCGTCCCGGTCTCGATCCCCTTGGCCAGACTCAGCAGAGTCGCATCGGGTCCGATCGAGCCCTTCCACTGCTCCAGATTTCCCCGTAGCGACTGCGAGGGAACCGCCAGCACGATGAAGTCCGCGCCTGCCATCGCCTCCTCGTGGTGGTGGGTCGCGCGAATCGACGAAGGCAAAGCAATGCCTGGCAGATAGTCGCTGTTCTCGTGCGTGGTGTCGATGCGCTTCGCGACCTCTTCACGCCTGGCCCACATCGTCACGTCGGTTCCGGCCTCGGCCATCACCTTCGCCAACGCCGTTCCCCACGAACCTGCGCCCAGTACAGCTGCCTTACTCACACGCTCACCCCGTCTACCCGGCGAAGCGGGTCGCCGCCAGAAAAATCGTCTGCACAGAGTATCGCCTGTAGCTCGCTGCGGTGGGCAGCCGCGGACACCAAGCGCGATGACTGGCAAGATCGAGGAATGGACAGCGCGGAACCCCCGTACCCACACGTCGTGGAGACGCCGCATGCGCACGCGGAGATCGAACGCCCCATGCATGCGATAGTTGCCGTCAAGTCCTTGAGATCGGCCAAGTCTCGCCTCGCGGACGAACTCGACTCGGACGCGCGGGCGGACCTCGTGTTGGCAATGCTTCACGACACCCTGTCCACTGTTGCCGCCGTCTCGGCTATCGACAGCGTCACAGTGGTCACCCCCGACCCGACGGTCGCCGCTCTGGCGTATTCCGCCGGGGTCACCGTCTATGCCGATCCAGCTCCCGACGCCGCACGAACCAACGGCGCCACACCGCGCACGGAGGAAACCCTCAACGCCGCGTTGAGCGCGGCGGCCGCCGATATCCGGGCCAAGCGCGGAGTGGTCGACCTCGTTGTGCTGCAAGCCGACTTGCCCGCTATGCAACCGAGCGAGTTGTCGGAGGCTGTGGTCGCGGCCCGAAGCGGCGGGCGTTCCGTCGTCGTCGATCACCACGGCACCGGCACCTCGGCGCTCTTTGCGTGTGGCGAGAGCTCACTCGATCCTCTATTCGGCCCGGAATCCGCACGCGGACATACCAATTCAGGTGCACGACGACTGACCGGCCAGTGGCCGGGACTGCGGACCGATGTCGACACTCATGCCGACCTCGACACTGTGCGAGCACTGGGAGTAGGCCCAGCCACACTGGCTTCGTTGACCAGACTCAAGGCCGCGCCGTCGAACAGTCGATGAATTTTCTTTCATCGATTGTCGGACCGCGCGATTGTGGGGGATGATCGACGAGTGAGCAATGGCGAAGCACTCGAAAACCGTATTTCCGAAGACCAGTCGGACGGAGACCACAGCTCCGACCGACACGAGAACGGCGTGGCCGCCTCGACTCGATCTCAGGCCGTCGCGACTGCCACCAACATCCCGGGCGCTCCCCCTGCAGCTACCAAGGCAGAGCTACCCGAACTGCTCGTCGGACTCCCCGAGGATCGTTACCTCAACCGCGAACTCAGCTGGCTCGATTTCAATGCGCGCGTTCTCGCATTGGCCGCCGACGAGTCACTGCCGTTGCTCGAACGCGCAAAGTTCCTCGCCATCTTCGCTTCCAATCTCGACGAATTTTTCATGGTCCGGGTCGCCGGACTCAAGCGCCGCGACGAGACGGGCCTGTCGGTCAGGTCTGCTGACGGACTCTCCCCACGCGAACAATTGGCGCTCATCGCCCGACGCACCCAGGAACTCGCCGACAAGCACGCACACGTGTTTCTCGACTCGGTCCGCCCCGCGTTGGCGGCAGAAGGCATTTCGATCGTTCGGTGGGCCGATCTCAGCGCCGACGATCACGGCCGACTCTCGGCGCATTTCCACGAGCAGGTCTTCCCGGTACTGACGCCGTTGGCGGTCGATCACGCTCACCCGTTCCCCTACATCAGCGGACTGAGCCTCAATCTCGCCGTCACCGTGAAGGACTCCGTCACCCGCGGCGAACACTTCGCTCGCGTCAAGGTTCCCGACAACGTCGGCCGGTTCGTGCGAGTCAAGAGCACGACATCTTCGTCCACCATCGATTCGTTCCTTCCAATGGAAGAACTGATTTCGGCTCATCTGGACGTACTGTTCCCCGGAATGGAAATCGTCGAACATCACGCTTTCCGAATCACACGCAACGCCGATTTCGAGGTCGAAGAGGATCGCGACGAGGATCTGCTGCAGGCACTCGAACGTGAATTGGCGCGTCGCCGTTTCGGTTCGCCCGTCCGACTCGAAGTCGCGGACGACATGACCGAACACATGCTCGAACTGCTTCTGCGTGAACTCGACGTCGACCCGGCCGACGTGATCGAGGTGTCCGGCCTCCTCGACTTGTCCTGCCTCTGGCAGGTTTACGCCGTCGACCGGCCGGCACTCAAGGACGCTCCGTTCGTCCCGGCGACGCATCCGGCGTTCGGCGAGCGTGAGACGCCGAAGAGTGTGTTCTCGACCCTGCGCGACGGCGACGTGCTCGTCCACCATCCTTACGACTCGTTCTCCACCAGCGTTCAGCGCTTCATCGAACAAGCCGCCGCCGACCCGCAGGTGCTCGCGATCAAGCAGACCCTGTACCGCACTTCCGGCGACTCCCCCATCGTCAACGCACTGATCGACGCCGCCGAGGCCGGCAAGCAAGTTGTTGCCCTCGTGGAGATCAAGGCGCGCTTCGACGAGCAGGCCAACATCAAGTGGGCACGCAAACTCGAGCAGGCCGGCGTTCACGTCGTCTACGGTCTCGTCGGTCTCAAGACTCACTGCAAGACGTGCCTCGTCGTCAGGCGTGAGGGGTCGACCATTCGCCGTTACTGCCACATCGGCACCGGCAACTACAACCCGAAGACCGCGCGCATGTACGAGGACGTCGGATTGCTCACCGCAGCACCGGAGATCGGCGCGGACCTCACCGACCTCTTCAACTCGCTGACCGGATACTCCCGTAAGACGAGTTACCGCAACCTTCTCGTTGCGCCGTACGGGGTTCGCCGCGGGATCATCGAGCGGATCGACAACGAGATCGCTCACAAGCTCGCGGGCCGCGATGCCGGTATCCGATTGAAAGCCAACGCATTGGTGGACGAGCAGGTCATCGACGCGTTGTACCGCGCATCCAAGGCCGGTATCCCCGTCGAGATCGTGGTCCGCGGAATATGCGCGCTCAAGCCGGGGGTTCCGGGCCTCAGCGAAAACATCGAAGTACGTTCCATTCTCGGCCGGTTCCTCGAACACTCGCGAATGTTCCATTTCCGCTCTGCCGACGAATTCTGGATCGGCAGCGCAGACATGATGCACCGCAACCTCGATCGCCGCGTCGAGGTCATGGTGCAGGTCAAGGATCCGAAACTGTCGAAGCAACTCGGTGACATCTTCGATTCCGCGCTCGATCCCCGAACTCGCTGCTGGGTACTGCATCCGGACGGCAGTTGGGTAGCTGCCCCCGAACGCGGCGAGGACGTACGCGAGCATCAGCAGTCGTTGATGCGCAGCCGCACCTCCAGCGGGTCTTGACGGGCTCGGATCACACAATGAGCGACAAGCCGGTCAAAGCCAACATCTTTGCCGCAGGCGCGGTTCTGTGGCGGAAGGCTCCTGAGGATCCTTCCGCCATCGAGATCGCCGTCGTACATCGACCGAAGTACGACGACTGGTCATTCCCCAAAGGGAAACTCGACCCCGGCGAGACCTTCCTGACCGCGGCGGTTCGCGAGGTGCGCGAAGAGACCTCGATCACGGGACGTTTCGGCAGGCACCTCGGTGGCGTGACATACCCGATCCCGGGGCATCGCAAACTCAAGCGGGTCGAATACTGGTCGGCAGAAGCAGTCGACGGAGATTTCGGACCGAATAACGAAGTGGATGTTCTTTATTGGCTTCCGGTCGCCGAGGTCGCCGATCATCTTTCGTACCCGATGGATCGAATGATTCTTCGCCGCTTCGTTTCCATTCGGCCGGACACCAAAACGGTATTACTCGTCCGCCACGCAAAAGCCGGAAGCCGGAAGCGATACAAGGGCGACGACAATCTGCGTCCACTCGACGCCAAGGGCAAAGAGCAATCGGCCGCGTTGGTCGAGCAGCTGAAAATCTTCGGCGCCGATTCCGTTTTCGCGGCCGACCGTACTCGCTGCATCGACACGGTGATGCCGTTGGCGGAGGCATTGGGTGTCGAGATTTCTACGGAACCTCTTCTGACCGAAGAAGGTTATGCGGCCGATCCCGATGCCGCTCGGGCCCGTGCGTTGCAGATCGCCGCGCTGGAGGGCACACCCGTGATCTGCAGCCAAGGAGGCGTCATTCCCGATCTGATGCGCTGGTGGGCCGATACGGCCGGCGTAACACTGCCCTCTGCACGCAACCGTAAGGCGAGCACCTGGGTGCTCTCGTTCCTCGACGGCCGTCTTGTCGCGGCCGATCACCTCGACAGCCCGCTCCCCAAAGTCGCCAACTCCTGAGGGATTTGGGCAATCGGAGCGTGGGACCGATTCGGTAGTTTTGCAAAGCATTGAAACACAGGAGAATTCAGACTTCTCCGAGACAGCAAAAAGAGGTGCAGCCGCGGATTGAATCCGCGGCTGCACCTCTTTGTCTTACGGCATCGGGTTTTTCACCCGAACGCGACTACTTGCCGCGCTTGGCCGGAGCCTTCTTGGCCGGAGCCTTCTTGGCTGCGGTCTTGGCCGGAGCCTTCTTTGCCGGAGCCTTCTTGGCCGGAGCCTTGGCAGCGGTCTTGGCCGGAGCCTTCTTGGCGGGAGCCTTGGTGGCAACCGTCTTCTTGGCTGCGGTCTTGGCCGGAGCCTTCTTGGCGGGAGCCTTGGCGGCAACCGTCTTCTTGGCTGCGGTCTTGACCGGAGCCTTCTTGGCGGGAGCCTTGGCGGCAACCGTCTTCTTGGCTGCGGTCTTGACCGGAGCCTTCTTTGCCGGAGCCTTCTTGGCTGCGGTCTTCTTGGCAGCAGCCTTCTTGGCTGCAGCCTTGGTGGCCGGTGCTGCTACGCCACGCTTGACTGCCGGGCCGGTGGCCGGAAGCTTCTGTCCACCAGCGATAACAGCCTTGAACTGCGCACCCGGACGGAAAGCCGGAACCGACGTCGGCTTGACCTTGACGGTCTCGCCCGTACGCGGGTTGCGTGCAACACGTGCTGCACGACGACGCTGCTCGAAGACTCCGAAGCCGGTGATGGTCACGCTCTCGCCACGGTGGACGGCGCGGACGATGGTGTCCACGACGTGCTCCACTGCGTCGGTCGCTGTGCGCCTGTCCGAACCCAGCTTTTCAGTCAGAACATCGATGAGCTCTGCCTTGTTCATTGAAATTCCTCCGCTAATTGTGGTCCACCGTCGGACCGACTGAGAACCACGGTAAACCTGATAACGGCAAGAGTCTATGTGCCACGCCAATTCTCATTCA
This sequence comes from Rhodococcus sp. NPDC060176, assembly GCF_042728675.1. Classification (NCBI taxonomy): domain Bacteria; kingdom Bacillati; phylum Actinomycetota; class Actinomycetes; order Mycobacteriales; family Nocardiaceae; genus Rhodococcus; species Rhodococcus sp. NPDC060176. Next base: position 843,052 of record NZ_JBHWYS010000002.1, read on the forward strand.
ACGTGACTGCGAAATGGTGACCTATTTCTCTTCCCGCGCGGAGTTGCGGATTTCGGTTCAGCCCTGCGAAATTCGAGCCGGAAGGGTAGTCGGTTTCCATGAAGGCCTTGACTTTTCGAACTCGGAAATCGCTTCTACCTGCCGCAATGTCAGTCCGATGTCGTCCAGACCCTCCAGCAGACGCCACCGTGTGTAGTCGTCAATATTGAACGGCACCACCGTAGTTCCGGCACTCACAGTCCGATTCTCGAGATCTACTGTCAATTCGAGTCCGGGCTGCTCTTCGAGCAACTTCCACAGCAATTCGACGTCGCCCTGCTCGACCTGTGCCGCTACGAGACCGGCTTTTCCGGCGTTCCCACGGAAGATGTCGGCGAACCGCGAAGCGATCACAACCCGAAATCCGAAGTCGGAGAGAGCCCACACGGCATGCTCACGCGAAGAGCCTGTGCCGAAATCGGGACCGGCAACGAGAACGCTTCCCTTGTCGTACGGAGCCAGATTGAGAATGAAGTTGGGGTCGGCACGCCAGCCTGCAAACAGCCCGTCCTCGAATCCCGTGCGCGTCACCCGTTTCAGGTACACGGCAGGGATGATCTGATCGGTATCGACATTCGAGCGTCGCAGCGGGACGCCGATACCCTTGTGCGTGGTAAAGGATTCCATCGAATTTCTCCTCGAGAAGGTAAGTGGGTCAGACCAGATCGGCCGGTGCCGAGAGCGTTCCGCGGACCGCCGTGGCCGCCGCGACGAGCGGGGAAACCAGATGGGTCCGACCGCCTTTACCCTGTCGGCCTTCGAAATTCCGGTTGGACGTCGATGCCGAGCGCTCGCCGGGAGCAAGCTGGTCAGGGTTCATTCCCAAGCACATCGAACAACCGGCCTGGCGCCATTCCGCCCCTGCCGCTGTGAAGATTTCACCGAGACCTTCACTTTCGGCTTGAGCACGCACCCGCATCGAGCCGGGAACGATGAGCATCCGAACACCCTCTGCCACATGGCGACCTTCGAGCACCTCGGCCACCGCGCGCAGATCTTCGATCCGTCCGTTGGTGCACGAACCGACGAACACAGTGTCGACAGCAACATCCCGAAGCGGCATCCCGGCGTCGAGACCCATGTAGGTGAGCGCCTTCTCAGCTGCCTGACGCTCGCTCTCGTCGACGATCAGCTCGGGATCGGGCACACGGTCACCGAGTGGCGCACCCTGTCCCGGATTGGTTCCCCAGGTGACGAAAGGCGTCAATGCGCTTGCGTCGATGTGGACCTCGTTGTCGAATTCCGCACCCTCGTCGGTCTTGAGCAGCTCCCACGCGGCGACCGCTTCGTCCCACTCTGCGCCGGACGGTGCGTGCGGACGACCCTTGATGAACTCGTAAGTGATCTCGTCCGGTGCGATCATGCCGGCGCGCGCTCCGGCCTCGATCGACATGTTGCAGATGGTCATACGAGCTTCCATCGACAGTTTGCGAATGGCCTCGCCGCGGTACTCCAGTACGTAGCCCTGGCCGCCGCCGGTGCCGATCTTGGCGATGACGGCGAGGATCAAGTCCTTGCTCGTGACGCCGGGAGGCAACTCGCCGTCGACCGTGATCGCCATGGTCTTGAAGGGGCGCAACGACAATGTCTGCGTCGCCATAACGTGCTCGACCTCGCTGGTGCCGATTCCCATTGCGAGCGCACCGAATGCGCCGTGCGTCGACGTATGACTGTCGCCGCACACCACGGTGGTTCCGGGCTGAGTCAGGCCCAGCTGCGGTCCGACCACATGCACGATGCCCTGATCGAGATCGCCCATGCGGTGCAAGCGAACTCCGAACTCCTCACAATTTCGGCGCAAGGTGTCGACCTGAGTCTTGGACACGGGATCGGCAATCGGCTTGTCGATGTCGATCGTCGGGACGTTGTGATCCTCGGTGGCGATCGTCAGGTCGGGACGGCGCAACGGACGTCCGGCCAAGCGAAGTCCGTCGAATGCCTGCGGGCTCGTCACTTCGTGAACGAGGTGGAGATCGATGTAGATGAGGTCGGGATCCTGCCCCTCCCCTTTCACGACAACGTGGTCGTCCCACACCTTCTCGGCGAGAGTGCGTGCTTTCTGTGCCATGTCTTCCACCTCTGTACGTAGCCTCGCGTCGGCGGACTACGGGCTGGCCCGCCGCGCGTGAAGTAGGTCCCCAGCTTCTGCAGCAGATGCAGGCTGCCCCTGGGAACTGCACTAGCCCTTCAGGAAATGCGCTAGCTCACCAGGAAATGCGGTAACATCCCACTATGCGAGAAACTGGTATCGACCTATGAGACAGCATAGCGGCATCGGCGTCCTGGACAAAGCAATGGGCGTGCTTCATGCAGTAGCTGAGGAACCATGCAGCCTCACCGAACTCTGTGCACGAACCGGTTTGCCGCGCGCAACCGCCCATAGGCTCGCCGTCGGCCTCGAAGTCCATCGACTCCTCACCCGCGACTCGGACGGTCAGTGGTGCCCAGGGCCCGGACTCGCCGAACTCGCTGCCACGGCTAATGATCCACTCATTGCGGCGGCCGGACTCATCCTCCCCCGCCTTCGCGAAATCACCGGCGAAAGCGTCCAGCTGTACCGCCGGGAAGGCACACAACGCATCTGCGTCGCATCGATGGAGCCGCCGACAGGTTTGCGCGACACGGTTCTCGTCGGGGCTCGGCTGCCGATGAATGCCGGATCCGGCGCCAAGGTCCTTCTCGCATGGGCAGATCCACAAACCCAACGGACCGTTCTCGCCGATGCGTCGTTCGGCGAACGAGTACTCCTCGAGGTGCGTCGGCGCGGCTGGGCGCAGAGTGCTGCCGAACGTGAGCCGGGTGTCGCCAGCGTCGCGGCTCCGGTCCGCGACTCCGCAGGTGCTGTCATTGCCGCGATTTCGGTCTCCGGCCCCATCGACCGGATGGGTCGGCGACCGGGAGCGCGCTGGGCGGCCGACCTTCTCGCAGCTGCCGAAGCGCTCCACAAGCGTCTGTAATTCGTGACACAGTAAGGTCTTCAGATCCTCGAGCACGCAGGAGTACGACGCGACCATGGCAGGAAAGCAGCGTAGTCAGATCACGATGACCGAGGCCGAAATTTCGAGCTTCGTCGAAAAGAGCCGCACGGCAACGATGGCGACGTTGAGCGCTGACGGAATGCCTCACCTGATCGCGATGTGGTTCGCGATAGTCGACGGCGAAATCTGGTTCGAGACCAAAGCCAAGTCGCAGAAGGCCGTCAATCTTCGCCGGGACGCCCGTATGTCCGTGCTGATCGAAGACGGCCTGACGTACGACACGCTCCGAGGGGTCTCGATGGAAGGCACCGGAGTGATCGTCGAGGATCCGGAAGCCCTCTTCGCCGTGGGAATCAGCGTCTGGGAGCGATACACCGGCCCGTACACCGACGATCTCCGCCCCGCCGTCGACGCGATGCTCCACAAACGCGTCGCGGTACGGTTCGTTCCCGATCGCACTCGTTCGTGGGACCACCGCAAGCTCGGGATGCCTGCGATGCCTCTGTCCGGCTCTACCGCACCGCCGCCGCAGCCCCGAGATTCGTAAGCCGATAAATCACGAGCATTCGAATTCGGGCCGGCGTAGTTTCACCAACAGGCCCAACAACAAGGAGTGAGCATATGAGCGATCTCGACAGCAACACCCCGTCCGAACCCGAATCCCAATCGGAGGAGACCAAACGAAAGTTCCGTGAGGCCCTCGAACGGAAGAATCATCAGAACGCCAAATCGACCGACCATCGCGACGGACAGTCCAAGGTCCACAACACGCATGGCCCAGCCGATCACAAGCGAGAGTTCCGTCGTAAGAGCGGATAGTCCTTGGCGGACAACAGAGTGAGACAACGATCACCCCCAGTCGAATTCGATTGGGGGTGATTGCTTTTCGCGACCCGATGAAGGTTTCCCGGACATACGAAAAGACCCTCCGATCAATGATCGGAGGGTCTTTCCTTTGTAGCCCCGACGGGATTCGAACCCGCGCTACCGCCTTGAGAGGGCGGCGTCCTAGGCCGCTAGACGACGGGGCCAGGACACGCTTTTAAACGTGGTATTTCAGTCTTACTCTAGGATGCTCAGCAAGCTTAGCTTGTCTGAGTCCGGCCACAAAATCGACCGGATTTCCGCTGGGGTACCAGGACTCGAACCTAGAATGGCGGTACCAGAAACCGCTGTGTTGCCAATTACACCATACCCCAAGGTCTTGCTCACCAGCCTTGCCCGATCCGCTTCGCTGTTGTGCTCGGCGGCTCGTCTCCGGCCGAAAAGAAGATTACCAGTACCCCTGCCCCAAATACCAAATCGTATGGTCACGGGAGGTTTTTGCTTCATTTTCGGCCGGAAGACCGCCCGATCTAGGCGGTTACGGCTGCCCTACCTGCTCGCAACCGCGCGAGAGAGATGTCGCGACCGAGCAATTCCATCGACTCGTAGAGCGGAGGGCTGATGTGAGAGCCCGTGATCGCCACTCGCACCGGGGCGAAGGCCTTACGCGGCTTGAGCTCCAGATCCTCGATGAGGGCTTTCTTGAGAGCTTCCTCGATGCTTGCCGCCGTCCACTCGGAGACAGCGTCGAGCGCAGCAAGCGATGCGTCCAGAACCGGTCCCGCATCTTCCTTCAGGTTCTTGGCCGCTGCAGCCGGATCGAGGGCAAACGACGCCTCGTCGACGAACAGGAACTTCAGCAGATCCCACGCGTCGGACAGAACGACGATGCGCGTCTGCACGAGGTCCGCAGCAACAGTGAACGTCGCTTCGTCGACGTCGGCACTGATGTGGCCGTGCTCCACCAGGAACGACTTCAGTCGGGCCGCGAAGTCGGCCGGCTCGAGCAAGCGAATGTGCTCGGCGTTGATCGCGTCGGCCTTCTTCTGGTCGAAGCGCGCGGGGTTGGAGTTGACCTTGGAGACGTCGAAGGCCGCCACCATCTCGTCGAGCGAGAAGACGTCGTGATCGTCGGCGATGCTCCACCCGAGCAGAGCCAGATAATTCAGCAGTCCCTCGGGGATGAAGCCCCGATCACGGTGAATGAAGAGGTTGGACTCGGGATCGCGCTTGGAAAGCTTCTTGTTGCCCTGACCCATCACGAACGGCAGGTGCCCGAACGACGGTGTGAAATCGGCAACACCGATGCGGATCAATGCCTCGTACAACGCGAGCTGACGCGGAGTCGAGGACAGCAGGTCCTCGCCGCGCAGTACGTGGGTGATCTTCATCAACGCGTCGTCGACAGGGTTGACCAGCGTGTACAGCGGAATACCGTTGCCGCGAGTCAACGCGAAGTCCGGGACGGTGCCTGCTTTGAACGTGGTCTCGCCGCGAACCAGGTCGTTCCACGTCAGATCGTGATCGGGCATCCGGAGTCGGACGACGGGCTTGCGACCCTCGGCAATGTAGGCGGCGCGCTGCTCTTCGCTGAGGTCGCGATCGAAATTGTCGTATCCGAGCTTCGGATCGCGGCCGGCAGCCTTGTGCCGCGCTTCCACTTCTTCGTTGGTCGAGTACGACTCGTAGGCCTCCCCCGCGGCAAGCAGCTTGGCTACGACGTCGAGATGCAGGTCACGACGCTCGGACTGGCGATACGGCGCGTGCGGCCCGCCGACCTCCGGGCCCTCGTCCCAGTTGAGCCCCAACCAGCGGAGGGCGTCGAGGATGGCCTGGTAGGACTCTTCACTGTCGCGCTGCGCATCGGTGTCTTCGATACGGAACACGAACGTGCCGCCGTGGTGACGTGCGAATGCCCAGTTGAACAAGGCTGTGCGCACCAAACCTACGTGCGGGGTTCCGGTGGGTGACGGGCAGAAACGGACGCGTACTTCGCTGTTGGTCATGGCTCACTTGGCTCGGCGATGGTGGATGGTCGTACTACAGGTTAGTCCGGTAGCCCTTCCTCCATCCCCCCGATCACCTACCCGGCAGGACGTTGATTCTCGTCATGTCACCGTCGTAGTAGGCGAGTAGTCGCTTGTCCATGACCTTTCGCCACAGCGGTGGCACCCACGCGCACACGATCATGACCGCGTAACCCGCAGGAAGTTGCGGCGCTTCGGCCGCACTGCGCAGGCTCTGGTACCGCAGACGCGGATTCGCGTGATGGTCGCTGTGGCGTTGAAGCTGATAGAGGAACAGGTTGCTGACCACGTGGTCACTGTTCCAACTGTCCTCTGGTGAGCAGCGGACGTACGAGCCGTCAGGCCTCTTTGCACGAAGCAATCCGTAATGCTCGAGATAGTTGGCGGTCTCGAGGAACGTGAATCCTGCAATCGCCTGAACGGCCAGCCACGGTGCGATTTCCCACCCGAACACCGCGATCAGGCTGCCGAACAGAACAACGCTCATCGCCCACGCGTTCAGGATGTTGTTCCGCCAACTCCAGGTCCGCCGTCCTTGACGCTTCAGTCGAGCGCTTTCGATCCGCCATCCCGAGCGCAGACCGCCGATGACACTGCGAGGCAGGAAGAACCAGAAATTCTCCTTGTAGCGCGAGCTGGCCGGATCCTCCGGCGTCGCAACGCGGACGTGGTGACCATGGTTGTGTTCGACGTAGAAATGGCCGTAGAAGGACTGCGCCAGCGCTACTTTCGCGAGCCACTTCTCGAGCTTCTCACTCTTGTGCCCTAGTTCATGTGCCGCATTGATTCCCACACCGGCAACAACGCCGGCAGTCATCGCGAGAGCGAACTTCTCCCCCGCAGCCATCGGCGCATTCACCCAGCACCACGCGACGAACACGAGACCGACGTATTGAAGGGGCAGGAACAAGTATGTGCACCAGCGGTAGAAACGATCCTCCTGCAGATGTGGAATCGCTTCGTCCGGCGGACTGTTCCCGTCCTCGCCTGCCAGAAGATCAATCAGAGGAATGACGATGACGATCAGCCACGCCCCGATAGCCCAGAAGAGCCCCAGGCTGAATTTGTCGACCAGGAACCAAGCAGCAAAGGGACTGAGCGGCACCAGCAAACCCAACGGCCACAGGTAGCGCTTCTTGTCTCGCCACACCGGCCGCTGCCCGTTCCGCGCGTCCCCAGCCGCCGTCCGGGAGGCTTCCGCGAAAGTCGTCATCTGTCACCACGTTTCTGCGCAATCCACTCGATTGCCCCATCGGCTTCTATCCAGTTATCGGCCACCCTACTGCTCAGCGTTACATTTCAGGGAATTTGGTCTGATATCGGTTGCGGCAGCAAACCCTCGCGGCGAAGGCCTCCAATCCGGGAATTTCGGTCAAAATGCCAGGTCAGAGCTAACGAAGCTTTGCTTGACTCATGAAACCTGCAGGTCAGTCACGGAGTGCGATCGGCTGGAGTGGGGCGGCAATCCAGACCGCCCTCCAACCGATAGTTACCATCTTGCAACTTTTCTCGATGGACAACTCGCGAGCTCACGGCACGACGGAGGCCCCATCCGGTAAGGATGGGGCCTCCGTATTCGTGTGACTGAACGAATCGGGTCAGATCAACTCTTGGCGGTCACCGGGTTCGTGAGCGTGCCGATCCCCGAGACCGTGACCGACACGGAATCGCCGTCGACGATCGGGCCGACTCCGGCGGGCGTGCCGGTGAGGATGACGTCGCCGGGCAGGAGGGTCATCACCGCCGAGATCCACTCGATGATCTTCGGAATGTCATGGAGGAGGAAAGCCGTGCTGCTGTCCTGCTTGACCTGACCGTTCACCTCGGTCTTGATGTCCACGTCGGACGCGTCCAGGCTGGTTTCGATCCAGGGTCCGAGTGGGCAGAACGTGTCGTGCCCCTTCGCACGCGTCCACTGCCCGTCGTGACGCTGATGATCTCGCGCCGACACGTCGTTGGCGATCGTGTAGCCGAGGACCACGCTCAACGCCTTCGCCGCGGGAACGTCCTTGCACGGCTGACCGATGACTATCGCGAGTTCACCCTCGAAGTGCACCTCGTTGGAGGTGGGAGGCAAGACGATCGGGGCACCCGGACCGACGATGGACGTATTGGGCTTGAGGAAGATCACGGGATCCGCGGGAGCTTCGCCGCCCATCTCGGCAATGTGGTCGGCGTAGTTCTTACCGATGCAGATCACCTTGCTCGCCAGAATCGGGGCGAGAAGGCGAACATCGGCGAGTGGCCAACTTCGGCCGGTAAATGTGGGATTCCCGAACGGGTGCTCCGCGATCTCCTTGGCGACGAGGGCATCCTCTTCACCTTCGATACTGACGAACGCAACACCATCGGGACTGGCAATTCGACCAAGACGCATGAACGCAAGTCTATCCGGGTGCCGGATACGCCTGACGCGCGCAAGCCGAAAGGCTTACGCGCGTCAGTCTCGTGAGAAGAACCCCTACAGTGCTGCGGTGATCCGGTCACCGATCTCCGTGGTGGAGATGGGGCCTTCGCCTCGCGTTGCCAGGTCCGCGGCAACTACTGCCTCGACCCGAGCGGCGTCGTCTTCGCGACCGAGGTGACGAAGGAGCAGTGCAGCGGACAGGATCGCGGCAGTGGGGTCGGCGATCCCCTTGCCTGCGATATCGGGAGCACTACCGTGCACCGGCTCGAACATCGACGGGTTGGTACCCGACGCGTCGATGTTTCCGCTTGCGGCCAAACCGATTCCACCGGTCACCGCGCCGGCGAGGTCGGTGATGATGTCACCGAAGAGGTTGTCCGTGACGATCACGTCGAAGCGCGAGGGGTCGGTGACCATGTAGATCGTGGCCGCGTCGATGTGGCAATACGCAGTTTCGACGTCCGGGAACTCGGCGCCGACGGTCTCGATTGCACGCGTCCAGATTGCGCCCGCATTGGAGAGCACGTTGGTCTTGTGAATCAAGGTGAGGTGCTTGGACCGGGTCTGCGCCAAGGCAAATGCGTAACGCACCACGCGCTCGGCACCGAACCAGGTGTTGATCGACACCTCGGTCGCGATCTCGTGATCGGTACCGACGCGGATCGCTCCACCGTTTCCGGTGTACGGACCCTCGGTTCCTTCACGAACCACGACGAAATCGATCTCCGGCTGAGCCGCCAACGGCGACAAAGCACCCGGATACAGCTGTGCGGGGCGAAGATTCACGTGATGATCGAGCTGGAAACGCATGTTCAGCAGCAGTCCACGCTCGAGGATGCCGGGTGCGACGATCCGCGGATCCCCGATGGCGCCCAACAGGATTGCGTCGTGCTGACGAATCTGGTCCAGCTCGTCGGCCGGAAGCAACTCGCCGGTGGCGTTGTAGCGACGGGCACCGAGATCGTATTCGGTGGTTTCCAGATCCGGAACCAACTTGCCGAGCACCTTGAGCGCTTCGGCTGTGACCTCGACGCCGATTCCGTCACCCGGAATGACCGCAAGCTTCATGGAGTCCTCATCTCAGTAGAACTGTGCGCCTTTATTAACCGCGGGCGGTTAATAAAGGCGCACAGCAAAAACAAATCAGGAAAGGTCGACCTGGGCGACGCGAGCGTCGAGCTGCGAGACGATTGCCTCGACCTCGGTGTCACCGACGACGCGGTCGACACGCAGGATGACCGTTGCGCCTTCGCCTTCAGCGTCCTGGCTCAACGCTGCGGCGAGAATATCGACGCCTGCGTTACCGAGAACCGTGCCGAGCACACCGAGAACGCCCGGACGATCGCTGTAGTGAACGACGATGTTGTGGCCCTCGGCGCGCAGGTCGAAGCTGCGTCCGTTGATGTTGACGATCTTCTCGACCTGCTGCAGGCCGGTGAGTGCGCCCGTGACCGAAGTGACCGTGCCGTCGGCGGCAACTGCACGAACCTCGACCGCACTGCGGTGAGCAAGAGCCTCGGAGTGCTTCTCGACCGACACGGTCACGCCGCGCTGCTCGGCAAGTGCCGGAGCGTTGACGAACGTGACAGCCTCGTCGCTGCTGGCGGAGAACACGCCGCGCAGTGCAGCCAGGCCGAGGATGTCGACGGTTTCGGCCGACAGCTCGCCGGTGGCGACAACCTGCACGGTCTGAACTGCCTCGGGCGACAGCGTCGCAGCGAGGAGACCGAGCTTGCGGACGAGCTCGAGCCACGGAGCGACTTCTTCGCCGACGGGGCCACCGGAGACGTTGACGGCCTCGGGAACGAATTCGCCTGCCAGAGCGAGGAGAACACTCTTCGCGACGTCGATGCCTGCGCGGTCCTGAGCCTCGGACGTCGATGCACCGAGGTGCGGGGTGACAACGACGTTGTCGAGACCGAAGAGCTTGGAATCGGTGCACGGCTCGGTGCTGAACACGTCGAGACCGGCGCCGCGAACCTTGCCGGAGACCAGTGCGTCGTAAAGCGCATCTTCGTCGATCAGACCACCGCGGGCGGCGTTGACGATGATGACGCCGTCCTTGGCCTTGGCGAGACGCTCGGCGTTGATCAGGCCGGCCGTTTCCTTGGTCTTGGGCAGGTGCACGGAGATGAAGTCGGCGCGCTCGACGAGCTCGTCGATGGTGACCAGTTCGATGCCGAGCTGCGCTGCGCGGGCTGCGGGCAGGTAGGGGTCGTACGCGATGATCGTGGTCTCGAACGCGGCGAGACGCTGCGCGAAGAGCTGGCCGATGCGGCCGAGTCCGACGACACCGACGGTCTTGCCGAGGATCTCGACACCGTTGAACTTGCTTCGCTTCCAGGTGTTCTCACGCAGGGTCTTGTCTGCTGCGGGAATCTGGCGAGCGGTCGACATGAGGAGCGCGACAGCGTGCTCGGCAGCGGAGTGAATGTTGGAGGTCGGTGCGTTGACGACCATCACGCCGCGCTCGGTGGCTGCGGGGATCTCGACGTTGTCCAGGCCGACACCGGCGCGGCCGATGATCTTCAGCTTGGTGCCGGCAGCCAGAACCTCGGCGTCGACGGTGGTGGCGGAACGGACGAGAATCGCGTCGGCCTCGGGTACCGCGGCGAGCAGCGCCGGGCGGTCGGGTCCGTCGACCCAACGCACCTCCACACCGTCACCGAGCGCCTCGACTGTGGACGGCGCGAGCTTGTCGGCGATCAGAACAACGGGACGGCCAGGCTGGCTCACGTGCAAACTCCCTGATTAGGTGGGTGTGAAGGTGGTTTAACCACCGATAGTTTAGTGCGCGCTGACTTCGAATCCACAACGCGGTAGGCAATACCACATAGTGGACACTTTCGCGGGCAAATTCTCGATGCAATATGAATCCGGACTCAGCCGACCCGGAAAACGACTCCGGCCCAATGCCGCGCTGGTTCAACGTAATTGAACCGGCGCGACATCAGGCCAGTGGAGACGTGGAGCGTGAAACTGCGAATTACGCGGTTTCGGTGATCGGACGATCGACCCAGCTCATCAGGTCGCGCAGCTTCTTGCCGGTGACCTCGATGGGGTGCTCGGCGTTGGCCTTGCGCAGGCCCTCGAGCTCGGTGTTGCCGTTCTCGACGTTGGCAACCAGACGACGGGTGAACTCGCCGGACTGGATGTCTGCCAGGATCGCCTTCATGCGCTCCTTGGTGTCGGCGTCGATGACGCGCGGGCCGGAGAGGTATCCACCGAACTCAGCGGTGTCGGACACCGAGTAGTTCATGCGGGCGATGCCACCCTCGTACATGAGGTCGACGATGAGCTTGAGCTCGTGCAGAACCTCGAAGTACGCCATCTCGGGTGCGTAGCCGGCCTCGACCATGACCTCGAAACCGGTCTTGACCAGTTCCTCGGTGCCGCCGCACAGCACGGCCTGCTCGCCGAAGAGGTCCGTCTCGGTCTCTTCCTTGAACGTGGTCTTGATGACGCCTGCGCGCGTTCCACCGATGCCCTTGGCGTAGGACAGAGCGAGAGCCTGGCCTTCACCCTTGGGATCCTGGTCGATGGCGATGAGCGCGGGAACGCCCTTGCCGTCGACGAACTGACGACGCACCAGGTGGCCCGGTCCCTTGGGAGCGACCATACCGACGGTGACGAACTCCGGAGCCTTGATCAGGTCGAAGTGAATGTTCAGGCCGTGACCGAAGAACAGCGCGTCGCCGTCCTTGAGGTTCGGCTCGATGTCGTTGGTGAAGATGCTCGCCTGAGCAGTGTCAGGTGCGAGCACCATGATGACGTCGGCCCACTCGGAAACCTCGGCCGGCGTACCGACCGTCAGCCCCTGCTCTTCAGCCTTTTCACGGGACTTGGAGCCTTCCTTGAGGCCGATGCGCACATCGACGCCCGAGTCACGCAGGCTCAACGAATGGGCGTGGCCCTGGCTTCCGTAGCCGATCACAGCAACCTTGCGGCCCTGAATGATCGACAGATCGGCATCGTCGTCGTAGAACATCTCGACTGCCACAGTTCTCAACCTCTCCTTGGATTTTTACGTGTCTAAAAGTACTAGCGGGTGGCCGTGATCGACTTCGGCCCTCGACCGACTGCCACGACCCCGGACTGAACGATCTCCCGGATACCGTACGGATCAAGCATCCGCAGCAGTGCATCCAGCTTGGACCGAGTACCGGTCGCCTCGATGGTGACGGACTCCGGGGAGACGTCGATCACCTTGGCGCGGAACAGGTTCACCGTTTCGATGACCTGCGTGCGCACGCTTGCATCTGCGCGCACCTTGATGAGCACGAGCTCGCGAGCGACGGATGCTTCACCGTCCTGCTCGACGATCTTGATGACGTTGATCAGCTTGTTGAGCTGCTTCGTCACCTGCTCGAGAGGGAACTCGTCGACCGTGACGACGATGGTCATACGTGAGATCTCGGGGATCTCGGTTCCGCCCACCGCAAGGGATTCGATGTTGAATCCGCGGCGGGAGAAAAGTGCGGAGACGCGAGCCAGCACGCCTGGCTTGTCCTCGACGAGAACACTGAGGGTGTGACTGGTGCTCACTTCTGATCCTCCCCTGTGCCCGCGGCGGGTCCGGCTTGCTCGCGTGACATGGCTTCGTGGATGACGGCGGGCTCGGCAACTGCCTCGTCGTCGTCGAACAGCGGCCGGATGCCCCGGGCCGCCATGATTTCGTCGTTGCTCGTTCCGGCAGCGACCATCGGCCACACCTGTGCGTCGGCGGTGACGATGAAGTCGATCACGACAGGCTTGTCGTTGATGGACTGCGCCTCACGGATCGCAGCTTCGACATCTTCTTCGCGCTCGACACGAATTCCGTGGCAGCCCAATGCTTCTGCGAGCTTGACGAAGTCCGGGATGCGGATGGCGCCGTGCGTTCCGAGGTTGGTGTTGGAGTAGCGCTCTTCGTAGAAGAGTGTCTGCCACTGACGCACCATGCCGAGGTTGCCGTTGTTGATCAGGGCAACCTTGATCGGAATACCTTCGAGTGCGCAGGTTGCGAGTTCCTGATTGGTCATCTGGAAGCAGCCGTCACCGTCGATCGCCCACACCTCGGTGTCGGGCATGCCCATCTTGGCGCCCATGGCCGCGGGAACCGCGTAGCCCATGGTGCCGAGTCCACCCGAGTTGAGCCACGTGCGGGGCTTCTCGTAACCGACGAACTGCGCGGCCCACATCTGGTGCTGTCCGACGCCGGCACAGTAGATGGCATCCGGTCCGGCGAGCTTGCCGACGGTCTGGATGACGTACTCCGGACTCAGCTGACCGTCGGTGGGGCGGTCGTAGCTCAGCGGGTAGGTACGACGGATGTCGTTCAGGTACGCCCACCACACGGTGAGGTCGAACGTGGTACCCGTGGCCATGTCGGCACGGATCGCCTCGATGAGTTCGGTGATGACCTCTTTGCAGTCGCCCACGATCGGGACGTCCGCGTATCGGTTCTTGCCGATCTCGGCCGGATCGATGTCAGCGTGGATGACCTTGGCATCGGGCGCAAAGGAATTCAGCTGACCGGTGACGCGGTCGTCGAAACGCGCGCCGAGGGTGATCAGGAGATCGCTGCGCTGCAGAGCGGCGACCGCGGCAACGGTGCCGTGCATACCGGGCATACCGCAGTTGAGGTCGTGGCTGTCCGGGAACGCGCCGCGGGCCATCAATGTGGTGACGACGGGGATTCCGGTCAGCTCGGCCAATTCGAGCAGCTCCGGCGAGGAGTCGGACTTGATGACGCCGCCACCGACGTACAGCACCGGCGACTTGGCGTCGGCGATCAGACGTGCAGCTTCACGTACCTGCTTGCCGTGCGGCTTGGTGACCGGGCGGTATCCCGGCAGACGCATCTCCGGCGGCCACGAGAACGTGGTCTGCGACTGCAGGATGTCCTTCGGGATATCGACCAGGACGGCGCCGGGGCGACCACTGGCTGCGAGGTAGAACGCCTCGGCCATGATGCGCGGGATGTCGATCGCGTCGGTGATCAGGAAGTTGTGCTTGGTGACCGGCATCGTGATGCCTGAGATGTCGGCTTCCTGGAAGCCGTCGGTACCGATGAGCGAGCGCGCCACCTGTCCGGTGATCGCGACGATCGGAACGGAGTCCATCTGCGCGTCGGCCAGCGGCGTGACCAGGTTGGTCGCACCGGGACCCGAGGTAGCCATGCACACGCCGACCTTGCCGGTCGCCTGGGCGTAACCGGTGGCAGCGTGGCCTGCACCCTGCTCGTGGCGCACGAGCACGTGGCGGACCTTGACCGAATCGAAGAGTGGGTCGTAAACCGGGAGCACGGCACCGCCGGGAATGCCGAATACCGTGTCGACCTCGAGCTCTTCGAGGGCTCGAACCACAGACTGCGCGCCGGTTACCCGCTCGGGCGGGAGCTGGCGACGGTTGGCCGTCTGGGTTGCGGCAGCCGCGGTTGTCGGGCTCGGTGTCCCTGACTTGCGCGGCGTTGGTTGAGGCCGTGCTGTTGGTGCGCTCACTGGGAAATCCTCTGATTTGGCTCCGGGCAACAAAAAACCCCCGTCAGCATCTGCTGAGCGAGGGTGGCGCGTCGTTATCTGGTGAGTTGAAAAATCGACTCAGGCGACGACGCGCCGGCCGATTACGAGCAACTCATTCTGTTTCACGCACTCGACAGTAGAGGCGCTAGTCGCGAACGGCAAACTTGGTGAGTCGACCGTCCCAGAATCTGAGATACATCGGCTGCAATGCGAAGATGTAGAGGTGTCAACTTCGCAGCAGCCCGTGCCACCGGCTCAATCATCCCACACGCCGAAACCCCTTCGGCACGTCATCCGCATTTCGCAGCTCGCTTACATGGCGTGCGCGTTCCTTCTGTTCGCGGTCAGCTTCCCGATCTTCGGGTGGCCCGTCGCCTTCAGCTGGTTGCTGATCCTTCCGATCATCGCCGTCTATCTCGTCGCGCGACTGCGCACCACCGTCAGCCCTGACGGTCTCGAGGTCCGCTCGACGTTCTCCAAGCGCACCCTCGCCTGGGACGACGTCAAGGGTTTCCGCTTCCCGAAGCGCAGCTGGGCGCGCGCAGAACTCACCGACGGAACCGAGGTGACCTTGCCTGCGGTCAGCTTCGTCAGGCTTCCCGAGATCGCGATCGCCAGCGGCGGCCGCATCACCGATCCCTACGCATCGGCCGCAGAAGCCTTCGCGGCCAAGGAAGCCGAAGAGGAAGACGCAGCGGCAGAAGCCGAAGCAGAAGCCGAGGTCGAGTCCGACAACACCGACAACGGTTCGGTCCAGCCCGAAGAGAAGCGCCAATAGCACGCGAGTAGCGTTGAAAGGCCCTCGCTTCTATTTGAGTGGACCAGCAACGATCACATAAGGAACACGCCCATGCCCCCGTTGAGGTCACGCACCACCACCATCGGACGTAATGCTGCCGGAGCCCGATCCCTGTGGCGCGCCACAGGAATGACGGATTCCGACTTCGGCAAGCCGATCGTCGCCGTAGCGAACTCGTACACCCAGTTCGTACCCGGCCACGTGCATCTCAAGAACGTGGGCGAGATCGTTGCCGAGGCCATCAGTGCAGCCGGCGGCGTCGCTCGTGAGTTCCACACCATCGCAGTCGACGACGGCATCGCAATGGGCCACGGCGGAATGCTCTACTCGCTCCCGAGCCGCGAGATCATCGCCGACTCGGTCGAGTACATGGCAAACGCCCACACGGCCGACGCACTGGTGTGTATCTCCAACTGCGACAAGATCACTCCCGGCATGCTCAACGCCGCGATGCGTCTGAACATCCCGACCGTCTTCGTCTCCGGTGGTCCGATGGAGGCCGGTAAGGCAGTGGTCGTCGGCGGCGTGGCCCAAGCCCCCACCGACCTCATCACCGCGATCTCCGCCTCTGCCAACGATGCCGTGTCCGACGAAGGCCTCGACGAGGTCGAGCGCAGCGCGTGTCCGACGTGCGGGTCCTGCTCCGGCATGTTCACCGCCAACTCCATGAACTGCCTGACCGAAGCCCTCGGTCTCGCTTTGCCGGGCAACGGCTCCACTCTGGCAACTCACAAAGCGCGTCACGCACTCTTCTCTCGTGCGGGCACCACAGTGGTCGAGGCCGCCCTCAAGTACTACCGCGACGGCGACGAGTCGGTTCTGCCGCGCAACATCGCGACCCCGGCAGCGTTCCGCAACGCAATGGCTCTCGACGTCGCCATGGGCGGTTCCACCAACACCGTCCTGCACACGCTGGCTGCGGCGCAGGAAGGCGAGGTCGATTTCGACCTCGACACCATCGACGCGATCAGCCGCAAGGTGCCGTGCCTGTCCAAGGTCTCCCCCAACTCGGACTATCACATGGAAGACGTCCACCGCGCCGGCGGAATCCCCGCACTGCTCGGTGAGCTTCGCCGCGGCGGACTCCTCGAAACCGATGTCTCCACCGTGCACACCAAGAGCTTCGATCAGTGGCTCGACGACTGGGACATCCGCTCCGGCAAGGCAACCGACGAAGCAATCGAGCTTTTCCACGCGGCTCCCGGCGGCGTGCGTACCATCGAACCGTTCTCCACGGACAACCGTTGGTCTGCCCTCGACACGGATGCGGCCGGCGGCTGCATCCGCGACGTCGCGAACGCCTACACCGTCGAAGGCGGCTTGGTTGTCCTGCGCGGCAACATCGCACTCGACGGCGCAATCCTCAAAACGGCCGGCATCGACGAGGAACTGTTCTCCTTCCAGGGCCCGGCGCTGGTCGTCGAATCCCAAGAAGAAGCCGTCTCGGTCATCCTGCAGAAGAAGATCAAGGCCGGCGACGTTCTCGTCGTGCGCTACGAAGGCCCCAAGGGCGGACCCGGCATGCAGGAAATGCTGCACCCCACCGCCTTCCTCAAGGGCGCGGGCCTCGGTAAGGAATGCGCACTGATCACCGACGGTCGTTTCTCGGGCGGAACTTCCGGGCTGTCCATCGGTCACATCTCCCCCGAGGCTGCCGCAGGCGGAATCATCGGTCTCGTCCAGAACGGCGATCAGGTTCGCATCGACGTCGCCTCTCGCACGCTGGAGATCCTTGTCGACGACGACGTCCTCGCCGAGCGACGCGCCAAGATGGAGACCTCGGAGCGCCCGTGGCAGCCGGTCGATCGTCAGCGCACCGTGACGACAGCGCTGCGCGCCTACGCCGCTCTGGCAACGTCCGCCGACAAGGGCGCGGTTCGCTACGTTCCGTAAGTTCTGCCAAGAATCGAGAATAGATCCCCGGCCGCTTTTCGGCCGGGGATCTTTTCTGTCAGTGTGCGTGCGGCTCGCGACAGAGTCGGGTTCATCTCGCCTCGGAGTTCGCCATGTCACGCCTGACGCTGTCGGAGAAGAACGCGGGATCGACCGCGTCCGAACACGCCATACCCCTTCGGTGTTGTATGAGCCTGAACCACAACCCAATCCGATCATCCCGTCGCCGACACACTCTGCCACGACGCGTGATTGACGCTCGAGTGCATCCAGGTACGCGGTGTTGCTCCGGCGAGGTGAAACCAGTTGGGTTGATGCAACTCATCGAGAGCAAGACCGACCGACAGGTACCGAATAACCGGGCGACACGCGGAGCACCAACGGAACGATATGAGCTATCAGACATTTCAGACCGAATCGCGCGTCCGACTCGTGAGCGAATTCACTTGGACGTAGGGTTCCAGACACCAGCTGATCAATTCAGATACATGAGGGGGGATGACTTTCAGTCAGGTGATCATTTCGGTCAGTTCGAGCGAGCTGACTTGCACACGGCGCTCACCAGTGGTTCCCTCATCAGGTCGCTGAGACGCACATCACAACGACGACAGTCAGCCACCGCCCGTCACCCACAAGGTCGACGAGGAAACAACCAAGGAGCAATACATGCCCGGAGTCGGCATATGGCGCACCAAATCCGTCGAGCAATCGATCGCGGACACCGACGAGCCTGAGACAAAGCTCAAGAAGGAATTGACCGCGAAGGACCTCACGGTATTCGGAGTCGCCGTCGTCATCGGCGCAGGCATCTTCACGCTGACTGCTCGAACCGCAGGCAATGTCGCAGGACCCTCCATTTCACTGGCATTCGTTCTCGCTGCCATTGCCTGTGGCCTTGCCGCACTGTGTTACGCGGAGTTCGCCTCCACTGTTCCGGTCGCCGGCAGCGCATACACGTTCTCCTACGCGACGTTCGGTGAGTTCGCGGCCTGGATCATCGGCTGGGACCTCATCCTCGAGTTCGCACTCGCCTCCGCTGTCGTCGGCAAGGGTTGGTCGCTCTATCTCGGCAACGTCATCGGTGCCAGCGGCAGTACCACCGCGCACATCGGATCGATCAGCTTCGACTGGGGCGCACTGCTCATCATCGGAGCGATCACGCTGATCCTCGCGATCGGCACCAAGGTTTCCTCGCGAGTCTCCGCAGTCATCACCGCAATCAAGATCGCGGTAGTACTGCTCGTCATCGTCGTCGGCGCGTTCTACATCAAGAAGGAGAACTACTCCCCCTTCATCCCGCCGTCCGAGGGGGCCGAGAGCTCTGCCAGCGGAATCCACCAGACATTGTTCTCCTGGCTGACCGGCGCCGGTGGAAGCAGCTACGGCGCATACGGATTGCTCGCCGCCGCCAGCCTGGTGTTCTTCGCATTCATCGGATTCGACGTGGTTGCGACCACGGCCGAGGAAACCAAGAACCCGCAGAAGTCGTTGCCGCGCGGAATCTTCGGCTCGCTCGCCATCGTCACCGTGCTCTACGTTGCCGTCACACTCGTCCTCACCGGCATGGTCAAGTACACCGAACTCAAGGACGGCAGCCCGCTGGTCGGCGATTCCAGCGCCACCCTTGCCACCGCATTCGAGGCAAACGGAATCGGTTGGGCACAGACGGCCATCAACTTCGGTGGCCTGGCCGGCCTGACAACAGTCGTCATGGTCATGATGCTCGGCCAGACCCGCGTCCTGTTCGCCATGTCCCGTGACGGCCTCATGCCGCGCAGCCTGGCCAAGACCAACGCCAAGGGCATCCCACTGCGCATCACGCTGATCGTCGGCGGCATCGTCGCCGTCCTGGCAGCCTTCTTCCCCATGGGCACGCTCGAAGAAATGGTCAACATCGGCACGCTCTTCGCGTTCGTCCTCGTCTGCGTCGGCGTTATCGTCCTACGCCGCACCCGCCCCGACCTGCCGCGCGGATTCCGCGTCCCGCTGGTTCCGTTCGTTCCGATCGTCGCCGTGCTCGCCTGCGGTTGGCTGATGCTCAACCTCTCGGTCGAGACCTGGATCCGCTTCCTCGTCTGGATGGCCATCGGTGTGCTCGTGTACTTCGCGTACGGACACCGCAAGTCGGTCCTCGGTCGCAAGCTCAAGGACGGGACGGCCATCCCGTCTGCGAATGCCGATCCGGTACTCGTCAAGGACTGACCCTTCACAAACGAACCGCCGCCTTCCGATTCGGAAGGCGGCGGTTCGTTTTGGTTGTGCGAATTTCAGATGAGCGGATTGGCACCGTTCAGGAAGATCCAAGTGCAGACGCCGGCAGCGATGCCGAGAATCAAGACCACGAGCGACCCGACAAACGGGCGGGTGGCCCAGCCCCGACGACCATCCAGTGCGATTCGGCCAGGACCCGTCAAGATGATGACGCCGGCGCAGATTCCCAGCAGCATCTCGTATTCGGTACCGGCCGGGGCGAAGTACTCGAGACCCGGGGCGCTCGCCTGACGCAGCGCCCACGCGTTGATCATCACGGCCAGAACCGACGCTGCCGCAACGGGAGTCAGCAACCCGAGGATCAGGAGCGCGCCACCCGCGACCTCACCGACGGCGCCGAGTATCGCCATCCACTTCGCCTGCTGGAACCCGGCATCCGCCAGCATCGCCTCGAACCCGCCCAGACCCGGCCCGTTCCAGATACCGGTCAACTTCTGCAGACCGTGCACCGACGCAGTTCCACCGACGGCCAACCGCAAGGCAAGCAAGCCGAGGTCGAGAGTGCCTCGACTCCGCGGAGCCTCCGTTGTACCTGCCACCGCTTCGGCGGTGGGGACAGCGGCGATCGGAGCGTCGTACGCCGTCTCACGCTCGAGAGCCACCGTCGGTTGATCCGCGCCCGGTGCGCGATACGTCGGTATCTGTTCGGTGAGGGAGTTGGCGTTCGTGGAACCGAAGTCAAGATCGTCGTCGGTACGCGGCAACGGGTTTTTGGCGCTCACCGTCGGAAATTGTTCGGTGGGCGAATCATACGGACTGGACACATTGCCCGTCGGCTTGTCCGCATCCGACAACTCGCTGGGATCTTTTCGCTCGTCAGTCACGTAGGTGAGCCTATGACCGATTCACGAACTCGACGGGGAACCTTGGTCCGGCGTGGCGGCATCGGCCGTGGGTTACGTAACGTCTTGGGCATGACTACGGGTAGGCATGCAGCGCTGGGCGCACTGGCTCTGGTGCTCGGGACATCGTTGCTCGCAGGTTGCGCCGACTTCGACGAATCGACTGCCTCGCCGTTCACACCCGAGCCGACCAACCAGGCCAGCGCCGAAGTGCAGCCGGAGAATCCGCCGCCCTCGACCACGCCGCCGGCGCCGCGTACCGGCCCTCTCGGCCCCTGTCAGGACGCCGACACTGCCGTGATCGCAACCTGTCTCGACACCACGGGTGGGCTCGTCACACTCCCGGACGGGAACTCGGGGTTGGTCGCCGAACGTCGGACCGGCCGAATCATGCAGGTGGCGCCCAACACGACGCCCGTCGAGGTCGCCAAGATCGACGTTGACGGCAGCGGCGACGGCGGACTGCTCGACATCGCCCTCTCCCCCACATTTGTCGAAGACAATCTGATTTATGCCTACGTCACCACCGGTACCGACAACCGGGTGGTCCGCATCGCGCCGGGCGACACCGCAAAGGAAGTCCTCGGTGGAATTCCACGCGGCGCGAGTGGCAACGGCGGGTCACTGGAGTTCGCGGCCCCGGACCAGCTCATGGTCCTGACGGGCGATACCGGAAACCCTGCGGTTGCTCAGGATCCCGGCTCGTTGGCGGGGAAACTGTTGCGAGTCCGATCGTTGACGCCCAACGCAGCGCCGCCTCGCCCGGAAGTTGTTCTGTCCGGAATCGGGAACGGCGGCGGCGTGTGTGTGGATCCGGGTATCGCGACGTGGGTGACCGACCGAACCACTCTCGAGGATCGCCTCCAACGTGTCGGCTCCGACGGAACGGTGACGTCCCCCGCTTGGACGTGGCCTGACCGACCCGGCGTCGGAGGGTGCATTGCGGCGCAGGGAGTGGTAGCTGTCGCGTTGGGGGTCGGCAAAGCGATCTCGGCGCTGGCCGCAGATCCAGGAACAGGTGCCGTCACGACCGCGCCGTCGGCAGTGGCGAAAGACACGTACGGCCAACTGGGCGGTTTGGCACTCGGATCCGACGGTTTGATGTGGGCGAGCACGATAAACAAAACCGCAGGCGAGCCGGGTCCGAACGACGACAAGGTGGTCAAGATCCCGATGCCGAGTGGCAGCGGCGGGATCGACTGAGCCTCTGATTTCCATACGCACTTCCAGGACCGGTTGGCCAACCACGACAAAGGAGTCGGAATGAAGGCAATCCAGTACACGAGAATCGGCGCAGAGCCCGAACTCACGGAGATTCCCAAACCCGAGCCCGGTCCCGGTGAAGTGCTCCTGGAAGTAACCGCGGCCGGCGTCTGTCACTCGGACGACTTCATCATGAGCCTGCCCGAAGAGCAGTACACCTACGGCCTTCCGCTTACTCTCGGTCACGAAGGCGCCGGCCGGGTCGCCGCCGTCGGCGAGGGTGTCGAGGGACTCGACATCGGAACCAATGTCGTCGTCTACGGGCCTTGGGGTTGCGGCAACTGTTGGCACTGCTCGCAGGGACTGGAGAACTACTGTTCTCGCGCAAAAGAACTCGGCATCAATCCTCCCGGTCTCGGCGCCCCCGGCGCGTTGGCCGAGTTCATGATCGTCGACTCACCTCGCCATCTCGTCCCGATCGGCGACCTCGACCCGATCAAGACAGTGCCACTGACCGACGCTGGCCTGACGCCCTATCACGCGATAAAGCGTTCTCTGCCGAAACTTCGCGGAGGCTCGTACGCGGTTGTCATCGGCACCGGTGGTCTCGGCCACGTCGCCATTCAGCTCCTCCGCCACCTCTCGGCAGCCACGGTCATCGCACTCGACGTGAGCGCGGACAAGCTCGAACTGGCAACCAAGGTCGGCGCCCACGAAGTGGTGCTCTCCGACAAGGATGCGGCCGAGAACGTCCGCAAGATCACCGGAAGTCAGGGCGCCGCACTGGTTCTCGACTTCGTCGGCTACCAGCCCACCATCGACACCGCGATGGCTGTCGCCGGCGTCGGATCCGACGTCACCATCGTCGGGATCGGCGATGGGCAGGCGCATGCCAAGGTCGGGTTCTTCCAAAGTCCTTACGAGGCTTCGGTGACCGTTCCTTACTGGGGTGCCCGCAACGAATTGATCGAATTGATCGACCTCGCCCACGCCGGCATCTTCGACATAGCGGTGGAGACCTTCAGCCTCGACAACGGAGCCGAAGCGTATCGACGACTGGCCGCCGGAACGCTCAGCGGCCGCGCGGTTGTGGTCCCTGGTCTGTAGATCGACAGTATCCAGATCGACAGCGGTAAAACACTGATGCCCGGCCGAATTCGATTCGGCCGGGCATCAGCGTTCGCTACCGAGGATTAGCTGCACGCCTCGATGACAAGTTCCTTCACACGAGCCGCGTCTGCCTGCCCACGGGTGGCCTTCATGACGTCGCCGACGATCTTTCCGGCGGCCTGCACCTTGCCACTGCGGATCTTGTCCGCGATGTCGGGGTTGGCTGCGAGCGCTTCGTCGACGGCTGCCTTGAGCTTGGTTTCGTCACGTTCGACGACCAACTCCGGGTGCGCCGCGACAACCTGCTCCGGATCACCTTCGCCGTCGAGGACGTGATCGACGACCTGGCGAGCGACCTTGTTGTTGAGCTTGCCGCTGTCGATGAGAGCGACGACCTGCGCAACCTGCGCCGGGGTGATCGGCAGAGCACCGAGTTCGACGCCACGGGTGTTGGCCTGCTGTGACAGGTAGGACAGCCACCACGACCGCGCTGCCTCGGGCGACGCACCGGCCTCGGTGGTCGCGATCACCAGATCGATGGCACCGGCATTGACGAGGTCGCGCATGACCTCGTCGGAGATTCCCCAGTCCTTCTGGATCCGCGCGCGGCGAATCCAGGGAAGCTCCGGCAAGGTGCCGCGCAGTTCTTCCACCCACTCGGCGCTCGGGGCAACAGGCTCGAGATCGGGCTCCGGGAAGTAGCGGTAGTCCTCGGCCGTTTCCTTACGGCGTCCGGCGGCGGTGGTGCCGTCGGCTTCCTGGAAATGACGGGTCTCCTGGATGACCTCACCGCCGGCGTCGAGAACTGCTGCCTGACGGCGCATTTCGTAGCGAACCGCGACCTCGACACTTTTGAGGGAGTTGACGTTCTTGGTCTCGGTACGCGTTCCGAGTTCCTCGGCGCCGATCGGCATCAGCGAAATGTTGGCGTCGCAACGCATCGATCCCTGATCCATCCGCACGTCGGAGACGTCGAGGGACTTCAGCAGATCACGAAGCGCCGTCACGTAGGCACGGGCAACCTCGGGAGCGCGCTCGCCGGCACCGTGGATGGTCTTGGTGACGATCTCGACCAGCGGCACACCGGCACGGTTGTAGTCGAGTAGTGAGTGGCTTGCGCCGTGGATACGGCCGGTAGCACCGCCGACATGGAGGGACTTTCCGGTGTCCTCTTCCATGTGCGCGCGCTCGATGTCGACACGCCACGTCGTGCCGTCGTCGAGGATCACGTCGAGGTAGCCCTCGGTTGCGATCGGCTCGTCGTACTGGGAGATCTGGTAGTTCTTCGGCTGATCCGGGTAGAAGTAGTTCTTACGCGCGAATCGACCCCACGGTGTGATGGAGCAGTTGAGCGCAAGGCCGATCCGGATCGCGGATTCGACAGCAGCTGCGTTCACCACCGGCAACGAACCGGGCATGCCCAGACAGACCGGGCACACCTGGGTATTGGGTTCGGCACCGAACTCGGTGGGGCACGGGCAGAACATCTTGGTCGCGGTGCCGAGTTCTACGTGCACCTCCATACCCATCACAGGCTCGTACTTGGTCAGTACTTCGTCGTAATCGAGGATGTCGGGCGCATCGACAGCAGTCATGGTGATCAGTTTATGCGTCTGCGGCTCAGCCGAAGAATGCGGCTGCCTCCTCGTAGCGCTCCTTGGGCACCGTCTTGAGTTTGCGGGTCGCCTCGGCGAGCGGAACGAGGTCGATGGACGTTCCGTGCAAGGCGACCATCTGACCGAAATCTCCGCGGTGAGCTGCGTCGGTGGCATGTACGCCGAAGCGGGTGGCGAGGATGCGGTCGTGCGGCGTCGGGGTGCCGCCGCGCTGAATGTGCCCGAGGACGGTGGTGCGAACTTCCTTGCCGATCCGACGCTCGATCTCGTTGCCGAGCTGCTGCGCGACTCCGGTGAAGATCTTGTGGCCGAACTCGTCGATGCCACCTTCGCGCAGAGTCATCGACGCGGGATCGGGCATCGCACCTTCGGCGACGACGCAGATGAAGTGGGAGTCACCGCGCTGGAAGCGCTTCTTGACCATCGCGCACACCTCGTCGACGTCGAACGGCTGTTCCGGAACCAGCGTCAGGTGTGCCCCCGACGCCAGTCCGGCTTGCAGCGCGATCCAGCCCGCGTGCCGGCCCATGACCTCGACGAGCATGACCCGCTGGTGTGATTCGGCCGTGGTGTGGAGTCTGTCGATGGCGTCGGTGGCGACGGCCAAGGCGGTGTCGAAACCGAAAGTCACGTCGGTGCAGTCGATGTCGTTGTCGATCGTCTTGGGCACGCCGATCACGGGCACGCCACTCTCGGAAAGCCAACTGGCCGCGGTGAGTGTGCCTTCGCCGCCGATCGGGATCAGGACGTCGATCCCGTTGTCGTCGAGGGTCTGCTTGATCTGATCGAGGCCCGCGCGCAGTTTGTCGGGGTTCACGCGAGCGGTGCCGAGGATCGTGCCGCCGCGAGTGAGGATGCGGTTGATGCGATCGTCCGCATCGAGAGGGACCTTGCGGTCCTCGAGAAGTCCTCGCCAGCCGTCCCGGAATCCGACCACGGTACTGCCGTAACGACCGGCCGACGTACGTACGACGGCGCGGATGACCGCGTTCAAGCCCGGGCAGTCGCCGCCGCCCGTGAGGATTCCGATTCGCATAGTGCAGCACCTCTCGTGACCGGATTGTGGATCTTGGTGTCCATCTTCCCCCAGTCACCGTATTGCCGCAGGATAGCGGCGTTGCCGAGCCGCAACGCCGCGCCGTACGGGATCGCTAACCTGGCGTGACGAGCCCGCTTTCGTACGCCAACACGACTGCCTGGGCGCGATCTCGTAGATCGAGCTTCGACAGCACCTTCCCGACATGGGTCTTGACGGTCTGCTCGGCGACGAACAGTCGCTCGGCGATCTCGACGTTGGACAATCCGCGGGCGATCAGTTCGAGGACCTCGCGCTCACGCGGGGTCAGGGCGTCGAGCGCTGCGGGCCGTGCGCGCGGGGCCGCCCGCCGGCTGGTCACATCGGCAATCAGCCGACGCGTCACCGTCGGCGCCAGCAAGGCCTGCCCTTCGGCGACCACGCGTACCGCCCGAATCAGTTCCTCGGCCGGTGCATCCTTGAGCATAAACCCACTCGCCCCGACGCTCAGGGCCTCGTAGACGTAGTCGTCGATGTCGAAAGTGGTGAGCATGAGGACTCGCACCGGCGGTTCCCATCCGGCGGACAGAATCTGGCGGGCAGCGTCGAGTCCGTTCATCTCGGGCATGCGAACATCCATCAACACCACATCCGGACGCAATCGCGCGACCTCGGCGACGGCGATCTTGCCGTCCGGCGCATCGCCGATCACGCTGATGTCGGGCTGGGCGGAGAGTAGGGCTCCGAACCCTTGTCGAACCATCGCCTGGTCGTCTGCGATGAATACTGTGATGGGCACTCGGACAGCCTAGGCGGGCATCGACGGCAACTCGGCCCGGACCTCGAACCCTCCGTCCTCGCGCCGGTTTGCCAACAGCATGCCGCCCACGGCCGAAGCCCGCTCACGCATTCCGCGTATTCCATTGCCACCAGTGGTTTCCGACACCGAGTGCTGATTGCCACCCAGTGGCGAAGGTCCGTTGTTCACGAGCGCGCTCACCGATTGCGGGCCGAACGCCACAGCGACCTCGATGGGTCCGCCAGGTGAATGCCTGGCCGCATTGGTGATCGACTCCTGAATTATCCGGTACAGCGCAAGTCCCGTGGATTCCGAGACGGACGCTCGATCTCCGTCGACTCGCCACGACACCGGAAGTCCGGCACGGGTACTGCCGAGCAGCAGTTCGTCCAACTGGTCGACGCCCGGTTGCGGGGCCGTCACCACAGAGTCACCATCGCTGCGCAGCACTCCGAGGAGACCACGAATCTCGTTGAGCGCGGCTCGCCCTGTCTCACTTATCGATTCGAATTCGGTCCGGATCTCCGGAGTGACGGCATCGAGTCGGTATGGCGCACTCTGCGCTTGCACGACCACCATCGACATGTGGTGGGCCACGATGTCGTGCAAGTCGCGGGCGATCCGCGCCTTCTCCTCGAGGATCGTTCGCCGAGTGCGTTCGAGTTCACTGACTTCCTCCTGCTTGGCCAACTGGCGGCGCGAGAGAACCAACCAGCGGATCAACAGGCAGAAGACCACCAGGGCACTCAGCCCGACAGCCCAACCCGCTCCGTCGCTTCCCGGGGCGTTGCCGAGGAAGAGCAGCACCGTGGCGATCCAGGCGACACCGACAACCTGAATGGGCGCTCGCAGGCTCACCGCGGCGAGCAAACACATCAGCACGATGATGTGGACGACCTGCCACGGATAGTCGTAACCGGGCGTGTTGTCGAACACCAACGGGATGATCAGCGCCGACACCGCCGACACCGCCCACCCCAACGGTGCGTTGATCCGGATCAGGACAAACGGAAAGGCGGCCAACGCGGCGACGAACGGCATGATCGGCGGCGAAACATGATGCGTCAGTTGCAGTGTCGGCCACGCGATCGCGTAGAGGATCAAGGTGACCGCGACTATGACGAAGTTCCAGAACTGACCGTGGGCCACGAAACGGGTTGCGCGGCGCACTTTCTCCGAATGCACTACCGCCCCGTCGAGGCCGGACAGCATCGACCCGGCAGTGGCGAATGTCGGTGCGGGCGCATCCGGTGCACCCCTGTTCTTCCTTCGGACCTTGATCACCCGTCAAGCCTATGAAGGCGAACCCCGAAAGTCCTCATACTGCAGAGTGAGATCCCCCTACCTCCGAGGTATCACAGGGGAGGGAATTCTCACCCGAATCGGCCTCGGAGAACCCCTCCACAGAGCGATGACCGCCAGGATTGTCCGTTCATAGCGTGAACGGCATGCGGATCACACGAGTGAAAGACCTCTCTCGAAGCGGCGGCACCTGGGCTGCCCTGGCCTTGGCGGCAACGGCGGCAATCATCGTCACTGCCGGATCGAGCGGCGCCGAGCCGCCGCGCACCGAGAACTCGAACGCATCCAGGGCGATCGCCACCGTGACTACCGCGGATGCCTCTGACGCTGTGACCACCATCCCGGCGGACTTTGCGGCATTCGCGGGCTACACCCCCACCGTCGTCGATGGATATCTCGCCAATCCTCACGGCGACTGCTCGTCGCCGGTCCCACTTCCCGACGAATTCGACTCGGCCTGCAAAGCGCACGATCTCGGCTACGACCTGCTCCGCTACGCGCATTCGCACGGAACTGAACTGGGGCCGTGGGCACGTCAGGTCCTCGACGGTCAGCTCGACGAGCGAATGCATGCCGCGTGTGAAGACCGCACGTCCTTTCTCTCACGAGGGTATTGCTTCGCGATGGCCGATGTAGCCGTCACAGCGGTGAACGGAAATTCTTGGCGCCAAAGCTATCTGACACCGGTCGCTGAATCAGGCTTCGGTTACGGCGCGGCCGGAGTCCTCGCTGTCTCCGCCCTCGGCTTCACCCTCGTGCGGTCGCGGCGTCTCGATCCGTCGAACGGGTTCTCCTACTCCCCGAAAGCGGTTGCAGCATGAGTGTTCTGAATGCGTCACGGACCCCTGCCCTCGCCCGAGTCGGGGCGCTCGCACTCCCCCGAGTGTCGACGAGCGTCGCCGTGGCAGCGATGTCCGCCATCTCACTTGCTCCCGGACTGCTGCCGAGATCAGCCGTGCTCCAGGGTGTGTTCAGCGGTCTGCTCGTCGCGGCCGGACTACTGGCGATGTGGGCGTTCTCCGCGGTTGCGCGTCGGCTCGTCTCTGATCGCGTGAAGGCCCGATTCGACGAACATCATTGGCGCATCAGCGCGTTGGGGTTGTCGACGGCCGCCACCGCGATTGCTGTCTTCGCCGCCTCCAGTTGGCAGAACTCGTTGCGAGCGGCGATGGGCGCACCGTCTGCCGGACTTCTCCACTGGGCGGAGGCGGGTTGCATTGCAGCACTGACCGCACTTGGCCTCTGGGGCATCGGGGTCGGAATTTCGAAGGCGCTGCGGTGGATGGGTTTCGCGCGGAGCGTGGGTGCACTGGTCATGGGAGTCCTCGGAGTGCAGTTGGTCGTCGGCCCCGTCGTGTGGAACGGCCTCGCCGATTCGTTCGACAAGTCGAACGCGTACATCGACACCGCTCTGACGCAGCCACTTTCGGCCTCCGTGTCAGGCAGCCCCGAATCTCTTATCTCCTGGACGTCGATGGGGGCGGAGGGACGCAAATTCGTCGCAGCAGGCGAAGACTCGGTGCGCGTCTACGCCGGTTTGGATTCCGCACCCGATGCCGCATCGCGTGCCGCTCTCGCCGTGAGTGAACTCGATCGCGTCGGTGGGTTTGCCCGCAACAGCGTCGTGGTGGCGGTTCCGACCGGCTCGGGGTGGATCGACACGCACGCAGTCGACGGTATCGAGCAACGGTTCGGCGGCGACGTCGCGATAGTCGGCCAGCAATACTCCGACGCACCCAGCTGGGCGACGTTCCTGTTCAGCCTGGACGAGGCCGAAGATTCAGCCACCGCTCTGTTCACTGCGGTGGGTACACACATCGCCTCGATGCCGACCGAAGAGCGACCGGACCTGTTCCTCTACGGACAGAGCCTGGGCGCCGTCGGGGGCAGTGCTGCGTTGATGGAGAAAAGCCCCACCACCGCGTGCGACGTGTTGTGGGCAGGTCCCCCGGCGGGCGCGACGCGGACGGAGGGCGCAACCGTCCTCGCGAACACGTCAGACCCGGTGGTGTGGTGGTCCCCCGCCCTCGCGACGCAGAAGCCGGACCTGAGCCGCGCCGTCCAGGACGCCCCGATCCCGCAGTGGATTCCAGGCGTCACGTTCTTGCAGACGACCGCAGACATGCTCGGTTCGCTCGGTGTTCCCGCCGGCCACGGTCATCGCTACGGAACCGATCAGGGGACGGCTTTGGGGACCTGCTCCTGAAACTGCTGTGCGCCTTTATTAACCGCGGGGGGTTAATAAAGGCGCACAGCAAACAGGTCAGACTGCAGTCGCGATCGGGCCGCGTGCAGCTTCGTAGGCGGCACCGACACGGTAAAGGCGCTCGTCAGCCATGGCGGGCGCCATGATCTGCAGGCCCACCGGCAAGTTGTCGTCCGCGGACAGACCCGAGGGCACCGACATCGCGCAGTGTCCGGCCAGGTTGGTCGGCAGCGTGCACAGGTCGGAGAGGTACATGGCCAGCGGATCGCCGACCTTCTCGCCCAACTTCCAGGGGGTGAACGGGCTGGTCGGCGAGACCAGTACGTCTACCTTCTCGTAGGCCTTGTCGAAATCGCGCGCGATGAGCGTGCGAACCTTGAGCGCCGAGCCGTAGTAGGCGTCGTAGTAGCCCGAGGACAGTGCGTAGGTACCGATCATGATGCGACGCTTGACCTCCGGGCCGAAACCGGCGGCACGAGTTGCGGCCATGACCTGGTCGGCACTCATGTTGCCTTCGTCGACACGCAGTCCGTAGCGCATGGCGTCGAAGCGAGCCAGGTTGGACGACACCTCACTCGGCAGCACCAGGTAGTACGACGCGAGCGCGTGCTCGAAGCTCGGGCACGAGACCTCGACAACCTCGGCGCCGAGAGCCTTGAGCTGCTCGACTGCGGCGTCGAAGGAGGCGATGACGCCGGGCTGGTAGCTGTCGGAGTGCAGTTCCTTGACAACACCGACCTTCACGCCGCGCAGGTCGCCGTTTGCACCTTCACGTGCTGCGGCAACCACCGGACGCACGGGGGCGTCGATGGAGGTGGAATCACGCGGATCGTGTCCGGCGATGACCTCGTGCAGCAGAGCGGTGTCGAGCACGGTGCGACCACAGGGGCCGCCCTGATCGAGCGAGGACGCGCACGCGACGAGTCCGAAGCGTGAGACGGTTCCGTACGTCGGCTTGGTTCCGACCGTCGCGGTGACCGCAGCCGGCTGACGGATCGAACCGCCGGTGTCGGTACCGATCGCCAGTGGAGCCTGACGAGACGCGAGTGCTGCCGCGCTGCCACCACCGGATCCGCCGGGGATGCGGGTGACGTCCCACGGGTTGCGCGTCGGACCGTAGGCGGAGTTCTCCGTCGAGGAGCCCATCGCAAATTCGTCGAGGTTCGTCTTGCCGAGAATCGGGATGCCGGCAGCGCGCAGCTTGGACGTCAGGGTCGCGTCGTACGGCGCAACCCAGCCTTCGAGAATCTTCGACGCACAGGTGGTCGGCATGTCCGTCGTGGTGAAGATGTCCTTCAACGCGATCGGAACACCGGCGAGTGCCGAAGCGGGTTCGTTTCCGCCTGCGAGCGAGTTGTCCACTGCTGCGGCAGCTTCGAGAGCCTGCTCGCCGGCGACGTGCAGGAATGCGTGGTACTCGGTGTCGACGGCAGCGATGCGGTCGAGATGCGCCTGCGTGACCTCTACCGAGGACACCTCACGCGAGTGGATCTTGCCGGCCAGCTCAGCGGCGTCCAGCGTGGTCAGATCGGTCATTCGCCCTCTCCAAGGATCTGCGGAACCGCAAAGCGATCCTGTTCGACTGCGGGTGCTCCGGACAATGCCTGCTCGGGGGTCAACCCGGGCACGATCACGTCGGGGCGCGTCACGTTGGTGACGGCATTGGGGTTCGCCATGGGCGGGACGTCGTCGGCCGCAACCTCGGTGACCACCTTGACGTGGTTGAGAATCGAATCCAACTGACCGGCGAACTCGTCGAGTTCGGCATCGGACAGGGCGAGTCTGGACAGCCGCGCGAGGTGCGCGACCTCGTCACGGGAGATGGCAGGCACCGCGGGGCCCCTTTCGGAAGAGGACGTGAACATTGCCGGTCCAGCCTAGTTCCTCACCGACACAGACCTGTAAGCACGCCTGCTGTGTCGACCGGTATGCACGCCCACTGTGTCCACCGCCACGTCGAATCCACCTCGTGTTTCGCTCGTGTGACAAGCATGTGCACCCGGTGTGACCCCGCCGCGGCGCCCACCAACGGGTGCTGAGCAAGTGCAAAGATGGGTGTGGCCCGGGTCGACGTGATCCGGGCGAGAACCGATCAGCGAAAGGCACGCACGTGTCGTACCTGCTTCGCGTCCAACTGCCCGACCGACCCGGTAGCCTCGGCGCTCTCGCCGTGGCACTCGGTTCCGTCGGCGCAGACATCCTCTCTCTCGACGTCGTGGAACGGGGCGACGGATTTGCCATCGACGACCTCGTGGTCGACGTCGAACCCGGCGCACTGCCCGACACTTTGATCACCGCTGCGGAGCATCTGCCCGACGTGCTGGTCGATTCGATCCGCCCCTACGCCGGGATTCTCGACACTCACCGCGAACTCGAGCTGATCGACTCCGTCGCCACCGCCAGAAACGATCGACTACAGGTTCTCGTCGACGGCGCGCCGCGTGTCCTCCGTGTCGGCTGGTGCGTCATCGCGGACATCGGCAAGCACGGGGCTTACCGTGTCGTCGGTAGCGCAGGCGCTCCGGAGACTCATGCGACCGATATTCCGTGGATGCCGCTGGACAAGCCCACCGCCCTCGACGGCGAGGCGGATTGGGTTCCGGACGTATGGCGCGACATGAACACCAGCCTCGCTGCCGCACCTCTCGGTTCCGGCAATCGAGTCCTCATGCTCGGCCGCCCCGGTGGACCCGAATTCCGCCCCTCGGAGATAGCCCGCCTCGGCTACCTTGCAGGAATCGTAGCGACGGTGCTGGGTTAGCCAGGCTGGATAGTCAGGCCAGACCGCGAACCATGACGGTCAGTTCCATGCCGCGAATGGGCTCCCACGCGCGCTCGGGATCCGGGACAAAACCGTTGCGGTCGTAGATACGACGCGCATCGACCATCTCGGGCTGCGTCGAAATGACCACCGAGTGATCGCCGCGATCGTAAGCGTCGGCGATCACTGCGCGAACCAATGCGGTTCCGGCGCCCGATCCTCGAGCTTGCGGAGAGACCGCGAGCATGCGGAATTCGAGTTCACCCTTCTGCGCGACGTCGGCGAAGGGCGTACCGGGCTCTGCGATCGTCAACGAACCCACGACCTGATCGCCGAGGACGGCAACCAGCACCCGCCCCTGCTCCACCCGAGTTGCGGTGTCGCGCAGGCGCTCCGCGTACGGGGATCCGTCGGCGACAAATCCGCCGCCCACGTACGACTGCACAGTCAGCTCACCGACGGTCTCGAACTCAGCCGGCAGAACTTCACGAATCTCGATCATGGCGTCACTATGGCACCCCACACGTCAATCTCAGAAATCGGACAAAGTCACTCTGCTGCGTCCAATTCGGTGGGAGCGACTGCATCCGGGCCATCTTCGAGCAACCGCCGGAAGCCGTCCTCGTCGAGCACCGGCACACCCAATTCGACGGCCTTGTCGTGCTTGGAACCGGGCGCTTCACCAACGACGACGAAGGCTGTCTTCTTCGACACCGAACCTGCCGCCTTGCCCCCGCGCACCAGAATCGCTTCCTTCGCCTGATCTCGCGAGTACGTCTCGAGCGAACCGGTGACGACGATCGAGAGACCCTCGAGATTGCGCGGAATCGAATCGTCTCGTTCGTCCTCCATGCGTACTCCGGCCGAAGCCCACTTGTCGACGATCTGCTGGTGCCAGTCGACGGAGAACCACTCCACGACCGCCGCCGCGATCGTGGATCCGACGCCGTCCACTGCAGCCAACTCGTCGACCGACGCTTCCCGAATGCGTTGCAACGAACCGAATTCGCCGGCCAACGCCCTGGCGGCAGTAGGGCCGACGTGCCGAATCGACAGTGCCACAAGCACTCTCCAGAGCGGCTTGTCCTTGGCCGAATCGAGATTGGCCAGCAAGCGTTTTCCGTTGGCGGACAGTGCTCCCGCATTGGTACGGAAGATCGGAACGTCGATCAGTTTCTCGGCGTCGAGGGAGAAGAGATCACCCTCGTCGCCGATGACCTTCGCTTCCAGCAGACCGGTCGCGGCCTCGTATCCGAGCACCTCGATGTCGAATGCCCCGCGACCGGCAACGTGGAACACGCGCTCGCGCAACTGCGCCGGGCAGTACTGCTGATTGGGGCATCGCACGTCGACGTCGCCCTCTTTTGCCGGTGCCAACAACGTGCCGCACTCGGGGCAGTGCGTCGGCATGACGAACTCGCGCTCGGTACCGTCGCGCACGTCTGCCACGGGCCCGAGGACCTCGGGGATAACGTCTCCGGCCTTACGCAACACCACGGTGTCGCCGATCAGCACACCCTTGCGCTTGACCTCGGATCCGTTGTGCAGCGTGGCCAAGGACACAGTGGAACCCGCCACCGTGACGGGTTCCATGTGCGCGAACGGCGTCACGCGTCCGGTGCGCCCGACGCTGACCCGGATGTCGAGGAGCTTGGTCGTGACCTCTTCCGGCGGGTACTTGTACGCGATCGCCCACCGCGGTGCGCGAGACGTGGTGCCCAGACGTCGATGCAACGACATCTCGTCAACCTTGACCACCAGGCCGTCGATCTCGTGCTCGACGTCGTGGCGATGTTCTCCCCAGTACTTCATCTTCTCGACCACGGCGTCGGCGCCGACCACCCGCGAGGTGTGCGTGGAGACCGGCAGACCCCAGGCGGCGAGGGCCACGTAGGCGTCGTACTGCGAAGCCGGATCGAAACCTTCCATGCGTCCGAACCCGTGGCAGATCATGCCGAGGCGGCGACGCGCGGTGACGGCCGGATTCTTCTGACGTAGGGAGCCCGCCGCGGAGTTGCGCGGATTGGCGAACGGCGCTTTGCCCTCCTCCACCAGCGAGGCATTGAGTGCCGCGAAGTCCTCGAGGCGGAAGAACACCTCACCGCGCACCTCGAGCAGGCTCGGAATCGGGTACTCGTCCGTGGCGGTGAGCCGCTCCGGGATGTCGTTGATCGTCAGGGCGTTGAGTGTGACCAGCTCGCCGGTGCGACCGTCGCCTCGGGTAGCGGCGCGCACGAGTTTGCCGTTCTCGTAGACGAGGTTGAGGGCGACGCCGTCGATCTTCACTTCGCACAGATAGTGCAGTTCGGGCCCGGTTTCCTGCTCCACCTTGGCGATCCATCCACGGAGCTCGGACTCGTCGAAGACGTTGTCGAGGCTGAGCATCCGCTCGAGGTGATCGACGGAGGTGAAGTCCGTCGCGAATCCGCCGCCGACCAGTTGCGTCGGAGAGTCGGGAGTCCGCAGATCCGGATACTGCTCTTCGAGAGCATTGAGCTGCCCGAGCAATGTGTCGAATGCACCGTCCGAAATGACGGGCGCATCACGAACGTAGTAGCGGAACTGATGCTGGCGTACCTCTTCGGCCAGCTCCGTCCACTGCTCGCGCGCCTCGTTGGGCGCTGGCTGCATTGCATCCGCGGTTTCAGTCACAGCTAGAAGATTATCGGGTCACACCGACACACCACATGACTCCACGCATCAGAACGCCGACGGATCGTCCACCAATGCCTTGCCGACGTCTGTGCTCAGTCGAAGAGCAGCACGAGCCCACTCCAGGCTCGCTCCCGCAAGACCACAGCGTGGGGTCACCGCGACCTGGGTCTGCAGGAGTTCACGCGAGAATCCGAGACGATCGATCAGCGTGACGGCGGGCATCGCGCACTCTTTCCACGTCACCGGCTTTTCCGGCTCCACGGACGGAACCAGACCGAGCGCCAATTCCTTGCCGGCGTCGAACAACTGGCCGATACCGTCGAGATCGCGTGAGCCGATGAGCGACATGTCGAAGCTCACGCCGAACGCCTGACTTCGCCTCAATAGATCCCACGGTATGTCGGCGCCGCAACTGTGGACGATCGTGGGCAGCCCGCAACCGCTGATCGTCGAGTCGAGAACGGCGAGCGCCTCGGGTTCGGGCAAAGCCGGAACGCTCTCCATCTTGGTGCGCCCAGGCAGCGAACCGGCCAGTACGGCCGCGATCTGGGGCTCGTCCAACTGGATCACCACTGCGGCGCCGGTCCGACGAGTGACCTCGGCCGCATGACGCGCGAGACCCTCACCGAGTGATTCGGCGATGTCGCGGAGCGCCCCGCGGTCGACGAGAACTCGCGAGCCGTTCGCGACCTCGATCTCGGCGCCCAGCGTCAACGGGCCGGCAGCTTGGAGCTTGATCACGTGATCTCCACCGACCAAGCGGGCCGACTCCCAGGCTTCCTCGAGTGCGTCGAGATCCTGATTCAGGAAGTCCTCGGCCCGCTTCGCGACGTTGCCCCGCCGAGGCACGACGCGATAGGCACGCGTCGAGGCGTCGAGGTTGATGTCGACCAAAATGGCCCCTGCCCGGCCGACCATGTCTGCGCCGAGACCGCGGCCCGGCAACTCCACCAGATGTGGGAAACCGCCAAGCTCGCCGAGGATGGTTGCGGCACTTTCGCGGGCATCGGTGCCCGGCCAGGATCCGATTCCGGTGACGAGGCCACCGATGGAAACCTGCTGCGTCACAGTGTGTTCGGCTCGGATTCGGTGCCCGAGATGGTGCCACTGCCGAGAACCTGGTCGCCCAGTTCGCTGTCGGGGCGATACAACACGACAGCCTGTCCCTTCGCGACGCCGGTCAGTGGTTCGCGCAACGAGATCGAGATACCGCCACTCGAAGTACCGTCATCGACGGCCTCCGCGACGGCCTGCGCCAGTCCGCCGTGCGCACGAACCTGCACCATGCATTCGACGGGGCCTTCCGGCGCCTGGCCCGAAGTCCAGATCGCACGCTGCGCCGAGATGGCCCAGACGTCGAGGTTCTTGGCCGATCCCACTCGGACCGTTCCGGTTTCGGGCTCGATCGCGGTCACATACCGCGGACGGCCGTCACCCGCCGGACCTTCGACGCCGAGACCCTTGCGCTGTCCGATCGTGAAGCCGTGGACGCCGTCGTGCGCAGCGAGGACTTCACCGGAATCGGCGTCGACAACGCTTCCGGGACGAACGCCGATGCGCGCACCCAGGAATGCTCGTGTGTCGCCGGTCGGGATGAAGCAGATGTCGTGGCTGTCAGGCTTGTTCGCCACAGCGAGCCCGCGCTCGGCCGCTTCCTCGCGGATCTGTTCCTTCGGGGTGTCACCGATCGGGAACATCGCGCGTGAAAGCTGCTCTGCCGTCAGCACACCGAGGACGTACGACTGATCCTTGTCCGCGTCGACCGCCCGGCGCAGGACGCCGTCTTCGAGGCGTGCGTAGTGACCGGTCGCCACGGCGTCGAAGCCGAGAGCGACCGCGCGATCGGCGAGTGCGGTGAACTTGATCTTCTCGTTGCAGCGCAGGCAGGGGTTGGGGGTCTCACCTGCCGCGTACGACGCCACGAAGTCGTCGATCACGTCTTCCTTGAAGCGATCGGCGAAATCCCAGACGTAGAAGGGTATTCCGAGGACGTCGGCGGCGCGCCTGGCGTCGCCGGCATCTTCCTTCGAGCAGCAACCCCGCGAACCCGTACGCAATGCGCCCGGCGCCGTGGACAGCGCAAGATGAACGCCGACGACGTCATGTCCGGCGGCAACAGCGCGGGCGGCGGCGACAGCGGAGTCGACACCTCCGCTCATGGCTGCGAGTACTCGCATCAGCGATCCCCTCCACGCGAACCGGCACCGGCAAGACCGGCGGCCCGAGCGCGCTCTACTACTTGTGGAAGCGCTGCGAGCAGCGCATCCACATCGGTGACACTCGACGTATGTCCGAGCGAAAATCTCAGTGAGCCACGCGCTACGGGCGATTCGACGCCCATCGCGATCAACACGTGGCTGGCCCGGGCCACACCGGCAGTGCAGGCCGAACCGGTGGAACATTCGATACCGGCTGCGTCGAGGAGCATCAGCAACGAATCGCCCTCGCAGCCGGGAAAGGTGAAGTGCGCGTTACCGGGAAGCCGGTCGGAACCGGTCGGGCCGTTGAGCACCGACTCGGGAAGAATCTCCAGGACTCCCTCGATCAAACGGTCACGCAGCTGCGCCAATTCCCTTGTGCTGGAATCGAAGTTCTCGACGTTTGCGCGCAGCGCCGCAGCCATTCCGACAACTCCCGCGGTATCCGGAGTGCCCGAACGCAGATCACGTTCGTGCCCACCGCCGTGAAGGAGCGGCACACAGGGAACCTGGCGTCCGAGCAAGAGTGCACCGACGCCGTGCGGACCACCGAATTTATGTGCGGCGATGCTCAGCGCGGACAACTTGCTCGCCGCGAAGTCGACGGGCAATTGGGCAACGGCCTGGACCGCGTCGCTGTGCATCGGAATCTCGAACTCGGCCGAGACCTCCGCCAACTCCACGATCGGCATGATCGAGCCGACCTCGTTGTTGGCCCACATCACCGTCACCAGTGCTACTTCGTCGGCGTGGACGGACAGTTCGTCGCGCAACGTCTGCGGATCGACCACACCGTTCTCGTCGACCGGCAACCACGTCACGCGCGCGCCCTCGTGCTGCTCGAGCCACTCGACGGCGTCGAGCACAGCATGATGCTCGACGGGGCTGGCCAGAATGCGAGTGCGTCGTGGATCGGCGTCACGGCGAGCCCAGTAGATGCCCTTGACCGCGAGGTTGTCGCTCTCGGTTCCCCCGGAGGTGAAGATGACCTCCGACGGCCGCGCGCCCAGGCTGGCGGCGATCGATTCGCGCGATTCCTCGACGCGGCGCCGGGCCGCACGGCCGGAGCCGTGCAGCGAGGACGCGTTGCCCACGGTTTTGAAGGTATCGGTCATCGCCTCGATAGCGGCTGCCGACATCGGAGTCGTGGCGGCATGATCGAGGTACACCGGAAATCCGGCGTGGGCACTGTGTGCAGGCAGAGTCATGGCTTGACAAGGATAGCCCAGCACGAGAGCTCGCCCAGCCTCGCTCAGCAGGCTAAGCGCTCATCGCCGGGGAGGGATCGATTTGTCCCACGGCTTGTGTCACGAGTTCCGGTGCGGGGTCGAAGATGTCGTGAGCTGCCAGATCGATGACGTCGACGCCGCGTACGGCTCTCTCGCATCGCTGCGCGAGATCGGCTCGGCACTCCCCTGCCTCCTCGAGCGGAGCCAGCCTGACCTTCACCTCGACGTTCTTCTGACGCAGGATCCGGCGGATGGACTGACCGATCGTTTCGGTGCCGACAAAGCAGGGTCCGGTGCACAGCGAACCGTCGGCGTTCTCGTATCGGATCGCCATCGGCTGAACCGGGCATTCGGCGTCGACGGCAGCTTGGAACATCGCCGGGCGGAAACCGCCGTACGCTCTGCCGCACCAGGTCGTTCCCTCGGGAAAAACCATCACGCGGACACCGCGCTGCAGGCGTTCGCGCACGACGTCGACGGTTCCGGGGAGGTCCCGCAGTCGTGCTCGATCGATGGGTACGACGCGCATCCGCCGCGCGAGACCGCCGAGCACTGCCCAGTCGAGCAGGTCGGCGCGTGCGACGAAGTTGGCCGGAGCAACGGCGCTCGCGACCAGTACATCGGTCCAGGACACGTGACCGGCGACAACCATCACGCCCTCCGGTTCGGCGCGCCCCAACCGTTGATCGTCGACCGTGAGCTTCATCCCCAGACAGCGCAGCAACGCCCGCGAGTATCCGCGTTGCATCTCCGTTCGCCAGGTGCGTGGGAGCAGCCAGCCGGCGGACAGCACCGGCGCAGTCACCAGTGCGGCACCGACCATGACCCCGCGGGCAATCACGGTGATACTCGACACACCGGGTGCGTCCGCGGGTAGACACCCGTCGCCGCAGGGGCTCGTCGGCACCCAGTACGGCACCGACGCGGTCATCAGCCGATCCCCGACTCGTGTGCGGCGGCCGCCGATCGCAGCCGTTCGAGATAACGCTTGTTTGCGGAGTGAAGGCCTTGCAGCGCAACAAAATCAGCCACACCGAACTCGGGATCGTGAGCAGGCTCCCCGCAGATCGTCGCGCCCATCCGTAGGTAGCCGCGGAGCAACGGCGGCATCGTGTGGCGTTCCGGTGCGGCGATCTCGTCGAGCGTCCGGCCGCCGAGGACCACCGGGTTTCGAGGTGTCACCCGTCGCGAAACCGGGCTGGCGTGCTTGTTCATCACGAAGTCACGCACGCCGCGGACATCTGCGCCGGCGATGGCGTCGGGGCGCGGCAGGATGGGCACGGAGACGCACCCCATCACCCACTCGTATCCTGTCAGTTCGAGGTAGTGCAGGATGCCCGACCACATCAGGCTCAGGACGGATCCGGTGCGGTGAGCGGGATCGACGCACGCGCGACCCATCTCGACGATTCTGTTCGCCACCGGGTCGAGCGCGGAGATGTCGAATTCCGTTGCGGTGTAATACCCACCGGCCGCCGCAGCGGAATCCGGCGGCAGCATTCGGTAGCAGCCGACGTACTCCTCGGTGATGTTGTCACGAACGAGAAGATGATCACAGAATTCGTCGAAGGCGTCGGCGTCGAGTTCGAACACCCCAGCCGTTGTTGCCGGGAGGGAGAAGCCAGGCTCGGAGGCGAACACTCGGTATCGAAGACGCTGCGCAGCGACACGATGCTCGCGGTCGGAGGAGACGATCAGGGAATATCTCGGCTGGGCGACCTCACGGCCGAGATTGTCACTCGCGGAGCGAAGGACTGACGTAATTGTCATGCGCAAGGTTTATCGAGCGCGAACGGCATCCCGGTATCGACGAAGTGACATACCGATGCAGGCCGGGTGAATAAAGCACTGTGCGCCTTTATCAACCGCGGGGGGTTGATAAAGGCGCACAGCAGATTGTGCTCTTTAGCCCTTGTGGGACTTCACAGCTTCGGTGAGCTGCGGTGCGACGTTGAACAGGTCGCCCACGATGCCGAAGTCGGCGATCTCGAAGATGGGTGCCTCTTCGTCCTTGTTGACCGCGACGATGGTCTTGGACGTCTGCATGCCGGCGCGGTGCTGGATGGCACCGGAAATGCCGAGCGCGATGTACAGCTGCGGGGAGACCGTCTTACCGGTCTGACCGACCTGGAACTGTCCGGGGTAGTAGCCCGAGTCCACAGCGGCACGCGAAGCACCGACTGCAGCGCCGAGGGAATCGGCCAGCTCTTCGACGACGGAGAACTTGTCCGCGCTGCCGACGCCACGTCCACCGGAGACGACAACCGACGCCTCGGTGAGCTCGGGGCGGTCGCCGCCGACGATGGGCTCACGCGAGGTGACCTTGACGGCACTCTCGTCCTGAGCCGGAACCTCGACGGTGATCTGCTCGCCTGCGCCGGCCTGCGGAGCAGCCTCGACCGCACCCGGACGAACCGAGTAGACGGGAACGTCGCCGTTGGCCTTGGCCTCGACGGTGAACGCGCCACCGAAGATGGAGTGGACGCCGGTGCCGTCAGCCTTGATCTCGATGACGTCGGTCAGCAGTCCGGAGCCCAGACGTGCGGCCAGACGACCGGCAACCTCTTTGCCCTCGGTGCCGGCTGCGGTGATGACTGCTGCCGGGCTGGTGGACTCGACCAGAGCGGCGAGAACGTCGACCTTGGGGGTGACGAGGTAGCCGTCGATGTCGTCGGACTCGGCGACGTAGATCTTCTCGGCGCCGGCTGCTGCCAGCGCGTCGGCGAGCTTTGCTGCGGTGCCTGCGGGGCCGGCGACAACTGCCGACGGCTCACCGAGTGCGCGTGCAGCGGTGATGAGTTCGGTGCTGACCTTCTTCAGCGCACCCTCTGCGTGCTCTACGAGCACAAGTACTTCTGCCATGACTTAACTCTCCCTGAGTTCTTCTGCTGGATGTCTAGAAGGGCGCGATCAGATGACCTTGTTGCTGACGAGGTAAGCGGCAATCTTGGTGCCACCGTCTCCCTCGTCGGCGATGCGCTCACCAGCGGTACGGGGGGGCTTCGGGGTGGAGGACGTCACGGTGGTGCCGGCGTTGGCAACTCCGACGGTCTCCGGGTCGACTCCGAGGTCGGCCAGCGTGTAGACGAGAACTTCCTTCTTCTTCGCGGCCATGATGCCCTTGAAGGACGGGAAGCGCGGCTCGTTGATCTTCTCGGTGACCGAGACGATCGCGGGCAGCGAAGCCTCGAGGCCGAAGACGCCCTCGTCGGTCTCGCGCTCACCGGTGATCTTGCCGTCGGCGACGACGACCTTGCGCAGCTGTGTGAGCTGCGGGATGCCCAGGTACTCGGCGATGATGGCCGGCACAGCGCCGACGCGGCCGTCGGTGGCCTCGTTGCCGGCGATGATCAGGTCGGCAGGCTCGTCGTTCTCGAAGGTGATCTGTCCGAGAGCAGCAGCGAGGGTCCATGCGGTCTGGATCGCGTCGGAGCCGTGCAGTGCCGGGTCGTTGATGTGGACAGCCTTGTCGGCGCCCATCGACAGAGCCTTGCGGATAGCGTCGGTGGCGCGGTCGGGACCTGCGGACAGCACCGTTACCTCACCGCCCTGAGCTTCCTTGATGAGGAGTGCTTCTTCGACGGAGCGCTCGTTGATCTCGTCGAGGACTGCGTCGGCGGCTTCACGGTCAAGCGTGTAGTCGCCGTCGGTCAGCTTGCGCTCGGACCATGTGTCGGGGACCTGCTTGATCAAAACAACGATATTCGTCATGGGTCTTCGTCGACCTCCTGTGTGTAATTCACCTGATAAATCGTCTGTGGTGCTCGCGCAGTCCGAGCGTCCGAAAAGAGAGTCCGACAGGTCTCCCTACGGGCGGATTTCTCGGTTCACGTCGGCTGTGCGTTAGATTACCCCACGTTAAGTTACCGGTGGGTAACTTAACGTGGAACCTCGTCCACCATAACGGCACGAACAGGAATTGACAGCAGTGATCTGGACCACGGCGAACACGTTCTACTCGGATGGCACTAATCTCGCACGGGTGAGTGAAACGAGTGTCAGCAACCACGAGGACGCACCCCTGCCCCTGACGGGCGAACGAACAGTGCCAGGAATCCCCGAGGAGAACTACTGGTTCCGACGCCACGAAGTGGTGTACCGCGCACTTCTGGAGCGCTGTACGGATCGTCGCGTCCTCGAAGCCGGATCCGGAGAAGGCTACGGCGCCAACATGATTGCCGACGTCGCAACGAAGGTTACCGGCCTCGACTACGACATCTCCGCGGTCGAACACGTCCGTGCCCGCTACCCCCGCGTCGAGATGCTTCACGGCAACCTCGCCGAGCTTCCACTGGCCGACAACTCCGTTGACGTCGTCGTCAATTTCCAGGTGATCGAGCACCTGTGGGATCAGGGTCAGTTCCTGCGCGAGTGCTTCCGAGTTCTCGCTCCCGGCGGTGAACTTCTCATCAGCACCCCCAACCGGATCACCTTCTCCCCCGGCCGCGACACGGCGCTCAACCCTTTCCACACTCGTGAGCTCAACGCCGCCGAAATGACCGAATTGCTCGAAGACGCCGGATTCCGCGTTCAGTTGATGACCGGTGTGCACCACGGTTCGCGTCTGAAGGAACTCGACGCCAAGCACGGCGGATCGTTCATCAATGCGCAGATCGACCGCGCGCTGGCCGGTGAGCCCTGGCCGGAAGATCTCACCCGCGACGTCGAGGGCATCACCGTCGACGACTTCAGCATCAGCGAACCTG
Organism: Rhodococcus sp. NPDC060176; assembly: GCF_042728675.1. Classification (NCBI taxonomy): domain Bacteria; kingdom Bacillati; phylum Actinomycetota; class Actinomycetes; order Mycobacteriales; family Nocardiaceae; genus Rhodococcus; species Rhodococcus sp. NPDC060176. The sequence goes on from NZ_JBHWYS010000002.1 coordinate 886,436, forward strand.
ACATCGACGCAAGCCTCGACCTCGTCGCTATTGCCGTGAAGGAAACCGGCGAGTGAGTAACGCAACACCCGTGAGCGAACCGGGGATGTTCGCCCTGGTTCTGCACTCCCATCTGCCGTGGCTCGCCAACCACGGCAGATGGCCCGTCGGCGAGGAATGGATCTACCAGTCCTGGGCTGCGTCGTACATTCCGCTCGCCGCGGCGCTACGACGCTTGGCCGACGAGGGCCGATCGCACTTGCTGACGCTGGGAATCACGCCGGTACTCGCAGCCCAGTTGGACGATCCCCACTGCCTCGCCGGAATGCATCACTGGCTCGGCAACTGGCAGATCCGCGCCCACGAGGCCGCCGGCATGCCGGACGCAGCGCACCGCGAACTCGGAGCGCGCGAACACCGGGCGTCAGCAGCCGCTCTCGAAGATTTCGAGACTCACTGGCAGCACGGTGCCTCGCCGGTATTTCGCGACCTCATCGATCGTGAGGCATTCGAGCTTCTCGGCGGGCCGCTGGCCCATCCGTTCCAACCACTGCTCGATCCCCGCTTGCGCGCCTTCTCCCTCCGCGAAGGTCTCGCCGACGCGCATGCCCGGTGGAACCACACCCCTACCGGGATCTGGGGACCCGAGTGCGGGTACACCCCGGGCATGGAGCGCGGTTACGCCGAAGCCGGCGTCACTCACTTCATGGTCGACGGCCCCGCCCTGCGCGGCGACACGTCCCTCGGCCGACCGGTTCGAGAATCCGACGTCGTCGCTTTCGGCCGCGACCTGCAGGTCAGCTACCGTGTCTGGTCCCCCAAGTCCGGATACCCGGGCCACGCTGCCTACCGCGACTTCCACACCTACGACCACGCGACAGGCCTCAAGCCGTCGCGGGTCACCGGACGGACCGTCGACTCCGCCGACAAGTTGCCGTACGACCCCGAACTCGCCGCTGCCGCCGTCGACAAGCATGTCGCCGACTTCGTCGAAACCGTTCGGGCGCGTCTGCGCAGTGAATCCGCCCGCATCGGCCGCGACGCACTCGTGGTCGCCGCTTTCGACACCGAACTGTTCGGGCACTGGTGGCACGAAGGTCCGCAGTGGCTCGAGAAACTCCTGCGCGCGCTCCCCGAAGCCGGAATCCGCGTCGGCACCCTCGCCGACGCCAAGGCATCGGGATACGTCGGCGAACCCGTTCAGCTCGAGGACTCGTCCTGGGGATCGGGTAAGGACTGGCGCGTGTGGGCCGGCGATCAGGTATCCGACCTGGTGCAACTGAACTCCGAAGTGGTGGAGACCGCGCTCGGCACCGTGGACAAGTCTCGCGGACGCGCCAACGCACCCGGACGACCGGAACTGCGAAACCGCGTCAACGATCAGATACTTCGCGAGACACTGATGACAGTTTCGAGCGATTGGGCATTCATGGTGAGCAAGGATTCGGCCGCGGGGTACGCCCGCGAACGTGCGCACAAGCACGCCCATGCGACCAGGGAAATCTCCGAAGCGCTGGTATCCGGCCGCGATGCCGTCGCCGTGCGACTCGCCGAAGGCTGGAATCGCGCCGACGGGTTGTTCCCGGGACTGGATGCTCGCCGTCTACCTGACACAGAACTGAGTCCGTCGTGAAAATTCTCATCGTCTCGTGGGAGTACCCACCGGTCGTCGTCGGCGGGCTCGGTCGACACGTCCACCATCTCGCCACCGAATTGGCAGCGGCGGGCCACGAGGTCGTGGTGCTCTCACGCCGCCCGTCCGGCACCGATTCATCGACCCACCCGACAGTCACGCACATTTCCGAGGGCGTTCTCGTCGTCGCGGTGGCCGAGGACCCGGCGCACTTCGTCTTCGGTGAGGACATGCTCGCGTGGACCCTGGCCATGGGCCATGCGATGGTCCGTGCCGGAATGGCGCTGCACAGGCCGGGCGTCGGCGAAGGTTGGCAACCGGATGTGGTGCACGCCCACGACTGGTTGGTTGCACATCCGGCGATCGCCCTGGCCGAATTCTACGACGTACCACTGGTTTCCACGCTTCACGCCACCGAAGCCGGTCGGCACAGCGGTTGGATCTCCGGCCGAATCAACCGCCAGGTCCACTCCGTCGAATGGTGGCTTGCAAACGAATCCGACTCTCTCATAACCTGTTCGGCGTCAATGCAGGAAGAAGTGACCGAGCTCTACGGCCCGACGCTTCCACCGATCACCGTCATCCGCAACGGAATCGACGTGACCACGTGGAACTTTCGCGAACGAGGACCGCGATCCGGACCGCCGAAACTCCTCTTCGTCGGCCGCCTGGAATACGAGAAGGGTGTGCAGGACGCCATCGCGGCACTCCCCCGTATCCGTCGTAGCCACCCCGGCACGACCCTCGCGATCGCAGGCGAAGGTACCCAGTTCACCTGGCTCTACCAACAGGCACGCACGCATCGCGTCGCGCGGGCCGTCGACTTTCTCGGCAACCTCGATCACACCGAACTGCTCAGCTGGCTGCACGGCGCGGATGCCATCGTCCTGCCGTCACGCTACGAGCCGTTCGGGATCATCGCCCTCGAAGCGGCGGCAGCCGGCACTCCGCTGATCACGTCCACCGCAGGCGGACTGGGCGAGGCCGTCGTCGACGGCGTGACAGGCATGTCTTTCCAACCGGGCGACATCGCCGGACTCACCTCGGCAGTTCGCGAGGTTCTCGACGATCCCGCCGGGGCACAGGAGCGGGCCGTGGCCGCCCGGGCACGCCTGACGTCGGACTTCGACTGGCATCAGGTCGCCGAGGAGACTGCGCACGTCTACGCGGGCGCAAAGCGTCGGGTGCGGCAGCCCCTGGCCCGTCCGCAGATACCCGAGCGTCCGCTGCCTGGGCGCTGACCTCAAGGGGTCGGGAGCGGCGCGGTGAAGCGAGAACTCGCATCCCCGAGCAGATGGCCTGGCGGCAGCATCCGACCGCACAGCACCAGCAGCAGATCCTGCGCCGCTCCGTGGACCTCGGCGCCCGCACCGTATTCCCAGTCCCGGTCGTCGGCGCGCAGACGCGCGCCGTCGAGGTCCGTCCCGAAATACTTCACTGTTTTGGGTGAGAGGCCGCCGAGGACGCGGCTGAGCCGGTCTTCCGGCACCACGTAATCGTCGCCGAGTGCCACGCGAATGTCCTGACCGTGGATCACGTCGTGCGAAAGCGCGCCCTCGAAGCCGCCGCCCGGCGGCTTCCACGGGTGTGCAACGTTGTCACGAAGCGAGGCGAGCAGTTGTTGCTCACCAACTTCCGACGCGTCGGCGAGCGCTCGCCGATTCGACATCTTGTTGAAATTTCCGCGTGACTTGACCATTTCCACGACGAATCGCGGCGCCGAGTATCGGTACGGCATGGTGATGTGCGCGATCACTTCGCGGACGCGCCACCCGTCGCACAGGGTCGGCGCGTTCCACTGCTCTGCGCTCAGGCCTTCGAGAAATCCCACCAGTTCGCGGCGCTGCGCCACGACCCATTCGGGTGTCTGTTCGCTCATGTCGGCACTCCTTTCACCGGCGCAGACTTTCGGCGCCGATACCGATACAGACCGGTGGCGGCGCCGAAAGTAATCGCGGGATCTGTCGAAAAGTGGCTTACGACGTCGACGACGCGTCGGCAGCGTCTGCGGCAGCCTTCTTGCGCGCGATGTCCTCGAGCGCGGCGACGTACTTCGCGCGATCGGCAGCGCCGGCTTCCCAATCGGACTTGCGGTTCTTGACCGCCTTCGCGGGCGAGCCGACGGCGATGCTGTAGTCCGGGATGTCTCCCTTGACGACGGCGTGCGCCCCGAGGACACAACCACGTCCGACGCGGGTGTTCCGCAGCACGGTGACCTTGGCGGCAACCCAGGTGTCCGGGCCGATACGGACGGGGCCCTTGACGATGCCCTGGTCCTTGATCGGTGTGTTGATGTCGTCCATGCGGTGGTCGAAGTCGCAGATGTAGCACCAGTCGGCTACGAGCGTCGAAGCACCGATTTCGATGTCGAGGTAGGTGTTGACGACGTTGTCCTTGCCGAAGACGACCTTGTCGCCGATGCGCAGCGAGCCTTCGTGGCACCGGATCGCATTGCCGTCACCGATGTGCACCCAGCGCCCGATCTCGAGGCGAGACAGGTCGGGGGTGGAATGGATTTCGACGTTCTTGCCGAGGAACACCATGCCGCGCAGGATCACGTGCGGGTTGGCCATCTTGAACTTGGCGAGACGGTAGTACCGCACCAGGTACCAGGGTGTGTACGCCTTGTTCGCCAGAACCCATTTGAGGGAATCGACCGTCAAGAACTTGGCCTGATCGCTGTCGCCTCGGCGTGATCCCCGCCATCGAGTGCGCAACGGTGCGCCCCACATGCTCGTCATGAGTGTTCAGCCTACGTGGGGCCGACTCACCGACCCTCGGGGTGTGCCCCGTCACGTTGCCCCGGTCGGGATAGTCTCTGGTCCGGGCTTGTGCAGTTGTCGAAGGCTCTTGACGAAGTGAAGGCAGGGAGATTGTGATGCGGCGGGTCCTACGGTCGTCCGTGATGGTGTCGACGGCGATCGCTGCGGTCCTGATCGCCGGTTGCGGCAGCGACGACGGCCGGGTGGACCGGTACGCGTCGGCGGGTTGGCCGGCCATGCATGCCGACGCACGCAACAGCGACACGAGTCCGGTCACCGGATCACGCGATATCGAGTTCGCGTGGTCACGGCCCCTCGGCGGTCCTGTTGCCGCCTACGCCTCGGTCGCCGCGAACGGTCAGAGCTTCGTCACCGCCCGCACCGAGAACGGCTGCAATCTCTTTTCGTTCCAGATGGATTCGGGTCGCAAGAAGTGGTGCGCTCGACTCAACGACGGAGTAGTCGCCTCGACGCCCATCGTCGACACGGCCACCAATGTCTACGTCGGCGAGAGCGGCGCGATGATGTCGTTCACTGAGACCGGCCAAGTACGTTGGCGCACTCTTGTTGTCGGCACCCCGCTCTCGTCGCAGTTCACCGGCGACGGGAACCTGCTCTTCATCACGCAACTGGGCCAGATCAACGTGCTCGATCCGCAGACCGGCGCAAAGGTTCTTCCGTCGTTCGACCTGATCCCGCCGCCGACGATCGACCAGGGCGCGAATGCAGAACTCATTCCCGACAACAAGGGTTTGAACGAGTGCTTCCTCGGCACGTCCGGTTGCCCGGTGGCCAATACGCCGGCAGTCGACCTGGGCACCGGCAAGTTCTACTTCACCTTCTACGGACCCAGTTCGCAGGCAGCCGATCTGGTCGCCATGAAGTACACGGGCGGCAACAACCCGTCCATCACCCGTGAGTGGTCCACCGACGCGCTTCCCGGTGGGACTGCGTCGAGCCCGGACCTGTCGAAGGACGGCAAGACCGTGTACGCCACCGACAACAACGGATCACTCTGGGCGGTGGACGCCGAAACCGGTGACCCGCGGTGGAGTTACGACATCGGCTTCAACTCGGCGGGCAGCGCCTCGACGTCCGACGACGGCCTGATCATCCCCGCCGGCGGCGACAAGGGGCATCTCCTTGCCGTGCGCGACGAGGGGGATCACGCCGAACTGGTCTGGGAGCGTAAAGACCTTCTGCAGCTGGGTGTTCCGGCACAGACCGCCGGAAACACCGGATACACCGTCGTGCGCGAGGGCGAGAACGGACTGAGCCTGATCACCTTCGACACCGAAACCGGCGAGACGGTGGATCAGGACACGTTGCCGGGCGCGGTCGGCTTCACCGTCGGCACCTCCATCGGACCCAAGGGCGAAGTGTTGACGCCCAGCGCAATCGGTGAGCTGTTCGTCTTCAAGTGATCTAGCGGGATGCCTCACAGATGAAGGCCGACGCCGATCGTCCGATCCGAACGATCACGACGCTCAGCGCGAGCGAGCCTTTCAGCTTGAGCCGCGGACGCAGCACTGCCGGATCGACGTCGACTCCCCGCACCAAGATTTCGGCGACACCGCAGTCCCGCTTGGCCAGCGTCTGCTTGAGCAGTTTCTCCGAGTACTTGATCTGCTCGAGGATCCGGAATCCGCGAACGCCCTCAGGGACACTGTCACCGGTCAGATAAGCGATCCGCGGATCCAGTTGCCACAGGCCGTGTCTGGCCGCGTAGTGGCGCACGAGGCCCGCGCGCACTACCGCCCCGTCCGGGTCGACGATCCACTCCCCCGGTGCCTGCTCCGGGATGACGTCGTCCTCGGCGTCGGTGATCGCCCAACCGGTCCCGTCGGAGCGAAGCACCGACGCTCGACGCGTGACGCCGGACTCGGCCAGTCCCGTCGACCACAGGCAGGCTTCCTTGACGCCGCCGTCGAGCGAGACGACCTCGACTTCGCCTGCCCAACCGAGGTTGTCGAAATCGAGTCCGGGAGCGCACTTCACGGCGAGATCTCGCCCGGAGTACGCCTCGATGAGGTCTGGTAACGGCGGCATCAGCGCTGCGGGATCATGAGTGCGGCGACCGCCCGATCGCCTTGCGGGATCTGCCAGTACGACGGTTTCGCGGGTCGTCGGGCGGAGAGCGTCGGCGCGCAACAATGCTGCACTCGGCACATTGCGCTGCGCCATCGCCAGCCGAACGGAATCGATGTCGCTGCCGATCACGCGATGCGCAACGCCGGTCAATGCGTGCAGTTCGGCGCCGATGGAGCACGTCACGTCATGGACGTCGCGCCCGATCAGACGCTGCGCCCGGTGGGCCGCGACAACGCCAGGAGTGGCTTGTTGCATCGCGTCGTCCGTGAACAACCACTGCTCACTGCCCGGCAGTTTCGCGGCCGCCTTACGCCGAAGTAGGACGGTGTCCACGAGCGCGGGCATGTGATCACCGAAACGCGTACGCGCCCGGCCGATGTCGGCCAGACGCGTACGCGTGGACAGTTCGAGCTGATCCACCTCGGCCAAGGCCGCTACGCCGGAATCACTTCCGAGATAGTCGACGTCGCCGAGGGTGAAGTCATAGCCCAATTCAGTTGCCGGGCTTCACGCCGGTGATCATGACGTTGTAGAAGAATCCGCGAGGAACGACGTGGCGGAGTACCTTCTCGTCGACCCAGCTGAGCGTCTTCCAACCACCGAAAGCGAAACGCCCCCAGCCCCAACCGAGCTTCTCCGGCGGAACAGCCGCCTCGAAGGTGCGGACAGGCCAGCCGAGAAGAGCCGCGGCGAACTCCTCGGTGGCAGCGTGGACCTGATCGGCGCCAGCTGACTTCGCCATGTTCTCGAGGTCCGTGGGATCGAACGTGTGGATGTCGACGACAGCTTCGAGAGCTGCTGCGCGGGAGGACTCGTCGAGCTCTTCCTGCGGGCGACGCCAGTCTGCGAGGAACGGCAGCTTGGTCACGCGTGTGGTTGCTTCCCACGTCGCGCGGCCGAGCCAGCGAGCGTAGAAGTTGCCGACAGTGGTGGGCTCACCGGCGAAGACGAAACGTCCGCCGGGCTTGAGGACACGAAGGACCTCACGCAGCGACTTCTCGACGTCCGGAATGTGGTGCAGCACGGCGTGGCCGACAACCAGGTCGAAGGTGTTGTCCTCGTACGGAATGGTCTCGGCGTCGGCGACACGGCCGTCGACCGGCAGGCCGAGGCTCTCGGCATTGCGCAGCGCGACCTTCACCATGCCGGGCGAGAGGTCGGTGACCGAACCGGTTTTGGCGACTCCACCCTGCATCAGGTTGAGGAGGAAGAATCCGGTGCCGCAACCCAGTTCGAGGGCGCGCTCGTACGGGAGCGGCTGGTCGCCCGCGACGGCGTCGAAACGACCACGTGCGTAGTCGATGCAGCGCTCGTCGTACGAGATGGACCACTTGTCGTCGTAAGTTTCGGCTTCCCAGTCGTGGTAGAGCACCTGGGCGAGCTTGGTGTCCTTACGAGCGGCCTCGACCTCTTCGGCCGTGGCGTGCGGCCGCGGCGCGGGGTCGACTACCGAGGTATCGGTAGCGGCGGGCGGCGTGACGGTTGCGTCGTCATTCGGGCTGGCTGTCATGGCGGCTATCCTACTCGCTGGTAAGAGATGAACAAGTTCTAGTTTAGGGGAGCCTACTCGCCCGTGAACTCGGCCTTGCCCGGACCGTTGGCGATGAACGATTCCATGCCGATCGTCTGATCCTTGGTCGCGAACAATCCGGCGAACAGATGCTGCTCGATCTTGAGGCCGGATTCCAGGTCGGTGTTCAGACCCTCGTCGATGGCCGCCTTGGCAGCAGCCAACGCGCGCGACGCGCCTCCGACGAACTGCGAGGCCCACGTGCGGGCTGCGGTGTAGACATCGTCAGGAGCGACGACCTCGTCGACCAACCCGATGGCCAACGCCTCGTCAGCCCCGACGAAACGGCCGGTGAAGACCAGATCCTTGGCCTTGGCCGGCCCGATCAGGCGAGCGAGGCGCTGCGTTCCGCCGCCACCGGGAATGATTCCGAGCAGAATCTCCGGAACTCCGAGCTTGGCGTTGTCTCCGACAATCCGGCGATCGGCCGAAAGTGCAACTTCGAGTCCGCCACCGAGTGCGTATCCGGTGATCGCGGCCACGGTCGGCTTCGGGATGGACGCCACGGCGCCGAGCCCTGCCTGCATGCCACCGATCGCGTCACGGATCTGGCCGTAGTCCATCTCCGCCATTTCCTTGACGTCGGCGCCGGCAGCAAAGACCTTCTCCCCGCCGTAGACGATGACGGCCTTGACCGCCTTGTCGACGGTCGCAGCGTGTGCGGCAGCTGCCAACTCGTCCTGCACCTGACGGTTCAGCGCGTTCATGGGCGGGCGCGCCAGACGGATGGTGCCGATGCCTTCGGAAACTTCGAGAGTCACAAATTCAGCCATGATCGAGAATCTACTTTGCCGCCTTGATCGACCACGGATGCGGTCCGGCGGTGTAGTAGCCGTCTTGGTTCGGGAATTCCACGCGCAGGGTTTCCTCGTCGGTGATCAGCGTAGGAAGGATGACGGGGATCTCCGGCTCGGCTGCGAGTATCTCCGCCACCGAGCTGAACTTGGCCAATTCGGTCAGCTGACTCCATGTCGGCGGCAACAGGATGCTGCCACCCTCGCGCCAATGCGCAAGAGCGTCCTGCGGGCTCTGCCAACGAACCTCGGCGGCCTCGGAGGTGACGCCGTCCGCAATCTGTCCGGTCGGTGACGCTGCGACGAAGAAGCGTGTGTCGTAGCGGCGGGTCTCGCCCACCGGCGTGATCCAGTTCGCCCACGGCCGCAGCAGATCCGTTCGCAGGACCAGGTTCTCCTTTTTCAGGAAATCACTGAACGACAACTCGTGCTTTTCGAGAGCAACCCGGTCCTGCGCGTAGCCGGCCGTGTCGGCCACGACGGTGTCCGCGGTCGGTCCGGCGAGCAGGACGCCGCACTCCTCGAACGTTTCCCGAACCGCAGCCAAGACGAGGGCCTTCGCCCGAGCCACATCCGTGCTGAACCGCTCGGCCCACCACTCGACCGACGGGCCGGCCCACTCGACCTCGGCCGTCGCGTCGGACTTGTCGACGCCGCCGCCGGGGAAGACCGTCATGCCCCCGGCAAACGCCATCCCCTGTACTCGTTGGAGCAGGAAGATCTCGATACCGGATTCGGCATCGCGCACCAAGATGACGGTCGACGCGTCCTTGGGGTCGGGGACAGCGTTTGCATTCTCGTTAGCCATGCTTCGCGAACCTACGCGATCTGTGATCTGGGCCGCATTTCAGGTCCCACTGAAGCTCACGCGCGATGAGCTCCGGACGGCCTCGCACGGCGTGCGAAGTATCGGCCGTCCGCCTTGTCGAGGCTGATGGACTGGCTGAATGCCGCGCTCAGATTTTCGGCGGTGATGACGTCGTCCAGAAGCCCCTGGGAGACGACCTCACCTTCCTTGAGAAGGAGTGCGTGAGTGAATCCCGGCGGGATTTCCTCGACGTGATGGGTGATCAGAACGGTTGCCGGGGCGTCCGGATCGGCAGCCAGTTCGGCGAGTCTGGCCACAAGTTCCTCACGGCCACCGAGGTCGAGCCCGGCGGCGGGCTCGTCCAGAAGAAGAAGTTCGGGATCGGTCATCAGGGCTCGCGCGATGAGGACGCGCTTGCGCTCGCCTTCGGAAAGCGTCCCGTACGTACGATCCGCCAGGTGCTCGGCGCCGAGGCTTTCGAGCATCTCGACAGCACGCGAGGTGTCCATGGATTCGTACTCCTCGCGCCACCGACCGAGAACGGCGTAGCCCGCCGACACGACGAGGTCGCTGACCTTCTCGTCGCCGGGAACGCGGTTCGCCAACGACGACGAAGACAAACCGATTCGTGGGCGCAACTCGTTGACGTCGACCTTGCCGAGAACTTCACCGAGGAGGTGGGCGGAACCACTGGTCGGGAAGGTCTCGCCGGCCGCGATGCGCAACAGCGAAGTCTTGCCGGCGCCGTTGGGTCCGAGCACCACCCATCGCTCGTCGAGCTCCACTTTCCAGGTGACGGGACCCACGAGAGTGGACCCTCCCCGGCGGATGAGTACGTTGTCGAAATCGATGAGCAGATCTGGATCAGGTAGCGGCACCCGAACATCTTCCCGCACATTCTCCGGCCGTTCACGGCAGGATCATCTTGCGTGTCGCCTCTCATCGAAACTCACACCCCGACGCCCGGGTCTCCGTTCCCCCTCGGCGCCCACATCGTGGACTCCGGAACCCAGTTCGCGGTCCACGCCCCGGCCGCGTCGAGCGTCCACATCTGCCTGATCGACCAGGCCGGAAACGAAGATCGCGTCGAACTTCGGCAACACACGTACGGAATCTGGCACGGAATCATCGCCGGGGTCGGTGCGGGGCAGCGATACGGAATTCGGGCGAGCGGTCCGTGGAATCCGCGCGCCGGGCTGAGACTGAATCCACACAAGCTGCTCGTCGATCCGTGGGCGCGCCGCATCGAGGGGGAACTCGGTGATCACCGTGCCCTGCTGTCGTACGCCGACGATCCCTTCGGCGACCCGTCGACGCTCGACTCGCTCGGCCACGTGCCACTGTCCGTGGTGACGCCCGGCCTCGTGCCCGCCGGAGCCCGCCTCGAGACGCCGTGGGAGGAAAGCGTGATCTACGAACTGCATGTGGGCGCGTACACCGCCAGTCATCCAGGAGTACCCGCCGCCCACCGCGGAACGTACCTCGGCCTGACGGCACCGGCCGTGATCGATCACCTCGTCTCACTCGGCGTCACCGCCGTGGAACTGCTTCCCGTACAGGCGTTTCTGACCGAACAGAGCGTCCGCGAGCGAGGGATGCGCAACCACTGGGGATACTCGACGGCGTCGTACTTCGCCCCGCATCCCGGATACGCGGCAACTCCGGGCGGCGAAGTCACCGAGTTCCGGATCATGGTCGACGCACTACACGCGGCAGGCATCGAGGTCATCCTCGACGTCGTCTACAACCACACCTGCGAGCAGAGTGTCGACGGAATCAGCGTCAGCTGGCGAGGTTTGGACGGCCCGGGCTACTACCTTCTCGACGGCGACGGCCGCGACATCGACCTGACCGGGTGCGGCAACACGGTCGACGCCTGCTCCCCCATCGCCGTCCGCATGATCACCGACAGCCTCCGCTACTGGACCACCGAAATGGGTGTCGACGGCTTCCGATTCGATCTCGCGAGCGCGTTGGGTAGGCCGCGCGGCGGCGGCTTCGACCAGCGGGCGTCCATCTTGTCGGCCATCTCCTCCGATCCGGTACTGACCCGGTGCAAGCTCATCGCCGAACCGTGGGATGCCACTGCCGACGGTTACCAGGTCGGAAACTTCGGACTCCAATGGTCGGAATGGAACGACAAGTACCGCAGCACCATTCGCCAGTTCTGGAACGGCGGCTCCAGCGTCCGGAAGGTCGCGTCGCGCCTCGCCGGTTCCGAGGACATCTTTGCCGGCAGCGGCCGTCGCCCCTGGGCGTCGATCAACTTCGTCACAGCGCACGACGGGTTCAGCGCCGCCGATCTGGTCGCGTACAACCACAAGCACAACGAAGCCAACGGTGAAGACAATCGTGACGGCGCCGATCACAACGATTCGTTCAACCACGGAATCGAAGGCCCGAGCACCGATCCTGAGATTCAGGACGCCAGGGCACGTCATGTACGGGCGCTACTGGCCACGCTCGTGCTGTCGACAGGCACACCGATGCTCACCGCCGGAGACGAGTTCGGCCACAGTCTCGGCGGAAACAACAACGCGTATTGTGTTCCCACACTTGCCTCCCCAGCCGATTCGTGGGCCCTGGACTGGACGGCGGCCGATCAGTCGTTGGTGCGATTCGTCTCCCGAGCTCTCGGACTACGCCGAGCGGCACCGGCGTTGCGTCAGCCCGAATTCTTCGAAGGCAGACGAAGACTGGAGCACCCGGACCTCGTCTGGTTCGACGCTGCCGGCATCGAGTTCGACGACACCGCATGGTACGACGAGGCTCACCGAACGCTGCAGGCCTGGATCGACGGAGCCGACGTTCGGTCTCACACTCGGACCGGGCGCCCACTCGGTGACGACAGTTGGCTCCTGATCCTGCATTCCGGCGGACCGACTCAAGTCACCGTCGGCACTCCGGAATGGTTCGACGGCACCTTGACTGCCTCGTTCGATTCGGCTTCACCCACCGGAGAGCCTGCCTCGACCGCGGAAGTTTCCGTCGGCACCGAAATTTCGTTGACCGGACCCACGGTCTTGGCCTTACGTTCGGTTTCACGTCCGCCGGTCACCGCTGCTGTCATGGAATCCGGCAGCACCTTGATCAGGAATTGAATGGTCGGTCCGATTCCGAAAGCGTACAACACGGTTCCGACACCAACGGTTCCACCGAGAAGCCATCCGGTAGCGAGGACCGCGATTTCGATGCTGGTACGCACGAGCCTGACCGACAGGCCGGTGCGAGCAACCAATCCGGTCATCAATCCGTCGCGAGGACCCGGCCCCATGCCGGCGCCGATGTAGAGAACGCTGGCCAGTCCGTTGAGGAGAATTCCCCCGACCATGATGGCCGCGCGAACTGGCATGGAATCGAAGACCGGCAAGAAGGCCAGTGAAGTATCCACCGATATGGCAATCACCACGACATTGGCGACCGTGCCGAATCCTGGGCGCTGACGGATCGGAATCCAGAGCAGCAGTACCACCGCACCGGTGATTGCAGTGATCACGCCGAAGCTGAGCGAAACGTGCTCGGCAACACCCTGATGGAACACATCCCACGGATCGAGGCCGAGCCCCGCTGTGATCATCATGGCCATCGAGAACCCGTACAACCACAGACCGACGAACAGCGAGGCAAATCTCCGTATCAACACTCGACCATCCTGAAGGCCACTGGACTGTTCATCCATAGCCAAGTTGCCGATACTGGACTGGTCGGTTGAGTCTTACGGAACCGCGATGACTGTCATGGAACCCGGTGCGACTTCCGTGAACCCTGCATCACGAACCGCGACGGCCTCCGACTTCTTCAATCGATCTACTGCCTCGGCCCACTGTTTCGGACTTGCGTCGCGGACCGAGCAGCGAAAGTCGTTCTGCGCCCAGGTCCAGCATTGTTCCTCGGACATGGCCGCTGCCAACAACATCGAGGCATGGCCGACCTGAGCCGACGCCTTGCCTACCGTCATCTCGAGCGCCGCGTCGATCCACAGCACCGGCAGTCCAGGCTCGGGCGGTCCGGGTTCGTCGTGCTCGAGATCGGTGCCACCGATCTGCAACTTCTTGATTCGGGGGTCCAGTTCTCCGACCGGCCTGGGAACCAAAGCCCGCGCCTGGGCACCATCCACGTCGACGGTGATGCCCGGTACCTCCTGTGCGGCAAGCCACTGAGCACCTCGCGCTCGACGAGAGACCTTCCGGATCCGGGCACCCACCCACGCCGAATAGTCCTCGTGCCACGGGCCGGGTTCCCCGTCTTCGGTGAACCCGACGCGTTCGTCCAGGCACAGCGCAACTGCCGCGGTTGCCGCAGCCTCGAGGAGTGCAGTGCGTTTCGGCGGGTCTGCCTTCGGAATGTGGAGAATGATCGGCATCGCCAGCACCAGCGCCGGATCCGCAGGATCGTCTTGCCCACCGTACCCAGCAGCCAGCACCGCGTGACGCTGGCGCCACCGAGAATCGGGGCCGGACATCACAGTTGGATCTGAACTCACAGCTGGATCGGAGGTGACTGCTGGATCGGAGGTGGCTGCTGGATCGGAACTCATGGAATCGGTACGCGTCGTACGCCACCGTCGACTGCGTCTGCCGCCTCGACCTCGTCGCGAGTCACACCGAGAATGAACAGCACAGCATCGAGGAAGGGATGCGACAGAGCCGCGTCCGCTACCTCGCGCAGTGCAGGCTTGGCGTTGAACGCCACACCCAGGCCCGCAGCGTTGAGCATGTCGATGTCGTTGGCACCGTCACCGACGGCCACGGTCTGTTCCATCGGCACACCGACCTGATCGGCGAACTTGCGCAGCGCCACGGCCTTCGCAGCCCGGTCGACGATCTCACCGATCACACGACCGGTCAGCTTGCCGTCGACGATCTCGAGGGTGTTGGCGTGTACGAAGTCCAGTTCGAGTTCGTGTGCGAGGCCTTCGATGACCTGCCGGAAGCCTCCGGACACGACACCGCAGTGGAATCCGAGACGACGCAGGGTGCGAATGGTGGTGCGAGCACCCGGCGTCAGTTCGATGCTCTCTGCCACCTCGTCGATGACGGAGGCGTCGAGGCCGGCGAGTGTAGCCACCCGCTGGTGCAGTGATTCGGTGAAGTCGATCTCGCCGCGCATTGCAGCTTCGGTGACTGCGCGGACCTCGTCCTCGACGCCGGCCTTCGCGGCCAGCATCTCGATGACCTCGCCCTGGACGAGCGTCGAATCCACGTCGAACACGATCAGACGCTTGGCCCGGCGAGCGAGACCTGCGCGCTCGACCGCGATGTCGACGTTTTCGAGTGCAGCAACCTCGGCGAGTCCGGTGCGCAACTTCGCGTCGCCGTCGACAGTATCCGCGGCACTGACGCTGAGTTCGAGACCGGTGACGGGATAATCGGCGACACCACGGATGGAATCGATGTTGGCGCCCTGCTTCGCGAGTTCGCGCGCAACCGATCGCATAGCGCGAGCATTGACCGGGCTGCCGAGAACAACTACCGCGTGGGTGGACACCGCGGGCCGTCCGGGATCGGCACCGATTTCGATGTCGACGTTCATTCCGACCGTCGCCATCGCCTGTTCGAGTTCTTCCTGAAGCGCTTCGGGATCGTTCGGGCAGGCCACCATGACTCCGAGTGTCAGTCGACCTCGAATCACCACCTGCTCCACGTCGAGTAGACGCACATCGTGCCGCGACAGCGCCGCGAACAATACCGAGGTGACGCCAGGGCGGTCCGGCCCGGTCACAGTCACCAGAACAGTGGTGTCAGAGGCACCCACCGAAAACTCCGATCGTTTCTTCGTTCGCGTCTTTATCGTCACTATTGTGCCAAGCGAAAGGCCCCACCCGTTACTCGGGCGGGGCCTTCGCTGATTACTTCAGTGTGTTACTTCGCTCAGGAGCGGCTGTCGGTGCCGGGGTCGCCTTCGTCCCCGACTGTCAGCGGCTCGTGACGAGCATCTTCGAGCACGGTGCTGGCGTTCTTCCCACCGTGGCCGGGGCCGACGTGCGCTTCCGCGCGCATCCGCTCGACCATGTGCGGGTAGTGCAACTCGAACGCCGGACGCTCGCTGCGGATGCGCGGCAACTCGGTGAAGTTGTGACGCGGCGGCGGGCAGGTGGTTGCCCACTCCAGCGAGTTTCCGTAGCCCCACGGATCGTCGACGGTGACAACTTCGCCGTAGCGGTAACTCTTGAAGACGTTCCAGATGAACGGCAGCGTCGAGGCACCGAGCACGAAGGCGAAGATGGTGGACACCGAGTTAAGAACCGTGAATCCGTCCGAGGGCAGGTAGTCGGCGTAACGGCGCGGCATGCCTTCGGCACCGAGCCAGTGCTGCACGAGGAACGTGCCGTGGAAGCCGACGAACGTGGTCCAGAAGTGCCACTTGCCGAGGCGCTCGTCCATCATGCGACCGGTCATCTTCGGGAACCAGAAGTAGATACCGGCGTAGGTGGCGAACACGACCGTGCCGAAGACCACGTAGTGGAAGTGGGCGACGACGAAGTAGCTGTCCGTGACGTGGAAATCGAGCGGCGGGCTCGCGAGGATGACACCCGACAGACCACCGAAGAGGAAGGTGATCAGGAAGCCGATCGAGAACAGCATCGGCGATTCGAAGGTCAATTGCCCCTTCCACATCGTTCCGATCCAGTTGAAGATCTTCACACCTGTCGGCACGGCGATCAGGAACGTCATGAACGAGAAGTACGGCAGGAGAACAGCGCCGGTTGCGTACATGTGGTGAGCCCACACCGCGATCGACAGAGCGGCGATGGCCAGCGTTGCGTACACCAGGCCGCTGTAGCCGAAGATCGGCTTACGGCTGAAGACCGGGAAGATCTCGGACACGATGCCGAAGAACGGCAGCGCGATGATGTACACCTCGGGGTGACCGAAGAACCAGAACAGGTGCTGCCACAGGAGCACACCACCCGTTGCCGGGTCGAAGATGTGTCCACCGAGATGGCGGTCGACGAACAGGCCCATGAATGCAGCGGTCAGCAGCGGGAACGCCAGCAGGATCAGGATGCTGGTGATGAAGATGTTCCAGGTGAAGATCGGCATGCGGAACATGGTCATACCGGGTGCGCGCAGGCAGATCACGGTGGTGACCATGTTGACGCCACCGAGGATGGTGCCGAGGCCGGCGACAGCCAGACCCAAGACCCACAGGTCGGCGCCGACGCCGGGGCTGTGCAGCGCGCTGGTGAGCGGCGTGTATGCCGTCCAACCGAAGTCTGCTGCGCCACCGGGCGTGACGAATCCGGCCGTTGTGATGATCGCGCCGAACAGGTACAGCCAGTAGCTGAACGCGTTCAGACGCGGGAACGCGACGTCGGGTGCACCGATCTGGAGCGGAAGAATGTAGTTCGCGAAGCCGAAGACGATCGGGGTCGCGTACAGCAGCAGCATGATCGTGCCGTGCATGGTGAACAGCTGGTTGAACTGTTCGTTGGAAAGGAACTGCATGCCGGGTACAGCAAGTTCGGCACGCATCATCAGTGCCATGAGGCCACCGATGAGGAAGAAGGCGATGGAAGTCGCCAAGTACATGATTCCGAGCACCTTGGGATCGGTGGTCGTGATCATCTTGAAAATGAATGAGCCCTTGGGTCCCTGCCGCGGCGGGTAAGGCCTGGCCGGCGCTATCGTGGGGACTGGCTGGGGCGCTACGGCAGTCACTGATCCTCCTGAATGTGCCTTTGGTCGCTCCGCAGACTCCGTCAAGGAGCCCTTGGTTGCGCCCGCAGGGTCCGTCGCCCGGGCTGCGGACAACGGCTTCTGGCTTGCGCTCATCGAATCGTAGACCGTGACTCCGAGGCACCGCGACCCGGTCCTACTCTGCGTCGTACTCGAGCATCCGTTTTTCACGGCACCGAACGAACGACCTGCGGTTTATGTTCCCTGGGGAGTCCGAACCCACTTCCGAATCGGCGTGTCGCACCCGTCGAAGATTTCGGCCAGTGTCCGTTTTCGGCCAACTCCTCCACTGATAAGGTCACCCTCGCCTAACTCATCTCAGGAGTCAATCAGTGAAATTCTTTCCCCGCCGTGCCGCGCTGGTAGCGGTCGCAGCCTCGATCGCCTTGGTCGTTCCGGCCTGCTCGCGCAACGACGAACCGGCTGCAACCACCACCTCGACCGAGTCGGGTGAATTCCCCCGCACCGTCGAACATTTCCGCGGAAGCACCGAAATCCCGGCTGCGCCCCAGCGGATCGTCGCGCTCGACAACAGCTTCACCGACGCCGTCCTTCTCCTCGAATCCCCGCTCGTCGGCTATGTCGACTACCGCGAGCCCGGTCTGCCCGACTACCTCGGATCCTCCCGGGAGGAATTCGCCGCGGACGCCGTCTCGGTCGGCACGGTCAGCAGCGCAAGCCTCGAGAAGATCGCCGCACTGCAGCCGGACCTCATCATCTCCGCCGAGGTCCGCGACGGGAAGAACTACGAACAGCTGTCCGCGATCGCGCCCACCGTCTTCACCCAGACGACCGGTCCGACGTGGAAGGACAACATTCGCCTGGTCGGTGAAGCCCTCGGCAAGGAGTCTTCGGCCGAGTCGAAGATCACCGAGTATGAAACACGCGCGGCTGCCGTCGGCAAGGAGATCAACGAGAAGGCCGACAACCCGGTCATTTCGGTGGTCCGGTTCGCCGGTGAACCGACCGCACGCCTCTACCGCACCACCTCGTTCAGCGGCATCGTTCTTCAGGATGCCGGGCTGAAGCGTCCGGACAACCAGGGGCCCGACCCCGCCGATGCCGGCAACATCATGATGAAGATCAGCCCCGAGCTGATCAACGAGGCCGACGCGGACGTCATCTTCATCAGCACCTGGCAGGACGCCGAGGGCAAGAGCGCCGAAGCTGCGAAGCCGTTCCTCGAGAGCCCGCTGTGGCAGACCCTTCGGGGACGCAAGGTGGACGTGGACGATTCACGGTGGATGTCGCCGGTCAGCGTCCAGGGCGCGCACATGATCCTCGACGACCTCTCGGACACGTTCGAGGTGGACAAGCAGAACAGCTGAGTCGAGCAGCTAACCTGAACGGCGCCCGCTCACACAGGAAGCCGTCGACTTGTCTGTTCTCTCACGCACGACTGTTCTCTCACGCACGACTGCCCACACGTCCATTCGTCGTGTCTCGATCCTGGGGATCGCCGCCACGATGCTCGTCCTCGGTGGTTGCTCGTCCGACTCGTCGGACGATCCCGCGAGCACCATCGTCCGGACCACCACGTCGATCGCGGGTGCCGGCGTGATGGGCATCGAACGCGACACCGCCACCGCGTGCCCGACGCCGACGCAAGCCGACCCGGGAGCGGGCCCCGAGGTGAAGCGTCGAGTCGTACACACTGCGGGTGAAACCGAGGTTCCTTCCGATCCCCAACGGATCGTGGTCCTCGACAGCGTCTCGATGGACGCCGTGTGCGCCCTCGGTCTGTGGGAGCGGGTAGTGGGCGCTGCGACCGGTGTCGACTCGCCTCAACCGTCGTACCTGGGTTTCGGTATCTCGGAGATTCCGAGTGTCGGCCCCGTGAGCGCACCTGACGTCAACGCCGTGAAGGCCGCCGCGCCGGACTTGATCCTCGGGTCGAGTCCGGCGTCCGACGGTTTGTACGGGCAACTCGACGCCATTGCCCCCACCGCGTTCGCCGGCTCGGATCCCGTGTACTGGAAAGCGCAGTTCGCCCTCGCCGGTCAGGCACTTGGCCGTTCGTCCGCGGCTGCGACGGAGCTCGATCGATACCAGCAGGACGTCGTGCAGCTCGGCGACGCATTGAATGCACCACAGACGCAGGCATCAGTGGTTCGGTTCGGTTCGAAGGACCTGCAGATCGAGGGTCCCGCATCCTTCGCCGGACAGATCCTCAGCGACGTCGGCGTCCGGCGCCCACCGGCTCAGCGATTGACCGATGCGACCACTGCACCGATTCCGGCCGACGATCTCAGCGCAGCCGACGGCGACTTGATCTACGTCCTCTTCGACGGGTCGAACGGCCGTACCTACGGCACCGAGGTCATGAAAAGCGATCAGTGGCAGGACCTCGCCGCCGCCTCCGATCGGCGTGTGTTCGTGGCGGAAGACGAAATCTGGAACGGAAACGGGATGACTGCCGCCCATGCCGTATTGGCGGATTTGAAGGGAACCTTGAACGGATATGCGAGCTGACCGGAACGAAACACGACTCCCACATTCGAGACAGCTCGCCGCAACCGTGATGTTCGGATTCTGATCATGCCGATCCCGGAATTCATTGTCGCCCTGCGCGAGAAGGTCGGTCATGCGCCGCTCTGGCTGTCCGGAGTGAGCGTCGTGATTCGCGACGACGACGGTCGGGTCCTGCTCACCCGCCGAGCCGACAACGGTCAATGGGCCGTCGTGTCCGGTGTTCTCGAGCCCGGCGAGGAACCGTCGTCGGCGGCGGTGCGGGAGGCGAAGGAAGAAACCGGAGTCGACGCCGAATTGGTTCGGATCACGAGTGTCGATGTCACAGAACCCATTACGTACCCCAACGGCGACGTGACTCAGTACTTGGACGTGTGCTTCCTGGCCAAGTGGACCGGCGGAGAAGCGCATGTGGCGGACGACGAGAACCTCGAGGTCGCATGGTTCGCGCCGGGCGAATTGCCCTCGGACATGACCGACACCTCGCGACTACGCCTCGAAAAAGCGTTGCAGGACAAGCCGGAAGCGTGGTTTCTGCGCTAGTCCACTCCCCCATGGACGACCGAAGCCCGATTCCTGCGTGTGCAGGAATCGGGCTTCGGTGTATTGGTCGCTCTAGAAATCCCGAGCGGGTCGCTCTAGAAATCCCAGTCGTCGTCTTCGGTGTTGACGGCCTTGCCGATGACGTAGGAGCTACCCGAGCCCGAGAAGAAGTCGTGATTCTCGTCCGCATTCGGTGAAAGTGCCGACAGGATAGCCGGATTGACGTCCGTCTCATCCTTCGGGAAGAGGCCTTCGTAGCCGAGGTTGTTGAGTGCCTTGTTGGCGTTGTAGCGCAGGAACTTCTTGACGTCCTCGGTCAGACCGACGCCGTCGTAGAGGTCCTGCGTGTAGTCGACCTCGTTCTCGTAGAGCTCGAAGAGCAACTCGAACGTGTAGTTCTTGAGCTCTTCGCGCTCGGCCTCGGTGAGCTGTTCGAGGCCCTTCTGGTACTTGTAGCCGATGTAGTACCCGTGGACGGCCTCGTCACGGATGATGAGGCGGATGAGGTCAGCGGTGTTGGTGAGCTTGGCGCGCGAGGACCAGTACATCGGCAGGTAGAAGCCGGAGTAGAAGAGGAAGCTCTCGAGGAGCGTCGAGGCGACCTTGCGCTTGAGCGGCGACTCGCCGTTGTAGTAGTCGAGAACGATCTGCGCCTTGCGCTGCAGGTTGGGGTTCTCCTCCGACCAGCGGAACGCGTCGTCGATGTCCGGCGTGGAGCACAGCGTCGAGAAGATCGAGCTGTAGCTCTTGGCGTGCACCGATTCCATGAAGGCGATGTTGGTGTAGACCGCTTCTTCGTGGGGAGTGATTGCGTCGGGGATGAGACTGACTGCGCCGACGGTCCCCTGAATGGTGTCGAGCAATGTCAGACCCGTGAAGACACGCATCGTGAGCTGCTGCTCCTGCGCGGTCAGCGTTCCCCAGGACGGGATGTCGTTGGAGACCGGCACCTTTTCGGGCAGCCAGAAATTGCTGACGAGGCGATCCCACACCTCGGCGTCCTTCTCGTCCTGGACGCGGTTCCAGTTGATGGCGGAAACGCGACTGACCAGCTTGACCATAATTCCTACCTAGCGAGAGAGATACTGCCGAATGTTGGCTTGCCTGAACACTACCCGTTGTGTCGGGTCCGCGATGCCAACACAACAACATGTGTCGCACGCGCCCCTCCACAAGGATCAAAAATGTGATATCAATTAAATATCACTTACCGATGGAAAGCGAGTCTCGCATGACCAGCACCCCTACCGTGGCCGAGAAACCGACCGGTGTCGCCACCACCACGATCGCCGAACGCCCAGGCTGGGACCTGTCCGGCGGGTGGATGCTTCTCGGCGGCGTCCTTTTGTTCCTGGCCGGAATCGCACTGTCCGTCGTTGGCGGAGTTCTGGGACTCTTCGCCCTGATTCCGGTCGGAGTGGTGCTGTTCATCGCGTCACTCCCCCTGCTGATGGGCCTGACGTTGGTGCAACCGAATCAAGCCAGAGTCCTTCAACTCCTGGGTAGCTCGTACAGCGGCACCCTGCGCACGCCGGGACTGCGATGGACGAACCCGCTGACCGTCCGTCGATCGATCTCCACGCGTATCCGAAACCACGAGACCGGTCAGGCGAAAGTGAATGACGCCGACGGCAATCCCATCGAGATCTCGGCGGTGGTCGTCTGGCAAGTCGCCGACACTGCGCTCGCGTCGTTCCAGGTGGACGACTACGAGGAGTTCGTCTCGGTGCAGACCGAGGCGGCCGTCCGCCATATCGCCGGCAGCTATCCGTACGACGCCGAAGGCCGAGTTTCGTTGCGCGAGAACGCCGATATCATCACAACCACCTTGTCGGAGGAGGTTCACGCCCGCGTGCGGGCGGCAGGTGTCGAAGTGATCGAGACACGGATCAACAGGCTCTCGTATGCACCGGAGATCGCCAGCGCGATGCTTCGGCGCCAGCAAGCGGGTGCTGTGATCGCCGCCCGCAAGCAAATCGTCGAAGGTGCGGTGTCCATGGTCGACATGGCACTCAAGCAGCTCGAGGAAAAGCACGTCGTCGAACTCGACGAGGAACGCAAGGCCACGATGATCAGTAACCTTCTGGTCGTGCTGTGCGGCGACCGCGACGCACAACCGGTGCTGAACACCGGTTCGCTCTACCAGTAAAGGAAAGGCCACATGGCCACGGATCCAGCTCCGAGATCCGAGCGTAAGAAGATCCTGCTTCGGTTGGATCCTGCGGTGCACGACGCGCTCGCCCGGTGGGCGGCCGACGACCTCCGAAGTACCAACGCCCAGATCGAGTTTCTCCTTCGGCGCGCACTCACCGAACACGGTCGTATGCCGAAGAATGCCGGCAAGATGCACGGCCCCGGCCGTCCGCCGGCCTGATACCCCTGTGCGCCTTTTCGGTAGCAGTCACTACCAAAAAGGCGCACGGGGGGGCGAAGCCCTTACAACATGCAGGAAACGCAGCCCTCGACCTCGGTACCTTCGAGTGCCATCTGACGCAGACGGATGTAGTAGAGCGTCTTGATGCCCTTACGCCACGCGTAGATCTGCGCCTTGTTGATGTCACGCGTGGTGGCGGTGTCCTTGAAGAACAGCGTCAGGGACAAGCCCTGGTCGACATGTTGCGTTGCGGCAGCATAGGTGTCGACGATCTTCTCGTACCCGATTTCGTAGGCATCCTGGTAGTACTCCAGGTTGTCGTTGGTCAGGTAGGGCGCCGGGTAGTAGACGCGACCGATCTTGCCTTCCTTGCGGATCTCGATCTTCGATGCCACCGGGTGGATGGAGCTGGTGGAGTAGTTGATGTACGAGATCGAGCCGGTCGGCGGGACGGCCTGAAGGTTCTGGTTGTAGATACCGTGCTTCTGGACCGAAGCCTTCAGCTCACGCCAGTCGTCCTGGGTGGGGATGTGCAGCTGCGCATCGGCGAAGAGTCCGCGGACCTTGTCGGTTGCCGGCTCCCAGACCTGGTCGGTGTACTTGTCGAAGAATTCACCCGAGGCGTACTTCGACTCCGGGAAACCCTTGAAGTACGAGCCGCGCTCGATGGCGATCTTGTTCGACGCACGCAACGCATGGAAGAGCACGGTGTAGAAGTAGATGTTCGTGAAGTCGATGCCTTCTTCGCTGCCGTAGAAGATCCGCTCACGAGCGAGGTATCCGTGCAGGTTCATCTGACCGAGGCCGATGGCGTGAGAGTCGTTGTTGCCCTGCTCGATCGACGGCACCGAGTAGATGTGCGTCTGGTCGGACACTGCCGTCAAACCGCGGATCGAGACCTCGATGGTCTTGGCGAAGTCGGGCGAATCCATGGTCTTCGCGATGTTCAGCGAACCCAGGTTGCAGGAGATGTCCTTGCCGACCTTCGAGTAGGAAAGATCGTCGTTGAACAGCGACGGCGTCGAAACCTGCAGGATCTCCGAGCACAGGTTCGAGTGCGTGATCTTGCCTTCGATCGGGTTGGCCCGGTTCACCGTGTCCTCGAACATGATGTACGGGTAGCCCGACTCGAACTGCAATTCGGCGACGGTCTGGAAGAACTCACGAGCCTTGATCTTGGACTTGCGAATTCGCTTGTCGTCGACCATCTCGTAGTACTTCTCGGAGACGTTGATGTCGGAGAACGGAACACCGTAGATGCGCTCGACGTCGTACGGCGAGAACAGGTACATGTCCTCGTTCTTCTTCGCCAGTTCGAAAGTGATATCCGGGATCACGACGCCCAGAGAGAGCGTCTTGATACGGATCTTCTCGTCGGCGTTCTCACGCTTGGTGTCGAGGAATCGGTAGATGTCGGGGTGGTGCGCGTGCAGGTACACAGCTCCGGCGCCCTGACGCGCACCCAACTGGTTGGCATAGGAGAACGAGTCCTCGAGAAGCTTCATGATCGGGATGACACCCGAACTCTGGTTCTCGATCTTCTTGATCGGCGCGCCGTGCTCACGAACGTTGGTGAGCAGCAAGGCAACACCGCCACCGCGCTTGGAAAGCTGCAGTGCCGAGTTGATGGAGCGACCGATGGACTCCATGTTGTCTTCGATGCGAAGCAGGAAGCAGGACACGGGCTCGCCGCGCTGCTTCTTACCCGAGTTCAGGAACGTCGGGGTGGCGGGCTGGAAGCGTCCGGCGATGATCTCGTCGACGAGTTCGACGGCCAGGTCTTCGTTGCCTGCGGCCAGCGTGAGCGCAACCATGCAGACACGATCTTCGAAACGCTCGAGGTAGCGCTTACCGTCGAAGGTTTTGAGCGTGTAGGAGGTGTAGTACTTGAACGCACCCAGGAACGTCGGGAAGCGGAACTTCTTGGCATACGCGTGATCGATCAGGAACTTCACGAAAGTACGTGAGTACTGATCGAGAACCTCTGGCTCGTAATAGTTTTCCTCTACGAGGTAGTCGAGCTTCTCGTCGAGGTTGTGGAAGAACACGGTGTTCTGGTTGACGTGCTGCAAGAAGTACTGACGGGCTGCAGCGACATCCATCTCGAACTGGATCTCACCGTTCGCGCCGTACAGGTTGAGCATGGCGTTGAGTGCGTGGTAGTCGAGACCGTTGGTGGAATCACCGCCGCGTGCATCACGCTCTACGCTTCCTGCCGCGATCGTGTCAGTGATGGTTGGCGCCACTGCCCGTGCTCCTTCTCTGTTTCGAGATGATTCCAGAACTCCCCCAAGCCTTCTCGTACTCGGTCTACGTCCTCGGCAGTGCCCATGAGTTCGAACCGGTACAGAAAAGGAACGTGGCATTTCTGGGAAATGATGTTTCCTGCATAGCAAAAGGACTCACCGAAATTGGTGTTTCCCGCCGCGATCACTGCTCTGATCAACGACCTGTTGTGTGGATTGTTCAAAAAACGAATGACCGGCTTCGGCACATAACTGGTGTCGCGCCCTGTCACGGTGGCTCCGCCACCATAGGTGGGCAGAATCAGCACATAGGGCTCGTCTACGCGAAATGAGCCGTCACGGTCATGGATGGGTATACGTGTCGCAGGCAGGCCGAGACGTTGAACGAATCGGTGGGTGTTCTCCGACACGCTGGAAAAATAGACCAGCGAAGTCATCGGTTGTCACCATTTTCTTGTACGGTGCCCGGAACTACTCAGATGTGTCGGCGGAGGTGTCCACCGCCGACACTGCGGCGCTTCAAGCAGCGACGGTCAGGGTCTTGATGCGATCGGGACGGAAGCCCGACCAGTGATCTTCACCGGCAACCACGATGGGCGCCTGGAGGTACCCGAGAGCCATGACGTAGTCGCGGGCTTCGGCATCCTCGGTGATGTCGATGATGTTGTATTCGAGACCGGCCTTGTCGAGGGCGCGGTAGGTGGCATTGCACTGAACGCAAGCGGGCTTGGTGTAGACGGTGATGCTCATGAGAGTCCCTCTTTCGCTTAGCCAACAAAGGCCGATGTAGTGATGTTCAGCACCGATTCGACCGATTGCCGGAGTCTCGCTCGAGGCGTTCCGCGTTGTGGTCTCTCAGTGCTCAAGACACTACACCTAGTGGCCGGCAGAAACACATAACGCGAGATGTTGTGAGTCACATCGTTGGAATTCCCAGGTCGCCCCAGTTCAGCGCCCTCACTTCCCGGCGCGTCGGCGTGTCGCCCGTCACATTTTCTTTTGGTGCTCGCCGGCCTCTCGGAGCCGCGCCGCGGACCTACCATGAGCGTCGTGGAAACACCCCCGAAGGACGAAGCACCGCGCCACCAGGCAACCGTGACGAGAACGCAGCAGGTGACACCGCTGATGCGCAGAATCACCTTCGGCGGCACCGGCCTGAGCGACTTCGAGACGAGCGGAAGCCCCGACGAACGGGTGCTCGTCAGATTCCCTCTCGATCCCCCTCACGCCCGCAGTTACACGGTCCGGCGCTGGCAACCGTCGACGAACGAACTGGAGATCGACTTCGTTCTCCACGGCCATGGCGGAGCCGCTCTCTGGGCCGAGAATGCGCAAGCAGGCGAGACCGTCCACCTCTCGACTGCCAGCGGATGGTTCAGGCCGCCCGAAGAGTGCGACTGGCTCCTACTCGTCGCCGATCACGCCGCCCTGCCGGCAGTCGGGCGAATTCTCGAAGAGGCCCCAGGCGGTCTGCCGATCCACGTCATCGCACAGGTGCCCGCGCCGAGCGAACAGCAGACGTTCACCACGCGCGCCGACGCTCACTACCGATGGCTCGACACAGCGGGCCCTCTCCTCACCGAACTGTCCGCCTATCCCCTACCGCCCGGCACCGGCTATATCTGGTGCGCAGTCGAGGCCGCGGCTGCCAGACGCATCCGCACCCATCTGCGTCGAACGATCAACATTCCGGCAGCACACATGCACGTGATGGGCTATTGGCGAGAGGACAAGGAGAACTGGGAGCGCCGGTACGCCGCGGTCGCCGACCGGATAGATGCCGCGATGGGCGAAGCGATGATGGCGGGCAAGGATTTCGAGTCGGTGCGCGACGCCGTCGACGACGCGATGGAACGCGAAGGGCTCTAAATACACAAGGGCTTTAGTCCACATACAGCTGAGGGCCACACCTTTCGGCATGGCCCTCGGCTGTGAAACGGATCAAGCGTTGACGAGCTGCTTGCTGGCGTCGACGAGGTCGGAGACGACCTTGGAGACCTGAGCGAGCACCTCTGCGTTCTCACGCGGGTGCAGCTCGCCGAACAGTGCGCCGGTTCCACCGATGCTCAGTGCGGTGTCCTCGACGACCTTGCCACCGGCGATGCCGACTGCCTTGGTGGTGTCTTCGTGTGCCCACTTGGCGCCGTTGCCGCTGGGCGAAGCGCTGATGACTGCGACAGCCTTGTCCTTGACTGCGCCGACGCCGTACGGACGCGAGATCCAGTCGATGGCGTTCTTCAGCACTGCGGGGATGGTGCCGTTGTACTCGGGGGTGACGAGCAGGAACGCGTCCGCGTTGCTCGCAGCGGAGCGCAGCGCGTCGACAGCGGGGATGGAAGCGCCCTCGACGTCGATGTCTTCGTTGTAGAAGGGAACGTCGGCGAGGCCTTCGAAGACCGTCAGCGCAGCACCCTCGGGCGCGGCGGACACAGCCGTCTCGGCAAGCTGGCGATTGACGGATCCGGCGCGCAGGCTGCCGACGAGAACGAGAACATTGGTCTGTGACATAACGAGATTCCTTCGAGAGTGGTGCGGTTGGTGGCTCCGGTTGAAAGTTATATCAACTAAACGGACCGCGGTCCACTTACATTCCCCGGCCCTGTAACCTGATCCTGTGAGCGCAATCCCCCTCCCCCAGATCGGCGCCGTACCCGTCGAGCGCGGTGACGCAGCACGTAACCGCGTACTTCTGCTCGACGCCGCAGCCCTCCTCGTCGCCGAGCGAGGTGTCGACGCGGTCACGATGGATGCCGTCGCGTGCCGGGCCGGTGTGGGCAAGGGCACAGTTTTTCGGCGCTTCGGCAATCGATCGGGACTGATGCAGGCACTGCTCGATCACACCGAGCGAGAACTGCAGCAGGCATTCATGTTCGGCCCCCCACCGTTGGGTCCTGGCGCGCCGCCGATCGAGCGCCTCATCGCGTTCGGACGAGCCCGGATCGCCATGGTGGAAGTACAGGGCGAAGTCCTCCGAGCGGCGGAAAACGCTCCTGAATACCGCTTCGGCGGTCCGGCCCGAGCACTCGGCATCGCTCACGTCATCGGACTTCTTCGAGGAGCCGGCGTCGAGGGCGACCTCGATCTGCTCGCTTCAGCGCTGTTGGCACCACTCGAAGCGTCGCTTGTCCTTCATCAGGTGCGCGATCTCGGGATGACCACCGAGCGCCTGGCCGCCGGCTGGGAAGACCTTGCCCGGCGCGTTACTCGATGTTGACTCCCCAGATCCGTCCCACCACTTAATGTGAGCCCATGCGCATCGCAGCTGCCGTCATCGGCCTCCTGACCATCGCCGCGGTAAGCGGTTGCTCCGCTTCGTCCGACTCCCCCGAGGACAAGACGGAGCCCTCCGGCCGCGTCTTCATCTCGACCTCCGTCGACGGAACACAAATTCCCGGCGGCGGCCCGCTGACTCTCGATTTCAGCCAAGCGGGTCGAGTGTCCGCGAGCGCCGGATGCAACACGGCAAACGGCTCGGTCGAGTTCACCGACGGCAAGCTGACCACCGGCACCATGGCGTCGACCATGATGGGCTGCCCTCCCGGCATCGCCGAATCCGACGCCTGGACAACAACATTGCTGACCTCCGCGCCGACGTGGACCCTCGACGGCGACACCCTCACCCTGGCATCGGACGAGGCCACAGTGACCCTGCAGGACAAGAAGATCGTCACGCCGGATCGAGCGCTCCAGGGCACGACGTGGACCGTCACGTCGCTCATCAGTCCCGATGCGATCAGTACGAGCCTGGCTCTGGAGACGTCAGCTCCCGAACTCACGATTGCCGCAGACGGTTCGGTCAGCGGGTCCACTGGATGCAATCGCATGACCGGCAGCGCCCAGATATCCGACACCACAGTCACGTTCACGCCGATGGCAACCACGCGAATGGCCTGCCCCGAGGAGAACATGGACATCGAGCGTCAGATCCTGGCGGTACTCGACGGTGAAGTGAGCTACACCGTCGACGCCGACACGCTGACGCTGCGCAAGCCCGACAACACCGGATTGATACTGACTGCGCAGGCTTGACCAGACGCTGCAGGCTCGATCAGACGTTGTCGAGCAGCCAGCGCCCCAATTCGCGGGCGCTGGCATCGATCTTCGCGGGCCAGTCCAAGGCCGAGTCGTCCGCGTGATCGCTGACATGTTTGACGAGTCGGCAGCTAGCACCCGCAGCCTGCGCGGCGAATGCGATGGCAAACCCCTCCATGTCGACCAGATCGGCTCGCTGAGCGAGAGCGTCCCGGGTCGCAGTGTCGGCGATGAATGCGTCGCCGGTCGCCAACACCGAGTCGTCACCGCCGCCGAGCACCAAACGGTCCGCGACGTCGTGCCCCAGCGCTCGGATCGCGGTGCTGCTGATGTCGTGATTGATGACAACCCCGGGAACATAGAGGCCACCGTGGTGCGCGTGCAGCGCACCGGCGGTCCCGATGTTGACGACCAGCGGCAGATTCTCCCGCTCGTACCGCGCGAGAGCAGAGGCGACTGCTGTTGCAGCACTGACCTTTCCAATCCCCGTGATCAGCAGTTCGTATCCTTGCGGCACGTATGCCGCTTCCGACTTCGTCGCACTGACCACCAGAACGTTGTTCGCACTCATGTGCGCGACCGTACCGCCCCGGATACGGTGGCACTGCACGCGACTGCTCACATCGCTAGAGTCCATTCATGGCCACACTGCGTGAAAGCATCATCGAAGAACTCGGCACAAAGCCGACAATCGACGCCGCGGCGGAGGTTCGCGCGCGAGTCCAGTTCCTGAAGGACTACGTGCGCTCGACCCCCGCCAAAGGGTTCGTTCTGGGAATCAGCGGCGGTCAGGACAGCACGCTCGCCGGGGCCCTCGCCCAACGCGCCGTCACCGAGCTTCGCGAAGAAGGCCACGACGCCGAGTTCGTCGCCGTTCGACTCCCCTATGGCGCACAAGCCGACGAATCCGATGCGCAGATCGCACTCGGCTTCATCAAGCCGGACCGCTCGCTCACGGTCAACGTCAAGCCGGGCGCCGACGCCACAGCCCGTGAGGCCTCCGAGGCGTTGGGGAACGGCGAACTGCGCGACTTCGTCCGCGGCAACATCAAAGCGCGCGAACGCATGGTCATTCAGTATGCGATTGCCGGGCAGCTCGGCTACCTGGTGATCGGTACCGACCACGCCGCAGAAGCGATTACCGGCTTCTTCACGAAATTCGGCGACGGCGGCGTCGACATCACCCCGCTCACCGGTCTGAGCAAACGCCAGGGCGCTGCATTGCTGCAGGAATTGGGCGCACCGGAGAGCACGTGGCGCAAGGTTCCGACCGCCGACCTCGAGGACGACCGGCCCGCGCTGCCCGACGAAGTTGCCCTGGGCGTCACGTACTCACAGATAGACGACTACCTCGAAGGAAAGGACGTTTCCTCCGAGGTAGCCGAGAAGCTCGAGAAGATGTTCACCAACACTCGTCACAAGCGGACGGTGCCGGTCACCCCCCTGGATAACTGGTGGCAGTAACTCCTACCAGAGCTCTTACCAGCGACTAGCTACCGAACAGGCTGCCGAAGATGTTGCCCAGCGAACCCGTTCCCGAGGCCGGATCATTCTTCGCGAAGTTGGTGGTGCATCCGTTGAACTGCACCGCATCGACCAGAGTCGAAGTGGCTGCGGATCCGGTGCCCACGCTGACTCCGTAGTGATCGACAACTGCCTTCGGGTTCGCCGCGACGATGTCTGCCAAAGGCACTGACACGCGGTTCTTGGCACCGTCGATGTCCTGAGTGCTCCACCACACCCCCTTCTGAAGATCCGCGTGAACGCCGCCGTCAGCCGTCGGCGTCGCGTCGGGTCCGGGGACCCATACCAGGGTGGTGAATCCGTTCTCGAACTTTCCGCCGGTGGTTCCGGTGAGGCGGAGCTGGAACGCTGCAGTCGGCGTGGCGGCGCGCTCGGCAAAGCCGATCGCCTTGCTGACTGCGTCGGAGAGCTTGATGCCGCCGGCCGAATGATAAGAAACCGAACGATCGCCGGCGCCGTCGACGGCGAGCTTCAGTGAACCGTCCTTGTCCAGGACATTTTCGGCCGAGTACGACGCGATCTGGTCCTTCTCGTCGGCGAACGGGATGCCCCATCCGTTCGGCGTCGCTTCGGTGGACAGGGTCGAGCACGAGGCTTCCGGCGCAGAAGAGCCGAGCGAACCGGTGGACGGAAGCGCAGTAGCAATTGCCGGAGCGGTGAGTGCAGCTGCTCCGAGGAGCGCTACGACAACTCCGACACGGCGCGTGGAATTAATCGACATTGAAATACCTTTCGCATATCCCGACTGGAATTGCGCCAAAATTAACACATGTCGACAATTACCAACAGCGGAGGAATTTCTTTTGTCATCCGAACAGATGACAATTTGTATCGGCAAACAAAAGTGCAATCACTCCCCTAAAAGTAGGAGAATTGAAACAAAACGACCAATTCTGGACAATTGACCAAGAATAGAGAACATGAGGATAAACGCTACGTGAAGTGCAGTAATATCTATCAGCCCATTTGAACCGGGCCGCTGAAATCCGACAATAAATCTGCCGCCGACAAATAGCTACGCCGACAATCCTCGGACTATCCTCCCGCGAAAGGCGGAAGAATATCGACAGCACTACCGGAGGGCCGAGTGACGTCGCGAGTCAACTCGTCACCCACGAGGAACGCCGAGACCGACAGCACTCGCTCCATCTCCGGCCCGTATTGCCCGACCAGCACCGCCACCAACTCTGCAAGTGTGTTGTCGGGCGAGATAGCGACTACCTCGCTGCGACACCCGGACACATCCGCTGCAGCAGCAAAGTATCGAACCGAGATCGAATGCGAATCAGCCACCAATCGCTCCCATACTTCTTTCCGGCGGAACGAAGTCCGCGGCGTCGATGCCGTGCCCTGCCCACTTGTTCCACATCGCACCGCGCCACAAATCCGCAAGTTCGTCATCACTTGCTCCCGACCTGAGCGCCGCACGCAAATCGACTTCGCGATCACTGAACAAACATGACCGAATTGTCCCTTCGGCGGTCATTCGGGTCCGGTCGCAATCACTGCAGAAAGAACGGGTCACGGAAGCGATGATTCCTACCGTCATCGAGGTCCCATTGACACGCCATTCTTCAGCTGGAGCCGACGGGTCTTCGCGGCCTATTGCGTCCAATTCGAAACGACCACTCAATACGGACAACAATTCAGCGGCGGTCACCATATTCTCGCGGGCCCATGCGTGATCTGCATCCAGAGGCATTTGCTCGATGAAACGCAATTCGACGCCGGCATCGAGACACCACTGCAAAAGGTCCGCCGCTCCGTGGAGCGTTTCACGCATGAGAACCGCATTTATCTTCAGTGGCGCGAGTCCGGCCGCCGCAGCTGCTCGAATTCCCGCGAGAACCGATGGCAGCCTGTCTCTACGTGTCAATTCTGCGAAATGGGCGCGATCAACCGAATCCAGAGAAACATTGACGCGGGTCAGACCCGCTGCGGCCAACTTCGCAGCCCGATGTTCGAGCCCAACGGCATTGGTAGTCATGGCAAGTGGAATACCCGGCACGCGAGTAGCGCACCCGGCGATGATCTTTTCGAGGTCGCTGCGCATCAGTGGTTCCCCGCCGGTGAACCTCACTTCACGAATACCGGCTCGTTCGACGCCGATTCCGACCACTCGAATGATCTCGTCAGCGCTCAGAAGATCTTCCGCGGCGATGGCCGGTAGGCCTTCTTCCGGCATGCAATACGTACAACGAAGCGAACACTTCTCGGTGATCGACACTCGCAGATCTCGGGCAACACGCCCGAACCTGTCGACCAGGAGATCGGTCTCGGGACGGCCGGTGAGGGCGGCGGCGTCAAACCGCACGGTGGGAATTCCCATCGAGACCACTGTCATCACTTCACCAACTTCCGTATTGCTCCAGTATGACCGAAAGCCGTACTCCGTGTGTCGGACGGACCACACCGCCTAGGATCAAAACATGTCGAGGTTGTCGAGGTTACTGTCATGAGCGCGCGTTCGGTCATGAGCGCGCGTTCGGTCGAGGAACACGCGTCGCACATCTCCGAATTGCTCTCGGGCCTGCACACCCTCTCTCCGTCGGAGGTTCCGACGGCAGAAGCGTTGGGGCGCATAACTTGCTCTGATATCGCATCTCCGGTGGACCTCCCGCTCTTTCGTAACTCTCAGATGGACGGATATGCGGTCGACGCCGCCTCAGTGGCCTCGGTTCCCACCACGCTGACGGTTCGAGGTGTGATCGCCGCCGGAAGCGGAAAACCACCGAAACACCTTCCAGGATCGGCATTTCGCATCATGACCGGTGCGCCGCTCCCCGAGGGTGCCGACGCCGTCGTTCCCGTCGAGGACACCACGGGCGTCACCGAACACGTGGTCACCATCGAACGGGGCAGGTCTGTAGGCGAATTCGTTCGCGAACGCGGCAGTGACATCACTGCCGGAATGCTACTGGTCACGGCGGGAACGCACTTGGAACCTCGCCATATCGCTGCGCTGAGCGCCGTCGGGTTGGCCTCACTCGACACGTACACGAGACCACGGGTCGCCGTCATCACGACGGGCGCCGAACTCAAGAGTGCCGGAACAACTCTCGAACCCGGCGAGATTTACGATTCCAACGGTGCAGCTTTGGCAACATTGGCCGAAGCCAACGGTGCCGATGTCGTCTCCGTCGCTCGAAGCAGTGACGATCCGGCTGAATTCCGCGAATTGCTCTCGTACGCAACCTCGGTCGCCGATCTGGTTTTCACTTCCGGCGGAGTATCGATGGGTGACTTCGAAGTGGTGAAGGAGACCCTCACACCCTTGGGGGCGCAATTCGGCCACGTCGCAATGCAACCGGGCGGCCCGCAAGGCACTGCCGTGGTGAACGAAGTGCCGGTACTGAGCTTCCCTGGCAACCCGGTCAGCACGATGGTCTCGTTCGAGGTCTTCGCACGGGGCGAACTGCGCCGGGCCGCGGGCCTGCCCGAGATCCCGCGCGAGCGACTCCCGTTGACTGCACCGCTGCGTTCGGTGGACGGCAAACGGCAGTTCCTGCGGGCACGCAGAACTGCGGACGGTATCGAACTCGTTGCCGGACCCGGATCGCACCTCGTTGCAGCCATGGCGTGGGCCGACGTCCTGATCGACATCCCCGCCGCCGTGACCGAACTCGGCGCAGGCGATCTCGTCGACGTCGTCCCGCTCTCGACTTCCTCGATTTGATTCACTCGATCTGATTCAAAGGACACTCATGACCGAATTGACACACGTCGACAGCGAAGGCCGCGCACGCATGGTCGACGTCAGCGCCAAGGCCGAGACGACGCGTATCGCCGTCGCTGCCGGTGAACTTGTCACGACCGCCGAGGTGGTCCGCCTCGTCCGCGCCGACGGCATGCCCAAGGCCGATGTCCTCACCACCGCACGCATCGCCGGAATCGCCGGCGCAAAGAAGACGTCCGAACTGATTCCGTTGTGTCATCAGCTCGCACTTTCGTCGGTCAAGGTGGAGTTCGGATTCACCGAAACCTCGATCACCGTCGAAGCGACGGCAAAGACTCGCGGACAGACCGGCGTCGAGATGGAAGCACTCACCGCCGTCGCGGTGGCCGGCCTGACCTTGCACGACATGGTCAAAGCAGTCGATCCCGGCGCCACCATGAACGGTGTGCGTCTGCTCACCAAAGACGGTGGTAAACGCGGGCATTGGACCCGCGAGGCTCAGGGCGCCCCGGCTACTCCGGAGCACGTCTTCACCTCGACGAGGTCCGCGACCGTGCTAGTCGCTTCAACTGGCGGCGCCAACGGAACCAGACCCGACACCACCGGACCGAAGATCGCGGACTGGCTCCGCGAGCGGGACTTCGAGGTGCGTGGACCGCTCGTGTACGCCGACGCAGACATTGCGGCGGGCATAGCGGACGCGAAGCAGGGCTCCCCGTCGCTTGTCATCAGTACCGGCGGCACCGGCGCTTCCCCCACGGATGCAACCCCGGAAGCTACCCGCTCGGTCTTGACCCGTGAGTTGCCCGGGGTCGCAGAAGCGATCCGAACCAAAGGCCTCGAGAAGACCCCGCACGCATCACTGAGCCGTGGTGTGGCAGGTCTCACAGGTACGACGGTCATCGTCAATCTTCCGGGTTCTCCCGGCGGAGTGAAGGACGGTCTCGCCGTCCTCGAACCCATCATCGATCACCTGCTCGCGCAGGTCGCAGGCGGAGGAGCACACGATGAGTGAGCTACTGGCTCGGATCTCCGAGCAACCGATCCATGCAGACACCGTCGACGCGGCCGTGGCCGGTCCGAAGAACGGTGCTGTTGTGGTGTTCACGGGAACGGTGCGCAATCACGATGGAGGCCAAGCGGTTTCGGCGTTGGAGTACCAAGCGCATCCGGATGCCGAACGCTTCCTCCAGACATGCTGCCAAGAAGTTGCAGCCTCGACCGGCCTACCGGTTGCCGCGATTCATCGCGTCGGGCATCTCGAGATCGGAGACCTCGCACTGGTCGCCGCCGTCGCCGCGCCACACCGCGCGGAGGCGTTTGCCGCGTGCGCCGAACTGGTCGAGCGCATCAAGCACGAGGTACCGATCTGGAAGCGGCAACACTTCGCGAACGGCGTCTCCGAATGGGTCGGGTTGTAGGTCGAACGCTCTGGGAAGGTAGAGTTGCGATCACTAGGTGCCTGAAATCGGGCATCCAGCGTCGTAGAACGCAAAATTTCTTGCTGAGTGCTCAATGCACCCGCTCTTCTTACGGCGAAGAAGCCTGCCGACCGGCAGCGCCGCCACCACTGTGCTTGATTGTTCGACCGGTTAATTCCCGTGTCGGCATCCGGGCACGAACACGTGCCCGAAAGGCTCTGAACACACTTGTCTGACATCTCTACGCCCGCTACCACCTTCGCAGCCCTCGGTGTGCGCGCACCGCTGGTGAAAGCTCTCGAAGACGGCGGAATCACTTCTCCGTTCCCGATCCAGATCGACACCCTCCCCGACACTCTCTCGGGTCGCGACGTACTGGGCCGCGGAAAGACCGGAAGCGGAAAGACCCTCGCGTTCTCCATCCCCATGGTCTCTCGCCTCGCCGGCGAACTGTCCGGCGGCAAGCGTCGCCCGGGTCGACCGCTCGGCTTGGTGCTCGCACCCACGCGTGAGCTCGCCACCCAGATCACCGCAACCCTCGAACCGTTGGCCGCCGCATACGACTTGCGCGTGACCACGATCTTCGGCGGCGTCTCGCAGCACCGCCAGGTTCAGGCTCTGAAGGCCGGAGTCGACATCGTCGTCGCCTGCCCCGGTCGCCTCGAAGACCTCATGAAGCAGAAGTTCGTCAGCCTCGACGCCGTCGAGATCACCGTGCTCGACGAGGCCGACCACATGGCCGACCTCGGCTTCCTGCCCGTCGTCACCCGCATCCTCTCGTCCACGCCGCAGGACGGGCAGCGCCTGCTGTTCTCGGCAACGCTCGACAACGGCGTCGACAAGCTCGTCAAGCGTTTCCTCAAGAACGAGGTCATGCATTCGGTCGACGAGGCCAACTCCCCCGTCGCCGCGATGACGCACCACGTGTTCGACGTCGACGGCGTCGAAGCCAAGAAGGCTCTGGTCGAGAAGCTCGCTTCCGGTACCGGTCGTCGCATCCTGTTCATGCGCACCAAGCACCAGGCTCGCAAGTTGGCTCGCCAGCTCACCGAGTCGGGCATCCCGTCCGTCGACCTGCACGGCAACCTCTCCCAGGCCGCTCGCGACCGTAACCTGGCAGCTTTCTCCGCCGGTGAAGCGCGTGTCCTCGTCGCCACCGACGTCGCAGCGCGCGGCGTCCACGTCGACGACGTCGAGTTGGTCGTTCACGTCGATCCCCCGGCCGAGCACAAGGCTTACCTGCACCGCAGTGGTCGCACGGCTCGCGCAGGCAGCGCCGGCGACGTGGTCACAGTGGTCTTGCCCGAGCAGCGTAAGGATCTCGCGATCCTCATGCGTAAGGCAGCCATCAAGGTGACGCCGGTTCGTTCGACGGCCAACTCCGAGCACGTCGTCAAGTTGGTCGGCGACATCGCACCGCACGTCACTCCGGCTCCGAAGGCTCCGGCCCAGCCGAACGGTGGACGCGGACAGCGCCCCGCCGGCCAGGGTGGACGCGGCGGCGCAGCACGTTCGGGTCAGGCTCGCTCCGGACAGGGCGGTCAGTCACGCGGTGCACGCACCGGCGGCGCTGCCCGTCAGGAACATGCCGGCGGCGGCGCTCGCCGTCCCCGCACCGGCGGCGGCGCTCGCACTGCGGGCTCCACCGGTGGCCGTCCCGCGCGCTAGGCCGCACAGGCACAATTCAATAGGTTTCGTAGTGGACAGCGTCGGCCAATGGCCGGCGCTGTCGCCATCCGAAGCGCTCGAGATCCGGAACCTGTTGGAATTCAGTCACCTTCCCGACGCAGAGCCAGGCGATGGGGCGAACGGGTGAGGGAATGCCCATGAGTTCGGTGAGGTACTTCTCGTCGTAGAACGAGACCCAGCCGATGCCGATCTCCTCGGCGACCGCGGCGAGCCACAGATTCTGAATCGCGAGCACTGCCGAGAACAGGCCGGTGTCGTCGACGGTGTGGCGGCCGAGGATGTTCGGGCCACCGCGTGACGGGTCGTAAGTGACGACAATCCCGGTACCGCTCTCAGCGATTCCCTCGATCTTGATGGGGTCGAACGTCGAGCGGCGATCCTCGGGCAAAGACTGCGCGAAATTCATCCGGGCATCGGCGACGTGTGCCGCGAAGGTGTTGAGCGTCTCCGGATTACGAACGACGACAAAATCCCACGGCTGCGTGTTTCCCACGCTCGGCGCGCGGTGGGCGGCGTCGAGAATTCGCATCAGGGTTTCGTCCGGGATGACCTCTCCCGAGAACTCGGCGCGAACGTCTCGCCGTCGCCGAATCGCTTCGTACACGGATACATCTGATTCACTCACGCTCCGACGGTATAGCGGTGCAATCCCAGCATGGCGTCGGGGTGCGGTTCGGCCGTTTCTTCTCGTACGCAGGTGCGCAGGGCTCTGCCCACCGCTCCCGAATCCATCCCGGTACCGATCACGACCAGTTGCGTAGTTCGAGGTTCGCCCGACTTCCATCGCAGCGGGGTGATCCGAACATGATCACCCACCGACTGGATCTCGAATTTTCCTGTGTACCCGGGAATTTCGAAGTTCACGAATCCCTTGATGCGGTAAACACCCGACGGCTGATTCTCGAGAAAGTGCGTCAGAGCCCTGGCATCGAGTGGTGTCTCCGATATGAAATCAACCGACTCGTAGCGATGATGCAGGTGATCGTGGTGACAGGAGCCGTCATCATGGTCGTGCCCGTGATCGTGGTCGAGTCCGTCGCGCAGGAGCTCGTCAAGGCTCAGTTGATCGCCCGGAGCGGGAGGGGTCACCTCACCGGAATCGAACAACAGAGCGGGGTCTATCCGCGAGTGCGACGTTTCAACTATCGGCGCTCGCGGATTCAACTCACGAATTCCGGCCGAGAATTGCTCGCGCTCGGCGGCGGGAACGCTGTCGATCTTGTTGACTACCACCAGGTCTGCCAGGCGGACATGTTGATCGAGTTCGGGATGTTCGCTGCGAACGGTGGAGAAATTGGCTCCGTCGACCAAGACCACCAGGCCGCCGTAGACGACGGACGGGTTCTCACTTCCGAGGACGAGTCGAATCATGTTCCGCGGCTCGGCAAGCCCGCTGGCCTCGACGACGATCACGTCGATCCCTGATTGCCGGTGCGCCAGCTTGTTCAGCATCTCGTCCATGTCGGAGACGTCGACAGCACAGCACAAACAGCCGTTGCTGAGAGAGACCATCGAATCGACCTGACCGGCGACCATCATCGAGTCGATGTTGACGGAGCCGAAGTCGTTGACGATCACGCCGATGCGTACACCGTCGTTGTTACGCAGAAGATGGTTGAGCAGCGTCGTCTTGCCCGAACCGAGAAAGCCTGCGACGACTATTACGGGAATCTGCTTCTTCGCCACCACACAACCTTCCGAAACCACACGTACCGATCAGTGATCGTAGTGGAGTGTGGCTCCGGAAGGTTCACGCTGACAGCAGACTCACACCGTGCAGAGCGGACGGATGTCCGACGTGCCCTCGGTGGTCGGCGACGTCAGGATCGTGCATGCGTTGTATCCACGGGATTCGGCGACCCGGCGGATCTCACTCCAGCCTGCCGCGTCGATGACCGCCGACCGTGAGAGCACGAACCCGGAAAGCCTGAGCGGATCGCCCACCAGTGCCCACGAATAGTCGTCGGCAATGTAGGTGACGATGTAGTTGGGTGGGCCGTCCAAGCTTTCCTGTGAGGGCACCCCGGGGAAGCTCACATGCAACTGGGCACCCGTTGCTGGATCGGTAACTCGGGCATTCCCGACGATCTCGTTGGCTTGACCGGTCCACGTCGTACACGTATTCTTCACGCTCACGTTCGACGAATCGACGATCCCGTAACTCGCCCGGGTGTCCTTCGCGCACGCGAGGTTGAAGGGCTGAGGAATCGCCGCCACCTGGTTCCATTCCCCTACGTAGCGCGCGACGTCCAGGTTCGCCACCGGCTGCAAGGGTTCCCAGAGTGGGCTCGCCTGCGCGGTTCCCGAAAACATCGTCGCTGCGGCGCACACTCCCGCAATCGCAATCGCACTTCGCCCCGACCACTTCATGTCACTGCTCCTCGTCTGTACAACGCTCGATCGGCATTGGTTCCTCAAGACATTCGGAGCTGACGGACTGGAGGATGGGGCCGTATGTAAAACTACTTTTGGTTTGTTATGGACCTACTTCACAAACCTTATGTAGTCTTTGCTAAAAGATAGCTGAAAGTCGGACGGAGCTACTATGATGAAGGTTGTCGACTTAGGTCTAGAACGCACTCGCTATGCAGTCATCGACGAGACGATCGAGTCGAGGTGGCGCCGCGTCACCTCTATGCAGCACGACGCCGTTGCCGTCGTGACTCCGCGCGACCGGATCACTTTCGCCGAACTCGAACTCCGGACCGACGCATTGGTCCGCGAACTTCGCCTACGTGGGTCACACGGGGCACGCCCGGTTGCGGTCGATCTCGAACCAACGGCCGAGTCGGTGCCCGCCATCCTCGCCACTCTGATTTCCGGTCGGCCCTTGGTCATGATCGACCCACAACTCCCCGAGGCCCGCCGAGCGCACATCATGAGCACCTCGGGCGCCGTCGCGCTGCAGTCGATACTCGACGAGTCTGCTGCGACGGGCTTCAGATTCGACAGCGCGTTGGAACCATCGAGTTCCGACCCTGCCATGATCGCGTTCACGTCAGGCACCAGCGGGGCACCCAAGGGAGTCGTGTTGAGCCACTCCATGTGCCTGAACAAGGCCGACGAACTTGCCGCAGCAATCGACCTGCGACCCGATGATCACATCGGGAACCTGTTGCCCGTCAGTTTCGGAGCCGGAATCACGGCCCTGATCATGGGCCTGATGAACGGAGTCACGGTCTTCTGCTGGGATCCACGTATCGACGGCGTCTCGGGAATCGACGACTGGCTGATCGAGAATTCGATCACGACCACGCACTGCGCACCGTCATTCCTGCGAGCGTGGTCGGATCTCGAATCCGATGAAGCACCGGATAATTCGCTCGGATCGCTGAGGGTCGTCGTGACGTATGGGGAACCGGTTCACGGCGAGGACTACGCGCGCCATCGCAGTCACGGCTTTGCACGGGTCACCTACGTCAACTGGCTGGCCACCACTGAGACCGGCGTCGTCGCATACAACGCGTTCCCGCCGCATTCCGAACTGCCCGACGGAGTGGTGCCTGCCGGACGTGCTCGCGATGGCAAGGACGTACAGATCGTCGATGTGAACGGCGTGCCTCTCCCCGACGGGGAGATCGGCGAGATTCAGGTTGTCTCCAGCGATCTTGCCGACGGATACCACGGCGACCCGGATCGAACTGCAGCACGATTCACACGTCTCGGCGAGGGGGTGAGTATCTACCGGACCGGTGACCGGGGCCGCATCGACGAACACGGCGAACTACAACTGCGTGGACGGGTCGACGACGCCGTCAAGATTCGGGGCTACCTGGTAGAACCGATGGAAGTCGAGTCGCATATTCGTCGAATTCCCGGCGTCGCCGATGTTTTCGTCGCTGCCGTACTCGAGAACGATCGACCGGAGATTGTCGCTTACGTGGTCCTGACCAAATCCGTGATGACACGGTCGGGGGCCGAGATGCGGCGGGAATTGGCGAAATACCTGCCCGCCTGGATGCTTCCGCGACATTTTGTTCTCATGGCCGAGCTGCCCCGTAACGAAAGGGGGAAGGTCGAGAGAACAACATTGCCATCCGTCGCGGTGAGGGACACTCCCCCAACTCTCGCCGGACCTGCCGAACTGTGGCTGTCCTCGATCTGGGAGTCGATTCTCGGCATCGATTCCATCGACCGTGAGGACGACTTCTTCGAGCTCGGCGGCGACTCCCTTGCTTCGACCGAGGTGGTGGCCAAAATTCACGACATGTTCAGGGTCCGGATCACGGCGGCAGAGTTCGCGACCGCGAGCACCGTCAAAGACCTTGCAGCGCTGATCGATCGGTGCACAATCGATCCCGACGATCGCGTCTCTCACGACATGATGGTTCCACTGAAGCTCGAAGGGTCAGGGCGACCGCTGTTCATCATGAACGGTGCAGGGTGCCCCTCGACAACACTGTCCACCTTGTCGAACGCGCTCAACACCGATCGCCCGGTCTACGCACTTCAGCCACACGGCTTCGAATCTCGCGGACTGCCCGATCGGTCGGTAGAGGCAAGCGCTCGCCGTTTCATATTCGAAATCAAGAAGATTCAGCCCACGGGCCCCTACCTCCTCGCCGGCTACTCGTACGGCGGCTACGTGGCGCTGGAAATGGCGTCACAGCTGTCCGAGACCGGTGACACTGTCGAGCACGTCACCGTTCTCGACACCAGAATCCCCACCGACACTGCCGCACGACTAGCCGACCGTGCGGGCATCAGTTTGGATCCATCGATCGTCGACCTCGCACCACAGCCATCCACCAATACCCGCTGGAAGCCGACCAGACGCACCGTAGCCGCGATGTGGATCCGCACGCTGTTCGCCGGCATTCTGCAGTACCCACCGGCCACCCAGTGGACAGTGTTCCTCTACATCGGAGGCCAGGCGCTCCGGAAGCATCGGATGCGGGAGTGCTCTGCGCCCGTCACCGTGATCCGTGGAGCCACCAACAACCGTGGACGCGAGATCTGGTCACTCATTGCCACGGGCTCACTCGATTTCGACGACGTCGACGCGTGTCACGAAGACGTCGTCCGCCAACCGTACGTCCGCAAGACTGCGGCGATCATCGATCGAGTCTGTGATCGAGCGTGACCAGCGCTCCTCATGTCCAGCTGTAGAAGAACGAGCGGCGCGGAGTGAGTGCCCAGTCGGTCGTCGACGAACACACTCGTTCCTTGACGAACGCACCCGCCCTGCCTGCGACGAACATGCCCGTTGCGTCGTCGACACGAGTGGTCCGCTGGAACACACCTCGCCGCCTCCCGAGACTGATGCACCGGCCTGCGAACTTCGGAGCCACCGGGCGCGGCGCGGAACCTTCGAGTCGATGCAGGATCGTCTCGGCCGCATGAACTCCCAAGGGGATCGCGGCCTGGCAACTCATCCTCAGTGACAGATCACCGACCGCAACCGCATCGCCCGCACCGACGATGTTGGGGTGGGACGGGCATTCGAGTCGGTCGTCGAGTTTCAGGCGACCGAGATCGTCCACGGGAAGGCCACTTCGGCGCGCCAGCTCCGGGACGCCGAATTCTGTCGCGAGAATCGTGCAATCTGCCTCCACCCGCACGCCTCCCGCTAGCTCGCAAAACGCATCATCGATCCGAGTCACCCGGGATTCGGTGACAATATCGACCCCAAGATCGGTCAATGTTCTGAGAATTGCCGATCGCGCACGCTCTGACAGGTCCGGGGCCACGATTCCACCCGTCACCAAAGTGATTCGGCTGCTCCGCTGCTCAGCCAATTCTGCGGCAGTCTCGACTCCGGTGAGACCGCCGCCGACAACGCAGACTGCAGCCTTCTCGTCGATTGCCGACAGCCTGGATTCGAGGCGTACCGCGTCCTCGAATTCGGAAACGCTGAACCCGTGCTCCGCCGCCCCGGCGACAGTGCTGGGTGACTGCCCACTTCCGACTGCGTAGACCAGATAGTCGTAGTCGAGCACACTGCCGTCGTCGAGGGTGAGCCTGCCGAGCGCCGCCTCGATCGTCGTCACCTCTCCGAAGACTCGGTGTGCCGCACGCGGTAGCGCCCTGTCGAACGAGACCGTCGCATCGTAGCCAGCCGCGATCATCTGATGGAGCCTGATTCTTTGCACGAAGTGTGGGCGCGGATTCACGACGGTGACCGTGACGTCCGAACGAGTTCTCAGCAGCCGCTTCGCTGCCATGGCGCCCGCATATCCTGCACCGATTATCACCAAGTGTGCGCGCATGACTCCCCATTCCGAAAACAACAAATGCTCTGCACCGATTGGTGCAGAGCATTTGTCTTGGGTGGAGCTAAGGGGACTCGAACCCCTGACCCCCACACTGCCAGTGTGGTGCGCTACCAGCTGCGCCATAGCCCCGTATTCAATTAACTCTAACAGTCGAACTCGCAGCGGCTTTTCTGCTTTCCGCTTGCTTGAAGAAAGTTACACCACTTCGATCCTGGGCAACAAATCGCCTGCTCAGAGCGAGGCGGCCGCTCCTCATCGGAGCGGCCGCTTCGACTCAGGAAAGCTTGGAAACCCAGTCGCTGCTGCGCGTGTCAACAATCTTGCCGTTCGCCACTACGGTGGGGGTCCCGGTCGATCCGGCATCCTTGAGCGCCTGGCTCGCGGCTGCGGCGTTGGTTGCGGCGGCCTCGACGTTGGTGCCGGAAGAGATGCAGGTTGCCACATCCTCGGATGCTCCCGCATCCCGAGCGATCTGGGCGAGGTCGTCGT
The DNA here is from genome assembly GCF_042728675.1 of Rhodococcus sp. NPDC060176. Classification (NCBI taxonomy): domain Bacteria; kingdom Bacillati; phylum Actinomycetota; class Actinomycetes; order Mycobacteriales; family Nocardiaceae; genus Rhodococcus; species Rhodococcus sp. NPDC060176. The sequence continues at coordinate 930,430 of NZ_JBHWYS010000002.1, forward strand.
TGGTGTGATCGCTGCTGCCGCCCTCCGCAGGCTGCGTGTCGGTCGCGAAAAGCTTTGTGTGGAATGCGGAGTACGCGATCGCGTCGCCACCCTGAGCGACGCACAGCAGAGCGGCGCCGGCCCGTGTGGAGTAGTCACCGCTGCCCGACGCCCGATTGAGGAAATTCAGCATGTGGTAGCGAACGGCGACGTCACCGTTGTCAACGGCAGCCGAGAGCGCTTGGCCACTGAGGTGCTCGAGAGCAGCACAAGCCGGGCACAGCGGATCCTCGAAGAGATCAATGGTCGTTGCGGCGCTGGGCTTGCCGAGCAGCACCACGCCGTTGTCCTGCACTGTGACGGCAACTTCGGAATTCTGCACGGAGCCGTAGCCGTCGTTCTGGGGCTTGTTCTTGTTGTTCGTCCACAAGACACCGCCGATGACGAGGGCCGCGATCACGAGCACTGCGAGGCCACCGATGATGTAGGTGGAGCGGCTCGAAACCGGTTCCGGCGAGTATTTGTTCTTGCTGCTCTTGGTGCTCACGCTGATGCAGTCCTTCGTGCGTCGAAACGATTTACCGATTGCTTACCTTGCCACTGAAGACTGAGTATCCACTGAGAACGCCGCGCGTGATCCGGGGCCCAATGCCAACGGCGAACGCGGGAACACGAGCAGCCACACGGCAAGCGCCATGAAGCCGAGGTCCCGGAGAATCTCCTTCAAATAGTCCCAAGCACCGACGTCAGCAGCACCGCCGCCGCCGAAACATCCACAGTCGATGGACAATCCCCTGGCCCACACCGAAATGATCACCGCGATGAGGACCGTGAGAATCACCACCGAGACTGCGGCGGATACTCGAACCGCCAGACCGACGAGGATCAGCAGTCCCAGGACTATTTCGACCAGAGGAAGAGCCGTCGCCACCGGACCCACCAGTGACTCGGGCAACAGTTGATAGGCACGCACCGCGATCTTCGTCTGCACGGGATCAAGGAACTTGAGCCCGCCGGAAATCAGCCAGACGGCCGCCAAGCCCAATCGGGCTACAAGACTCACGATACGAATTGCCACCCGATCGAGAGTACAGAATGCCCGGTCAGTCCAGGTTTGTCCGCGCAGGCGTATCCGTAAGCACCGTCACATCAGTCAGATCTTCGACGACGGATTCGACTGTCTTCGTTCGCGACGGGACGAACAACCAACCCGTAGCCGACACGACGACGACCGCTCCCATCACCGCGAAGGCCGCAGAGTACGACACATGCTGGGCGATCAGCCCGGCACAAATCGGCGCCACTACCCCACCGATGTCCGACATCATCTGGAATACCGCCAGGACGGGTCCGCCGCGAGCCGTCGACCCGACCACATCGGCAACCGCTGCTTGCTGAGCCGGGCTCATGAGCCCTGAACCGACGCCCGTCACTGCAGCGATGACAAAGAACACCACGAGGTTGTCCGTGAATCCCATCGCGATGGTGCCCACACCACAGATGAGCAGGCCGCTCACGACAAAGGGCTTGCGTCCGAAGCGGTCCGAGAGTCGTCCGGAAACGATCAACACCAACGCATTGCCGACGGCGAAGATCGTCAGGGCGTAGGCCGCAATCGACGGATCCCGATCGAGGAACTCCACGACGAACAGGGGGACCATGGCAACGCGAACTCCGAAGATGACCCCGCCGAAGGCGAGATTCGATCCGAGCGCTGCCCGGTACACCGGCGACTGGAGGCCTTCTGTGAGAGTCATCGACTTCACATCGACAGCCTTGTCCGGTGACGCCAAATGAGATCCACGCAGGCTCACGAAGACAACGAGCGCGGCGATCACCAACGCAATTGCGTAGATGATGAACGGCATCCGGAGACCGAACTGCAACAGCGCACCGCCGACCAGCGGGCCGCCGATCGATCCCATGAGAAAGCTTGTCGCATACAGACCCGACACGCGGCCGCGACTGTCCGGCGGTGACATGCGAATGATCAGCCCGAGAGCCGACACGGTGAACATGGTCGACCCGATGCCGCCCAACGACCGGAACAGCAGAAGTTGCCAGTACTCCCCCGCGAAAGCGCACGCGCCGGTCGAGACCGCGACGATCAGAAGGCCGACGATGTAGACCGGTCGCTCACCGAGTTTCTGTACCAAAGAGCCGCTCATCGGCGCGAACACCAATCGCATGAACGCGAAAGACGAAATCACGATCGTGGCGGCGGTGACCGATACGTCGAAGCTTCGCGCGAACTGCGGTAGCGCCGGAGCGACCAATCCGAATCCGAGGGCGATGACGAAGCTGGCGGCGACCAGTACCCAAATTTCCTGTGGCAGCTTGGCTGCACGAGTTTTCATGTCGCCCGGAATTCTAGCCGGGCGACATGAGGGGTCCGCGGGCTAGTTCGCCTTCAAGACTCCGGACACCAAGTCCTTGGCCGCTGCCTGAACCTGAGCCAGATGATCGGTGCCCTTCATCGACTCGGCATAGATCTTGTACACGTCCTCCGTGCCGGACGGCCTCGCTGCAAACCACGCATTTTCCGTCGTCACTTTGAGACCACCGATCGCCGCACCGTTTCCGGGCGCCGCTGTCAGTGTCGCGGTGATCGGCTCACCCGCCAGTTCGGTTGCACTCACCTGATCAGGAGACAGCTTTGCCAGGACTGCCTTCTGTGCGCGTGTTGCGGGCGCATCGATACGTGCGTACGCGGGGCTCCCGAACTTCTCGGCCAACGCGGCGTAGTGCGCTGCCGGAGACTTTCCCGTCACAGCGGTGATTTCCGAGGCGAGCAGCGCAAGGATGATGCCGTCCTTGTCCGTCGTCCAGACGGAACCGTCGTGTCGGAGGAAGGACGCGCCGGCGCTTTCCTCGCCGCCGAATCCCACAGACCCGTCGAGTAATCCTGGAACGAACCACTTGAACCCGACCGGGACCTCGAGCAATTCGCGACCCAGGCCGCTGACCACACGGTCGATCATCGAGGAACTCACGAGGGTCTTGCCGACCTTGGTATCTGCGCCCCACCCTGGCCGGTTCGCAAACAGGTACTCGATGGCAACGGCGAGATAGTGATTCGGGTTCATCAAACCGCCGTCGGGAGTGACGATGCCGTGGCGGTCGGAGTCCGCATCGTTTCCGGTCGCGATGTCGTAGCGATCTCGAATCCCGATCAGCGACGCCATCGCGTCGGGCGACGAGCAGTCCATGCGGATCTTGCCGTCCGTGTCCAGCGTCATGAACCGCCAGGTCGGATCCACGAGAGGATTCACCACTTCGAGGTCGAGTCGATGAGTGTCGGCGATCGCGCCCCAGTAGTCGACACTTGCCCCGCCGAGGGGGTCTGCACCGATCCGGATTCCGGCGTCGCGGATCGCATCGAGGTTGAGGACAGAAGGGAGATCTTCGACGTAGTAGCGGAGGAAGTCGTAGCGTTCGACACGGTCCAACGCCTGCGCTGCCGTGACGCGCCTTACCCCGGAAAGCCCTTTGCGCAGAAGCTCGTTCGCTCGGTCGGCGATTACCGACGTCGCATCCGTGTCCGCGGGTCCGCCGTGCGGCGGGTTGTATTTGAAGCCGCCGTCACGAGGCGGATTGTGTGACGGTGTCACGACGATACCGTCGGCCTTGGCCTCCGGCCCCGTCGAGTTGTATCGCAAGATCGCGTGGCTCACAGCCGGGGTGGGCGTGTAGGCGTCGCGCGAGTCGACAAGAACGACGACGTCGTTGGCGACGAGGACCTCCAACGCGGAGAGCCAGGCGGGTTCGGACAGCGCGTGTGTATCCCGGCCGATGAACAGCGGGCCGTCGATTCCCTGCGAAGCGCGGTACTCGACGATCGCCTGGGTTGTCGCCAGGATATGAGCTTCGTTGAAAGCCGAGTCGAGACTGGAACCGCGATGTCCGGAAGTGCCGAAAAGTACCTGCTGCATCGGGTTCTCGGGATCCGGAGTGCGCGTGTAATACGCGGTGACCAGATGAGGAACGTCGATCAGATCCTCTGGCAGAGCCACTTGTCCTGCTCGTTCGTGCGCCACGAATCCCCCTCGGCCCGGTGGTCGACCACTGTGTCGACGCGACTGTGGACAATTGTCTACCCTGGCCGCGTGGCGTGCACGCTCGACGCCGAATACGTCAGTCCGTGATCTGGATTCCCACCCACGCAGCGGACAAGCCGACGATCAGACTGACGACGATGTAGATCAGCGAAAGCATCGTCTGACGCCGCTCGACCATGCCCACATTCTCGGTCGCGAAGGTCGAGTAGGTGGACAGGCCGCCGCAGAAGCCAGTCGCCAGGAGCGCGGCCATCTCGGTGGAAAGAGCTGCCCCGGTGAACAATCCGAGCAGAAAGCAGCCGATCACGTTCGCGGCGAAGGTTGCAGCCGGGAATCCCCTGTAAGCGGGCACATACCGCGCCAACAGGTACCGGCCGCTCGCACCCGCGCCGCCGCCGAGTGCCACCAGGAGAACCGTCATGCCGACACCCCGTCCCGCGCACGGATCCAGCGTTCACCGAGCCCTTTGCCCAGCGCTGCGGCGAGGATGGCAGGAATCAGCGTCCCGAGTACATAGAGAATCGATCGCCACGGACTCTCCGTCACCGCGTGAACCGCGAATGACGAGAAGGTCGTGAAGCCGCCGCAGAACCCGGTGCCGAGAAAGAGGTACCCCACCTTGTTGTGGACCAGCAGGGCCGCGAGTATGCCGAGAACGAACGAGCCGACGACGTTGATGACCAGCGTCGTCCAGATGTGGGGGAACAGCTCTCCCAGACCGTATCGGCCCAGTGCCCCCAATGCTCCACCGACGGCAACCGCGCTCACTGCAGCCGGCAGCTTCAGATCACCCATGCTCTCGCCTCATCCGAAAGAGCCTACGTCCCGGATCGGGCTTTCGGCGGGCGCGGAATGAAGTAGCTTGTCCGCTGCTGATACTCGCGATAGCCCGGGCGCTCTTCCATGTGTCGCTCGAGCAACCGCGCTCCGGTCGCGAAGACCAGGAAGTACGTCATCGCGATCGGCGAGAGGACGGTCAACACCCCCGGCCACACCGAGGCCGAGACGAGGAAGATCCCCCACCACACGCACGCGTCGCCGAAGTAGTTGGGATGACGCGTCCACGCCCACAAACCTTGATCCATGATGTGGCCACGGCTACCCGGATCGGATTTGAACTCCTCCATCTGCCGATCGCCAACCGTCTCGAACGTGACGCCGACAATCCACAGCGCGATACCGAGTACAACAAGAAGCCCGAAGCTGCCGTGCGAGACCGCAGCGACCTGGATCGGCAGGGAGACGAACCACAACGAAATCCCCTGCGTGAGATAGATCTTGCGGATCGCGTAGAGCGTTCGACTACCCGTCGTCCGTCCGAGCATTTCCTCGTACCGCGGATCTTCACCCTTGCCACGCGATCGGATCGCCATGTGGGTCGCCAAGCGCAGACCCCAGATCGCCACGAGCGCAAGCATCAGCAACCGGCGCCAGAGGTCGCCGGTTCCCACTATCGCGGACACGAGCGCGATGAGAACGAAGCCGGCGCCCCACGACACGTCGACAACATTGTGGCGCCCGATCCGTACACCGATCGTGGCTGTCACTGCCATTCCGATGGCGATCGCCAGCAGACTCGTGAGCGTGACCACTCCGAATGCGCCCCAGTCGAATCCGTTCATCGCCGCGACACCCACTGCGGCCGGACCGGTTCCATGCCCGATCGACCATCACCGAGCGGCCGGACCGACAGAATCTGATCGACGCCCATCCTGCCGTCCCGAAAAGCCATTCCCCCGCCGACGAGGTAGAGACGCCACACCCGAGCGACTTCGACGCCCACGAGTTCCACGACGCGGTCCCAATTCGATTCGAAAGTCTCGATCCACGCGTCCACCGTCCGCACGTAGTGCTCACGCAGGGCGTGGACGTCACGGACTTCGAGACCGCCTTCCTCGATCATCGCAACGGTCCGGCCCACAGGCCTCATGTACATGTCCGGCGCGATGAACGACTCGATGAACGGGCCTCCCCCGGGATGCGAGCCGGTGCGCGACATCTGCTGAATCAGCACACGCCCACCCGCAATCACGTTGTCGTGGAGCGCTTTCACGTACGTCGAATAGTTGTCTTCGCCGACGTGCTCACCCATCTCGATCGACGCGACCGCGTCGAACGGACAGTCGGGGATCTCGCGATAATCTTGTAATCGGATCTCGACCCAGTCTTCCAAACCGAGTGCGCGGATCTTCGCGTCGACAAATGCCTTCTGCTCAGCCGAGATAGTGATGCCGACGACCCGAGCGCCGTACTCCCGCGCTGCATGCAGGCTCAGCGAGCCCCAACCACAGCCGACGTCGAGAAACCGCAGCCCTCGCGCCCGATCAAGACCGACTTTGCGGCACACCAGGTCCAACTTGTCTGTCTGCGAGTCTTCGAGCGTGTATTCCGGTGCATCGGAAGTCCAGTATCCCGAGGAGTAAGCCATGTTCTCGTCGAGAATCAGCTCGTAAAAATCGTTCGACAAATCGTAGTGGTGCCCGATCGCCTCGCGGTCGCGGGCGAGACTGTGCAAGCGGCCCTTCACTTGGGCCTGCGACGCCGGTGGAGCCAAAGGTCTCCCGAAAGCACCGTAGGACCGCGCGGCCTTGACCGCCGCGAGGACGAGCGACGGCGTCGGGGTGATCGACCCGAGTCCCCGCTCGGCAGACACCTTCCACACGTGTGTGAGCGCATCGCCCAGATCACCCTCGACGTCGAGTTCGCCGAGAACATATGCCTGCGCAGCTCCCAACTCGCCGGGATTCCAGAGCAGGCGACGCAACACGTTCGCGCTGTAGAGCGTCACCTTCGGAGCGTCCTCCGGTCCTGCCGTGCTGCCGTCCCACGCAGTCAACCGCACCGGAAGCTCGCCGCCGACAAGTGGACTCAGAATTTCCGACAGACGGCTCGCAACACCGGTGCCTTGTATCGCTCGATCCATGGTGGCGGTCATCGCTGGTTCCTCCGATCGAGAACAATTTGCTGAACGTCGAGATACCCCGATCGGAAGCCCGCCTCGGAATAGCAGAGATAGAAATGCCACATGCGCGCGAACACTGCGTCGAACCCGAGTGCAGATGCCTCGTCGGTGCGAGCGCTGAAACGCTCGTCCCACAGCCGCAACGTCTGCGCGTAGTGATCGCCCATCGACATCCGCTCACGCACCCGGAGCGTCGTCAAACGTTCGGTGACATCCTCGATCGCCCGCACCGACGGAAGAAACCCACCGGGGAAAATGTACTTGTGTACCCAGGTATAGGTGTTGCGGGTCGCGAGCATCCGATCGTGCGGCATCGTGATCGCTTGGATCGCCGCGCGCCCACCCGGCGCCAACAAAGCGTCGATCGTTTGGAAGTAGCTTCCCCAGTATTGGTGTCCGACGGCCTCGATCATCTCGACCGACACAACGGCGTCATACTCCCCCTGCACCTGCCGATAGTCGAGAAGGTCGACCTGAACGCGATCTGCCAGTCCCGCAGCGCTTATCCGCTTCGCTGCCAATTCCTGCTGTTCGACCGAAAGAGTCACCGAGCGCACCGTTGCGCCGCGCTGGGCCGCTCGGATCGCCAATTCTCCCCAGCCTGTGCCGATTTCGAGCACTCGTGAACCTGGACCGACGCCCGCGCCGTCCAGCAGGCGATCGATTTTCCGGTGCTGGGCAGCTGCGAACACATCCCACGACGGGGATGCTCCTACCGACAGATCCTCGAAGAGTGCACTGGAATAGGTCATCGTGTCATCGAGGAACAGTTCGAACATCTCGTTCGATAGGTCGTAGTGCCTGGAGATGTTCGAGCGCGTGTTCTGCGTCGAATTCCGCTCACTGCGAGGCTGCTTCGGAATGTACAGGCCTCGCAACCGCTGCAGAAAGTCGGGAATCAGCGTCGCGACGCGGGAGGCGAAGACTTCCAGGACCGCAGTGAGGTCGGAAGCTTCCCAATCGCCCGCCATGTACGACTCGCCGAATCCGATCAAACCACTGTCTCCCACACGAGCGGCGAAGTCGTCCGGGCGATGAATGACCATCAACGGCGAATCCGGACTACCACCACCGGAGAACTCACCATTCGGCATCTGAACACGCAGCGGCAAGCGCGCGACCGCCTTGTGGAACAGAGAGCGGGCAACCGGCGACGCAACCCGCACTTTGACTCCGCTGGGCACCGTGGCAACGCCTGGCCACCGCTCGGTTTCGATCGTGTGAGCGGAAGGTTCGGTGCCGAGAGTAGTTGTGGTCATTGCACTGCCTCCTGCGGGTGATGTTGCGGTCGGGGAACGATGGGTAAGCGCCTGGCCCACAGCCGGATTCCTTGAAATCTGATCTGCGCGGCGACTCGGAGAGGAGCCAGCGGAACAGAGAGCGCACTGCGGACGATCTCGCGCGTCGTCGCCGGCACGCATCGACCTGACACCGTGGCTACGAATGGCGCCTTGCCGTCTCGGGCCAGAACTATCGAAAGCGCGAGCGCGGTGTCGGGTAGTGGGAGTCGCATCCGGTACTCGCCGTCCAGATCGTTGAACGGAGACACGTAGAACTCTTTGGACGTGCGAGCGGCGCCACGTTCGTCGGGTTCGAGCAGGTAACAGTGCCGCTCGCCGTAGGTGTTGTGAACCTCTGCAACAACGCAACGCTGAGTTCCGTCGTCGTTCAAGCACCAGAACACGCTCAGCGGGTTGAAAACATGGCCGAACACACGTGCGTTCGCAAGCATGAGGATCCGGCCGCCGGAGAAGTCGAATCCGTTGGTCGCCAGAAAAGTCTCGACGTTGGTACGAATCGATCGGGTGGGGTCGCCGAGGTGATCCCCGGCGTCGAACGTAGCCAAGGGGCGCAATGCCTTCGGGAGCTCGGGCAATTCGTCGACGTCGACCAGCCAGCTGTAGCTTCGGTACTCGAACTCGTTGTGCAACGGCTCCGTTCGTACGTGTCGGACGCTCGTATGAACGATGGACGGCGTGATGGGAGTCGTCACGGCCACCGACCTCCGACGCGTTCGGCGGCACGCAGGCCCGACAGTGCGCCGTCCTCGTGGAAGCCCCATCCGTGGTACGCGCCGGCAAACGCGAGCACGTTCGAGTCCAACTCGGGAAGCCGTCCCTGAGCTGCGACGGAAGTCGGTGTGTACTGCGGATGCTCGTAAGTCATCTGATCGATCACCGACTCCGGCGACACCATCTCGCCTCCCCCCAAGGTCACTATGTATCGCCGGCCGGTATCTGGGAGCCGTTGCAACCTCGTCATGTCATAGCTGACCAGAACGTGATCGGGCTTCGCGTTGCATTCCGGGATGTAGTAATTCCATGACGCGCGCGCATTGGTGTTGTCGGGCAGCACATTTTCGTCGGTGTGAAGTTGGGTGTGGTTGACGGAGTACGGCATTGCGCCGAGGACCTGCGATTCGACGGCCGTCGGTTCGGCCAAGATCTTCAGCGCTTGCTGCGGATGCGTTGCGACCACAACTGCGTCGAAGGTCTGGATCTGGTCGTCGCCGTCACGAATGTCGACGCGATCGTCGAACCGGTGGACGGCGCGAACTGGCGTGTTCAGGCGGATATCCCCGATACTTTTGGCGACGAGACGAACGTATTCGCCCGATCCACCGGTGACTGTTCGCCAGGTCGGCGATCCAGTGACGCTCAGCATTCCGTGGTGATCGAGGAACGAGAACAGGTACCGCGCGGGATACTTCAGCGCCGAGCCGGGATCACACGACCAGACTGCCGACACGAGCGGAGTCATGAAGTGAGCGGTGAAGTAGTCGGAGAACCGGCCGCTGCGCAGAAACACTCCCAGTGTCTGGTCGGGTGCCGACGGATCCGTGTTGTCGAGCAGGGCGCGGGCACGGCGATGGAAGCGCTTGACCTCCATCAACATCGACAGAAAGCTGCCGTTGACAAGGAGCCCCGGCGTCGGGAGAACGCCGCGCAACCCTTGGCCTCCCGAGTACTCGAGCCCGCAACCCCCACACCTGACCGACATACTCATGTCGGATTCCTGCGTAGGCACATCGAGTTCTGCGAACAATCGCAACAAAGTCGGATAGGTGCGGTCGTTGTGGACGATGAACCCGGTGTCGATGGCGAGGCTTCGCCCTTCCGGGTCGGTGACCGAATGGGTGTCCGCGTGCCCACCGAGCCGTGAATCCGCTTCGTAGAGCGTCACGTCACTGTCCTTACTCAGCACCCACGCCGCTGTCAGACCCGCGACCCCACTGCCGACGACTGCAACCCTGCGCTTGTCGGAACTCATCGTCGTTCTCCCGTCTTCGTCGCGGCTACCCCGCGGCTCATCCCTGCAACTGCATCGGCGACGAGGCGATGCCAGGTCGCCGCCCGGCGGAGCATGAAGTGCCCGGCGCCGTCGATGCCGAACCATTCGGCGCTCTTTCCAGACTTCTGCAGTTCGTCAACTTTCCGACGAGACGCTGCCGGGTCAGTCCAGGAGTCGGCCGTGCCGTGGAGCACCACCAGTGGTGTGTCGGAACGCAGATTCACCGACGTTCCTTCGAGCGTTCCTTCCGGCCACCACGGCGCCAGCGCAACCACACCGACCACCGCCGGATCGCCACACAGTTCAGCGGCAACTCGTCCACCCATCGAGTGCCCGAGCAGGATCACCTGAGCTTGTGCATCACGTCTCGTGATCGCGTCGAGTGCGGCTCGGGCATCGGCTACCGGACTGCGCTCGGCGCCGTTCCAACCACGGACCCGGTACCGAACCTGCACCGCTGTCACACCGGAGCGGCGAATCTGAGCAGTGAACGGGCGCATCCGAAGGTTGGACAGGTGCCACGCTCGGGCAGGGCGATGGCTCGAGACCTTTCCTCCAGGCAGCACGAGCACCACCAGGTGCTGGTCACCGTCCTGCTCTTGCCGTCGGGTAGGCGTCATGCAAGGCATTCGGAGCCGAAAACCATTTGGATGGGGTTCGTAGAATTTCTTTTGTGAATCGTGAAGCACCCGTCGGTGACGTCCTCGACGCCATGGACGCCAACTTGGTCTCCCATGCCTGCCACCTGCATGAACACTTACCGACGGCGTCGGTCACTCTCGCTGCAGATGTTGCCGTCGCAGACAGCGGCCTCGCCGACGACACTTTCAACATCATCGCCGGCGCTCGCTTAGCCGTACCTGATGAAGGCCCCGACGAAGACCCCGACGAAGACCGACGACTGCTCGACATTCTCTCGTCGATTCGAGCAACGGGACGTCCGTTCTCCTGGTGGACGGGTCCGCGCGACAAGCCCTCAGACCTCGGCGCTCGCTTGTCAGCCCTCGGCTGCGTGCGCTCCGAGGAAGAACGAGCGATGACGGCAGACCTAGATGTCGTCCCGCGCCCAACGCCTGTCGGAGAATTCTCCGTTCAGCGAGTGACGACTCGTTCACAGCTCGCCGACTATGCCGCCGTGATGGCCGCTAATTGGTCGCCGCCCTCGGCGGCAACAATTGGCTTCTTCGAAGAAACTGCCCATGCCGTCCTCGATGAGCGTTCGCGCAGTTCGTTTGTCGTCGGGTACGCGAACTCCCAGCCCGTCGCCGGAGCCGAGGTCCATTTTGCTGCCGGCGTCGCAGGACTGTACGGCGTCGTCACACTCGACGCGGCCCGCCGACGCGGATTCGGCTCGGCGGTCACCCTGGCCGCGCTCGACATCGCCCGCGAGCGGGGCGCCCGAATCGCCGTACTTCAGGCGTCCAGCGACGGCGCCCAGCTCTATCGAAACCTCGGCTTCAAGGATGTCGGCACCTACGCCGAGTACTCGATCGGCTGCGGTTAGACGTCCCCGCGGGGACGCTTTCAGTCCGCATCCATGGATGTCGGCACCCACATCTAGTATCGAACGTACATTCGAAACGATGTCGGACTCGCGCCGGGGGGCAACGATGAACGCAGCACTGATCAACAACGCAGCACTGACCGATACCGCAGCACTGACCGATGAAGAGACGCGGTGCTCCGCCCGAGTGGACGTGGAGGAACTCGGCTCCGAAATCTGCGCTCTCGCCGGCCAGATCGCCGCGGCCACTGCCCGATTCCTCACCCTCCTGTCGAAATTCGACGAAGACCGCGGCTGGACCGGCCCTGGACTGCACTCGTGCGCCCACTGGCTGTCGTGGAAATGTGGAATGAGCCTGCATACCGGCAGGGAATACGTTCGCGTCGCCAAGGCACTCCGACCATTACCTGAGATGCGGAAGGCCTTCGAGCAAGGCCGGCTGTCCTACTCGAAGGTTCGCGCACTCACTCGGGTCACCACGCCGTCCAACGAAAAGCAGATGGTTCGGTTCGGCTGTGAAGCACCCGCAGCCCAGATCGATCGCCTCGCCGCCGGTCTACGTAAAGCAACCGACAACGAATCCGGCAAAGGCAAAGCACCCGAACACCTTCAGGTCCGGTGGCATTGGGACCCGGATACGGGCGAATTTGTCATCAAAGGACGCCTGCCCGCGCAGGACGGCGCCCGAATCCTCGCAGCGCTGGCGGTGGCGGAACGTGAACGCACCCGAACCGCGTCCATCCACCCCGTCGACGAGTCAGCCACGAAGACCCCAGTCGGAAACATCGGGCCAGTCCTGGTCGCCATGGCCGAGCTCGCCACCACCGTGGTCGCAGACCGCACGTCCAAGGCCGCCACCAACGAAGTTGTGTTCTTCCACGAAGCGAACAGCGTCCGAGTACCGAGTGGACCCGCGCTCCCCCGAAATGCCGCCGAGGAAGTGCTCTGCAACGCGAAACTTCGCCTGGGAACGACAAAGGAGAGATGCGTTCTGAGTCTAGGCCGACGGACCCGTGTCGTCAGCGCCAAACAAATGTTGGCATTGAATTACCGCGACGGATGTTGCCGCACACCAGGTTGCGGGCGGACTCGTTTCCTGCACGCGCACCACGTCAAATTCTGGGGACGCGGCGGCACCACGGATCTGGACAACTTGATCACGCTTTGCGGAACCTGCCACCGTGCACTGCACGACGGCCAGTTCACCATCACTGCACTCGGCGAGCAGAAGTTCGAGTTCGTTTACGCCAATGGTCACGTCATCGACCCAGCACCGCCGACCGAAGGATTCGCCGATGGCCTACTGCGCGGAGACATACCCGACGATGCGATCGCCGCGACATGGGACGGCGAACCCCTCCACCTCGAACACGCGGTCAGCGTCATCCTCGACGGCTGGGCCGCCTGAGGAAACATTGGTCTAGTCCAATCTGAATCTGCCGTGAACAACTGGACAACCCTCACATCCAGGTAGTGCAATTGGTCTAGTCCTATCGCAAGATGCTTAGCGTGACCAAGAAAATCGCACGCACCTCAGCCGCCATCACACTCCTCCTCGCCGGCGCGGTAGCAGCCGGAACTGCAACCGCTGCAGCAATTCCCGGATCATCCGACCTCAATCCGTCGGCTGCCGAGAAGACAGTTGTCATCGGCCTCGACGGCACCATGCTCAGCCACATCAAGACCGCCGACGCTCCCCGTCTCCAGAAGCTGATCGCCGAAGGAACCAGCGGAGAATCTTCCATCCTCGGCCACACCACTATCTCCGGACCGTCGTGGTCGACGATCCTGACCGGGGTCTGGGACACTAAGCACGGCGTCAAGGACAACACGTACGCGGGCGCCCGCTTCGACCTCTACCCGAGCGTCTTCACCCGATTGGAAACAGCAAAGCCCTCCCTCCTCACCGAATCGATCTCCACCTGGGGCGGCATCGACAACATCGCTTCTAGTGGGACACCGAAAGCTGACGTTGTCGTGACCACAGCCGATGCAGGTTCCGAAGCGGCCACCGACGCTGCAACGGCAGACGCCGTCGCCCGGGACATCACCGACAAGGGACCTGACCTGATCTTCACCCAACTCGATCAGGTGGACGGCGCAGGGCACAGCGGCGGCACCAACGGCGCTGCGTACGACGAGTCGATTGCCTCGGTCGACGCCCAGGTGGGCAAGATTGTCGATGCTGTCGATCAGCGCGCAGCGAAGACCGGCGAGAAGTGGACTGTACTGGTCACTGCGGATCACGGGCACAAGCCCACCGGCGGGCATGGCGGTCAGACACCGGCGGAAGCAACGACATTCGCCATAGCGCGCGGTGCGGGATACGCGGCCGGTAAGACCACCCACGCGTACACGATCGCCGACATCACTCCGACAATCCTCCAGAGTCTGGGCGTTGCATTGCCTGCCGACCTGGACGGCAAGCCGCTAGCCGAGGAAGCTCCCGGCTTCGTCGGCTCGGTCGACCTGGGATTCTTCGGCTCCTGATCGCAAGAAAGCCCCTGCGCGGCCGCAAAGCGCCGCAACATGACAGCAGCAAGACAACAAAAAGGTCGGGCCGGAGAGCGTGTGCTCTCCGGCCCGACCTGTTGTGGAGCTGCCGGGAATTAAACCCGGAACCTACAGTGGTGAGTAGCTGTGACTTCTTAACTACAATCCTCGCACGATCGATCGATTACTTGCGGTTGTGCCGGCGGTTGGTTTGCGGGTCAACTCCGGCGCGTTCGGGCGTTCGGATCTCCCCACCTTTCTACGGGCACTAAGAACCCTTGCAAAGCTGCGGGGGCTCTATAGTGAGGAATCTCAGTTTACAACATTACAATCTTCTCGTGGCACCCAATTATTTTCATCCCGAGCCTGGGCAGCCCGCCCGGATGTAGGAATCCCCACGTCGGTCTTCGAGTTCGTGCTCGAAGAACTTCCAAGGACGAGTTCTGTCATTAGTCCACTCGGATCCGTCACGGCGCACTTCCCCCGCGCTTATCGCAGTGCAGGCAGGTTTGGTTCTTCATATCGGCGACAATATTAGACCTGGATACCAATAGAAAGGAGATCACCAATGCCGGACACTAGGAACTTGAAGAATTAGATGGCTGCGGATACTTCGCTGCCAGCCGTTGCTCCTCCTTATTCAGTTGCCTTCCTCGCGCTGCAATATTAAATACAGCAACGAAAATGCACACAATTGCAACGCCAGCCAGCACATCCTCTATGCCATCGGGTTGTTTGGCCACACTGATAACTGCTAAGGCGGCCATCGCTCCTGCTCCCAAGGACAGGCTGAAGAGTGACATGAATCGGTGATACGCCAAGTTGTGTTTGGACACCAACTCTCGGACTGCTCTGTCTATTTCATCCTTCATCATCAGGTGCGCCGGAAGGTCCTCTGGGAGCAATGCCAACAGTTCGACATCTCGCCGAATGTTGTCTCGGTCGTCACGCCGATTCTGTCGCGCACCAATCAACCCCACAACTATCGACGAGGCTGCAGCTACAACACCCACGACAATTGCAACGGTGCCATTCACGTCTGACACTCAGAACTCATTTCGCCGTAGTTTCACCGAGTCGGTGCATGCCGAGCCAATTTACATTGAGTCCTTTGCGGGCCGATCAACGACTACCCGGAATGGATGGGCTTGATCAAGCGACGGTGATTGTGCCTGCCAGAGTGGGACCGGCGCCGCCGGCCGCGAGTCTCAAGGTGACGCCTCAGATTTGTCAATTATTCTGTTTTTATAGATGCCTTACCTCACAATCCACTACCATGACGCGCCCTCGCAAACCTAAAAACGGAGTTCGTGAACCTCGAAAAGAATCGAATGCATCGAACGCTGGCCCCGGAGCGGACTCCAGCTCGACCGGCGCCTTCAACCATCGCGCCACCGACTCCGAACCGCTCAGCGTCTAATGCCAGTGGCACAATCCTGCGCTAGCACTCATCGAGCATGAACAGCGGATCACCGGTCACGCCGCCTAAGCCTTCTGGGTCACACTGCCTGTGTTCAAATCATGTATCGAACGACTACCGCCGCGAAGAACACGCATACATCCAACGACGCATCGCATCCACCAACTGAAAGGCCCACACAATGAGCACTCCCCCGGCCGGCTGGCATCCCGACCCCGAAGACAATAAGCAGCTCCGCTACTGGGACGGTCAACAATGGACCAGCGCGACACAACCCATGCCCGCCGCGCAGACCCCGACACTGGAAACGCCCGAGCAGAAGAAAGATCGAAAGCGTCAGCTCGTCGCCATTGGCATCATCATCGCTGCGGTAGCGAGCATCGCTATCTTCAAGAGCATCGACTTCAGCAGCGACGACACTGAAACCGCAGCAGCCGAAACAACGACCACGCAGGCAGCTCGCACAACCACAACAGCCCGTACGACAACAGCTGGTGCTGCGGCCACCCCGCTAACGACATCCGCAGTACCCAGTTCGACCACCCTGCCCGTCGCCGCGCAAACCTCGAAGCCACTGCCGGCCACATGCAAGACTCCAGCGCAATCGGTAATTGACCAGATCGATGCGTCCTTTATCGAAGCCGACAGACACCTTGAAGATGTGTTCATGGTCTACGGCCGCAAAGATGTCGCCTACATCGGCGCGAACATCGTGGACTCCGCAGGCACCCGAGTGTCGAGCGCTGACATATGGGTGCAAAGCGACGGCATGCTCTTCTCGCTATCGAGTGACGCACGCAGACGTACTGCCCTACCTGATGGACGAAAGCTGCTCGACATCAGCGCAGGCGACGAGTTCGGATCTGCTGTATCCGACTGCATCATGGTCAGCGTCATCAACCGAAACGTCTCTGGCGGAAACTGATGCCTCGGCCCCGACTATCTGTGGGTGAGCACGGGAAGATCAGCCGCCGAGACTCCCAGACGGGCGGTGGGTCGCCACATGCTGGGTACGTGACGAAGACGGCAAACGCCGCCAAGCCACCAAACAAACACCCCTCGGCATCCGCGACAAACACGGCGCCGTCGCCGAACGCACCCTGCTCGAATCACTCAAAACCCGACACGTCCAAGCCGCCGGCCAAATCACCTGAACCAGCTCAGTCCACTACCTGTGGACCGAATTCGAAACACAACTCATCACCCAAGGCAAAGCCGAGAACACGTTGAAGGACTACCGGCGACAGTCCAAGCACATCCTTCAACGCCTAGGCGACTTACAGATCTGGGAAGTCACCACCCAAGCGCTCGACTCGTTCGTTCAGGACGTGGCCGTCAATCGTGGTGTGCCGACAACCAGGAAGAACCGCACCATCCTGCTCGGCATGTTCAAGATCGCTGTCCGCTACAACGCAATCCCGGTCAACCCGATCCGCGAGCTCACCTCGATCGCAGGGAAACGAAAGAAGCGGGCACGGTCATTGGACCCCGAATCGTTGGCTGCGCTACTTCGGGACCTTCGTACCTCAGATGTGCCGTGCCCGGTCATCTTGGCGCCGTACCAGCTCGCTCGCGGGCAGAAAACTTCTTCCACTGACATCCCGACTGTTGCGAAGTTTTGTGCGTCGAACGACATGGCCGACATCATCACAATGTTCGCTGCTACCAGCTGCCGCATCGGTGAACTACTCGCGATCCGCTGGCAAGACATCAACCTCGACACCAAGACAGTCGCAGTGACAGGCCAGATCGTCCGGATCCGCGGCGAAGGACTGGTGCGACAGGACCGGACGAAGTCGGAGGCCGGCGATGACCGAGACCTTCCGCTGCCAGCGTTCGCTATAACCATGCTTCGCGGACGCCGTCAGGATTCGGTGTACGTATTCGAGTCCTTGGCGGGAACAATTCTGGATCCGGAGACGGTCGGTCGTCGGTGGCGTCAGATCCGGGCCGCCGTGGACTTGGAATGGGTCACCTCACACACCTTCCGCAAGAACCTCGCGACGATCCTCGACGAGGAAGGCTTAACTGCCCGGCAGGCTGCGGACCAGCTCGGGCACGCTCAGGTCAGCATGACGCAGGACGTGTACTTCGGTCGAGGGAAGGTGCATACTGCTGCTGCGGACGCGCTGGATACTGCGGTTTCCGGGAAGTAGCCGGGGCGCGAAAGTGGAACGTAAGTGGACAGTGACCTATTTCGGACACAAAAAATGAGGCAGGCCCTACACCCTGTCTCGAGTGTCTGACCTGCCTCTTTGTGGAGCTGCCGGGAATTGAACCCGGGTCCTACGTTGAATCGCTAGGGCTTCTCCGTGTGCAGTTCGCTAAGTCTCTACTTGGATCTCCCAGTCTCGCGAACAAGCCAGGATGACGATCCCAGTCACTGTTTGATGTCCCATTCGACTCCGTGACCGAGCCGAACAGTAAAGCCCTCTAGCTGATGCCAGGAACCGGGTCGAGGGCAACCCCGGGCTGACAGACACGCTTCGCTACTTAGGCAGCGAGAGCGTAGTCGCGCTGATTGGAATCGGCGCTTATAGGTTTGCAGCGACGCTTACGGTGGTCTCTTGCCTGCACCGACACGCTTCCCCTAACTCAACACACGCAGTCGAAACCGTTCAGCCCCGTGTGTGCCCCGCGTCTTTCGTGGGGCTATTCACTATAACGCGCCGAAGTTCGGAAGTCATACCAATTAATCGGCGGCACTTTCCGTGTCTCTCGCCCCAGCCGTTTCCTGCACTGCAGCCATCTCACGCTCGGCGGCACCGGTGATGTTGGTGATCATGCCCTGGAAGACAACTCCGTGGAAGGGCAGGATCGAGTACCAGTAAGCCCGGCCGGCGAGCCCGCGCGGAAAGAAGACCGCACGTTGATCGAGGTGCGAACCCACCGGTCGGCCGTCCGCGCCCGTCGGACCTTCCGATACTCGCAACTCCAACCATGCCCCGCCGGGAACCTTCATCTCGGCGCGCAAACGGAGCAACTTGCCTCGATCGATCTCTTCGACGCGCCAGAAGTCCAGGGCTTCACCGGTGTTGAGTCGCCGGGGATCGCGTCGACCTCGGCGTAGGCCGACACCGCCAACTGCTCGATCCATCCACCCCCGGATCGCCCACGCCAAAGGGAAGGAATACCAACCATTCTCACCGCCGATCGACTCGACGACCGACCAGAGGGTTTTCGGATCGGCAGCACAGTCGCGTTCGCGATGATCGACGTAGACCGCTTCACCAGCCCAATCCGGGTCGGATGGAAGAGGATCGGAGGGTGCTCCCGCGATCGTTGCACCGGACCACGCCGTCTCCACCTCACCGGTCTCGATCTTGTGAAGTGCCAAACGCACCGCTTCCCGATACGACGTGAGGCCACAGGCGGGAGGCGGGATGAAGTCGTCGATGTCGTGATCGTGCATCACCGCGTCGTTCTGCAGTGACTCGATCAACGGCATCGCCAAGCCCCGTGGGATCGGGGTGACCAATCCCACCCAGTGACCTGCCAGCCTCGGCGTGAGAACAGGCAGGACGAGGATGCGGCGACGTACCAGTCCTGCAACGTCGGCGTAGGTGTTCATCATCTCGCCGTACTGCATGACATCCGGCCCACCGATGTCGAAGGCGCGGTTGACCTCCGGCGTTGTTGCCGCGGCTGCGGTCAGATAGTGGAGTACGTCACGCACCGCGATCGGCTGGATGTTGTTGTGCACCCACTTGGGGGTGGTCATCACCGGAAGTCGATTGGTCAAGTGACGCACCATTTCGAAGGACGCCGAACCCGATCCGATCACCACTCCAGCTTGGAACACAACCGTCGGAACCTCGGAGTCGAGCAGGATCCGACCGACTTCGAGCCGAGACTGCAAGTGAGTCGACAACTCTCGGTCGGACGGATGAAGCCCACCGAGGTAGACGATCCGGCGCACCCCCGCATCGCGTGCGGCGGCGGCGACGTTCTGCGCGCTCCGCTTGTCGATGTCAGAGAAAGACCCTCCCCCGCCCATGGCGTGAACGAGGTAGTAGACCACGTCGATGTTGTCGAAAACACCTGTGAGTGAATCACTGTCGGTCAAATCCCCGCGCTTGATCTCCACCGAATCATGCCAGGGCACATCGCGAAGCTTCTCGGGACTTCGCACCACCACCCGCACGTGGTGTCCCTCTTCGACCAGGCGAGGGGCAAGACGTCCGCCGATGTATCCGGTCGCACCCGTGATCAACACTCTCACTGCGTCCATCACCCCACGCTACGCAGAATTCAGCTCCGAAGCGCGAGTGCAACCTCGAGGTCGTCGTTCGTCAGCATCATGTTGATCCCCGCCCCGGCCTTCGCCCCGGCGGCTGCGGCCATGATGACCTGGGCACCCGGGTCGACGACGTTGCCGGCAGCGAACACGCCGGGCACACTTGTGGCCCCCATCATGTCGACAGTGGCGAAATCGCCCATCATCGTCTCTGCGCGCTGCGCGCCGAATGTACGCAAGATCGCATCGTTGGGATCCATCGTGAGGGCTCCGCCGACAAAAACTGCCGAACGCGCGACCACAGTGCCGTCCACCAATCGCACGCCCACCAAGCGATCGTCCTCTACGGCAGGACCGGCGACCTCACCCTCCACGATCGAAATATCTCGGGCTGCAAGCTTTTCCCGATCTTCGGCACTCAGTTCGGTGATTCGATGGAGGAAGAGAACCACGTCGTCGGACCACTGGCGCACCATGAGTGCCTGGTGCATCGCAAACTCCGCGCTCTTGGCGATCACGCCGAGCGGCTGATCACGCACGCTGTACCCGTGGCAGTACGGGCAGTGCAACACGTCGCGGCCCCATCGCTCACCGAAGACTTCGAGTTCTGCCGGTAGACGGTCCGTCAGGCCCGTTGCGACAAGGACTTTGCGTACCTGAATCTTGCTGCCGTCAGCGAGTTCGACGGAGAAATCGGCCGAAGGATCCTCACTGTCCCGTGTCACGGAGACGACCGTGCCGTCGTGGAACTCGCCGCCGAATTTGCGGACCTCACCTCTGCCGATGGTCAACAGTTCGGCAGGGTTCATGCCGTCACGGGAGAGGAATCCGTTCATGTGGTCGGCGGCCGCGTTTCGTGGCGATCCGTTGTCGAAGACGATCACGGACCTGCGTGCCTGACCGAGAATGAGTGCGGCGTTGAGGCCTGCCGCACCGGCTCCGATTACTGCTACGTCGAATGAGTTCTGCGTCATGAATCCAGAATGACAAGAGAACGCAATCTTGACAAACACTGTTGCCACTTTGGCAAAATGAATGCATGACCGAGACATCGTTCGAAGCCGTACTGGCCGGCATCGGCCCTCGCCTACGTGCGCTGCGCCAACAGTCCGACATGACCCTGGCCGATTTGTCGGAGGCCACCGACATCAGTGTGAGCACACTGTCGAGACTCGAATCAGGTACTCGCCGAGCCAACTTGGAGCTTCTGCTGCCGATCGCCAAGGCACACGGCGTCCCGTTGGACGACCTCGTGAACAGCAAGATCAAAGATCCGCGTGTGCGAGAAGAACCTCGGACGGTCGGATGTATGACGGTCATTCCGCTGACGAGCCAGCCCGGCAATCTGCAGGCCTACAAGATGATCATCTCCCCCACCGACGACGATCGCGAGCCCGGATCTCACGAGGGTTACGAGTGGGTCTACGTTCTGTCCGGGCGCATCAGACTCCAACTCGGCGACCGTGATTTCATCATGGGTGCCGGCGAGGCAGCCGAATTCGATACACACATCCCGCACCGCATCAGTGCTGCCGACGGTCGACCGGCCGAGGCGATCAGCCTCTTCGGAAAACAAGGCGAGCGGGTTCACCTACGCGCTGCACCGGCCGACAGACGCGGCTGAAACACTGAGACTGAAAACGCTGAGACGGAAAACGCTGGGGCTGAAAAGAATCTAGGCGCCCGCGACGGCAATCATGCCGACTGCCGCCAGCGCCAACAGCATTCCCGCTTGTTGCACGCGGCTGACCCGCTCGCCCAGCATCACCATCGCGAGCAGAACCGTCGCAGCCGGGTACAGCGAACCGATCACGCTGACGAGCGAGAGCATTCCGCCTTGGAAGGCGTAGATCATCGTCCCGTTGGCGACGACGTCGAGGACGCTGACGTACACCGCGAGCTTGAGTGGCTCACCTCGCGGGAGAACGAAGTGACCGGCCGCCAACGCGACCAACCACACCACGACGGTCGCGGCGCCGCGAGATACGGCCAACGCCCACAGCCCACTACCCTCACCGATCTGGTGAAGTGCGATGAACGAGAGTGCAAATGCGCCACCGCTTCCGACGGTCAGCAGCGCCACCTGTCTGGTGAAACGGAGAGTGATTCCGCCGGCAACTTCACCCGCGGTGTCGTCGGGCGACTCGCGACTGACCAGAACGACGGCGACCAACGCGACGGCGATACCCAGGTACGCGATCAGTCCCGGCCGCTCACCGAAAGCGAATCCGACGAGCACCGGAATACCCGCCACCAGAACGGCGGTGAGCGGCGAGACCACCGACATGGGGCCGGTCGCCAACGCGAGATAGAACCACCACACCGCCAGACCACTCGTGATGCCGGCGATCGCACCCCAGATCAACCCGTTCAGCGTCAGCGTCCCGGAGACGAAAGGTGCTGCGATCAACACGATGACGAGCGAAAGAGGATACGAGACGATCACCACGCGCAGTGCGGCAACCCGTCGTGACGCAACTCCACCGACGAAGTCGCTGACTCCGTAGGCAACTGCAGCCACGAGGGCAAGCAGGATGGAGGTCAGCGCATGCCCTTGATACGACGACCGAGCTCGCGGGTCACCTCGCGCTCGGCGGTGCGCTTGGCCATGTCCTGGCGCTTGTCGTAGTCCTGCTTACCCTTTGCCAGCGCGAGTTCGACCTTGACCTTGCCGTCGTTGAAGTACATCGACAGCGGGACCAGCGTCTGGTTTCCCTCGCGCGTCTTGCCGACGAGGTGCTCGATCTCACGCTTGTGCAGCAGGAGCTTTCGGGTACGACGTGGCGAATGGTTGTTCCACGTGCCTTGCGTGTACTCCGGAATGTGCAACGATCGCAGCCATACTTCGCCGTTGTCCACGGTTGCGAAGGCGTCGACGAGCGATGCCTTGCCTTCACGCAAACTCTTGACCTCGGTCCCGACGAGAGCGATGCCGGCCTCGTAGGTGTCGATGATCGTGTAGTTGTGGCGTGCTTTGCGATTGGTCGCAATGACCTTGCGGCCCTTTTCCTTCACTGTCCGGGCCTCTCAGTCCGCTGTCTTGCTGTCGAATACTGTCTTACCGTCAAATACAGTTCCAGCATAGAAGCTCGTGCAAACCGATTATTCGCGGACGTACAGACGCAGCGTCACGTACGCCGTCACCGCGGCCATTCCGACACCGGCGAGCACGAGGATCGGCGAAACGAACAGCACGTCGCTGTTGGAAATGCGCGCCACGATGTTGGCTTCGTAGACGTCGGCCAGGACCCCGTCGATGAAGACGTTCTTCGCGGTGAACAGTCCGGCGATGGCGAGCACCGCGCCGATCAGGGCCGCGACGACGGCTTCGAGGAGGAACGGAAGCTGGGTGTACCAACGCGTCGCGCCGACCAACCTCATGATGTTGACCTCGGTACGACGCGTGAACGCCGCGATCTGGACCATGTTGGCGATCAGCAGGATCGCTGCGATCGCCTGGACGATCGCGATCGCGAATGCCGCGTTGCGCACTCCACCCAGCACGCTGAAGAGTCGGTCAACCAACTCGCGCTGATTGAGCACACTCTCGACGCCGGGCCTCGAACCGAAGGTGTCGTTGATGACGCCGAACCGCTCCGGGTCACTGAGCTTGACCTTGAACGACGCCGGGAAGCTGTCCGGGCTCACCAGCGCTGCCAATTCGGGCTGGTCCTTGAACACGCGCTCGGTGGCGTCCTTCACCGCGTCTTCACGGTTGAGGTACTGAACCGCGACGACGGACGGAGTCTGCTCGAGTTCCTTGCGCAGCGAACTGCAGATCTCCTGCTCGCAACCGGGATCGGCCGAAGAGATGTCGTCGGTCAGGAAGATCTGCACCTCGACGCGTTCGAGGAAGATCTGCTGGGTCTTGCCTGCCATCTGCACGACCAGCAGACCACCGCCGAAGAGACCGAGGGAGATCGCCGTCGTCAAGATCATGGCGATGGTCATCGTGATGTTGCGGCGTAGGCCGGTCAGTACTTCGCTGAAAATAAAGCTGGCGCGCATCGGGGAATCCGATTCCTTTTCGAGAGGCCGGTTGTTTCACGACAACCGGTGGGCGTACGGGACGTGTGGTCGTAGTCGGCGCTACCTGCCGACGCCGTACACACCCCGCGCTTCGTCTCTGGTCACCTTGCCGAGATCGAGTTCGATGACGCGTCGACGCATGGAGTCGACGATGTGGTGATCGTGGGTCGCCATGACGACGGTGGTGCCCGTGCGGTTGATCCGCTCGAGCAGCAGCATGATGTCCTGGCTCGTTTCGGGGTCCAGGTTGCCGGTGGGCTCGTCGGCGAGCAGGACGAGTGGGCGGTTCACGAATGCACGAGCGATGGCGACGCGCTGCTGCTCACCGCCGGAGAGCTCGGTGGGCAGTCGGTCGGCTTTACCGGCCAGACCGACCATGTCGAGCACCTCGGGAACAGTGCGTGCGATGACGTTGCGGGGCTTGCCGATGACTTCCAACGCGAAGGCGACATTCTCGGAGACCGTCTTCTGCTGAAGCAAGCGGAAGTCCTGAAACACACAGCCCATGCTCTGACGAAGCTTCGGCACACGGCGGGCCGCCAACTTGTTGACGTGGAAATCCGCGACCTCGATATCGCCGGACGTGGGCGACTCCATCTTGAGCAGCAACCGCATGAACGTCGACTTGCCAGAGCCGGAGGGGCCGATGAGGAAGACGAACTCCCCCTTCTCCACCTCCACGCTGACTTTGTCGAGCGCCGGCCTGGTGGAGGCCTTGTAGGACTTCGACACATTCTTCATGCTGATCACAACTAGCCAGTCTAGCCGTTATCTAACGGTGACCTTGGCGCCACGCGCGAGCACCCTCGTCCTTATCCGGTACCGGTGGTCGCAGGTGACTGCGGCACCGACGTCGGTGCCTGCATCGCCGCGCCGGGTTGCGGGACGGTCGTCGTCGCAGGAGTGGTCGGCACGGTGGTCGCGGACTGTTCGGCGTTGCCCGGCGCAGGCGCGGGACCCGAAGTCGGCGTCGGAGAACCGGAACTGTCCGTACTCGTTTCCGAGGACGGGGTCTCGGAGGTGGTCGTCGGCTCGGTCGACGACGGTACCGGGGTCGTCGTCGACGGCTTCACCGAGGGAGCGACGTACGGTTCGGTCTGCGACGTGTCCACGCTGGGCGGTGGTGTCGCTGCGGTCGGGTCCTCCGGATTGAGGTACGTATGCAGCAGATACGTCAGTATCCACGCCACGATGAGGATGAAAGTCGAAGTTCGCATCCGGCCGCCGAAGATCCGTGACGGTAGCCAGTCCAGATGGATCAGTCGGTCGAGTCCGCGGCGCGGTTCCTGATCGGTCATTCGCTCGCCTCCTCGGTCCGTACGGTGTGCAGATCCGGTGACACCGTGATCCCCTGACGTCGCAGCGCTGCCGCGACGCGGACGCGAAGTGCGCGTCCGACCTGGAATTGTTTGCCAGGAAGCGTGCGCGCAACCATCCGTACGTTGACCTGATCGACCTCGAGACTTTCGACGCCCATGACGGTGGGCTCGTCGAGCAGCAGTTTCTTGAGTCCGCGGTCGGCCATCGCGTCGACTCCGACCTGACGAAGTACCTCGTTGACCCGGGTGAGGTCGGCAGTCGCCGGTACCGGAACGTCGATGACGGCGCGGGCCCAGTCCTTGGACAGGTTGGTCGCTTTCACGATCTGGCCGTTGGGGACGGTGATGACCTCGCCGTCGGAGTTACGCATCCGCGTCACTCGCAGGGTCACGTCCTCGATGACACCTTCGGCGTCGTCGGAGGATCCGGTGATCGCAAGCCGGACGGTGTCACCGAAGCCGTACTGGCGTTCGGTGATGATGAAGAAACCGGCAAGGATGTCCTGCACGACGCGCTGCGCGCCGAAACCGAGCGCCGCACCGAGAACGGTCGCCGGCGCGACGAGACTTCCGATCGGCAGGTTCAGTTGGTCGAGGACCTTCAGCGTCGCGATCACGTAGATGAACGTGATGACCACCCAGGTGATGACCTGCGCGACCGAGTGACGATGCTTGGTCGCCTCGGAACGAACCAGCGCATCGCCCAACTGATAGTTGGAGTCGATCTGGTCGGTGACCTTGTTGCCTCCCCAACTGACCAAACGGGCGAGAATCATCGCGCCGAGCACGGTCATGAGGACTGACAAACCGGTGGTTTGAAGCCAATCGAGCAGGTTCTGCCCAGGTCTGAGTAAAGTCATCGTGCCTTTCGGTATCCGAACGCTATGCGGACTGGTTCTCGCTCATGCGCCAACGGATGCCGGCCTCGAGGAACCCGTCGATGTCACCGTCGAGCACTGCCGACGGGTTGTTGACCTCGTACTCGGTACGCAGGTCCTTGACCATCTGGTACGGATGAAGGACGTAAGAACGCATCTGGTTGCCCCACGAGCTGCCGCTGTCGCCCTTGAGCGCATCCATCTCGGCACGCTCTTCCTGACGCTTGACCGCGAGCAGCTTGGCCTGCAGAACGCGCATCGCCGACACCTTGTTCTGGAGCTGCGACTTCTCGTTCTGACAGGTGACGACGATTCCGGTCGGGATGTGTGTGAGTCGAACTGCGGAGTCCGTGGTGTTCACGGACTGACCACCGGGACCGGACGAGCGGTAGACGTCGACTCGGATGTCGTTCTCGTTGATCTCGATGTGGTCGGTGGTCTCGACGACCGGCAGGACCTCGACCTCGGCGAACGACGTCTGGCGGCGGCCCTGGTTGTCGAAGGGACTGATCCGGACGAGCCGGTGAGTGCCCATCTCGACGGACAGCGTTCCGTAGGTGTACGGGCCCTTGATCGCGAACGTCGCGCTCTTGAGTCCGGCTTCCTCGGCGTACGACGTGTCGTAGACCTCGACGCCGTAGTCGTGCTTCTCAGCCCAGCGGATGTACATGCGCATGAGCATCTCGGCCCAGTCCGCGGCGTCGATTCCGCCGGCACCGGAGCGGATGTTGATCAGTGCGTCGCGCTCGTCGTACTCGCCCGAGAGCATGGTCTTGACTTCCATCGCCGCGATGTCTTCGCGCAGGCTGGCTCGCTCGGCGTCGGCATCGGCCAGCGCGTCTGGTCCTTCGTCTTCGGCCAATTCGTAGAGGATCGGCATCTCGTCGAGCCGCTCGCGCAGTGCCACGATGCGCCGCAGTTCGGCCTGCGCGTGGGAGAGCTGGCTGGTGACCTGCTGGGCGTGTTCCTGGTCGTTCCACAGACCCGGGTCGGCTGCCTGGTGCTCGAGCTCGTCGATGCGTCGGCGCAGCTCCTCGACGTCCACAACCGATTCGCAGGTGCGAAGGGTGGTGTCGAGGGCGTTCAGGTCTGCAATTACGTCGGGATGCACGGTTCTCAAGGCTACCGGGTGCCGACCTCGGCTCTGCCGTGCGTCACCTTCTCAGGTCCGCCGCGCGTCACGTATTGAGATCACCGGGACTCGAAGCCTTGCCAACGTCGGCCTGAGGGAACCTACTGGAACGATGACTGTCACCGACGAATACCTCCAGAACAACGCCGTCTACGCCGAGCAGTTCACCGGACCGCTCCCCCTCCCACCCAGCAGACACGTTGCCGTTCTCGCCTGCATGGACGCCCGCATCGACGTCTATCGGGTCCTGGGAATCAAGGAAGGTGAATCGCACGTCATCCGCAATGCGGGTGGAGTCGTCACCGACGACGAGATCCGATCCCTGGCCATCAGCCAGCGGCTGCTGGGAACCACCGAGATCATCCTCATCCACCACACCGACTGCGGAATGCTGACGTTCACCGACGACGACTTCAAGCGTTCGATCCAAGACGAGATCGGCATCAAACCCAACTGGGCTGCCGAATCGTTCTCCGATATCGACGAGGACGTCCGTCAGTCGTTGAAGCGTATCGAGAACAGTCCGTTCATCACCGCGACGACGTCCCTCCGCGGATTCGTCTTCGACGTCGCGACCGGAAAGCTGAACGAAGTCCTCCCCGTTTGAGCCGGTAGGTTGTGTACCCGTGACCGATCGCGCATCCGACCTCGCACTCGCCCTCCGTATCGCCGACGAGGCTGACGCGATCACTCGCGCCCGCTTCGGCGCACTCGATCTTCGAGTGGACGACAAGCCGGACCTCACCCCCGTCTCCGACGCCGACCTCGCTGTCGAGCGGGCCGTGCGCGCGACGCTCGGTGCGCATCGGCCTGCAGACTCCGTGCTCGGCGAAGAATTCGGCGGCGACGCAGTCTTCGAGGGCAGGCAGTGGGTGGTCGATCCCATCGACGGGACCAAGAACTTCGTCCGCAACGTACCGGTGTGGGCCACTCTGATCAGCTTGCTCGAGGACGGCGTCCCGGTCATCGGCGTCGTGAGCGCACCGGCACTGAATCGGCGATGGTGGGCTGCAACAGGATTGGGCGCACATACGTCTTTCGGAGACGGCGATGCGCGGGCAATCCAGGTATCCGCCGTCGATCGCAGCGAATCGGCGAGCCTGAGCTTCTCGAGCCTGTCCGGCTGGAAGGACCGCGGAATTCGCGACCAGTTCGTCGAACTCACCGACCATGTGTGGCGCGTGCGCGGTTACGGCGACTTCTTCTCCTACTGCCTCGTCGCCGAAGGTGCCGTCGACATCGCTGCCGAACCCGAGGTTTCCCTGTGGGATCTGGCAGCGCTCGATGTTCTGGTCCGTGAGGCCGGCGGTGCGTTCACTGATCTGGACGGCGGCGCGGGTCCTCACGGCGGCAGTGCGGTCGCCACCAACGGCCTGCTGCACGAAGACGTTCTGACCCGCCTGCGGTAACCCCCGTACCAGAACATCCCACCCGCCGCAAGGGTCCGAGGGAGGAGTCCCGACAGGCCCGTCGGCAGGATTCGGCAGCGCGCCGCGACCCGTTGACTGGAAGTAGTTGATCACGCACTACTTCCAGGAGAACGATGAACCGGATTTCCAGGCGCACGATTCTGTTCGGTCTTGCCGCCGTGCCCCTCGGGCTCGCGGTGGGCTGCGGGGCCAACTCGGCAGCACGAAGCGCCGCACAGGCGGTACCCGGAACCTCTCGCCCGCTACCGGTTCCGCCGCTGGCCGAATCGACTGTCGACGACGCCGGCGTTCGCCACTTCACACTCCGCGCCGGTGCCGCAGCCACCGAGATCGTCGCGGGAAAGATCACCGACACTTGGGGTTTCAACGGATCCATCCTTGGACCGACCATTCGAGCCGCACGCGGAGAATCTGTCGCATTCACGATCGACAACACACTGGCCGAGCCGACGACCGTCCACTGGCACGGCATGCATCTGCCGGCAAGGTTCGACGGTGGCCCGCACCAGACCATCGAAGCCGGCGGACGCTGGGAACCAGCGTGGACGATCGACCAAGCGGCTTCGACGCTCTGGTATCACCCACACCCGCACGGATCCACCGAGCGGCACGTGCAGCGCGGACTCGCCGGACTGTTCCTGATCGACGACGCCGATACCGACAGGCTGGACGTCCCCAAAACTTATGGGGTTGACGATGTTCCGTTGATAATCCAGGATCGTCGATTCCTTGGCGACGGCAGTTTCGACGAGTCCGACCCGACCGACATCGGCCTGCTCGGCGACACCATCGTCACCAACGGCATCTCCGACGCCTACCTCGACGTCACCACCGGGGTTGTCAGGCTGCGCATCCTGAACGGCTCTTCCGGCCGTCTTTACAACCTGGGGTTCCCCGACGACCGGACCTTCGATCTGATCGCCACCGACGGCGGACTGCTCGAATCACCGATTGCGATCAAGCGGATTCAGCTCAGCCCCGGGGAAAGAGCCGAGATCGTGGTTCGCGTCGACCCCGGCGCGACGACCACATTGGTGTCGTTCCCGATCGAGGACGGCGGTGGTGTGAACTCGTCGGACGCAGAGAACTTCGGCATGAACGACCGCTTCGACATCGTCGAACTTCGGGGCGCCGGCACTCGCGCGTCGCGGTCGAGTCTTCCGGCGCAGTTGGCCACCCTGGCGCGCCTCGACCCGTCGAAGGCTAGCGTTTCCCGAACCTTCGATCTGCAGTGGTACATGATCAACGGACAACGAATGGACATGAACCGCATCGACTTCGAGGCCGAGGTCGGCGCGACCGAGGTGTGGACGATCACCAACAAGGACAACTGGCCACACAATTTCCATGTCCACGACGTACAGTTCCAGATCCTCGACGTCGACGGCCGCACTCCTTCGCCTCACTTACGCGGACTCAAGGACACCGTCTACACACCACCGGGCAGTAGGATTCGCGTCGCGCTGCAGTGGTCCGAGTACACCGATCCCACCTTCCCGTACATGTTCCACTGCCACCTGCTGATGCACGAGGACCAAGGCATGATGGGCCAATTCCTCGTCCTCGAGCCGGGACAGAAGGCGGCTCCGATGCAGATGGACATGCCGATGGACATGCCGATGCCTTCGCCTGGTTCGCACTCCGGTCACTGAAAGTTCTGCAGGTGGTACACGGCGAGGCGAACCCGATTGTCACAGCCGGTCTTCGACATCAGGTTCGCCACGTGCGTCTTGACCGTGGTCACACCCAGATGGAGCGCGTCCGCGATCTCCTGATTGCTCTGCCCTTCCGCCACCAGTGCGAGGACCTGCGATTCGCGATCGGTCAGCGGAACCTTCTCCGTCACAGCAGTGTCGGCGTCTGCGCCGATCACCGCCCGATCCACGACGCGGCGGAGCAGTTCCGGGGAGAACACCATCTCTCCCTCGGCGATCCGTCGAATGGCGCTGAGCAACTCGGTCGGTTCGGTGTCTTTCACCAGAAACCCGGATGCCCCGGCGGCGAGCGCGGGATACAGGTGATCGTCGTCGTCGAAGGTTGTCAGCACGAGAATGCGTGCTCGCCGACCGGCCTTGACGATCTGCTGTGTGGCACCGATCCCGTCGAGCCCGGGCATCCGCAAATCCATCAGGACCACGTCGGGATCCAGTTCGGCAGCTAGCGCTACCGCCTCGACCCCGTTCGACGCCTCACCCGCTACGGTCATGTCCTCAGCTGCCGTGCACAACATCCGTAAACCCGCACGCACCAGTCGCTGGTCGTCGACGATGAGCACGCTGATCACGAGGCACCGCCTGTGGTGACGAGTGGAATACTCACGTGCACTTCCCATTTCCCGTCGCTGTTGATGCCGGCAGCCATCTCGCCGCCGACCAGTTCTGCACGCTCTCGCATTCCGACCAGTCCGTGTCCGGCACTCCTTGCCGATCCCTCGCAGCTGTTGATCACCCTTACGTCCACCCGACCGTCGAGACGACGAACCGAGACCGAGACCGACCCCTTCCGATCGCCATGCTTCATGACGTTGGTCAGTGATTCCTGAATCACCCGTAACAACGTCAGCCTGCCGATCGCATCGAGATCAGCTGCGCCTGACTCGACATTCCCCTGAACATCGAAGTCGGCCTGCACCTCGAAACCCGCTGCACGCACACGATCGACCGCCGCCGCGATTTCCGCGTCGACGGCATCCGGCTCGACCAGAGCAACCTCGCCGAGCGAGGGATCACGAAGGGCTATCAGAAGGCGACGAATATCGGTCAGCGCATCCGACGCCGTGGCACGCACATCCGCGAGGACCTCACGCACGGCCTCGTCCTGGGGCGCCAAGACATGCTGAGCCACACCGATTCTCAAAACGATCGACGCCATGTGGTGCGCAACGAGGTCGTGGAGTTCGCGGGCGAGCGCGCTCCGCTCCGCAGCGCGGGTCTGCGCAAGATTGTTCGCGGCCAATTCACGCTGCGAGCGCAGATACAGCCCGAGCAGCAGCGGCAACCCCACGTAAGCAAGCACTTTCACAGCAGTGGTGACCGACCAGAGTGCTTCGTGAGATTCGAACCAGATCCCCGCGAGCACCGAACCGCACCAGCCTGCTGCCGAAACGGCGACCCACTCTCTGCGATCGGCCCGTATCGTGACGTCGACAACCGCTACCGCGCCGAGGTACGGGACAAGTTCGGACAGCCCCCAGGCGTCGGCGACGAACATCGGAATGGCCAGCGCCGAGACGGCCAGGGACGCGAGGACCGGCCATCGACGGCCGGCGACGAAGACGAGCGCCGACAGCATCGCGAAGATCCAGTAGGTGAGCGGGACTCGATACTCCCCGGGATACGTGCTGGCGATCAACAGGCACGGAACAACCACCAACGGCACGTAGCGCACGTAGCGCACGTACCGCTGTATCCGATCTGGCACCTCTGTCCGGTTCACCCGTCGAGCCTATGACGCGCATCATTTTGCCGTTTCTCGACAACAGACCTTACTGATGAGTAAGATAAGAATCGTCCAACGCCCCAACACCGAGAAACAGCTGGTGATCATGACCAAGCAAGACAGTGTTGCCTCCGACAAGAGCGCTCAGCGCAGCGAATCGGGCGCGCAGCGCGGCGGCACCAAGGGTGCGCCCCGCGACACGTCCGCCGTCGGCCTGAACCCGATCAAACGCGACGCCATGGGCGCAGCCATGCGCGTGCTTACCAAGATCACCGGTTCGGAACTGGCCGAGAAGTTCAATCTGCGTCAGACCATCGATCGTGTGACCTACGAGGGCACCAAGACGGGCTTCAAAACCCTGGGCGCCGCTACTCGTGGATTCCAGAAGGTCTCGGGCAACGGTGCACCCAAGCGCCTCCCCGACAACCCGAGCAAGAATGCCGACTACTTCGACCTCACCCCGGACGACGATCAGAAGATGATCGTCGAGACCGTGCGCGAGTTCGCGGCCGAAATTCTGCGTCCCGCGGCCTACGACGCCGACGGTGCAGCTCAGGCCCCCGCCGATCTCTCCAAGCGTGCGGCCGAGCTCGGTATCACGCTGATCAACGTTCCCGAAGAACTCGACGGAGCGGCCGCCGATCGTGGCGCGGTCACCAATTCTCTTGTTGCCGAGGCTCTTGCGCACGGAGACATGGGTCTGGCACTGCCGATCCTCGCACCCAGTGGTGTTGCAGTCGCACTGACCCAGTGGGGCACCGACGCGCAGCAGAAGACCTACCTCCCGGCGTTCACCGGCGAGCAGGTCCCCGGCGCAGCAGTGGTGGTCAACGAGCCCCGCGCTCTGTTCGACCCGTTTGCCCTGCAGACCAAGGCAGTTCGCTCGCCCAGCGGCTACAAGCTCAACGGCGTCAAGAGCCTGGTGCCGGCAGCGGCCACATCCGAGCTCTTCGTCATCGCCGCAGAACTCGACGGCAAGCCGTCCTTCTTCATCGTCGAGTCCGACACGAAGGGACTTGTCGTCGAGGCAGATCCCAGCATGGGTCTGCGCGCCGCCGGTCTGGGTCGCCTGATCCTCACCGACGTCGCGGTGTCGGAGTCGGCACTGCTCGGTGACGGTGACGCCGATCAGCGCAAGGCCGAATACGCCGACGCGATTCGCCTGGCCCGCCTCGGTTGGGCGTCCATGGCCGTCGGCACCAGCCAGGCAGTTCTCGACTACGTGATTCCGTACGTCAACGAGCGCGAAGCGTTCGGCGAGCCGATCAGCCACCGCCAGGCGGTTGCCTTCATGGTCGCCAACATCGGCATCGAACTCGACGGACTGCGTCTGGTCACGCTTCGCGGCGCTTCACGCGCCGAGCAGGGCTTGTCCTTCGCCCGCGAATCCGCTCTGGCCCGGAAGCTGGCTTCCGAGAAGGGCATGCAGATCGGCCTCGACGGTGTGCAACTCCTCGGTGGACACGGGTTCACCAAGGAACACCCGGTCGAGCGCTGGTACCGCGACCTCCGTGCCATCGGCGTTGCCGAGGGCATCGTCCTCATCTGACGCCGCTGAACTTCCAGGAGAACCACGATGATCAACCTCGAACTTCCCAAGAAGCTCAAAGCATCAGCGAACCAGGCACATCAGGTCGCGGCGCAGATCTTCCGACCCATTTCACGTAAGTACGATCTGGCCGAGCACGAGTATCCCGTCGAACTCGACACCATGGCCGCCATGGTCGAAGGCCTCTCCGATTCCGGTGGAGACATCGGCGGTGCCAGCGGCGGACGTTCCGACGCGAGCGCCAAGGGCGGCAACGCCAACGGCGGCAACATGTCCGCGCTTCTCAACTCGCTCGAAACATCTTGGGGCGACGTCGGACTCATGCTCTCGATCCCCTACCAGGGACTCGGCAACGCCGCGATCGCCGCAGTGTCCACCGACGAGCAGCTCGAACGTTTCGGCAAGGTGTGGGCCTCGATGGCCATCACCGAACCGAGTTTCGGTTCCGACTCCGCTGCCGTCACCACCACCGCTGTTCTCGACGGCGACGAGTGGGTCCTCAACGGCGAGAAGATCTTCGTCACCGCTGGTGAGCGTTCGACGCACATCGTCGTGTGGGCGTCGGTCGACAAGTCGAAGGGCCGCGCGGCCATCAAGTCGTTCGTCGTACCGCGTGACGCCCCGGGCCTGAGCGTCGCTCGTCTCGAGCACAAGCTGGGCATCAAGGCTTCCGACACCGCCGTCCTCCTACTCCAGGATTGCCGCATTCCGGCAGACAACATCCTCGGCAGCCCGGAGGTCAACGTGGAGCAGGGCTTTGCCGGCGTCATGCAGACGTTCGACAACACCCGCCCGCTCGTTGCAGCCATGGCCGTCGGCGTCGGACGCGCAGCTCTCGAAGAACTGCGCGCCATCCTGACCGAAGCCGGAGTCGAGATCTCCTACGACACACCGGTCTACAACCAGCATGCAGCTGCAGCCGAGTTCATCCGTTTGGAAGCCGACTGGGAGGCCGCATACCTGCTGTCTCTGCGCGCGGCGTGGATGGCCGACAACAAGAAGCCGAACTCGCTCGAAGCCTCGATGTCCAAAGCGAAGGCCGGCCGCACCGGCACCGACGTGACGCTCAAGGCAGTGGAGTTGGCCGGCACATACGGCTACTCGCAGCGCCCGTTGCTCGAAAAGTGGGGCCGCGACTCGAAGATTCTCGACATCTTCGAGGGCACCCAGCAGATCCAGCAGCTGATCGTCGCACGCCGCCTGCTCGGAAAGTCGTCCGCCGAACTGAAGTGACGGTCCCGTAGGTCGAATACCAGAAAAACAACATCGCACACGCTCCGCCCCGCCACCTTCCGAGATGGCGGGGCGGAGTGCTCGGTCGCCATCCGGAAATTCCACCACCGAGCCGTGTTTGCGCATTAGTGTGTAATCAGTCCTACAACGACGCTCGGAAGAGGTTCACGTATGCCCGGATTGGTCACCAAGGTCACTGACACCATCGGCGCGGCGGGGGTCATGTTCCGAGCCGGGCTCGTTCCGTTCCCCCGCCTCGATCGCGGACTCAAATCCATTGCAGCGGTAGACAAGTACGGGCCCTTCGCCGGGCCGGTCCACGCGCACGCCGAGAACGGCTACGACGCGGTGGCGATCATCGACGAACGTGGACCCATCACCTACGCCGAACTCGAACGTCAGAGCAACGCGTTGGTCCGAGCATGGCAGGCGGACGGCATCACGTCCGACTCCGTCATGGGCGCGATGTGTCGCAACCATCGTGGCTTGGTGCTGACCATGCTGGCTGCGGCAAAGAACGGAACCAAGCTCGTACTCATGAACACGGGCTTCGCTCGGCCCCAACTTGTGGACGTCGCCGCGCGCGAGAAGGTTGTCGCCTTCGTCTACGACGACGAGTTCGCGAACGTCGCCGATGCCTTGCCAGGCGACGTCGTCCGGTATCGCTCGTGGCCGGAGACGGACGCGTCGGCCGAAAGCTCCTCAGCGACGACTCTCGACGAGGCCATCGCCGGTCGCACCACGTCGTCGGTGCCGGCTCCCGAGAAGAACGGTGGCTTCGTTCTCCTCACCAGCGGTACGACTGGAACTCCCAAGGGTGCGCCGCGTGGCCACACCTCCCCGCTCGCTTCGGCGCAGTTCCTCGACCGCGTTCCGTTGCGCCGCGGACAGACCATGATGATGGCCGCCCCGGCCTTCCACGGCACCGGCGTCTCGCAGTTCGCTCTCGCCTTGGCGCTCGGGCAGACCGTGATCATGCATCGAAAGTTCGACCCGGAGAACACGATCAAACTTGTCGCGCAACACAAGTGCGACAGTCTGGTAGTGGTCCCGACGATGCTCGCTCGTATCATCGACCTCGGCCCCGAGGTGCTGTCCAAGTACGACACGTCGAACCTGAAGATCATCTTCTCGGCAGGTTCGTCGCTCTCCCCCGACTTGTGTAAGCGAGTCACTGCCTCGTTCGGATACGTCCTCTACAACTTGTACGGATCCACCGAGGTCGCCGTGGCTACGGTCGCGACTCCCGAGGACCTGACCATCGCTCCGGGAACCGCGGGCCGAGCTCCAGTGACGTGCCACGTCGAACTCTTCGACGAAAACAACAAGAGAATTACCACTCCCCACACGATCGGCCGAATCTTCGTCGCGAGCGGACTGAGCTTCGAGGGCTACACCGACGGACGGGACAAGGAACGTATCGACGGACTTCTCTCCACCGGCGACGTCGGACACTTCGACGCCAACGGCCTCCTCTTCGTCGACGGCCGCGACGACGACATGATCGTTTCCGGCGGCGAGAACGTCTACCCCCTCGAAGTCGAGAACCTCCTCGCCGACCGCGAGGACGTCCTGGAAGCCGCCGTGATCGGAGTCGAAGATGCCGACTTCGGCCACCGCCTGCGAGCCTTTGTCGTCGTCGCTCACGGCGCCGAGCAGAACTCCGACGAATTGAAAGACCACGTTCGGTCCAACCTGGCCCGTTACAAGGTTCCCCGCGAGATCGTCTTCATCGACGAACTTCCCCGAAACGCCACAGGAAAGTTGTTGCGCCGCGTCCTCATCGAAATGGAGGTCAGTGAGGACTGAGCGCAGTCACAATGCGCTGAGCGTCCGGATCAATTCCACCTCGTCGACGCGGGTCGAATGCCCGTCGCGAATCACGACCTCGCCTGCAACCAACACCGTGTCTACGATCTGACGACTTCCCGTCGTGAGAATGGACGCACCCGGATCTCGTACCGGGAGGCAACCGAAGTCTCGTTCGAACCGAATCATGGTGAGGTCAGCGGGATCACCGACGGAGATTCCGCCGGACCTGGCGGGCAGACCGAGCGCTGCGTTCGCGCCGCCGGACGCGATGTCGATCATGGCTTCGAAGCCGAACAGGTCGGCGCGACCGCGGGCGGCTCGCTGCACGTAGGCGCCCGTGCGCAGCGTCTCCAGCATGTCCTGGGTGTCGTTGCTGGCCGCACCGTCCACGCCCAACCCCACCGCGATCCCCGCGTCGAGGAAGCTCGGGACCGGTGCGATCCCACTGCCGAGGCGCATGTTGCTGACCGGGTTGTACGACACTCCGACGCCGCGCTCCGCCAACACTTTCTGGCCACGGTCGTCGAGTTCGACACAATGGACCGCCAGCACCCGATCCCACAGAAATCCGTGGGAATCGAGGTAGTCGACAGCGTTCACGCCTGCATGTTCGGTACACATCGTGTTGTCGGTCTGCGTCTCGAGCAGGTGGATCGAGACCGTCATGTCGCGAGACTGCGCGAATTCACGCACTGCCGACATCCCCTCCGGGGTCAGCGATCGCGGGTTCGGTACCGCCACTGCCACGTCGACGCGGGAACCAGTCACGTCGTGCATCATCTGATCTGTATGTGCGAGGACATCTCCGAGTGGTTGCATCAGCCGTGGATCGAACCCCCACTTCCTCGTCGGGTCCGCCCTGTCTGCAGTTCCGCGTCCTAGCACCGCTCGAATCCCGGTGTCGTGCAACGCCCGGATCACGGCGTCGTGAACCTCGCTGGACGGGTGCGGCCACATGTGTTCGACCAGGGTGGTCGTACCGCTGCGCAATGCTTCCAACGAGGCTGCGACGGCGGCCGCGTACGCCCGCTCCGGGGTGATCTGGACGGACTCTTCCGCGACCGCGAGCAACCATTCGAGAAGCGGTGTCCCTTCGGCGATCCCACGCATCAGTGACTGTTGAAGGTGCGTATGGGTGTTGACGAACCCAGGGATCAGATACGCCCCCGATCCGTCCACACTGCCTGCGCCGGCGCTCCCGGCGGAAACCTCGATCGATTCGACAACGCCGTTCGAGACGACGACATCGCGGCCGCTCAGCCATTGGCCGCCGCTGTAGAGCGTGACGTCCGTGACGATCGTGTCGGCCGAGTTCCGTTGTGCGGTAGTCATCGACAATCCTCCTGAAAGTGTGTGACGGAACGGGTGCGGATCAACGTGCGAAGTTCGCGCGTACTCGCTGGTCGATGTAGTCCTCCGCGGTGATCGGAGGGTACTTGCCCGCGGGGCCCTCGATGGTCACGTCGCGGTTCGCCTGAGCGAAGAACGCGAGGCTGTAGCGAGGTCCCCGGTAGTCGGTGACGCCGGGACTCTTCACCCGATGAAAGTTCGACGGCAGGACATCATCACTCCATCTCATCAGCATGTCGCCGATATTGCAGGTGATCGCTTCCTCAGCCGGCACCACCGACGTCCATTCCTGGGTGTCCATCTCCTTGCCCGGGCACAGTTGCAAACCACCCTGACCGTCACGCTGGAAAAGCAATGTCAGGCAATCGAAATCGGTGTGCGCACCGGCGCGCCACATCCCTTCGACATCCGCGTCGGCGGCAAGGGGGAAGTAATGCAGCAGCCGCAGTGTGCTCTGGTAGCTCTCCACCGACGGATCGTGCGCCTTGGTGAAGAAGTCTCGCTCGAATCCCAGCTTCTCGGCGAAGCACGAGAGCAGATCCATCGCAATGCCCCAACACTTGGCTTCGAAGTCCAGGATCGTCTCGCGGAACCCGGCCAATTCGTCTGCTGTGGGCCACAGATCTCCCATATGCGGGCGGGTCACCTGGTAGGACTCTTTCTGATCAGGTGTTCCGATGGACGGACGCACCTGCGTCATACTCTCCCAGCCGGAGTTGAACCCCTTCTTGAGCGGATACTGCGCTTTGACCTCGGCGGGGAGCGCAAAGAATGCCTCGGCCGCCGCGAAAGCCTCGCGAACCTGGTCCAGATCGATTCCGTGATTGACGATTTGGAAGAACCCGATGTCGGTCGCTGCCGACCACAACTCCTCGGCGATCTCGCTGCGCCGGTTCTCGAAGTCCGCGAGATCGATCCTTCGGACCTCGCGGTCGGTCGTCTCGGTACCCAGGCCACCCATGCGGGTCTCGCGGTTGAGTTCTGTCATGTCGTAAGTCATGTACTGTCAGCTCCTTCAGCGGATTCCGATGGACGGATCGGTGAACTTGTCGGTGTAGATCTCTTCCGCGGTCAGTGACTGCGGTATCGCCGCACCTCCGGCGATCAGGATGGGCTTGAGTTCTTCGACGGTATGGGCGACTCGGGTCATGTCGAACGTCCCGACGGAGCCGTCCGACTCATTCGCGATCAGGCCTTTCTCTTTCAGGAGCTGGGCACTGAACGCCGCCTCACCCTCGGTGTACGGCGAGAACGACACGTCCTGCGAGACGACGTCGACAATGGCGGCATTCGCAGCATCCGGCGCGGTGATGTAGTCGGCCGTGGCCTGCTGAATGATCGGAACCAGCTTGCTCAAGCACGGCGAGAGTGTCTCGACCTTGTCGGCTCGGACGGAAACATTGGAGGCATAGATGTCGAAACCCGAATCTTTCAGCAGGTCATAAGAAACCGGCTTGTCCCATGCCGGCGTCTCCTTCTCGTACGTGTACGGTTCCGAATTCGCGAATCCTTGCTGAGCAATGGTCGGGTCACCGACAAATCGCGAGGGAGCTCCGTCGTAGCTCGTGTCGAGCTGGGACTGCTTCAGTAGTCCCTTTGCCACGAGCCACTGTGGGAAAAGCTGCTCCTTGGAAACGACGACACTCGCGTCGGACTTACCGATATCGGCAACACTCGTCCAGTCCGGATGAGACTCTTTGTCCCACATGAGGATTGCCGGACTGTATTTGAGCAGTGGAGTAACGGCCACGACGGGCTGACTTGCTGCTGCCGCAATCACCTGATCGCCGTGCACGAGTCCGAGGGTGATCGAATCGTCGACGTACATCTGGGAGCTCACGGACTGGAACCCGATTGCCGGTCCCCCGGCTCGCAAGGTCAGGTCGACTCCGGTGTCCTTCCCTCCCGCGACGAGAGTTCCACTGACCGACTTGTCATCGGTGTCGACCGAGTACCCGGGACCCAGCATCTCGAACAGTGCTCCCATGTCCGACTGTGGCTGCCATTGAAGTTGAACCACAACGTTTTCCGGACAGAGCCCCGCCAGGTTCTGAGCCTCGGCGGCGGGTTCGAGCGATTCGGCTGTGGCCGTATCGGCTTCGCTGGAGCTGCAAGCAGTCAATCCGATGGCCGCACACATGGCCAGTGCCACGCCGGCCACTCCCACACTCTTGCGATTGGAATACACCTTGCGATTCGAATACACAGCGTCTCCTTCGTGAAAACAATTGGGATGGGGGCGAACCAAGAAGGGTGATCCGATGAGCACACTCTGCAGCACTTGGATTACATGCAATCGCCTGGTTGTTTCCATCAGGTAACGCAGGCCAAGATCCTTTCCTTACCTGCAATGTCACCTCACATTTACATTCAGCAATCTCGACGACATACATGCAATCCAAGATATGTCGTAGATCTTGAAGAACGTTTGCATGCATTATTGAACCGGAGGCTCAGATGGAACTCGCGAACACGATGCAGGATGCCGACGCTCGCAAACTCACCGCGCCGATGCAGATGGTCTTTTCCGACGTCGTCAAGAAGTTCGACACCGGCACAGTCGCGCTGGACGGCATCGATCTGGACGTGGAGCGGGGAGAATTTGTCGCCGTGGTCGGACCCTCCGGCTGTGGCAAGTCGACCTTGTTGCGCATGGCGGCCGGCCTCGAACGACCGACGAGCGGCGCGGTTGCCCTCGACACCGAATCAGTAGGCTTCATATTCCAAGAGCCGACCCTTCTCCCCTGGCGGAATGTGCAGGCCAACGTCGAATTGTCAGCCGAACTCGGTGGCGGCGACAAAGCAGCGCGAAAGTTGCGCGCCGACGAGGCAATCCGCGCGGTAGGCCTTGCGGACTTTGCACAGCAACTGCCCAATGCGTTGTCCGGCGGAATGAAGATGCGCGTGTCGTTGGCTCGCGCCCTCACGCTCGCACCCGCTGTGATGCTCCTCGACGAACCTTTCGGCGCACTCGACGAGATGACCCGCCTGGAGATGCAGGTGGAACTTCAAAGGTTGTACACCGAAAAAGGATTCACCTCGATGTTCATCACGCACTCGGTATCCGAGGCCGTGTACCTGGCAAGCAAGGTGGTTGTCATGACCGCCAGGCCCGGACGAATACATTCGGTCGTCGACATCGATTTCCCTTACCCACGTAGCCCGGAACTGCGCTACGACGCCCGCTACACCGAGTACGTCGCCGATATCTCGGCCAGTCTGCACGGGAGCCTACGATGACCGAAGTTCTTGCAGTTGGGCGAGGCAACACCACACGCAAGACCGCGGTTCGCTCTGACTCTGCGACCACCATACAAGCAGAGGCACAGAACGGACGGAACTCGCGAATGAGAGCGCTCGGTGCCCTCGTCCTTTATCCGCTGCTCTCCCTTGCCGGCGCGGTCGCGGCCTGGTCGATCGTCAGCTATCTCGTCCTCTCCCCCGAACGTCGGTTTCTCCTCCCGCCACCGAGTCAGGTGCTGACCAAGTCGCTGCTCGACTGGAAACATCTCTCTCCCATGCTCGAAGCCCTCGCCGTGACGGCGCAGGTTGCGCTGGTCGGCTTCGTCGTCGCGGTGGCAGTCGGCGTCGGAACCGGTGTGTTGATGAGCCAAGCCAAGTGGATCGAGCGGATCGTCTATCCGTACGCCGTTGTGCTGCAAGTCATTCCCATCCTCGCCATCGTGCCCCTCATCGGCCTCTGGTTCGGCTACGGCATGACCGCTCGTACTCTGGTGTGTGTTCTCATCGCAGCCTTCCCGATCATCACCAACACACACTTCGGATTACAGTCGGTCGATCGCGGATTGCACGAACTCTTCACCCTCGGACGAGCGTCGCGGTGGGATCGACTGGTGAAACTCGAACTGCGAGCGGCAATGCCGGCCATTCTCACCGGTATCCGCACCGCATCCGGCCTTGTTGTCGTCGGCGCCATCATCGGCGACATGTTCTTCGCCAAAGGACAACCCGGGATCGGAACGCTGCTCGACGTCTACCGAAGCCGCCTTCAGTCCGAGGACCTGATCGCCGCGATCGTGATCGCGTCGGTGTTCGGCGTCCTAGTCTTCTCTGCCTTTGGATTCCTCTCACGTGTGCTCGTCGGTAAGTGGCACACGTCCGGCCGCAAGGACTTTAAATGACCCACGAAACTCCTGTCTTCGAAATTCCTACGATCGATATCAGCCCGTACCTCCGCGGCGAGGCAGCGGTTACAAACGCCACCAACAGCACTGCCTGCGCTGAGGTCGCAGCTCAACTCGATCGCGCGTGCCGGGACGTCGGCTTCATACAGATTGTTGGGCACAATATTCCACGATCAGCGACCGACGGACTGGCCGATGCTCTTGACGAGTTCTTTGCGCTCCCACTTGCGCTCAAGAACGACTATCGCCGCCCCTCGTCCGAGAACCGTGGTTACTCACCACCGAAGTCGGAATCACTCAGCATGAGCCTGGGCGTCGCGTCTGCGAACCAGATGAACGATTTCTACGAAGCGATAGTCGTCGGTACAGAGGTGAGCGACTATCCAGGCGTCGACCTACCCCAGTCCAGCTACGCCGACAACACCTGGCCCGACGCTGCGCCCGGCTTCCGACCGGCAATCGAAGAGTATTTCCGCCAGGCACAGAGTTTGGCACGAATCCTGATGTGCGCCTTCACCGACGCCCTCGGATTGCAGCCCGGGTACTTCGATTCGATGCTCGACCACTCGATCGACGCGATGAAGATGAACAACTACGCACTGCCCGAGGGCGAGATCCGGATCTCCGGCGACATGACGGGAATGGGCGCTCACACCGACTTCGGAATCTTGACCATCCTGTGGGCAGATCAGGTTCCGGGCCTACAAGTTCTGAGTACCGACGGCGTGTGGCACGACGTCCAACCTGCCGACGGCGCACTCTTGATCAACCTCGGTGACGCGATGGCGCGCTGGACGAACGACCGATGGCGCTCGACAGTGCACCGAGTCGACCCGCCGATCGTCGACGGTCAGATCATCCGACGTCGCTCTGCTGCATTCTTTTTCGACGGAAACTACGACGCCGTCATCGAAGCGCTGCCAGGAACTCTCGCACCGGGTGAAGTGGGATACCCGCCGATCACGATCGCCGAGAACATCGCAGCCAAGGTGGCCGGACTGAAAGGCGCGACGGCGCCCGAGGTCGACCGCCGCAGCGCTGACCGGGTGCGCGCCGCCGGGTGACGGTGCCGGGTAGCGCTCCCGGGTACCGTCGATATCGTGCAGGATCGAAGTGAGGACAAGATGACCACCACCGAACGAGCTTTGCTCACCGAGTCCGTG
This sequence comes from Rhodococcus sp. NPDC060176, assembly GCF_042728675.1. Taxonomy (NCBI): domain Bacteria; kingdom Bacillati; phylum Actinomycetota; class Actinomycetes; order Mycobacteriales; family Nocardiaceae; genus Rhodococcus; species Rhodococcus sp. NPDC060176. The sequence goes on from NZ_JBHWYS010000002.1 coordinate 973,852, forward strand.
CACGAGACGCTTCGCGAACTGATCTTCTCGGGGGAACTGGCGCCGGGGACACCGCTGAGTGTTCCCGCGCTGGCGAGCAAACTCAATGTCAGTAGAACGCCGGTCCGCGAGGCCGTGCAGCAGTTGATCTACGAGGGCATCGCCGTCCACACCCGAAATGCGGGTGCAAAAGTCGATTCGCTGGACGCGGAGTCGCTGCGCGCTGTTTTCGAGGTGCGTGAGGTACTCGACGGTCTCGCAGCGTTCAACGCGACGGCGAATGCCACTCACGAAACCGTGTCGCAGCTCAGCAAGATGGTGCAGGTGCAACGCGAACTTCTCGAGAGTCCGCCGGATCAGCGTCGAGACTCGAAGCTGGACCTCGAGTTCCACACGTTGATTCGTGAGACTGCATGCAATCACCCACTCAGTGAAGCCCTACACCGTCTGGATGGGCAGTCACATCTCTACCGTTCGGACATGTGGAGCCTCGAGCTCAATCGCCGGATCGCTGTCACCGAGCACGCTCGTATAGTCGCGGCCATCGAATCTGGTGACGCCTTGGGAGCGAGAACCGCCGCGAGCGCGCACGTGGCCGGGCTACTCGTCCGAACAACCCGGACCTGAAGCTTTACCGGAAGGACGGGAACAACGTGTCCGGCCACGTGATGTCGCCGTCGTTCTCGTCCACGAAAGTGCCGACACAGTCGCGCCCCAACGCGCTGATCGATCCCGAGATCACCTCGGGGTGCTCGAGCTCGGTCAGGTGGTCTGCTCCGCTTCCGGAACCGGGAACGCCATCGACGTACACCCGGCACTGGCCCCCGTCCAGCCGACCGTCCGCCCACTCGCCCGAGCTCTGCACCACCGAATAGTAGGCAGGACCAGGAGTGTCCTCACCTGCATTGAGCTTGGTGAGAACTTCGGAGAACATACAGGTGTCGTAGCCGTCGGCGGGGCCCTGCACGCAGCCACCGGGGCTGCCGTACTGCGGAGCGCCAATAGCGACGTATGAATCCACGATGTCCGAGCCACCGAGGAACTTCGCGTAGTACCGGGAGCTCAGCCCGCCCGCACTGTGCGCGACTACGCCGACGAATGTGGCGTCAGCAGCGTAGGTGCGAATCGACTCGGCGATCAGTTCGGCATCTGCGGCAATCGTTTTGCCGGGTGCATCGACGAAATACGTCTCGTAGCCCGCATCCTGCAGTGCCTCGTCGAGGGCGCGGTAAGACGCTTGATGGGCTTCACCTGAGCTGTAGAGCTGCTGGCCCGGAACGATGAAGACCACGCGCTTCCCCGTCTCGACCCATCCACCGGCTGCAGCATTGCTCGCAGAGAGCACCGGCGCCGCAATCGCCAGAAAAGCGATGACGGCCGATAACAGGGGCACCTTCGAGAATCGCACGTCGCAACCCTACGACGGACGCACGCAAAAAAGGACCGCCGCACTGGAATCCAGTACGGCGGTCCTTTTCCAGTAGCGGGGACAGGATTTGAACCTGCGACCTCTGGGTTATGAGCCCAGCGAGCTACCGAGCTGCTCCACCCCGCGATGCATGGACAAAGTTACACGAGCAGATGAACGGAACGCAAATCGCCTGCGCTGGAGTGAAATACACGCCTGAAAGTCGCAAATCCGAGTGACTGGCTTCACAAAATGCCCGTGAGCATCAACACATAACAGGCATGTAACGAACGTACCTCGAAACCGCATCAGAAAGGCTCTACCAGCGTAAACGTCGGAGTTCGCCAGTGGGAGCAGACCAGAAGGTCCGGAAATTTGCGAATCGACCCTCGTTCAGCGCTCCCGTACGGTCGGTCCCGGCCCGAATCAACCGGGCGAACGCCGACCCGCCGCTGCTCGACTCTGCCCCGCGGGATCGGAACCCCCGAAACCTTCGAGGGGCAGAGACACGGAGAGACAAGCGCCCGGGAAAGCCAGCACCACCGCCGACCCGCAGGCCCGCCGATGTCAGCAAGCGCGGAGAGGATTTACCCCGACATGACGTACACCAGCATCAGCAAGCGTGCACTCGGCACATTGGCAGTAGCCGGCGCACTTGTCGCAGTGCCCCTCACCATCAGCACCGGCACCGCTTCCGCAGCCACCCACAACTGGGACGGCGTCGCACAGTGCGAGAGCGGTGGCGACTGGAACATCAACACCGGCAACGGCTACTACGGCGGCCTGCAGTTCTCGCAGAGCACCTGGACCGCCAACGGTGGCAGCGGCTCGCCCGCCAACGCTTCCAAGGAAGAGCAGATCCGCGTCGCCGAGAACACCCTGCAGAGCCAGGGCCCCGGCGCATGGCCCGTCTGCGGCCAGCGTCTGACCGTCGCGAGCGAGCCCGCAGTCGAAGAAGCTCCCGCAGCAGCACCGGCTCCCGTCGCCGAGGCACCCGCAGTTGCACCCGCCCTCGAGATCCCGGCCGAGCTCAAGCCCGCCGCACAGCAGGCCTACGACACCGCTCGTGACCTCGCCGGCCAGTACGGCTTCGCAGCACAGTTCCAGCAGCTCTCCGATGCCAACGCACCGATCGTTGCAGCACTGCGCTGATTCAGCTCGCACAGTTTCACCTGAGCACACAAGAAGGCCCACCATCCGAAGGATGGTGGGCCTTCTGCTGTTCACGAACCGACGCTGTTCACGAACTGACGCTGCTTACCTCGGCAGCGCCTGGTACGCGTCAACAGCCTTCTGCAGGCGGTCGAGCGCAGCACCGTAGCTGGTGAAGTCACCGCTCTGCTGCGCCGACTTCAATGCGGCCATTGCCGAATTGACCTCGGCGAGTGCCTTCGTGACGTCGTCCGAAGAAGCCGGCGGGGCCGGTGCCGTCGGAGTTGTCGGCGTTTCCGGTTGCGCTCCGGTATCCGGATCGGGTGCCGGCTGGGTGACCGTCGCTGCCGAACCCGCGCCCGGCCAAATCTGACTGATCGCCTCGGAGACGGTCGGTGCATAACCGATCCGAATGCCGTTGGTGTCGCTGAAGCTCACCAGCACACGCGCCAACTGAGGGAACGCGTTCTGCGAGTTTCGCTGCGAATACAAGGGCTCGACGTAGAGGATTCCGCCCTCGGCAATCGGCAGAGTCAGCAGGTTTCCGTACTGAATCTTGTTCGACTGCTTGAGCAGTGACACTTCCGAAGCAACACGCGAATCCGACGTCATCGCAGACTGCGCCTGCTGTGGACCCTGAGTCTGCGTATCGGTGGGCAACTGCAGCACCGTGAACTTGCCGTAGTTCTCCTTGTCGTTCGCCACCGAAATGTAGGCCGACAGCAACTCACGACTGAACCCGACCATCGGACTGGTCAGACGGAAATCCGCCTTCGCGGTGTCCTTGTCGCCCACCAGCACGTAGTACGGCGGCTGGTTGGCGGTCGTGTCGATCGTCGGATCGCTCGGAACCGACCAGAACGCGTTGTTGGTGAAGAACTCACTCGGATCGTCGACGTGGTACTTCGCCAGCATCTCGCGCTGGACCTTGAACATGTCTTCCGGGTACCGGAAGTGCGCCTGCAGGTCGTCCGAAATTTCGCTCTTCGGCTTGACCGTGTCCGGGAAGACCCCCATCCACGCCTTCAGAACCGGATCCTGCTCGTCGACCTGGTACAGCGTGACGGTGCCGTCGTAGGCATCGACCGTGGCCTTCACGGAGTTGCGGATGTAGGAGAACTCCTGGCGCGGAATGAGGCGCCCGGTCGTCTGGTCGATACTGTCCTCGACCAAACCGTCGAGCGAACTGCGCTGCGCGTACGGGTAGTCCTGGGCAGTGGTGTAGCCGTCGATGATCCACTGCATCTTGCCGTCGACCACTGCGGGGTAAGCAGCGCCGTCAGTCGTCAGCCAAGGCGCGACCTCCTCGACCCTTTCCTTCGGATCACGCTTGAAGATGATCTTGGAGTTCGAGCCGATTGCACTCGAGAACAGGATGTTGCGCTCGGTGTACTTCGCCGCGAATGCAAGACGGTTGAACCAGTTGCCGATCGAAACGCCACCCGAGCCTGTGTAGGTGTACTTCGAGGTGTCGGTGTCGTACTCCCGCGGTCCCTCACCGTCGACGGAACCGACGATCGAGTAATCGGCGTCCGACTGACTGATCACCTCGCCGTAGTACGAACGAGGATTGTCCACCTTGAGGTTCTCGTTCTCGGGTGTGGTCGTCAGGTCGCTCACCGAGTAGATCGGGTAACCACCGGTGTTGTTCTGACTGTCGCCCTGCACGGCCGTGACTTCGTTTGCCTGGGCCGCGACGAAGCCGTTGCCATGCGTGTAGACCGTGTGCTTGTTGATCCAGTCCGTCTGGTTGCCGGAAAGGTTGTTCGGCGACAGCTCACGCGCTGCGACAACGAAGTCGCGCAACTGTCCGTCTTGTTCGTAACGGTCGACGTTGAGCGTCTGCGGGAACCCGTAGAAGTTCTTGAGCTGACGCTGAGCGGTGAACGTCGGCGACAGGATCGTCGGATCCAACAATCGTGTGTTCGCGATCGTGGTCCGGTCGGCCGGAACATCCTGGGGTTGCTTGGTGCCGATGCCCGGATAGTCGACGTAGTCGACGTTCTCTTCGGTGATCCCGTACGCCTGACGGGTCGCTTCGATGTTCCGCTCGATGTACGTGCTCTCCTTCTGCGCCGCATTGGGCTTGACGGAGAACTGCTCGACGATCATCGGGTAGACCGCACCGACGAGCACCGACGAGAGAACCAGGAGAGCGACTGCCATGGCCGGTATCCGAAGATCCCGCGTGAAGATCGACGCGAAGAACGCCAAGGCGCAGATGACGGCGATGGACAACAGAATGAGCTTCGCCGGCAGCACCGCATTGATGTCGGTGAAGCCCGGACCGGTGAACGTCGGTTCCTTACGACTGCTCGACATCAACGAGTACCGATCGAACCAGTACGCAACCGCCTTGAGGAGCACGAAGGTTCCGGCGATAACAGCGAGTTGAATACGAGCGGCAGTGGTGAATGTCCCAGCGCGCCCGGCCAATTTGATTCCACCGAAAACGTAGTGGGTGATCAGATTTGCCACGAATGCCAGCAGGATCGAGACGAACAACCAGTTCAGAACGAAACGGTAGAACGGCAGATCGAAGGTGTAGAAGCCGACGTCCAGATGGAACTGGGGATCGGTGATGCCGAACTGCTGACCGTTGAGGAACAACTGGATGGTGACCCAGTTGGCCTGCGCGATGAGACCGGACAGGATGCCGATCGCTACCGGAATGATCACGCCGAACAGACGAAGTCGCGACATGACGGTGGTGCGGTAGCGCGCGATCGGATCATTGGGTCCGGAGACCGGGACGAACACCGGACGTGCACGGTACGCGAGAAGCATCGCGAGCCACACGATGGCTCCGACGACAATTCCGACAACGAGGAAGAGAACGAATCGCGTCAGCAGAACCTTGGTGAACACACCACGGAAGCCGACTTCGCCGAACCACAACCAGTCCGTGTACATGCCGATCAGTCGCGGCCCCACGAGCAGCAAGGCCGCCACAACGACAGCCACCACCAACAAGATTCGACTGCGTCTGGACAGAGAGGGTAAACCTGCGGGGGGCCGCATGCCCACGTGCCACGCTCCAAGATTTGGCGACGCCGTGGCGTCGCAACCGATTGCATCGATCACTGCGGCCACGCCCGAGTGGACTTGGCCGTTTCCGACCACTCTACGTAACAACGGTCACGGGTTGACAACACGGAGAGCGGGAAGCCAGGCAGAAGATGCGAGGATGAACGTGTGAGTGAAGAGAATATGAGCAGATCACCGAGTGCCCTCGCCCGGTGCGTTCATGAAGTAGTCGACCACATCGACGCCGAAGGCTGGGATCAACCGCCGAAGCTGTACGCGTTGGTACCCACCGAAATGCTCGCCGCAGCCGAACCCGGACTGCTGGACCAACTCGCCGAGGGTGCCGAATACACACCGATCGAGCAGGAATCGCTCCCCGAGGACATCATCGGCGGTTCACGCGCACTCGACGAGTTCCTGGCAACGACGCATTGGCCCGAGTCGGTCCAGGGTTGCATCCTGGTGCAGGAAATCGTCGTCCTACCGCCCGAGGCGGAATCGGATCTCGACCACGCCACAGCGCCGGTGTTGACCGATCAGCACGCAGCGGACGAGGTCGCTCGACTGACTGCCAACGCACATCCTGATCGACGCGAAGCTCGACTCTTCGTCGGCGTGCTGCGTGACGGTCCGTCACTGTCGCTGTTGCAGATGCGTCCCGACGAGGATGCAGATCCGTACGGCGACCTGGAACTGCTCACCTACGACGGTCTCGCACCTCACCTCGTGCACGCGCTGTACGCGACGCTCGACGAGGTCGAAGAAGACTGACAGAGACTGCTTTCAGCAGCGGGGTGCATCGCCGCCGGTGTTGAGGCTCTCGAGTGAGTCCACTGCGCCGGGCAGGTTGTCGACCTTGACGAGTCGAAGCCCGTCCGGCGCATTCTGTTTCGCCTCGTCACAATTCTGGGCCGGCACGAGGAACGTCTCCGCACCTGCTTCGGACGCGGCGATCAACTTGTACCTGATACCGCCGATCGGACCCACTTCACCGGCGGAGTCGATGGTGCCCGTTCCGGCCACGAACTTTCCGCCGTTGAGCTCCCCCGGTGTCAGTTTGTCCACCAAGGCCAGCGTGAACATCAGTCCGGCAGAAGGGCCACCGATGTCGGCGAGGTTGAACTGCACGGTGAAGGGGACGTCCGGGACCTCGTTGGGCGTGACGCCGAGGTAACCCGATTCGGGCTTGTTGGGCCGCGCCCCGACGGTGACCGGCACAACGGTCTCCACGCCCGCGCGAATGACGGTGACGTTGATCGCAGTGCCGGGAGCAATCGCCCCGACCGTGTCCTGAACGCCGCTGATCGTGGTGACCGGAGTGTCACCGATCTTGACCAGGACATCGCCTTCTTGCAGCGCACCCGCAGCGGGACCGTCGGGGGTCACCTTCGAAACAGTCAGCGCCACCGGCTTGCCGAGAAAGTGCAGTGCCGCCAACTCGGCACTGTCCTCGGACTGCTGGAAGTCGGCGGTGTTGGCCTGCTGGATCTCTTCCTTCGACTTCTCGGGCGGATAGATCTCCGAGCGCGGGACGAGTCCGTTGCTGCCACTCGCCCACAGTCCGAATGATTCGAAGATGTTGAGGCCGTCGCGAACAGACACCGTTGTCATGTTGAGGTTGCCGTCGGTGGGATCGACCTCGGCCCCTTGGATGTCGACAACGGGCTTACCGTCGACGTCGCCGAGCGTGTTGAAGGTGGGGCCCGGACCGAGAGCGACATAAGGAACAGTGACCATTGTTCCGACGACGCCCAACACGACGATGGGTGCGAGTGCGGCCAAGAGCGTCACTATCCGTCGATTCACCTGATCCAGAGTAAAGCGCGAAGGCGCCGGAGCACCGATCGCACCGCCTGAGCGCCGTGCGTGTTCGCCGTCAGCGTGACTCGGAGGGCGACTCCGACCGCTCGAGCCTTGTACCGTTGAGGTATGAGCAATATGCCGTTCGGCTTCTCCAACTCCGACGACGATCCCGATCGCGACAAGAACGCGGCGGGTGGCAATCCGTTCGGGGGTGGTGACATGCCGTTCGGGTTCGGCGCGGGCGGTGAGGGATTCGATCCGGCTCAACTCGGCCAGATGCTTACCCAGTTCGGTCAGATGCTGAGCGGAATGGGCTCGTCGATGGGCCAGGGCGATTCGTCCGGCCCGGTGAACTACGACATCGCCAAGAAGCTGGCACGCCAACAGATCGGGTCGGTCACACCGATCACCGAGGGCAACGTCAAGGCGATCGCCGATGCAGCGCATCTGGCAGAGATGTGGCTGGACGCCGCGACAACGCTCCCCGCCGGAGCGAGCCGCACCCTCGCCTGGACTCCGAATGACTGGCTCGACAACACGATCGACACGTGGAAACGACTCTGTGATCCGGTAGCCGAGAAGGTAGCTGGCATGTGGGTCCAGGGACTTCCCGCCGAAGCGCAGCAGATGGCGGGCCCGATGCTGGGCATGCTAGGCCAGATGGGCGGACTCGCGTTCGGCTCGCAATTGGGCCAGGCACTGGGTCAACTGTCCACCGAGGTGCTCTCCTCCACGGACATCGGCTTGCCCCTCGGACCCGAAGGCACCGCGGCCCTTCTCCCCGCTGCGGTTCAGGCTTTCAGTGAGGGTCTCGAACAGCCGCATCAGGAAGTTCTCGTGTTCCTCGCCGCGCGGGAAGCAGCTCATCAGCGCCTCTACAGTCACGTTCCGTGGCTGCGCCAGCGCGTCCTCGCGACAGTCGAGGAGTACGCCCGCGGGATCACGATGGACTTCTCGGCGATGGAAGAATTCGCCAAGGACCTCGACCCGTCTGCTCTCACCGATCCGAGCAAGCTCGAAGCGCTGATGCAGCAGGGCACGTTCGAGCCGCAGAACACACCGGAGCAGAAGGCCGCTCTCGAGCGTCTCGAGACACTGCTTGCGCTGGTCGAAGGTTGGGTGGAGACCGTCGTCACCGCCGCACTCGGCGAGCGACTGCCCGGTGTCGCCGCGATGAGCGAGACGTTGCGGCGGCGCCGTGCCACCGGTGGACCGGCCGAACAGACGTTTGCGACGCTCGTCGGACTGGAACTTCGTCCTCGTAAGGTCCGGGAAGCGGCCGGATTGTGGCAGAAGCTCACTGCGGAAGCCGGTATGGATACTCGTGACGGCGTCTGGTCACATCCCGACCTCATGCCCGATTCGAGCGATCTCGACGCACCGGACGGGTTTGTCGCCCGTGTCCTCGGCGGCGGCGAAGCCGGCAATTTCGACGACCCGATCGCCCAGCTCGAAGCCGTCGAGGCAAAAGAGCGTGCGGCTGAGGCTGCGATGGACAAGACCCGCGAGGACGACGAAGAGAAGTAATTCCTTCTCGACACATTTTCGCAGTTCAGCCAAGCTGACGGCCTGTGGATAACTGTCGCTGAAGCGGACTCTCCGGCCGCGCGTCATGCCAGCATCGAGCGATGACCGGTGACACGCAGAACAGCGCGATACACGACAGCACGACACAGAACACACAGCGATCCGTGGGACCCCGATGGGATCCACGGATCGCTGTTCTGTCACGCCCGGACGGTCGGCTGCAGCTGGGATGGACACCCGGACGCGCCGTCCTGCTGACGCTGCCTGTCGGGGTCGATGCGCGGGCGGTGAAGTCCATCCTTCGCACGATGGACGGCTCGAGATCACGCGCCACCATCCTCTGGGAAGCGTCGAAGCGCGGGATTTCGACGTCGGTGACGGAGGCGTTGCTCGACCAACTCGCCGATTCCGGATTCGTCCACACTTCCGGCACAAGCGCCGCGTCCGTCCGGATCCACGGCGTCGGCCCTCTCTCGGACGCCGTCGAGCGAGCCCTCGTGACCGGCGGGATCACCACGCGACGCTCGCGGGGCTACCGCAATACCGACGTCGTGCGCACGTGGAACGAACAACTGGTTGTCTTGGCCGACGACGTCGTCACAGATCCTCGCTTGGTCAGCGATCTCGTTCGATGCGGACTCCCCCACCTTTCCGTCCGCATCCGGGACGGCAACGGTGTGGTCGGCCCTCTAGTCCTGCCGGGTCAGTCGAGTTGCCTGCGGTGCGCCGACATCATCCGATCCGAACTCGACCCTCATTGGCTTCATCTGTCCGCGCAGCTACTCGGCAGCGCGGGCCACGCGGAATCGGCGATGATCCATGCAAGCGTCGCGCTGGCCCTGGCCGAGATCGACGCGGCTCTCGGTGTGGTGGACCGGCACGGTGCAACATCCGCAGCCAGTCTGTCGTCGACGCTCGAGATCGCGCTCCGTCCGTATCGAATCACAACGAGGCGCTGGCCTCGGCAAATATCCTGCAGTTGCCAATACCTGGCACCTGTTTCGGGCAAAGGGCGCCCCAGTCAGACATGATGGTGTGGTGTCCGAGATCCCACGCAAGAGTTCTGCCCGAACTGCCAAACTCGCGAGCATCCCCCTGGGGATGGCCGGTCGCGCCGCCATGGGCTTCGGACGCAAGCTCGCCGGCGGCGACAAAGGAGAGATCGACGCACAGTTGAGCGCGAAGGCTGCCGAGCAATTGTTCGCGGTGCTGGGTGAGCTCAAGGGTGGCGCGATGAAGCTGGGGCAAGCGCTCAGCGTCATGGAGGCGGCTATTCCGGAGGAATTCGCGGAACCGTACCGTGAGTCGCTGAACAAGCTCCAGGCCGCTGCCCCGCCGCTGCCGACCAAGCAAGTACACAAGATGCTCGATCAGCAACTCGGAACCAAGTGGCGCGATCGATTCCAGTCGTTCGACGACGAACCGACCGCGTCGGCAAGCATCGGGCAGGTTCACCGTGCGGTCTGGGCGGACGGCCGCGACGTAGCCGTGAAAGTTCAGTACCCCGGCGCCGACGAAGCTCTTCGCGCCGATCTCAAGACCTTGGGCAGATTTGCCGGCCTGTTCGGTTCGGTCATGCCCGGTGTCGACGTGCGACCCGTGATCGAGGAGTTCACCGCCCGCACGGAGGAAGAACTCGACTATCGGATCGAGGCGAACAATCAGCGAGCATTCGCGAAAGAATTCGACGGGGATCCGCAATTCGTGATCCCGCACGTCGTTGCGAGCGCGCCGAAAGTAGTCGTGACCGAATGGATGACGGCGACCCCGTTGACCAGAATCATCGAAAGTGGAACGCCGGATCAGCGCAATGCTGCCGGTGCGCTACTCGCCGAGTTCCACTTCGCGTCTCCGGCACGCGTCGGCTTGCTCCACTGTGATCCGCACCCCGGCAACTTCATGCTTCTCGAGGACGGCCGACTCGGCGTCATCGACTTCGGTGCTGCAGCGCCGTTCCCGAACGGATTGCCACGGGTTCTCGGGACGATGGTGCGCTTGGCGGTCGAGGAACAATTCGACGAGTTGACGGAGTTGTTGCGCGCCAACGGTTTCGTGATTCCCGGTCGCACGGTGACCGACAAGGAAATCGCAGATTACCTGCGCCCGTTCACCGACCCGATCCAGACCGAGTCATTTCACTTCACTCGGTCATGGCTGCAAAAGGCCGCCGGAACCGCCACTGACTTCAACAGTGCGCAGTTCCGAACGGCCCGTGCACTCAACCTTCCGGCCGAGTATTTGATGATTTTCCGTGTTCTTCTCGGTTCGGTCGGCATATGCGCCCAGTTGGACGCATATGCCCCGTACATGGAAATCCTGACTCGTTGGTTGCCAGGGTTCGCGGAGCCGGATCTGGATGAAACCGGCTCCGCCGAATAGAGCTCTCACGCGCACACGAGTTGCTTGCGTGGGCGCCCCCTCGGTCTCTTGCGCGCTATGACGGCCCCCTGATCGAGTATCTCGCCTCCCCACACCCCCCAGGGCTCGGCGCGGTCGAGAGCCGCACTGAGACAACGGGAACGGATGGGGCACTGCGCGCACAGTGCCTTGGCCTGCTCGAGTTCGGCCGGAGCTTCGGCGAACCAGAGATCGGGGTTGGATGCCCGGCACGGCAGGTCGCGGCGGGTGGACGCGACCTCGATGAATGTCACTGCAGCCGAAGTGACGTCGGTGGATGTTGCTGCAGTGGTGGAGTTTTCGGATTCCACGCGGATTGTCTGGGCAGACAACTCGGTCTCCTAGTGCTCGGATGCGAAACTGTGTCGCACGATATGGGTTCGATGGGTGCGAACCTGAGCCGAGTCGGAAACCAGATCAAGAGGGGTATCCAACACAAAGGCCACGGTCCGCAGGGGCTGCGGGTCCGTGGCCGTAAGTGAACGGATGTGTCCTACCGAGAAATACCTCGATGGCTTAAGAACACGGACTCGACAGCTGCTTTCTTTGCTGCTGATTGAGGGCGCAGGCGGAACGCATGCTGCGCCCATCCCGCTGCACGCGGCAGCATGGGGGCGGCAACAGCGAACTTTGCGCTTGCGCACGCTTCGTAAGAGATCAAGTTCGTCATTTATTTGCCACCTCCATTTCGTGTCGGTCCGGATAGTTTCTGCGCACAGGTTGCCCCGTAACACTGAAAACCAGAGTAGAGAATCTCTCGAATCTGCACAACCTATTTTTGACCTGCGGTTATGTAACTCACGGTTGTCGTTTCAGATGTGTTGTCAGATATCGAGTGTTGCTGCTCGGAGTTCACCGCGAATGACAGCAAGTACGTCTTCGCCGAAATTGTCGAGTTTCTTCGGCCCGATTCCGGGAATCGAGACCAGTCCACGATTGTCTTGTGGTCGTTGTTCGGCAATAGCCATCAGTGTGTTGTCACTGAAGACGACATAGGCCGGAACTTTGAGTTCACGGGATTTGTCCAGACGCCAGGCCTTGAGATGTTCGAGCAATTCCAGGTCGACATTGGACGGGCACTTCTCGCAGCGTCCGAGCATTGTCGCCGACGTCCCGATCAGCGGTTTACCGCACACGCGGCAGCGCGGACGCTTCTTGTTCCCCGACGACGGCGCGGCGACGCGCGAGGCAGGCGAGTCCTCCGGGACGAGTCCGTTGAGGAATCTCGACCGGCGACGGGACTTGCGTCCGCCCTCGTTGCGGGCCAGCGCCCACGACAGCTGCAGATGCTCACGAGCGCGGGTCACCCCCACGTAGAGAAGCCGACGCTCCTCCTCCACTGCTACGTCGTCGGCGCCCGAATTGGCGTCGCCGAGAACGTGTTGGATCGGCAGGGTGCCGTCGTTGAGGCCGACCAGGAACACCGCATCCCATTCGAGTCCCTTGGCCGCGTGGAGCGAAGCCAGCGTCACGCCCTGCACTGTCGGTGGGTGCCGCGCCTCGGCTCGGGCCGTGAGCTCCTGCAGGAGCCCGGTGAGCGTGAGTTCGGGTTCATGGACGAGTTGTTCTTCGGTCAGCGCCACGAGAGCCGAGAGCGACGCCCAGCGTTCGCGTGCCTGAGTACCCGAAGGCTCCTCGTTGGTCAGGCCGAGCGGAGCGAGTACGGCGCGAACGAGTGAGACCAGCGCTTCGCCGTTGTCTGCACCTTCGGGGAGGTCGTCGCGTCCGGCAGCCTGGCGCAGCGCCGCCACTGCCTGACGGACCTCGGTGCGAGTGAAGAAGCCCTCTCCACCGCGCACCTGGAACGGGATGCCGAGCTTGGTGAGCGCCTGCTCGTGCGCCTCGGACTGGGCATTGATCCGGTACAGAACAGCGATCTCGGCGGCGGGGGTGCCTGCCGCGATCAGCCGTTTGATCGCCCGCGCAACGCCGAGCGCCTCGGCCGGCTCGTCGTCGAACTCCATGAACTCCGGCTCGGGCCCCGGTGCGCGCTGCCCGATCAGCTGCAGACGCGTCCCGGCGATCCGCCCGCGTGCCGCACCGATCACGCGGTTCGCCAACGACACGACCTCAGGTGTGGAGCGGTAGTCGCGTTCGAGCCGGACGACGGTCGCCTCGGGGAATTTGCGGGAGAAGTCCAACAGGTAGTTCGGGGTGGCTCCGGTGAAGGAGTAGATGGTCTGATTCGCATCGCCCACCACGGTCAGGTCGTCGCGGTCCCCCAGCCAGGCGTCGAGCACACGCTGCTGAAGTGGGGTGACGTCCTGATACTCGTCCACAACGAAGCAGCGATAGCGCTCGCGGAACTCGTCGGCGACCGTCGAATGCTCTTCGAGAGCTGCCGCTGTGTGAAGTAGGAGATCGTCGAAGTCCAGGAGCATGCCGTCCTGGCCGCGTGCTTTCAGCTCTTCGTATGCCGCATAAACCTGGGCCACCTTGGTGGCGTCGACCGGTGCCTCACGGCGAATCTTGGCGATCGCCCGTGGGTAGTCCTCCGGCGCGATCAGCGAAGCCTTCGACCATTCGATCTCGCTGGCGAGGTCCCGGACGCTTTCAGTGCTGGTGGACAATCCCACCCGAGCTGCGGCGCTACTGACAACTGCGAACTTTCGGTCGAGCAGACGCCAGGGCGTGTCACCGACAACCTGCGGCCAGAAGTACTTCAGTTGCCGCAGAGCAGCGGCGTGAAAGGTTCGAGCCTGGACCTGCGGCCCACTTCCGCCGACGCCCAGTTCACGGAGACGCCCACGCATTTCCCCGGCCGCACGAGCGGTGAATGTCACGGCAAGCACCTGACCGGCCGACACATGACCGTCGGCAACCAGATGAGCGATCCGACGTGTAATGGTGCGGGTTTTGCCTGTTCCAGCGCCCGCGAGGACGCACACCGGGCCGCGTGGCGCGAGCACGGCGGCCGATTGTTCTGGATCCAGTCCGGTGTCCGCAGGCATGGGCACCATCATGGCAGGACGTTCCGACACTCCAATCGCCGCGCCCGACGGTATGTGGGCAAGAGAACACGGGCCGATACGGAACAACGCTCTCGGTCGTGGTGTTATATCGGCCGTGACTTCTACCGAAAACGCGCCTGCCCTGACCATCTACTCGACCACGTGGTGCGGCTACTGCCGCCGCCTCAAGACGCAGCTCAACGCGTCGGGGATCGAGTACACCGAGATCGACATCGAGAACGATCCGGCAGCAGCTGACTTTGTCGGCAGCGTCAACGGTGGCAATCACGTCGTTCCGACCGTGAAGTACGGCGACGGCAGCGTCGCGACCAACCCGTCGCTCAACCAGGTCAAGCAGGCTCTGGGTCTGTAGGTCTTCTCCGGCTGCTACTTGACCCAGCCCCTATTTGACCCAGCTCTCGAGCATTCCGCGAGCGATGGAGATCGATCCGGGCAGCAGCAACGGCGCGTCCGCTTCCGAACCCCAGTCGCCGAGTTCGAGAGCGGCGCGCACCTCGTCCTTGGTGAACCAGGTGCCCTCGGCGATCTCGCCGTCTGCGAACAGCAGCGGAGCGGCGGGATCGCCGATTGCGGCAAATCCCAACATCACCGAGCGCGGGAACGGCCAGGGCTGGCTGCCGAGGTATCGGACGCTGTGCACGTCGATACCGACCTCTTCCTTGATCTCGCGGACAACACACGTTTCGAGCGACTCCCCGGCCTCGACGAATCCCGCGAGAATCGAGAAACGCCGCTGCGGCCAGGTCGGCTGACGCGCGAGCAGAACTCGATCGCCGCCGTCGTGCACCAGGCAGATGACCGCCGGATCGGTTCGGGGAAACTCCTCGTGGCCCGTGGACGTGGAGATGCGAGACCAGCCGGACATGGTGGGCTCACTCGGTGCGCCGTCGATAGCGCTGAATCCGGCACTGTCGTGCCAGTTGAGAATCGCGACGGCACCGGTCAGCAGGCCGGCGTCCGCGTCGTCGAGTGTTCCGCCGAGCATCCGCAATTCGGACAACGTGCCCGCCAGCAGCGACACCCGCACTGCCCACACGTGGCGATTCTCGCGAATTCCCAGGAACACCGCACCGCGCACCGGTTCGGGTCCCAACTCGGTTGCCTCGGCGAAGACCAATTGACCTTCCGGCGACACCTTGACCTGCCCCCGTGAATTCACTCGTAGAAGCAGCGCATCCGTCCAGCCCGTGGTCAGTGCAGCGGCGTCCGACCGCAATTCCTCGGCGCGGCCGACGCTCGAACGTGAGAGCAGAGGTGTTTCGGTCAGCTGGAAGTCGTTCACGCTCACGACATTACTGCGCGCACGAAGCTCGGTAGCACTCAGTTCGTGACGCGGCGGATGTACAGCAGGCGATCGTTCTCCTCGACGGCGTCCACCTCGGGCGAACCGACGCGAACCAGGCGACCGTCGCGAACGACGCCGAGCACGATGTCGGAGAGATGACGCGGAGAGCCACCGACCTCGTCACGCTCGACAGCACGCTCGGCGATCGCGAATCCGGCTTCCGGAGTCAGCAGGTCTTCGATCATCTCCACGACGGTTGGCGTCGTGGTCGCGATGCCGAGGAGTCGGCCGGCCGTCTCCGACGAGACGACCACCGAGTCTGCGCCGGACTGACGCAGGAGATGCGCATTGTCGGCTTCACGGATGGCTGCGGCGATCTTGGCCTTCGGCGCAATTTCCCGAGCTGTCAGCGTCACGAGCACTGCGGTGTCGTCGCGGTTGGTTGCCACGATGATCGACGACGCATTCTGCGCGCCCGCCAACCGGAGTACATCCGATTTCGTAGCCGAACCGAATACCGTCACCAACCCCTTGCTGGCAGCGGAATCCAGCACGGCCTGATCGGTGTCGACGACCACGATCTCCGACGCCGGCACACCGTCCCCGAGCATGGCTTCGATTGCCGTGCGTCCCTTGGTTCCGTATCCGACGACGACGGTGTGATTACGCACGTGCTGCCTCCAACGCTGAATTTTGAACGCCTGACGCGAACTCTCGGTCAGAGCTGAAAGTGTGGTGCCGACCAACACGATCAAGAAGAAGATTCGAAGTGGCGTGATCAACAGGACGTTGACCAGGCGCGCGGACGGCGTGAACGGGGTGATGTCGCCGTAGCCGGTGGTCGAGAGCGAAACCGTCGCATAGTAGATGCAGTCGAGCAGGGAAAGTTCGTTGTCCTGAGCGTCACGGTAGCCCGCACGATCGATGTACACGATCAACACGGCGGCGCCGAGAGCACCCAATGCGATGAGAACTCGCTTGTAGATCGCCCGAGCTGGACTGGTCTGCAGCTGGGGAATTCGCAGCACCCCTACAAGGGCGAAGTCAGGTTGATCGGTCAATGCTTCCGACCTGGTCAAACGCGCCCGGAGCTTACCGGCCATACATCGACTCTCTCACTCGAACTTACGAAATACCTACACGGACATCGGCAGGCAGCGTAACCCTCGAAGATCGACTTCGGAACTCGGGCGCCGAATGGCGGACCGGTAGTGGTGCCGTTACTGGCAAGAAGGTCCACTGTGAGGCAGGCTGGGCAAATGCCTTTCACCAGTTCGACGTCCACTCCCAGCCAAGCAGCCGCTCTTCGTTTGTCGGCCATCCTTCTCGGCGCCGGGACCATGCATTTTGTTGCGCCCTCCTTCTTCGACAGCACCGTTCCCCGCCAGCTTCCCGGTCAGGCGCGCACCTACACGCAGGTGTCGGGCGTCGCGGAATTGGCGATCGGCGCGGCCTTGGCCGTGCCGAAGACTCGCAAGCTCGGTGCGGGCCTTGCCGCCGCGCTCTTTGTTGCCGTCTTCCCCGCCAACATTCAGATGGCGATCGACTGGTGCCGAAGCCCGAAGACGTCCACACCGCAGAAGATCGGTTCGATCGCACGTCTCCCCCTGCAGGTTCCGCTGGTGACCGAAGCGCTCAAGGCTCGTCGAAACGCCGGCTAGTCCTGCGCGCCTGCCGTTCGGATGAGGTGCGCGAGGGCCTCACCGTCCGGCAGGTTCTCGGGGGCGATGGTGCGACCCGATCGTACGTAGTGAAACGCCGCGCGCACCTTGTCTGCCGGGAACTGTTCGTTGCGCCCCGCCGAACGAGCTCTGGCCGACATCAATTCGGCCCAGGCCACTCGATACGCGGCCAACTGCATGACAACCGCGTCCTCGTTGGCGGCCGAAGGTTCGGCACCGGTCTTCCAGTCGATCACCGTCCAACCGCCGTCGGGGTCGGCGAACACGGCATCGATCCGGCCCCGCAGTACCGTTCCCGCGATAGAAGTCTCGAAGGGAACCTCCACTTCGATCGGGCTGCGATTGGCCCACGGGGACCGCAGGAATGCATCTTGAAGTTTCACCAGATCGGTCTCGGGGCCCGCGCCGGTATCCGCGGCGCCGGGTAGTTCGTCGAGATCCAACAGCCGGGTCGCACCGAACCTTCGCTCGATCCAGGCGTGAAAAGCCGTGCCTCGCCGAGCGAGCGGATTCGGTGGGTACGGCAGTGGTCTACGCAGTC
Source organism: Rhodococcus sp. NPDC060176 (assembly GCF_042728675.1). Lineage (NCBI taxonomy): Bacteria > Bacillati > Actinomycetota > Actinomycetes > Mycobacteriales > Nocardiaceae > Rhodococcus > Rhodococcus sp. NPDC060176. The sequence goes on from NZ_JBHWYS010000002.1 coordinate 991,625, forward strand.
GTGCCGCGAGTTCGTCCGGGTCGGCTTTGAGGTCGACGAGCTGAGTCACCGAAAGCTGTGCGGGGAGAATCACTTCGGCACGCGCGTTTGCCCGGGCTTCGCGCTCGGCCAAGAGAACGTCGACATCCGATGACCAGTTTTCCGGATCGTCCTCCGGTTCTTCCGTCTCTTCGCTGTCTTTCGGCAGCGAAGCGAGAGCGGACAGGACGCTCGCGGCTCCCGCCTCGACGGCCCCGCGGCGCGCACCCAGCGGATCGGGTGGCCACTGCGCCGTGCGGGGCGTGGAGGCCAACGGGTTCTCGGTGTCGGGTTCCGGTGCCGGCGCCCATTCCTCCACAACGCCGATCGCACCGCGTGAACCGTCTTCACCGGCGTCGTTTTCGGCAGTGACCATCTGATGCAGCTCGTCCAGGAACTCCGAAGGCCCCTTCGGTTCCGAACCGGATTCCGCCCAATGATGAGCCGAGATGAACAGTGCCCGTTCGGTTCTGGTCAACGCGACGTAGAACAATCGACGGTCCTCGTCCAGTCGACGGTTGGACAGTGCCTTCTTGTGAGCCGTTATCGCGTTCTCGAGGTCCTTGCGGTTGTACAACTCCTCGAGGTCGAGCACTGGCACGCCGTCCGCCGAATCCGCGTCGACCGCCCGGTCACCGCGCAACGACGGTGGCAGTTCGGCGAGCGCACCGAGCCAGGACCCGGACGCGGTGGACGAGGGGAACACGCCGTCGCTGACATGCGGGATCGCGACCACTTCCCATTCCAGCCCCTTCGCCGAGTGCACGGTCAAGATCTGCACGCGATCTGGCGCCACCTCCACCTCGCCCGGGGTCAGGCCCTTCTCGATCTGTTCGGCGGCCGCGAAGAATGCGAGCATCCCGGTCAGATTGGCCGTCGGACGCGTCGCGTAATTGGCGACGACGTCGGCAAACGCGTCGAGATGCTCACGGCCTGCGGTGCCGACGACACCGACTCGGGTCCGCGCTCCCGCCTCGATTCCGATACCGAGCACCCGCTCGACCTCCGCCACCAATTCGGTGAGCGGTTGGCCGATGCGTTCGCGCAACGACGCCAACTCTGCTGCTATCGCGTTGATGCGTGTGTACCCGAGGGCTGAATAGCGTTCTGCCGGACCTGGATCGGAGATCGAGTCGACCAAACCTGCTTGCTCGGCGTTCTCCCCCGGCAATGCATCGTGGACCGCCGAGGTGAGCGCCTCGGCGTCGGTGACCGCACCTGCCGTTCCGTATCCCGCGGAGATGGCGAGCTCGCGGGAGCGTTGCGAGAGTGCGGCGAGGTCCTTCGCCCCGATTTGCCATCTCGCTCCCGTGAGTAGCCGAACCGCTGCGCTGCCCGCCAGTGGATCGGCGACCACTCGGAGCATGGCGATCACGTCCGCCACCTCAGGTGTGTGCAGAAGCCCACCGAGGCCGACCACTTCGACCGGCAGACCTTTGGACCGCAGAGCTTCGGCCAGCGGGGCAGCGTCCGCGTTTCGGCGGATCAACACCGCTGCCGTGGGTGTCGGGCGGTCTTCGGCACGTGCCGCCTCGTATTCTTCGGCGATCTTCTCCGCCACCCACTGACGTTCCTGTTCGACGTCACCGAGCAACGCCAGTCGAACATCTCCGGCGACGGCTCCTGGCCGCGCACGAAGAGTGCTGACGGCCACGCCGCGTCGACGCAACGGCGCCGAAGACAGGTTGGCCAGCTCGAGAGCCTCCGGAGGGTTGCGCCAACTGGTGAGCAGTTCGAGTGTCGGAGCCGGCTTTCCGTTGGCGAGCGGGAAATCGGTTGCGAACCGAGGCAGGTTGGCCGCCGACGCGCCGCGCCAACCGTAGATCGACTGCATCGGATCGCCGACGGCCGTCAACGCCAACCGGCCGTCTGCTCCCCCACCGAACAACGACGACAACAACACTCGCTGAGCGTGGCCGGTGTCCTGGTACTCGTCGAGAAGAACCACCCGAAAGCGCTCACGCTCGGTCTGCCCGACCTCGGGGTGCTCGGAAGCGACCCGCGCCGACAGCGACATCTGACTTCCGAAGTCCAGTGCTCCTTCGCGCCGCAACGTCTCGCCAAGCCGGGCGACGAGGGGCAGTAGCTCGATGCGTTTGTGTTGCACATCAAGGTAATTCAGTAATTCCTTGCTGGGTCCGCCCCGCTGTTTCGGACCGGCAGGCAGAGTGTGAATCAGCTTGTCCAACTCGGTGTGGGCCTCGAGCAGCTGCTCGGGATCGACCAGATGCTCCGCCAATTGACCGGCAAGGGCCAGAACGGTTTCGGTGATCGACCCCGGATTTTTGTCGGTGTCCAGATCGCTGTCCCAGCCGCTCACGACGCGGTGCGCAACCTGCCACAGTTCGGTCTCGGACAGCAGCGTCGCCGAGGGTTCGATGGGCAACAGGAGTCCGTGTTCGGACAGCAACCGTCCCGCGTAAGCGTGGTAGGTACTGACTTCGGGTTCCCCGGCCAGAATCCGGGAACGCACTCCGCCGGTCGGGTCGAGTGCCCGCAGCACGTCCGAACCCGCCAGTCGCGCCAAGCGCTTGCGGATTCGCGACGTGAGCTGTTGCGCCGCTTTACGCGTGAAGGTCAATCCGAGAACGGCTTCGGGATCGACGAAGCCGTTGGCCACCAGCCACACGACGCGAGCAGCCATCGTCTCGGTCTTACCGGCACCGGCACCGGCGACCACCAATGTCGGACCGAGCGGTGCGGCGATCACTGCCGCCTGTTCCGGCGTCGGCGGGTGTTGGCCGAGCGCGACCGCGAGGTCGACAGGGTCGATCTTCGGTCGGCGTGCCTTCTGCGTCGCGGCAGCCACTTAGTTACTCACCTGTCGTCCCTCGTCGTGTGCCGGGCAACTCGAACGCACCGGGCAATGTCTACATCCGTCGTTGACCCTGGCCAGGTACTCGGGTCCTTGGGTCGCTGCCGCGGCGTTGTGAATGACGTCCCGCCACATCTCTACTGCTTCGGCAGTCAACGGCGGCTGAACTCGCTGCGCCGCACCGTCTTTCTTGTTGGACTTGGCCACGAATACCAGGCGTGCGCCGCCGGGTTGTGTCGCCGGTTCGCCTGCTATCGCGCCCTCGGCCGCTGCGACCTGGTACGCCGCCAGCTGCGCGTGAGATTGGGCGGCCTCGTTGCTGACGGGATTTCGCGCAGTCTTGACGTCGACGACGACCGGGCGTCCTTCGGTGTCACGCTCGAGCCGGTCGATACGGCCGCGAAGCTTGACTGCAGGCGCTCCTTCTTCGCGCGGTTCGAGGACCCCCTCGACCGCGACCTCGACGCCGACTTCGGTCAGTTCACCGCGAGTTGCGTTCATCCAGGCGGTGAAGGTCGCCAGCATCTCGCGCGTTCGATTGAGTTCGCGGCGCGAGTACCACTGCGAACCCAGATCGATCGACTCCCAGGCATTTTCGAGTGCCTTCTCGACCTGGTCCGGTGGTATCCGGCCGGCCAGCGCCTGCACCAAAGTATGGACCAGGGTGCCGGCGATCGCGTGAGTGTTGTCTCCGTCGCTGCCCCCATGACGCTCGAACACCCATCGGAGAGGGCAAGTTTCGAGAAGCTCGATGGTGGACGGCGAGAGTGACACCGGTCCGTCCTCGGGTTGCCACATGGGAGCAGCGGTGCTCGGCGCGGCTGTGCCGTACCACTGATCCGGATGAGCGCCTCGTACTCCGGCAGCAGCCAGACGCGCCAACTGGTGTGCGGCACGGGAGTGCTTCTCGGGGTCGAAATGCGCGATGTCGGGATCACACACCACGCTGCGAAGCTGTGCGACCAGTGCCGGCAGCGACAGAACCCGGGTATCTCCGGTCTCCGGTGCAACGACGTCGAGATCGGAAGTCGGGTCGTCCGAGTACGCGTCACCACGGATCAATTCGTCCACGAACCGCGAAGGCACCAGATCGGTGTCCCCCGAAGCCGATTCGACTGCGGTGATCAGCAGACGGCGACGAGCACGGCTACAGGCGACCAGGAACAACCTGCGTTCTTCGGCCAGCAGGGGCGCGGTTCGCGAGAGTCGTTCAGCAGCCGAGTCACTGCCGTCGGAGACTCCGTTGACCAGGTCGATCAGCGCTTCGGTGCGCAGCAGCGATCCGCGTGCCCGCAAACTCGGCCAGAGCCCTTCCTGCACACCCGCCACCGCCACGACGGCCCATTCGCGACCCGCCGCGGCGTGAGCGCTGACCACGGTGACGGCGTCCGGAGCGATGACCGATCGGCTCCGCGAGTCGGTCGGTATCTCCTGGCTGGTCAAGTAGTCGACAAAACCGGCGAGTTGCGAACGCGGCAGTCGGTCGACGTAGTTGGCGGCCGCGTCGAAGAGTGCGACGACGGCGTCCAGGTCGCGATCGGCTTGTGAGCCGATAGGACCCCCGCGCGCCGACGCAGCCGCCCAGCGCCGTTCCAGTCCCGTCGCCTGCCAGGCCGCCCAGAGAACTTCCTCGACCCCGAGACCACGTTCGAGAGGTACCCGGGCCTTGCGAAGGACCGACAGCACTCGATTCAGGGCGGCAGCCTCGACGTCCGTCAGTTTGCCCATGAGCCGCTTGGACTGCGCGCGATCCTCGTCGATCAGGATCAGCCGCAACAACTCCGACGAGTCCCGATCACTTCCCGACGCCAACTCGACGCGGCGCAGACCTCGACGCAACCGGCGCAGAGTGACCGGTTCGGCGCCGCCGATGGGGCCGGCCATCAGGGCCAGAGCGTCGTCTCCGGTGAACTGATCGCCGCCGAGCGCCCGAAGGACCAGCAACAGACCGGACACGCCGTGTTGTCTGGCGAGCGGCAATTCGGTGGCAGCAGTGGTGACGGGCACCCCCGCTGCGAGCAGGGCCCGCCGGAGAGGGGCAAGGGTGCGCGGGACCGACCGCACGACGACTGCCATGTCGGACCACGCAATCCCGTCCAGCAGATGCGCCCGGCGCAAGGTATCTGCGACAACGGCCGCTTCTTTGGCCGTCGTGCCGAGAACACGCACCGACGCCCGTCCGGGGTCGTCATCGGTGAGATCGGACGGAACCGCGATGCGGTGAGCGAGGTTGCCGGGCAGCCGCGCAGCGATCTTGGCCGAGATCGACGCGACGTCGGCATTGTTTCGAAACGTGGTGGGCAGGACGATCTGGCGCTCGTCTCCGCGCTCGGCGAGTCCGAGCAGGAACGCCGAATCCGCACCGCGGAACCCGAAGACCGACTGATCCGGATCGCCGGCGATCACAGTGCCTGCGGTTCCGGTTCCGATCAGTCGAACCAGTTGCGCCGCCTGGGGATCCAGGTGCTGCGCGTCGTCGACCAGGAGGTGCCGGATGCGGGCGCGCTCGGAGCGGAGCAGCTCGGGGTCGGTGGCAAACGCGGTCAGCGCGGCGCCGATCAACTCAGCTGCGTCCAGTGCCGGCGCTGTGGCCTCCGGAGCCTCGACGCCGACGCTTCCGCGCAGCAGCACACCCTGCTCGTAAGCCTCGGCGAACCGGCCGGCCGCCACCCACTCTGGTCGGCCGCGCTTCTTACCGAGCTTGACCAGATCTTCGGGACCGAGTCCGCGTTCGTTGGCACGCAGCATCAGGTCTCTGAGTTCGACGGCAAAGCCGTTCAAGCCCAGCGCGGGTCGCAGGCGCTCCGGCCACCGGAGTGCACCGTCTTCGATGTCGCCGCGCAACATCTCGCGCAGCACCGAATCCTGCTCGGCGCCGGTGATCAGGCGTGGCGGCGCGTTGCCGTGTGCTGCGGCTTGAAGCCGAAGAACGGCGAAGGCGTAGGAGTGAACGGTGCGGACCAACGGCTCACGAGTTGCCTGCGGTCCGCGTTCTTGTTCGTACCCGAGCAATCCGGCTGTGATCTGCTCACGGACCTGCGTCGCTGCCCGGCGTGACTGGGTGAGCACGAGGACCGATTCAGGATCTTCGCCACCGGAGATCTTCTGCACTGCCAGATCCACGAGAAGGGACGTCTTGCCGGTTCCTGGGCTGCCGAGCACCTGCCAGGGATTCCAGGCGGCCGCCGAGCCGAATGACGCGGAGCCGAATGACGCCGGGCCGAATGCGAGCTGAAACGGATCTTCTGACGGCGGAGCGAACAGCCGCGCCGTCCCTTCGTCCCACGTTCGGGGTATCGGAGACGGCGCAGTTCGGTGCACCAACCGCGCCCGCGGAATGGTGACCTTGCTGCGTGTTGCCGTCTCACTCACCCAGGCATTCCACCAGAGCGCACCGACAACTCATGCATCGCCCACATCCGGCATGATTGCTCGTGTGTCTGCACTCCATACGTATCTCTACGGACCCGTCGGGGCGCCGGAGATCCTTTCGCTGCACGGCCTGACCGGTCACGGCCGGCGTTGGCAGTCGATGGCCGAGAACCAACTGCCCGAAGCGCGCTGGATCTCGCCCGATCTGCGCGGTCACGGGCGCTCTACCTGGGCTCCCCCGTGGAACATCGAATCCCACGTGGCCAGCCTGATGGAGACGCTCGACGAACACGCCACCGGACCGGTGGTGATCCTCGCGCATTCGTTCGGCGGAATGCTGGCGCTGCACCTCGCGGCTACCGCACCGGAACGCGTTCGTGGGCTCGTCCTGCTCGACCCGGCGATCGGTTTGGATCCGACTTTCATGCAGGAAGTGGCCGAACTCACAATCGGCTCACCGGATTACACCGATGCGGCAGAGGCTTACTCCGAGAAGATTCACGGCTCGTGGGGTGAGGTTCCCACCCCGGATCTCGACATCGAGATGGCCGAGCACCTGATCCAACTGGGCAACGGGCGCGTCAATTGGCGCCTGTCCACCCCTGCGATCGTGACGGGGTGGGGTGAACTCGCTCGCCCGATCGTGCTGCCACCGTCATCGATGCCGACCGTGCTGGTTCAGGCAATGAAAGTTCAGCCTCCCTATGTCACCGACGAGTTCCGCTCAGCGCTCACCGAACGCCTCGGTGAAAATCTGACCAGTGTCGAATTCGATTGTGACCACATGGTCCCGCACGTGCGGGCCGACGAGGTGGCGTCCCTCGTCCGGACAGTGCTCTGACGAGGGCCCGATGGCGGCCACCACGGAAGAACAGATCGAAGAGGTAAGGCGACTCATCGCCTCGATTCCCGCCGGCTTCGTGGCGACGTACGGCGACATCGCCGACGCCGCAGGACTTTCCAGTGCTCGTACGGTCGGCTGGATCATGCGGACCGACTCTGCCGATCTGCCGTGGCATCGGGTTCTCGGTGCCTCCGGCAAACCGTCGGCGCACCTGGCCCATCGTCAGATCGCCAAGCTCGAACTCGAAGGCGTGCCGATCAAGGACGGTCGGATCGACCTGAAGAAAGCTCGGTATCACTTCTGATTCACGTGTCACCGGTCGTCGTGACCCGGGCGATGGGGCAGCATGGAGGTATGACCGTCACGCCGCCGACCGCCGCCGTCATTCTGGCGGGTGGTCGCGGGACCCGAATGGGTGGTGTCGACAAACCTGGCCTGCTCGTTCACGGCCGCAGGCTCCTCGACATCGCGCTTTCAGCGACGGCGCATCTGGACGCCGTCGTCGTTGTCGGTCCGCATCGACCCGAACTGGATGCGCGCATCACCCAGACCCAGGAATCTCCGATCGGCGGCGGACCCGTTGCGGCGATCTGGGCGGGGTTGTCCGCGACCGGGTTGTCATCCGGGTTGCATGAAGACGCTCTGGTGGTCGTGCTGGCATCCGATCTACCGCACGTCGGGGCCGAATCGGTCGACGCGTTGATCGCTGCGACGTCGACGGACAATCCGGTCACGTGCGCGGTGGACGAGACCAACCGAACCCAATTCCTGTTCTCCGCCTGGACTGTTCGTGAACTCCGAAAGCGCCTCGCCGCTTTGCGTGAAAGCTCAGGGCTCGAGAACCAACCGATGAAAGCGATTGTCACCGAACCGTTCTCGACCCTGCGTGTGGCTGGTACCACCGACTGCGACACACCGGCGGACATCGATCGCGCGCGAAGGCATCCGCGCCTGACGATCGATCAAGCCCGCATCGCCGTCGCGAACGCCTTGACACCGCTGTCCCCGCACCGGGCCGACCTCGCCGACAGTCTGGGATCGACCCTCGCGCAGCCTCTCGTCGCCCTGGGTGATCTTCCTCGATCCGATGTCTCGGCGATGGACGGGTACGCCGTCTCCGGCGAGGGTCCGTGGCGGGTGCGTACCGAGATCCGCATCGCGGGCGCCGACGGGCAACTCGAGCTCGGCGAAGGCGAAGCGATCCGCATTGCCACGGGAGCGCACCTGCCCGCCGGTGCCACCTCGGTGGTCCGGGACGAGTATCTGTCCCTCGACGAGCCAACTCGGATACTGCGACGGCTGCCGGATGCGCCGTACCGCAACGACGCTCGCCCGCGGGGGGAAGACTGGACCACTGGATTCACGATTGCCCCGACTGGTACCGCGGTGACCCCGTCGGTGATCTCGGCGGCTGCCAGCGGCGAAGTCTTCGCCGCCCTCGTCCGTGGTCCGGTCCGGGCACGCCTGATAGTCACCGGCGACGAGATCCGGCAGAGAGGCCCACTGCGTGAAGGTCAGACCCGCGACTCCGTCGGCGGAATTCTTCCCTACCTGCTCGAACGCAACGGCGTACGGTGCGAGTCGAATTCGCACCTGCGCGACACGGCGGACAGTTTCGAGCGTGTGCTCGCGGATGCGACCGAACAGGACCTGCTTGTTGTCATCGGTGCGACGGGTGGCGGCGCGGCCGACGAAATGCGCAGTGCACTCGATCGACTCGGCGCTCGCACGATCGTCGGCCGGGTTGCCTCGCGCCCGGGCGGATCTCAGATAACGGCGGTCCTGCCCAGCGGTCGGGTGGTTCTCGGCCTCCCCGGCAACCCCTACGCCGCCGTGACCACCCTGTTGACGATGCTGCCTACCGTCGTGGCCGCCCTGACCGGGCGCGAGACGCCGCCGCCGCTGCTCGGCATCATCGAGAACGCTGCTGCGGTGAGTTCCGATGCGGTACGCCTACTTCCGGTCGTACAATCCCCCGACGGTCGCTGGCGAGCCGATCCGTCCGTGCGTACCGCGCACCTTGCAGGGTTGATCGGACGCTCGGCGTTTGCCCTCGTGCCGGCACACGCACAGAACGGCGCCGTTGCCGAATTGATCGTCCTCCCAGACTGATCGGGGCAAGCACCCCGCGGTCAGAACTCCTGGTAGGACGACGCCGCCGGGGCATCGCTGACCCCGAGACTGTTCCGGCGCCTACGCCGGCCGACGCCCGCCAGCACGATCACGGCGACACCGACCGCGAGAACCAGCGAATACACGCCCCACAGCACCACGAACGGAAGCAGCCAACCGGCATCGACGGTCTGACCGCGCGGCCCGACGCAATACAGGGTGAAATTGGTGGACGTACCGTCGCCGTCGGTAAAGGTATCCGAGACGACCATCGCGCTCGATGTCGGATCTTCACAGAAGATCGGCGCCAAGTGAGCCACCTGCCCGGGCCAGATCACCGAAGACAACAGTGCGGCAAAGATTCCCACGACCACGATCACCACCACCGAGATGACCAGCGGAACGATACGGCGGCTCACAGCGGCTGCACCAGAAAGGGAGTTCCGTCCGGGTCGAAGACCACCAGCACCTGAGAGCGTGAGGATTCCACCATCACGGAGGCGTGTATCGCCTCGGTGCGACCGACCGAGATCCCGGTGACTTCACCCTCGTCGATGCCGCTGCTCGCCAGCGCGTCGTCGACCAACTTCTCGACGTTCGCCAATGCCGGTACTTGATCCAACGTGAACGATCGTGCATCAAGATTTTCGGTGACGCTCACTTGCACGGGGCTCGGCTCGCCGAGAATGACGCCGTCGAAAGAGAACCGGTCGAGCTGCGACGGCTTCCCCGGGTCTCGAACGGTGACGCCGAGCGTCTCGATCGGACTGATGTCGACGCTGGTCACCGCCACCGCGTCGACGCCGTATCGCTCTGCGAGGCTGTCGAACCCGTTCCGCACCAGATCCGACGTCATCCCACCGCCACGTTCACGCATCTGATCATCGAAATCCATCCGGTCGACGGCACCGATGCATCCGCTCAGACTCGAGGCCGTCAGGGCGAGGGCCGCAATCCACAGCACCGGCCGCACCCGCGGGGACGCCAATTTCATGAGCGGAGCGTACCGCGAGTGTCCGGTTCGATCAGGTCGACGGGTTTCTGTCGGCGACTCGTGGGATCATCGCGCCATGAATCGTGTCGACGAAGGATTCGAACCGCCGGACGCATTGGTCGAGTGGTGCCGCTCCCGCACCTTTCCACTGCACGTCCTCGACGACGAAGCGACCGTCGACCTGGACTGGTGGAACGCGCACCTCGAGGATGCCGGCCACACGATCAGCCTGCGCGGGCGCGATCTGGACGGCAAGGTGATCACCGAAGGCCGAGCCATCGTTCAACGCAACGACCTTCGCCCGTCGAGCGATCTCGTCGTCGCCCAGCACGACGGTCTCGGACTGCTGTTCCTCTGCGCAGCCTGGCAGGGCTCGCACGAGAGCAGACGGTTCACGCGGCGATTCCCCAACGTCTTCAACCCGCATCACCGCGAGGACGAGGACCCGCTGACCCAGATCACAGCCATTCTCGACCACTGTTCGAAACACAAGTCCATGCCCGTCGTTCGGCGCGACACCTGGTCGGGTTGGCCACTCACCCCCGGCGTCGGGGTATCGCTCATAGCCGCATTCATGTGGGCGGTGGGCGTACAGGACGAAGGCCGACGCGCTCAGATGATCGACCAGTACGGCGTCTCGACGCTCATCCACGAGGGCTGGCTCGAGGATCCTTCCGTCACCGGGTTCACGACGCGCCGCTACCGCCGGTACTGCGAACTGCTCGACAGTTGGGCCTATGCCGCCGGCACCCAACCCGAGATCGTCGAGATGTGGTTGGTGAAGCGGTGGAGTGCGCGACTCGCCCAAGCGCGCAACGACGTCAGCGCCCCCACCCTCTTCTAACTCTCAGAACGGCTGTATCTCAGAAAGGTTGTGTCTCAGAAAGGCTGTATCTCAGAACGGCCAGGCAGGCAGGGTAGGCAGCCCCACTCTCGTCGGCCTCCCGACCAACCACGCCAAGGTCTCCGCGTCGGACAGTGACGGCACTCGTACACCCGGAACAGCCGTCTCTAGTGCGCCCAACTGACTGGCGAGCGTGAACTCCACGAACGCGGCCGGCCAATCGTGGCAGGTGTAACCGATGTCGAGGTCGAGCAAGTGAATCTCGATCTCGTTCCAGCGCAGGATCGGAAGATCGAAAGCAGTGACAGGTTTGCGCCACGGAACCGGCGTGTCCAGTCGATCTGTCGGGAGGTCAGCCAATGCGTCGACCAGTCTCGTCCCCGAGAAGCGATAGTCGAGTGCCAACAACTCGGCCGGGCGATCGGCGCCTTCGTCGATTGCGGCGTTGCGCGCGTCCGGACCCCCGGGGTACATCTCCCCCGACTCGCCGCGGTGTACTCCGGCTACAAATCTACCCAGCGCGTCGGCGTTGCGCGCCATGTGGGTGACGACGTGCCCCCGGCTCCAGCCGGGTAGCCCGGACGGCTCACGCGCCTGTTTTTCGGTCAGTTCACCGATGAGAGCTTGTGCCTTGACGTCGGATTCACGAACCGCTGCGACCAGGTCGGCATACGTCGGTGTTACGGAGTGAGACGTCATGCAGCGATACTAGTTCCCCTCGCGCACTCTCATACCGATTCACGACAAGGTCCACCACTCCTTGGTCGACACCGAGTGGTTCGGTGACACCGTCGGCCCCCGCAGCGTGCAACCTTTCGTGAAAAAGTCCGTGCGCGAGGAGGTACGAGGCGACAAAAACTCGCTTCGCGCCGCGAACGCGTGCTGCTGCAACAACATCGGCTACCTTCGGTTCTCCGGTCGCGATGTACCCGATATCCACGCGATTTCCCGCCACTTCGGCGAGCATCAGTGCAGCGCGTCCGACGTCTCGCAGCGCGCGGGCATCGGAGGACCCGGCAGCAGCAAGCACTATCGCGTCATCCGGATTCCACCCCGCCTCGGCCAATCGTCCAAGCAGTACCCGCGCCAGGGCCGGATCGGGTCCGAGAGCAGGCGTCACAGTCACGGCCGCGTGCTCACTGATCGCAACTTCGCGTCGAACGTCGGTGTGGACGTGATAGCCCGACGCCAGGAAAGCGGGAACGAGAATCGCTCGGCCCGGAGTGTCCCGGAGAACTTCCGAAGGAGACGGACCGAGCACATCGACGAAGGCAACGCGAGTACGCCCGACGCGCTTGCCGACGGCTTCGGCAAGTGCGGCAACCATTTCCACGCCGCGTGCACTACGCGTGCCGTGAGCTACCAGTACGAGTGCGTCGTCATCGCGTTGCATAGTCACCTGAATTCTGTACGTAGTCGCCGGGGTCGAGGGCAAGTCGGTAGCCTCGTTTGACCACGGTCTGAACGGCTTTGGGCGCGCCGAGGCACGCGCGCAATCGGGCGACGGCGGTCTCGACGGCGTGGGTGTCGCCGCCGCCACCTGGAAGTGAAGCGAGGAGCTCGTCGCGGGAGACGACTCGGCCGGGACTGGCCCCGAGCGTGCGGATCAACGACATTGCCGCCGGCGGCAACTGCTTCACTTCACCGTCTACGACGACGCATCCTCCACGGATACTGATTTCATGTTCACCGGCTTGAATCTTGTTGGCTCGCTGCGGGAGTTCGTCGACGATATGACGCGCGAGCGCCCCGAGACGCGCTCGCGCCGGAGCCGTGGTCGGCACGTTCAACGCCTCGAGCGGCGCTGACGTCACCGGGCCGACGCACATTGCCGCCACCGGACCTCGCATCGCGTCGAGGATGTCGCCGAGGTCGCCGGTCTTGTCGGCTCGCATCAACATCGAGGCTACGGCCGGTGCACTGGTGAAACTGACGGCGTCGATTCCGGCTGAAGCGATGGCGTCGATCATCCGGTCGAGCAGCGTCGGATCCTCCGGCGGTTCCCATCGGTAGACCGGCACCGCGATGACCTCCGCACCCGCCTCGCGCAACACCTGACAGAAATCCGGAATCGGCTCCCATTCGGTGGTTGCACCGTGCAGCTGTACGGCGATTCTCTTGCCCGAGACGCCCTCTGCAAGAAGATGTTCGAGCACTTCGGCGGAAGACTCGGACGCCGGCGACCATTCTTCACGCAGGTCGGCTGCGCGGATTGCGCCTTTGGCTTTGGGCCCGCGCGCAAGCAGACGAGCCGAGCCCAACGCGGATCCGAGATTTTCGGCCTCGCCCCACCCGTCGGCGGCTTCCAGCCACCCCCGGAATCCGATCCCGGTAGTCGCGACAACCACCTCCGGAGGATCCGAGATGATCTGCTGCGTCACCCTTTCGAGCTCACGGTCGTCGGCCAGCGGGATGATTCGAATCGCCGGAGCGTGAATGACATCGGCTCCCCGACGAGTCAGCAACGTCGCGAATTCCTCGGCGCGGCGCGAAGCGGTGATACCTACCGTGAATCCAGCCAACGGCATGTCGTCACTCACGAGACTGCATCGGGGACAGTCGAGCGAACGCCCTGCATTTGTAGGCTGTGTACCTGAACCACACCGGCCCAGACGCGGACCCCGTATACCGGCAGCGCGACCGAGGAGTCGTCCAGTGCTCGGCCGTCGACCAGCGAGAACACCTGCTTGAGCAGCGGCGAGACCACGATCGGTTCACCGTCACGGTCGCCGACGAGTCCGCGCGACATCACCGCAGCGCGTCCGTACGGATCGAAGTTGCTGACGGCTCTCAGCGTGCCGTCCTCGAGTAGGAACAGTGCCACCTGCTCGCCACCGCGCAGAAGCACGGCGACCCCGCGTCCAGGGATCAGATGGCTCAGCGGGCAGGCCGACGTCCATTCGAGTCGATCCGAATCCAGCTTGGCGATCTGCGCATCGATGACACTCATCGAAGTCCTCCTGTCGATCCGGCGACAACGTCGCGCGGGTTCTTGTCTACGTTTCTACGGACCCCGTGTTTCCCACGGGTTACGCGACTATTACCGGCGCGTAGGGATGCTCGGCATACCCATCAGGACTGGAACCTTGCGCACTCCGGTCTCGTCGAACACAACCGTCGGGTCGGCTTCTTCCGGTGCGTTGACAAACGAGACGAACCTCGACAACTTCTCCGGATCACCCAGCACACCAGCCCATTCGTCCTGGTAGCCCTCGACGTGCTTGGCCATCAGAGCCTCGAGTTCTTCGCCGATTCCCAGGCTGTCTCCACAAATCACGGCCTTGAGGTGGTCGAGCCCTCCTTCGAGTGATTCGACCCACGGCGCGGTGCGCTGAAGGCGATCGGCGGTGCGGATGTAGAACATGAGGTAGCGGTCGATGTACTTGACCAAGGTCGCGTCGTCGAGGCCTCCGGCAAGCAACTGAGCGTGTTTGGGCGACTGTCCGCCGTTACCGCCTACATACAGATTCCAACCGTTCTCCGTCGCGATGACGCCGACGTCCTTGCCACGCGCTTCGGCACATTCACGGGCGCAACCCGAGACGCCGAACTTGATCTTGTGCGGCGAACGCAGGCCGCGGTAGCGGTTCTCGAGATCGACGGCCATACCCACCGAGTCCTGGACGCCGTAGCGGCACCAACTCGAACCGACACAACTCTTGACGGTACGAAGAGATTTGCCGTATGCCTGGCCCGATTCCATCCCAGCGTCGACGAGACGCTTCCAGATCGCCGGCAACTGTTCGACGCGGGCGCCGAACAAGTCGATGCGCTGACCGCCGGTCACCTTCGTGTACAGGCCGAAGTCGCGCGCCACCTCGCCGATGACGATGAGCTGCTCGCCCGTGACCTCTCCGCCGGGCATCCGCGGGACCACCGAGTACGTACCGTTCTTCTGGATGTTCGCCAGGAAGTGATCGTTCGTGTCCTGCAGCGACGCCTGCTGCCGGTGCAGAATGTGATCGGAATCCGTCGACGCCAGAATCGAGGCGACAACCGGCTTGCAGATATCGCAGCCGGCTCCCTTGCCGTACTTGGCGATCAGAGCCGAGAAGGTTCGGGTCTGCGTCGACTGCACGATCTGGAACAGCTCAGCGCGTGACTGCGCGAAGTGCTCACACAACGCCTTCGACATCACGACGCCGGAATCGGCCAGCAGCTGCTTGACCGTGGGAAGACAACCACCACAGGTGGTTCCGGCGCTGGTGCACGCTTTCACCGAAGCGATGTCGCACGCACCGGCTGCGATAGCGCCGCAGATGGCACCCTTGGTCACCGCGTTGCACGAGCACACCTCGGCGTCGTCGGGCAGCGATCCTGCACCCGGCTTCTCGCCTGCAGGCGAGATCAATGCCGCCGGGTCGCCGGGCAATTCGCGACCGACCAGCGGGCGCAGTGACGCATAGGCTGACGCGTCACCGACAAGAATGCCGCCGAGCAGGATCTTCGCGTCGTCGGAGACGACGAGCTTCGCGTACGTCCCCTTGGATGCGTCACTGAGGACAACTTCGAGAGCGCCCGGCGAGGTCGCCATCGCGTCACCGAAGCTGGCGACGTCGACACCCATGAGCTTGAGTTTGGTGGACATGTCGGCGCCCGGGAAATCCGCGGCACCGCCGAGCAGGCGGTCGGCAACGATCTCGGCCGTCGTGTAGCCGGGAGCAACCAGTCCGTAGCAACGACCCTCCACCGCAGCACATTCGCCGACTGCGTAGACGTTCTCATCCGAAGTCACGCAGCCGAGGTCGGTCAGGATACCGCCGCGCTCACCCACCGCGATGCCGGCGTCGCGGGCCAGCTGATCGCGCGGCCGAACTCCCGCCGAAAAAACGAGCAACGACGCGTCGATGGTGGAACCGTCGGACAGCTCGACCACAATTCCGTTGTCGGCCTGAGAGATTCCTGCTGTGCCGACACCGGTGTGGACGGTGAGCCCCAGCTCGGTGACGAGCCGGGCGAGCAGCGCGCCGCCGCCCTCGTCGACCTGCATCGGCATCAGTCGCGCATTGTGTTCGACAACGTGTGCCGTCATTCCCATGAGCGAGAGCGCATTTGCCGCCTCGAGTCCGAGAAGACCGCCACCCACCACGACGCCGACAGCGCCAGGGCCCGCCTTGTCGGCGGCAGCCCGGATGCCGTCGAGGTCGTCGAGAGTGCGGTAGACAAAACATCCGTCACCGTCGTGCCCCGGTACGGGAGGTACGAACGGATACGAGCCGGTCGCCATCACCAGAGCGTCGTAGGAGATCGTGTTGCCGGTGGTTGTCGTGACCGTGCGGGCGTCCTTGTCGATCGAGAGCGCGCCCTCCCCGACCCGGAGATCGACCAGGCTGTCGCCGACGTAGTCGTTGCCGGCCAGTGCCAATTCCTTGGGGTCCCACGCTCCGACGTACGAGGACAGCCCGACTCGGTCGTACGCTGCGTACTGCTCGTCGCAGAGCACGGTCACCGACCAGTTGTTCGCTTCGTCGCGCGAACGCAGTGCCTCGACGAATCGGTGTCCGACCATTCCGTGTCCGATGACAACAACCGACTTGCTCATGACGCCTACTTCCTGAGGTACGAGAGAGTTCTGAGATTCTGCGGAGCGGTCGTCATGCCGTGACGGCGACCTTCGTGTCGTCGACGTCCGTGGTCAGTGTCGACGGCTTGCGCAGGAAGACGAACCAGGTGACCGCGATGCAGGCGATGTAGAAGGCAAGGAAGACCCAGAAGGCCATGGTCGCCGACTTCGCGGGGCTGCTGTACGACGCGCGCAGGACCAGGTTGATGCCGACACCGCCCAAACCGCCTACCGCACCGGCGAATCCGATGAGCGCGCCGGAAATGCTGCGCGACCACGTTGCCTTCTCGCTGCGATCCATGTGGTCGAAGCTCTGAGCCTTCGCTTCGAAGATTGCCGGGATCATCTTGTAGACGGATCCGTTTCCGATGCCGGAGAGCAGGAACAGGGCGATGAACCCGAGAACGAACGTCACCATGATCCCGGCGCTCGCGACGCCCGCGGTGTTGTCGTCCATCGTTCCGGCCGTCACGAGGATCGATGCCGCGAACGCCATGGCCACAAACGTCCACATCGTGATCTTGCCGCCACCGATGCGGTCGGCCAGCTTTCCGCCGAGGGGGCGAGCGATCGAACCGAGGAGCGGTCCGATGAATGCGATCTGTGCCGCATGCAGTGCCGCCGCTGCCGGAGTGGCACCGCCGGCGAGGAAGTTGATCTGCAGAACCTGACCGAAGGCGAAACTGAATCCGATGAAGGAACCGAACGTACCGATGTACAAGAAGCTGATCACCCAGGACTCGGAGAACTTCAGCGCCTTGGCCATCGATCGCAGGTCCGACTTCTGGTTGCCCAGGTTGTCCATGAACAGTGCAGCACCGACGGCAGCGGCCGCGATGAACACGAGATAGACAGCGCAGACGATCCACGGAGCTCGGTTACCCACGGTGGCGATCACCAGCAGGCCGATCAGCTGGATCATCGGCACACCGATGTTGCCGCCGCCCGCGTTGAGACCGAGCGCCCACCCCTTGAGGCGCTGCGGGTAGAAGGCATTGATGTTGGTCATCGACGACGCGAAGTTGCCGCCACCGATGCCGGCTGTGGCCGCCACCAACATGAACGTGGTGTAGGACGCGCCCGGATTCATCATCAGGTAGAGCGTGAGAAGTGTTGGTATGAAAAGGAACAGAGCACTCATGACCGTCCAGTTGCGACCGCCGAAGCGTGCGGTGGCAACCGTGTACGGAATGCGGAGGACGGACCCGACGAGTGTGGGCACTGCGACGAGGAAGAACTTTCCGGCCGCGTCGATGCCGTAGATATCCGTCGGCATGAACAACACCATCACGGACCAGATCGACCAGATCGAGAAGCCGACGTGTTCGGCTACCACTGACCAGATCAGGTTCCGCTTCGCGATGTCCTTGCCGCCGGATTCCCAGGCGTCGACGTCCTCTGCATCCCAATGCTCGATGTAATGACTCACCAGGGCCTCCTGAATATGTTGGAGACCCAAAGGTAGAAAACTGTTATTGCGCCGGTGCTGCGCGCGATGACCGCGAAGTCAATTGATCCTCACCCGGTAACAAGGCCGGGTGTGAGCTAGTTTTTCGCGGGTGCGTGCCAGGAATCCTCGAGCATCCGAGGCTTACATGCCTGGTAGGCGCCCAGGAGCACCACGATCACCGCGACGACGAGCAAGCCGAACGGCGCAGCGTATCCACCGGACACGTCATGGAAAACGCCGAACAGGAGCGGACCGAGGCAGGCAACGGAGTAGCCGATGCCCTGGGTGAAACCGGACAGGGCGGAGGAGCCGATGTGCGAACGCGTGCGCAGATTGATCAGTGTGAGTGACATCGGGAACGTACTCGGGCCGAGGCCCAGGACGACAACCCACACGATCGGTGCCGCCATCGGGGCGAAGTAGAGTCCGCCCATTCCGACGAGGTAGCAGACGGCACACGCGATCACGACGGGGAACGGATTGGCCATGCGGGCGCACAGCGTCGGTGCCCCGAAAGCTGCGACGAGCCCGATCACGGAGAACATACCGACCATGGTTCCGCCGAATGCGTCGCTGGCGCCGGCATCACGAAGGATCGAGGGAATCCACGTGAACATCGAATAGGTGATCAGCGAAGTCATGCCGAACATGCCGGCCATTCCCCAGGCCACGGGCGAACGCCAGACCTGACCGCGCGGCTGTTCCGTCACTGCCGCAACAGAATCCGATGCATTCTCGACGGACCCGGCTTCGTTCGCACGAGCCTTGCGTGAGCGAGCGAGGGTGATCAACCACGGCACTGCGGCGGCGAAGCCGAAGGCCGACCACCAGCCGATCGAGAACCTCCACCCGAAGGCGTCGGCAACCGGAACGGCGACGAACGCCGGAACGATGGTGCCGATCTGCACGGCCACGATGTAGACCGAACTCATGGTGGCGAGGCGATCGGAGAAGTACCGCTTGACCAACGGCGGGATCACGACATTGCCGATTCCCATGCCGGCCAGCGCCAGAGCCGACAGAGCCAGCAACGACCACGTCTGAGACATCATGGCGCGCAACAGCATTCCGACGCCCGCCATCAGCATCGCGACGAGGGCGGTGCGTTCGAGCCCGATCCGTTTCGCGATGGCCGGGGTGATGAGACCGAAGATCGCGAACATAGCGGTCGGAACCATGCCGAAGACGCCGACGATCGAGGCGGAGAAGCCGATCTCGTCGCGAATCTCTGCCGCCAACGGCGAGAAGGAGGTCACCGCAAGTCGAAGTACGAGCGCAGACATCGCAATAGCGGCGAAGACGAGCACACGGCCTTGCACCAACGAGCGGGTTTCGGTTCTCTCCAGTTGAGCAGTCACCGGCAAATCATAGGATGACCGGACGAACTCGCACAAGCGCGGTACTCTAACGTCACATTCACACCACGACCCAGAGTCACAACCCGGACCCGAGGAAACACCACGTGCAACCCGTTCGACGCGCAAGCCTCATCTCGCAGGTCACCGAACAACTCCGCAACGAAATCCGGAGCGGAACCTGGCCGATCGGCTCCAAAATCCCCACCGAACCGGAACTGTCGGAGCTGACCGGCACCGGACGCAACACGGTGCGCGAGGCGGTCCAGGCGCTCGTTCACGCCGGAATGCTGGAACGTCGTCAGGGATCGGGCACCTACGTCGTTGCCCTCTCCGACCTCGGCGGCACTCTCGGCAACTACTTTGCCGGCGCCCACCAGCGGGATGTGCTCGAACTCAGGCGCGCGCTCGACATCACCGCGGCCACTCTCGCCGCCGCACGCCGAACCGAAGACGACATCGCCGAACTGACGCGCTTACTCGCGCTCCGCACCGCGTCGTGGGAAGGCCAGGACATCGACGCCGCCACCACTGCGGACGTCGCCCTGCACCGGGCGATAGTCGCGGCCAGCCACAACGAGGTCTACCTGGAGTTCTACGACTCCCTGCTCCCGGTCATCGAAACCACGATTCAACAGCACATCGATGCGACCGGTGAGGGATTTCACTCGCAGCACGCGAAGCTCGTCGAGGCTGTCGTCGACGGGGACACGGTGGCCGCCTCGAACGCCGCACGCGAGTTGTTCGAAGGCCTGGTCTCGGACTTCGGTGCAGGTGCGGCCCTCTAGAGCAGCAAGCGCACGATGTCGGACGTGCGGGCCAGCCCCGGAAACGCGTCCGCCGTCGAGCGAGGATGCAGAACATGAACGGCCAAGCGGAACATCACCGCACGTAGAAGCATCTGCGGCCACTCGGGTAGGTCTTCCCAACGGCCGACCAGCGCCTCGTCGGCACCGCCCCACGAGATCGCGTCGACCACCGCGACGGCGGCCGCCCACGCTGCCGGACGCCAATACGGCGTGATGTCGGTGATTCCGGGCGCCATACTGCCCGAGAACAGCACGGTCCCGAACAAATCGCCGTGCACGAGCTGGTCGGGACTCTGCACCGGCTTACGCAAAGTCGCGAGCCCGGCAATCAGTTCCAAACTCTTGCGGCCGTCCGGCGTAGGCGTCTCGAGCTGCTCGACGCCCTTCGCGATCCTCAGCGGGACCGTCTCCCACGCCGCGCGATCAGCCGCGACGAATACGTCGACCTCGGCCCACGGCGGCACCGGCGGTTGTGCAAGGAAGCGCGGGCGCTCGAGCGAGGCCGTCGCCGCATGCAGTCGGCAGGACATCGAGACCACTTCGTCGTGACGCGGTTCCGGCGATCCGACGATGAATGTGTCGGCGCGCCAGCCCGAGACGACGTACCGACCGTCGGTCGAACGCACCGGCCGAGCCAGTCGAACACCGTCGACTTCGAGGTTCTCTCGCACCTTCGCCGACCACGCTGCGCGGGCATGATCCGCGACTGCTGAAAGGACGACGTCTCCACACAGCCAACCGCCGTCCCAATCCGCACCGAGTGGGATGGGGTCGACTTCACGTAGGCCAAAGGTGGAGCACACGTGCTGGGGAGGTTGGCCTGTGCTCACACCACAACGCTACCGGTGCGCACCGCTGCCTCCCGCGAGGCGCGCCTAGTAGACCGGCAGACTCGCATCCACTTGGTTCGCCCAGGCGATCGCGCCGCCGTGAACGTGAACTGCGTCGGCGAAGCCCGCGTTCTTGAGAAAGGCCAGCGCCTCGGCCGAACGAATTCCGGTCTTGCAGTACAGGACTATCTGCTTGTTCTGCGGCAAGGTCGCCAGGGCTTCACCGGACAGGATGCGGTCCTTCGGGATCAGCACCGCCCCCGGCAGATGCATGATGTCCCATTCGACCGGTTCTCGTACGTCGACCAATTCGATCGATCGACCCTCGCCGATCATGGCCTTGAGTTCCGGCGCCGTGATCGTCGAGCCGGCAGCGGCAGCGCTCGCCTCTTCGGACACGACACCGCAGAACGCGTCGTAGTCGATCAAGGCGGTGACCGGAACTCTGGTCGGATCACGCTGAAGGCGGATCGTCCGGAACGTCATCGCAAGTGCGTCGTAGATCATCAGGCGTCCGAGAAGAGGTTCACCGATACCGGTGATGAGCTTGACCGCCTCGGTCGCCATGATCGAACCGATGGTCGCCGGCAGGACTCCGAGAACACCGCCCTCGGCACACGAGGGGACCATGCCCGGCGGCGGCGCCTCGGGGTAGAGGTCGCGATAGTTCAGTCCCGCGCCGTCCGGGGCGTTTTCCCAGAAGACCGAGACCTGCCCTTCGAAACGGTAGATCGAGCCCCATACGTACGGCTTTCCAGCGATCACGGCGGCATCGTTGACGAGGTACCGCGTCGCGAAGTTGTCCGTGCCGTCGAGGATCAGGTCGTACTCGGAGAACAACTCGACCGCGTTGGAGTTGTCCAGGCGGAACTCGTGCAACCGGACGTCGACGTGTTCGTTGATCTCGAGAATCGACTCTTTCGCGCTGACCCCCTTCGGGCGTCCGACGTCGGAACGTCCGTGAATCACCTGACGCTGCAGGTTCGACATGTCGACCTCGTCGAACTCGACGATTCCGATCGTGCCCACTCCTGCAGCGGCGAGATAGAGCAGTGCAGGCGATCCCAATCCACCGGCGCCGATGAAGAGGACTCGTGCATTCTTGAGCCGCTTCTGACCGGTCATGCCGACGTTCGGAATGATCAGGTGCCTGCTGTATCGGGCAACTTCCTCCCGGCTCAACTCGGCTGCCGGCTCCACCAGTGGTGGCAATACGACGGGTGTTGCAGACACCGCGAAACACTCCTAGTTCAAGACGAGATCAGGGGTTCTTGATCCGGTCACGCTCGGGGGTACGGCCACGGATTGAAGCGGCACGTGAGTCCGTTCATCGGAACGACGCCCTCGGGATCCAGCCTAGCGATGTCGTTGTTCGCGGTTCCGAAGGTCTGCTGCATCATGATCGGCGCGAGTCCGCCCTCGGTCTCGCACGGCTGATGAGCGGCGTAACCGATGGCATGGCCGACCTCGTGATTGATCTGATACTGGCGATACGAACCGATGTCACCCTGGAACGAAATGGCGCCTCGAACCCACCGCGGTTCGTTGAGCAGGACTCGGTCCATGCTCGGGTTGTAGCAGGATCCTTCGAGTTCGATCTCGTAGCCGCAGCCTTCGCGGATAGTCATCTGTGAGGTCAGGGAGATCCGGAAGTCCGGCTCACCCGCGTCGACGCGCCGGAACGCGACCTTGGGATCGTTGGTCCAACTCTTCGGATTGGCCAGTGTCTGATCGACCATGCGTCCGTACGATTCGTCACCGCCGAAGCCGGTGGTGTCGACGCCGTCCTCGATCTCGACCGTGTACGTGAACTCGCGTTCGGTTCCCTGTCCGACCTTGCCCGTCGTACCCGGTACGACATGCCACGTACCACCGCCGGCGACGGTGAACGGACCACCGTCGGGAAGTGCACCGGACGGTATCGACGACGCAAAAGTTCCGTCTCCGACCGGTGGTGCGCCGATGACGTCGGTTCCGTCGGTGCTGTGCGCGAGGTCGGCGGTGGCCGACGTCTTACTCGCGGACTCGGTGGTGTCCGGACGTACTGCATCGACGATCACAAGGATGGTGAGCACCACGAGGACCGGGATCGCGTAGGCCCGCCAGCCGTACGTCGAGACGAAGCGCCCGAGCTTGCTCTGCTTTCGCGCTGCCCGGTCCGGCCGCGGATTGCGCGGCGTACGGCCCACTTCTCGTTTGGTCGGATCCCATTGGGCACGCAAAGGCTGATGGGAGGAAATGCCTCGATAGTCGCGTTCACCGTAGGCACGATCGTCCGGCACCTCCGGCCGACGTTCGTCGCGGGGTGCTCCAGTTCCGCTACGCATTCGAAGTTCCTCACGATCAGGGTTCTGCGTAGTTCGTCCACGCATGCGCGGTCCCCCTGGGTCAGTCACGTCGTCCAGAATCTCACACACGGCAAGTCGCTCGCCCAGGCTGACCGAAACCTGCTGGTCCTGGCGTGTCATGGCAACCCGTTCTGTAACGAGAAAGACCGCTGGTCTCGCTCACCGAGGCACACGCGGCTCGCCCGGGCGATACACGGTATCGTTCATTCGGTTACGACCGGTGTGACGGAGGATACTGGCGGGTACGCACACGCGACTCGCGGATCCGCGCGCCGACCGAATTTTACTTTTGCTCAGATTGGAAGCGACATGACAGAACTCGCGGATCGGACAGACTCCGATCGCGGTACAACGGCCGGCAAGCCTGCCGGAACACGTCGCAGCACCCGACTCCCCCGCGATGCGCGCCGCCTCCAGCTCCTCGCAGCGGCAAGCGAGGTCTTCGTCGCGAACGGGTACCACTCGGCCGGTATGGACGAGATCGCCGAATGCGCCGGTGTCAGCAAACCAGTCTTGTACCAACATTTCCCAGGCAAGCTCGAGCTGTACGTAGCGGTTCTCCAGAGCTACGTCGACAGTCTCATCTCGGGAGTGCGCCAAGCCCTGCGATCGACGACGGACAACAAACAGCGTGTCCGCGCCGCAGTCCAGGCGTTCTTCGACTTCGTCGACAACGACTCGCAGGGTTTCCGCCTGGTGTTCGAGTCCGACATCATGGGCGAGCCCCAGGTGCAGACGCGCGTCGAACAAGCCACCGAAGCCTGCGTCGACGCCGTGTTCGACCTGGTCAGCCAGGATTCCGGACTCGATCCGTATCGCGCACGCATCCTTGCCGTCGGGCTTGTCGGTGCCAGCCAGTTCACCGCGCGGTACTGGCTCGAAGCTGCCCGGCCCATTCCCAAGGAAGAAGCCGTCGAGATCACGGTGGCACTGGCGTGGGGCGGCCTCTCCCACGTGCCGCTGCAGGCCGAAACCAAGTAACCGAACCCCAGAACGAGAATGGGCGGGCAGTCGTAACGACTGCCCGCCCATTCTGCTGTTACAGCTACGCGTC
This sequence comes from Rhodococcus sp. NPDC060176, assembly GCF_042728675.1. NCBI lineage: Bacteria > Bacillati > Actinomycetota > Actinomycetes > Mycobacteriales > Nocardiaceae > Rhodococcus > Rhodococcus sp. NPDC060176. Next base: position 1,016,033 of record NZ_JBHWYS010000002.1, read on the forward strand.
AGACGGTAGGCGCGAACCCGACCTTGCGGATATCGGACGGGCCGATCTCCACGTACGCCACACGAGCAGCCTGCACCAGGAACTTGCGGCCCTTGTCGTCGACGAGTGCCAGAACCGGCTCACGGCCGCCGAGGACAGCCGCGACCTGTGTCTCGACCTCGTCAGGGGTCTGTTCGCTGTTGACGATGAGCTCACGCGGGCTGTCGATTACACCGATCTTGACCTCCACGGTCAACCTCCGAACTGTTCGTGAATTACATCCGTTGTCGACGCAAGGCTAATGCAGCAGCGACCGCCCACGCTCCTCTGCACGCTGTGCCCAGAGCGAACAGGCACCTAGACGAGTCCGAGGATCGCCATCCGCTCGGCATGCTTGGCCTGCATACCGTCGAACAACGCAACAACTCCGTTGAGATCGCCGGAGGCCGAGATCACCAGATCCGTGAGGTCCTCACGCTGCGCCAACACGAACTGCGCCTGTGTGATCGCCTCACCGAGGAGTCGGCGTCCCCACAACATCAACCGGTCCTTGGCGCGGGTACTGGCCTCTACTGCAGCCTTCACCTCGAGCACCACGAACTCCGAGTGGCCCGTTTGAGAGAGCACGTCCTCCACGATCTCGGCCACATCCGCGGGGAGTGAATGCCCGATCTCGCGGTAGAAATCGGCAGCGATTCCGTCTCCGACATACGCCTTCACGAGCGATTCCAGCCACGTCGACGGCGTGGTCGACGCGTGATAATTGTCGAGAGCGCGAACGAACGGGTCCATGACGGCAAAGATCTCGTGGCCACGTTCCGTCAACGCTGTTTCGAGAGTCTCGAAGTGGTCCATCTCGGCGGCGGCCATGCTGGCGAACGCCACCTTGCCGCGCAGGTCCGGTGCCATTTGTGCGTCTTCCGCCAAACGGTAGAACGCCGAAATCTCGCCATACGCGAGAACGGCAAACAAATCGATCACGCCAGGGTGATCGGAAGCGACTCGGCCTCCGGTTCCAGCGTCCGTCGAAGCATCAAGATCGTGTGCGCCCATGACTACGAACTGTAGTGCTTCGACGGCCGACGCGACCGCCAAGGACCGCATGTCCGATTCGGTGATCTTCGACATGTCATCGCGAGGGGCGGACAATGTGCAGCTACAATGGTCTTGGGAGTTCGCCAGTTCCCCCGGCTCTTATGGTTAGCCGGGACGGCTGCTTTAGATCAGCCGACACGACTGTGCTCACGCGGACCCCACCGATAATGTGCGCGCACCTGCATCGACGGTTGTTGCCCGCTTCGCCGAGATCTCCGGACGGTTCGAATTCGTCCGAGTGGAATTCAGTGCTGAGGCGTAGGCATGACCGAAGAAAAAGAGGGCATCGACATCGGCCGACTTACGGCCTGGCCCCTTACCTTGTGCGTGCGTACCGCCACGAGGAAAGGCTAGTCCCCTGAGCAAGATCACTGTCGACCACGAAGACGAAGCAACCGAGAACACCGTTTCCGTCCAGCTCGACGACACCCACGTACCCCCGACCTTTGCCGAGCTCGGTGTCCGCGACGAAATCGTCCGCGCGCTGAACGAGATCGGCATCGAGCGCACCTTCGCCATCCAGGAACTCACCCTTCCATTGGCTCTCGCCGGTGACGACCTCATCGGTCAGGCACGAACCGGAATGGGCAAGACCTTCGGTTTCGGCGTCCCGCTTCTGCATCGCATCGTCACCGCCGAGAACGGCACGGCTGTCCTCGACGGCACGCCCCGCGCCCTGATCATCGTTCCCACCCGCGAACTGTGCATCCAGGTCGCCCGCGACCTCGAGAACGCCAGCAAGTACCTTCGCGTCGGCGATCGTGGTCTCCAGGTTCTGCCGATCTACGGCGGCCGGCCGTACGAGGCGCAGATCTCGGCACTCCAGAAGGGCGTCGACGTCGTCGTCGGTACCCCGGGCCGCCTTCTCGACCTCGCCAACCAGTCGCATCTGATCCTGGGCAAGGTCGGCGTCCTCGTCCTCGACGAGGCCGACGAAATGCTCGACCTCGGCTTCCTGCCCGACATCGAACGCCTCATGGGCATGGTCCCTGACAAGCGTCAGACGATGCTCTTCTCCGCGACGATGCCCGGCCCGATCATCACCCTGGCGCGCACCTTCCTGACGCAGCCGACGCACATCCGCGCCGAAGAGGCCGAATCCTCCGCAGTGCACGACCGCACGAGCCAGCACATCTACCGTGCACACGCACTCGACAAGGCCGAGATGGTCGCCCGCGTGCTGCAGGCCGAAGGTCGCGGCGCGACGATGATCTTCACCCGCACCAAGCGCACCGCCCAGAAGGTTGCCGACGATCTTGCCGAGCGCGGCTTCTCAGTCGGTGCCGTCCACGGTGACCTCGGACAGATCGCCCGTGAAAAGGCACTGAAGGGCTTCCGCAACGGAAAGGTCGACGTTCTGGTCGCCACCGACGTCGCTGCCCGCGGTATCGACATCGACGACGTCACCCACGTCATCAACTACCAGTGCCCCGAGGACGAGAAGACCTACGTCCACCGCATCGGTCGTACCGGCCGTGCAGGCCGCACCGGCATCGCGGTCACACTGGTCGACTGGGACGACATCCCTCGCTGGCAGCTCATCGACAAGGCCCTGAGCCTCGGAATCCCCGACCCGGTCGAGACGTACTCGAGCTCGCCGCACCTCTACGAAGAGCTGTCGATTCCGGCCGATGCCAAGGGCACTGTCCGCAAGGCGAAGGCTGCGCCCGAGAAGGCCGCAACGGACAAGGTAGACGCGCCGAAGACGACCGACTCGGACGGCACCGAAGAGAAGGCCGCTCCCCGCCGCAACCGGACCCGTCGCCGGACCCGCGCCGGCGCTTCGGCCGACGCCGCGACCGGCGCCACCGCTACCGCGACCACCGCTCCCCCTTCGGCACCCGCCGCAACCGGTGCCGAGAACACGGACGACGACGGAGCAGCCAAGCCGCGTCGACGTCGGCGTCGTCGCCCCGCGGCTACCGCGACGGCAGGCGCCGCAGAGTAAGCTGCCGATGTGCTGGCTCCTGAAAGGCGTACTCGCTCAGATCTGATCGGTGCGCTGGCTCTCGCGCTGGCCGTAGTCGTAGCGGTGACCGTGGTGTGGTTGCGCAGTGATGCGCACGGAACCACCTCGGTCACCGCTGACACGTCACTCCCACCTCTGTCGACGTCGGTGTTGTTGCCCGACATCCTGAGGCAGACGTGGGAATCCCCCAGCGCCGCCTCGACGGCGCCCATCACCGTCGGAAATGCCGTCGTCACCGCCGACGGTTCCGAAGTGATCGGCCGCGATCCGGCTACGGGCGAAGAAGTGTGGCGGTACGCGCGCAACATCCCGCTGTGCGGCGCGATCGGTTCGTGGGATCGCGTCGTCGGTGTCTACCAAGACAATCGTGGTTGCTCGCAGGTCACGTCACTGGTCGCCGACACCGGTGCCCGCAAGGACCAACGCAACAGCGACGCCGATTCCGCGGTCAGCCTTTCAGCGGACGGCACCTACCTGATTTCGCGCGGCAGTGAGCGAATGGAACTGTGGCGCTCGGACCTCGTCCGAACCCTCGAGTACGGCCGGGTCGACGCGAAGGTCAACCCCAACAAGCAACCCCGCACCGGATGCACGCTGCTCGATGCCGCGTCGAGCGCCAACCGAGTCTCGGTACTCGAACGCTGCCCCGGTGAAGCCTCCAACAGGTTGACGGTGATGAATCCCGCACCCAAGGACGCCCAGGAACCCGAAGAGTACGGATCCGCGATTCTCCTCGACTCCGAGGGCGCCCGCCTGCTTGCCGTGGCCGGCGAAAAGACGGCGGTCTATCTCCCCGCAGCCAACGGAACTGTTTCTCGCATAAGCATTTTCGACGGATCCGGCAATCCGATCGTCGACTATCCGATCGAGGGAGCGGTGACCGAAGGCGCCCGCACCCACGCCGACAAGGCTTCGATCACGTGGTGGACCGGCTCCCAGACCGTCAACCTACGCCTGAGCGATCTTGCTCCGACGTGGATCGTCAACGGAACGTCAGGGCCCGGAAGCATGGTCGCCGGTCAGATGCTCATCCCCGTTCCGGGCGGCATTGCAGCCGTCAGTCCTTCGGACGGAACGGTTCAGCGCATGATCGCCGTCGACCGCGGTGAGACGACGACACCGATCGTGCTCGCCAGTGCGGGCGAGACGATTCTCGAACAGCGCGGCGACACCGTGTTCGCGCTGCGCTAGTACTTCTCGCTGCGCTCAGAGCGTCAGTTCCGGCGCGAAAGTCACGACTTCGTTTCCAGCCCAATGCTTCAAAAGATTGTCGGCGAGTTCACGATAGGCGTCCGCGCCCTTGTTCTTTCGTCCCGCGAGCACCGTCGCACCCGAAGCAGAGGCCTCCGCGAACTTGACTGTGCGTGGGATCGGCGGCGCCAGAACGGCCAGGGAGTAGCGGTCGCTGACGTCGGCGAGCACGTCGCGACTGTGAGTGGTCCGAGCGTCGTACAGAGTCGGAAGTGCGCCGAGCAGAACAAGATCCGGGTTGGTGATGGCCTGGACTTCACGAACCGTACGCAGCAGCTGTCCGACGCCGCGGTGCGCGAGGGTCTCGCATTGCAACGGGACCAGAACCGACTGCGCCGCAGTCAATCCGTTGAGTGTGAGCACTCCCAACGACGGCGGGCAGTCGATGATGATGACGTCGTAACTACCCAGGAGCGGAGACAGCGCCCGCTTGAGCGCGAACTCGCGACCGGGTCGCATCAGGAGCAGGGCTTCGGCGCCCGCGAGGTCGATGGTCGCCGGCAGGAGGTCCATGCCGTCTTCCGTCTGCAGCACGGCGTCAACCGCGTCGAGATCACCCGCCAGGACCTCGTTGACCGAACGCTCGAGGCGATCCGGATTGTGTCCGAGCGAGAAGGTCAGGCAGCCCTGCGGGTCGAGATCCACCACCAGGACTCGCTGTCCGAGCGCGGACAAAGCCGCACCGAGGGAGGCGACTGTGGTGGTTTTAGCCACGCCGCCCTTTTGATTCGCCACTGCGAGAACCGTCGTCACACGTAGATCCTTGCGCACTTCGCGCCAGGAGGCGAGCTACACACGCGAGGCAGCCTGCAATGATGGTCCACATGGCTTCCCAGTCCGCCCCCTCGGCTATACCTCTCAACGCTCGCGTCGTACTCATGCGCCACGGTGAAACCGAGTGGGCACGCACCGGGAAACACACGGGACGGACCGAGGTTCCGCTGACTCCGCTCGGCGAGATGCAGGCCACCGCGACCGGAAACCGCCTGCGGACACTCGACCTCCGCAATCCCATGATTCTCACGAGTCCTCGCTTGCGCGCTCAGTTGACCGGTGATCTCGCCGGCCTTCCGGAGGAGCGAACCTGGGATGCGCTCTCCGAATGGGACTACGGCGACTACGAGGGCCTCACGACGCCCGAGATTCGCGCAACAGTGCCCGACTGGACCGTCTGGACGCACCCGTGCCCCGGCGGCGAGCAGTCGGATCAGATCCATGCCCGCACCGACATGGTGCTGTCGATGGTGCGTTCACAACTACCCGAGCGGGACGTGATCTTGATCGGGCACGGACACTTCTCGCGCGCACTCATCGCACGCTGGCTCGAGCTCCCGGTGACGGAAGGAAAGCGTTTCGCATTGTTCCCGGGTGCATACACGGTTCTCGGCTACGAGCACGGCGCCACCCACCTCGTTCATCACAACGTGCCGCCACTGGTCGAGGCTTAAGATTCTCTCCATGATTCGACGCGCCACGCCCGCAGACGTCCAGCCGATCACCGACATGATCTACGAGTTGGCGGACTACCAGAAGGCCCTCGACGAGTGCACCGTGAAGGCGGAACAGATCGGCGAGGCTCTGTTCGGGCCGGCCGCGACGGCCTTCGCACACGTAGCGGTGAATTCAGCCGACGACGTCGTCGGCATGGCGCTGTGGTTTCGCAATTTCTCGACCTGGGACGGCGCGCACGGCATCTACCTCGAAGATCTGTACGTCCAGCCCAGCCAGCGCGGATCAGGGCACAGGAAGGCTCTTCTGGCCGCACTTGCCAAGGAGTGCACCGACAACGACTACACGCGGCTGTCCTGGTCGGTGCTCAACTGGAACACCCCCTCGATCAAGTTCTACGAGTCACTCGGCGCCGACGCGAAAACCGAGTGGACCACGTATCGCCTGACCGGCGCCCACCTCGGAGCTCTCGCCGCCGAAGCCGAGTAGGCCCAAACAAAGTTGGTCCGAAGCAGAGTTGGCGGTCAGCCCTACTTGTCCCGCGGCTCTTCGGGCTCGTCAGCGCCGGGGTTTCCCTCTTCCGGCGATACCTCGTCTGCGTACGCGCCGTACTCCGCTGCCATCCACCGAGACGTCGGCGCCGAGAACAGGCAACCGAGAGCGCCGAGAACGACGACACCCAGAACGACGCCGAGCGGCACCTGATGCGAATCGGTCAGCAGCGACCAGGCGACAGGTAGGAGCAGCAACTGGGCGACGACGGCGATTGCGCGGCCCCATCGGCGACCGTTCAGCAAAGCGATACCGGCAGCCAACACCGCGCCGCCGAGAATCGCGACCCAGGCGGCGAAGCCGTACCCGTTGGTGACGCTCTGATCGTGCCCGGTTGCGCCGCGAATCACCGCGACGATCGCGAACCCGGCGGCAACCAGCCCTTGCAGCGTCACGAGGGCACCTGCCCATCTGACTGTCTTGGGCAGGGCGTTCGGACTGGCGGTATTCGGCACGAGGCCAGCCTAGAACACGACACCGGATAGGCTCATGCCCCGTGCGCGCACTGCTGATCGTCAATCCCAATGCCACCTCCACCACCGCCGCCGGTCGTGACCTGTTGGCACACGCCCTCGAGAGCCGGGTGCGACTTACTGTGGCGCACACCACACATCGTGGACACGCTGCCGAACTGGCGCGCGAAGCCCACGAAGACGGCTTCGGCTCGGTGATCGTCCACGGCGGCGACGGAACGGTCAACGAAGTGGTCAACGGGCTGCTCGGGGCACCGCATCCCGCGTCGATGAAATCGGTTCCGGTCGGTCCGATCCCGACGATCGCGGTCGTTCCAGGGGGCTCGGCAAACGTTTTCGCGCGTTCACTCGGTATTGCCGCCGACCCGATCGACGCCACAAACCAACTCGTCGACCTACTCTCGGAGCGGACGAGACGCCGAATCGGGCTCGCACATTGCGACAACCGTTGGTTCACGTTCAATGCCGGAATGGGCCTCGACGCCGATGTGTGCGAAGCCGTCGACGCCAGCCGCAAGAATGGTGACGCTGCCACGCCCGCCCGATATGTCCGAACCGCGATCGCAGCGTTCTTCCGCGCGAAGCGAGCCGAACCAGCCCTGACGGTCCACCTTCCCGATCAGGATCCCGTCTCCGGAGTCCACTACGCGTTCGTGTCGAACTCGAGCCCGTGGACATATCTGGAAGAGCGTCCCGTACACACCAATCCGGAAACCACCTTCGACAGCGGACTCGGAATCTTCGCCATGACGAGCACCAAAGTCCTACCGTCCCTGCGGGTTGTGCGGCAGCTCCTCGCGCGCGGCGCAGAGCCGAAATCGAAGGTCCTCCTACGCACGGACGACGTCCCGACAATCACCATCGAATCGTCGCGACCGATCGGACTCCAGATGGACGGCGACTACATCGGACTTCGCGAAAAGGTCGAATTCACCTCGGTCCCGGATGCACTGGAAGTGTTCGCGCCGATTACGACGTGAGTCAGGCAACACGTTTGACCTGCATAAACACTGGTGCCGAATAGCCAAAATCGGGTAAAATGCCGGTGACGACCAGGTGGCCGTCAGGTGTGTCACAAATTAGTGAGTTGGCCCACGAACCCGTTCAAACCTATTGACATACCGCGAGTTCGTGAAAGCATTCACAAGTAACAGTGCGGAAACGTTGATGACGCACACACAAACTCATTGGTACCAAATGGTGTGAATACACACCCAATTAAGGAGCGAAAAAAGATGGACTGGCGCCACAACGCAATCTGTCGCGACGAGGATCCCGAACTGTTCTTCCCCGTGGGAAACAGTGGACCGGCCCTCGCTCAGATCGCTGATGCCAAGGTTGTCTGCAACCGCTGCCCCGTCACCGCTGAGTGCCTGTCCTGGGCCCTCGAGTCCGGTCAGGATGCAGGCGTCTGGGGCGGAATGAGCGAAGACGAGCGTCGCGCACTCAAGCGTCGTAACGCACGTACCCGTGCACGCACTTCCGTCTAGGTAGAACCGAGACGTTCGACTCGCGGCGGAGAACAGCCCCTCCACACAGTCGAAGACGACAGCCCTGCACCACATGGTGCCGGGCTTTTTGTCTGCTCGAATTAACAGCGCTGCTCGAATTAACAGCGCTGCTCGAATTAACAGCGCTGCTCGAATTAACAGCGCTGCTCGAATCAGTAACGCGCAGTACGTCTACCGAGCGGCACACGCAGAACCGCGTCGGTGCCGCCGCCACTTCCCGGGTGCAGTCCGAGCGAGCCGCCGAGTTCGGCGCCCAGCAGAGTCCGCACGATCTGGAGTCCGAGGCGATCGGACTTCTCGAGGTCGAAGTTCTCCGGCAGGCCGCGCCCGTTGTCGTGGATGATCACGTCCAACCAGCGCGCAGAACGCTCAGCGCTGAGTGTGACCGTGCCGGTGAGTCCCGGATCGAAAGCGTGCTCGATCGCGTTCTGCACCAACTCGGTCAGCACCATGACCAGCGGGGTGGCGCGCTCGGCGGAGAACACTCCGAAACTTCCCTCGCGCCGAATCGTCACCGGCACACCCACTCCCGCGACATCGGAGAGCATGGGAACCAACCGGTCGATCACCTCGTCGAGATCTACCTCTTCGTCCACCGACATAGACAGGGTGTCGTGAACGAGGGCGATGGATGTCACGCGTCGCACCGATTCCGTCAATGCTTGTCGCGCTTCGTCGTTGCCGGTTCGCCTGGCCTGTAGACGCAGCAGCGCCGCGACGGTTTGCAGGTTGTTCTTCACTCGATGGTGAATCTCGCGGATGGTCGCGTCCTTGCTCAGGAGCGCGCGATCACGACGCTTGACCTCGGTGACGTCGCGAACCACGACCGCAGCACCGACGTGCCGACCACCCGGCTTGAGTACCAGAGCGCGCAGCAGAACGGTCGCCCCACGCGCCTCGATCTCCATCCGACGGCCAGGCTTGTCCGCCAACGTATCTCGGATGTAACCCGCAGCTTCCTGAGACTCGAACGGGTCGGTGACCAACGAACGGGTCAACGCCGCGAGATCTTGTCCCACCAGATCCGAACTCAGACCCATCCGGTGATACGCCGAGAGAGCGTTCGGGCTCGCGTAGACGACGGTGCCTTCGGTGTCGAGACGGATGAAACCGTCGCCGGCACGTGGGCTCGAGTTCGTGTCGGAGCGCGATTCTCGGATCGGGAAGGTTCCGTCGCTGATCATCTGACACAGGTCTTCGGCGCAATCGAGATACGCGAGCTCGAGCGGACTCTGCGCTCGCTGGTGCGACAGATTGGTGTCGCGGCTCAGAACCGCGATGACTCGCCCGTCCAGACGCACCGGAACCGCTTCCTTACGCGGCGGCATTCCTTTACGCCACGTCTCGTCTTCCCCACGCACGACGCGCCCCTCGACAAGAGCGCGAAGGACCTGCGGATGCTCGGACTCGGAAACGACCGTTCCGACCGCGTCCTCCGGGAAAGCCGTCGATGCCGTGGTCGGCCGGCAGTGCGCTACGCAGATGACCGTCCCTTCGGATCGGTTCTTCTCCGATTCGGTGCCCACCCACAGGAGAACGTCTGCAAAAGAGAGGTCGGCGAGCAGTTGCCACTCCCCCACGACGCGCTGGAGATGGTCGACCGCCGCACCCGGCAGATCGGTGTGTTCGGCGAGGAGGTCACTGAGAGTGGACATAGGCTTACTTAGGAGATCACGGCGATCAGATCGCCTTGCTGAATCACGTCGCCGACCTTGACGCCCACCGTCGTCACCGTGCCCGGAACCTCGGCCAGGACGGGAATTTCCATCTTCATCGATTCGAGGATGACCAGGGTGTCGCCGTCCGCAACGACGTCTCCCTCGCTCACGACGACCTGGTAGACCGTCGAAACCATCTCGGCGCGCACGTCTTCTGCCATCGTGAACCTCACTTCTGTCGGAACTGCACTCTGACCACGAAAATACGTCGACGGATTACTCGATCGACCTGCCAATGGAACCACACCGGCATCGGCGTGAAACAATGACGCGAAAGAAACAGAAGGGAGACCAATCATGGGTAAGCGTGGTCGTAAGAAGCGCAGCCGTAAGGGCAACGCCGCTAACCATGGCAAGCGTCCAAACGCCTGACATGTAGCGCAACAAAACGTCCGAGGGGCGGGGAAGCATTGCTTCCCCGCCCCTCGGCGTTACTGCCTTCCGACTACTGCCGCTCAGATCTTCGCTGACGGGCTAGCTGTCGGTTTCGGTAGTCGTGATGACGATGGTCCGACGCAATTCGACGGTGAGCCGCTGACGCAGGCTTTCCGGTGCGTGATCCCCGCCGCACTTGCGGTTGATCAGGCTCTTGACCTTCTCCTCGATCCCGTAGGCCTCAAGGCACGATCCGCAGTCGTCGATATGACGTTGCAGACGAGCGCGACTGGAATCGTCGCATTCACCGTCGAGCATCAACCAGACGTCGGCGATGACTGCCGAGCAGTCGAGCCTTTCGAATTCGTCCTGCTCACTCATCGTTTGACACCTTCCGCCTCGGTGGCTGCGCCGGCCGTGGCCGTGTCGACTGCGCCGTCCCGATTGAATCCACGATCTTTGGCGACATCGGCCAAGAGACCACGCAATTGCTTACGACCACGATGCAGCCGTGACATCACCGTTCCGATTGGTGTGCCCATGATCTCCGCGATCTCCTTGTACGGGAATCCCTCGACGTCGGCGTAGTACACCGCCATCCGGAATTCCTCGGGCAGCGACTGCAGCGCCGCCTTGATGTCGTCGTCCGGCAGCGCGTCGAGCGCCTCCACCTCGGCCGAACGCAGCCCGGTGGACGTGTGCTCTGCGGTGGCGGCCAACTGCCAGTCGGTGATCTCGTCCGTCGGATACTGCGCGGGTTGGCGCTGCTTCTTGCGGTACGAGTTGATGTAGGTGTTGGTGAGAATCCGGTACAGCCAGGCTTTCAGGTTGGTACCGGCACGGAACGAGCGGAAAGCCGTGTACGCCTTGACGTACGTCTCCTGCACTAGGTCTTCGGCATCAGCCGGGTTCCTCGTCATGCGCAGTGCAGCGCCGTACAACTGGTCGAGCAACGGGAGCGCGTCACGCTCGAACCGGGCAATCAACTCATCCGCAGTTTCGGGCGTTTCGGACACCGCACCATCGACAGGTTCGGAAACCTCCGACGGTTCGTCCTTGGGCCGGTCGTGTTCCAGCACTCTGATCCCTTCACTAGCCGTAGGGATCAAGGTTACCGCCAACTGAAGATCCGACCCACGGGCCGGTGGTGGCTCACACACAGCCAGCACGGTCGCTCCTTCGCTTCTCGGGACAAGTTTCATCAACTGTTACCAACACGGGAGTCTGCGACTCTGTTCCCGGCCTGGTCGGAGTCCTTATAGAGGGGTCCACCTAAGGTCTTCGTCATGGCTGGAACAGCGACCCCTGCAACCGCACTGCTCGGCAAGTCGAAGACACCGCACCGCGTTCACAGCTACGACCACGACCCCCGCGCCGAATCGTTCGGCGACGAGGCGGTCACGGCGCTGGCCGAGTTCGTAGGCGTCGAGGCCGCCCAGATCTTCAAGACCTTGGTCGTCAAACTCGACACGGGCAAGCTCGCCGTCGCGGTTCTGCCGGTACCGGCCAAACTCTCACTCAAAGCTGCGGCCGCTGCCCTCGGCGCAAGCAAAGCCGTCATGGCAGATCGCGCCGAAGCCGAGCGCTCGAGCGGCTACGTCTTCGGTGGTATCTCACCGCTCGGCCAACGCAAGAAGCTGCCGACCGTGATCGACGCCTCGGCTCTCGACTGGGATCGGGTTCTCTGTAGTGCCGGACGACGCGGCCTCGAAATCGAACTGGCTCCGGCCGACCTTGCTCAGCTGAGCGGCGCGGTCACCGCACAAATCACCGCGGGCTGAGGATCCGGTCGCTACAGTCTGTTCATGCGTCCACAAACCAAGCGTCCACCCGTGAAAATTTTTGCACTGACCGCTGCAGCCGCGGCCCTCACCGTCTCGTTGACGGCCTGCGGGAGTTCCGACAGCGCCGCCAAGGAAGTCACGGTGGTCGGATCAGGACAGGTCCGCGGGGCGCCGGACATCCTCAACGCGGACATCGGCATCGAGGTTGTCGCCGCGGATGTATCGGGAGCGGTTTCCGAGTCGAATGACAAGGCCCGCCAGATGATTGACGCGATAGTCAATGCCGGCGTGGCCGCCGAGGACGTGCAGACAAGCGATCTGTCGGTTCAGCCGCAGTACGACGCCAGTGGTGGGCCGTTCGTCGGCGGCAACGTGACGGGCTACCGGGCAACCAACTCGGTACGGATCGTCGTCCGCGATCTCGACAAGGCTTCGGGTGTCCTGGACGCCGGTATCGCGGCGGGTGGAAACGCAGCGCGACTCGGCAACGTCGCCTTCGCCATCGACGACAACTCCCAGCTTCTGGCCGACGCACGCACTCGGGCTTTCGAGGACGCGAAGAACCGTGCCGAGCAGTACGCGGATCTGTCGGGTACGTCATTGAAGAACGTCGTGACCATCACCGAGGCGCACGACACGAGCGGTGGCCAGACCATGCGCGCTCCCGGCGACGCCTCGATGTCCGACATCGTTCTCGCCCCGGGAACCCAGCAGGTTTCGTTCGAAGTGACCGTCACCTGGTCTCTCGGCTGACCGCTAGAGCAGACTGATCTGCTCTCCGGCACGGTCGATGTCCGGCTCGATCAATTCGTGTCCGTTGTTCTTGACACTGTTGACCAGCGGCCGGACTCGAGCGATGTCGATCCGCTCGAAAAGGTCCGGGGTCGGTTCGAGCAGGGCCGAATCGACGGTGTTGTCGGGATCGAGCCACGCCTCCCAGCGGTCTCGAGGCAGGGCGAGGGGCATCCGGTCGTGAACCTGCTCCAGATGACCGAGTGAGTCGACTGTGACGATCGAGCAGCTCAGGACGGGGCTCGCATTCTCGACCTTCGGGTCTCGCCAGGCAGACCACACACCAGCCATGAACAGCCGTGATCCGTCGTCGGGGTGCATGTAGTAAGGAATCTTCGCTGCCTTTTTCCCGCCAGTGGCCTCGGTCTGCCACTCGTACCACCCGTCCATCGGGACCAGGCAACGCTTGAACTTGAACGCGGTCCGAAACGCGGGCTTGTCCGCCAACGAGTCGGCACGCGCGTTGAACAGGACCGGGCCTTTACCCAGTTCCTTGGTCCACGAGGGCACCAATCCCCAGCGCATCCGCCGAATCCTCTTGGTCGGATCGCTGTCGGGGTTTTCCCGATCGTGGCGTTCCACGACGGTCAACACCTCGGTCGTCGGAGCCACGTTGTAGTCGGCTTCGACGGGCGCCGAGTGGTCGGTCTCGTCGAGCGCATCGAGTTCCACCGCCAGGGTGGCCGGGTCCGCTGTGGTCGCATACCTTCCGCACATGACACCCAGGGTGGCACGGTTTCGACCATTCCCCCACCGATGAGAGAAGATGGACCATGTGAGTCTGAGTCTGTGGAGCGCCCCGAGGGCCCAAGCACCCGTCGATGCAGTGGTGACGCTGCCCGGATCCAAGTCCATCACCAATCGAGCTCTGATTCTGGCCGCGCTGGCGGATGGCCCCTCCACGATCACGGGTGCACTCCGCAGTCGTGACGCAGACCTGATGATCGCCGCTTTGCGCGACCTCGGTATCGGCGTCGAGGAAGCCGGCGATCCGACCACACTTCGCGTAGTTCCCGGTCCCCTCCGCGGCGGAGACGTCGACTGCGGACTCGCCGGCACCGTCATGCGCTTCCTGCCGCCGCTCGCCGCGATGGCCGACGGAATCGTCCACTTCGACGGCGACGAGCAGGCACGCACACGACCTCTCGGCACCATCCTGGAGGCACTGCGCGGACTCGGCGCACACATCGAGGGTGACGCACTCCCGTTCACCGTTTCCGGAACCGGATCCCTACGCGGCGGGACGGTCACCATCGACGCATCCGGTTCGTCGCAGTTCGTCTCCGGTCTCCTCCTCTCAGCCGCCGCCTTCGAGGAGGGTGTCACCGTCCATCACGACGGCAAGCCAGTTCCCTCCATGCCGCACATCGACATGACCGTCGAAATGCTCAGGCAGGCCGGCATTTCCGTGACGACGCCCGCCACGGGTGGCGACGCGGACACCTGGCGAGTGGCACCGGGGCCCGTACGCGCCGTGGACTGGGCGATCGAACCCGATCTCTCCAACGCCACACCGTTCCTGGCCGCTGCCGCAGTCACCGGAGGAACCGTCAGTGTCCCGATGTGGCCGTCGTCGACGACACAGCCTGGTGACGCGATCCGCGGGATCCTCGCGTCGATGGGCGCCGACGTCACTCTTGCCGACGGCGTGCTGACTGTTCGCGGTCCGGAGAAATTGCGCGGCATCGACATCGACCTCCACGACGAGGGAGAACTCACCCCCACCGTCGCGGCACTGGCCGCTCTCGCCGAGGGCACCTCGCACCTACGAGGTATCGCGCACCTGCGCGGGCACGAGACCGACCGTCTGGCCGCCCTAGCCGACGAGATCAACAAGCTCGGCGGCTCCGTCACCGAAACCGACGACGGACTGACCATCGTCCCCGCGGAACTCCATGGCGGACAATGGCTCTCGTACGCCGACCACCGCATGGCGACAGCCGGTGCCATCATCGGCCTGGTCGTCGACGGCGTCGAGGTCGACGACGTCGGAACCACCGCCAAGACGTTGCCCGGCTTCGAGAACATGTGGGTCGACATGCTCGAAAGTTCGACCGCGACGCCGAAGGCAAGCTTCTGACTCCGCGGCAGTACGACGAGTCCGACGTCCGGGTACGCCCTGGACGCGGATCACGCCCCCGTACGAAGACACGGCCCGAACATCTGTCGGCTGAATCGGGGATGGTGGTGTCGAAGGATCGTGGCCGTTGGGGTTGCGTCCTGGGCGGCGATCCCGACCGGCTGATCGTGACGATGCGCGCCCGCGAGCTGGGCCGCACCCCCATCGTCGTCGGCGATCAGGTGGACATTGTCGGCGACCTGTCGGGCAAAACCGACACCCTCGCTCGCATCATCCGGGTCTCCGAGCGCTCGACGGTTTTGCGCCGAACAGCCGACGACACCGATCCCTTCGAACGCATCGTCGTCGCGAACGCCGAGCAGTTGCTCATCGTCGTGGCACTCGCGGATCCCCCACCGCGCACCGGCTTTGTCGAGCGCGCACTGGTCGCCGCCTACGTGGGTGGCCTGACGCCGATCGTCTGCCTGACCAAGAGCGACCTCGAACCACCCGAGGAATTCGCGAGCACTTTCGCCGACCTCGACATCCAAGTGGTCGTCGCCGGCCGTGACGACCCCCTCGACGAACTGACCCAGATCCTCGAGCACAAGTTGACCGCCCTGATCGGGCATTCCGGCGTCGGAAAGTCGACACTGGTCAATCGCCTTGTCCCCGACGCCAATCGGGCGGTCGGCATCGTGTCCGGCGTCGGCAAGGGGCGGCACACTTCGACCCAATCGGTGGCGCTCCCCCTAGCCGGTGGCGGCTGGGTGATCGACACCCCCGGCATCCGTTCATTCGGTCTGGCGCACATCTCACCCGAGAACGTGGTGGCGGCGTTCTCGGACCTGGCCGCGGCCATCGAGGATTGCCCGCGCGGATGCACGCACCTGGGTCCGCCGGCGGATCCCGAATGCAAGCTCGACCTACTGGAGGGCAAATCCGCACGGCGCGTCGTCGCTGTGCGACAACTGCTGGAAGCGATCAAGTCCAACGATCAGTACTGAGCAAGACCGCGCAAGAAAAGCGGCCCGACACCATCGAATGGTGTCGGGCCGCTTGTTGCCTCTTGTCAGCGAAATCGGGAATCAGCGCAGGCCGAGGAGGCTGCGCAGCTTTCCACTCTTACGCTTACGTGCGATGGCGCTCTTGAGGCCGCTACGACGCCCGGTCACGGGATCCACAGTCGACGTCGGATCCCCGTCGAACATCCGCTCCGACGCCGTCTCGGGCGCATTGTCGACGGTGTCCTTGAGGTACTTGTTGGGCAGCGACAGCTTGGCGATGGTGCGCCACGACTTGGCGTACTGCACGGCAAGCGGGCCCGTCGTGTACGGCAGGTCGTACTTGTCCGCGAGCTGACGCACCGTGACCGCAATGTCCTTGTAGCGGTTGCTGGGCAGATCGGGGAACAGGTGATGCTCGATCTGGTAGCTCAGGTTGCCCGTCATGAAGTCCATGAGCGCGCTGCCCTCGATGTTGGCGCTGCCGAGCATCTGGCGCAGGTACCACTGAGCCTGCGTTTCCTTGTCGATGTCTTCCTTGGTGAACTTCTCGGCGCCGTCCGGGAAGTGGCCGCAGAAGATGACCGCGTTGGTCCACACGTTCCGCAGGGTGTTGGCGGTGAAGTTGGCCGACAACGTGCTCTTCCACGCCGGGCCGGTGATGGCCGGGTAGATGACGTAGTCGCGCAGGACCTGCTTGCCGATCTTCTCGCCGACCTCACGGAGCTTGCGCTGCGTCTCTTCCTTGTCGGCGCGGCCCTTGGCCACCTTGCCCAGCTCGAGGTGCTGAGCAGCGATGCCGTACTCGAAGAACAGGGCGAGCAGGGTGTTGTAGACCAGGTTGCCGGCGTTGAAGGGCTTCCACCGCTGATCGCGGGTGACGCGGAGGAGCCCGTATCCGACGTCGTCGTCCATTCCGAGGACGTTGGTGTACTTGTGATGCAGGTAGTTGTGGGTCTGCTTCCAGTGCGCAGACGGGCCGGTGACGTCCCACTCCCACGAGGTGGAGTGGATCTCCGGGTCGTTCATCCAGTCCCACTGCCCGTGCATCACGTTGTGCCCGAGTTCCATGTTCTCGATGATCTTCGAGAGCGTCAGCAGGCCCACTCCGGCGAGCCACGCCGGACGGCGACGGCTGGCGAAAAGCACTGCACGGCCGCTGATTTCGAGCGAACGCTGCAGGCGAATGACGTTGCGCACGTAGCGCGCGTCCTTCTCGCCGCGCGACTCCTCGATGTCGCGACGAATCGCGTCGAGTTCGCGGCCGAGCGCCTCGATGTCAGCGTCCGTGAGATGTGCGTATTCCTTGACATCTGCAATCGCCATGGAAAGCCTCCTAGCAGTGAGTTAGGCGCAAAGTAGTAAGTGCAGAACGATCATGATTCCGAATCGTTCAGATCAACTGCACCTACTGTAGCGTAACTTACGGCACCGTAGGTTAGGTTTTTCCCGATGTAACCTATATCACTTCCGGCGCTTCGGCATGCGGGAACGGGCCTGCGACTTGAGTGCAGTCAACAATCCCAGACGCTTACCGGTGACCGGATCGGTACGCAGGTCCTCGACCATCGCCATGGCTGCATCCCGGAACCCTGAGTCACGGAAACGTAGTTCCGAGGACGTTTCCGGAGCATTGTCCGAGGTCGCAGTGAGCCACTTGTCCGGCAATGCCAGCTTGTGGATCGTGCGCAGTGCCAGAAGGTACTGCTTGAAGAGCGAACCGGTGGTGTACGGGAGATCGAACTTCTCGCACAGCGCACGCATCTTCACGGCAATCTCGGGGTAGCGATTGCTCGGAAGATCGGGAAACACGTGGTGCTCGATCTGGTAGCTCAGGTTGCCACTCATCAGACCCATGAGCTTGCCGGAATTGAAGTTCGCACTGCCGAGCATCTGACGCAGGTACCACTCGTGACGAGTCTCCTGCTGGAATTCGGCAACTGTGAACTTCTCGGCGCCGTCCGGGAAGTGGCCACAGAAGATGACGACGTACGCCCACAGGTTGCGCACGAGATTCGCAGTGGCATTGGCCGTCATGGTCGACTTCCACGCCGGCCCCGTCAGCGCCGGGAACAAGATGAAGTCTTTGCCGACCTGACGAAAGATCTTGCGCGCGAAGTCTTTGTTCGCCTGCGAGTTCAGTTGGCCCTTCTCCGCGCCCTCCAACTCGGCTGCCGCTGTGAGGTCGTGCAGCGCGATACCCCACTCGAACGTGGCCGCCAAGATCACGTTGGCGATCGGCTGGAAGAGGTTGATCGGCTTCCACGGCTCGTCACGCGTCATACGCAGAATCCCGAAACCGAGATCCTCGTCCATCCCTACGACGTTGGTGTACGTGTGGTGCTGGTAGTTGTGTGCACGCTTCCAGTGCTCGGAAGGACCGGTCTGATCCCACTCCCACGAGACCGAGTGAATCTCGGGATCGTTCATCCAGTCCCATTGCCCGTGCATGACGTTATGCCCGAGTTCCATGTTCTCGATGATCTTCGACAGGCTCAGCAGGGTTGTACCGACCAGCCACGCCGGTCGATACCGACTGCCGAACAGCGCGATACGCCCGCCGAGCTCCAACGCGCGTTGCACGCGAATGACGCGACGAATGTAGCGGGCGTCCCGGATTCCGCGAGAGTCTTCGATGTCGAGTCGAATCTGATCGAGTTCACGTCCGAGAGCTTCGACATCGGCCTCGGTGAGGTGCGAAAACTCTTTGATATCGGTGATGGCCACCGTGGTCCTCCGTGTGCCTAGAAGCTATGCGTCCAGCGTACAGTCGCCCGCGGCGGCGGAGATGCACGTCTGGATGCGCTCACCCTCCGCGTGCTGTTTCCCCGAGCGTAGATCGATCGCGTGACCGGCAACGAGAGGTACGACACACGTCTGGCAGATGCCCATGCGGCAACCGAACGGCATCAACGCACCGGACTGCTCGCCGGCCTCCAGAAGCGTCGTCGCGCCGTCGACGGTGATCGTCTTACCCGACTTCTCGAACGTGACCGTGCCGCCGTCCGCCGAAGCGTCGATGCGCGATACCGCGAATCGCTCCATGTGGAGGCGATCCTCGATACCTTCCGCCTTCCAGACATCCTCGAGTTCGTCGAGCAACGGAAGCGGTCCGCACGCCCAGGTGTGGCGCTCGCGCCAATCGGGGCAGACCGTGTCGAGAGAGCTGAGTTTGAACTTTCCGTCACGCCGTGTGAGTTGGACGTGGCTGACGAAGTCCTCGTGCTCGACGTGCAGCGCCGTGAGTTCGTCGGCGAACATGACGTCGGATTCCGTCGGAGCCGAGTGGATGTGCATGACGTCGGGCAATTGCCCGCGACGGTTCATCGTCCGCAACATGCCCATGACCGGAGTGATGCCACTGCCCGCAGTGATGAACAGGATCTTCTCCGGCGGCGGATCCGGCAGAGCGAAGTTGCCGGACGGCGTGGCCAGTCGAACGATGGTTCCCGACGGGACCGCGCCACTGACGAGGTGGCTCGACAGGAAGCCCTCGGGCATGGCCTTGACCGCGATGGAGATTCGCTTGTTCTCCCAGTTGGGCGGAGAAGTCAGGGAGTACGAGCGCCAATGCCAACGACCGTCGATGTGGAGGCCGATACCGATGTACTGCCCCGGCTGGTAGTTGAAGTCGAATCCCCAACCCGGCTTGATGACGATGGTCGCCGAATCCGTGGTCTCGGGCCGTACTTCGACGATCTGACCACGCAACTCGCGGGCCGACCACAACGGATTTGCGAGGTGGAGATAGTCGTCGGGAAGCAATGGTGTGGTCAGCCGAGCCGCCGCACCGCGAAGCAGATTGAGCTTCGACCGCGCTGCCGGAACCACCGACGCTGCCGGTGCCTCGATCCAGTCCTTCAGACCCATCAGACCTCCACCTCTCACCTTCCGAACCCACTGCCTACGGTACCGTAGGTTATCAGGTTACGGTACCGTAGGTTACTTAACAGTAAGCACATTCACAGCAGGTCGAGCAAGAACGGCAACTCCTGCGCGGCATACCACGCCAACTCGTGGTCCTCCGCGTCGCCGAGCGTGAACTCGGCATCGGCATCACCGAGATCCGCCGCGTCGACTATGCCAGCAGCGCGCTCGATGTCCGATTCTGCCTGTTCGAGGTCGACATGCACAGATGCGACCTGAGCCATCGTGACGGGACCTGCTAGTCGAACCACCGAATCGTCGAGATCGGGCCGCAGTTTGACGTCGGCATCGTCGACGTCGGCAGCGACGACGGCGCGCCGGAAGGTGACGTCACCCTCGGTTCCGGCGATCAATCGCAGCGACGCACGCGCCGCCTCACCCATGGCGACCTCGGCCAACTCGTCGTCGTCCCCCGCCGCATACGACTCACGCAGGGTCGGGGTGACCGCAAAAGCCGTCCGGCTCATCGGGTCGAACTCCTGATCTGCGACCAACTTCTGCAAAATCTCGACCGTCGCCGGCACGTACACCCTCATGAGACCACCTTCATGCTCGTTCGTCCCTGCTCGTTCGTTCGTCACCGACTCGCATCCGTCAATTCCTCGAGTGACTCGAAAATCAGCGAACGAACGACGTCGACGTCCGACATCGCGTCACGGTCGGCATTCAAACCGTAGTAGACATTTCCGTCGTACGACGTCAGGGCGATGCTGAGTGTCTGATTCTTGAGCAGTGGCGACACCGGATACATCTCCAGCATCCGAGCCCCGCCGAGGTAGAGCGGGAACTGCGGACCCGGTGCGTTGGTGATCATCAGATTGAACATTCGCTGCGAGAGACTGCTGGCCGCACGTGAGCTCATCGCATGCAGCGTCGCCGGCGCAAACCCGGACATTCGGACCATCGTCTGCGCGGTGACCCGCCGGCCCTGGCGTGCAAACGCCTCCGTCGCATGCGCAACGTGCGAGAGCCGAACCACCGCGTTGGGTTCACCGACAGGCAGGTCGATCAGGAACGAGGAAACATGTCCCGGCGCCTGCGGATCGTCGACGTCGGGACTCTCGGGGCCGTCCGTGTAGACCGACATGGGCACCATCGCCCGCACGATGGTCGCCTCGGTCACCGGTTCGCCGCGCGAGAGCAGCCAGTTCCGCATCGCACCTGCGATGACGGTCAGAATCACGTCGTTGATCTCGCACCCGTACCTCGCCCGAATACGTCGGTAGTCCTCGAGAGATGTCTTGGCCACCGCGAGGCGTCGATTGCGCGAGATCGTCGCGTTGAGCGGGCTCGACGGGGCCACCTGCGTCGCAGTTCGAACCACTTCTGCAAGTTTTCCGAGTGCACTGACCGCCTCGGTGACAGACGTGGTCACGTCGTTGAATGTTGCGCGCGCCCGTGCGATCCCCTCCCCCGGGCTCGTCACGAGGTCTGCCAGTGCACTGACCAACAAGCTGGTGTCGCTCGGCGGCCTGGCCGGCATCCACAGTTCCTCGGGGCCGGGCGCTCGATTCTTCTCCGGATCGAAGATCACCTGGCTGATCTCGGGAGCCGCTTCGCCGTCGACCAACGACGAATGAGACTTCGTGAAGATGGCAAATCTGTTTCTGGTCAGCCCCTCGACCAGGTACATCTCCCACAACGGCCTCGTGCTGTCGAGCGGTCTGGACGTCAGCCGGGCGATCAGATCCATCAGCTGTTCGTCTGAACCGGGCTTCGGCAGAGCCGATCGGCGTACGTGGTAGGTGATGTCGAAATCCGAGTCGTCCACCCACACCGGACGGGCCAGGCCGAACGCCACCTCACGAACCCTCTGGCGGTACCGCGGAACCGATCCGAGCCGATCTTCGACCAGACGAAGCAATTCCTCGTGATCGATCCCGTTTCGCAGTTGCCTGAAAATCCCCAACGAGCCGACATGCATCGGCGTCGTCCCGGCTTCGAGGAAGTAGAAAGCCGCGTCCTGAGTGGTCAGTCTGTTCACCATGGCTTCGTGTCCCCTCCTTCGCCCAGATCGAACAGAATCGACAACTCCTCGATCGTGGATTCCGAGCCGACGTGATGGACGCCGACCATCCCGACGGCCACCGCCGCGCGCACGTTGACCTCGAGATCGTCCACGAAAACGAATTCCCCCGGGTCGACGCCCAACCGACTCGCCGCCAGCAGATAGATCTCGGCATCCGGCTTCGCCATCTCCACGTCACCGGACAGGATCACGTCGTCGACCAAGACCCCGTCGCCGAGATCCCGCAACCACTGAGCACTGGCGCCGCCGGGATCGTTACTGACGATTCCCGTCACGATTCCGCGGGCCCTCACAGCGCGCACGAGCGCGCTCAAGCCCTCGAGATCCGATCCCGGACCGAACAGCACGCCACCGACATCCAACAGAAGTCCCCGCACGCCATCACCCTAAGTCGCGATGGTGATCACGGCGACATCTCGAGCATTTCGTGTCATGCTTCTCACCATCGCTCGGGGGAGCGAAAGTCCGAGTCGGCCAACTCGGACGCACGATCATCCGGGGGGATGTCATGGAGCAGGACTGCAAAATTGTTCTCGAGCCGGCACCACAATTCGAGCCTCACGCGCACACCGTCGTGCTGTCGCGGCCGCAGTGCCGACCAGACCTGACGCAGTGTCGAACAGACCGGATGGTGCGTCGCCCGCGAAAGACGCCACACAACGGAACATCGACCAGTACCGGGTTCACTCACGCTCCGGAACCGCGGCTGGCAGGTGCCGACATCTTCTGGAACCGATCACTGCGTCTGGTTCTCGAAACCGTCGACCGACGACGAAATCCACGCCAGCTCAGCGGCGTACTGACGCCAGGAGTCCTGGAAGTTGTTGCGCGACTTTACGCTTCAGACTATTCGGCCCGAAAGATGGGCGGCGCGGCCGTTCACCGCACCCACGTTCAAGCGGTTTCGGAGCGCACCGCCGAAGTCTGTGCGACGTACACACGAGGCAAGCAGACATTTGCCGTCGCAGGTCGGATCGACCACACAGACGGAACAGGCTGGACGGTCACCGCACTACACGTGGTGTGACCGTCCAGCCTGTCGAGAACTGTCCGTACTGAAACCTCAGCGCTTGCGCTTGGACTTCGGAGCTCGGTTGCTCTTCGACTGCGTCCGCGCTGCTTCACGACGTTCGCGACGTGAGGCTGCCCCGTCACCGGAGTCGGCGGCCGAGTCGCGGGTTGCCTTCGCCTTGCCGTCCTCGTCCGGGCCGGTGTACGTCAATCGTGACGGACCTTCGTCGTCAAGTCCCTTGGCGCGCAACGCCGTCGGGGCAGCCGTGCCGGTTGTCCTGGCCGCGGCTTGCTGCGTCGGGAGCGGCTTGGGCGCCGTGGCGGAAGCCGCAGCAGCCGAGCCCGCCGTGACGGAAATTCCGCTCGCAGGCTGTGCCGGAGCTGCCTCGACCTGCAGGTTGAAGAGGAATCCGACGGACTCTTCCTTCAATCCGTCGAGCATGCCGATGAACATGTCGTAGCCCTCGCGCTGATACTCGACCAGTGGGTCACGCTGGGCCATCGCACGCAGGCCGATTCCCTCCTTGAGGTAATCCATCTCGTAGAGATGCTCACGCCACTTGCGGTCCAGGACCGAGAGGAAGACACGACGCTCGAGTTCACGCATGCCGTTTTCGCCGGCGATCGCGTCGATCTCGGCTTCGCGCTTCTTGTACGCCGCGTGGGCGTCTTCGAGCAACGCGGTGCGCAGGTCGTCACGGCTCAGGTCGCTGTTGATACCTGCACCGTCCTCCCCCGCCAACGCCTTGTGATCGATGCCGACCGGGTACAGCGTCTTCAGCGCCGTCCACAGCTGCTCGAGATCCCAGTCCTCGACGTAGCCCTCCGCGGTGGCACCGTCCACGTAGGCGGTGACCACGTCGGTGATCATCTGCTCGACCTGGCCCTCCATGTCCTCACCCTCGAGGATCTGGCGGCGCTCCTTGTAGATGACCGTTCGCTGCTGGTTCATGACCTCGTCGTACTTGAGGACATTTTTGCGAATTTCGAAGTTCTGCTGCTCGACCTGCGTCTGAGCGCTCTTGATGGCCTTCGAGACCATCTTGGCTTCGATCGGGACGTCGTCAGGCAGGTTGAGGCGCGTCATGATCGACTCCAGTGCCGACCCGTTGAAGCGGCGCATCAGCTCGTCACCGAGCGAAAGGTAGAACCGCGATTCGCCGGGATCACCCTGACGTCCGGAACGACCACGCAACTGGTTGTCGATACGACGCGATTCGTGACGCTCGGTGCCCAGGACGTACAGGCCACCGGCATCGCGGACCTTCTCCGCGTCTTCCTTCACTTCAGCCTTGACCTCGTCGAGGACGGCGTCCCAGGCTGCCTCGTACTCGTCCGGCGTCGTCACCGGGTCGAGGCCCTTCTTGCGCAGCGCGATGTCCGCGATGATGTCCGGGTTACCACCGAGCACGACGTCGGTACCGCGGCCGGCCATGTTGGTCGCGACGGTGACCGCACCGGAGCGGCCGGCCTCGGCGATGATGGTCGCTTCCTTCTCGTGGAACTTCGCGTTGAGGACGTTGTGGGCAACGCCACGCTTGGTGAACTGCTTGGACAGGTACTCCGAGCGCTCGACGCTGGTGGTACCGATCAGAACGGGCTGGCCGTTCTCGTGACGCTCGACGACGTCGTCGACCACCGCGTCGAACTTGGCTTCCTCGGTCTTGTAGATGAGGTCGCCGTTGTCGACTCGGACCATCGGACGGTTGGTCGGGATCGGGATAACGCCGAGGGTGTAGGTCTGGTGAAGCTCGGCAGCTTCCGTCTCGGCGGTACCCGTCATGCCCGACAACTTGTCGTACAGACGGAAGTAGTTCTGCAAGGTGATGGTGGCGAGGGTCTGATTCTCGGCCTTGATCTCCACCTTCTCCTTGGCCTCGATCGCCTGGTGCATGCCCTCGTTGTAACGGCGACCGACCAGCACGCGGCCGGTGAACTCGTCGACGATGATGACCTCGCCGTCGCGGACGATGTAGTCCTTGTCCTTGGTGTAGAGCTCTTTGGCCTTGATCGCGTTGTTGAGGTAACTCACCAACGGCGAATTCGCGGCTTCGTACAGGTTGTCGATACCGAGCTGGTCCTCGACCAGTTCGACGCCCGCCTCGTGAACACCGATGGTGCGCTTGCGGATGTCGACCTCGTAGTGAACGTCCTTCTTCAGCAGCGGCGCGATGCGGGCGAACTCGCTGTACCACTTGCTGGAGCCGTCAGCCGGGCCCGAGATGATGAGCGGGGTTCGGGCTTCGTCGATGAGGATCGAGTCGACCTCGTCCACGATGGCAAACGCATGGCCACGTTGGACCAGGTCGTCCAACGAATGCGTCATGTTGTCACGCAGGTAATCGAAGCCGAACTCGTTGTTGGTGCCGTAGGTGATGTCCGCTGCGTAAGCGACGCGGCGCTCGGCCGGCGTCATGCCCGAGAGGATCACGCTGGTCTCGAGGCCGAGGGCGCGGTGAACGCGGCCCATCCATTCGGAGTCGCGCTTGGCGAGGTAGTCGTTGACAGTGACCACATGGACGCCGTCGCCGGCGATCGCGTTGAGGTAAGCCGGAAGAACGCAGGTCAGGGTCTTGCCCTCACCGGTCTTCATCTCGGCGACGTTGCCGAAGTGCAGGGCCGCGCCACCCATGATCTGCACGTGGAAGTGCTTCTGGTCGATCACGCGCCACGACGCCTCGCGGGCTACAGAGAAAGCCTCGGGCAGCAACTCGTCGAGAGTTTCCCCGGCGGCGTAACGCTCACGGAACTCGGTGGTCTTGGCTTTGAGTTGCTCGTCTGTCAGGCCTTCGACATCGGGCGACAGAGATTCCACATGCTCGGCGATGTGCTTGAGCCGCTTGACCATGCGACCTTCACCAACACGGAGCAGCTTCGATAGCGACAGCGACGGCACAGTCTTCTTCGTCCTCAATCTTCGGCGACAGGGGGTCACACACTGAAAATCCGGCCGGGGTCCGAAAACTCCGGCCGGATTCCATGGTAGGCGCTACCGGCGGCGAGCGAGCAAACCCACCACCGATTGGGTCATGTCAGGCGGATCAATCCGTAGTCGAAAGCGTGACGACGGTAGACGACGGACGGCTTGTCCGACTCCTTGTCGTGGAAGAGAAAGAAGTCGTGTCCGACCAGTTCCATCTCGTAGAGAGCGTCGTCGATGGTCATCGGCTCGGCCGGGTGATCCTTCGTGCGGACCACGCGTCCCGGGCCGTCGTACTCGTCCGGTTCTTGACCGTTCAGCGAAATGTCCGGTGTGACTCCGAGTGAGTCTGCGTCGACGAGGGAGGCGGTTGCCTCCGCGACGGACACCGGTCGCTTGTCACCGTAATGGACCTTCTTGCGGTCCTTGGTTCGACGGAGGCGACTCTCGAGCTTGTCGATCACCGATTCGAAGGCGGCGTAGAAGCTGTCTGCGGACGCTTCGGCTCGGGCCACCGGGCCTTTACCTCGAGCGGTGATCTCGACGCGCTGGCAACTCTTGGCCTGTCGTCGGTTGCGTTCATGTTGGAGTTCCACGTCGAAGTGGAATATGGAGGGGTCGAAGTGTTCGAGTCGCGCCAGCTTTTCCGAAACGTAGATTCGGAAGTGATCGGGGATCTCGACATTTCGTCCCTTGACTACGACGTCGGATCTCGGAGCTGCGGCATTCTCGGAACGCTCGATGGTGGCGTCCTCGATGAAAAACGAGGCTTGCGAAGGGGTCGTCACTCGTACCTCCCAATTACGGCCCCGCCCCACGGTGGGCGGCGGCAAATTCTGCAAGTACCGAGAGGGGATCCGCCCGGCACCAGTATCGAAGTACCACCTCCTACCAGTATTTTCGGGTGTGCCGCCGACGCTAGTACGTAACGCGCGCGAGTGCCACTGTTCCAACGAAATTCATCTAAGCCCCTGCAAGTACGAGCACGATAGTTGTCCGAATCCCACGGAGCGAGAGAGCCCGAACCGACTCTGCCGCAGTCGCTCCCGTCGTCAGGACGTCGTCGAGCAGGACGATGGCGCTGTCCCCCGCAATGGAACGGATCGCAGTGGTGTCGAGAGACACATGACCGTTCACATTGGTCACTCGGTCGGCCGCGGACAGTCCGACCGAGTCACGTACGCCTCGCGTCATCCGGAGAATCGGACAGACTTGTATCGGGCGCCCCTCGACACAACCGGTTTCCCACGCTTCCACTCTGCGCTTGTCTCGCACACTTTCAGCTATCCGGCGAACCGGGTCACCTCCGCGAGATCGCGCCGCCCGGGCGCGCGTGGGAGCCGGAACCAGGACGATTGGCGCACGATTTCCGCCACCGAGCTCGCCCCACCGTTCCAGCATGGCCAGTGCACCGGCCACAGCGGCCCCCAGAGGCATCGCGAGATCGCGGCGACCGCGTTCCTTCATCGCGATCACACTGCGACGCCTGGGGCCGTCGTAGCGGCCGAGTGCCCACACCGGTGCGCCCGGATCGACGCGCGGACTCAGTTGAACCGGATGGTCGCTCAGCAGTTCCGCGCACTCACGACACCACAGAGTCCCTGTGCGGGCGCACCCACCACACTCGCGTGGCAACAACAGATCGAGCAGGCCGGCACCGAATTTCTTGTCCCCCATGGCCGAATCATGAATGAGAGCACCGACATGAACACGAGCACCGACAAGTCAGCCAGGCAGAACCGGAATCGCTTTCTGTCCGGTCAGCACAGTCACTTCACGCCAACGACGATCACCTGCGGGGTCGTTGTTGTTCAGTTGGAACACCGCACGCGCGTCGGCGACGTACTCGGTGGTCGGCGACGCATCCACGGAGGTGACGGGAGCGGTCAGGTTTCCACTCGGCAGCGCGTCCATTCGGGAACCGTCGATCGCAACCTGGACGACCGGTATGTCAGCGCCACTGCGTGCGATGACGATGGTGTCGCTGTTGCTCCAGTCGAGTGAGAGCGCGGTGCTTCCCAAGCCAGAGGCCACCGCGCGTGGACTCGTCAGGGCGTAGACCCCGCTGGCGGTGCGCACGACCACAGCCAGGTAAACCTTGCCGTCGATGATCATCGCGGCTCGCACGCCGTCGCGCGAGAGACGCAGTTCGGAGATCGTGGAACCGACCGACGAGAGGGCCCCGACGTCGACATTGGTGACCGACACTCGACCTGTCCCGGGTTCGCGGACGACCCGAACGACGGTATTGCCGTTCACCGCCGCCCAGACCGCGTTGTTGTCCAGCTCCCACGAAGGTCGGGTGATGGCGCTGCCTTCGAGTACCGGAACGGAACCATCGCCGTATGTCCCGAGTGACAAGTCGAACCTGGTGCCTGGATCCGGCCGAGCGGTGTCCGCGACGGCTGCCACCAACTTGCCGTCCCGTGAGAGAGCAGCCGCCGTGAGGTTGCCCGCGTTGCCTGCGAAACCGGGCACCGGAGTCGCCTCCTGCTCGGTGACGCTCACCAGTGAACCGTTGCGCAAGGCATGCAGTCCGACGGTCGCACTGGTGGTGGCCAGCGGGTTGGTGGATGCGACGTCGGCAGTGGTCCAGCCGTCCGCATGAGCGGCGTCGAGTGGTTCGCCGTCGATCTCCAGAACGTACGGCCCCGCGACATCGGCATTGGCGAGCGTCCAAATGACCTGCGCTGCAAACAATCCGCGAGTCGCAGCATCCATCGGGTTGTCCAGGCGGAAGTTGATGCGCACGCCACCGAGACCGACTCCGACCTGCCCAGGCTTGCCGTCGGCCTTGGTGATCGGACCTATCACCGACACACCGTTGCCGAGCTCGTTTCGTACGGCCGGTGCCAGCGCCGCCTTCGGTCCGTCGATCATCAGACCGATCAACTGAGCCGCTACCTGGTCCTGACCGCCGGAGATCCAGCGAAGGTCGGGGACGACTGTCTGACTCGTCGGGTCGAGGAAGAACAACGACTTCCGCTGATAGGCGCCGAGGAACTGTGGTCGTTCCATGATCACACCGGGAGGCAGATCACTGATCCGCCATTCGCCGTCGGTCAACGTCAGCGTCATCCTCGCTTCGAAGCTGCCCTCTTCGGGAACATACAGCCCGCCCGGGTCGAGGCGACCGACCTTGTTCACACGAATCGTGTAGACGGCTTCGGTGCTGGTTCGAGAAACCGAGAGCACGTCGACCTTGTCGACGATGACAGCGCTGGACGCGTCGTCCCAGCGCGCCGACGCGTCTTTGGTGAGGTACTGACGTGCTGCGGCATGCCGGTTGGACGGGTCGGTACTCGCCTTGACGAAGTCGCGTACCAGTAGGTCCGGCTCTCGCCCCGATGCCGGTGATTCGACGGACGTCCCGGGCACGGCAGTTGCCAGAGTTCCGATTGCCTGCGGCGACGAGGACTCCGGCAAACTGGCGCACGCACCGGTCAGCAACAGCACGCTGAGCGTGGTTGCAAGAAGTCCCAGACGACGGCGGGCTGCGATCATGATCGATCACCACCGTTGGACTCGTTCCGTGAGTCCGGTTCGCGCGGAGTCGGCAGTGACGACGTGACCTCGCCGACGGTATCGGCGACGATGTCGGCTTCGCTCGGCGTGCGCACGAATTTGGTGGTCGTCGGCTTGAGCGGCAGCGGACTCGACACGACTTTCTTGCCGCGGGTACGCGAGAGCGTCAGCCGGAAGCAGGCGCCAACTCCCGGTTCGCCCCAGGCCTCGAGCTTGCCGTCGTGCAGATTCGCGTCTTCGACGCTGATCGCGAGGCCGAGTCCCGTGCCACCACTGCGGCGGACGCGGGACGGGTCCGAGCGCCAGAACCGGTTGAAGACCAACTTCTCCTCGCCCGGCCGCAACCCCACGCCGCTGTCGCGGACGATGAAGGCGAGGGCATTCTCGTCGGCGCGAAGGCGAAGCAGAATCGGCTTTCCCTCACCGTGGTCGATGGCGTTGGCCAGGAGATTTCGCAGGATGCGTTCGACGCGGCGCGGATCCACATCTGCCATGACCGGCTCGTCGGGCATGTCCACGATCAGTTCGGTGCCGGATTCGCGGGCGAGATGGCGAACCGTGGAGACCGCCGCTCGCGCACACATCCGCACGTCGAGTTGTTCGGACGCCAACTCCGCGACACCGGCATCGTGTCGGGAGATCTCGAGGAGATCCGCCAGGAGCCCTTCGAACCTGTCCAGTTCGGCGACAAGCAGTTCCGACGACCGGCGCAGCATCGGGTCGAGGTTCTCGCTGCCGTCGTAAATCAGGTCGGCGGCCATTCGGACCGTGGTCAGCGGTGTGCGGAGTTCATGGCTGACATCGGACGTGAAGCGTTTCTGGAGACTGCCGAACTCCTCGAGCTGGGTGATCTGTTTGGACAGACTCTCGGCCATCTCGTTGAAGGACATGGCCAGGCGCGCCATGTCGTCCTCGCCGCGGACCGGCATGCGTTCCTTGAGTCGGCCGTCGGCGAAACGCACCGCGATTCGTGAGGCCGAGCGGATGGGGAGCACGACCTGCCTGGCAACCAACAGCGAAATCGCAGCGAGGAGCACAAGCAGGACTGCTCCACCGATCAGCAGGGTGCTTCGAACAAGTGACAGGCTTCGGTCTTCACTGGCGAGCGGGAAGATCAGGTACAGCTCAAGTCCCGAGATCGACGACGCGGTGGGGCTGCCGATGATCAGCGCGGGACCGGAGTAACCGTTCGGGTTGGACACCGTCGCGAATTGGTAGCTGATCTGGCCTCGCTTGACGAACTCGCGGAGGTTGTCCGGGATCTGCTCCACCGGTCCCGAACTGGTGGGCTGGCGCGGCCCGTCCCCTGGGACGATCAGTACCGGGTCGAAGGTGCCGGCAGACCCGGAGGCTTGGCCCGAGGTCTGGTTTCTACGACTCGTCAGTCCGGACGCAGCGCTTTCCAATTGGACGTTGAGCGCCGTCGAATCGTCGACGCCCGCGAGTTGGTCTTCGACGATGCCGCGGGCACGGTCCATTTCCTCGGTCGCTGCGGTGATCTTCGTTTCCAACAGCCGATCGGTGATCTGGCTGGTGAGCACGACACCGAGAATGACGATGACGATCAGAGACAACGTCAAAGTCGAGACGACCACTCGCAACTGGAGCGAGCGTCGCCACGTGTGCGCGAGGGTGTTGCTCATCGAGTGACACCACCGCAGAAATGGCGTCAGCCGTCGGTTGAGACGACGACGCCACCTGGAAACTCCGCTCACGGCGGTCCGGCCTTGTAGCCGACCCCCCTGACCGTCAGAACCACTTCGGGATTCTCGGGATCAGTTTCGACCTTGGCGCGCAAACGCTGAACGTGCACGTTCACCAGACGGGTGTCGGCGGCGTGGCGGTATCCCCACACCTGCTCGAGAAGGACTTCACGGGTGAACACCTGGCGCGGCTTGCGCGCCAATGCGACCAGCAGGTCGAATTCGAGTGGTGTGAGCGAGATCTGCTCGCTGCCGCGGCTGACCTTGTGAGCCGGAACGTCGATCACGATGTCGGCGATGCTCAGCAGCTCCGCGGGCTCCTCTTCGGTGCGGCGCAGACGAGCGCGCACCCGCGCCACCAATTCCTTCGGCTTGAACGGCTTCATGATGTAGTCGTCTGCGCCGGATTCGAGGCCGAGCACGACGTCGACTGTGTCGGTCTTGGCCGTCAACATCACGATGGGCACACCGGAATCCGCACGCAGAACCCGGCATACGTCGATCCCGTTCATTCCGGGAAGCATGAGATCGAGCAGGACGAGATCGGGGCGAGTCTCACGCACTGCCGCGAGCGCCAGGGTTCCGTCGCCTACCACGTAGGGATCGAAACCCTCACCACGCAGCACGATCGTGAGCATCTCGGCGAGTGCCGTGTCGTCGTCGACAACCAGAATCCTTGGTTTCATATCCCTATCGTTGCATCTCGGAGCGATGAATCAGACCGTTACGAGGCCGTGCGGCGTGCCGCGTCTTTCCCTCTACTGTGCCGGAAAGTTCGAATCCCGGCTGCAAGGGTGACCGATCATGCGAAATCCGCGAGCCTGCGCGCCAGGTCGGCCGGGTCCGTCTCCGGCCCCACGATCCACCAGGGTGAGACCCAGTCCGTCGCTGCCAACTGGGTGTACAGCTCACCGGTTCGGGCCTGCAGGCCGCCGTCACGCTCGTACGCGTCGAGCTGACGCGACGCGTCCTCGGCCTCGCGGGAGCGGGCGCGCTGCTCGGCGAGCGCTACCGGTACGTCGAGGTACAACTGCAGATCAGGAGAAGGGAGAGCGAGTCGGCCCAGCTCCAATTCACGGACCCAGGCGACCATCTCGCCGTCCACACCCTGATGCACCCGCGCCGCGTTGTAGGCAGCGTTGGACGCCACGTAGCGATCGAGGAGAACAATGTCGTTGGTGGACAACAGTTCCGAGATCTGACCTGCTGCACCGGCGCGGTCCAAGGCGAACAGTACTGCCATCGCGTTCACGGACTCGGCCAGGTCTCCGTGTGAACCTTTGAGCGCCTCAGCAGCAAGATCCGCGTGGATCGACTTTCCGTACCGCGGAAAATCCAGAGTCGCGATCGACGTGCCGCCGCGGCGGAGTTCGCCCTCCACTTTGCCGATCAACGTCCGCTTTCCAGCTCCGTCGAGACCTTCCAATGCCACCAGTGTTCCCACGGCGGACAAGCCTATCCCCCGGCCTGCTTGCGCAGACCGGGGGACGGCGGGCACTACATCCTCAGCGATGAATCACCGGGTCAGTAGCGGTAGTGCTCCGGCTTGTACGGGCCTTCGACGTCGACGCCGATGTACTCTGCCTGATCCTTGGTGAGCTTGGTCAGCGTGCCACCGAGTGCCTCGACGTGGATCTTGGCGACCTTCTCGTCGAGGTGCTTGGGGAGGCGGTAGACCTCGTTGTCGTACTCGTCCGGCTTCGTCCACAGTTCGATCTGCGCGATGACCTGGTTGGAGAAGCTGTTGCTCATCACGAACGACGGGTGGCCCGTCGCGTTGCCGAGGTTGAGCAGGCGGCCTTCGGACAGCACGATGATCGAGTGTCCGTCGGCGAACGTGAACTCGTCGACCTGCGGCTTGATGTTGATCCGCGTGACGTCGCCGGACTTCTCGAGGCCGGCCATGTCGATCTCGTTGTCGAAGTGACCGATGTTGCCCAGGATGGCCTGGTGCTTCATGGCCTTCATGTGCTCGAACGTGATGATGTCCTTGTTACCGGTGGACGTGATCACGATGTCGGCCCAGCCGATGGCCTGCTCGACCGTCTTGACCTCGAAGCCGTCCATGAGCGCCTGAAGGGCGTTGATGGGGTCGACCTCGGTGACCGCGACGCGAGCGCCCTGGCCACGAAGTGCCTCGGCACAACCCTTGCCGACGTCGCCGTAACCGCAGACCAGCGCAGCCTTGCCACCGATCAGAACGTCGGTGCCGCGGTTGATGCCGTCGAGCAGGGAGTGGCGCGTGCCGTACTTGTTGTCGAACTTGCTCTTGGTGACCGAGTCGTTGACGTTGATCGCGGGGAACGTGAGTTCACCGGCAGCGGCAACCTGGTACAGACGCAGAACGCCCGTGGTGGTCTCCTCGGTGACGCCCTGGACGGACTCGGCGATCGCGGTCCACTTGCCCTTGTCGGACTCGAGGGACTGACGCAGAAGTGCAAGGAAGACCTTGTACTCGTCGGAATCCTGGTCGTCGTCCGTCGGCGGCACGACGCCGGCCTTCTCGAACTGTGCGCCCTTGAGCACCAGCATGGTGGCGTCGCCACCGTCGTCGAGAATCATGTTGGCAGGCTCACCCGGCCAGGTCAGCATCTGCTCCGCTGCCCACCAGTACTCCTCGAGGGTTTCACCCTTCCAGGCGAAAACCGGAACGCCCTTGGGCTCTTCCGGGGTGCCGTGCGGACCGACGACGATAGCGGCGGCAGCGTGGTCCTGCGTGGAGAAGATGTTGCACGAAGCCCAGCGCACCTCGGCACCGAGCGCGGTCAGCGTCTCGATCAGAACCGCAGTCTGAATGGTCATGTGCAGCGAGCCGGAAACGCGAGCGCCCTTGAGCGGCAACACCTCTGCGTATTCGCGACGAAGCGCCATGAGGCCGGGCATCTCGTGCTCTGCCAGACGGATTTCCTTGCGACCGAACTCCGCGAGCGAAAGATCTGCAACTTTGAAGTCGATGCCGTTACGGCTCTCGGCCACGGGCGTTGTTGAAACTGAGGTCGTCATCTGCCTCTCCTGGTTGACGTGCATACTCTGCACAAGCCTATCGGTGTACCAGGCTATCGGTTAGACGCCCTCTCCCGCCCGCCCCTCTACTGCGCGGCCCGCGCGCGCCACGTCGATGAACGGTCCGAGCAAAGTACCCAGATCCTCCGCGACCGAAGCTCCGGACTCCGGCGGCATCGAAATGTAGCTCAGCCCGAGGCGCGCAATCGCCCTCGCCAGAATCCCGGCATCAGCGGGTGACGCTTGAATCCACCCTCGCTGGAAACTCTCCGCAAGCCGCGACGACGCCCGCTCGATGATGACCGCACTGTCGGTCGTGATCAGGCGAAGCAGGTCCGGTTTGGCCTCACCGGTGAGCAACGAGATCACCAGCGGGTCGGTGGCACTGGAGGCGAAAAACGAGCCGAAGCCCGCCATCAATGCCTCGACTGCACGCCCCTCGTGCGCCACCATGGCCTCGTCGACCGCGTCGACGAAGCCGTCGGCGAGCCTGAGCGCGTACGCCTCGGCGAGCCCTTGCCTCGAACCGAACTCGTTGTAGAGCGTCTGACGGCTCACACCGGCATGCTTGGCCAGAACAGTCAGGGTCACCTCCGACCAATCGCGTTCGGTCAACAATTCACGCATCGAATCGAGCACCGAGGTACGCAGCAGCAGTCGCGACGCTTCTTTCTGCGGCAGGCGGGTGGGCGTCGAAGTCATGGTGACGACATTACCGCCGCACCTAGGTCCGTTCGACGCCGACGCATCTCACTGCCGCTCGACCTCCACCATGAAGAAGTCGCTCTTCGCCGCCCCACAGTCGGGGCAACTCCAGTCTTCGGGAATGCCGTCCCAGCGAGTCCCCGGTTCGATACCGTCCTCCGGCCAGCCGACCGCCTCGTCGTACTCGAATCCGCATTGCGCGCACTGATACAGCTTGTATTCGTTCATGATTCACTCCCCGCCGTTGCCGGCATCGGCTCGAAGTCCAGCTTTTCCCTCACGCCGCAGTCCGGACAGCACCAGTCGTCCGGAACGGCATCCCACGGCGTTCCCGCCGGAAACCCTTCTCGTGGTGCACCCTTGGACTCGTCGTAGACGTATTCGCACACCGGGCATCGGTAGCTGCTCATCACGCTGCCCCGTATCGGTCAAGGATGCGATCGCGCTTGGACGGCTCAACGTTGACCCGGGTGATGTCACCGTCGTAATGGGCAAGCACTTTGGGGTCCATGACTTTTCGCCACAACGGCGGAACGTAGGCGAGCATGATCATGCTCGCGTACCCGCTCGGCAAGTTCGGTGCACCGTCCATGCTTCGTAGCGTCTGATATCGACGCGTCGGGTTCGCGTGATGGTCACTGTGACGCTGGAGGTGATACAGGAAAATGTTGGTGCAGATGTGATCGCTGTTCCAACTGTGCTCCGGTGCAGCTCGCTCGTACCGCCCACTGTCCAAACGGCGACGCTTCAGTCCGTAGTGCTCGAGGTAGTTGACCGTTTCGAGCAGGCAGAACCCGAACACGGCCTGCAGCACCAGGAACGGCAGCACCGAGAGCCCGAAGGCGGCGACGAGGACACCGAAGAGTACAACGGACATCATCCACGAATGCAGGACGTCGTTGCGAATTGTCCACGGCTTCTTACCCAGTCGATCCAGTCTGGCTTTTTCCAGTGACCACGACGAGCGCAGAGATCCCCACACACTGCGCGGGAGGAAGGTCCAGAAACTCTCACCGAAGCGAGACGACGCCGGGTCCTCGGGCGTGGCGACACGCACGTGGTGTCCGCGATTGTGCTCGATGTAAAAATGGCCGTAAAACGACTGCGCCAGAGTGATCTTCGACAACCAGCGCTCGAGATCGTCCTTCTTGTGACCGAGCTCGTGTGCGGTGTTGATCCCGATTCCCGCGACACAACCGATACTGATCGCCAGACCGATCTTGGAGATCAGCCCCAGTCCCCCGTCGATTCCGAGCCAGGCCAGATCCGTCGCCGACCAGAGATAGCAGGCCAGGACGAGGCTGGCCAACTGGAACGGTATGTAGATGTACGTGCAGTACCGGTAGTACCTGTCGTTCTCGAGACGCTCCATCACCTCGTCCGGCGGATTCTCGCCGTCGGGGCCGAAGAAGATGTCGAGGATCGGGAGCAGGATGTAGACGAGCAGTGGCCCGATCCACCACCACACCGGCGAGACCGCATTCCAGCCGAGACTGTTGAACAACGCGACCAATCCGACGGCGATGAAAACCGCCGTCGGCGGCACCAGGCCGAGCAGCCAGAGATACCTCTTCTTGTCCCGCCACTGCTCCGGCGGGAGCGTCTGCCCGGAGTGCGAGTTCACGTGCGTCGACACGGTCTACCTCCTCGATTCGGACCGACTCGACAACTGTGAGTCAGTTCACTATGAGGTAGACAGTACTACTTGATTTGTACATGCGATAGACAAATAGCAAAATTTGTACAATTACTCTATTTCGCCGCGTTCACGCTTTCCGATCAACGAATGCTGTCTGCTGTAGGCGAAGTAGATGACCACACCGAGGGCCATCCAGACCACGAACCTCATCCAGGTCTCCACCGACAGGTTGAACATCAACCAGAGACACGCGAGTACGGCCAGGATCGGGACCAGCGGGACCAGCGGCACCCTGAAACCGCGGGGTAGGTCCGGCCGCGTCCGACGAAGCACGAGAACCCCCAACGACACGAGAACAAACGCGAACAGCGTGCCGATGTTGACCATTTCCTCGAGGGTTCCGATCGGAAACACTCCGGCGAGCACCGCGACCACAACGCCGACCAACACGGTGATCCGCACCGGCGTTCCGTGTTTGCCGGTCGGCGCCAGGCGTCGTGGCATCAGACCGTCGCGTGCCATCGCGAAGAGCACCCTGGTCTGACCGAGCATCAGCACCATCACCACTGTCGTCAGGCCGGCCAACGCACCGAACGAGATGACGTTTTTCGCCCACGTGATGTCGTGGAAGGCGAATGCCGTTGCCAGGTTGGAAGTATCGCCCTCGAGTTCGGTGTATTTCACCATCCCCGTCAGCACGAGTGTCACCGCCACGTACAGAACCGTGACGATCAGGAGAGAGCCCAGGATGCCGCGTGGCAACGCCTTCTGCGGTTCCTTCGCCTCCTCCGCCGTCGTGGCGACGACGTCGAAGCCGATGAACGCGAAGAACACCAGACTGGCTGCCGCGAGCAATCCGTACCACCCGAACGTGCTGCCACCGGCCCCCGTCACGTACGAGAACAAGGACTGGTGGATGCCCTCCCCCGTCGATCCCGGTTCAGATGGCGGAATGTACGGCGAGTAATTGTCGGTGTCGATGTAGAACAGACCGACGATGATCACCAGCAAGACCACCGCGACCTTGATCGCCGTGATCACCAGCGAAACCCTCGACGAGAGTTTGGTACCGGTCGCGAGCAGCACCGTGATGACCACGATCACCAGCACCGCTCCCCAGTCGAAGGAGATCGGCCCCAACTCGACGATCGGACTCCGCGAGCCCATCACTTCGCCGAGGTACAGCGACCAGCCTTTTGCGACCACCGAAGACGCCAAGGCGAATTCGAGGATGAGATCCCAGCCGATGATCCAGGCGACGAATTCGCCGAACGTCGCGTACGAGAATGTGTAGGCGCTCCCGGCGACCGGCACCGTCGATGCGAACTCGGCATAACACAGCGCTGCAAGTCCGCAGGCGATGGCGGCAATGACAAACGCCAGGGAGACCGACGGCCCGGCGACATTTCCCGCCGTCCGAGCCGTGAGTGTGAAGATGCCCGCGCCGATGACCACCGCGACACCGAACACGGTGAGATCCCACGAGTTCAGTTCTTTCCGGAGTTTGGTTTCCGGTTCATCCGTGTCCTTGATGGACTGCTCGATCGATTTCGTTCGAAACAGCTTCGACCGTCCAGATCCGGCCTGCTCGTCCTTGACAGCCATTGCCGCCTCCTTGCTGGGGACCAGCAGGTCCCACTATGGGCAAGTAGAGAGATGGCATCAGCCTAAGCCCGCAGGCGCGGCTTTGTTCAGGGTTTGTCGGGAGCCTGTAGATCTGTCCCAGGTCGATCTGTCCTGAGACGATCCAGGTCCGGCTCGAGGTAGATCACCCGCGCCGCAGGTACGGCAGCGCGCACGCGAGACTCTGCCTCGTCGATCGCCGTCGCCACATCCGAGATCGTCGATCCGATCGGCACCGCAACCTTGGCAGCAACAAGGATCTCCTCGGGACCGAGGTACTGCGTCTTGCAATGAATGACGCGTTCGATACGAGTTCCGTCGACCAGGGCGTTCAGGATCAGTTCGGTCTCCACCGCCGTTGCGCCCTCACCGATCAGGAGCGACTGCATTTCTATGATCAGAATGATCGCGATGATGCCGAGCAGGACACCGATGCACAGAGTTCCGATGCCGTCGAAGACCGGATTTCCGGTCACCATCGTGAGGCCGACGCCGCCGAGTGCAAGGACCAGACCGATCAATGCGCCGGTGTCCTCGAGCAGCACAACCGGAAGTTCCGGGCTACGAGAGGTTCGGATGAAGTTCCACCACGACGCGTTTCCCTTGAGCGGTCGTGATTCCTTCGCTGCGGTCCGGAAGCTGTAGCCCTCCAGACAAATCGCGATGACAAGAATCGCAATTGCCACGAAGGCCGAATTGAGTTCTTCCGGATGCTGAATCTTGTGAATACCTTCGTAGATCGCGAACAGCGAGCCGAGGGTGAAGAGCACCAGTGCCACGACAAACGAATAGAAGTACCGGTTGCGCCCGTAGCCGAACGGGTGCAGTTGATCTGCCTCACGTTCTGCCTTCTTCTGTCCCAGGAGCAGCAACCCTTGATTGGACGTGTCGGCCACCGAGTGCACCGATTCGGCGAGCATCGACGACGATCCGGTGATCAAGAATCCGGCGAACTTCGCTACGGCAATTCCGGCGTTGGCTGCGAGAGCCGCCAGAATTGCCTTCTTGCCACCATGAGCCGACACACGCTCTCCTAGTTCCCGACTACTGCACTGAAAACCTGCGCAGTCGGAGTCCGTGCGCTCAGGTGTATCGCGGGCTCGTCGGCCGCGATCCACGCCGCTCGGCCCCGATCGAGGTCGAGAGTGTCGGCGCCGCACGTCGCAGTGACCGCGCCGTCGGTGCAGATCAGAATCCGCGGGCCGGAAGAATCGACCACGAGGTCGGTGGAATTCGAGTCGAACTCCAGACGCGTCAGACGAAATTCGGGCGCCGGCGTGACGTACTCGTATCTACCCGAACCTGACTGACCTGATCCTGATGACGGGGCCGGATCGAGCACTTCGATATCCGCCCCGACGAAGTCCAGAACCCTCAGCAGTTCGGGCACGTCGACGTGTTTGGGCGTCAGTCCCCCGCGTAGCACGTTGTCGGAGTTGGCCATGATCTCCACCGCGAGTCCATGGAGATACGCATGGAGATTGCCGGCAGCGAGGAACAGTCCCTGTCCGGGCTCGAGTGTGACGCGGTTGAGCAGCAGGGCCGCCAGTACGCCGGCGTCGCCGGGGTATGCCTCGCTCAATTCCAACGCGGTGCGGATCTCGGTCACGAATTCGGCGTCGTGATGCGCGACGTAGGTGATGCACCCGGCAAGTACGGCAGGGAGCAACGTCCCGAGCACCGTGGACGGCAGCGTGATCCATGTGGTGAACAACGCCCGGAGCCCGTCGGAATCGGGTTGGCCTTCGAGCAGACCGATATACGGCTCCAACTCGTCGACGGCCAGAGCGCGCAGCAGTTTGACAGTGCGCGTCGGCTCACGGAATCCGGCAAGAGCTTCGAATCTGCTCAGCGCGACAACGAGTTCGGGCTTGTGACTGCCGTCCTTGTAGTTGCGAATCGGCGATTCCATGGGAACGCCGAGAGCGTTCTCACGACGAAAGCCCTCGTCGGCTTGAACCGCACTGGGATGAGCCTGAAGCGACAGCGGTTCTTCCGCCGCAAGCAACTTGAGCAGGAACGGGAGTCGCTCACCGAAAGCCTCGAGGTTCTCACGCCCGAGTTCACGCTCGGGTTCGCGGTGCAGGACCTCGAGCAACGACTCGCTTCCGGATTCGGTGATCACGCGCGCCGGGTCACCCGGATGCGCGCCCAACCACAACTCCGCTTCGGGATGATTCGACGGGGTCGCGAGGCCGCGCAGTTCGGCAATTGCCGTTCGCGAACCCCACGCGTAAGAACGAAGTGCACCTTCGAGTTCACGCACTTACTTCGCACCACCCGTCAACTGCACGTACGCCGCAGCCATGTCTACTCGAGACGCCAACACGAACACCTGCTCCATCTCCGATATCACCACGTTGGTCTGGTCTTCGTCTGCCGCCACCACCAGATCCGCGTCGGCCAGTGCGTCCATCCGCCGTTTCGCCTCCCCGCGCGTGGATTCGGTCGCGAAAACGAACGCCCGCGCCGGCGCGGTCGGCAGTGCGCCGTCCAGTTGCGGATCGTGAAAGAACGGGTCGTGGAAAACCGAATCACGCGAAGCTGCGTCGGGCGCGAACAACGCTCGTGCCGAACGGATCACCTCCGACATCTCGGCGGCAGCGGCATTCAGGCCCGAGCTCATCAGCGAAACACTCGAAAACTCTGCGAGTGCTGTTGTCACGGAACCACTTCCACACAGAACGACGCGTCGACCGCTCATTCTGGTGGCCAACGACTTGGCCGGGTTGTGGAATACCTCGTTGGCCGGCCCGTCCCGCAACGCTTCCGTGTCAACCGCGTCGGCGATTCGACCGAGCACCGCCGAACGGTCCTCGATCGATCCCTTGCCCTCGATTTCGGCGGCAACCGCGAGGAAAACGGCGAGGAACCGCGTCATCGTGTGCCTCGGCGAGGCGTAGAGCCGCGGCGGCAACGGCATGGTGCGCCCGGCCGCCACAGCTCGCATGGGCCCCTCGTCCGGAACGGCGACAACAACTTCGGCGCCACGGCGAACGGCACTGTCGACCGATTCGACCAGGCGTGGATCACCGGCATCGTCACCGGCGACGACGATCACGTCCAACGGTCCGGCCCACGACGGCGTCCGGTCGAGCACGATGAGCGGACACCCGATCGAATCTCCGACGAGGGCGAGCGCGATCCTGGCTCCGTGTCGAGCGCCACCGGCGCCGGCGATCAGCACGACGCTGCGCGGACGCAGACCGGCGAGCCGAGAGATCACACCCTCCCCGACGGCCGACGCGGTGGCTCGAATCTGTGCGCCCCCCATGGCTACAGACCGCAGCAGCCCCTCCGAATCGGCAGCCGACAAACCCTCGCTGTCGTCGAGGTCGAGAAGCGGCATCGGCGCTGTCATCTCACCGCACCCCCTTCTCCGTTAGCAGTTCCCGCACCATCCAGCATTCCAGCTCTACGCGGTTCGTGGTGGCAAAGCCTTCGTTCCCGACGCCGTCGTTCCCGAAACAGTCCCTCAACTATCCCAGGGCTTCGGCTCACCGACAAACCGATCAGACTCGGATTCAAGCCCGGACGATCGCCAGAATTTCGTTCACCAATGCGTCGACATCGGCGGACGTGGGTGCTTCGACGTTGAGTCGCAGCAAGGGTTCGGTGTTGGACGCGCGCAGGTTGAACCAGGCATTTCCCTCGAGGCTGACCGTGACTCCGTCGAGGCGATCCACCGACTCGGTGCGGTCCGCGAATGCTGCCAGGACGGCGGCCGTGCGATCGGCTGCGTCCGCCACCGTGGAGTTGATCTCGCCCGAGGCCGCGTAGCGCGTGTACTCCGCCATCAACTCCGACAGCGGGCGGTCCTGCTCGCCCAGCGCAGCGAGTACGTGCAACGCCGCGAGCATGCCGGAGTCGGCGCCCCAGAAGTCGCGGAAGTAGTAGTGAGCGGAGTGCTCGCCGCCGAAGACGGCACCGGTCTCGGCCATCTCCTGCTTGATGAACGAGTGGCCGACTCGGGTACGAATTGCGACGCCGCCGAGTTCTTCGACCAGTTCGGGCACTGCCCGTGACGTGATCAGGTTGTGGATGATCGACGCGCCCGGTTCCTTCGCGAGTTCACGCTTGGCGACAAGTGCCGTCACCGCGGACGGCGAGACTGGGTCACCCTTCTCGTCGACGACGAAGCAACGGTCTGCGTCACCGTCGAACGCCAAACCGATGTCTGCACCGGTTTCACGCACGTAGGCCTGCAGGTCGACGAGGTTGGCCGGATCGAGCGGATTGGCTTCGTGGTTGGGGAACGTGCCGTCGAGCTCGAAGTACAGCGGGAGAACCTCGAGAGGCATCGGCCCGAATACGGCCGGAGAGGTGTGTCCACCCATGCCGTTGCCCGCGTCGACTGCGACCTTCAGCGGACGCAACGCAGCCAGGTCGACCAATCCGCGTAGGTAGCTCGCGTATTCCTCGAGGACGTCCTTGGTGGTGGCGGTGCCTGCCGGCCCGTCGTACGCGGGCACACCCGAGACGACCTCGGCGGAGATGGTCGCGAGACCGGTGTCCTGACCGACCGGCTTGGCGCCCGCCCGGCACATCTTGATGCCGTTGTACTTGGCCGGATTGTGACTCGCTGTGAACATCGCGCCCGGGCAGTTCAGCAAACCGGATGCAAAGTAGAGCTCGTCCGTCGACGCCAATCCGATGTAGACGACGTCGAGCCCTTGAGCGAGCACGCCGTCACCGAAAGCCGAAGACAGTGTGGGCGACGATGCACGCATGTCGTAGCCGATCACAACCGTCGTGGCGGCGCCGGCCTCGTCGCGGACCAGACGGGCGAACGATGCACCGACGTCGCGGACAAAATCTTCGTCGATCTGCTCACCGACCACGCCGCGCACGTCGTACGCCTTGATGATTGCAGCAACCGACTCGGCTGTTCGCCCCACTGAAAACTCTCCTTGTGCATGCACCCTCACAGACGGGAACGTCCGGGCGCATGGCGTCCGGAGATTCGCAGTACTCGGGTGTGGAAGTACTCGGTCGAGCCTAGCGTCTGCGGCGACGAATCTCGCGTCAGTTGGACGGGTCGGGCAGAACGCGGAGGTGGCCACGACGCCCTGTACGGGCAGTACTCGGAGCTGCGGGACGTATGTCCTCATCTGCGTCGACGTTGGACTTGCTGCGATCTCCGAGACCGGCTTCACGTACAGCTTCGGCCAAAGCGGTCAGATCGTCTTCGTCGGGAGTGCTCGACGCGAATCCGCCTTCGTGGCGGACGAGTTCCCAGCCCTTCGGGGCAGTGATTCGCGAACCGTGCGTGTCACACAAATCCCACGAATGAGGCTCGGCGACGGTTGCCAGCGGCCCGACAACCGCAGTGGAGTCCGAGTAGACATACGTAAGCGTCGCGACGGCGGGGTTCTTGCACCCGGGGCGGCAGCAGCGACGCAGAGATCTCACAGGTACGGAGCCTAGCCCTCCCTACGTCCGGAACCTACTCGGACACACCGAGCAGTTTCTTCTGTCGTAATCTGGGCGCCATGCCACAAGCCCGCCGCCGACGCTCGGTCACCACTCGTTCCATCGAGCGACACGGCCGTGGCCTGCGCGGACCGCTACTTCCCCCGGAGGTGCCCGCACGGCGTACCCGGGCCGAGAAGTTCGATCTCCTGGTGCTCGACGCCTTCTCGCCAGTCGACCTCGCGTGGCACGACCGGTTGACGAAACTCGACATCGCAGTCGACGAAGTCCCGAAGATTCACGCGCACGATCCGGAGTCCGTG
The DNA here is from genome assembly GCF_042728675.1 of Rhodococcus sp. NPDC060176. Taxonomy (NCBI): domain Bacteria; kingdom Bacillati; phylum Actinomycetota; class Actinomycetes; order Mycobacteriales; family Nocardiaceae; genus Rhodococcus; species Rhodococcus sp. NPDC060176. Next base: position 1,059,864 of record NZ_JBHWYS010000002.1, read on the forward strand.
ACGTGGCCACCGGAGGTCATCGCAGACGGCCCGGTTCCACTGTCACGACTGATTCCGGCCGGAATCGACCGTCACGGAAATACCACTCGCGCAAGAATTGTGCTGTTTCGCCGCCCACTGGAGCAGCGCGCGAAGGATCCGGAAGAACTCACGGATCTGGTGCACGACGTGTTGGTCCATCAAGTCGGCACGTATCTGGGCGTCGACCCACAGGTCATCGACCCCACACTGCCCGACGAGGACTGAAACTTCCTGAACAGGACTAATACTGCCCGACGAGGACTGACGCACTGTCAGACGAAAAAACTGATGTCACACGAAGATGTAAATCCACACGAAGAACAAAACAGTCGTTGCTTGACCTGCAATTCCCCGTTGCAGGTCAGACTTTCGAAGACCGCCCGTCAGCCCCGACGCTGACAGAACCGATTCAGCAGCAGATCAGATGATCCCCCGCTTGAGTCGCCGACGCTCGCGCTCGGACAACCCTCCCCAGATTCCGAACCGTTCGTCGTTCGCGAGCGCGTACTCGAGGCACTCGTCACGAACTTCACAACCGAGGCAGATCCGTTTTGCTTCCCTCGTCGATCCGCCCTTTTCAGGAAAGAACGCTTCGGGATCGGTCTGCGCGCAGAGAGCACGCTCCTGCCACTGATCCTCGATGGTGTCGAACAATTCTTCGAAGCCGGTGACGAGACTCAGCACTGGCCGAGTACTCATACCGTCGAACTCACTGCTGCAGGCACCTTCTGCTGCGCCTGCTCGGGAATCGGTCTGCGGTTCGTCGCTTACTGTCATTGCGAGAGAACTGATCTCGACATTTTCATTGGGCATCGTTCCGCCTCCTCACCTGTAATAGCGCAGAATTTTCACTCCATCTTCAACCCCACCCCGTCGACCGTTCGAAACTGTGTTCGAAACCGGCCCCGCTGCAAGTGAACTCACAAGTAGCGGTTGGAATGACACATTTGAGATTACACACGTCCAGCGTGTCGCGGTCAAGCTAAACGAGATGAATCCATTAGTATTCCGGCCCCCAATTGACGGGACCTTCTGCCCGCCAGACACGGCGACGCGCCGACCGCCTAGGCTCTGTTGTCGTGAACGTGACTGTATTGGTTGGCGGCGTCGGCGGGGCCCGTTTCCTTCAAGGTGTACAAAATGCGCTCGGAATCGTCGGTGGTGAATCCCTCGAGAAATACGAAGGCCCACATCGCATCACGGCCGTCGTCAACGTCGGGGACGACGTCTGGATGCACGGTCTGCGTATCTGCCCCGATCTGGACACTTGTATGTACACACTCGGCGGCGGTATCGACACCGAACGCGGGTGGGGGCACGCCGGCGAAACCTGGAATGCGAAAGAAGAACTCGCGGCATACGGAGCGAAGCCGGACTGGTTCGGTCTCGGAGATCGCGATATCGCAACACATTTGATTCGCAGCCAGATGCTCCGAACGGGATATCCGTTGTCCGCGATCACCGAAGCGTTGTGCAATCGCTGGAATCCAGGTGTCGCACTGCTTCCCGTGAGCGACGACCGCAGCGAAACACACGTTGTGATCACCGATCCGGAAGACGGTGAGCAGAAGGCGATTCATTTCCAGGAGTGGTGGGTACGCCATCGAGCACAGGTGGAAACTCACAGCTTCGCTCACGTCGGCGCCGAGCAGGCCAAGCCCGCGCCAGGGGTGGTCGAGGCGATCGACGGTGCCGACATCGTGCTGATCGCACCGTCCAATCCCGTCGTGAGCGTCGGCGCGATCCTCGCGGTGCCCGGAATTCGCGGAGCCCTGCGAACCACTGCAGCGAAGGTTGTCGGGCTCTCCCCCGTCATCGGCGGAAAACCGTTGCGCGGCATGGCTGACGAGTGCCTCGACGTAATCGGGGTCGACACGACTTCCGAGGCGATCGGCCGCCACTACGGAGCTCGTTCGATCAACGGCATTCTCGACGGCTGGCTCGTCGACGAAGGTGACACGGCCGACATCGACGGGGTGGACGTGCGAAGCATCCCACTTTTGATGACGTCCCCCGAAGAGACCGCAAAAATGGTTCGAACTGCTTTCGAGATCGCCGGAGTCGAACTGTGACCGAACCCGGAGCTCGAGCAAACCAGGACAGAGATCACTCCCCCGGCGCCGCAATCGAAATCATTCCCGTGTTCGGCCTTCCCGAGTTCCGGCCCGGAGACGACTTGGCCGCCGCTGTCGTCGACGCGACGCCGTGGATCGAGAACGGCGACGTCGTTGTGGTCACGAGCAAGGTGTTCTCCAAAGTCGAGGGTCGCATCGTTTCCTCGCCGACCGATCCGGAAGAGCGCGACGCAGCGCGGCGCCTCCTGGTGGATCAGGAAGCCGTCCGCGTCGTGGCGCGCAAGGGCCGCACTCTGATCACCGAGAACAAACTCGGGATCGTGCAGGCCGCATCGGGCATCGACGGCTCCAACGTCGACGGTGCCGAGTTGGCTCTGCTCCCCGTGGATCCTGATGCAAGCGCTGCGGGTCTGCGCGCCCGGATCCTCGAGAGCACGGGCAAGTCCGTCGCGGTCGTCGTCACCGACACGATGGGTCGTGCGTGGCGCAACGGGCAGACCGACGCCGCAATCGGTTCGTCCGGCATTGCGGTCTTGCACGGCTATCTCGGAGCACAGGACAGCCAGGGCAATGACCTGATCGTCACCGAGATCGCGATCGCGGACGAGATCGCCGCTGCCGGCGATCTGGTCAAGGGCAAGCTGGGCGGCGTTCCCGTCGCCGTTGTTCGCGGGCTTCGGTTCGAGGACGACGGTTCCAGCGGCCAGGATCTGATCCGCCGCGGCCCGGACGATCTGTTCTGGCTGGGCACCGAGGAGGCCACGGTGATGGGCCGCGGCCAGGCACTGCTGCTGCGTCGGTCGGTTCGGCAGTTCGCAGCTGACCCCGTCGACGCGGAGATCATTCGCAGCTCGATCGCCGAGGCACTGACCGCCCCCGCACCACACCACACGAGACCGGTTCGATTCGTGTGGCTGCGTACCGAGTCCGTCCGCACGGCTCTCCTCGCGAAGATGCGTGAGCAGTGGGCCGCCGATCTTCGCGCCGACGGTCGCAGTGACGAATCCGTCGAGGCCCGGGTTGCCCGCGGAAACATCCTGTTCGACGCCCCCGAGGTCGTCATTCCCTTCTGCGTGCCCGATGGCGCACACAGTTATCCGGATGCCAGACGAACCGCGGCGGAGTCGACGATGTTCACGGTCGCCGCCGGCGCGGCAGTGCAGGGCCTGCTGGTCTCGCTGGCAACACGCGGCGTGGGAAGCTGCTGGATCGGCTCGACCATATTCGCCGCCGACCTCGTACGAGAACAGCTCGATCTCCCGGCGGACTGGCAGCCACTCGGCGCGGTCGCAATCGGGCACCCACTCGAGCCCCTGACTCCGCGCACCGTCTCCGCCCCCGGGGACGCGTTGGTGGAGTTGTAAGTCATGTCAGCCGAATCGCTGCACGCCTCGGCCAAGGGCGTTCTGGAGGACTGGGCGACATCCTCCGAAGCGGACGAGTCACTGCGGCACACAATGCTCGCGTTCCTCGATTCGGCTCCGGACGGATGCCTTCGTCGCCATGCACCGGGACACATCACCGCGTCGTCTCTGGTTCTCGACGAGAGTGGCTGCCACGTCCTGTTGACCCTGCATCCCAAGGTGGGCAGGTGGATTCAGCTCGGCGGTCATTGTGAGCCCGACGACGAGACGGTGGTCGATGCGGCCTTGCGTGAAGCTCGCGAAGAGTCAGGTATCCACGACGTTCGGATAGAGGCGGACCTACTCTCCGCCCACACACATCCGATCACGTGCTCGCTCGGGGTTCCGACTCGCCATCTCGATCTACGGTTTCTTGTTGTGGCACCGGACAATTCGCATATCGTCCGGAGCGCGGAGTCCACCGACCTCCGATGGTGGCCGGTGGACGCGCTGCCGCCGACTGCCGAACGCGAGACCATCGACCACCTGGTCGCGCTCGCACATCAGCGCAAGAATCAGGACTGAAACGGCGACAGTTCGGGTTGCTTGGCACTCACGCCATCGCCCGAAGACGTTCCCTTCACTCGCCGAGCTACCCACGGCACCAAGAACTCTCGCGCCCATTGACGATCCTCGCGGCGAGTTTCGGCTTTGGTGAGAACCGGCGCGGGCCCCAGATCTGGTGGGATCAAACCGTGTTCGACGCCCAGGACGTCGAGCACCCGCATCGCCATGTTCTCGTGCCCGGCGGGCGACATGTGCAGTCGGTCCCAGTCCCACATCCGCAGGTCCTGATACTCGGAGAATCGCCAGAAGTCGACGAGGGTCGCACCGTGACGGTCCGCGACCTCGCGAACAAGCTCGTTGTAGATCGCCAAGCGTCCGCGGAGCTTGCCGAAGAAGGCGGACCATCCGGTGTCGTACGCGGTGAACATGAGAACCCGCGCGCCGGAAGCCGTGAGCTGGCCGATTGCCGAATCGTAGCGGGCGACGACCGCGTCGATGTCGAGCTTGGGACGCATCATGTCGTTTCCGCCGGCGTAGATGGTCACCAGATCGGGCTTCAACGCCAGAGCCGGTTCCACCTGCTCGTCGATGATCGGTCCGAGCAGGCGACCACGAATCGCCAGGTTGGCGTAGCGGAACTCGGGGTTGTTCACCGCCAACTGCTCGGCCACTCGGTCTGCCCACCCGCGCAGACCGTTGGGGAATCGTTCGTCGGCGTCGCCGACGCCCTCGGTGAACGAGTCACCGAGGGCAACGTAACGGCTCGGAAGAGAAGTCATACCCGCCAGTATTCCAGTAGGTCAGCTAACGATCACACATCTGTGCTGAAGCGCACGCCACCGTCCGGCAGCGTCACCCCCGGCCACACGCGTGCGCCGCGCAACAATTCGCACCGCGCACCGATGTCCGCGCCGTCACCGATGACGGCGTCGCGGACCAGCGCTCTGGGTCCGATACGGACGCCGAATCCGAGGATCGATCGCTCGACCACCGCACCGGCTTCCACTACGGCGCCGTCGAAGAGAATCGCACCGTCGAGGCGCGCACCTGCGCCGACTTCTGCGCCTCGACCGACAACCGTGCCGCCGATCAGGACGGCGCCGGGTGCGATTCCGGCTCCGGGGTGCACCAACGACTCGCCGCGCGGACCTTCGAGTGCGGGTGAGGGCGCGATACCTCGCACCAGGTCGGCGGAACCGCGGACGAAGTCCTCGGGGGTTCCCATGTCACGCCAGTACGACGAGTCGACGTGGCCGAACACCCGCTTGCCCTCGGCAAGCAGATTCGGGAACACCTCGCGCTCGACCGACACCGGTCGTCCCTCGGGGATCTGCTCGATGATCTCGCGCTTGAAGACGTAGCAGCCGGCGTTGATCTGATCCGTCGGCGGATCCTGGGTCTTCTCCAGGAATGCCGAGACTCGTCCGTCCTCGTCGGTCGGAACGCAACCGAATGCACGCGGGTCTCCCACGCGAACCAGATGCAGGGTCACGTCGGCGTCCGTCTTCTCGTGGGTCTCGAGAATGGCGTTCAGGTCTGTGCCACCGAGCACGTCACCGTTGAACACCATGACGTTGTCGCCGCGCAACTTCGGGAGCACGTTGCGAATTCCGCCGCCGGTGCCCAGCGGTTCGGTCTCGAAGACGTAGTCGATCTCGAGGCCCATCTTGGAGCCGTCGCCGAAGTAATCCTCGAATACCTCTGCCTTGAAAGACGTTCCGAGCACCACGTGCTTGATACCGGCCGCCTCGATCCGGGCGAGCAGGTGTGTCAAGAACGGCAGGCCGGCGGTCGGAAGCATCGGCTTGGGCGCAGACAACGTCAGCGGACGCAGCCGAGTGCCCTTGCCGCCTACCAGGATTACGGCGTCGGTCGGATTCGGATCGGACATCATTTTCCCCCGTGGTTCGAAACTGATGGGTTGTCGGTGGAGTTGTCGGTGCGAGCGCGCTCGCGAACAGCAGAAGCTACGGCGATCTTGGACCGCACGGCCAGGCCACCGCGCAACGCGAGTCGCAGCGGAGCCTGCCACCAGTGCGGATGGCGATCGGCCTGGAACTGATAGGCGCTGCGATGATGAGCGGGCAACATCAGTTCCGGATGACGTCCTGCCGCATGGCCTTTGGCATGCGTGACGACGGCCGAGGGGACGAAGACGTTCAGCCACCCGGCTTTTCCGAGGCGGTCACCGAAATCGACGTCCTCCATGTACATGAAGTATCGCGAGTCGAACCCGGAGATGGAGTCGAAGGCGTCGCGTCGTACCAGCAGGCACGAGCCGGAAAGCCAGCCCACTGCGCGCTCGGTGACGGCCTCGTTCTCCTGACGGTACCGAGCAGTCCACGGGTTTTTCGGCCACACCGTGCCGAGCAATGCGTGCCCGACGCCCGAGGTGATGTCGGGCACGGTTCGCGCCGACGGATAGACGCTGCCGTCCGGTTCGAGGACCTTCGGCCCGAGTGCACCGGCCCTTGGCCACCGATTTGCCGCGGCGACCAATTCGTCGAGTGAACCGGGTGCCCATTGGACGTCTGGATTGGAAATCACGACAAATTCGATAGACGAATCGATCTCCGCCACTGCCCGATTTATCGCTCCGCCGTAGCCGATGTTTCCACCGGTTCGAAGCAGACGAACATGCTCGTACTTGGCATCAGCGGCCTCGGGGGCGCCATCGGTCGACCCGTTGTCGGCCATGATGACCTGGGGTTTTTCTGTCGTCGCCACGGCGAGCGTGCTCAAGAAATTCTCGAGATGCTCGCCTGGCGAGTAGGTCACCGTTACCACGGCCAGCTTGGGACTCACGCCGGTCAGCCTAGCCGTCCGCGGGCACTGCCCCGAACAAAGCTCACGCCAGAGCGGCGTGCAGAGCCTCTCGCCACGGACGCAGTGGCGTCATTCCCGCGGTAACCCACGCGCGCTCGGACAAGACCGAATATGCCGGGCGGGGAGCAGGGCGCACGAAGTCCGCGCTGCTGCACGGCCGCACCCGAGCCGGGTCTGCGCCGATCTCCTCGAACACAGCGCGTGCCAACTCGTACCAACTTGCCTGCCCACCATTGGTCACGTGGAATGTCGACGAACCCGTGAAGTCCCGCAGCGCGAGTTCGACGATCCCGCCCGCCAGGTCGAGGCTGTAAGTAGGTGACCCGACCTGATCGTCCACGACGTTCACGAATTCACGTTCGGCTTCGAGCCTTCGCATCGTGGCGACGAAATCCGAGCCGACACCGGAATACACCCACGCGGTACGGACAACCGCCACGTCTGCCCCGGACTTCCGGACAGCTACCTCGCCGGCCAGTTTCGTTCGTCCGTATACCGTCGCCGGACCGGTGGCTGCGTCGACGTCGTACGGTGTGCTCGCGTCGCCGGGAAACACGTAGTCGGTCGAGACGTGGATCAATCGCGAACCCACCCGCGCACAGGCTTGCGCGAGATTTCCCGGTCCGATCTCGTTGACGGCCTTCGCTGCCTCCTGGTCGGCCTCTGCGGCGTCGACAGCCGTGTACGCGGCGCAGTTGATCAGCACCGAACCGGGCGAGACGAATTCGTCGACGGCATGGCTGTCGGTGATGTCCAGCTCGTCGGATCCGACGGCCGTGACGGGAAGACCCGCCGAGGTAGCGAGGGTTTCGACACGGGTCCCGAGCTGCCCTCGGGCGCCGGTGAGCAGGATATTCGTCACACGGTTCAGTCTGGCACGCCGCGTCGAGGTACCCGCGGCCGAGCATCGGACCAGTAACCTGAAGGGGTGTCCCACCAGCAACCGCAGCGCCGCGCGCGTCCACGACCTGCGCCGATTCGGACCAAGACGAGCCCGGCTCGCGTAGCGGTCGCGGTGCTCTCCGTGCTCGTACTGCTGGTCACCGGGTTCGCATGGCGGGGTGTGGACTCGTTGAGGAACAGCCTTGCCACTGCCAGCGGCCTCGGCCTCGGTGGCGGCAAGGACGGCGCCATCGACATCCTGATGGTGGGAACCGACAGTCGCACGGACGCACACGGCAACCCGCTCTCACAAAGCGAGCTCGACTCGTTGCGCGCTGGCGAGGAAGTTGCGTCCAACACCGACACCATCATCTTGATCCGCGTCCCCAACGACGGAAGTTCCGCGACCGCGATCTCGATTCCCCGCGATGCGTACGTCAACGTCCCCGGTATCGGTATGTCGAAGATCAACGCCGCGTTCGGTGCCACCAAGGAAACCGAGCGACTGAAGTTGGTCAACAACGGGTCGTCCGACAGCGACGCCGACAAGAAGTCGACGGAAGCCGGCCGGACCGCGCTCATCGGAGCCGTGGCGAATCTGACCGGAATCACCGTCGATCACTACGCCGAAGTCGGTCTGCTCGGATTCGTCCTGCTGACCAACGCAGTGGGCGGAGTCGACGTCTGCCTCAACGCGCCGGTCGACGAACCGATGTCCGGAGCCAACTTCGCAGCCGGGAAACAGACACTCGACGGTGCCGACGCGCTGAGCTTCGTCCGTCAACGACACGACCTCCCCCGCGGCGACCTCGACCGGATCGTGCGCCAGCAGGTGTTCATGGCGTCCCTCGTCAGCAAGGTGCTCAGCGCGAAAACCCTCAGTGACCCCGGCAAGCTCAGTCAGTTGACCTCGGCCGTTCAGCGTTCCGTTGTGATCGACGACGACTGGGACATCATCGAATTCGCCAAGCAGTTGCAGAATCTGGCCGGCGGCAAGGTGCAGTTCGAGACGATTCCCGTCCTCGACATCAACGGCATGACGGACTACGGCGAGTCCATCGTCAAGGTCGACCCCAAGGCCGTCAAGAAGTACATCGCCGGATTGGTCGGCGCCGACAGCGAGGACTCGGACGAGACCTCCGAGGCACCGACCACGGTGAATGCGTCCTCGATCACGGTCGACGTCGCAAACGCCAGTGACATCGCAGGATTGGCCAGTGGGGTCTCTGAGGCCTTGAGCGCCCTCGGGTACAAGCAGGGTCAGGTCGGCAACAACACCGGAGCGGACGTCACCGAATCCACGGTGTTCGCAAAGTCTGCGGACGACGACGCTGCACTCGCAGTCGCCGAGGCACTCGGCGGCCTGACGGTCAAGGCCGATTCGTCACTGTCCTCCGGCAAGGTTCGTGTTGTCATCGCCGAGGACTACAGCGGACCGCAGTCCGCAGACGCGGTGTCCCCGTCCGGCGGGGTGTCAACCACCACTGAATCGGCGAGCACCACCGAGACCAGCCCCACCCCGGCCCCTCCCGGTCCCCCGATCGACGCAGCCTCCAACGGCCCGCGCTGCGTTAACTGAACATCTGCGTAAGCTGATCGGGTGCCTTCGCCTGTAGACAACCTGACCGATGCCCTTCTCGGACCGATCTTGACTGCCGACCCGGCCGGGCCTCGCGTGACCTACTACGACGACGCCACCGGCGAGCGCATCGAATTGTCTGCGAGCACGCTGGCCAACTGGGCGGCAAAGACAGCGAACATGGTTCGGGACGAGTTCGCTCTCGAGCCCGGCGGCAAGGTTGCCGTGCTGCTTCCCGCGCACTGGCAGAGCGTCGCTGTGCTGTTGGGTGTGTGGTGGGCAGGCGGCGAGGTGGTCCTCTCCCCCGACGCTGATGCTGAACTCGCTTTTGTCACTGCCGACCGCCTGGAAGATGTTGCGGACGTACCCGAAGTCGCCGCGCTCTCACTCGACGCGTTCGGCAAGGGCCTGAGCGATCTTCCGCTCGGTGTTACCGACTACGCGACCTCCATTCGAGTACACGGCGACCAATTCCGTAGCGCCGGAGCCGGTTCGGCACTGGAAGGCCGGTCTGTTGCGGACACGATCGACGCGGCCCGGGAATCGGCGAAGAACTCCGCACTGGCATCGACAGATCGTGTCCTCTCGAGCCGCACGTGGGAGACGGCAGACGAGTTGATCGACGGACTTCTGGCAGTTCTCGCTGCAGGCGCCTCACTCGTGCAAGTGGCCCACCCGGACGCGGAAGCTACCGCGCGCCGAGTGGGCACCGAAAAGGTCACGAAGCAGTTCTGAGTGTCAGCTCGCGAGAGCTGTCACCGGCGAGACCAATCCCGCCCGCCGAGCGGGGAGCAGTGACGCGATCACGCCGCAGATTCCGCCGATCAACACGATGGCGACCAACTGCACCCACGGGACTGCGCTGAGGGCGACGTCCTCGATCCCGAACACCGAAGCGGTACCGGCTACGCCGAACACCATCCCGAACAGCACTCCGATCACCGATGCAACTCCTGCCACCAGCAGTGCTTCCCAGATCAACATGGCTCGAATTCCCTTCTTGGTCAGTCCGAGTGCGCGAAGCAGTCCGGATTCGCGGCGCCGTTCGAGAACGGACAACGCCATGGTGTTTCCGACGCCGATCAAGGCGATCAACACCGCTACCGACAGCAATCCGGCAACCACCATGAGCATGGTGTCGAGGATCGAATCGAGGGCCGAACGCATTTCGGTCATTCCCTGAACTTCGCTGCCCGGGGCTTCCTGGCGTGCGAGTTCGGTGATGCGGTCGGTGGTGGCCAAAGCCTGTTCGTCAGTGTCCGTGCCCAACCTGACCCAGTACGAATCGGTGGTGGGCGCGGAGGCCGCTGCACCGAGATCTCCTCGATCCAGCAGTGCTGGTTGACCTTTCACCCCTTCGATCACGCTGACGTTCACGGCGCCGCGATCCCCGCGCACCGTTGCCGTATCGCCCGCCGAGAGGTTGTATCCGCTCAGATCGGCCGGAGAGAGCACCAGTTGACCGGCAGCAGGTACCGAGATCTCGGTACGCAGAACATCTTTCACCTGGGCAGCGTCGACACCGAATCCGGCCAACGAGCCGCGCCCGTCGATCGTCAGCTCGGCTTTTTCCAGACCGCTCACTGCGCCGACCCCGTTGACGGCGGCGATGTCGGTCCCCAAACCGGCCGGAAGGGGCACCGAACCGGAACTGCTCACCATCACGTCGACGGGGAATTGACTGTCCATCGCCGCGGGTGCAGCTTCCTTGACCGTCGCGATTCCCACGACGAGCGTGCTCGTCAAGGCGACGCCGATCAGCAGCGCCGTGGCAGTTGCCGAGGTCCGGCGTGGATTCCGGCCGGCGTTGCCTGCTGCCAGGCTGCCCACGGGACCGATCACCCTCGCCAACACTCCGCCGGCTGCATTGATCAGTGCAGGCACGATTCGACCGGACAGGGCTGCAATCCCGAGGAACGAGAACAGTCCACCGGCGGTTGCCGCCAGAACCTGCTGATTCGTCACGCCCAAGACGGTCATCGCGATGCCCGCGAGCAGGATCACTATGCCGAGAACCCGTCGGACCACCGATACCTGAACGCTCTCGGGCTTGGACTCCATCGGCTGCAGTGCTGCCAACGGGGAGAGCCTCGTTGCCGCCCGACCGGGCGCAGATGCAGCGAGCAACGTCATCACGATGCCGACCGCAAGGCCGACCACCACGGTCAACGGAGTGACGCTGAGTGACGAAAGTGGAACCGGCACATCCGCAGCCGTGGCCACGCGACCGATCGCCCAGGCGAGTCCGATACCGAGCCCGACGCCGATCACCGAGGCGATCACGCCGACCGCCGCGGCTTCGCTGCGAATGCTCCGGCGAACCTGCTTGGCCGTGGCGCCGACGCATCGGAGCAACGCGAGTTCCTGAGTGCGCGCCGCGAGGAGCACGGCAAACGTATTGGCGATCACCAGCGCGGCAACAACAACGGCGATAGCACCGAAGGCGAGCAGTACCGTGCTGAGGATCTTGGTGCCGCCCATGTACTTCGCTGCCGCGTTGTCGGTAGCTTCTTCGCCGGTCAGCACCGTGGAGTCCGCAGGCAACGCGCTCTCAACCGAATCCACCAACTGCTGCTGCGAGCGAGAGCCGTCACCGGCTACGCGGAATTCACGTGCGGCGCTGTCTCCGGCCCAAGCGCTCACTTGCTCGGCAGTGGTGAACACTTTCATCCCGCCCAGGCGCTGCGCCGAACCGGAGAGATCGACCAGTCCGACAACCTGCGCAGTGGGCGCAGCGGCACCTACCGTCGAATCCCGTGCCGTGACAGTGATTCGGGCACCCACCGGTATACCGGAGTCCGCACTCACCAACGCCTGACCGAGACCGACAGGGAGCGAACCCTCCGACAGCTTCTCCCAACGCAATTCGGGGTTGTCGGCGATCGAGAGCGCGTCCCCGTAGGACGCACCCTTCGCCTCGGAATCGACACGAACGTACGTCGACACGTCCTCGGCCACCGCCGAGACACCCGGCACTGCGCTCAGGAGGGCTTCCGTCACGCCTGGACCGGAGGCGACAACGTCCGTGGTTTCGTATTGCGACGCAAGTGATTTACTCACACTCGCGTCAACCGTCGAGCTCAATGTCAAAGTCGCGACGATGTATCCGACCGCGATCACCACGGCAAGTATCGACGCCACATAGCGCCCGGCATGCGCCCGCGCCTGGGCAAAAGCCAGACCCTTCATCGCAGTGCGCCCGAAGCTACGGGAACATCGGCCAGGTCGTCGGCACCGAGGGCTCGCATGGCACCGATCACCGAGTCGACAGTGGGAGCGTCGATCTCGCCGGCAATGCGCCCGTCTGCGATCAACACGACGCGGTCCGCGTACGACGCCGCCACCGGATCGTGCGTCACCATGACGACGGTCTGACCGGTCTCCCGGACACTGGTGCGCAAGAGACCCAGAACCTCTGTCCCGGAACGGGAATCCAGGTTGCCGGTGGGCTCGTCGGCAAAGATCACGTCGGGCTGCGGCAGTAGTGCGCGGGCGACGGCTACGCGTTGCTGCTGACCGCCCGACAACTCGTGCGGCAGGTGATCGAGACGCTGCGACAGGCCCAGCTTGCCGATCACCTCGTCCATCCACTCGGGCGAGGGTTCACTGCCCGCCAACTTCATCGGCAGCAGCATGTTTTCCCGAGCAGTGAGCACCGGTAGCAGGTTGAACGCCTGGAAGACGAACCCGATTCGCTCGCGCCGCAGTTCGGTGAGTTCGGTGTCGCCGAGTTTCGTGACCTCGGTGTCGCCCAGGAAAACCTGCCCACCCGAGACCGTGTCGAGTCCGGCAAGGCAGTGCATGAGCGTCGACTTTCCGGAGCCGGACGGGCCCATGATCGCGGTGAAGCGCTCGCGCCCGAAGTCCACGTCGACTCCGCCGAGCGCGTGCACCGTGGTTTCACCGGTGCCGTACACCTTGGTGACGCCGCGGGCAGTGATCGCCGGCACTTCGGCTGGTTCCGTCGTGGTGTGCGCATGCATTCTTTTGCCCTCCGTAAAGCTTCTCGCTATGACGGAATCGACGTTATTGCAGCGCAAGTGGTCTCCGCGTCGGAGCGCGGGGCGATCTTGGAAAGCCCGGAGTCATCCCGGGGTAGGACTGAACAGAGCTGCTCGTCAGCCCTCGGTACCGAGGAGATCTGCGCGCCGGACAAGTCCGACCTGGAAAGCGAAGACGACTGCCTGCACACGATCACGTGAATGGGTCTTCGAAAGAACCCGTCCGACATGGGTTTTCACTGTCGTCTCAGAGACGTGGAATTTCGCGGCGATCTCCGAATTGGACAGCCCGTACGCCATGGCCTCGAGCACCTCGACCTCGCGCGGTGTCAACTCTTCGGGCAACTGCGCTTCGGGCGCCGAGCCTTCCAGGAGCGGTCCGACGTGTTGTAGCAGTCGCCGAGTGGCCCGGGCTTCGATCACCGCGTCCCCGCGGTGCACGGTGCGGATGGCGTCGAGCAACTGCTCCGGTGGCACGTCCTTGAGCAGGAATCCGCTGGCGCCCGCCCTGATGGCCGACATCACGTACTCGTCGTTGTCGAAAGTGGTGAGCACCACGACCTTCGGCGCATCGGGGTCGGCCAGGAGCCGACGAGTCGCCTCGATGCCGTCCATCTTCGGCATCTGGACATCCATCAGGACAACGTCTACATGACGGGCGGCCAACTCGGTCAACGCCTGCTGACCGTCCGAAGCCTCGACAACCACCGACAGATCCGGCTGTGAGTCGATGACCATTCGAAATCCTGCGCGGACCAGCTGCTGATCGTCGATCAGTGCCACTGCGATCGGAGCCTCGTTTTCGTCCATGCCACTCACCTTAAGACCTTCGGACGTTTCAAGACCTACCCAGACGTTCGTTCGTACGGCAGGACGGCCCGGACGCTGTATCCGCCGCCCGATTTCGGTCCGGCGGTTACTTTGCCTCCGTGCAGTTTGGCTCGCTCGGCCATCCCGATCAGTCCCTGTCCGCCTGGTGACGATTCGACCAGCGCGGCGCTGCCGCCTCGTCCGTCGTCGGTGATACCGAGAACGAGTTCGGTGTCACTCCACGTCATCTCGACGCTCGCCTGAGCTCCCGGCCCGGCGTGCTTGAGAACGTTCGTCAGCGATTCCTGAACGATGCGGTACGCCGTCAACCCTGCGCCGGCGGAGAGTTCACGCGGTTCCCCGCTGACACTGACGGTGATATCGAGTCCGCTGCTGCGCAACTCGTGGAAGAGACTGTCGATGTCGCCGGCACCCGGGATCACCGAGAAATCGCGCGGTGTGTCCTCACGCAGGACGGACAGAAGCGATCGCATGTCGGTCAACGCCTGGCGCCCGGTGGAGGCAATGGTTTCGAGTGCCTGAATTGCAGCCTGAGGATCTTTGGCCGCACTGTAGCGTCCGCCGTCGGCCTGAGCGATGACAACGGTCAACGAATGCGCGACGATGTCGTGCATCTCGCGCGCAATCCTCGAGCGTTCGCTGATCGTCGCAATTTCCGCTTCCTGCGCACGCTCGAGTTCGAGAAGCCGAGCACGCTCGGTCAGACCTTCCAACTGTTTGGTGCGCACTCGGCGCAGATCGCCGAACGCCCAGACAGCAAGCATGAAGATCATGACGGCCACGGACTGCATGACCTGCGAAGACACGGTGATTCGGTCGTAGCTGAAGTATCGAACACTCCCGGCGATCGACCCGAGCAATGCCAGCACCAGGCCTGTCAGCGAACTCCACCGTGCGCCGTAGGCAGCAAGTGCATACAGAGAGATGGGAACTACGACGGCGGACGCGAGCAGCGTATTGCCGATGACGATCACGTGCAGAACCGCGAACGCCGCGATGACCATCCCCGAGAGTTCCGGCCGTGAGCGTCGCCATGCCAGCGGAACGGTCATTCCCAGCGAGATGAACACCGCAAGTGGACTCGCCTCGACCGCAACGACAACGCTGAACAGTGCGGCAACCGTCGCAATGCAGATGTCCACACCGCGAGCATGATCCGCGCTCCAACGGACGAAGCGCTCACTAGTCGGAAAACGAGCCATGCCGCCAACAGTAGCTTTTACTCAGCTTCGGCAACTTCAACTCAGGCGCGGTAACCGCCGTCTTCGAGTCCGGCCTCGATTTCGAATCGGTTCCGCGGCCCCCTGTGACGCAGTTCCTCACGCAGGTACAACAGCCCGAATGCGATTCCGTACCTGGCCCATTGGTCTGCGTGAACGGCCTCGTGACGAAGGACGGATCGAGTCGTGTTCCGTCGGGTGAGATATACACCACCGAGAGTTGTTCCGCCTCTGGCGAACCCGCGGCGCAGTCCGGAGGCGACAAAGATTCCGGACTCGTCGTCGAAGCGGATGCCCGCGCCGAGAATCCTGGCGTACAGCAGGGCGACGCGGGTGACGAACGCGGACTGCGCGCTGCCCCGACTCGCTCGGATCAGCGGCAGCCCGCGTCTTGCACACACGAGAAGATCAGCCCAGCAGTTTTTCGCGGAGCGCCTTGTCCTTGTCGAGCACCATGGACTCGAGGCTCTCCTGGAACGCCACCATCCGCTGCTGCAGTGCGGGATCCGAAGCACCGAGAATCCGAGCAGCCAGCAGACCGGCGTTGCGAGCGCCACCGATCGACACTGTCGCCACCGGGACGCCGGCCGGCATCTGGACGATCGAAAGCAGCGAATCCATACCGTCGAGGTACTTGAGCGGCACCGGAACACCGATGACGGGCAACGGCGTAGCCGATGCAACCATGCCCGGAAGATGCGCGGCGCCGCCGGCACCGGCGATGATGACCTTGATTCCGCGGCCGGAAGCTTCCTTGGCATAGTCGAGCATCCGCTGAGGCGTGCGGTGCGCCGAGACGACACCGACCTCGAACCGGATACCGAACTCCGCAAGAGCTTCGGCTGCAGCTTCCATGATCGGCCAATCCGAATCGCTGCCCATGATCAGGCCGACCTGCGCGCTCTCACTCACCGTGTACATCCCATCCGTCGGTCCAAACCGCGTACGAAAGCCAATGTGCTGCGCGCTCGGCGCGTTCCCGAACTGCGGCAACGTAATTCGGATCGTCGATGGATCCGGCGCCGCCCACGATGTTGACGTGCCCGATCTTGCGATCCTTGCGCTCA
The DNA here is from genome assembly GCF_042728675.1 of Rhodococcus sp. NPDC060176. Lineage (NCBI taxonomy): Bacteria > Bacillati > Actinomycetota > Actinomycetes > Mycobacteriales > Nocardiaceae > Rhodococcus > Rhodococcus sp. NPDC060176. Next base: position 1,076,276 of record NZ_JBHWYS010000002.1, read on the forward strand.
CCCTTGCCGTACAGGTGGATCTTCGCGTCAGGCATCCGCGCGAACAGGTGATGGACACGCTCGTCCATCGTCATCTCGGGAGCTTCCGGCGCACCGAGAACGTTGGCCATCACGGTGACCGGCGCGATCGGCGACGTATCGCCGAGCGGGTAGTCGAGAACCGCGCGCAGGTGCTGCTCGAACTGAGAGGTGCGGGCGCCGTCCATCGTCCAGTGGCCGGAGTTGTGCGGGCGCATCGCCAACTCGTTGACCACGAGAGTGCCGTCGGTCGTCTCGAACAGTTCGACGGCCATCGAGCCGACCACGCCGAGCTCCGACGCGATGCGCAGCGCCAGCTGTTCGGCTTCCTCGGCAACGGCACTCGAAAGCTCGGGGGCAGGTGCGATCACGACAGCGCACTGGCCGTTGCGCTGAACCGTTTCCACGACCGGCCACGTAGCGCCCTGCCCGAACGGCGACCGCGCCACCATGGCGGACAGCTCCCGACGCATCGAGACCATTTCCTCGACGATCAGCGGAACACCCTTGTTGAGCTGCTCGGTGACGATGGCTTCTGCTTCGTCCTGATCGTCGGTGATCCAGACGCCGCGGCCGTCGTAGCCTCCGCGTGTTGCCTTGATGACGAGCGGCCAACCGTGTTCGGAGCCGAAACGCACGACGTCTTCCGCCCACGTCACTTCGGCGTACGCGGGTACGGGTGCGCCCAGTTCGGCAAGTTTGCGACGCATGAGCAGTTTGTCCTGAGCGAAGATCAGAGCCTGCGGCGGCGGCTGAACGTTCACGCCTTCGGCAACTAGAACCTCGAGGTGCTCGGTCGGCACGTGCTCGTGGTCGAACGTCAGTGCGTTGGAACCGACCGCTGCACGGCGGAGAGCATCGAGGTCGGTGTGGCTCCCCAGTACGACGTCGGGGCTGACCTGAGCTGCCGGTTCGTCCGCGGTCCCGGAGAGCACTCGGAGCGTCTGGCCCAGGGCCACCGCCGCCTGGTGCGTCATCCTGGCCAACTGTCCGCCACCGATCATGGTGACGACGGGCATGGATGCTTTTGCCGGTCGAGGGGTGGTCGGGCGGGCGGGGATCTGCGCGGGATCGTTGTTGCCGGTCACGGCTCTCTATGTTGTCATGTGCCGCGTTCGCCCGTTCATTCAGCGTTCCCAATCTGTGATTCTGCTGATGATTCCGCGGCAAATTGGTGGTAACGCGGTTTCGTTTCGTAAACTCATATGTTGTGCCATTTGTCGACGGGGTCATTGCCCGCATACCCCAACCGTTTCGTGACATCGCTCTGCGTCACAGCGAGCTGATCAAATTCGCGATCGTCGGCGGCACGACCTTCCTGATCGACTCCGGCATCTTCTACACACTCAAGCTGTCGATCCTCGAATCCAAGCCGATCACGGCCAAGATCATCGCCGGCGTCGTCGCGGTCATCGCGTCGTACATTCTCAACCGGGAGTGGTCGTTCAAGAACCGTGGTGGCCGTGAACCAGCGCACGAAGCTGCGCTGTTCTTCATCATCAGCGCCATCGGTGTGGTCATCAGTTTCATCCCGCTGTACATCTCCAGCTACGTCTTCAACCTGCGCGTACCCGAAGTGAGCTTGGCGACGGAGAACATTGCCGACTTCATCAGTGCATACGTCATCGGCAACCTGCTGCAGATGGCGTTCCGATTCTGGGCGTTCCGCAAGTTCGTGTTTCCCGACGAGAATCCCGAACCGCTCGAACTATCCGACACCACAGGATTGTCCGGAACCACAGCGCTATCGGAAACCACCGCGCCTGACCCGGTAATTCCGGATGCCGAAGAGGAACTCGGACACTCCTGAGTTTTCGGTCAACGCGGTTCGCGGTGCGGAACGACGTCCGCGGGTGGCGCAGTATTGGCCACCGGCAGGAAGACCGCGAACAGGGCAGGCTTACGCCGCTGCAGTTCCAATCGCCCCCCGTCGGCTTCGATCAGAGCGCGTGCGAGCGCCAACCCGACGCCGGTGGACCCGGCCCCCGAGAATCCTCTGTCGAAGATATGGGGCGCAAGATCGTTCTCCACGCCGGCGCCCTCGTCGGTGACCTCGACGCACACCATCGAGTCACGACGAGACGAACTGCGCCCTGCACCGTCGATCAATCGGACAGACACCGTGCATGTGCCTTCACCGTGTTCGAACGAGTTGTCGACCAGAACGGAAACAGCTTCACGCAGACGCGAACCGGTGGTCGCGGCCATCACCGTGCGGTCCCCTCGTAGGCGGAGCCTGCGCCCCTCTCCGTCGAACTGAGCCTGCCAGTCGCGGGTCACCTGTTCCAGCTCGCCGACTACCGAGACCAAACTCGCCGATGACCCGCTGGTACGCGACGAGCGAATCAGATCGTCGATTCCGTCGGTGAGCCTGTCGACTTGAGCCATGGCTTCCTCTGCCTCGTTCACGACGTCAGGATCTTCGTGAACGGACAACTCGTCCAGGCGCAGCCGCACCGCGGTCAGTCGACTGCGCAGTTGATGCGAGACGTCCGCGACCAGCGCGCGCTCTCGTTGCAGTCGCACGGAGATCTCCACGGTTGCCGCGTCGAGGACGTCGGAAACGCGGTCGAGTTCGGGGATGTCGTGCCGACGAGGATCTGGACGGAAGTCACCTTCGGCGAGGCGCGCCGCCCGGTCGGCCACGTCCTGCAGCGGATCGGCAAGCCGACGCGCAGTGACCACGGCGACCACGGTGCCTGCCGTGATGGACAGAAGGACGAGTACGCCGACCGCCATCACCGCCTGCTTCTGCTGGGTGCGCAGGTTCTCCGACGGCACCTCGAGGCGCAACGAGCCGGAGGTGCCCATCGCGAGCGATTCGACGAGCGCGTTCTTGACCGTCGCCTCGCCGACGTCGACACGCGCGGCGCCGTCGACGGCAGTCGGATACACGACAACCAGGCGCCCGTCGTTGGGAGTGAGGACCTTGAGCGAATCGGTGTTCAACGCACCTTCGACGAGTCCGTTGGTCCCTTCTTGCGCAATGACCTCGGCGGCCATCCGGTCGAGTCGCACCCGGAGATCACTCCGCGTGACGTCCTCCACCCAGAGCCACGCCGTGTAGATCAGCGGAACCCCCAGCAGCAACGCCGTCATGATCACGACAGCGAGAATCGACTGCAATATGCGACGCCGCATGCCGGCAGTTCCTGATTCTCGAGAAGCTAATCGGTGTTGATTCGGAAACCGACACCGCGGACGGTGGCGATTCTGCGTTCCACGGCCGGGCCTTCGTCACCGATCTTTCGGCGCAACCACGACATGTGCATGTCGAGTGTCTTCGATCCACGTAGCTCGACGTCGCCCCACACCTCGCGAAGGATCGTATCGCGCGAGACTACTTCCCCGGCATGCTCGAGGAGGACTCGCAGAAGTTCGTATTCCTTGTTAGCCAAGGCGATTTCGGAGCCGTTGACGAGTACGCGACGCGCCGCCGGCTCGAGCCTGATGCCACCGACCTCGACGATCGTGTCCTCGCGGCCACCGTGGCGACGCAAGAGTGCTCGCACGCGTGCCATCAACTCGGCGAGACGAAACGGCTTACTGACGTAGTCGTCAGCGCCGGCGTCCAGGCCGACCACGAAGTCGACTTCGTCGGTCCTGGCGGTCAGCATCAGCACGGCGAGCGAGGTGCGATGCGCACGAATCTGTCGACACACTTCGAGGCCGTCCATACCGGGAAGGCCGAGATCGAGAATCAGCAGATCGAAATCACCTTCGAGCGCCTGCTGCAACGCAGCGGGTCCGGTCGGTTCGACCGTCACCGAATACCCTTCACGCCCCAATGCGCGGGAGAGGGGTGCAGCAATGGCCTCGTCGTCTTCGGCTAGCAATACGGCAGTCACACGAACAGACTACGGACAACACGCCTTTGCACGTTGATTACCAGCCATTTCGATCGTTCGGGTCGTCGTTTTCACCTGGCGGCCGCTGTGGCGGAGGCGGTGGCGACTGCTGTGTGGAATCGAAAACCTGGTGATACAGCAGGGCGTGAACGTGCTCGACATCCGGGATGTCGTCGAACTCGAGCGGATCGTCACTGGCAGAAGCGATGACCAGAGTTCCGGTCTTGAGCATTCGATCGATCAGGCCGTGGCGGAACTGAACATTGCTTATCCGCCCCATGGGAATGTCGATACCGGTGTGCGTGAGCACTCCGTGGCGGATGAGTACACGCCGATCGGTGACGATGAAATGCGTGAACTTCCAGACCGTGAACGGCGCAATCGATCTCCACGCCACGACGGCGAGCCAGACGATTCCGACGGCGATGGACGACACGGCCCGAGCCGTGCCGTCCAATCTCGTCTGAGCGAGGCCCAACAAGAACCCGGCGACGGCCGTGGCAAGCACGAACGTCAGCGCCGGAAGCACCAACATCTTCCAATGAGGATGGCGATGCAGTATCAGTTCCTCGTCCTGAGCGAGGGCGTCTTCGGGATATCCCATGACGGGAAGTCTGCCATCCCGCACCGACTTTCAGGCACACCGACTTTCAGGCACACCGACTTTCGGGCGGACGCTCAGGGCTGCGCGATCTTTCGCAGCACCAGCGGGGTCACGACGATGATGATGCCGTACAGCACCATCCACACACCGACCACGATGCGGAAAACGTCGAGTGAAAGTTCCGGCTGCAACAGGACGATTGCGCCGGCGACGATGCTGATGACTCCGAGCACGATCGACAGACCGCGATCGACCGTGTGACCGGATGCCGCATCGACCAGGTCGAGCACGCCTCGGAATACCCACCACGCGCCGATCACCAATGCGATCAGGACCACGGTCTGCAAAGGGCTTCGGAGAACGAGGAATCCGAGGAGCACTGCCAACGCTCCGGAGATCGCGACCAACGTCCGGGTTCCACCCGTAGCCGTCGCGTCTGCGAACGAACGAATGATCTGGACGAGTCCGAATCCGAACAGCTGAATCGCGATGACAACCGCCACCACGAACAGGGTGGCATCCGGCCACGCGAGTACCGCGATACCCAGGCCCAATGTGAGGACACCGAGCAACACCGTCACGCCGGTGAGTACGCGGCGGGCGCTCTCGGCCGTCTCGGCTTCGGTCGGAACAACGATCGGTGTGGTCATGACGCCCCTAGGCAGCTAAGTAGATCCCGCAGTCGAGTGAAATGAAGGACGGACGGTTGGTTCGAAACAGGTCCGGGCCAAAAATTAGCACTTTGGTGCCAGAAAATCCGGCAAGGCTCACGATTCGGTTACCGGGGCGGCCCGAAGGTGTGTGATGTCACCCGCTGCGACCGCAAAGGTCTCTCCTTCTGCTCCCTCGATTTCGATGACGACGCGGCCGGAAGTGTCGACGTCGGTCGCGATACCGAACACCTCCTTGTCGCCCGGCAAAACCGCGCGGACTCGTTTACCCAGCGTCCCGCAGCGCTGCCGGTACTCGGCAGCCAACACAGATGTATCCCATTTCGATGATTCCCAAGCACGGAATTGAGTCGCCAACTCGCGTGCGATTGCTCGAACGAGGGTGTCGCGGTCGACGGTCGATGCTTCTTCGATCAGGAGCGATGTGGCGGTCGGGACGGGCAGTTCCTCGACACCCAAGCTCACGTTCAGTCCGATGCCCACCACCACCGCGGGATCGGGCGCCGTCCTTGCCACCTCGGCCAGAATTCCAGCCACCTTCTTGTCACCGATGAGAACGTCGTTCGGCCACTTGAGTTCTGCGGGCACTTCCGCCACGTTGCGCAATGCATCGACGACCGCGATTCCCGACAGCAGCGGGAGCCAGCCCATGTCTGCGAGATTCATTCCGGGCATCGACAACAGAACCGACATCGAGATCTGCGCTTGCGGCGGACTCACCCAAGTGCGCGAATGCCGGCCGCGCGCACTCGCCTGATATTCGGCGATCAGAACATGACGGTCGGCATCCGGATCTGCCGCTCGCGCAAGGAGATCCGCGTTCGTCGAACCGGTCTCCGCGACCACGTCGAGGCGGTTCCAGAAAACGCGCGCGTCGTCGTTGTCGCTGCGCACGAGTGCGCGGCGTAGGGCATTGCCGTCGAGGGGCGGTCGGTTCAAGTCGGTCCACATAGCCCCAGCCTATGACGACGGCGAGAATGTACTGGTCAGTAGCTTGAGCCCGCGAAACCGCGACAATCGGACCTGCCTTCGAAGCCCCCCACACACTCTCGTTAAGCTCACGTCCATGACCACTGTCCAAGAGCCGAACGCGCCGGAGGCGGCGGCCGCACCCGATATCCACACGACCGCGGGAAAGCTCGCGGACCTGCGGAATCGCCAAGCCCAGGCGCAGGCACCGAGCGGCGAAGCCGCCATCGACAAGGTGCACGCCAAAGGCAAGCTGACCGCCCGCGAGCGCATCACCGCCCTCCTCGACGAGGGCTCCTTCGTCGAACTCGACGCACTGGCACGGCACCGAAGTGTGAACTTCGGCCTCGCTGACAACCGCCCGGTCGGCGACGGCGTCGTCACCGGTTACGGCACCATCGACGGCCGCGACGTCTGTGTCTTCTCACAGGACGCCACCGTCTTCGGCGGATCGCTCGGCGAAATCTACGGTGAGAAGATCGTCAAGGTCATGGACCTCGCGATCCGCACCGGTCGCCCCCTCGTCGGCATCAACGAAGGTGCAGGCGCGCGCATCCAGGAAGGCGTCGTCTCGCTCGGCCTCTACGGCGAGATCTTCCACCGCAACGTCCAGGCCTCGGGTGTCATCCCCCAGATCTCACTGATCATGGGACCCGCCGCCGGCGGCCACGTCTACTCCCCCGCGCTGACCGACTTCGTCGTGATGGTCGACGAGACCTCCCAGATGTTCGTCACCGGCCCCGACGTCATCAAGACGGTCACCGGTGAAGACGTCACGATGGAAGACCTCGGCGGTGCTCGCACCCACATGGTCAAGTCCGGTGTCGCCCACTACGTCGCTTCCGGCGAGCAGGACGCACTCGACTACGTCAAGGACCTGCTCAGCTACCTGCCGTCCAACAACCAGGCAGCAGCTCCCCGCGGCGAGATCACCGACCCCATCGTCGGTTCGATCGAAGACAGCCTGACCGCCGAGGACATCGAACTCGACACCCTCATCCCGGATTCGGCCAACCAGCCGTACGACATGCACGAGGTCATCCGTCGCATTCTCGACGACGACGAGTTCCTCGAGGTCCAGGCCGAGCGCGCGATGAACATCATCGTCGGTTTCGGTCGCGTCGACGGACGCTCGGTCGGCATTGTCGCCAACCAGCCCACCCAGTTCGCCGGCTGCCTGGACATCGATGCGTCCGAGAAGGCCGCTCGCTTCGTGCGCACCTGCGACGCGTTCAACGTCCCGATCATCACCCTCGTCGACGTTCCCGGCTTCCTCCCCGGAACCGAGCAGGAATACAACGGCATCATCCGCCGCGGCGCGAAGCTCCTCTACGCGTACGGCGAAGCAACGGTCGGCAAGATCACGGTCATCACCCGCAAGGCGTACGGCGGAGCGTACGACGTCATGGGCTCCAAGCACATGGGCGCCGACGTCAACCTGGCATGGCCCACCGCTCAGATCGCCGTCATGGGTGCATCCGGAGCAGTCGGATTCGTCTACCGCAAGCAGCTTCTCGAAGCCGCCAAGAACGGCGAAGACGTCGATGCATTGCGCCTCAAGCTGCAGAACGAGTACGAGGACACACTCGTCAACCCGTACGTCGCCGCTGAGCGCGGATACGTCGACGCAGTCATTCCTCCGTCGCACACCCGCGGACAAATCGTCTCCGCATTGCGACTGCTCGAGCGCAAGGCCGTTTCCCTTCCGCCCAAGAAGCATGGGAACATTCCCCTATGACCGCAACCACCGAGGACATTCTCAGCGAAGATGTCGCACTGGCGGAGACTGCACCGACCAACGGTGCAGTCGTCGAGGGAAGCGCGACGGACGTCCCGCTCACCGAGCTGACCGAGACGTCGACCTCCGACGCGTCGGTCATCAAGATCGTCAAGGGTTCGCCCACCGACGTCGAGATCGCGGCACTGGTCAGCGTGCTTGCTGCAGCTGCCGGCAGCGGTCAGGCTCCCGAGTCCAATGTTCCCGCGGAGACCTGGGGCGATCCGACTCAGTTCCACCGCACGCGTGCGCCGTTCTCGCCGTACGCGTACCTGAACCCCGCGATCCGTCGCAGCTGACAATCAGTATCTGCTGACGTGACTCAACTGGTTCTAGCTTCAGCGTCCCCGGCTCGCCTCGCAGTTCTGCGGGCGGCCGGGGTTTCGCCGCTTGTCCGTGTCTCCGGTGTCGACGAGGACAAGATTGCCGACAACCTCGGCCCCGACGCCGCTCCCGAAAAAGTCGTGACGGTGTTGGCCGAAGCCAAGGCCGCCGAAATCGTCCCCGGCCTCGCCGCCGACAATCTCACCGACGTCGTGGTTGTCGGGTGCGATTCGATGCTCCTGATCGACGGGCAGCTTCAAGGTAAGCCGGGCAGCGTCGATATCGCCCGAAAGCGATGGGCTGCAATGGCCGGTCGCAGCGCCACCCTCTTGACCGGGCACTGTGTCCTGCGCGTGGCCGACGGCCGCATCGTTCGCATGGCCTCGGATCACAGCGCAACGGTCGTTCATTTTGCGCAACCTTCCACCGAGGATCTCGAGGCATACCTGGCAACGGGCGAGCCGCTCCAAGTTGCCGGAGCATTCACCCTCGACAGTCTCGGCGGCTGGTTCGTGGAGAGGATCGAGGGCGATCCCTCGAGTGTCATCGGTATCGGATTGCCTTTGGTGCGAACGCTTCTCGAGCGCGTTGGAGTTTCCGTCTCGGATCTCTGGCGCACGCAGAGCATCTTCTGACGCGTTTTCTCCAAGCCCGTTTTCCCCAAGCACGTTTTCTCCAAGCACCACTGACCAGCCCCGCATCGGGTCCATGCCGATGCGAAGCTGGTCTTTTTGTTGTCTCCGTAGAGGTTTGCGTCTTCAGGTTTTGAAGGTGGTGTTCGCCGGCCTGGGGTGCTGCTGCGGGTCGATCGAGGGCGGCGGGATGAACCACGGTTTGTTGTCGACACCCATTCTGATTTCCCATTTTCCGACGAACCCCGCTTTGCGGTGCATCAGCCGGTGATGCGAACGGCACAGCAGCACAAGGTTGTTCATCACCGTCGGACCGCCGTTCGCCCAATGCCGGATATGGTGCGCATCCGTCCACGCCGGTACGCATGAACACCCCGGGAACGCGCAGCCCTTGTCGCGGGCGATCAACGCCACCCTCTGTTCCGCGCTGACCAACCGTTTTCCGGGTTTCGCATCCAACGGCGCCCCGTGATCATCGAGCAATACAGTCGACAGGAAACAATCACAGCCGAGAAGCCTCGTCTGCGAGACCGACAGTGGTCCGAGCCATGGCATGTGCCCGACATCAAGATCCGACCGAGACTCTTCACCATCAGAAGGCGTAGCGGCGCAGTCCCGATGCTCAGCCAGATCACGGGCGTTGATGTGCACGTTCATGTGCGGACGTTGACCACCATCGGTACCGGTCTTGGCGCAGTCCAGATACCGGCGGATCAGTTCAGTGAACCCGTCTGCCGTCCGCTTCGCCGCCGACCGAGCATCCGGCGTTCCATCGGGCGCCGGGGTCGGCATCGTCAGATTCGACAACGCCGACAGCAACATTTCGCCGGTGAGAGCGTCGAAATCACCGCGCACCACCACCCGACCATTCAGCGTCGAGGCGATCCGGAGCTCGTTCCGATCCACGTCTTCGGCCGGCGGAATCTCATCCGATTCGAACACCCGCTCCAACGTCGCGATGACATGCCGCACCTTCGTCGTCGTCGCCTCCACACCCGACGCAGCCGCCAACAACAAATCGATGCAGCGAGGTAACGCCTCCTCCGGCATCCCCTTCGGCGGGGACTCACAGAACGCGACGATCAAGACGGCGTGATCGAACGAGCAGTCCCCATCATCGAAGCCTGCCGCCACGGCCGGAAACGCGCGCAGCGCTGCACCCAGCGCGGCGATCTTCTTCCCGTCCCGAACCTGCAGCATCGTGTTCGCCGCCAACCACGCACCCACCCCGCGGGACGCGATCACCTGATCATCCGGACGCATCGCCAGTTCGTCCACCACCGCCACCCGCACCGCTTCCAGGCGAAGAATCTCCGCACTCGCCTCGACAGCAGCAGCCCGTAACTCGGCGGCAGACAATCGCCACAGGCGTCCGCGTAACCCCACCGCCGAGCCAGACACCACGTCCGACAGATAGACACTCATAGAATCCCCCGATCCCCTACACACAGGGTACTCGAACACCCGTTCGAGTCAAGGGCAATTCTCAGACTGGCGAATTGACCCGAGGTAGGGCAGTCGACGCCAACCCGATGCCGAGCGCAATTGCTGCAATGATCGCGAGTACACGGCGCTGAGCTTCGAGAAACGCTTCGCCGGCAGCGGCCCGAGTGGATGCGTACGCGGCATCAACTGCCACCTGAACGGATTGACCCCCGGCACCAGCGGAACCGTCGCGGCGACATTGCGGCGCCACCTCCATCGGTGTTCCCGATGCCAATTGACTTGTCGCACAATCGACAAAGGCCTTTTCTGCGATGTCGACGAGACCAGGGGCCACACCGGCCGCTTCGAGGTGTGCAACGTATTCAGGCCGCTCCCCCTGCACCGCTTGCGGAGCCTGCCCTGCCACGAGCGAGAAGAACACCACGCCGATCAATGCCAGTCCGATGGAGCTACCGACCTGCTGAACGGTCGGGAGAAGCCCGGACACCGAACCTGCGTGCGCCGGCTCGACCGTCGAGAGAATCGCGGTTTGCAGAGGTGCCACGAACAGTCCCAGCCCAGCGCCTCCCAGAAGCAGTGGCCCGGCGAGCGCCAGCCAGCGCGGATCAGTTCCCTCGTGTTCGAGGATCACCGACAATGCGATCAGCGAACCGGCAAAAACCACCATCCCCAGAATCAGGACACGGTTTCCGAGCATCCGGTACACCGCCGACGAGAGAACTGCCGCCACACCCATGCCGACAGCCCACGGCAGCGTCATCACGCCCGCCCTCAGCGCGGAGAATCCGAATCCGAACTGCAGCGTGAGGCTGATGGTGAAGATCAGCGAAGTCAAGGTCCCGAAGAACACGAAGGCAAGACTCGCACCGATTGTGAAGGCTCGGTCGCGGAAAAGCTCGAGACGAAGGACGGGATCGCCGCCTCGTTTCGCCAAACGCGATTCGTAGAGCACAAACGCCACTGCCACCGGCACCGACATCGCGAGCATTACGACAAGACCTGTGGGCCATCCGCGCGCCCTTCCCTCGGCCAGGGGAAGGATCAGCAGGAACAGCGCCAGTGATGACAGTGCGGCGCCGATGAGGTCCAGTGAGCGCACATGCTCGGCGCGAGCATCGACGAGATGGAAGAACCCGAGGATCAAGGCGGCGATACCGATGGGGACGTTGACGAAAAAGATCAGGCGCCAACCCCAGTCGAAGAGATTCCATTCGATGAGCAGCCCGCCGACGAGGGGTCCACTGACCGTTGCCAGCCCTATCGTCGCTCCGTAGATCCCGAACACCCGCGGATGCCTCGCCTTCGGGAACAGACCCGAGATGATGGCAAACGTCTGCGCCGACATCGAACCGGCCGCCAGCCCTTGCAGGCCGCGGAAGACGATTAACATCGTCGCGCTCTGAGCAAGCCCGCACAGCAACGAGGCTGCGACGAATACGGACAGGGCGGTCAGAAACACAACCCTGCGACCGAACAGGTCCCCCAGCCGGGCCGCGGTGATCAAGGAACACGCGAAGGCCAGGATGTACACACTGACCATGAGCAACTGCGCTGAGACGCCGGCTTGAAGATCGACGGCGATGCTCGGTAGCGCGACATTGACGATGGTTGCGTCGAGCAACTGCATGAACGCCGCCGCCAGACTCGTGGCCAAACCGAGCCAGGGCGTCAGAGAAGTTGATCGCCGTCCGCCCTTGTGGTCGGCGCCGACAGCGTCACCTAAAGGGTCCGGAAGCACCGAATGATCCTAATCGACACGACCCTTCTAGAACCTGTTCTTGTTTAGATTGTAGTATTTCGGACAATTCAGTCCCGCAGATGGGATAGTTCGTCGTCTGCCCATTTTCAGAGCAGGCTTCTCGACGACACACGCAGGAGTTCTACTCGATGGATCTGAACTTGATCACCCATTGGCACCCGCTTCCTGGACGGGTAATCGAATGGGGCGTCACGCATGCTTCCGCTCAGCGAGCCGCCGAAGCCGAGATCGACCGAGAACTACCCCCGACCACGATGCAGGATCGCCACCTGCGACGCGCCCGCGTCACAGCAGAAAAGGGCGATCCTCAGTCTCCGTGGATCGGTATCGCCTTCGATTTCGCCGGAACCCTCGACCGCGACGCCATGACGCGAGCCCTGCAGCGATACGTCCGACGACACGACACACTGCACAGCTGGTTCTCCTTCGACGAGGCCACCACCGACGCAGCAGACACCTCGTTCGAGGTCCGTCGACACGTCGTGCCGGTCGAGAGCATCGAACTCGAGTACCGCATCGGCGACGACGTCTCCGAAGCCGAGGCGATTCGCGCGCTCGTCGCCACCAAATTCGCCACGGAAACCAGCGCGCTGCAGTGGCCGGCATTCGTTTTCGGCGCCGTCGAGCACGATCACACGCACACGGAAGCCGAGCCGAGTTTCACCCTGTTTCACGCCGTCGACCACGCTCACTCGGACATGAACTCGATGGTCCTGATGTACGCAGAATTGCGTCAGCTGTATGCAGCGGAAACGACCGGGACACATCCCGAGCTAGGCCCTGCGGGAAGTTACGCGCAGTTCGGCCGAGTCGAGCAAGCACGGACAACCGAGCTGACGATGCAGTCACCCGAAGTACACCAGTGGCTCGGTTACCTCATGCGCAGCGGCGGCTCGTTTCCCGGATTTCCCCTCCCACTCGGGGCCGAGGACGCCCCCAAACCGGCTATCGGTTCGCGATTCGACCTGGCCGACGACACCGAGTGCGAAAAATTCGGCGCGATTTGTAAAGCCAACGGCGCCAACTTCATCGGCGGAATTTTCACCGCTCTCGCGATCGCGGAATTCGAACTGGCCGGGCGCGACAAGTACATCGCTCTCTCGCCGGTCAGCACGCGAACCGAGGCCGACTCGTTTGCGCAGGGTTGGTACATCAATCTGATCCCCGTCGGCATCGACGTCGACGACAAACGACGTTTCACCGAATTGGCGAAAGTCGGACAGCAGGGTTACCACGACGGCAAAGCGCTGCTGGACGTTTCCGTTCAGCAGGTCATCGATCTCGTTCTCTCCAGCATGTCGGACGAGAACTCCTCAGCACCCGGCGGACTGTCGAAAACGCTCACGCCGCCGCCGATCGTCTCGTACATCGACGGTCGACGCATGCCGGATCCATACAGTTACGTCGAGACGAAGGCTACGGGAATCGTCGGCGGCAAAGAGACTCAGATCGCGTCGATGTGGATCAACCGGATGCACACCGGTACGTGGATCGCCGTGTCACACCCCGACACCCCCATTGCCCACGAGTCGGCCACCCGCTTCGCCGAGCACGTCTCCAACATCATCAAAACTGTTGCAGCTCAGGGCGACTACTCGTTCTCCGCACCAGAGGGAGTGTCCTGATGCATGTCACCTCGATCGATCGATACGGACTCGAGCCCGGAATCGTCACCGAATGGTCGCTCCAACCCGCTGACGGCGCCGTCACGGAGTCGGAGGTACCACCGTCGTACAACCAGCATTTTCATCTCGAAACTGCGCGAACACACGGCATGGGCCGGAGTGTGTGGATGGCAGCCGCATTCGACCTTCCCGGCGAGCTGAATCGGCCGGCACTCGATCTCGCACTGCGCCTGTTCATCAGTCGCCATGACACGCTGCACACGGGATTCGAGGTGGGCGAGTTCACCACCACCCGAATGGGACTCGACCCTGACGGCACACACATCGAGACTTCCGAGCCTCTGAAATTCGATTCCACCGAAGACCTACGAGCGCACCTCAAGAAGCGATTCACGACGGTGTGCGATCCTCTGACCTTCCCTGCCTACACGTTTGCCACGGTCGAACGCGAAGAGCACTACACGGTTCTGAGCGCGTTCGATCACACACTCGTCGACGGTTATTCGTTGGTCATCGCCCTCGGGGAACTGCGACAGATCTACGAGGGACTGATCGTCCTCCCCGAACTCGGCGACCGCGAGGCCGTCGACGCAGTGATGAACCGGCTGGGTGACCCGGGAAGTTTCGTGCGGTACTGCGAATTGGAGGCCGACGCTCTGCTTCCCGTCGACAACGACCCCCGAATCCGCGAGTGGGCCAGGTTCTACGAGATCTGCGGCGGCACCTCGCCGAGTTTCCCCTTGGATCTCGGCGTCGAAGGAGGAAAGCCCGCGCCGCAGGGCGCCGATGTGCGCGTGCTGCTCGACGAGGAATTGACGGCGACGTTCGACGAGATCTGCCTCTCCGCCGGCGGTAGCGTTTTCACCGGAATCCTCACTGCGATGGGCCTTTCCGTTCACTCGTACACTGGACAGTCGACACTTCCGCTGCAATTCCCACTGCACATCCGCAAAGATCCGCGATGGGCCGACGCGATCGGTTGGCTCACCACGAGTGCGCCGATCACGGTGCAGATCACTCCCGATGCGGATTTCGGTGCATCCCTTGCGCATACGCACGCGTCGTTCCGGGTTGCGTTGACGCTCGAAGGCGTCACCATGGCTCAGGTTCGAGATGCTTTGGGCGACAAGATTCGACGCACGCGTACCGACGTCTTCATGGTGTCGTACATCGACTACCGCAAACTGCCCGGCACCGACGATCACGATCTCCTCAACGCTCATCACATCAGCAACGTGACGGTCGCCGACGATGCCCAGTTCTGGATTTCGCGGACGAACCGCGGTCTCTCGCTGCGCTCTCGCTTCCCGGACACCGACACCGCAAACGAAACCATGGTGAATTTCCTCACCGAGCTCGACCGGATTCTGAGAGAGGTCTGCGCCCGGGGCGTGACGCCGATCGGAAGTGTCACCGAACAATTGAGAGATTCGAGCGTCGGAGCAGGAACACCGAGAATTTAGTTTCGGCAACGGGTACGAGCAGGCAGAACCTGCTTCCAGGCGTCTCGCCTTGCGCACAGCGCATAGAATCGATCAAGTCCGTGTTCGAACCGAACGATTCGTCTTCAGGAGTACGCCCGTGCCCGTTGCCCCCGATCCCTCCACCGCGTTTGCCGAGTTCGCGCATCCCGACCGGTTGGTCTCGACGGAATGGCTCTCGGCGAATCTCGGCGCGCCGGGTCTCAAGGTCGTCGAATCCGATGAAGACGTGTTGTTGTACGACGTCGGCCACATCCCCGGTGCCGTCAAGATCGACTGGCATCTCGACCTCAACGATCCGGTCACCCGCGACTACATCGACGGCGCAAAGTTCGCGGAGTTGATGAACCGCAAGGGCATCAGCCGCGACGACACCGTGGTCATCTACGGCGACAAGAGCAACTGGTGGGCCGCGTACGCACTGTGGGTCTTCACCCTGTTCGGCCACGAGGACGTCCGCCTGCTCGACGGTGGCCGCGACGCGTGGATCGCCGAGAACCGCGACACCGCTTTCGACGTTCCCGAAATCACGTCGACCGATTACCCGGTCGTCGAGCGCAACGACGCTCCCATTCGCGCATTCAAGGACGACGTTCTCGCACACTTGGGCGACGGGCCGCTCATCGACGTGCGATCTCCGCAGGAGTACACCGGCGAGCGCACCCACATGCCCGACTACCCCGAAGAGGGTGCGTTGCGCGGCGGACACATCCCCAGCGCTCTCAGCATTCCCTGGGCGAAGGCAGCGGCCCCGGACAGCCGCTTCCGCACCCGCACGGAACTCGGCGAGATCTACGGCGACCTGTCGGCCGACGACGACATCGTCGCGTACTGCCGCATCGGTGAGCGTTCCAGTCACACCTGGTTCGTGTTGACCCACCTTCTCGGCTACCCGAACGTTCGCAACTACGACGGTTCATGGACCGAGTGGGGCAATGCCGTGCGCGTCCCGATCGTCCAGGGCGAAGAGCCCGGCGCCGTTCCTTCCTCCGTATCGGCGTCATGAGCGCTCTACCTTCGGCTCTGGCCGAGATCGTCGAAGACTTCGCAGCCGTCGGAGCCTCGGACAAGCTCACCCTTCTCCTCGAGTTCAGCCGAGAACTGCCGCCGTTGCCGGCGGAGCTCGAACAGAGCGCGATGGAGCCGGTCCCCGAATGCCAGTCGCCGCTGTTCCTCTCGGTCGACGATTCGGACCGCGACAACGTTCGCCTGTACTTCAGCGCTCCCCCCGAGGCTCCCACCACGCGTGGTTTCGCATCGATCCTCGCGCAGGGGCTCGACGGTCACAGCGCCGACGAGATCCTCGGTGTACCCGACGACTTCTATTCGGCACTCGGTCTCGCAGAAGCCGTGAGCCCGCTCCGTCTGCGCGGAATGTCGGCCATGCTCGCGCGCATCAAGCGGCACTTGCGGGGCTGAAAACATGGAGTTCACCGAACTGGCCGACTATGCGATTCCGGCCGGCGCACTCGTCGAATGGTTGCCGTGCGCAACCGGGCCCTGGGTTCCGGATCCGCGGCCCGTCTCCTACATTCACGAGGCACATCTCAACCGTTCCGCTGCCGGCGCAGGCGACAAGTCTTGGCTGGGAACAGCTTTCGAGATTTCCGGCCCGCTCGACGTCGACGCCTTCCGAGTTGCACTCGGCCGGTGGATCGACCGTCATGAAGTTCTGCGCTCGCATACCGTCCTCGAACCCTCGAGCGGCGAGATCACGCGGCACACCGTCCCGATCGGCGGCATCGACATCGGGGTCGTCAGCCACGGCTACGACGCGTCCAGCCAGGACAACTTCGATCACCTTCACCGCCTCTTCGACGACTACGCGTCGCCGCACAGTTGGCCGTCGTACGTCTTCGCGACGTTGACGCCGCGCGGTGGCGACGGTCCGTTCACCGTGTTCTTCGCAGCGGACCATTCGATCATCGACGGGTTTTCCATCGTGCTCGTCGCTCACGAGATCGCAGCGCTGTACCGCGAGGCGGCGACCGGCAGTGCGGCGAATCTGTTCCCCGTGGGCAGCTACGTCGATTTCGGTGCCGTCGAACGCGAGCAGATGGCCGATATGGAGGCCGAAAAGGCTGCGGTCGAGATCTGGCGCGGCGCGCTCGGCAGTGACGGATTACCCCAGTTCCCGCTACCGATCGGTGAACGTGGAAACGAATCTCAGAACGGCTTGTCGACCTGGCTTCTCGACGCCGACCAGTCCAAGGCCTTCAGTTCTACGTGCGCAGCCTCTGGCGTGGGGTATTTCGCCGGACTGCTCGGCGGCCTTGCCGCCGTGGGTCGCGAAGTCGCGGCAGCCGATCGATTCGAGGTCGTGACGCCGGTTCACACCCGTAGCGCCCAGGAATGGGCGGGTGCGCTCGGATGGTTCGTCGGACTGTGCCCAGTCGAGTTCGTGGTCGGATCGAACTGTTCGTTCGGCGACCTCGCGAAGCGCGCCGCCGACTCGATCGCTTCGGTCAAGCCTGCCGCCGCTGTCCCGTTCGATCGGATCGGCGAGCACCTCGGAACGCCCATCCGACCGCGATTCGTGGTGTCCTACATGGACGTTCGCTTTGTACCCGAGGCCGCACAGTGGCCCGAATGGAACGCCAGAGCACTCCGAAGCAAGGCATACACACACGACGTCTACATCTGGATCAACCGCACACCCCAGGGCCTCAACCTCGCAGTCAGGTACCCAGGCAACGAGACGGCGAATGCCGCGGTCCACGCCTACGTGGCCGCACTGCGCCGGACCGTCGAAGAAATCGTCACCGAACCGGACACCGGCACCTCCGACAGCTACTCATCGGTAGTTTTCGAAACCGTTTCCTAAGCCGGAGTGGGCTTTAGCGATCCGGTTACAACCAGCGCCGAAGCGATGCATACACTCCGAAGTGATGCCAATCCCCCGATGGTGAAATCCCAGAGGAATACACCGCGGAGACAGACTATGCGAACCACAGGAGGCTCAGTGCCCAGTCATGCCAGCGCGCACATTACGAAGGTGCTTGTCGCGAACCGCGGTGAAATCGCGGTACGGGTCATCCGGGCGGCCAAGGATGCCGGCTACGGCAGCGTTGCCGTCTACGCCGAGCCCGATGCAGAAGCGCAGTTCGTGAAGCTCGCAGACGAGGCATTCGCCCTCGGTGGACAGACGTCCGCCGAGTCCTACCTCGTGTTCGACAAGATCCTCGACGCAGCCAAGAAGTCCGGCGCCGACGCCATCCACCCCGGCTACGGTTTCCTCTCCGAGAACGCCGACTTCGCCCAGGCCGTCATCGACGCGAACCTGATCTGGATCGGTCCCTCGCCGCAGTCCATCCGCGACCTCGGCGACAAGGTCACCGCTCGCCACATCGCGGAGCGTGCGAAGGCACCGATGGCGGCCGGCACCAAGGATCCCGTCAAGGGCGCCGACGAGGTCGTCGCATTCGCCAAGGAATACGGCGTACCGGTTGCGATCAAGGCTGCCTTCGGCGGCGGTGGACGTGGCATGAAGGTCGCGCAGACCATCGAGGAAATCCCCGAACTGTTCGAGTCGGCAACCCGTGAGGCCATCGCAGCCTTCGGTCGCGGCGAGTGCTTCGTCGAGCAGTACCTCGACAAGGCCCGCCACGTCGAAGCTCAGGTCATCGCCGACCAGCACGGCAACGTCGTCGTCGCCGGTACCCGCGACTGCTCGCTGCAGCGTCGCTTCCAGAAGCTCGTCGAAGAGGCTCCGGCCCCCTTCCTGACGGACGACCAGCGCGCACGCATCCACGCGTCCGCGAAGGCCATCTGCAAGGAAGCCGGCTACTACGGCGCCGGAACGGTCGAGTACCTGGTTCAGGGCGACACCATCTCCTTCCTCGAGGTCAACACCCGCCTCCAGGTCGAGCACCCCGTCACGGAAGAGACCGCGGGCATCGACCTCGTGCGTCAGCAGTTCCTCATCGCCAACGGCGAAGAACTCTCCATCAAGGAAGATCCCACCCCGCGTGGACACTCCTTCGAGTTCCGCATCAACGGTGAAGACGCCGGACGCGGCTTCATGCCTGCCCCCGGCCCGGTCTCCGTCTACCGCGAGCCCACGGGCCCCGGCGTTCGCGTCGATTCCGGTGTTGTCGCCGGCGACGTCATCGGCGGACAGTTCGACTCCATGCTCGCCAAGCTCATCGTCACCGGAGCCACGCGCGAAGAAGCCCTCCAGCGGGCTTCGCGCGCCCTGGCCGAGTTCGAGATCGACGGCCTCGCGACCGTCCTCCCGTTCCACCGCCACATCGTCGAGAACCCGGCATTCGTCGGTGACGGCGAGAAGTTCGACATCTACACCAAGTGGATCGAAACCGACTGGGAAAACCCCATCGAGCCGTACGCCGGTTCCGGTGCTCCCGCGGACGACGAGGACGAGGCTCTGCCGCGTCAGAACGTCGTCGTCGAGGTCGGTGGACGTCGCGTCGAGGTTTCTCTCCCGGGTCAGTTCTCGCTCGGCAACGGCGGCGGCGCTGCCTCCGGTGCTATCCGCAAGAAGCCGAAGGCGCGCAAGCGCGGCGGCGCAGGCGGAGGTGCAGCATCGGGTGACGCTGTCACCGCTCCGATGCAGGGCACCGTCGTCAAGGTCGCAGTGACCGAAGGCCAGGAAGTCGCCGAAGGCGATCTGATCGCGGTTCTCGAAGCGATGAAGATGGAAAACCCCGTCAACGCGCACAAGGCCGGTGTCGTCACCGGACTGTCCGTCGAGCCGGGTGCAGCAATCACGCAGGGAACGGTTCTCGCTGAACTGAAGTAAGGCCTCCGGCCCCGTGCGCCTTTCCGGTAGTCCCCACTACCGGAAAGGCGCACAGTCGTTTGAGTAGGCTGTAACGATGGCTGACGTCCCCGACATTCGCATCGGCACTGCAGAACGCGAGCAGGCACTCGATCTCCTGAGCGAGCACTTCGCTGCAGGGCGCCTCACCGTCACGGAATTCGACGAGAGAAGCGGAATCGTCAGTGCCGCAACAACTCGCAGTGAACTCGTGCCGGTGTTCGCCGATCTACCGGGCAACTATCAATCCCCCGGCACAGCTCCCCTGTCGATGGTGACGCCTCCCGACGCACCGGCGGAGCGAGGGTTCACCCCCGACTGGTCCGGACGGATCATGGCCGTCATTCCGATTCTCGCGGTGATCCTGTTCTTCGTCACCGGTACCTGGTTGTGGTTCCTCGCCATTCCCCTTGCCGGTGCGCTGCTGTTCGGCACCGACAGGGAACGCAAAGCCAAGCGCCGCCGCGAGCGGGGCTCCGACTGATGGAGCCGATCGAGATCAACGCAGGTGGCTGGTATCTGCGGGCGTTGCGCGCAGACGAGCGTGTGGACGACCGCCCAGCGCTTGCCGACGGCGGTATCACCAACCCCGAGTACGTGAGTCAGCGGAGCGCTCAGTGGCACGAAAACAGCGTCTACTCCTGGGCCGTCTGCCAACCCAACACCGGTGAGCTCCTCGCCGAGGTCGTTCTGACGCCTCTCGACTCCACTGCCCTTCTCACCGGCTGGGCCCGCGACGGGCACACCGAGGCACTCGCGACAGCTGCCGAGGCCGTCACGAGGTTCGCCGAAGGTGCACTCGGACTCGTTGTCGTCGAGGGACAGACGAATTGAAGAACAGCCGATACTGGCCGCTGGCGATAGCCGTGGTCATTGCTCTGATCATGCTGTTCTCTCCGGGCTCCACCGTGCCGTCGAGCCCGGAGAACACCGACAAGATCACCCACACGTTGATGTTCGCGGTGTTGGCGATCACCTCGCTGCACGCCCGGATCCCGGCGTGGCTCACGGCGGTGTGGTTGGTGATCTTTGCCGCGACATCGGAGGTTCTTCAAGCAGCGCTGCCCATTTCGCGTTCGGGTTCGATCTGGGACGGCACCGCCGACCTGCTCGGCATTGCCATCGGAATCGGTATCGTCAGCCTCGTGATGCGGCGTCGAAGCGCCCGCGACGACGAGCCGAGCAGGTCCTGATCAGCTGAGCAGGTTGCTCCGCAACTGGTCCTGGGTCGACGCGTCGATCTTCAAGCCGTCGGTGAAGTACGCCTCGATCGATCCGTGGACCTGCTCGAGTTCTGCCATCGACGCCTCCAGGTACTCGCGCCTGACACCGAGGACACCTTCGAGCAGGGTGGGGTCGATACCCTTCGCCTCGAATCGTTCGAGGAGTGGCGCGAACATCGGCAACAGAATCTTGTTGGTTTCGAGGTAGTCCGCGAAGACCGCGTCCTCGGAGGCACCCAGGAACAGCAATAGCGCGGCTGCGGCCCAACCCGTGCGATCCTTGCCCGTGGTGCAGTGAACGAGTGCCGGCGAACTGGACGGCTGCGCCAAGTCGACGAACAGTTGCCGGTACGACGCGACCGCACTCGGCAAGGTCACGAAATCGCGGTAACTTCCCTGGAAGTATTCGAGTGCCTGGCCGCTCCCCAACGCTTCGGCAGCGAATGCCGGGTCGGCGATCATCTGCTGCATCTGAGCTGGAATGGCGCGATACTGCTTGTCCGCCAACACGTCCAGGCCGAGTTCCCGGATACCGTCCGGTGTCAAGTCCGGCGCCGTCTCACGTTCGGATTCGGTGCGCAGATCGTAGATCGTGACGATGCCCAGATCGGCGAGGGTCTGTGCGCCCTCCGCACTGAGCGACGCCAGGTCCGTGGAACGAAACACGCTCCCGGTGCGCACGGTGCCACCGAAGCTCGATTCGGGGCCACCGATGTCTCGGAGGTTCGCCAGTGACGGTACGACGGAAGACAAGTTCGGAGTATCGGTCATACCTATGAATGTATCTGTCACCGGAAAAGGGCGGCCGGAGAAACAAGATCGAGACACATCATCTCCCGTAATTGCTGCGCTACAGATCCGTAACATGCTCAAGTAATCCTGTGGACATGCCTACAACGAATTCCAGTGGTCTCGGAGCCTTCGATGCGCTCGGTGACCACCAGGCAGTCGCGGCCCTGCTCGAGTGTTGCCATTCCGCCGTGTGGGCACAGGAAATCGCCTCGTCTCGCCCGTTCACCGATCTGGAAGCTCTGTTCGACAAAGCAGATGCGGTGCTGGCCGAGCTTCCCGAGTCCGAGATCGACGACGCACTGTCCGGCCACCCACGAATCGGTGAGCGAAGCGAGAGCGCGTCCTCGACCCGGGAACAGTCAGGCGTTTCGTCCGCGACAGAAGACGTACTCGCGGAACTTCGGCAGAAGAACGCCGAGTACGAGGACAAATTCGGCCATGTTTACCTGGTCTGCGCGTCGGGGAAATCTGGAACGGAGCTCCTCGACATCCTTCGAGGCCGTCTCCGAAACGACCCGGCGACCGAGCGTTCCGTGCTTCGAACCGAATTGGCCGCCATCAATCGGATCAGACTTACCCGTCTGATCGATTCACTCGCCGGAGGCACAGCATGAGCAAGTCCCTGAGCACGCACGTTCTCGACGCGACGACAGGCAATCCCGCGGCGGGGATTCGCGTCGAACTTCGTGATCGAGGCGGCGCCACGATCACCACTGCCGAGACCGATTCCGACGGCCGCATCCCCGAACTTGCTCCGGGCGGCCTGACCGCCGGTCACTACACCCTGACTTTCGACACCGGAACGTATTTCGAGACCAACGGACAAGAGAACTTCTACCCGGAAGTGACAGTGACCTTCCGGGTGGACGACACCGCACGGGGCTATCACGTCCCATTGTTGCTGTCGCCCTTTGCTTATTCCACCTATCGCGGGAGCTGAAAACGTGACTACCGAAAACATCACAACCGGCAACATGACGACTGGCAGTACGAACACCGACCGGTTGAGCGGATCCATCGAACTCTCGGGCCACCAGTACGGCAAAGCGGAAAATCGGGTAGTCCGAATCTATCGCGACACTCCTCGTCACGAGATCCACGACATCAACGTCTCCACCTGCCTGCGTGGAGATTTCGCCGACGCGTACCTCACCGGTGATCAGTCGAAGGTTCTGCCGACCGACACGCAGAAACAAACGGCCTATTCCTACGCCAAGGAAAAGGGCCTGATCTCGATCGAGACGTACGGACTCGAACTCGCCCGTCATTTCGTCGACGACATCGAACCGGTCAGTGGCGCGCGGATCGAGATCGAGGAATATGCCTGGGAGCGTGCGGTTGTCGACGGCAGCGAGCACGACTACACCTGGATCCGGAAGGGTCAGGAAGTTCGAACGGCGTCGATCACCATCTCCGATACCGGGACATGGGTGATCGGTGGCTTGAAGGACCTGGTGATCCTCAAATCGACCGGTAGTGAGTTCTCGGGTTTTCTCGAAGACCCGTACACCGTTCTCGAGCCGACCGACGACCGGGTCATGGCAACGACGTTGGTCGCCCAGTGGCGATTCGTCACCACCGACGTCGATTGGGAATCGGTCTACGTGGGCATCAAGGCACAGATCGTCAAACAGTTCGCACAGGTACATTCACTTGCCCTGCAGCAGACACTCTTCCACATCGGTAAGGCAATTCTCGAGGAATTCCCGATCATTGCGGAGGTTCGACTCTCGGCACCCAACAAGCATCATTTCGAATATGCACTCGGCCGCTTCGGTGTGGAGAACGACAACGAGGTGTTCCACGCTGCGGATCGTCCCTACGGGCTGATCCAAGCTGCGGTCAGCCGATCCGACGCGCCGGACGCAGGACCGTCGTGGACCACCTATGCCGGTTGGTTGTCGTGACCGAATCAGCCCCAGGGGCAGCCCTCGTCGTCGCAGGCGCCCATGTGGTCACGATGGACGGTGACCGCTCCGAGTACACCGACGGCTATGTGGTGATCTCTGGCAACAAGATCGTCGACGTCGGCGCCGGAAAGCCACCCGAATACCCGGGTGCGCAAGTGATCGACGGGAGTGGTTGCCTGATCACGCCGGGTCTGGTCAACACACATCATCATCTCTACCAATGGATCACCCGAGGCCTGGCTGCGGATTCGACGCTTTTCGAGTGGCTGACCACCCTGTACCCCGTCTGGGCGGGTATCGACGCCGACGCCGTGCACGTGGCGGCCACCGGCGGGCTCACCTGGTTGGCAAAGACCGGGTGCACGACCACCACCGACCACCACTACGTCGTTCCCCGCGATGCCGGGGACGTTTTCGAGGCCGAGATCAATGCTGCCGCACAGGTCGGTCTCCGATTCCATCCGTGCCGTGGGTCGATGGATCTCGGCCAGAGTTCCGGCGGCCTACCACCGGATCACGTCGTGGAGAACCTCGATGACATCCTGACCGGAACGCAGGCCGTCATCGATCGCTGGCACGACCCGAGTCCCGGATCGATGCTGCAGATCGCGGTTGCACCCTGCTCACCCTTCTCGGTGACGGAGTCGTTACTCCGCGAGTCCGCGACGCTGGCGCGTGAAGCCGGTGTCAGGATGCACACGCATCTGGCCGAGACGTTGGACGAGGAAAGCTTCTGCAAAGAGTTTTTCGGTTGCACACCTGTCGAATACATGGAACGCGTCGGCTGGGTGGGCCCGGACGTCTGGTACGCACACGCAGTCCATCTCGACGACGCCGGTATCGAGACGATGGCGCGAACCGGAACTGCGGCGGCGCACTGCCCGACCTCCAATGCTCGACTGGGAGCCGGTATTGCCCGTGCCGTGGATCTGGTGAACGGCGGGGTCACCGTGGGCCTCGGCGTGGACGGTGCGGCGAGCAACGAAGCGTGCAGCCTGATCGAGGAGTCGCGTCACGCACTTCTGTTCGCTCGTGCCAAGGGCGGCCCGCAGGCGATGACCGTGCGAAAAGCATTGGAACTTGGCTCTGTCGGCGGCGCACGAGTTCTGGGCCGCGACGCCGAGATCGGATCGATCGAGGTGGGGAAGCTTGCCGACCTGGCGGTGTGGAAGCTCGACACCGTCGCCCATGCCGGCATCACCGATCCGGTGGCGGCGCTCGTACTCGGCTCGACTCCCCCGTTGAAGTTACTGCTCGTGAACGGTCGAATCGTCATTGCCGACGGCCGAGTCACCACCGTCGACGAGGATGTCGTGGCCTCGGATGTCGCACGAGCACACCGCGACCTCCTCGGAAAGGCGTGACGGCGCGATGGATCTGCACAGTGTCGACGAAGTACTGGTGCCGCGGAGCCGAGCCGAGATCCCCTGCGCATCACCCGGAATCGGGTTCATCGGCGGTGGCACCTGGCTGTATTCGGAACCGCAGCCACACCTGACCACGCTCGTCGACCTGTCGGGCCTCGACTGGGAAGCCGTCGAGGTCAGCGATCACGGTCTCGAGATCGCGGCCACCTGCACGATCGAGGAACTGTGCCGCGCCGAACTGCCCGCGTCGTGGACCGCCGCTCCGCTCTTCCGTGAGTGCGCCGATGCATTGCTCGCATCGTGGAAAGTGCTGCGATACGCGACAGTCGGCGGCAACATCGCACTGTCCTTCCCGGCCGGCGCCATGACGACGCTGTGCACTGCCCTCGATGCCGATCTGACGATCTGGCGCCCGGACGGAACCGAATACTCGTTACCCGTAGTCGAATTCGTCATCGACGATTCTCGCAACGTCCTCGGCCCCGGCGAGATCATCCGCAGTATCCGGATTCCCGCACACGCATTGACCGCACGCACCGCGATGCGGAAACTGGCGCAGACGTCGCTCGGGCGCTCTGCCGTCGCCGTGGCCGGCCGGTGCGGCGTCGACGGTTTCACCCTGGCGGTCACCGCTGCCACCCGACGTCCGTACGCTCTGAAATTCGACAAGCTCCCCGACACCGCTGCACTCGCGAATGCGTTGCGCAACAGGATTCCGGAAGACGCCTACTTCACCGATGTTCATGGAACTGCGCCATGGCGGCAGGCGATGGCTGCGCTCCTCGCCGAAGAAATCCGAGGTGAACTGGAATGAAGTACTCGGTGGACGGAGTTCCCCGCGACGACCAACCCCGCCCTGGGCAGTGCCTGAGAACCCTCCTCCGCGAGCATGGAACGAACTCCGTCAAGAAGGGGTGCGACGCCGGGGACTGTGGGGCGTGCTCGGTGCTCGTGGACGGGCACCCGACCCACTCGTGCATCTTTCCAGCCCATCGCGTCGACGGCCGCGAGATCGTCACCGCCGCCGGTCTCGGTACACCGGAGAGTCTGCATCCCACTCAACAGGCCTTCGTGGATGCGGGCGGCTTCCAATGTGGGTTCTGCACAGCAGGAATGGTGGTCACGGCATCGGCACTGTCTCCGGAGCAGAAGACCGATCTCACCTGCTCGATGAAGGGCAACCTGTGCCGCTGCACTGGGTACAGATCGATTCGTGACGCCCTGGCGGGTACTGCGAACACGGAGACGGCCGCGTTGGGCTCGGCCCAAGGCCGTTCGATCGCCGCGCCGGCTTCCACTCGAATCGTCACGGGTACCGAGCAGTTCACGATGGACT
The DNA here is from genome assembly GCF_042728675.1 of Rhodococcus sp. NPDC060176. NCBI lineage: Bacteria > Bacillati > Actinomycetota > Actinomycetes > Mycobacteriales > Nocardiaceae > Rhodococcus > Rhodococcus sp. NPDC060176. Next base: position 1,102,835 of record NZ_JBHWYS010000002.1, read on the forward strand.
TCGCCCCGGGCGAGATGCCGAACGGCTTGCTTCACACCGCGGTGCTCGGGAGTCCGCACGCACACGCGCACATCACCGGGATCGACACGCTGGCAGCCGAAGCGGCGCCAGGCGTCGTGACGGTACTCACCTTCCGTGACAGTCCGGACGTGTTGTTCTCGACTGCTCGGCACGAGGACCGCAACGACGATCCAGACGACACACGGGTGTTCGATCGCACTCTCCGTTTCCGCGGCCAACGCGTCGCCGCGGTCATCGCCGAAACCCCTGAGCAGGCTTGGCGTGCCCTCGCCCTGATCGAGGTGGATTACGAGGTCGTCGACGCGGTTTTCGAACCCGACCGTGCGCGCTCCCCCGGCGCTCCGCTCCTGCACGGTGAGAAGGACGAGAGTTCCCGGATCGCCGCGGCCTCCCGCAATGTGGTTGCAGCACTTCACGATGGTGTCGGTGACCTGGATCGCGCGCTGCAGGATGCGGCTGCCGTCGTCGAGGGCACCTGGCAAACCGCACGGGTCCAGCACGTGGCATTGGAAACCCACGGCGCAGTGGGATGGCTCGACGAGGATGACCGCCTCGTCATCAGAAGCAGCACGCAGGTGCCGTTCCTGGTTCGCGACGAGTTGGCCCACATCTTCGACCTCGACCGCAGCCGCATCCGCGTGTTCGCCAAGCGGGTGGGCGGAGGTTTCGGCGGGAAGCAGGAACTACTCACCGAGGATCTGGTCGCACTGGCCGTCCTGCGAACCGGCAGACCTGTGACCTACGAGTTCAGTCGAAGCGATCAGTTCACCATCGCACCGTCGCGGCACCCGATGCGGGTCTCGGTACGTGCCGGCGCCGGTGCCGACGGAACTCTCACCGCGCTCGCCATCGACGTCCTTTCTGACGCCGGGGCGTACGGGAACCATTCGATCGGAGTCATGTTCCACGGTTGCGCCGAATCCATGGCGGTCTATCGCGCTGCGACAAAACGCGTCGACGCCGAGGCGGTTTACACGAACAACGTTCCGTCCGGGGCCTTCCGTGGTTATGGACTCGGTCAGATCATCTTCGCCGTCGAGTCGGCCATGGATCAGCTCGCGGAGCGTCTCGGCATGGACCCCTTCGATTTTCGGCGGCGCAACGTCGTCCTGCCCGGAGACGACTTCGTCGACTGGCACGTCGAAGACGGCGATCTCGAGTTCGGCAGCTACGGGTTGGACCAGTGCATCGACCTCGTCGACGGTGCGCTCTCGAGCGGACGCGGAGAACAGGCACCGACCGGGTCCCGTTGGAAGACCGGCCAGGGCATGGCGATTGCGATGATTGCGACGATTCCGCCGCGCGGTCACTTCTCCGACGCCTCCGTCACACTCGAGGTCGACGGTCGGTACGTCGTGAACATCGGGACCGCCGAGTTCGGCAACGGAACCACCACGGTTCATCAACAGATCGCTGCCACGGAATTGCGGACGACGGTGGATCGCATCAGGATTGTTCAATCCGACACCGACGCCGGTGGATATGACACCGGAGCGTTCGGGTCGACGGGAACGGTAGTTGCCGGAAAGGCTCTCCTGATCGCCTGCGAACGCCTCCGTGAGCGGATACTGACCCGCGCTGTACGAGTGAGCGGGCACGGAGCGCAGGTCCGCGATCTTTCGCCGAACGGGGTCGAATCCTCGCTCGGTTGCATCGATTTCCCGACACTGCTCGAAGGCGGCCCGCTCACCGCGGACGGCCGTCACGACGGAACACCCCGCTCGGTCTCCTTCAACGTCCACGGTTTTCGCGTCGCCGTCGACACGTACACCGGCCGGGTGAAAATTCTGCAGTCCGTTCAGGGCGCCGACGCCGGAACCGTCATGAACCCGGCCCAGCTCCGAGGGCAGGTGGAAGGTGGTGTGGGACAAGCCCTGGGCGCTGCGCTGTCGGAGGAAATCGTCATCGAGGAAGGCCGGGTGATCAATCCGCAGCTGCGCAATTACCACGTTCCACAGATCGGGGATCTGCCGATCACCGAAGTACTGTTTGCGGACACGTACGACAAGCTGGGGCCTTTCGGCGCAAAATCGATGAGTGAAGCACCCTTCAATCCGGTGGCACCGGCGTTGGCAAACGCAATCGCGAATGCATGTGGAGTTCGGATGTACTCCACTCCGATGACACCGGACCGGGTGTGGGGCGAGATGCAGAGGCCCTAAGTCTCGCGAGCAAGTACGCGCTCGACTGCATCGACTGCGTCGTCCAGCTCTCCGGTGGTCACGGTCAACGCGGGCCGGAATCGGATTCCCCTCTTCCCGGTGGGCAGAATCATCACGTGCTCGTCTTCTCGTAGTCGCTGCACGACGCGATCGCGAAGGTCGCTGTCTGCCAACGTGATCGCGCACATCAGCCCACGACCTCGCGGCTCCGTCGCCGCCGCGTACTGTTCGCAGACTTCGGTCAACCGGGCAAGGAGATGCGCACCCGTGAATCGCGCCCGGTCGATCAGTCGGTCCTGCTCGATGACTTCGAGTATTCGCCGGGCACGAACCATGTCAGTGAGGTTGCCACCCCACGTCGAATTGATCCGGGAACTGACGTGAAACACGTTGTCGCGCACCTCATCCACGCGACCACCAGCCATGATGCCGCACGCCTGCGTTTTCTTGCCGAAAGCCACCACATCCGGATGCAGACCCAATTGTTGGTAAGCCCAGGCAGTTCCGGTGATTCCGCACCCGGTTTGCACCTCGTCGAGAATGAAGAGGGCGTCGTTTTCGTGGCACAACTCCTGCATCGCCTGCAGAAATTCCGGTCTGAGGTGATGGTCGCCGCCCTCACCCTGGATCGGTTCGGCGATGAAACAGGCGATGTCGTCGGGGTTGTCGGCAAAAGCTCGGCGCGCTTGATCGAGAGCTTGCCTCTCGGCAGCTTCGACATCGCGGCCGTCTGCCAGGTACGGCGAGTCGATACGTGGCCAGTCGAACTTGGGGAATCTCGCAACCTTGCCCGGTTCGGTGTTGGTGAGCGACATCGTATATCCACTGCGGCCGTGAAAAGCCTCGCTCAGATGCAGGACCTTCGTCCCCAGATCTCCTGACAATCCACGACTTTCGTTCAACCGACTCTTCCAGTCGAAGGCAACCTTGAGCGCATTTTCCACCGCAAGGGCGCCGCCGTCGACGAAGAACAAGTGTGGAAGTGCCGAATCCCCCAGGACGCGAGCGAAAGCCGCAACGAAGCGCGCCATGGGTTCGGTGTAGATGTCGGAATTACTCGGCTTGTTGGAGGCCACGACGGCCAACTCCTGCTGGAACTCCTCGTCGCCTGTGATCGCCGGGTGATTCATCCCCAGGGCGGAAGAGCCGAAGAAACCGAACATGTCCAGAAACTCGGTTCCGTCCCGCAGGTCGCGGAGGTAGGAACCCCTCGACCCTTCGACGTCGAGAATCAGATCGAATCCGTCGACGAGGATGCTGGCCTTCAACACCTCGTAGACCGGAAAGAGCGCACTGTCACCGAAGTCTCGCATCGCAGTACTCATACGCGAAGATTATGTCAATTTTACGAAAGTGTCGATAGAACACCGTAAAAGTTACTGAACGCCCGTCATTCGTCGTAAAAAGTTTGTAGGATGATGGTGCTTCGTGTGTTGACGTTGGCTGCCGTACGGATCTCCTGCAGCAATCGCTCCAACGCCCGAGGTGACGCCACCCGGACCAGGAGGACGTAGCTTTCACTCCCGGCTACCGAGTGACACGAGACGACCGCCGGCAGATGACGCAAGCGAGCAGGCGCATCGTCGGGCTGCGAAGGATCGAGAGGAGTGATGGCGACAAATGCGGACAGATTGTGACCGAGTGCCTCCGGATCGATCTTCGCCGAGTACCCACGAATCACCTTGCGAGATTCCAAACGACGCACTCTCGACTGGACTGCGGAGATCGAGAGTCCAGCCTTCTCAGCAAGACTCGCGAGAGTGGCACGCCCGTCCAAGACCAATTCGCGCATCAAAAGACGATCGGTTTCGTCGACCGGAACACCGGCAACGTCACTGGTTTCTGTTTCTCGCACCTGCGCAGGCTAACGCAATCGGACATTCGTATGGTTGAAACCTGGGAGCTACGTGCACGGTTCGCTGCGACACTTGCACGGATGTACGGCGAGGAGGTCCCCGCTTACAACACGCTGGTTGACGTAACGCTGCAGGTGAACCGTAACTTTGCCGCGGCACATCCGGATTCTGCGGAGCGTCTGGGCACTCTCGCGCGGGTCAGTGCCGAGCGTCACGGGGCCATCAGGCTGGGCACCCTCGACGAACTGCGTGACGTGGCCATCGTCTTCGGCGGATTCGGTATGTTTCCGGTCGGCTACTACGACCTCCGGCTCACGGACTCCCCTATTCCTGTTGTCTCGACAGCATTTCGTCCGACCGATCCCGCCGAACTCGCCCGGAACCCGTTTCGCGTTTTCACCTCGGTACTGACCATCTCCGATTCCAGGTTCTTCGACTCCGACCTCGAGCGTCGGATCACTGCGTTTCTGCGTCGCCGCACCCTGTTCTCTCCCGAACTTCTTCAATGGGCACGGCAATCGAGCCGCGAGGGCGGCCTGCCAGAGCCCGAGGCGACACACTTCGTCGACGCGGCGACCTCCGCGTTTCGGCTCGGCACCGATCCCATCGACGCGGCCTGGTACCGCGAACTTGCCGCGATCTCACCGGTCGCTGCAGACATTGCGGGGCAGGGCTCGACACATGTCAATCACCTCACCCCGCGGGTACTCGACATCGACGAGTTGTACCGCCGAATGACCGAGCGCGGCATCACCATGATCGACCGCATCCAAGGCCCGCCGAGATGGAGTGGACCGCCACTGCTTCTGCGGCAGACGTCGTTTCGCGCATTGGCCGAAGACAGGCGCTTCCGCCGGCCGGACGGATCGATCACCACAGAACCGGTCCGCGTCAGATTCGGTGAGGTGGAGGCCCGCGGTATCGCATTGACCCGCAGCGGTCGAGAGATCTACGACCGACTGATCACCAGGCCGGAGGATGCACACTGGGACAGGGAATTTCCGCACTCCGAAGACGGGCTCGATGCGGCGGGGTTGGCCTACTTCACGTACCGAAACGAAGGATCGACGCTCGTCCGCGATCCCATCGTCTACGAGGACTTCCTACCGGCCTCCGCGGCCGGCATCTTCGCATCCAATCTCGATTCGGTGACCGGATTCGTTTCCGATGCGCCCGGCGCCGAATACGGGCAGGATCGATTGGAGGGCGCCATCGACCGCACCATCGAAGATCCGTTCGAGCTGTACCACGCACAACAAGAGGCGTCACGTGCCGCGCTTTCTCCCGCCTACAACCACAGCCGCCCATAACCACTGCCGCCTACAACAACAGAGGACTCCCCAGTGAACCTGCCTGATTCTTCGAGCCTCGCCGATCGCGCCGAAAGCGCCCTTGCCGCGTGCGGTGTCGAGTGGCCCACCGGCGACCTGAGCGCACATACCCCGATCACCGGTACGCAACTGCGTACCGTTCGGCAGCACTCCGCTAGAGAAGTCGACGACGCCGTCGACGCGGCGCATCGCGCGTTCCTCACCTGGCGCACCGTCCCCGCTCCGGCGCGCGGCGCGGTCGTGCGCCGGCTGGGCAGCCTTCTTACCGAGCACAAGGAGGACCTCGCGGAGATCGTGACCCTCGAAGCAGGCAAAGTCACCTCGGAGGCTCTCGGCGAGGTACAGGAGATGATCGACATCTGCGAGTTCGCCGTCGGTCTCTCCCGGCAGCTCTACGGACGCACCATGCCGTCCGAGCGTCCCGGACACCGGTTGACGGAAACGTGGCACCCTCTCGGCGTTGTCGGAGTCATCTCCGCGTTCAACTTTCCCGTCGCGGTGTGGTCGTGGAATACCGCCATCGCTCTCGTGTGCGGCGACGCCGTCGTCTGGAAGCCTTCGGAGACCACGCCGCTGACTGCACTGGCATGTGACGCCCTCCTACGACGCGCACTCGCCGACTGTGATGCACCGATCGACGTGCACCAGTTGATCATCGGCGGACGCGATGTCGGTGAGGCCTTGGTGGACAACCCACTGGTGGCCTTGGTCAGCGCCACCGGTTCCGTGCGAATGGGCCGCGCCGTGGCTCCGCGGGTCGCCGAACGCTTCGGGCGAAGCCTCCTCGAGTTGGGTGGCAACAACGCCGCAGTCGTCACACCGTCGGCAGATCTCGAGCTTGCCGTACGCGGAATCGTGTTCTCCGCCGCCGGAACTGCGGGGCAGCGCTGCACCTCACTTCGTCGGCTCATCGTGCACGAGTCGATCACCGATCATATCGTCGAGCGCGTTGCGGCCGCGTACGCCCAGCTAGGGGTCGGCAGTCCCTTCGATTCCGGTGTTCTGGTCGGGCCGCTGATCAACGAGGCTGCGTTCGAAGCGATGCAGAAGTCCCTCTCGGCCGCGCGCGCCGACGGCGGCACCGTGGTGTGCGGCGGCGACCGCGTCGGCGATTCCGGGTTCTACGTGACGCCCGCTCTCGTTCGTATGCCCGCACAGACCGAGGTGGTACGGGCGGAGACGTTTGCACCCATTCTCTACGTCTTGACATACGCCGATTTCGACGAGGCCATCACGCTGCACAACGGTGTACCTCAGGGACTTTCATCCTCGATCTTCACACTCGATCAGCGTGAAGCCGAGCGTTTTCTCGCCGCCGACGGCTCCGATTGCGGTATCGCGAACGTGAACATCGGAACGTCGGGTGCGGAGATCGGCGGCGCTTTCGGCGGGGAGAAGGAGACCGGTGGCGGTCGCGAGTCGGGTTCGGATTCGTGGAAGGCCTACATGCGCCGAGCCACCAATACCGTCAACTACTCGGACCAACTGCCGCTGGCTCAAGGCGTCGAGTTCGGCTGAACGCCTGCTGGGCGAAATCGGTGATCGCGTCGATCAGCTCCGGGAGCGCCGACAACTGCGGTGCGTGATCGGTGTCCAGGCTGACCACCTGGGCGCCGGGGACAAGTCGCTGCATGGCACGTTGAGCCTCGATCGGCACGGTTCGATCCAGGGTGCACTCGACATAGCGCCTCGGCACGGTTCCGAACCGCTCTTCGGTCCAGACCGGGGCCATCAGGCGGGCGGACTCCAATTGTGGGACCAGCATGCGCGCTGCACCGATCGCATCGGCGACCGGCGCTTCGTGGAAGAACACGGCGGCACCGGCTTCCGGCGGAACTGCCGTTGCGTCGCCGTCGCCGACGGGAACCAGCCAACGCGAGATTCCGACCGGACTTGCCAAACCGACTTCTGCACAAAGCGTTCCGAAATCCATCTGCGACGGCAGCATCATCCCTGCGACATACACGAGACCCGTTACTTGCGAAGGTATCCGCTCGGCCACCTGTGAGGCCACGATGCCGCCGCCCGAGTGGCCGACCAGGACTGCCGGCCCGTCCAATGACTCGACCACTGCCACAACATGTTCGGTAACAGCGGCAAGATCGATCACGTCGTCGGGGTTCCAACTCCCCGTGCCGGGAAGCTCCACCACGACAGGATCGAAGCCGGCGGTCTTCAAAGGGCCACACACGCGATCCCAGACCCAACCACCGGCCCAGGCGCCGTGTATCAAGACGATGTTCCGAGCGCTCACTGCTTGACCTCGGACTCTGCCGCCGCAAGCACCCGAGCCGCCTCACGAACTGCGGCGGTATTGGACCTTCCCTGCCTCGACCCGGCCAGTTTGGCCTTGATGTGATCGCGAACGGTGATGGGTTCGTATTCCAAGCCCGAGTCGTCCTGAAAACTCGGCAGAGTCGCAATGACCGCGTCGACGTTTCCGTCGTGAAAAAAGGCCGCGGATCGCCGACGCTTGATGGTGCCGTTCACCACCGGCGGCGCGACCCGGTGCAGAGTGGACATCCACCGATCGTTGGTCAGTCGGGCGGTGAGATCCCCGAGGTTGACCAACAGCGCATCGTCTTCCGGCCAGACGTCGTGCCAGCGTCGGTCGCTCCCGAGCACTTGCAAACCCTCCACCTGATCCGCCCACAACACGGTGACCAGCCCGAAATCGGTGTGTTCCCCCATTCCCTTCAACTCGCCGTCCAATGTCACCGTCCCCTGCGGCAATGCGTAGTTGTTCATCCGCAGTACGTCGATGGAATGGTCGGTGATCGACTCGAAGAATCCCGGGGCCAGACCCAGCGCATCTTCGAATATTGTGGTCAGTGTGTGTGCCACCCGCACGCCGTGGGCGTAGTAGTCCTCTACGCGCTCCCTGAATCCGCGAACAGCGGGCCACAGGTTGATTCCGTAATCCTCCTCCGAGAGTTCGAGTTCGGTAAACAATCGAGCTTCGGTTCCTACGTTGAACGCCTCGAAGAAGTCGTTCATCCGAGTCGCGGATTCGACGCCGAGACTCAGGCTCAGCGACTCGCTCTTGGGCGGGCTGTACCCACGATTCGCGCCCTCGATTCGGTAGCCCGACTTCGTCTCCATCGGCAACCGGAAGAAGTCGTCCATCGCTTCGGCGAGGCCGGAAGAAACAGCGGCCGGAACACCGTGGCCCCGAATCTGCATGAAACCTACAGTCCGACAGGCATGGTCGACTTCGGCAGCCACTCGCGCCCTGTCCTCGTCGGCGCCTCCGAGCACGTAAGGCGAGATGTCGACGACAGGGACTTCGAAAAGATCGGGAACTTCGAAAATTTCAGACTGTGACGATGGCACTGGCGTCTCCTGCAGAGCTGGTAGCGGGTTCAGTATGTGCAGCGGAGTGGAGGCTCTCGCGTGATCGCCTGGCGAGTTCACCGAGCCTGGTGTGGTTGAACAGTAGATTGAGCGAAAAAGCCGAGGCCGCAGCCAAGGTGATGCCGCTACCGAGGAGGATCTGGGCCGAGGACGGGAAGCGCTCGAACATGCCCTCCGCAAATTCCGGCAAGATACCGATCCCCACGGATACGGCGGCGATCGTGGTGTTGATCGGGTCGCTGAGGTCGACCTTGCGCAGTGTATTGATTCCGACGACCGCGACCGTCGAGAACAAGATGATTCCCACGCCGCCGACCACCGGATCAGGAAGGGCGGCAACCACTTCACCCATTCGCGGGATCAGACCGAGGACGATCAAAATGGCGCCGCTGGTAGCGGTCACGTACCGGCTGTACACCCGGGTAGTGGCAACGGCGCCGACATTCTGCGAGAAGACGGTGTCGACAAACGCGTTGAAGATCCCGCCCAGAACTCCCGACATACCGTCGGCCACCAGCCCTCGTGCGAGATCTGCTTTCTTCAAAGGCTTTCCGGTGATCTCGCTGACGGCGAGCATGCTGGCCGTCGATTCGGCGAAAACGACTGCCATGACGATACTCATCGCCACCACGGCGGTGACGGGAAACTCCGGAGCACCGAAGTGGAACGGCATCGGGAAGCCCACCCACGCCGAGCCGCCGACGCCACTCAGATCGATCAGACCCATCGGGATGGCGATCACGGTACCGATCACCAACGCCATCAGCACACCGAGCTGAGTCCACATCCCGCGACCGAGGCAGATGAACGCCACCGCGACCACAACGACAGCCGCAGCCAGCGCCAGATTCTTCGGATCGGCAAACGACGGGGAGGTCGGGTCGTTTCCGACGATCAAGCCTCCTGCGACACCGATCAACGAGATGCCGATAACTGTCAGGACGACGCCGGTGACCAGGGGCGGGAAGTATCGGACGATCTTGGCGAACGGTACGGCCAAAGCTATGCCGACAACACCACCGACCAGCATGGACCCGTACACGGCCTGCAGGCCGTACTCCTTGGCGATCAGAATCATCGGCGTCAGCCCAGCGAAGGTCGCCCCGCAGACGATCGGCAGGCGGACACCGGCGACCTTCCCGACGCCCAGGCTCTGAATGATCGTGATGATGCCTGCAACGAGCAAGTCCGCGCTGATCAGCATCGCGACTGTGCTGCGGTCCAGCCCTACGGCGGCACCGAAAACCAGCGGAACCGTGATGCAGCCGGTGTACATGATGAGGACGTGCTGAAGAGCAAAAGCAGACTGGCGGGCAAATGGGAGCCGCTGGTCGACAGGATGGATGGCCATGCGCCGATCTCCGTCCGAAGCTGGAAGTGTTTCGTGTACGGGACTATTCAGCACGTCGATAATTTCTTACCGTGGTCGAATTTGTTTCGTCTGTGTAATCAAAACTTTCACCAGAGCACTGCTATCTTCGGCACATGGACGACGACCAAAGGGCGATAGCGACCGCAATCGGGGCTGCCGTGCGGACGGCGCGAAAAGAAGCCGGTCTGACGTTGCGCGAGGTTGCCGTGAAGTCGGGCTTGTCGCAGCCCTTCCTGAGCCAGACCGAAAACGGCCATGCAGTACCCAGTGTCATGAACCTTCATCGCCTCGCGCAATCGCTCGGCACCACAGCGCACGCACTCTTGGCACAGGGTGAGCGAACTCCGTCCAGCCTCGTCCGCGCCGGTGAGGGGCGAACCTTCGAACTGGCACACGATTCGGTGATTCGATTCTGCTCCACCGGCTCACGGACCATGGAACCCAACGAGATCACGGCAGCACCTCATTCCGAGGCAGGTGAGCACACCGAGCACGCCGGCGAAGAGTTCATTCATGTTCTCGAGGGATCTGTCGAGGTCGAGGTTGGACTGGACGAGCATCACGTTCTTCACGTCGGCGACACCCTCCTCTACACCTCGACTATCCCGCACCGGTGGTTCAATCGCACCGATGCGGTCGCGAGATTCCTCATCGTGAGCTCACCTCCCTCGTTCTAGATGCGCGGCTGTAGTTCCACACCACAACCCCCGCTCACGGCTTACCCTGACAGCGTGACCATGTGGCCGGAACTTGCGCGCGAAATCGCCGACACCGTTCTGTTTCCCGTCGCCGACAGCGTCGACGCCGACGGAGAAATCCCCAGCAGCCATTTCGACGCGCTCGCCGCCGACGGCTTCTACGGCATCGCTGCCCTCGGGGACGGTGGCCCCAGCGGCGAAGAACTGGTCGACGTCCTCGAAACCTTGTGTGGCGGTTGCCTCGCGACGACGTTCACCTGGATGCAGCATCACGGCGTCGTCGGAGCCCTCGCAGCCAGTCCCAATATGTCTCTGCGCGAACAATACTGGGACGGCCTCGTTTCCGGCACGATTCGCGGCGGAGTTGCGTATGCCGGCGCCATCCCCCGCCCGCCGCTCCTGTGGGCGAAACGGGTGAACGACGGCTACGTCCTCGACGGAATCGCACCCTTCGTCACCGGTTGGGGCATCGTCGATGTTCTCTTGGTGTCGGCGCGGGACGAGTTCGACAATTCCATCGTTCATTCCGTTGTACCGGTTGGCGAAGCCCCGGGCCTGACGACCGAGGAGCTTCCCCTGATCGCGGCGCGCGGGAGCAACACCGTCCGAATCGTGTTCGACGCTTTCGAAATCCCCGATACCGACGTCTGTTCCGTCGTCAGCGACGAACAATTCCAGAGCACCCAGCTACCCGGCCTATGGCTGAACGGCGCGATGGCCATGGGCATCACCCGCCGCGCTGTTACCGAACTTGCGGATCTCGGCGTCGACGCCGGCGCTTTCGAAGAACAAGCCGCCAGGGCTCGCACAGAACTTGATTCCGCTTTGCGCGATCGAGGCGACATGTCAGCCGCCCGCGCCCGAGCGTCGGAACTTGCGATACGAGCGTCGGCCGCACTCGTGACTGCGACCGGAAGCCGCGCCCTGGTCGGCAGCAACACCCCCGAGCGGCTCATGCGTGAAGCCACCTTCACTCTGGTCGCGGCTGGTCGACCGGAGATCAAAACTGCTCTTGTGGAACGACTCAGCGGATATTGAGTATGCACGGTCGTGCTCGATTACGCTGGGGATCATGACCAGTGGAGAACCAGTACTCATCCCGGCCGGAACCGTGTTCACGCCGGAGGACCTGACGTTCTATGCCGATCGTGACTCCCGCAGTCTCGACGACGCCATCGCCGAAGCCGACCTTCTTGTCAGTTGCCCACACTCGGGTTCCGCGATTCCGGCAGAACTCTCACGCTTTCTCGCACCCGAGTTCACCCAGCGACTGCAGTTCGACTTCACCGATATGTCCACCAGTCCCATCGTGCGCCGCTGGGCCGAAATCGATTCGCGCATCGTGTACGTGGAGAACCCGCACCCCCGCATGATTCGTGATCCCAACCGTGCAAAGCCCGAAAACCTGGAGGCGTCACTACGCGAAGCCTTCGCCCGCGTGCACAAGGCCGGAGCGGGAAACAAGGCGGACCTCACCGGTGTCGACGCAGTTCGCCCTGTCACCTTTTCGTTCTACCCACTACTGCTCGAGCCGACCGACGACGCGGGCTGGAAGAACCTCGCCGAGACCTTCACCGAGACAGCCGAACACGGTTTGGGCGTCTACGAGAGAACTCGCGACGCACTGATCGAAACCATGGTCGAGAAGAGCTTCGAACTCGGCCGTTCGTTCACGACGTTGTCGTTCCACGACACGATGAACCACACCACTCGCCGCGACGGCGCCGTCAATGTCGAACGGCCGGAAGCAGATCGACTCCCCGACGTCGTCGCGCTCTCCAATCGTGGCGATCACGAAGGTAATCGACGCGGAGACAATCCCGTCACGATGGATCCGGAGCTCATTCGCGCACTCGCGGTCTCACATCGCAAGGGATTTCAGGTCGACGATCCGGACGCGGTAGCGCTCAATCAGCCATACCTCGGCAGTTTCGAAATCATCGCGGCCGGAGCCAGATTCGCCGAGTTGAATACACGCGCAGCCGAGGCAGGAATCACGTTGAGTGCGGTACAGGCCGAATTCAAACGAGAATTCCTACTGGGAGACGAACTGGCTGCCTACATCATGGAACCCGGCGTCGACTGGCCGACACCCGATGCCGAGCGGGTGGACCAGCTCGCCCACGCGTGCAAGGCGAGCTGGGACCACTACCGCAACGGCTGACTCAGCCGCAATAGTCAGCCGAGTACCACTCCGAACAACGCGCCGGCCGCAATCGTCGTGACGGCCAAGATGATGGTCGGCAGGAAGAACGAGTGGTCGACAAGCTTGGAACCGAGCTTCGTGCTGCCGGAGAGGTCGAAGTTCGCAGCCGCGATCTGAGAACCGTTAGTCGGCAACAGATAGACGCCGGCAAACGCTCCGGCCCACATGCCGCTCACGAGGCCGGGTGCGATCCCCGCTGCGAGACCGATCGGCACAATGGTCCTGGTCGCTGTCGACTGACTGGTCGTCAGTACACAGACCAGGAAAACACCGAGCGCGAAGATCCACGGAGCGGCGTTGACCCAGTCGCCGACAGTGCTCGTGATCAGCTCGGAATGGGCGCTGATGAACGTGTCCGTCAGCCATGCCAGACCGAACAACGCGATGGCCGAGACCATACCGGCACGGAACACTGTCGAGGACGGCACGTCGGCGACATTCGGGCGGCACACCAACAGGATCAACGTACCCACGACGAACATCAGCATCTCGATGATCGGTGTCATCCCCATCGGAGTGCCGTCGGCGGCCTCGGGGCGAATTCCCTTGAACAGACCGAAGATCACGATGGCCAGAACGCCGGCCAGGAAGATCAGTGCCGCGTTTCGTCCGGTCTTCGTCGAGACGAGTTCGGTCTTGGACGCTGCACCCGGTCCCGCCAACTCGCCCGACTTCAACTTCGCCTGTATCTCCGGGTCGTCGTCGAGGTCCTTGCCCAGGCGGTTGACCGCGATGGACGAGAGGACGATGCCGACCACGGCCGCCGGGAAGGTGATCTTGATGATGTCGATGAGTTCGAAATCGTAGGGCGCGACATCGGTGAGCGTGACCATGGCCGCCATCGCCGCTGACACCGGGCTACACGCCAACGCCACGCCGGTGGAGACGACTGACAGCGACAGCGGCCGTGACGGCCGCACACCGTTCTTGTACGAGACGTCGTAGATGACGGGAAGCAGCGGGTAGAGGATGTTGGACGTACCGGCACCGACCGAGAACAGGAACGACACCAACGGCGCGATCAGCGTGATCTGTTTCGGTCGGGATTCGATCAGTTTGGCTGCGATGGTGACCATCCAGTCGATACCACCGGCCGCTTGCATCATCGACGACGCGAGAACGACGGACAGGACGATGAGTAGAGCGTCGACCGGCGGACTGCCGACGTCCTCTCCGAAGACGAACACGAGGACGGCAACACCCGCGCCGCCCCACAGACCGAGAGCGACACCGCTCGATCTGGTACCCATGACAATCGCCCCGAGCACTACCGCCAGCTCGAGGACAATCTTGACTGCTTCCATCAGGCACTCGCCTTCTCGATAACAAGAGAATCGCTATAACAGGGCAAATAGTATGCTCTGCACTTCGGCTGCGGGCACGAACACGCTGTCGGTGGGAAGGGGCAATATGGTGGTCGTGACCAATGTCCTCGACAGATTCTCGCCCGCAACACGCGAGTGGTTCGGCGGTGCTTTCAGCGCTCCCACCGCTGCGCAGCTCGGTGCCTGGGAATCCATCGCGAGTGGCTCTCACACACTTGTCGTCGCACCCACCGGCTCCGGCAAGACATTGTCCGCCTTTCTCTGGGCGCTCGATCAGCTCGCAGCCAAGGACGAGGGCGAACGCACCACCAAAGTCCTCTACATCTCGCCGCTCAAAGCGCTGGGTGTGGACGTCGAACGAAACCTTCGCGCACCGCTGGTCGGCATCGCACAGACTGCGAAGCGTCTGGGCCTCACTCCGCCCGAGATCACCGTCGGTGTCCGTTCCGGTGACACTTCCCAGGCCGATCGGCGCTCTTTGATCAAGCGGCCTCCGGACATCCTGATCACCACGCCTGAGTCGTTGTTCCTGATGCTCACCTCCGCTGCCCGGGAAACACTGGTCGGCGTCGACACCGTGATCGTCGACGAGGTTCACGCGGTGGCGGGTACCAAGCGGGGTTCACACCTTGCGCTCTCCCTGGAACGTCTGGACGGCTTGCTCGACCGTCCGGCGCAGCGCATCGGATTGTCGGCCACGGTTCGTCCGCACGAGGAGGTCGGGCGCTTCCTCGCTGGTTCGGCACCCATCCGGATCGTGGCGCCGCCTGCCGCCAAGACCTTCGACCTCACCGTCCGTGTTCCCGTCGAGGACATGACGGAATTGGGTATTGCGACGCCGGCCGAGGGTTCCGAATCCCCCACCCCGCAAGCCGGTTCGATCTGGCCCCACGTCGAGGAACAGATCGTCGACCTCGTTCTCGATCACCGATCATCCATCGTGTTCGCCAACTCTCGCCGCCTCGCAGAACGATTGACGGCCAGACTCAACGAAATTCATGCCGAGCGCGCCGGCCTCGTCCTCGACAAGTTGCCACGACCACCCGCGCAGATCGGGGCTCCCACCGAGGTCAACTACGGCGCGGAACCTCTCCTTGCTCGCGCCCACCACGGATCGGTCAGCAAGGACCAGCGCGCCCTCATCGAAGACGACCTCAAATCGGGTCGATTGCGATGCGTCGTCGCCACCAGCAGTCTCGAACTCGGAATCGACATGGGCGCCGTCGACTTGGTCATTCAGGTCGAGGCACCGCCTTCGGTTGCCAGCGGGCTGCAACGTGTCGGTCGCGCCGGCCACCAGGTCGGTGAGATATCGCGAGGCGTTGTCTTCCCCAAGCATCGCACCGACCTGATTCATTGCGCGGTGACGGTCGAGCGCATGGTCGAAGGCAAGATCGAAGCGATGGCCGTTCCGGCCAATCCCCTCGACATCCTCGCCCAGCAAACTGTTGCGGCCACCGCACTCGAACCGATCGACGTCGACGACTGGTTCGAGACCGTGCGCCGAAGCGGTTCCTTTGCAACGCTTCCCCGTTCGGCGTACGAGTCGACTCTGGATCTGCTCGCCGGGCGGTACCCCTCGGACGAGTTCGCCGAATTACGTCCGCGCCTGGTGTGGGATCGTGAGTCCAATACTCTGACGGGGCGCCCGGGTTCGCAGCGTTTGGCCGTCACTTCCGGCGGCGCCATCCCCGACCGCGGCCTCTTCACCGTCTACATGGTGGGCGAGAAAGCGTCACGCGTCGGCGAACTCGACGAGGAAATGGTCTACGAGTCCCGGGTCGGCGACGTCTTCGCGCTCGGCGCTACCAGTTGGCGGATCGAGGAGATCACCTTCGATCGGGTTCTGGTCAGCCCCGCCTACGGCATGCCGGGTCGTTTGCCCTTCTGGCACGGCGACGGACTCGGCCGCCCTGCCGAACTCGGGCAGGCGTTGGGACAGTTCGTCCGCGAGACGGCCCTCGGTAACGAGGCCGACGTCGTCGAGCGTTGCCGAGTCGGCGGGCTCGATCACAATGCCACCAACAATCTGATTCAACTCGTCGGCGAGCAGAAGAATGCCACCGGTCAGGTGCCGTCGGATCGGACGCTGGTGGTCGAGCGTTTCCGCGACGAACTCGGTGACTGGCGTCTGGTGCTGCATTCCCCGTACGGCCAACGGGTTCACGCGCCGTGGGCGCTCGCGATCGGCGCACGCCTCCATGAACGATACGGGGTCGATTCCAGCCCGACGGCCTCCGACGACGGCATCATCATCCGGCTCCCGGACACCGAGAACGAACCTCCCGGCGCCGAACTGTTCACCTTCGACGTCGAAGACATCGAAGATCTGGTCACCCAGGAGGTGGGCGGCTCCGCGCTGTTCGCTTCTCGATTCCGCGAATGTGCCGCCCGCGCACTACTTCTCCCGCGCCGCAACCCCGGAAAACGTGCACCGCTGTGGCAGCAGCGTCAGCGGTCAGCACAACTGCTGGACGTCGCCCGCAAGTTCCCGACATTCCCGATCCTGCTCGAGACGGTGCGGGAGTGTTTGCAGGACGTCTACGACCTGCCTGCACTGAAGGAACTGTTCGGCAAGATCGAGAAACGGCAGATCCGGATCGTCGAGGTGGAGACGGCCTCGCCGTCTCCGTTCGCGAGTGCGCTCCTGTTCAACTATGTGGGCGCATTCATGTACGAGGGCGACAGTCCCCTCGCCGAGCGACGCGCTGCCGCACTGTCGCTGGACTCCACGCTGTTGGCCGAACTGCTGGGGCGCGTCGAACTGCGCGAGCTACTCGACGCCGGAGTGATCGAGCAGGCCGAAAACGAGCTGCAACGGCTCGTCCCTGACCGCAAGGCCAAGGACCTCGAGGGTGTTGCCGACCTCCTGCGCATGCTCGGCCCGCTGACCACCGAAGAAGTCACCGATCGCTGTCTCGAGGACCCGCTCTCGTGGCTCGAGAAGTTGGTCGCCGACAAACGTGCCCTCCACGTCTCGTATGCGGGCGAGAGCTGGTGGACCGTCGTCGAAGACGCCGCGCGCCTTCGCGACGGACTCGGCGTTCCCCTACCGATCGGCGTTCCCGCCGCGTTCATCGAGCCGGTCGATCAACCTCTCGACGATCTCTTGAGCCGTTATGCCCGCACCCACGGCCCCTTCACCCTCGCCGACGCTGCCGCACGGTTCGGTATCGGTGTTTCCGTCGCACGTGACGTTCTCGGTCGACTCGCACTCGAAAAGCGGGTCCTCGAAGGCGAATTCCGCCCGTATGCAACCGGGAGCGAATGGTGCGACGCCGAGGTCCTGCGCCGCCTACGCCGCCGCTCGCTCGCCGCTGCACGCCAAGAGGTCGAGCCGGTCAGTACCGCAACGCTCGGACGATTCCTTCCCAGCTGGCAGCACGTGGGCGGCACGCTTCGCGGAATCGACGGTGTTGCAACGGTGGTCGATCAACTCGCCGGCGTTCCGATTCCGGCGTCGGCTCTCGAATCGTTGATCCTGCCGAGTCGTGTCGCCGACTACTCTCCCGCGATGTTGGACGAACTCACGTCCACCGGTGAAGTCCTGTGGTCCGGATCCGGAGCAATCTCCGGCAAGGACGGGTGGGTAGTGCTGCACCCCGCCGACCTGGCACCGATCACGCTCAATTCGCCCGCCGACACCGACGTCTCGGAGTTGCAGAAGCGCATCCTCGACCTGTTGTCCGGCGGCGGTGCCTACTTCTTCCGACAGTTGGTCGACGCGTTGCGAACTACGGAGTCGGCTGCGGACACGGTCGACAGCGCGGTGACGACGGCACTGTGGGAGTTGGTGTGGCTGGGACACATCGGAAACGACACCGTCGCACCGCTTCGCGCACTTCTCTCCGACACCGCTAGAACAACAACCAGTCACCGATCACCTCGCCGTGTTCCGCGGGCCCGTCCGTACCGCGGAATGGCCCGCGCTTCCACGCCCGCTCGCACCGGACCGGCAACTGCCTCCGGTCGGTGGTTCCAACTGCCAGCCGTCGAACCGGATCCGACCATCCGGGCGCACGCCACGGCCGATCTGTTGCTCGAACGGTACGGCGTGGTCACCCGCGGTTCGGTGATGAGTGAGAACGTGCCGGGCGGCTTCGCGTTGATCTACAAGGTACTGAGCACGTTCGAGGACAACGGCCGCGCTCGACGCGGATACTTCGTTGACACCTTGGGCGGCGCCCAGTTCTCCACGCCTCCCGTGGTGGACCGCTTGCGCACGTTCGGTGATTCCATCGAGGGACGCCACACCTCTTCGGCTGCAGTCACTCTCGCGGCGTGCGATCCGGCAAACCCGTACGGCGCGGCGCTGCCGTGGCCGGCGTCGGGGGGTGAGGAATCCCCTGGGCACCGGCCCGGACGAAAAGCCGGCGCATTGGTAGTTCTGGTGGAGGGTGAGTTGGTTCTGTTCGTCGAGCGCGGCGGTCGCACGATCCTGACATTCACCGACGACGGCGGAACGTTGCGCATGGCAGCACTGTCACTCGCTCAGAAGGTGACTTCTCGCGCTATCGACAAGTTGGTAGTGGAGAAGGTCGACGGAGAGACCATCCACGGCAACGACTTCGCTCCGGTCCTGGTCGAAGCCGGCTTCGCGGCCACCCCTCGCGGATTCCGGTTGCGGTCATGAGGATTGGGGTCATGATGATTGAGATCGTGGCAGTTGAGATCCTGAAGTGTGGGAGCGACGACCATGCCTGAGGGCGATACCGTGTGGCGGGCCGCCAACGAACTGCGAGCGGCCCTAGCCGAGAAGGTACTCACCACCTGCGACGTCCGCGTTCCTCGTTATGCCACCGTTGATCTGTCGGGCCATCGCGTGGATTCCGTCGCCAGCCGCGGAAAGCATCTCCTGATCCGAGTGGGCGAGGCGTCAATTCACACGCATCTGAAAATGGAAGGTCAGTGGCAGATTTATCGCCCCGGCGAGCGCTGGCGCAGACCCGCCCATCAAGCACGCATCATCTTGGCCACCGAAGACTCTGTAGCAGTGGGCTTTTCACTAGGAATTACCGAGATCCTCGAACTCGGGCAGGAACAGGAGGCCGTCGGGCATCTCGGACCGGACCTGCTCGGGCCCGACTGGGACAGTTCCGTGGCCGCCCAAAATCTTCGCGCTGCCGACTCCGAACCGATCGGAATTGCGCTCCTGGATCAGCGGGTAATGGCCGGGCTGGGCAACGTGTACCGCAACGAGATCTGCTTCCTACGAGGCATTCACCCGAAAACACCGACGCGCCTCGCCGGAAATCTCGACGCGATAGTGGACTTGTCGTTCCGCACCATCAACGTCAACAAGGCGCGTCGCATCCGGGTCACGACCGGCGACACCCGTCCAGGTAGGCAGACATGGGTGTACGGCAGGCGCGGAAAACCGTGCCGCCGATGCGGAACCCGCATCAGAGAAGACACCCTGGGACCGGATCAGCTCACCGAGCGAAATATCTTCTTCTGCCCTGCGTGCCAGCCGTTCACGCCTGATTAGCGTTGATCAGCAGCCTGACGCAGTGGCGGACAAATCGTTCGCGGTCTACCACGATCGTGCCGTCGAGGTAACCGATGAACAGCGTGAACAACGCCCCGACCAGTCCGACTGCCACCAATTGCTTGTCCACCGGATCAGCTATCTCGGACAACTGGTCGTACACCAGATCCACGAACGCCGGCATCGATTCGATACCGCGTCCACTCAAGACAGGTTCGGAGAGCGGAGCGATCAGAAGTACTCGCCCCATAGCCGGATCGTCGACCATGAGCTTGACGAAAGCGTCGACCGCAGCCGTGGCGACGGCCTCGGATGTCGTCTCCGACTCCACTGCCGCGGCAAGCGCCGACTGCGCGCGCTCGGCAACGAATGTGTGGACCGCGACGACGTACTGATCACGATCGGTGAAACTCTCGTAGAAATACCGCTCGGTCAGACCGGCGGCCTTGCAGACCGCACGCACGTTGACGGCCGGACCGTCGACCGCACCGAGCAGTGTCACTCCGACGTCGAACAACGTCGCCTTTCGAGTGGCCCTGCGTTCTTCGATGCTCACAACTTCCCCACTTCGCCGACACTTGTTCTTCGATGCAACCGGAATTCGATTTCAACCGGTATTCGATCCTTGACTACCGCTGTTGTCGATCCTAATCTGACAACATGCGTAGTCAACTTGATGACAGCAGCACCCCGGTTCCTCTCGGTCCGGATTCCCTGACCTGGAAGTATTTCGGCGACTGGCGCGGGATGCTCCAAGGCGTCTGGGCCGGTTCGATGCAGAACATGCATCCAGGGCTCGGCGCCGGCGTCGAGGAGCACTCGCAGTTCTTCGACGAGCGCTGGGAACGGCTGTACCGCTCGCTGTATCCCATTGCGGGCGTGGTGTTCGACGGCGATCGCGCGCAGCAGACAGCCGAAGAAGTCCGCGGATATCACACGCGAATCAAGGGCGTCGACAAGTTGGGGCGCCGATACCACGCCCTCGATCCCGACACCTTCTACTGGGCACACGCAACGTTTTTCATGGGCACCATCGTCACGGCCGACAACTTCTCCGGTGGCTTGACCGAGGCCCAGAAGCGACAGCTCTTCACCGAACACATTCAGTGGTATCGCCTGTACGGAATGAGCATGCGCCCGGTTCCCGAGACCTGGGAAGCATTTCAGGAGTACTGGGACCACATGTGCCGCAACGTACTCGAAGACAACAAGGCAACCCGCGACGTCCTCGACCTGTCCGGCCTCGGAAAGCCCCCGTACATGACCTGGCTTCCCGATCCGTTGTGGCGACTCGCGCGGATTCCCCTCGCACGCGGATTCGTGTGGCTCACGGTGGGCATGTACGACCAACCTGTTCGCGACCTTCTCGGTTACTCGTGGGGTAGCCGAGATCAGAAAATTCACAACGCTGTCGGCCGCACCGTCAACGCCGTCTTCCGTCTGGTGCCGTGGCGTTACCGGTATCAGCCACGCGCTCGCGCAGGATGGGATCGAGCGAGCGGCCGAATCCCCGCCGACACACCACTGGTCCACACGCCGGCGCGCAATCTACCCCCGCTCGAACAGCGAGATAATCCGATGCACTACAGCCCGAGGGTCTGATCTGCCATGCTCGGAGCATGGAGTGGGACCTGCGAACCCTGCTGAACCGGCCGATCACGTCTCACGGTTCGCCGCTGGGACAAGAACGTGTGGCGGCGAGAACCACCGCGTACATCTACGGCAACATTCTTGTCCTCGCCGCACTCATACCGGTGACGAAATCTCAGGAATCGCTGGGCGCCGCGATCGTGGTTGGCACGGCATTGTCGACATACATCGCCCACACATTTGCCGAGAGCGTCGGCGAGAGCATTCGCAACGACCGCCGCCTCACCACCGCGGAAAGAATCGACTCGCTTCGCGATTCCGTCCCGATCCTCACCTCCGCGGTCGTTCCTGTCGTCATTCTCGCGACGGCGTGGTTCAACATCCTGGAACCGCGGACGGCGCAGTTGATCGCGGAAATCGTCTTGATCCTGCGCATCGGGTCCACCAGTTACGTGATCAGCCGACTTCACGGTGAGAAAGTCGGTACCAACACACACCTCGCGGCCCTTGCCCTGGCCGCCGTCGCAACTCTGATCGTCGGATTGAAGATAGTGCTCACTCATTGACGAGTCTCCCGATCGCGAATTCCCTGGCCTGAAGGGGTACTGCCGTTACCCGGCTGAGCAGTCACTCCCGCCGAACCCCCGGCCGCCGCTACCGTGGACGACATGAGCATCCCGAGTCTGCTGAACAACGGCGTCGACATCCCCGCGCTGGGTTTCGGCGTGTACCAGACACCGCCGGACGAAACAGTCGCCGCCGTCGAGTCCGCGCTGTCGACGGGTTATCGCCATATCGACACTGCTGCGGCCTACGGCAACGAGAAGGGCGTCGGTGAGGCGATCCGACGATCCGGCCTCGATCGCGACGAGATCTTCGTGGAAACGAAAGTCTGGATCACCGACTACGGATACGACGAGACTCTGCACGCCTTCGACAAGAGCGCAGGCAAGCTCGGTGTCGAACAACTCGACCTCCTCATCCTCCATCAGGCGTTGCCGAGCGAGTTCGAACGCACCATCGACGCGTACAAGGCACTGGAAACTCTGCTGGCAGATGGCAAGGTCCGTGCCATCGGAGTCAGTAACTTCATGCCGGACCACCTCACCCGACTCTTGGGCGCAACGTCCGTCGTGCCGGCGGTGAACCAGATCGAGGTCCATCCGTACTTCAGGCAGTCGGCCTTGCTCGAGGCCGACGCCGATCACGGCATTCTGTCGCAGGCATGGTCACCGATCGGCGGAATCACGTTCTACCGCGACGGCTCGCACGGCTCGACTCTCGAAGACGCCACCATCGGAGCGATCGCGTCCGCTCACGGAAAGTCTCCCGCGCAGGTGATGCTGCGCTGGCACCTTCAGCAAGGCCGCCAGGTGATCCCCAAGTCAGTGACTCCCTCGCGCATCGCGGAGAACTTCGACGTGTTCGACTTCGAACTCACCGCCGAAGAACTCTCCGCAATCGACGCCCTCGACACCGGAGTTCGCGGCGGTCCCGAACCCGAGGTCATCACCCGCGAGAAGTTCGGAATCGAGATCCCCGAAGCCTGAACCCGACAGCCTGAACAACTCAGCAGCCTGAGTGGTTCAGCTGGCGCTCCACCCACCGTCGATGGTGTACGACGCCCCCGTCACCATCGACGCCTCGGTCGACGTCAGCCATCCCACCAGGGATGCCACCTCCGTAGGCTCGACCATCCGTTTGATCGCGCTCTCGGTGAGCATCACCTTCTCGACAACCTCGGATTCACTGATGCCGTGAACCTTTGCCTGGTCGGCAATCTGGGATTGCACGAGGGGCGTCAGGACGTAGCCAGGATTGACGCAGTTGCTGGTGACGCCGCGCGGGGCGCCCTCGAGTGCAACAACTTTCGACAACCCTTCGAGTCCGTGCTTGGCCGTGACGTACGCACTCTTGAATGCCGAAGCACGGAGCCCGTGGACCGAGGAAATGTTCACGATGCGGCCGAAACCGTTGCGGTACATGTACGGCAGAACGGACCGAGCGAGGAGGAACGGCGCTTCGACCATGAGGCGCTGGATCTTCCGAAAGTCCTCGACGTCGAAGTCCTCGATGGGACTGACCCGTTGAATACCTGCATTGTTGACAAGGATGTCCGTCTCGAGCGCCAGATCCACGAGTTGGTCGGTGTCGAGGAGATCGACGGCCCATGCGGTGCCGTCGATCTCCTCGGCCAGCGCCTTCGCTGCGACGTCGTCGAGATCAGCGACGGTCACATGCGCGCCACGGGCAGCGAGCATCCGTACACAAGCCTCGCCGATCCCGCTCGCACCACCGGTGACCAGTGCCGATTTGCCAGAGAGCGTCACGCGGGAACACCGGCCCGCTCGTTGGCGAGAACACGGGCGTCAGCGGCGTCCACGGACTCGAGCGAGATTCCTTTGGTCTCACGCGCGAAAATGACTGCGACGATGGTGACCAGGGAGGCCAGCAGCAGATAGATCGCGATGGGGACCGAGGAGTCGAACTTGCTCAGTAGTGCTGTCGCGATGATCGGAGCCAGTGAGCCGGCGACGATCGAAGTCACCTGATACCCCAGGGAGACACCGGAATAGCGCATCCGGGTCGGGAACATCTCGGCCATGATCGCGGGTTGTCCGGCGTACATGAAGGCGTGGAAGACAAGTCCGATGATGATTGCCGACAGGATGACGGCGTTGTGCCCGCTGTTCATCATCGGGAAGGCGAAGAATCCCCACGTTCCGGCTGTGACGGCGCCGATCATGTACACCGGGCGTCGACCGATCGTGTCGGACAGCTTGCCTACCAACGGGATCACCGCGAAGTGTACGGCGTGTGCCATCAGCATCCACCAGAGAATGTGCGCCGTGTCCGCATGGACGACGACCTTGAGATAGGTGATCGAGAAGGTCACCACGAGGTAGTACATGACGTTCTCGGCGAAACGCAGGCCCATCGCGGTCAGCACTCCACGCGGGTAGCGCTTGACCACCTCGAAAACACTGTACGAGGTTGCCTCGACCAGTTCTGCTTCCTTCTGTGCCGCGATGAAGATGGGAGCGTCGGTGACCTTGGTCCGAACGTAGTACCCGACCAGAACGATGACCGCGGAGAGCCAGAAGGCCACGCGCCAACCCCAACTCATGAACGATTCGTCCGAGAGCGTCGACGTCAGGATCAACAGCACAACCGTCGCGACCAGGTTGCCCATCGGCACGCCGGCCTGAGGCCAGGACGACCAGAACCCACGAGATCGATTCGGGCTGTGCTCGGCGACAAGGAGTACCGCCCCACCCCATTCACCGCCCACTGCAAATCCTTGAATGAAGCGCAGCGTGACCAGTAGTGCCGGTGCCCAGTAACCGATCTGACCGTAGGTGGGCAGACAGCCCATCAGGAATGTCGCGGCACCGACAAGCAGCAAACTGAACTGAAGCAACTGCTTCCGGCCGAACTTGTCTCCGAAGTATCCGAAGACGATCCCACCGAGTGGCCGGGCGGCGAATCCGACGGCGTAGGTGATGAAAGCCGCGATGATCGCATCCAGCTCATTGCCGCCGCCGGGAAAGAAGACCTTGCTGAAGACCAGCGTGGCCGCAGTGCCGTACAGAAAGAACTCGTACCACTCGACCACAGTGCCTGCCATCGAGGCGCCGACCACCTTCTTCAGCCCCGATGGTGGGGCTTGGCTTTCGGGCTTCGGCATGTTGTCGACGCTCATCGTGGACTCCCTCGTCTTCAGTTCGCGATTCGCCTGCTCTTCACGATCAGGAATGTGACCGCTCGCACATTTTTTGTGACTCGATGAGTATCAGTGCAGATTCTTGGCACGACAATGACAAATCTCGCACCATATAGGTGCAAAAATGCAGATATGAATCTCGGACTGAGCCCGGATGACCTGCTGGTGCTACTCGCGGTCGGTCGCACCGGTCGCTTCAACACCGCCGCCGACGACTTGGGCCTCAATCACACCACTATCTCGCGCCGCATCGCCTCGCTCGAGAAGAGCCTCGGCGGCCGTGTCCTGGTTCGCTCATCCGGCGGCTGGGAGTTGACCGACCTGGGCAGACAAGCCCTCAGCGCAGCCGAGCGCATCGAGGCCGCAGTGAACGAACTGGCACTCGACTCCACCGGTCAGCAGCAACTCGACGGCGTCGTGCGGGTCTCGGCCACCGACGGCTTCAGCGCCTACATCGCGGCCCCCGCCGGCGCAGCGGTTCGCAGACGCCATCCCCGTGTCAGCGTGGAGATAGTTGTCGCAACCAGAAAGGCGTCACAGATACGCTCGGGGCTCGACATCGAGGTTGTGGTCGGCAAGCCTCAAGTTCACCGCGCCGAGGCAGTCCATCTGGCCGACTATGCGCTGGGTTTGTACGCATCCCGAGACTATCTACGTCAGAATGCTGTTCCCGAGAGTGCCGCAGATCTGGCCGATCACTCGCTCGTGTACTTCATCGACTCGATGCTGCAGGTCGACGAACTCGATCTGGCTCGCAAGCTCACGGTCTCCATGAGAGAAGCCGTCACGTCCACCAACGTGTTCGTGCACATCGAGGCAACGCGGGCCGGCGCAGGCATCGGCCTGCTCCCCTGCTTCATGGCCGAGCAGCACGACGATTTGATTCGCGTGCTACCGGCTCACATCGAGGTCAGACTTTCCTACTGGTTGGTGGCCCGTTCGGAATCTCTGCGACGCCCGGAAGTGGCAGCTGTGGTGACGACTCTCCGAGAGACTGTGGATCGCAAGCGATCTCAACTACTCGGCTCGCCCCCGGCGAACGAAGCGCTCAGTCGAGAGTCGAACGATGCTGAACGATGACTTTGCGTGCCAACTCGGCGATCTTGACGTTCATGTTCTGTGAGGTTCGCACCAGGATGTCGAAGGCCTCGTCGTCGGACACACGATGTAGTCCCATCAATAGACCAACTGCCTGACCGATTTCTCGGCTGCTGGCCAGACCGCGCCGCAGCGAATCGGCATCCTCGCCTCGCGTGAGCGCGGTGACTGCCACGGACGCAAACGACGCCAACATGATCGCGTGGTCGGCAGCGGATTCCGTGAAAGCCCCCGGAGTATCCGAGAAGAGGTTGAGGGCACCGAACTTCTGACGATCGACCATCAGTCGGAACCCCATCGATCCGCGAATGGGTGTCTCCGCCACTACTTTCCGAGCGAATTCAGGCCACTGACTCGGTGTGCGAAGGTCCGACTCGAGTTGCGGCGCCTCCGTGTCGAGGGCGTCGATGCACGGCCCCTCCCCCGTGGCCCGCTCGAGATCGTCTGCGTGCTCGGCAATCTCGTCGCTTGCCGCTACCGTGACGTTGGTGTTTCCTCGTCGCAGCATCAGGCTTGCGTGATCGCAACCGGGAATCAACTCGACAGCCGCCGAACAAATCGCGGAGTACACCTCGGCGCTCTCTGTTGCGGAGTACAGGATCTCCGCCAACGCCGCGAACACTGCCTTGGGATCTGTCAGTGCTTGGTCGCGCTCAGCCATCTCCATACACCTCGGGGTCTACCGTTCATCGAATTCTTCATCGAACGGTACAAACCTTACTTACTCGAGCGGATGGGGTCGCCGCCGCTCGCCGATTCCCGGCCGTCCGTCCCCTGAAAAGCTTCCGTGGCTGCGCGGTGATGCAGAGCGGTCACGGTGGTGATCTGCTTGGACACCAGGTCGTTGAGCTCGCGGTACTGTTCCTCCGTCTCCCCGGCCGGAATGTCTCGCAGGACCTCCCACATCGCGCTCTTGCCACACAGAGCGGTCCGCATGATCTCGAGTGTTGCCAACTTCACGAGGCGGTTGCGCCAGATGGCGTCGACGTGGACGAGACGTCTGATCCGATTGACCGTCGCGTCGATCTTCGAGTACCGCGGCAGCGATATGCCCTGCGTGTCCTCGATCAGTTGGAGCAGCTGTTCGATCTCGTACTCGAGCTCGCCCGGCAACGAATCCAGCTCACCGTCAGCCCAGACGCCGTACGAGTCCGAGAGCGACCGCGAGAGCTGCAGCCCCACCATCGCCCCGCACAGATGAGTGACGAGATAGCCGGTAGCTATGTGTTCCTCAGCAGATCGCGACCGATTACCGAACATTGGGATCCTCCTGGGCGACGCTCGACCGGTCTGTGCTGACACGGGTGGTGATTCGACACCCGTCTACCCACGGCGGACCGAGAACAAACGACAGGCGACTCAAACCCGATCCGGCACCACGACGACAGGCTCGAGGATCTCGGCCCTCGACTCCGGCGCTGCGGCGCGCAAGGCATCGGCCGACTCGTCGTCCGGTTGGGTCTGAGACTCGATTTCCGCTTCGACGCGCGCTCGATACGTGTCGACCTCGCGTTCGACGGTGGCGGCATCCCAACCGAGAATCGGGGCCACCAAGCCGGCGACCTGCTGCGCGCAGTTGACACCGCGATGCGGATATTCGATGGCGATGCGCATGCGGCGGGCCAGGATGTCGTCGAGGTGCAGTGCCCCCTCGGCTGCAGCCGCGTACACAGCTTCGACCTGAAGGTAGTCAGGCGCATCCGTGATGGGCTGCAACAACTCCGGCGTCTGCCGGCCGAGTTCGAGGACCTCGGTGATGAGCGACCCGTACCGGTCGAGCAGGTGCTTGACGCGATACGGATGCAATCCGTACTGCTCACCCAATTGCATCGTCTGGTTGACCAGTGCGAAGTATCCGTCGGCACCGACGAGCGGTACCTTCTCCGTGATCGACGACGCCACTCGCGCCGGAATGTCTTCTGCAGCCACGTCGACGGCGTCTTCCGCCATCACCCGATACGTCGTGTACTTTCCTCCGGCGATGGCGACCAGGCCGGGAGCCACCCGGGCGACAGCGTGCTCGCGCGAAAGCTTCGACGTCTCGTCGCTTTCACCGGCGAGCAGCGGACGCAGACCGGCGTACACACCGTCGATGTCGGCGTGCGTCAACGGCGTGACCAGGACGGAGTTCACATGACCGAGGATGTAGTCGATATCTGCTTTGGTTGCCGCGGGGTGGGCGAGATCCAAGTTCCAGTCGGTGTCGGTGGTTCCGATGATCCAGTGACTGCCCCAGGGAATGACGAACAGCACCGACTTCTCGGTACGCAGGATGATGGCGGCTTCACTGACGATGCGATCGCGCGGGACGACGATGTGTACGCCCTTCGAGGCCCGCACCCGGAACCGTCCGCGCTGACGTGAGAGCGCTTGGATCTCGTCCGTCCAGACACCGGTCGCGTTGATGACGACATGCCCCTTGACCTCGGCGGTACGTCCGTCTTCGCAGTCGCGAACACGAACTCCCGAGACCCGGTCCGCCTCGCGCAGAAAGCCCACGACCTGCGTCGACGTTCGCACGACTGCGCCGTAATGTGCAGCGGTGCGTGCGACGGTCATGGTGTGCCGAGCATCGTCGACGACCGTGTCGTAGTACTGGATGCCACCGGTCAGCGAACTGCGTTTGAGGCTCGGCGACATGCGCAGCGCGCCCGCCCGGGTCAGGTGCTTCTGGGAGGGGACCGACTTTGCGCCACCCATCCGGTCGTAGAGGAAGATTCCCGCGGCCATGTACGGGCGTTCCCACACGCGGTGAGCCAAGGGGAAGAGGAACTTCAGGGGCTTGACCAGGTGCGGCGCCAGCGTGGTCAGCGAGAGTTCGCGCTCACGCAACGCCTCACGAACGAGGCCGAATTCGAGTTGCTCGAGATAGCGGAGACCGCCGTGGAACATCTTCGACGAGCGACTGGACGTGCCGGATGCGTAGTCACGGGCCTCGACCAACGCAACCTTGAGTCCGCGGGTTGCCGCATCGAGAGCAGCTCCGACACCGACCACACCGCCACCGACCACGACGACGTCGAATTGCTCGGTCTGAAGTTGTTCCCAAGCAGCTTCACGCTGCTGCGGGCCGAGAAACTGCGCACCTTGCTGCTTACTCAACCCGGTCTCCTGTAAGTCGACGACGAATCCGTTTACAGGCTAGTAGCTTGATCCACATACTGCGACAGCGCACGGATTACTGCGAACGCGCCCGAACCTAGGAGCACAGTGAATCAATACATCGCCGCCATCGACCAAGGCACGACGTCGAGCCGCTGCATGATCTTCGATCACGACGGCGCTGTGGTGAGCGTTGCGCAGAAAGAACACGAACAGATTTTCCCGCGCGCCGGTTGGGTCGAGCACGACCCGGTGGCGCTGTGGATCAACACCCGGGAGGTGGTCGCCGGAGCGCTCGCGAAGGTCGATCTCACGCGCGCCGACATCGCTGCCGTCGGAATCACGAATCAGCGTGAGACGACCGTCGTTTGGGAGCGTTCGACGGGCAAGCCGGTCTACAACGCGATCGTGTGGCAGGACACGCGCACCGATCAACTGTGCGTCGAGCTGGGCGCAGACGAAGGGCCGGACAAGTACCGAGACAAGACCGGACTACCGCTCTCGACCTACTTCGCCGGGCCGAAAATCCGCTGGATTCTCGACAACGTCGACGGAGCGAGAGACAAAGCGGAGGCCGGGGAGCTGTGCTTCGGCACTGTCGACACGTGGATCGTGTGGAACTTGACCGAGGGTGTTCACGTGACAGATGTCACCAATGCGTCACGCACGATGCTCATGGATCTCGAGACCCTCCAGTGGGACGAATCGATCTGTGCGGACTTCGGAATCCCGATGTCGATGCTCCCGGAAATCCGTAGTTCTTCCGAGGTGTACGGCACCGGCCGCCCTCGCGGCAATCTCGCCGGCGTACCGGTCGCCGGAATTCTCGGTGACCAACAGGCAGCGACCTTCGGTCAGGCCTGCCTCTCCGAGGGTGAAGCCAAGAACACCTACGGCACCGGCAATTTCATGCTCCTCAATACGGGAACGAAGCCGGTTCACAGCAAGCACGGACTGCTGACCACCGTCTGCTACAAACTCGGCGAAGCCCCCGCCGTCTATGCACTCGAAGGTTCCGTCGCGGTGACGGGATCCTTGGTCCAGTGGCTTCGGGACAATCTCGGAATCATTCAGAACGCCAAGGACATCGAGCCGCTCGCCGCAAGTGTCGACGACAACGGCGGCGCCTACTTCGTGCCCGCGTTCTCGGGACTGTTCGCACCTCGGTGGCGACCGGACGCACGCGGCGTCATCGTCGGCCTGACGCGCTTCGTCAACAAGGGACACCTTGCCCGCGCGGCACTCGAGGCGACGGCATACCAAACCCGCGAGGTCATCGACGCCATGCGTGCGGATTCAGGCGTCGAACTGTCCGCCCTGAAGGTCGACGGCGGCATGGTGGTCAACGAAACCCTGATGCAGTTCCAGTCGGACATCCTCGGAGTTCCCGTCATCCGCCCGGTGGTCAACGAAACAACAGCACTCGGTGCTGCATACGCAGCGGGCCTTGCCATCGGCTATTGGGCGGACACCGAAGACATCCGCAACAACTGGGCCGTCGGCAAGACGTGGGAACCGGCGATGAACGAGTCCGAACGGGCACGGCTGTACGCGGAGTGGAACAAGGCCGTCGAGCGGACGTACAACTGGTCCGCATAATCACCCCGATCCTTCCATACCGGAAGAGCTGATCATGGTCGCCTATTGATACTCCTGAGGTATCAATAGGCGACCAAGTTGGTATTGGACGTGACCTACACCACTCTGCGAATCTCATTCAGGCACGCCACGTTTCGGCGCCGCGAATGTTGCAGAGAAAGGTCGCCACGCATGAGTTCACCCACTCGCAGTTCCGAGGAGATCAACGCCAAGGCGCGAAGAGCCGGTATCGCTTCGTTCATCGGAACCACTATCGAGTGGTACGACTTCTACATCTACGGCACTGCCGCTGCCCTGGTATTCGGCGACATCTTCTTCTCCGACACTCTCCCGAACGGAGTCGGAACGCTCCTCGCCTTCATCACTCTGTGGGCAGGCTTCCTCGCCCGGCCGATCGGCGGGATCATCTTCGGACACCTCGGCGACCGAATCGGACGCAAGAACACTCTGGTCATCACCTTGATGATGATGGGCGTCGCCACCGTCGGCATCGGACTCCTTCCCACCTATGCACAGGTAGGGATCTGGGCGCCGATCGGCCTGGTCACCCTTCGCGTCATCCAGGGAGTCGCGGTCGGTGGCGAATGGGGCGGCGCAGTGCTCATCGCCAGCGAGAACGCACCGAAGGGCAAGAGCATCCTCTACTCCGCGTTCGCTCAACAAGGCTCCCCCGCGGGAAATCTGTTGGCCACCATCGCATTCTTCCTGCTGTCTTCGATGCCGACGCCGTCATTCCTCCTCTACGGCTGGCGAATCCCATTTCTCGTTTCGGCAGGCCTGGTCATTCTCGGGATGATCATTCGCCTCAAACTCGAAGAGTCCGACGAGATGAAAGCCGTTCTCGCCCGCAAGAAGGTCGTCAAACTTCCGCTCGCCGAAGTGTTGCGCAAGCATTGGGTACTGGTTCTCCTCGGCGCCGGCGCACTCCCCCTCGCACAGGTCACCTACTTCAAGAACACCTTCGCATTGTCCTGGGCTACGAAAGAACTCGGATACGACCGAGGAACCTTCCTCGCCGCCATCGCGATCGCGCTTGTCGTGCAGTTCATCGTCCAACCGTTCGGCGCCGTCCTGGTCTCCAAGATCGACATGCGAAAAGCCATGTGTCTGATGGTGATACCGGAGTTCGTTCTCATGCCCGCGATGTTCTTCGCCATCAGAACCGGGAACTTCACCATTGCAGTCGTCGCGATGTGTCTGGCCACGATCCCGCACTCGATGTTCTACGGCGCGATCGCCGGCGTTCTCGCTCGGGCCTTCCCCGCCAACATCCGTTACACCGGCCTGTCGACGGCGTACCAACTGTGTTCCCTCATCGTCGGCGGCGGAACTCCGGTACTGGCGCAGTGGATGCTCAACACCTCCGGCAACATCGTCGGGGTCGCGATCGTGTCCGGGCTGTACGCACTTGTCTCGCTGATCTGCACCCTTCTCCTGCTCCGCCGTACCGGATACAACGCAAGCGAACTCTCGACGGCCGAGCAGGCGGATTACGACGAACTCGAACTCGAGAACACCCTTGCCGAAACTGCGAACTCGTCGAAATCCGAAGCGGGTGAAATTCCTTCAGGTCGGGCAACCGTCTAAGCCAGGGACGGCAGCGCCTGCTCGGACAATTTCAACACTTCGAGAAGAGCAGGTCTGTCGTCTCCCTCTCGCCAGGCGATACGCAGTTGAAGAGGAGGAGGTGGATCCATGACGGGAACAAAGACCACATCCGGGTTCACGATGCTCTGGGCTACCGAGGAAATGGTCAACGAGCATCCGATTTCCGCGGACACCAGCGCGATCAACGACATCGAATCCGGTGCCGTCTGCACGATTCGGGCGAGGAACCCTGCGTTCTTCGACGCGGTGAGCAGAGATTCCCGCAGAATCGACCCCGGTTCCGCCGGAAGCGTCACCCAATTCTCGGACTCCAATTCGATCAACCGAACCGAGTCCCTCGACGCCAACGGGTGGTCTTTCGACATGGCAACCAAAAAGTCCTCCTCAGCGATCAGCCTCGACGTGATCCCGAGCGGTGGGACGGTCCACCGCACCATCCCGATGTCGAGTCGTCGATCGAGCAGCATCAACAACGCCTCGTTCGCGAAAGCGGAACTGTCGAGCACGAATTCGATACCGGGATTGGTCTTTCTCACCAATTTCGCCCACCGCCCGACGAGCAGATGCGACGAGGTACCCGCAAAACCCAGGCGAACGCGACCTGTCGTTCCCTTGCCTGCCGCGGACACCGCGATCTCGGCCATCCGGCACGCGTCCAGTATCTCGCGCGCCGGAAGCAGCAGCGCTTCGCCGGCAGCAGTCAACCGCACGGTTCGAGTACTTCGATCGAACAACGGCGAACCGAGCTGTTTCTCGAATTGCCTGATCGTTCGACTCAGTGGAGGTTGCGCAATCCGAAGCCGCTGCGCCGCACGGCCGAAATGTAGCTCCTCAGCCACCGCGAGAAATGCGTTGATCTGATGAATTTCCACCCGACATTGTTGCGCCACGCCGGCCGACCCTGTCAAGTTTCCGAAACCGACCGAGTGCGCGAGAGAACAAGAAGAGGTACACACGTGGACAAGACCCTCTCGATGAAAGAGGCCATCGGTCGATACGTCGGAGACGGCATGACTGTTGCGCTGGAGGGATTTTCGCATCTCATCCCCTTTGCCGCGGCACACGAGATCATCCGGCAGGGCAGGAAGGACCTCACGCTGTGCCGAATGACGCCGGACATCGTTTCCGATCAGCTCGTCGCCGCCGGCTGCGTCCGAAAGCTGGTTGCATCGTTCTTCGCCAGCGGGTCCGCGGGGTCTCTGTACGAGTTACGCAGACGCATCGAGAACCAGGACCCGCTCCCCCTCGAGGTCGAGGAATACAGCCACTACGGCATGGTCTGCCGGTATCAGGCTGGAGCCGCCAGGCTTCCTTTCTTCCCTCTACGGTCGTACGCCGGGAGTGATCTGCCCGCGCTCAACCCGCAACTGAGACTCGTCGACGACCCGTACGGCGGCGGGA
Source organism: Rhodococcus sp. NPDC060176 (assembly GCF_042728675.1). Taxonomy (NCBI): domain Bacteria; kingdom Bacillati; phylum Actinomycetota; class Actinomycetes; order Mycobacteriales; family Nocardiaceae; genus Rhodococcus; species Rhodococcus sp. NPDC060176. The sequence goes on from NZ_JBHWYS010000002.1 coordinate 1,136,770, forward strand.
GCGTCTACGTCGTGCCGCCACTGAATCCGGATGTGACGATCATCGGTGCACAGCGGGCGGATTCGTCTGGGAACGCACAGATCTGGGGCATCGCCGGTGTGCAGCAAGAAGCCGTGTACGCCGCGAAGAAGGCGATCGTCGTTGTCGAAGAACTGGTCGACGACGAGGTCATCAGGTCCGACCCCAGCCGAACTCTGATTCCCTCGCACGCGGTCGACGCGGTTGTCGTCTGCCCGCGCGGCGCGCACCCGTCGTACGCACAGGGATACTACGACCGCGATTGCGGCTTCTACCGACGCTGGACCGAAATCTCCAAAGATCCTTCACGGCTGAGAGATTGGCTCGACGATTGGGTGTACGCACTCGACAGTCACAGCGAGTATCTCACCAAACTCGGAGCAGACTACTGGACCGATCTCGAAGTCGGATCAAAACTTTCCACACCTGTCGACTACGGGAGCAGACTATGACCACCACGATCGACACCGGGGCTGCCACCTCCACCGAGACCATCGTCGCCGTCGCGGCACGCGAATTGGCCGGTAAGCGCCGAGTCTTTGCCGGAGTTGGGCTACCCACGCTCGCAGTCGATCTCGCGAGGCACACGTCGAATCCGGACGTCGAGCTGATCTACGAGTCCGGGGTGTGCGGCGCGCACCCGTCAGCCATGGCCGAGGGTATCGCCGACTCCGTGGTTGTCTCCGGTGCCGAATCCGTGCTGAGCATGGCCGCGCTCTTCGGCTATGTCCTGCAAGGTGGCAACGTCGACGTCGGATTTCTCGGGGCCGCTCAAATCGATCGAACGGGCAGTCTGAACACGAGTTTCATCGGTGACTGGAAGAATCCGACGGTCAGACTGCCCGGGGCGGGCGGGGCTGTCGAGATCATCGCGAACGCCGCCGAAATCTTCGTCGTGATGCGTCGCCACGACCTCAGTTCCTTTCCGGCCGAGCTCGACTTCTGCACCTCGCCAAGCCCCGCCCGCGCCCTCGCCAGCGGAAAGGGCATCATGCCGGCAGGTACAGGAGTGAGAAAGGTATTCACCAACCTCGGCGTCCTGACACACCAGGGCCCCGGCGGCGAACTGGAGTTGACCAGCGTCCACGAGGGAATCTCTGTCGATCAGGTACGGGAGTCGACGGGATGGGACCTGGCCGTCGCCGACCATGTCACCGTCACCACCCCACTGTCGAGCACGGAGATCGATCTGCTCCGCAACACGATCGACAAGGTCAGGCTGTACCTGCGCTGACACTGTCCCGGAGCCTGCCGACGGCATCGACCAGCACGGCTTCGGGATACGTCGCGAAACACAGTCGAGCGCTTCGGCTGAGGTCCGCTTCGACTGCGAACGCCGAACCTGGGACAAAAGCGACTCCGTATTTCAGTGCCACCCCCAGGAGTTCGGTGGTATCGACGTCGTCGAGAAAATCCATCCAGCAGAACATGCCGCCGCGGACCTCGGAAAAGCGTGCACGACCATCCAATTCCGTCTCGGCGGCTGTGACCATTGCCTTCGCTCTGGCTCCGTACCCCGCCCGGAGCTTGTCGAGATGCGCGTCGAACCACTCGCGGTCGGAGAAGAGGTCAGCGGCGATCTGCTGGGTGAGCGAAGAACCGCACAGATCAGCGCCTTGCTTGATCAGTTCGACGGCCTCACAGACTCGCCGATCGCCGTGCAGCCAGCCGACGCGCAGCGCCGGCGCCAACACCTTGGAGGCACTGGACAGCCGAATCACCCTGTCCGACAGTGCAGCCAGCGGCGCGGGCGGTTGGTCGCCGAAGTACAGCTCGCCGTACGGGTCGTCCTCGAGAACCCAGAATCCGTATCGGTCGGCCAGTGCGGCCAGGTGCGTTCGGCGCTGCGCGGAGAGCACCGCGCCGCGCGGGTTGTGGAAATTGCTCACGGTGTGAACAACTTTGGGCCGAAGACCGGCGTCGAGTTTCGCCTCGAGCGCGGCAATGTCCATCCCGTCCTCGTCCAGCCGGACCGGAACGAGACGGGCCTGCGCCGTCCGAAAGACCTGCAGCGCACCGGTATACGCCGGTTCCTCCACGACAACGACGTCACCGACATCGAGGAGCACCTGCGCGAGCAAGCTCAAACCTTGCTGAGAACCGTGGGTGATCACAACTTCGGACGCGTCGAGTGATCGCCCGATTTTCGTGGATTCGCGCTCGGCGATCACCTCACGGAGGCGCCGCAGGCCGGAGGTCTCGCCGTACTGGACGGACGAGGGGTCACCGAGTGCGTCGTGCGCCGCCTTCGAGATTCGTTCCCGCGGAATGAAATCGGGGTCAGGTAGCCCGCCGGCCAAACTGATGACGTCGGGTCGGGCAGTCAGGGTGAGTAGATCGCGAATTGCAGAACTACGGAGTCCGTCCATACGAGCGGACAGCGCGGCGTGTGTCATGTGAAGCTCCCGGGCACGCAGAATGAAGGTCAGAGGAAAAACACCCTGAGCCGTCCTGGGTCAACGGGGCGGGAGAGCGCCGAGATACCGACCCTTGATTCGGTCGGTATCTCGACTATCGCACCAATACTTCAGTATGTGAAACAGAGTTCTCACATTGTAAGAAAATTCTGGTCGGTTGTCAGTCCAGGTCGTCGTGACGCATGAGCTGACGAGCAGCTTCGGTGATCGACCCGGTCAACGACGGGTACACCGAGAACGTCTGAGCCAGGTCGTTGACCGTCAAGTTGTTCTGCACGGCGATCGCTATCGGCAGGATCAGTTCCGAAGCGGTGGGTGCGACCACAACACCGCCGATAACCACGCCGGTAGCCGGGCGGCAGAAGATTTTCACGAAACCGCGACGCAAACCGGACATCTTGGCACGCGGGTTGGTGTTGAGCGGCAACATGACGGTGCGAGCAGGCACCTCTCCGTTGTCGATCGCCGCCTGCGAAACACCCACCGTTGCAATTTCGGGGCGCGTGAAGACGGCCGACGCGACAGTCTTCAGCTTGATCGGGCTGACGCCTTCACCGAGCGCGTGGTACATCGCGATGCGTCCCTGCATCGCAGCCACCGAGGCGAGCGGAAGCAGCCCGGTGCAGTCACCGGCTGCGTAGATTCCGGAAACCGTGGTGCGCGAAACCCGGTCGACACGCAGGTATCCACCCTTGTCCAGCTCGATGCCGACCCGTTCCAGGCCGAGACCGTTGGTGTTGGGGACGGAACCGACGGTCATCAAAGCGTGGCTTCCTTCGACCGTGCGGCCGTCGGAGAGCTTGACGACGATGCCCTTCTCGGTGCGCTCGACGGCGTCCGCGCGGGCGTGCTTGACGAGGGAGACCCCGCGCTCGGCGAGGGCGTCCTCGAGCACGAGTGCCGCATCGGCATCCTCGCCGGGCAGAACACGGTCACGACTGGACACGAGAGTGACCTTGACGCCCATCTCGGTGTACGCGGAGACGAACTCGGCACCGGTGACACCGGAACCGACCACGACCAGGTGCTCGGGCAGCTCGTCCAAGTCGTAGAGCTGACGCCACGTCATGATTCGCTCACCGTCGGGCTCGGCTCCCGGGATGATGCGGGGGCTGGCGCCGGTGGCGATCAACACGACGTCTGCGTCGATGGTCTTCTGCTCGCCGCTTCCGAGCGTCGCGCGAACCTGGTGCGCCGCCATTCCGAGGAGCGGATCGGTGAGTTCGGCGGTACCGGAGAGAACCTCGACACCAACCGTCTGCAACCGTGCGCGAATGTCCGAGGACTGGGACAACGCGAGACTCTTGACTCGGGAGTGGATCTTCGGCAGTGAAACCGAAGCCTGCTCCGGATCCAAGGTGATGCCGAGATCGGATGCACGACGCATGTCGGTGCGGATTCCGGTGGACGCGATGAATGTCTTCGACGGAACACAGTCGAACAGCACACACGCACCGCCGACGCCGTCCGAATCGACCAGGGTGACCGTGGCCCCGTGCTGCGCGGCTACCAGTGCCGCCTCGTAGCCGGCGGGTCCGCCACCGATGATCACGATCCGGGTCATGTGTCCTCCAAGTCCTCGCGTGGCCGGCAGGGGTCTCCCGTCGACCAGTGTCACGCTATTCGAGCACTACGTGTCGCGCAGTGCTTGTACCAGATTACTTGCGTCCGGTGGTCCGCTTCGCCACACCCTCGGACCACGGTTTAGGCTTGCGCCCGTGTCGATTTATGCCGCTTACGGTTCCAACATGCATCCCGAGCAGATGTTGTTGCGCTGCCCACACTCGCCCATGTCCGGGACAGGGTGGCTGCGAGGCTGGCGCCTGACCTTCAGCGGCGAGGACCTCGGCTGGGAGGGCGCTCTCGCCACCGTCGTCGAAGATCCTGACTCCAGTGTTTTCGTGGTTCTCTACGACGTCCCGGAAGAGGACGAAGTAAGTCTGGACCGCTGGGAAGGCGCCGAACTGGGTCTGCACCGCAAGATCCGAGTGCGGGTCGACACGGCCGGCGATGCAGTCCTCGCGTGGCTCTATGTCATGGATGCGTACGAAGGCGGACTGCCGTCCGCCCGCTACATCGGCGTGATGGCCGACGCTGCCGAGATTGCCGGAGCGCCGGCCGAGTATGTACGAGAGTTGCGGACGCGAAACAGCCGCAATGTTGGTCCGGGTAACGGAGTTACCGACTAGCCGGATACTCGGCTCAAAGCAGCAGGAAATACGCGAGCACTGCGAGTGCCGCGAGCACGACCACAATCGCGACTCCGACGAGAATGCGCTTCGAACCGCGCGACGCCGATTCGCCTGCGACAACTGCAGTTTCCGGCTCGGCTGTTGCCACCCCGGCTGCAGTTTCAGCCGCCACCTTCTCGCGTCCCAGAGTGTCGAACACCTCGGTCACGTCGTGTGAAGGCGGCAACCCGATCGGCACGATCGTGTGCGACGTCGAGGTGAATCCGGCAGCGAGGATCGCAGCTCCCAGCGCGGCCGACTGCTCAGGTCCGGGGCCGAGTTCACATCTGACACCGAGCTTTTCGGCAATCCCGGCAGCTATGGACATCATTGCTGCTTTGTCCGTCGCCGGTTCTCCGTCACCGGTGACGACCACGGCGTCCAGGTTCTCCGGCATCCAGCCGAACGCACCCAGTGCCGTCGCGAGGCGTGAACTCGGCGAACTCCCGTCGCCGGCAAAGCCGAATGCGCGGCCCGCGGCGACACCCGAACGCACCAGCGTGACCGCTGCTCCGGTGTCGTCCACGTGATAGATGCCGATGAGCGTGCCGGCGAGCGCCGCGATTTCCGACTCGAACCACGCCGAAACCGCCTCGGCATCCGAGACGAGTGTGACTCGTTCGAGGCCCGCGTAGACGAGAGAATCCTGCATGAGGGCGGCAGTGGACGAGTCCCAGCGCGACGGGTATGTGGCGACGATGTCGGGGGCTCCCCCGCTCCGGCCACCGCGATCAGGCAGCGGCTCACATTCCTGCAACAGACAGCGAATCGAGGTCGCCACCAAATCCTCGGCGCGGTAACGAGTATCGGCTGTTCCTGCGACGCCACTCGGGTCCCCGACGCGACCGACAAAACCAGACCAGCTCTCGGCGAACTCACGACCGGCACCCAGTTGCTCGGTGCCACCGAGCACCGTCGTTCCGTCCTTGCGTTGATTGAGGATCGTGTCCCGAACCAACACCACCGGATCGGCCGAACCCGGATCGTTCGACGCAACGACAGCCGTCGACACCAATGTGCCGATTCGCACTCCCACACCTATGGACATGCCCGTACCTTCACTCGAACGAACGAAAAACGGTACCCCCGACGGGAACCGGAACTATCCCAGAACCAGGCTCGTGAGAACCTTCACACCGACGCCGAGTGCACGCTCGTCGAGATCGAAAGTGGGTTGGTGGATGTCGAGCTGATCGCCTTCACCCGACCACACGCCGAGCCGCGCCATGGCACCCGGCACGGTTTCGAGGTACCACGAAAAGTCTTCGCCACCACCGGATTGCGGGGTGTCCGCCAGAGCATCTTGTCCGACGGTCGCGATGGCGTCCTCGAACATCCGGGTGGACACCTCGTCGTTGACGACCGGTGGCACTCCGCGACGATAGTTGAGTTGGTAGCGGACGCCGGTGGGTGCGAGCAGTCCGTGGACGATTTCTTCCACGAGCGGTTCGAGCAACTCCCACGTGTCGTGATCGCCGGTACGTACCGTGCCCGTCATCATGCCGGTCTGCGGAATCGCGTTGGGCGCCTGACCTGCACTGACCGCGCCCCACACCATGACGGTGCCGGTACGCGGATCGATACGACGGCTGAGCATTCCAGGCAGTCCGGTCACGACTGTGCCGAGTGCGTAGATCAGATCCGTGGTCAGGTGCGGCCTCGACGTGTGCCCGCCCGGAGAATCGAGGACGACCTCGATGGTGTCTGCAGCAGAGGTAATCGCGCCCAGACGCATGCCCACCTGGCCTGCCTCGAGTCGCGGATCGCAGTGCAGAGCAAAGATTCTGGACACACCGTCGAGCGCGCCGGCCGCGATGACGTCGAGCGCTCCGCCTGGCATGACTTCCTCGGCGGGCTGGAAGATCAGCCGAACCCCGACGGGAAGTTCGGGCAGCGTGGCCAGAGCCAGTCCGGCGCCGAGCAGGATGGTGGTGTGGGCGTCGTGCCCGCACGCATGGGACACACCGGGGACCGTGGACGAATACGTCGCCCCTGTCGCTTCCTGCATCGGCAAAGCGTCCATGTCGGCGCGGAGTGCGATTCGTGGACCTTCCGGTCCGATGTCGCACGTGAGGCCGGTACCACCGGGAAGGATCTTCGGCGACAGCCCAGCGGCAGTGAGGCGGGTCGCGACGAATTCGGTGGTCGCGTATTCGCGGCGAGCCAACTCCGGGTTGGCATGGATGTGTCGGCGCCACGCGACGAGGTCGTCGGTGTGCGCGTGAATCCACGTATCGATTGCCGCGTTCACCGGCGATCTACCCCTTCCAACAGACGGGCGCGTTGTTCTGGATCGGACGCTACCCGGACAGCAGTGCGGGCCAACGCAATTGCACCGTCGACTACCGCTCGATCTGCGGAGGTGGTGATACACGCCGCCGCGAACTCCGGCTGATGTGTCACTGCCCCCGATGAATCCAAGCCTATGACCGGGTGAATTCCCGGAATCACATTGGTCACATTACCCATATCCGTACTACCCAGCGGACGGGAGCGCTCCCATTCCACCGCCAGTGGCACCCGTCCGAGATCGACGATCTGTTCACGGTACGCCGCCGCCAGCCACGGATCGGGGGTCAACTCGGTGTAAGTGGGCGATACCGTGCGGATTTCGTGGGTGCATCCGGTGCCGAGTGCGCCCGAGGCGAAGCAGGCGTCGGCACGCTCGGACAGATTGGCCAACGACGCGGCCGTCTCGGCACGCAGGTAGTAAAGCAGTTCGGACCGGGCCGGAACGATGTTGGGAGCCGTGCCGCCGTCACTGACGATTCCGTGAATCTGCTGGCCTGGCTGCAGGTGCTGACGCAACAGCCCGACCGCCACCTGAGCGAGCGTCGCCGCGTCGGCGGCATTACGACCGAATTCAGGCGCAGCAGACGCGTGCGCCTCGCGACCGTGATAGCTGACCGCGATGTCCGCCAGGGCCAGGGAGGTGGCACCGATGATGTCGATCGGTCCTGGATGAACCATCATGGCCGCGCCGACGCCGTCGAATGCACCACGCTCGAGCATCAGAACTTTGCCGCCACCGGTTTCCTCCGCCGGAGTACCGATCACCCGGACGGTGATCCCCAGTTCATCGGCCGCGGTAGCCAACGCGATGCCGGCTCCGACCGCGGCTGCGGCAATGATGTTGTGCCCACAGGCATGACCGATCTCGGGCAGCGCGTCGTACTCGGCGCAGATCGCGATGACCAACTCTCCGCTGCCGTAGGTGGCATCGAAAGCCGTCGACAGATCGACGATCCCGCGAGTGACCGCGAAACCGTGCTGCGCCAGCAGGTCCGACACTTTGGCAGCGCTGCGGAACTCTTCGAAGGCGAGTTCCGGGTCGCTGTGAATCGAATGCGACAGCGCAATCAGATCGGCCTCTACAGACCTGACTGCACTGTCGACATTCTGATTCACGCGATCATTGTCTCACCCGAAGGAGAAGTTGCTCTTGTCAGTCACCTGAGCGAGGTCCGCAAGTGCATCGCGGTGGATACCTGCCTTGATTCCCGCCAAGTTCTTGCCGTGAGTCGACGTCAAGGCCGACGCCTTGGCCACTGCTGCCGCGAGCACTCCGTCGCCGTCGACCGTTTCCTGCACGATGCCGGCAGCAAGCGCGTCGGCGCCGCCGAATCGACGCCCCGTCGTCATCGCGTCGACCGCCGTCTGCTTGGGCAGACGACTGTTCAGCAATGCAGACATCCCGACTGTGAACGGCATGTTCAGTCCGACCTCGGGAAGGCAGTAGAAGCCACGGTCCGCGCGCATGATCTGGAAATCGTGCGAGGACGCGAGCATGGCACCGGCGCCGAATGCGTGCCCCTGCACGGCCGCGACCGTGGCCATCGGGAAGGTCAGCAGCCGGCTGTAGATGGTGTGGACCTTGTCCAGGTAGCCGGGAAGACCGTCGAGATTGCCGAAGATCCACGTCGTGTCCAGGCCGTTCGTGTAGAACTTGCCCGTCGCCGTGGTCACCAGGGCTGCCGGCCCCTCGTGCGCTTCGACCTCGTCCAGCTTGCTGTGAACAGCGTCGATCCACTCGGGGCCGAAGCGGTTCTCGTTGTCCGTTTCGCCCTCGTTGCCGAGGTACAGGATGAATACGTCGCCGTCGCGTTCGAGATAAGGCATGGATGGGAGAGTAACGCCCGCCAACTCACCCGGCGAACCGACCCGACTCCTCAGTAGGGTTGCTCACATGGGAACGATCGCCGAGGCCGCCGCCGCTGCTCTGTCCGCTATGACGGGTTCTTCGTCACCGTCAGTCGCCATCGTGCTCGGGTCGGGGTGGACCGACGCCGCAGACGTGTTCGGCGATTCCGGTGCGGACGTGACGGCTGAAGTCTCGATGGCCGATCTGCCTGGCTTCGCCCCACCGTCGGCGCTCGGGCACGCGGGCACCATCCGTTCGGTGCGCGTCGGGAACACGGAAGTCCTGCTGCTGCTCGGGCGCGCGCATGCGTACGAGGGCCACGATCTCGCCACCGTCGTCCACCCGGTCCGAACGGCCATCGCTGCCGGCGCCGACACGGTCATCCTCACCAACGCGGCCGGCGGTATTGCTGAAAACTACGCCGTCGGCCAACCGGTGCTGATCAGCGACCATCTGAACCTGACGGCCAGGTCCCCGCTCGTCGGCGCGGAGTTCGTCGACCTGGTCGACGCCTACTCGCCGGAACTGCGCGCGCTGGCTCGCTCGATCGACCCGGACCTTGCCGAGGGTGTTTACGCCGGGCTTCCCGGTCCGCACTACGAGACTCCGGCCGAGATTCGAATGCTTCGTACACTCGGCGCCGATCTGGTCGGCATGTCGACGGTTCACGAGACCATTGCGGCCCGCGCGCTCGGCGCCCGCGTTCTCGGCATCTCGATGGTCACCAACCTGGCCGCCGGAATCACTGGGGCCCCGCTGGACCATCAGGAGGTGCTGGCGGCAGGCAAAGCGTCGGCAGCCCGGATGGGAGTGCTGTTGCGTCAACTGGTCGAGCAACTGTGACACCTACCCACGTCACCGAGTGGATCGACGCCGATCCGGACCCAGTCACCCGCGCAGAGCTGACAGTCCTTTCGGAACATGAACTGGCCGAACGCTTTTCCGCGCCACTGGCGTTCGGCACCGCTGGGCTTCGCGGGCCGGTGCGCGGCGGCCCCAACGGCATGAACCTCGCGGTCGTCATCCGGACCACGGCCGGTCTGGCGGCCTGGCTGACAGCTCGCTGCCAGGGCGGCTCCCGCGTTGTCGTCGGCCGCGACGCCCGGCGCGGTTCCGAGGAATTTGCTCTCGCCGCCGCTGAAGTCATGGCGGCGGCCGGGTTCGAGGTGACCCTGCTCCCCCGTCCGTTGCCGACACCGCTGGTGGCGTTCGCGGTGCGCAGGCTCGGGGCAGCGGCAGGTATCCAGATCACTGCCTCCCACAATCCTGCCGCCGACAACGGTTACAAGGTGTATCTCTCGGGCGGAGCGCAACTCGTCTCCCCCGCCGATCGTGAAATCGAGAGCGAGATCGCCCGCATCGGTAGTGCCGCCGACGTCGCGCGAGCATCGGTGATTCCGGCCGACGATTCTCTGGTCGAGGAGTACATCGCCCGCATCGCGACCCTCCCGCACGGCGACGCCCGCTCGATCCGGATTGCGCTCACGGCAATGCACGGCGTCGGCGGCGAGACTGCGACAGCTGCTCTGCGAGCAGCTGGATTCGAGGACCTGCACGTCGTGGCGGAGCAGTTCGATCCCGACCCCACGTTTCCGACCGTCGAGTTTCCCAATCCCGAAGAGCCCGGCGCCGCAGACCGGCTTCTCGCACTCGCCCGACGTGTCGACGCGGATCTGGCGATCGCACTCGACCCGGATGCCGACCGCTGCGCCGTCGGAGTTCGCGACGGTGATCAGTGGCGCATGCTGCGCGGCGACGAAACCGGGGTGCTTCTGGCCGACCACGTGCTGAGCACGGCGCCCGAAGATTCGTTGGTGGCGACGACGATCGTCTCCTCGACCCTGCTCTCGAAGTTGGCGAGAGCCCGCGGAGCCAGGTTTGCGCAGACACTCACCGGGTTCAAGTGGCTCACGCGTGCCGGCGACGGACTGGTCTACGCCTACGAAGAAGCGATCGGGCACTGCGTCGATCCGGATGTGGTGCGCGACAAGGACGGAATCTCGGCTGCCGTACTGGTGGCCGATCTGGCTGCCACCCTCGCGAGCAGCAACAGAACCCTCTTGGATGTTCTCGACGACTATGCCGTCGAATTCGGACTGCATTGCGGGGACCAAGTATCCCGCCGCGTCGAGGACTCGAGCGACATCACCGAAATGATGAATCGGTTACGCGCCGATCCGCCCGGCCAGCTCGCGGGTGAGCCGGTGACCGTCGAAGACTTGTCCCTGGTTCGCGGCGGTATGCGCACCGACGCAGTGATATTCGACGGACCGTCGATCCGCGTGGTTGTGCGACCGTCCGGCACCGAGCCCAAGCTCAAGTGCTATCTCGAAGTCGTGGTCCCGGTAGCCGACCGCAGCGATCTCGCGAACGCGCGCGAGCAGGCGAAGGCCCGGCTGGCCGAACTCCGAACCTTCGCCCTCTCGCTCTAGCGGGGTCCGAACTGCCGATCGCCGGCGTCACCGAGTCCGGGGACGATGAAAGCGTTCTCGTCGAGTCCGTCGTCGATGCTCGCGATGACCAGACGCACCGGGTGTCCGGAGGCTGCCAGCGCATCGACGCCGGCCGGAGCAGCTACGACGCACACTGCCGTGACATCGGTCGCGCCACGCGCAACCAGCAAGTCGATGGTGTGCACCATCGAACCACCGGTCGCGAGCATCGGATCGAGCACGAATACCGGGATACCGGACAGATCCGCGGGCAGGGATTCGAGGTACGGAACCGGCTGATGTGTCTCTTCGTCACGGGCCATCCCGACAAAGCCAACCCCGGCCGACGGGATCAGTGCGCTGGCTTGTTCGACCATGCCCAGACCCGCGCGCAGCACCGGAACCAGCAAAGGCGGCTTCGCGAGCCGGATGCCCGTCGTCGCTGCTACCGGGGTGTCGACCGGGAACTCCTCGACCTCCGCGTCACGCATGGCCTCGTAGACCAGCATGTGCGTGAGCCTGCGAAGTGCGGAACGAAACGTCGCGTTCTCACTGCGTGCATCACGCATTGTCGTCAAGAGGGCCGCCGCGAGCGGATGGTCGACTACGTGCGTTTGCATGACCATCAGAATAGTTCCTCGGGAACCGAAGCACCCCGCGCGGCGTCCAAGAAGGAGTAAGTGCAACGGGGGGAAGACAAGTTGACAAATCTGGATCTACACACCGAAAGCATCGCGGAGTTCGCCGCGCGGTTGGGCACGGTTGCCGACAACGTCGCGCAAGCTCGACAGGACGCGGCCGGCGGCGATCACACCGCTCTGTCCGCTGTGCTGGGGCTGATCGGCGGAGACTTCGTTCGCGTCGCGGGCCGAGCACAACAAGCGCATGTCGAGGACATCGATCGACTGTCCGCTGTAATTTCCAGTGTCCGGTCGGCCGCCCGCGACGCTCATGCCGTCTATCTCGACTCCGAGGAATCCGTCCGAATGGCTCTCGTCGAAGCCGCACGCTCATGATCGACGTCGACGCTCTCGCACGACCGATCATTGATCTGGTCGACACTGTCGGGACCGGCGTCCTCAGCACAAGTGGACCCGACGTCGGCATCCGAATCGCTTCGGACCTCCTCGAGATCGCCTACCAATTGGGAAGCGCCGCACTGAGCGAACTGGCGTCCACCCAGAGTTCGTCGAATGCTCTCACCGCCGCGGTGACCAAAACCGAGCAGACGCAGACGTCGACGCGAAACCTCGCCGATCGTGGGAGCAACATCGCCCGCGTCGTGGACGAAGCCACAACGTCCGTGTCCGCGGGAATGACCGAACTCGGTGAGATTCTTCAGTCCTTCCTGACGCTCGCCGTCAAGGCCGGGCCGACGCTCGCGACACCGATGGGGCAATTGATGTAGCTGTCGGCCGCGTTGGAGCACCTCGGGCGGGCGGTCTCGGTAGTCGAGCGGGTACGCGGTGAACTGGCCGGGTCGACCGACAAGATGTCCGCGCTGATCCCACCCGTCCCGATACCGGAACCCGCGCCAGGCGCCTCGGGTTCGGCGGGTACTTCCGGTTCCGCAGGTGGTTCGGGTTCCGCTGGTGGTTCCGGTTCCGCAGGCGGTGTAGAGGTTGAACTCCCCGACGGCTCGATCGCGACCGCACCGAACGCCGAGGCCGCTGCCGCCGTACGCAACGCGCTCACTCAACAGGGAGTCCCGTACGCCTGGGGAGGCACGACACCCGGAGTCGGTCTGGATTGCAGCGGGTTGACGCAATGGGCGTACGGCCAAGCCGGAGTCGATATTCCGAGGTTGGCCCAGGAACAAGGAATCGGGAACCAGGTCGATCAGAACAATCTGATGCCGGGCGACCTCGCAGTCTGGGACGGACACGTCGCCATGGTGATCGGCAACGGTCAGATGGTGGAGGCCGGTGACCCTGTCGAAGTCAGTTCCATCCGAACCACGAACAGCGGCATGGGCTTTCACGGCTTCTACCGATCAATAACGCACTATACAGATACTGCCGTCTCAACAGCGCCGACACTCTAAGATCAACCCCATCTGCATAACCTCACAGATCGGACTAGATCGATATGCCCCGGCCATCAACCTTCCCTGTAGTTGCACCTCAGTGTGGGCAGCCGAGGTGACCACACCCGTTCCCCAACAAGCAAAAAGCTGGGCATTGAAGAACCCGGTGGTAGTCGTCTCAGGACTGTCCGTATTTATTGCCGGAATGAAAGTACTCTCCGTTTCCGGAGGAGATGCCGAGGTCCTTAAGACTCTGGTACAAACCCTGGATATCCCATCCCTGGTTACAGCCACGATCCTTCCATTGATGCCAAACTTAGTAGTAATTGGACTCCTAATGTTTGTCGACAATCAACTTTCAAAAGATAAAGAAGAGAGACTGCCGCATCCCGATTGGGCACTCAGCGCTCTTAGCATCATAGTCGTATCGTTAATGTTTTTCGTTCCAATAATAATTCTCATAATCTATATTCTTTACTTTATATCCATACAGGTCAGGCGATACAGCGCAAAGAGGAAAGGTCTTATACTAACAAACGTGTCGATAATTCCGATGATACTACCGCCGATAATTATGGCGGTAGTATCAAGTTCGAGCATATGGTTACCGCAAGAAAATATTGAGTTTTCATCCGGCGAAAAACGGAGTGCATTCGTCCTATCCTCTGACGTACGTTGGACAACTATTCTGTTGTACAAGGATACGACCCAAACTCTCCCGACCTCCGAAATAGTATCTCGTCAATCTTGTACTAAAATCAATAGCGACGGAATTCTTTCACGCTCATTGGCATCATTTACAAAAGGTAAAAGGACCGATCTCCCACATTGCATCGAACCGGATACCACAGCTAGCTCAAGCACTGAAAACCCGGAAGGCTCAGACGTAATGGGAAGCGACACAATCAAGTGGGTTATTGCGGCGCTAATTTTCGCCGCACTTGCGTTCATCATTTCGGCATTCGCCTGGGTTCGCGCAGGAACCAGCGATGAACGGGACAAAAAAGCCTGGCGACTGACTCGAATACAGGAAGACGTAGCCGATCTGATCAATTCATCTGAAACCAGAAACAGATTATGTCAATCCGAAGGCGACTTCCAAACAGGCTTGCAGTCGGAAGAAATGATGAAGGAGCTAGACAAACTAAGTACCTTGAACTTGAAGTTACAGTCAGCGAACGACGGAGAAATCACCAAGTTTGCCAACTCAGTCGTATCGCTACACCAACGAAGCAATGACTCGTTTCGAGAAATAAAAGCCGGGTACATCAAAACAGAGCGCGGCACGAAAGTGCAAACAATATCCGATAACAGGCTTGCAATCCTTCAAGATCGGGCAAGAATGCACCAGCACACGCTTGATACAATGCATGCTGCGCTAATGATGGCAACAAGAAATGAACTCGGACTTAAACCCAACTCTGTGAATCTCCTCCCCAATGCACCCAAAAGTCAAACTCCGAAGGAAGAGAACCCGAAAAAAACTAAATCAGACTCCGTAAAATGAGCCGTCTAACCGAACTGGCCCTACAGACAGGAGGAAGATACTATTGGCTCCAGTGAATGCGAAAAATGATATAATAGAAGGGTTCCACACTCCTCCTAGAGTGTTTATTTTGTACCGGGTAAGAATAAGGGCCACAAGCATTCAGCTTGTGGCCCTTTTCGTTTATCTAGCGATCTTTTTGATCGTAGTTGCATACAGCTCTAAATACAGCTCGTAGCAGTCAATCTGACCGTTAATGTCGATACGAGTGCCAATGTTACTGATGTTGAACACTTCTGGGTAGAAGTTTCCATCAATGAACCGCTGATAATAACGCTGCTTGCCGTCTTTGCTTCTCAAGTTTCCAGCCTGTTGACCTAGATCGAACTGACCTGTTGGAATTTCGAGCTTGACGAACTTTTTGTTGACATACTCTGAACCGAAGGTTTCCAAGCTATCTTCTGGATTCAACGCAACCACGTTGCACTCGACCGTCTCAGGATCAAGATAGTTCCATACACGAATCGTTTCTAACGACTCAGGGTCATAAGTAATTGACTCCGTATAAATATCCACCAGACTTGGCCATGATCGAACAATGAATCTAGGCATCACCAATACCACCAATCAGGCATACGATTCGCTCTGACCGTATTCGGTCCGGTCATGATCGAACGAGACTTGTTCCAGCTGAGCTGCTTGACTGCTTCAACCACAAGCGGACTGACGGCGTACGTCTTTTCTCCGTAGGTAACAGTGGTCTTGTCCTGCTTTACCTGCTCTACATTCGCTTGTGCGAACACGTCTGAGTTGTCCAGGTAAGCAGACTGCCAACACACGGCATACTTGAGCCAATGCTTGTCGGTTTCATTCGTGACAAGACTCTCTGGCTTTCCTGCAATCACTTCTACGATTCCCTGAGCTCGTCTGATCTGCTGATCATTGACTGTATATCCAGTAATATCTAGTACATCTGCATCTGTTGCTAACATCTTTAGCTTCCCTCCAAACTTTCTATAACGTCGATAGCGATAATGTCCGTGTAGTCAAACGGCCCGGTACCGTCTCCCAGGTCCATACTCAATCGAATCTGAATCTGATATTCACCAGCCACTACAAACGGACTGGTTTCGCCAAACTCGTATTCAATAGCGTCATACCGAGAATTGACCGGAATCGCTGAACCCTCCGAATAGATCGAACCATCAGGTCTGCGAATGAACACTTTTGCCGTCAGGTATCGCATTACCTCTATCGGCTGCTTGTGCTCATCTACGATCTTGAACAAGACTGAACCTGTTGGACGTTGACCGACATAGAATTTTCTCATGTTCGATCACGCAGCTTCGTCTTGAAATCGGAATTGCCTAGTTGCAAGTACATCTCAGCAGTGCTGAAACCAACAGTCATGGCTACCGTGTGAAAGTAGTCGATTGTAGGCAAACTCAGTTGAAACTCATAGTCATACTTTTTCATATGTAAAACAAAGCGGCCCAACGCTCGCATTGAACGCTGAGCCGCTTCGAATTTCTTACGCTCCTGTTACTTCCAAGATACCGAAGGCTTTTGCTCGTCCAACAGCAAAGGCTCTACGTGCTCGCATCTTCAAATGAGCTTCATCAGTGTTCCAACCAGCTTCAGTGCTGATCATTGTCTCAATAGGACTTCTAACACCTAGAATCAAGTGCTGACGGTTTCCAACGATCAACAGTGGATTTCCTGTTGGGTTCTGCAAGTTGGTTGCACTTGTCTTTGCTCCGTCAGAGAACTGCAACTTGTAGCCAAATAGTGTTGCTGGCTGTGTTGCCGATACCTCTTCAACAAACAACGGTCTACCAGTGCTGTCAACAAGACCGCGCAGGCTTTCCTTGATGCTTGTGTGAGCAATAACGAGAATATCGCTGTCAGACCAGAAACCACCCTGTTCGACCTTGCCGAATACTTGGCTGATCTTGTCATAGCTAACAGCTCCGGCTGTTGCGATCTTATGAGCTGCTGCACCTTGGCTCACCTCTCTATAAACAGAAGTAAAAGGTACGGTTGTACCGTTTCCTGCTGCTGTTGTTCCAAGACAAGCGTTATCCAATGTCTTTGCATAACTGAGTGCCCACGACTTCTGCAACGCTGAAATTACGTCTACGTTTGCGTCTGCAATGTCTTCCTCTGCAACTACGTTCTGTCCACCGAACTTGACGGTATCCAAAAGCACTGTATCCAGATTTGCTGGGTCTTCAGGGTATGCACCTGACTTCGGAACTACTGTTACTGCTGATTCTCCGATACGCGCAACCTTACGAGTATCTGAAGACATATTAATCTTTCGTCCGTATGCTTCTACGGCGCTATTCTGTTCTGCTGCTGTGATTACTTCTGAGCCAAACTCTTCAGGAATCCAAGCATTTGCATTAATTGCTGCTATTTCAAAAAACTACTTTCATTATGAATTTACGGTTTAACGTCCCGCATAGACTAAAGCTATTTCGTATCTCACTCCATAACTAACGAGCATCTCACTCTATGTTAATTCTATTATATCAAGAATTGTATTAATTCGCTCCAAGCAGTCGTTCAGCACTGGTTAGCTGACGTTTGATTGCTGGCTTATCGGCTGCATCAACCTTTGGGGCTGATCGCTTCGTTTCGAACAATTCAGGAAACTCTGACTTGACTGATTCGATCTGTTCATCGAGTCCGGTCACATTGCCGTCATCGTCAAGTCCTATCTGACTCAAATCGAGCAACTTTGTAATCTTTGTGTTCGTAATTCCGTTGCGTTCAAGCTGAGCGTCAATCTGCCCTTGACGGTACTTTGCAGTCACACGCTCTGCCGTTTCCGACAATGCTTGCACTTGTTGTTCAAGCTCTTTCACCTTGTGTCTATGCGCTGCTGATTCACCATTTGCATTCTTCAGCGCTTCTCTCATCTGATCTAGCTCGTTTGTGTCTTCGTTCATGCTGCTTCATCTCCAATTTCTTTTTCAGTAATATTTGTTGTTGCTGGCTGATCCAATAGACCAGCTTTTTTCCACTGCTCAATAAGAGCTGTGTCGTACCCATGTTCAAGCCAAATTTGTTCTGCTGGCAGACCAGCATCACGCTTTTTCTTGATAATGTCCCAAGTCTCAGACGTGTCGATTGACTCGATCTGACGCCATTGAAGCTGTACGTCTTCATCAATCTGATTGAGCTTCAACACGAACAGGAACATCTTGCGCAGAGCTGAGCCGATGGCAAGCTGACGCAATCGAACTTTCTTGACTAGCGGTGCTTCGGCAGCTCTGAGCGCTTCACCTGACACGTTGGTCTGAGTGTTCTCGAAGTATGACAGCGGTGTGCTGGTCACTGATGCCATAGCTCTGACGTACTCCCTGTACGGGCTGATCAACGTCTCAGGCTTGGCTGGATCGAACTGACCAACCTTGTTGACGTTTTGAAGCCACCAGAGTTCGCCAGGCTCGTTGCTCAGCGTGTTGCTGTCGTCATCGTCACCGAAGTCACTAGGACTGCCTGTGTGGTCACCAGCGATCACGTAGCGGGTAGGGAACCCATATGCCTCCACGCTGCTCATCTGAGAAATCAGAAGCTTGTTGATTGCGTTCTGTGGCCCGTATGCCGCTAGGTGCTCTGGTGTGCCCGTTGATAGGTGAAAGATGGGAATCTGACCGTACTCGTTGACCAGCTGACCTTGCTCGTCTGTGCCTTCGTCAACGAACGGCTCAAAGTCGCTGTCCTGCACTGTCATTGGCAGAGATTCTGACTTGCTGATGAACTTGCAGATTCGGCCGGCAAAGTACAGATTGACCCGAACTCGTTGTCTGCCGTCTTCCAGCTCGATCGTCCATAGCTTCGCTGCATAGGCAGGCTTGCGAGGGTTCTCTATGTCATAGATGACGACTGTTGACAGAGGCGAGTTGTAGTAAATCTGTGTCTGATCGTGCTCGTCAGGCCACACAAAGACGTACGAATCTCCGTAAATCAACGTATTGGTGATGATCTGAGACAACTCAAGTTCAAGGTTGTTTTCTTTCCAAGCCTGATCAATAAGCTGCTTCGCCTGATCGCTGAGTGTCGCAACACCTGTGATTTCCAATCGTGATCCAACTGCATCAACAGGTGTTTTGGCATAGTTCACGCGGAACTGATTGCCTGTTTTTTCTAGTGCTCGTTTGACCTTCGCGCTGGCGAAAATCTCGTCAACGGTTCCGTCATAATAATTCTGAGCTGTTTGATAGCCTTTCGCTCTATCAAGTATCGTTTGTACTGCTGTTTTCAATTCTGACATATTCTTTGTTAATAACTCTCCTTTTTGTAGTAACCACCTTTATATGATAGTTCATTTTCTAAATATATGTTTTTCGTACCGCTTTGGGCTGACTACTAGCTGATAGAAAGTAGTGGACGCCTGTACCCATTGCGTCAATCAAGTCATCGTGCGCAACCTTCGGAAACGAGTACATCTGTTCTTCAAGTTGATCAAAGTGTCTTGTGTGTCGAACCTTGTCTTTACGGTAGTAGTCAAGCGCTCTAGCTGCTCGCAAAGCTTTCGGCTCAGTCTGATGCACCGATCTGAAGTTCGCCTTTACTCCGTCAAATACAGACTTCCACAAGTTGCCACCCTGGTTCGTCTCTACGTAGACCAGACCAACATCAAAAAGCTCGATCAGATCGTTCACACGCTCTTTGAGTTCCGTGCTGACAAGTCTGAGCTGTTCCGCATGACGTACGTAAACTTTGCCGTCACTCGCGAGCGAGACAACAACCAAAGCGGTGTAATCGTTTGAGGTCTTGGTACTGACAGCCGGATCAACACTGATCAAGGTTCTGACGTAGCTCTCAGCCTCCGTAATCACAATGTCCTGCTCGTTCCAATACTGCGCATCTACATTGACCGGGCGATTCATCATGTTCATTGCAAATGCTCTGGTGTGACGATCACGATTTAGAACCTGCATTGACTTGAACTCAGGCCACCATGACTGCTCGTTGCCCAGTTCGTCTACAACAATCGCCGGGTAGTAGTGAACATTGATTCGTTCATCAATTACCCATTGAAGTTCAGCATCTATAGAGTCATCAAGCTCTGTCTGTTCAATGTCAGCCTCTCCCCTATTAGGTTCAGACTTGATATTGAATTTTTCCAGCTCTGCCTGTTGCTTTTCTAGAAAAGATGGTTGTGTCAAAGCGCCTGGTTGGCTCATAGAAGAAATAGATGTAGATGTGTCATCAGAAATCGAAACCGAATTAAGATCACTTTTCTCAGCCGAAGTCAAGCTTTCGCCAGAATCGTTATCAACGAGATTCTTAACAGGCTCGCTAATATATCCATCTTCCCTATCAATGCTCCGATTTCCCGAACTTGACAAATCTTCACTAAGCTCATTTGAACGATCATCTGGAGATGCCGGAGTTTGAACGATGATATCCGATTTGAGCGACTTTATCCCCTGTTCGGTCACTGACTGCCCGAAAGCATGTTCAATCGTTTCTAGATGATCTGAGGTACTAGAAACTAAATTAGAACTCGTTAGGCTAACCTTATCCAGCTTGTCATAATACAAAGTATCGGCAAAAGCACTGACATTCATATTCGATAATCGCTCACTTGAATCTGCATTCAACTGTAACGATTTCTGCTCTCCAACCTTGCGACATTGGTCGATGATTGAACCAGGCATTGTAGTAGTACCAACGATAACGATCTTCGCTCTTGATCCCAGATAGAAGATTCCATCAAGCATTGTTCTCTTGCGCTTCTCTGCTTCATTGACTGAGTAGTTGGATTCAGTTGGTTCAATATCATCCAACAAAATTAGATCAGGTCTTTGATCACCGATCTTCATACCCAGCGATTTTGCATCAATGCCTTTTGCCGAGAAGCTGAATCCATTGGCTTGCTGAATCTGCTCGTTGCTCTGACTGACATACCTCTTCACTGCACCGCGCATCATCGGCTTGCACAACTCTGGATAGTCTTTGCGCAGCAGCTTGTTGTGATCTAGTTCGAACTTGAACGAATCAAGATGATCAGTCGCTTGTGAGCCAGCATCCGAGAACGCTGCAATGAACTTCAGGTGACCATGACTTGCTGCCCACAACGGCAGAATCTTGAACAACCACTGAGACTTGCCAGCTTCACGCGGAGCAATCCAGCAGTCTCGTTGGGAATCGGTCTGCATCCAAGACTTGGCATACTCAGCCAGATCAAGATGGAACTGACTGAACGATGGTTCTTGACCTTCGAACCTGATGCTGTGACTCAGGTAGACCACACTGAACAACAGAGGGTCCTGCCTGGTCAGCAGTTTTCGACCTTCGGACGATGCAATCAGTTCACGCGGAAACTGACCGATGTACTCCAACGGATTCACGCATCATCAGCTCTGCTTCGCTGGAACTCGTCGTACATCTGCAAGGCTTCAAGCTCTGTCGTGTCTTCCTTGGCTGTGTAGACGTTGGCCTTGCCGTCGATGACACGGATCATCTCAGTTGCGCGCTTGATCGTCTGACCAAGCTTCTCTAGCTCTGCCGGATTGAGAGTCTTGGAGTCCATCAGGTCTCGCGCTCTGGCAATCAGGTCTTGCTGTGCGATCAGCAGTTCGGAGTCTTTGTACCAATTATTGTATGCACTGGCTTTCGCCTTCAGCTCATCGAGTTCAATCTCTATGCCGAATTCCTCTGTCCACTTTTTGCCAGTTGCCCAGCTCGATGGATAGCCCAATTCCCTTCTGGCAGCACTCAATCCAACATCACCCGCCAGTTCGGCAAATGCTCTTCTCTCATCCTCCGAATATTTCGCCATTCAGCGTCACCTCTTTATTGATTATGATTTTCATTTCTATCTCCTTTTTCTTATTTGATTTGACCTAGCTTTGTGTCTGACTGTCAGAGTTGTGTAAAAAGAAAACAACTGCTTTTAAGTACAGACGCGATATCGCAATACCTTAATTGATCAATCAGTACGACTGTACTGAATAATCACTGTCTTAATATTACACTTTTCTATCTAATATTGCTTTCTGTCTTGCCTTATGGCTTTGAAGTCATCTACCCAGAACTTTCTGTTCATTTCATCTACTACCTTTTGTATGTTCTTTGGTGTTTCTTCAATAGGAATTTGGACCCCGGCGATTTTCGAGATTATCAAATATTTACGATAAGCAATTGGTTCTTGATATTCATTCACTCTTACTCGCCGCCAACTTCTGCGCCTTGCATATCTTACAAATCAGCGTTCCGGCAAACCAATATGAATTTTGCCTGTTCAACTCATGACCTACAGAACAAAGACTCTTTTTGTGTTCCTTTATGTCAGCCATGTTCTGAGCATGAGTACCAACAGTCAAATGATTTGGATTTACGCAGTCTCGCTGATTCTTGCAAATATGACGAACCTCCATGCCTTCGGGTACCGGCCCATTATGCTTTTCATACTGATATCTGTGTGCGTACCAATTCCTACCGCCAATTTTCACAACTCCGTAGCCACCTTTGTCACGGCTTCCAAGTGCGAATATCCAACAGTTCTTGTGATCAACCGTATAGGGTAAATCACGCTCATATTTGTCTTCATCTGATCTAGTAACTGAGTCACTGAAATCGGTCATATTTTCTACCACTTCATCATTCATTTACTGTTCCTGCTTTACGTCTTCTATATTGATCTTTTCTGCATTGCTTGCATGACTTCCCTGATTTTTGCACGTACACGTTTTCATCTGTGAGTTCGTGACCGTGCAAACAATGTGTAAACGGTCTCTTCCGTTCGTACGCCCTTGCTGGATTTATTAGAAGATGCTCCCAACGGATACACCATCTATTGCCGCAAGTAGATTTGACTTCCTTGCCTTGTGCAATAGGACCGATCAGATTCTCAAACAACACCCGGCGAAGTTGGTGCCGTTTCTTGTCGATCACAATCTGTGGATATCCTGTCGTGCTGTGTGGTCCAACGTAGCGCCAACATTCGCCGTCACGGAAATACTTAATCTGCAATGCGTTGGCCTCTTCTATCAAACTGAGCTTCCAGCTCTAGCCTAAGATTTCTGGCTTCAAGCGCTATCGCTTCGTAGTCAAATTCTTCATAGTCGTTCATTCAGCACCACCAGCATTCTTGAACAGATTTTGAATGAACTTCTTCATATCTTCAACACGTTCTTCATCCGACTTCATCTGTGCTGCAACGTCTTTCGATTCCAACGTCATCGGATCGACCTCGATAAATTCAATCTCAGTCATCTCAAATCCAACCTATCGAGAAAGACTGTTCGTGTTCACAGGTTTTCGGTTCTGAACATTCTGGGCAAAAGTCAAATATTTCTATCACCCGAGCACCAACTTATTGTCGTGATCGCAATCAGTTCTATCGCAAGTCAGACAGACAATTTCGTCATAATCATTCATTTAGTACTATCTCCACGAGACTTGAATTTAACGACAAGAATCGTTAGCGTCTCTATTTACATTATACGCATTCTTTGCTGAATATCCAAATATTCTTGTAATATCGAATCTAAGCGATTGGAATTGCTCAGGCATACATTCTTACCAACAGCCGGCCAAAGTCCGTGTAATCCCATTACGCGCTCTAGCAATAGGTATCTCAGAGACAAAGAGAGAGGCCAACGTAATCCGTTGGCCTCTCCCCTATCACTGAACTCTATCTTTTGTGTATTTTCCTAAAAGGTGCCTTAGTCCTAATTTCATTCGACCATTCGAACACCCAAGCTCGACAGCCTCGACCAACAATATTTCTATCTGTTCGAATATCTGGCTTACTCGCTCCGCGTTCACAGACTGTTCATTGTCATATTTCCGTTTTTCCCTCAATCGTCATCCCTCCTTCCTTTTCATACTGATTCAATCTTCTCTCACGCCCTTGGAACTTCAAAACGTCATACTCACTCATTTCTGATATCTCAACATCGCTACATGAGTCTTCGAAAACCTGCTTCTCCTTCTGTCGATCAGCCTTGATGTTGAAACTGCTACCAAAATACGTAGTACTATGTGTCAAGGATTGAGGAACATCTATACCTCTGATCTTTCTTTTGATAGATTCAGGTACACGTATAGATAGATCATCGTCAGGATGATTCTCATTGATATATTGAACTGCTTCAATGAGTCCTGACTGCTGCCTGCTGCTTAGTGCAGCGAACCAGGATTCAGTATCTGACGGGTAATGGTCATAGACACCTACCTGAATTTCCTCGTTGGCCTCAATCGAGACTGCGCCGGTTTCATGGCTACGCTTCTGAGCTTGCCTCTTTCGCAACTCGTCGGTGTAGGCGTTCTTACACGCTGTCATGTACCAAGCATTGAGTTTGTTGGGGTGACTGATCAGAACTTCTGAGTATTTCTCAAGAGCAATAGACAGCACTACATCTGTATCGTCAGGCTTGCGACTCGCCCACAACTTCAATTCCCGCATGAACTTCTCATGTTGGTTCATCCGAACTGGCAAAACGTGCTTCTCTAGGCTGGACTCGACTACCGTCACCAGGCTATAACGCTTATAGGTCAAGGTTGGCTTCTTTCTCTTGGTTTTCGATCCTGATGCGAAATAGTCGTAATCTTGCGGGTCAGGGTTGTGCTCGTACATGATTTCTCGACATCTTTGCTGAATATTCTTACGTCGCTCAGCGATCTTTCGATCCGACTCGCCAGGGAACTGTTCCTTGAGACTCTTAAATAACCCTATCGAGCGAGTGTTCGGCTTGTAGGGAATGAAAATATCTGTGGTGTGCTTGTGAACAGCGGCCACCGATACTTGCGACTCAGGCAAGTCCTGGTCGGAATCGTCATCATCAGGAATGTTGGAATCGTCATCAAAATACGTAGTACTAGTTATCTGAGATTGGATGGATGTATTACAAGTACATTCGACCATCAAACATGTAGAGCATGAACCAGGCATTGCCCAAGTCCACTCTGTTTCTTCTATTGTGTTCAAACTAAATCACTTCTTTCTTTTGGAATAGAAAATCCCTGACTCGCGGACACAAGTCAGGGATTCTCATTATTTCTATTCCAAAAGAAAGTCTTGTAAATTCTCCTTGCCAATGTCCGTTGGTGGGATGATTCTCTAAAACTAATTTTACGCGCAGTTCTTCACTAATGCAAGTTGTCGCACGGTTAGCGCTAATGAAACTATCTGATTTCTTAATGTTCTCAAGAATGTGCCGACGTGCTTGAGATTGTCATGAATTGGCCGGTATGTCAAGCATGAAACTAAATAGAAACACCCTCCTGATTTCTCAAGAGGGTGATTCCACAAGGTATGACACAATGTTCTAATTCCTATAGGTTGCCCTATCTTTCTATTATATCAGACCAGAGCATTCCTTGCCGGTACGAGTCAGACAGTATGAAATAGTTTGAACTCTTGTCTGCAACAAGATTTTAGATAATGTCTGAGAGCAATCAGTGCAGGTCAGAGCATTTTTGGGCGGTGCGCTAACTACTGCTTGCAGTTTCTCGTTCATCATGATCTGATTCATCAAACCAAACCAGCAATAGCCCTATGAAACTATCTAGAAAGATGCCGATGACCAACTACGATCTTGCGTTAGCAGTCGAACGAGAGTTGAAGAACGCTCCTCCGATCACTCAGGATGACATAGATTTCATGAATAAGCTATTCCGGTCGAATGACCGTCAGAAGCTCTCAAATTAATTGGAATCTCAGAACCACACTGAGTGACCAGGACGGAGTTTTATAAAGCGACAGATCAGCATACCGCTCAAATACGGGCGCTCGTAGCAACGTCAGACACAAGGTCTGGCACCGAATCTACAGAAAGGAAATTTGAATGACCGTTGACACAAGACGAAAATGACCAGCTAGTTCAGAAGATCGTATCCAATATTGTGTACTCAGACGAACTAGTCAACAAGATTAATCTAATTCTGAATCAAAGATGAGCTGACTTAGGTCGAACTTTCTGCCTCCACCAATCTTACGAACACCTATGGCAGGAAAGAACGACTTGATGACCTCTCGTTGCTGGTCTATGGTTCCGTTCACAAATTCATCGACGGTACTCGTAGACATAGACGCACTGACGCTTGATTTCGTCAGTGCGTCTTTTTGTTTGGTCAATGCTTCGACCTGATCAATGAAGATGGGTACTGTAATTCTTCCCTCTTTACGTGCAGCGGCAAGCAAGTCAATGTCTAGCTGAATGGCATCAAGTTCAGAGGTATCAAACGGCTCAACATTGCGCGGCACCTTCGCCAACGCTGCTGATGTCACCTCAAGTAGCTTCTGCTCCATTGGCTCTGCACGACGGCTGAGCTTGCCGCAACCGTAGTTTGGTGAGCAACGATAGGTTCGATACGTCTGATCCTTGTATCGAGTGCTGGCACTGATCAGCTTCGTCAGACACAGTTCGCAGTACAAAATCCCTGCAAGCAGATGCTTCGTGTTTCCGTGTGGTCCCTTGTACACGTTGCTACTGAGTTTCACTTGCACTCGTTCATAGACAGATTTGTCAATTATCTTGGGCCACTTGCCATTTGACACGATTTGTCCATCGAACTCCCGCAGTCCAGCATATGCGGCATGACGCAACAGAGCCGATACCGATTTCGAGTCCCATCGTCTGCCACCAGTAGATGCCAGACCTTGCGTGTTCAATCGCTTCGCAAGCTGCCGAATCGAGATACCAGCTAGATAGTCATCGAACAGAGCTTTGACGGCTACCGACTCAACAGGATCGACAGCAGTTCTGACCTTGTCCGCGTAGCCGAACATTCGGTACCGACCAGGCAACACGTCGCCACGTTGCGCCTTCTGACGCTTCTGAGCCTTCACACGCTCTGCCGTAGCTGCTCGTTCGTACTGAGCGATTTCGGCCCTGATACCGGCCATCAGTGCACCGTCAGGCGTATTGAGATGTACCGGCCCTTCCTGATCGGTCTGCAACTTCGTGTCATGGTCCCGCAACAGTTGGTAGAAGATTTCCAGCGCCAAGCGGTCACGACTCAATCGGTCGGTCTTCCACGCCAGAACCGTTGTGATCCTGCCGTCCAAAATGTCGGTCATCAGCCGTTCGTACTGTGGCCTCTTCACACCAGCTTTGCCAGATAGGTTGTTGTCTACGTACACGTCAGTCACATCGAGATTCAGCCGTTGCGCAAGCTCACGGCAAAGCTGCTCTTGCCGCTCAACACCCAAGGTATCTATGTCGTCTTCGTCATTTTTGACGGCTTTGCTTATGCGGCAATAGATTCCGGCGCTCATGCTAGTGTCCTGTCGTTCTGATCCGACGAGCGTGAATGCCGTCAGATTCGAGTCTAGTAGGGCTTCTACCGCCCGACAGAATGACAGGAAACATGTCCGAGAACCTGCGGGAATCGCCGCCGATCATCACAGCCGTCGCCGTCAACCGCGCCGGAACCATCGCGGTCCGCGCCACGGAGCATGCTGTCCCCGTGGACCTGCGGATCAGCCAGGGCGAACTGCGGTACGGCGGCGCACGGTTGGCGCAGCAGATACTCGCGCTGTCCTCGAAAGCTGCAATCGAAGCCGGTGTCCGCCATCGTGTGGAGCTCGAGCAGACCGGCGTGCCGGCGGCGATCCTCGATCGACTCGGTCTCGCGACGCGAGACGAACTCGCTGATGTCGACGCCACAGAGGACCAGAGCCTGCCGTCGAGCTGGATGCGTTCGATATGAACGAGATGGATCGAATCATGGAGCTGGCGAAACACCGGACCGGGCTGTTGCAGGACGCCGTCGACGGGGTCACCGCTCTGCGGGCGGTCGTCTCGAGTGAAGGTGGGATAGTCACAGCGACTGTCGACGGGCTGGGCGCTCTGGTCGACTTGCGGATCACCGATGCGATCACCGCCATGGATTCGCGCACGGTAGCCGCACTGACGGTGGCAACCATTCACCAGGCAGTTCAGCAGTCCAATGATGAACGAGAACGGCTGGTGGGTGAGCTCCGCGTGTCGCTGAAACAAACGTGACCAACCCCCGCTATGCCTTTCGCTCTGCGGTGGATAGGCTTCCGCCCATGGCTGGAGACATCGTCCCTATCGAAATCGGACTCACCGACGGAGACCTCGTCACTTTGTGGGCACCCCGCTGGCGCGAGGGCGACGACGAGTGGGAAGCGTTTCTCGGCCATGAGGAAGACCTCTACGGGTTCTCCTCCGTCGCGGAGCTCGCGGCATTCATCCGCACCGACTCGGACAACGACCTGGTCGAGCATCCGGCGTGGGCCGTCGTCTCCGGACTGTCGGCAGCCGAGCTCGAGCCGGAAGAGAACTTCACCTTCGACTTCGTCGGCGTGCCCGAGTTGGCCGCAGGTGACCCTGAGGCACTGGTGGTCTCGGAACTCGAAGACACCCTGAACATGGCTCGCAACATCGGTGAGGTGTGCGAACTCGACGCGGTCATCCGCTTCTTCAGCGGCCATCCGGTACTCGGCGCGCTGGCCACTGGCGCCGGCACCTTCGAAGGTCGCGAAGGACTGGAGCTGTGGGATCAGGTCGGTGCCGCAATCGTCAAGGACTGGGACGCCGTTCTCGACGCCATCGACAAGGTGGTCACCTCCCCGAAGGTCGACGCTGCCGCCGTCGCGGTCGCCGAAGCTGAACTGCTCGCGGCTGCCGAGAACACCGTCGACGCCGACGATGTCGCCGAGGAGGGCGAGGACGAGGAATTCGACGAGGACGACCTCGAGGAGGGCGAAGACGAAGTCGAGACCTTCTGGGGCGAGGTCGGCGTCGATCCGATCCGCATCATCACCTCGGCCGAGACTTTCTACACTCTGCGCTGCTACATGGGAGATCAGGCGATCTTCCTCGGCAAGGACGGACTGATCACCGTCTTCCGCAGCGAGCGCGCACTCGCTCGTTATCTCGCGGACAACCACGAACACGATCTCTCGCAGGTCAGCACGTACGGCGAGATTCAGAATGCTGCCGTCGACGGTTCACTCGAAATCGAAGTCACGGACGAGAACGTCTACGTTCTGCCCGGCATCGCCGACGACCTCGCGCAGGGCCCGGACGTGGTCGATGCCGAGCAGTTGGAGCTTGCCGTCGAATTGTTCACCGATGCAGCGGATTTCGCCGACGACGACTCCACCGAGGAAGTTCTGTCCGCGTCGAACGAGCTGGGTTGGTACGTCTCCTACCTTCTCAATCCCGATCCGTCCCGGATGGCCCCGAGTGCGCCGTTCACCAAGGAATCCGAGGCCTGGCGTGAACTCGAGCGTGAGTTCGAGGCCCGGTTGCGACCTGAGTAGTCGGGTCCACGTCATCTATCCGATGAGCACTGCGTAACCCGGCTTGATGACGTCGTCGATCAACGCGAGGCGCTCGTCGAACGGGATGAAGGCCGACTTCATCGCATTGATGGTGAAGCGTTCCAGATCGCTCCAGCCGTAACCGAAGGTCTCGACCAACGCCGCCATTTCCCGGCTCATGCTGGTGTCGCTCATCAGCCTGTTGTCGGTGTTGACGGTCACGCGGAAGCGCAAGTCCGCCAACAGTCCGAACGGATGGTCCGCCAGGGCGGCTACGGCTCCGGTCTGTACGTTCGAACTCGGGCACAGTTCCAGGGGAATGCGCATGTCACGGACGTAGTTTGCGAGCCTACCCAGTTCTGCCCCACCGTGGCCGCCTACCTCGATGTCGTCGACGATCCGCACGCCGTGTCCCAACCGGTCCGCTCCGCAGAACGCGATCGCTTCGTGGATCGACGGCAATCCGAAGGCCTCGCCCGCGTGGATCGTGAAGTGAGCGTTCGCATCACGCATGTATTCGAAAGCGTCGAGATGCCGGCTCGGTGGGTTCCCGGCCTCGGCGCCGGCGATGTCGAACCCGACCACTCCGCGGTCCCGGAATCGCACCGCGAGTTCGGCGATCTCGCGCGACCGGGCGGCATGCCTCATCGCCGTCAGGAGACACCCGATTCGGATCTCCCGTCCCGCGACCCTGGCAGCGGATTCGCCGGCCCGGAAGCCCTC
The DNA here is from genome assembly GCF_042728675.1 of Rhodococcus sp. NPDC060176. Taxonomy (NCBI): domain Bacteria; kingdom Bacillati; phylum Actinomycetota; class Actinomycetes; order Mycobacteriales; family Nocardiaceae; genus Rhodococcus; species Rhodococcus sp. NPDC060176. The sequence continues at coordinate 1,166,504 of NZ_JBHWYS010000002.1, forward strand.
GAGCACGTGCTCGACGACCTCGTCCAAACTCAGGCCCTGTTCCAGGTGCTGCTCGGGCGCAAAACGGATTTCGGCATAGACGACGTTGTCGTCGGCCAGATCCTCGGCGCACTCACGTGCCACCCGCGCAAGCCCTTCCGGGGTCTGCATCACGGCGACTGTGTGCAAAAACGTTTCGAGGTAGAGCTCGAGTGAACCGCTGTCAGCGGCAGTTCGGAACCATTGTGCCAGTTCGGATGCCGAATTCGCCGGCAGCTCGTCGTAGCCACACTGCTCGGCCAGTTCGAGCACGGTCTCGGGCCGGAGTCCTCCGTCGAGATGGTCGTGGAGAAGAACTTTGGGTGCGCTGCGGATCGTGGTCAACTCCGGTGCGTTCATTCGCCAACGCTAACGCGAATCACCCACAATTCGCTCGATGAGCAGCGGCCGCGAAACGGTGTCGGATTCGGTCCCGATGGACCAGCCACCACCGAGGCTTCGACGCGCTGCGTCAAATCTCTCGGGAGTGTCCGTGTGCAAAGTCATCAGCTTCTGCCCGGCGCGGACCACTTCGCCCGGCTTTGCGTGCATCTCGATGCCGGCACCGGCCTGCACGGCTTCACCCTGCCGTTCGCGTCCGGCTCCGAGTTTCCAGGCTGCGACGCCCACCGCCATGGCGTCGAGTCGAGTCAGCACGCCGTCTCGGTCCGCGGTGACGACGTCGCTGTGCCGGGCCACCGGCAGTGCTGCGTGCGGGTCCCCACCTTGTGCGCCGATCATCGCGCGCCACCGGTCCATGGCCGTGCCGTCGGCAAGTTTGTCTGCCGGGTCGATACCGTCGATCCCGGCCGCGGACAGCATTTCCCGAGCCAGGACAAGGGTCAGCTCGACGACGTCCGACGGACCCCCGCCGGCCAGCACCTCGACGGATTCTCGTACTTCGAGAGCGTTGCCGGCCGTCAGTCCCAGTGGAGTGTCCATCCCGGTGATGAGGGCGCTGGTGCGCACACCGGCGTCGTTGCCCAATTCGACCATCGTGCGAGCCAGCTCGCGTGCGTCGCCGAGGTCCTTCATGAACGCTCCGGAACCGACTTTGACGTCGAGCACCAGGGCGCCGGTCCCCTCGGCGATCTTCTTGCTCATGATCGAACTTGCGATCAGCGGAATGGATTCCACCGTTCCGGTCACGTCGCGCAGCGCGTAGAGCTTCTTGTCGGCCGGGGCCAGGTTCGCTCCGGCAGCGCAGATCACGGCTCCGATTTTCGGGTCCGAGAGTATGTCGACCATCTCTGCCGCCGTGAGGTCTGCGCGCCAACCCGGAATGGCCTCGAGCTTGTCGAGTGTTCCACCGGTGTGGCCCAGTCCACGTCCCGACAACTGCGGGACTGCAAGACCGCACGCAGCGACGAGGGGCGCCAGCGGAAGGGTGATCTTGTCCCCCACTCCACCTGTCGAATGTTTGTCGACGGTGGGCAGCGGCAAGTCCGAAAAGTCCATCCTCCCGCCGGATTCGATCATCGCCTCGGTCCATCGACCGGTCTCCGCCCGCGACATTCCGCGGAAATAGATCGCCATCGCGAGCGCCGACATCTGTTCGTCGCCGACGACCCCCTGCGTGAACGCCTGAACTATCCAGTCGATCTCGGTCCCCGACAATTCGCGGCCGTCACGCTTGGCGCCGATGATGGAAACTGCGTCAAACATGGCGGAGCCCCTCTGCTTGTTCCGGCCCGAAAGCATCGGGCAACAGCTCGCTCAGCGGCCTGAAGCCGCTGCTGGTGTCGACAAGCATCTCACCCCCGCCATGCTCGAGAAGAAGCTGTCTACACCTGCCGCAGGGCATCAGAATCGACCCCTTCGCGTCGCAGCATGTGAAGGCCACCAGCCGCCCACCCCCGGTGGCGGCCAAGTTACCGACGAGTCCACATTCGGCACACAGGCTCAAACCGTATGAGACATTTTCCACATTGCATCCTGAGACGATTCGACCATCGTCTACCAGGGCCGCTGCACCCACCGCATAACCCGAGTACGGCGCATAGGCCTGCCGCATGACCACTTGCGCGTTGTGCCGCAACAACTTCCAGTCGATGTCACCCATGGTTCGTTATCCAATCACGCTGACTGAATGGATGCAGAAACCACGCCGTAACCGTCTCACGGAGATTGGAAAGGCAAACCTTACAAAGAGTTTGGTACGCGTACGAATCCCGCATCTGATTAGTTCCCGGTTTCACATAGGTTTAGAGTCTGAGTCAAGTCGGTTCAGGATCCCGTCGAGCCCGGGCTGAGGTACATCGAAGCTCTCTGCAGGCTCGACGCGTCCACCAATGACGTTGGAGGCACAGCACTCGATGAGTACTACGACTGAAGCCGCTCCTCAGAAGGAGCGCACGAGGTCGCTTTACCGGGGCGACCCCGGAATGTGGTCCTGGGTTCTACACCGGATCACAGGCGTCGCTACTTTCTTCTTCCTATTCGTACACGTTCTCGATACGGCACTCGTTCGGGTCAATCCCGATACGTACGACGCCGTCATCGACACGTACAAGAACCCCCTCGTCGGCCTCATGGAGATCGGCCTCGTCGGCGTAGTCCTCTACCACGCCCTCAACGGCGTGCGCGTGATGTTGGTGGACTTCTGGTCGAAGGGCCCGAAGTACCAGCGCGTCATGCTCTGGACCATTCTGACGATCTGGTTCCTGGTGATGATCCCAGGCGCCGGACGCATCCTCATCAACATGTTTGCGGAGCACTGACATGGCGACTACTCACGGACCCGAAGCCAAGAGCCTGGGCACCTCATACGACCGTCCCGCAAGCCTGGACAACCCGCGGTCCCCGCGTGCGAAGGCTCGGAACAACTTCGAGTTGTACGCATGGCTGTTCATGCGCTTCTCCGGCGTCGCCCTGATCGTTCTGGTCCTGGGCCACATGTTCATCATGCTGATGCTCGACGGTGGCGTTCACCGTCTGAACTTCGCATTCGTCGCAGGTCGCTGGTCCAGCCCGTTCTGGCAGTTCTGGGACCTGACGATGCTGTGGCTGGCACAGCTGCACGGCGGCAACGGCCTGCGCACGGTCATCGCGGACTACTCCCGCAAGGACTCGACGCGCTTCTGGCTGACCACGATCCTCGTTCTCTCGATGATCCTGATCATGGGCCTGGGCACGTACGTCATCTTCACCTTCGACCCCAATATCTCGGCGAGCTAGGGGAGCACAGACTTCATGCAGGAACATCGTTATGACGTGGTCATCGTCGGCGCCGGCGGCGCAGGCATGCGTGCGGCAATCGAAGCTGGCCCCCGTGCCCGCACGGCCGTACTGACCAAGCTCTACCCCACCCGCAGCCACACCGGTGCGGCCCAGGGCGGCATGTGTGCCGCACTGGCGAACGTGGAGGAAGACAACTGGGAGTGGCACACCTTCGACACCGTCAAGGGCGGCGACTACCTCGCCGACCAGGACGCCGTCGAGATCATGGCCAAAGAGGCCATCGACGCGGTGCTCGACCTCGAGAAGATGGGCCTGCCGTTCAACCGCACGCCCGAAGGCAAGATCGACCAGCGTCGATTCGGTGGACACACCCGTGACCACGGCAAGGCACCCGTCCGCCGTGCGTGTTACGCAGCCGACCGCACCGGTCACATGATCCTGCAGACGCTCTACCAGAACTGCGTCAAGCACGACGTCGAGTTCTTCAACGAGTTCTACGCGCTCGACATCGCCATCACCGAGACCGAGGACGGCCCGGTTGCCACCGGTGTCATCTGCTACGAGCTCTCGACCGGCGAGCTGCACATCTTCCACGCCAAGTCGATCATCTTCGCGACCGGCGGCTCGGGACGCATGTACAAGACGACGTCCAACGCGCACACCCTCACCGGTGACGGCATGGGCATCATCTTCCGCAAGGGCCTGCCCCTCGAGGACATGGAGTTCCACCAGTTCCACCCGACAGGACTCGCGGGCCTCGGCATCCTGATCTCGGAAGCCGTCCGTGGTGAAGGTGGCATTCTCCGAAATGCCGACGGTGAGCGCTTCATGGAGCGCTACGCCCCCACCATCAAGGACCTCGCTCCGCGTGACATCGTGGCTCGTTCGATGGTCCTCGAAGTCCTCGAAGGCCGCGGCGCCGGCCCGAACAAGGACTACGTCTACATCGACGTGACGCACATCCCCGAGGAAGTTCTCGACGAGAAGCTCCCGGACATCATGGAGTTCTCGCGCACCTACCTCGGCGTGGACCCCGTCAAGGAGCCCGTGCCCGTCTACCCGACGTGCCACTACGTCATGGGCGGTATCCCCACCAAGATCAACGGTGAGGTTCTGCGCAACAACGACGAGGTCGTCAAGGGCCTGTACGCCGCCGGCGAATGTGCCTGCGTCTCCGTGCACGGCGCAAACCGCCTCGGCACCAACTCGCTCCTCGACATCAACGTGTTCGGCCGCCGCGCCGGCATCGCTGCCGCCGAGTACGCGAACTCCACCGAGTTCGTCGACCTGCCGGAAACCCCGGCCGCGATGGTCGAAGACTGGGTCGGCGTCATCCTGTCCGATCACGGCCACGAGCGCGTTGCGGACATCCGCACCGAGCTGCAGCAGTCGATGGACAACAACGCCTCCGTCTTCCGCACCGAAGAGCGCCTCACCCAGGCACTCAAGGATGTGCGTGCGCTCAAGGAGCGCTACAACCACATCACGGTCCAGGACAAGGGCAAGCGCTACAACAGCGACCTGCTCGAGGCCATCGAGCTGGGCTTCCTCCTCGAAATGGCAGAGGTCACCGTCGTCGGTGCCCTCAACCGCAAGGAATCGCGCGGCGGCCACGCTCGCGAGGACTTCCCGGATCGCAACGACGCCGAGTACATGAAGCACACGATGGCGTACAAGGAGGGTGACGGCCTGCTCTCCGACATCCGTCTGGACTACAAGCCGGTGATCCAGACCCGCTACGAGCCGATGGAGCGTAAGTACTGATGTCTGCGCCTGCTGTAGATGCACCAAAACTCCCCGCTGTTCCCGAGGGCGCCGTCATGGTCACCCTCAAGATCGCGCGGATGAACCCCGAATCGGGCGAGGGCCAGCACTGGGACAGTTTCCAGGTTCCGGCACTGCCCACCGACCGTCTGCTCAACCTGCTGCTGTACGTGAAGGGCTACCTCGACGGCACCCTCACGTTCCGTCGCAGCTGCGCACACGGTGTCTGTGGATCGGACGCCATGCGGATCAACGGTGTGAACCGTCTGGCCTGCAAGCTGCTGATGAAGGACATGCTGCCCAAGGACGGCAAGCCGGTCACCATCACGGTCGAGCCCATCAAGGGCCTGCCCGTCGAGAAGGACCTGGTTGTCGACATGGAGCCCTTCTTCGACGCATTCCGCGCCGTGAAGCCGTTCCTCATCACCAGTGGCAACGAGCCCACTCGTGAGCGCATCCAGAGCCAGCACGACCGTGCTCGTTTCGACGACACCACCAAGTGCATCCTCTGCGCATGCTGCACCACGTCGTGCCCCGTGTACTGGAGCGACGGCAGCTACTTCGGTCCCGCTGCCATCGTGAACGCACACCGGTTCATCTTCGACAGCCGTGACGAGGCCGCTTCCGAGCGTCTCGACATCCTGAACGACAAGGACGGCGTGTGGCGTTGCCGCACCACGTTCAACTGCACCGACGCGTGCCCCCGCGGCATCCAGGTGACAAAGGCTATTCAGGAAGTCAAGCGAGCGCTGCTCTTCGCTCGATAGTCAGGCCTTCGGCCCTGTGCGCGGTTAGGGAGTCTCCGGACTCCTTGACCGCGCACAGCTATGTCGGGGGCATGTTGAGCGGAGTCACGACCTGAACCGGTGACGTCGTAAAACCGAAGTGGGCGCCCATGGCGCCGTGCTCTTTCATGACCACCTGAGCGGCAGTGCGAAGATCCGCCCGCAGATCGTGGTGTAGCACCGCCGATATTCGCCTCTCCCCCAGCAACTTTCGATTGTCTCCGTCGAGATCGTGGGCGACGAAGACGGAGCACTCTCGATTCAGTTCTTCGAACGCGTCGACCGTGGCCAGGTTGCCGCCACCGATCGAATACACAGCACGGATCTGCGGATCGGATTCGAGCGCTGCCCGCACCAGTTTCCTACTCGTCTGGTCCAAACCGTCACTGTTCGGAATGTCGATCAAACGTCGATGCGGAGCCGAAACGCGCATGGCGGAGCGAAATCCCATCTCCCGTTCTTCCTCTCCGCGAAAGAATCCGCTGCTCATGCTGACCAGCACGTTGCCGTCCCGATCCCCCAGCCACTGATCGATCAAATACGCGGCGGTGGCTCCGGCGGCGCGGTTGTCGATGCCGATGTAAGCGGCTCGCCTGCTGCCGGCAACGTCGGTCACCAACGTGACGACCGGAATCTTTGCCGCCACGAGCCGATCGATCGCCGCCACGACTTCCGCAGTATCGGGAGCCTTGACGATGACACCGTGGGACCCGCGTCGGCGAATCTTGTCGAGCGTCGATGTCATCGCTTCTACCGAACCGGTCTCACGAAAGTGAAACCGGGACCGCACCACAGCGGGCGCAAGGGTCGGCAGTTCGGCCTCGAGCGCGTCGCGGACGGCGTCGGAAAACCGTGCGGGAGTTTGCAACACGACGTCGACGATGAATGTTCGACCGACCAGTTTCAGTTGCGAGCGTTGACGTTCCAGGTCCGTGATCGCCTGGCGAACCTCCGATCGTGTGCCGTCGCGAACTCCGGGACGGTCGTTGAGCACCCGGTCGACGGTGGCCTCACTCAGGCCCGACTGCTGGGCGATCTCCCGCACTTTGAATCGATGCGCCACAACTACCTCACAATGATGGATATTTGATGGTTTTTCGCTGTTGCTCGAGGTCTTCGTCACAGCCAGACTAAACCCATGACTTCTCCGCCGGGCGTAATCAGGCCTGCACTCCTAGCCGACACTGTCGTACTGGTCAGTGGCGGCTCGCAAGGCGTCGGCGCCGGCGTCGTACGCGCCGCTGTCCGTGAGGGCGCTCAGGTGGCTTTCACCGGCCGACGCCCTGACGTCGGAAAGACTCTCGAGGCAGAACTTCCGGGAACCCATTTCATCGAAGCCGATGTGGCACAGACGGATTCCGCACTCGCCAGCGTGGCCGAGACGATCTCGCATTTCGGCCGCGTGGATGCCCTCGTCAATTCTGCCGGGCTCACCTCGCGCGGCACGCTGCTCGACACCACCGAAGAACTCTTCGACCAGCACATCGCGGTGAACCTTCGCGGTCCGTTCTTCACGATGCAGGCAGCAGTCAAAGACATGCGCGAGCGTGCGGTCCCCGGGTCCATCGTCAACATCATCTCCACGTCCGAACTCGGCGGCCAGCCATATCTCGCGCCGTACGTGGCAGCGAAGGCCGGGCTGGCGGGTCTGACCCGCAACGCCGCCCATGCGCATCGCTGGGATCGTATCCGGATCAACGGTCTCGACATCGGGTGGACACAGACCGAGGGAGAAGACCTCACGCAGAGAGCTTTTCACGACGCCGGTGACGATTGGCAGGAACGTGCAGGCAGCACCCTCCCCATGGGCAAGCTCGGACAGGTCGACGAAATCGCCGACTTCGTCGTCTTCCTGCTCTCCGATCGCAGCGGAGTCGTGACGGGTTCGATCATCGACTGGGACCAGAACGTCTTCGGAGGGCTGGACTGATGGGCGCTCGCATCGGAGTCATCGGGCTCGGAAGAATCGGCAGCTACCACGCCCGAAACCTGCTCACGATGGACGGCGTCGACTCGCTGGTGGTCACCGATGCCGACGCACCTCGCACCTCCGACGTGGCAACCGAACTCGACGTGGAGTCCGCCGCCGACCCAGAGTCTCTTCTCGCCTCGGGAGTCGACGGCGTTCTGATCGCCGCGTCGTCGAGTTCGCACGCCGACTTGATCGAAGCCGCTGTCCGCCGGGGTATCCCGACGTTCTGCGAAAAGCCGGTCGCCGACTCCATCGAATCTTCCGTTCGTGTACTCCAGGCTGTCGAGCAGACTTCGGTACCGGTCCAGATCGGATTTCAGCGCCGCTTCGATCCGTCATTTGTGGCGGCATACGACGCCGTTCGATCCGGACAGCTCGGTTGGATCCACACTCTCCGATCGACCACCCTCGATCCTGCTCCCCCACCGATCTCGTACATCGAACACTCCGGCGGCATCTTCCGCGACTGCTCGATCCACGATTTCGACATCGTCAGGTGGGTCAGCGGCCGCGAAGTCACCACGGTCTTTGCCACCGGCTCGAATCAGGGTGATCGCGCGATCGCCGATGCCGGTGACGTCGACACCGCTGCAACGGTTCTCACGTTCGAAGGCGGGACCATCGCGGTCGTGTCGAATACTCGCTACAACGGCCGTGGCCACGACTGCCGGCTCGAAGTCCTCGGCTCGAGAGACTCCGTCGCTGCGGGACTCGACGACCGTTTGCCACTCCGCTCGCTCGACCCCGGAATCTCGTTTCCCTCGAAGGAGCCGCACACGTTTTTCATGGACCGTTTCACTTCCGCCTACCGTGCCGAACTCGAAGCATTCCTCGGCGTTGTCGCCGGGCGTCGGGAATCACCCTGTACTCCCGCGGATGCAGTCGAGTCGGCCTGGATCTCCGAAGCTGCAACGTACTCGCTGCACCAGGGTAGGCCCGTGGCGATCACCGAAGTCAAAGATCTGTTCCTTCACAACAAGAATGAGGCACACACATGAGCACTCCCCGCATCGCCGGCGCACCGATCTCCTGGGGTGTGTGTGAAGTCCCGGGTTGGGGCTACCAACTCGACCCCGCGCAGGTTCTCCGCGAAATGCGCGAAGTCGGCCTCGCGGCAACGGAAATCGGACCGGAGGGCTTTCTGCCGACAGCACCCGCCGAGATGGCCAAGGTGCTCGCGGATCACGACCTGAGCGCAGTCGGCGGGTTCGCACCGGTACTACTGCACGATCACGATCATGATCCGGTGCCAGGCATCTCCCCCATCCTCGACGGTTTTGTCGCCTCGGGTGCCGAGGTTTTGGTTCTCGCTGCCGCGACGGGTTCCGACGGCTACGATTCACGTCCGGAATTGGACGAGCAGAGTTGGAAAACCCTGCTGCACAATCTCGATCGGCTCACCGACGCCGCGGCCGAGCGCGGCATTCGAGCAGTCGTCCACCCTCACGTCGGAACGATGATCGAGCAGCGCGACGAGGTCCTGCGCGTGCTCGACGGCTCGGCCATCCCACTGTGTCTCGACACCGGCCACCTGTTGATCGGCGGCACCGATCCGGTCGACCTGGCGCGTCAAGCTCCCGAGCGCATTACCCACGTACATCTCAAGGACGTCGACGATGCCCTCGCATCACGCGTTCGCAGCGGCGAGCTCACCTACACCGACGGCGTCAAGGCGGGAATGTACCGTCCGCTCGGTGGCGGCGACGTCGACATCGCCGGTGTCACGGCCATCTTGCAGCGACACGGTTTCGACGGGTGGTACGTGCTCGAGCAGGACACCATCTTGACCGAGGCGCCGTCGGACGAGGGACCGGTACGCGACGTGCGAGCCAGCGTCGAGTACCTGCGGTCGGTTCTGTGACACCTACCCCGCTGCGAATAGGCATTCTGGGAGCCTCACGAATCGCCGAGAACGCGATGATCAAACCCGCAACGGCCACCGGGCACCGCCTGGTGGCCGTTGCCGCACGCAACCCCGAGCGTGCCAGAGCCTATGCGGCCCAGCATGGGATCGAACGGGTGGTCGGTTCGTACGCGGAGCTGATTTCGGATCCGGAGGTGGACGTCGTCTACAACGCGCTGCCCAACAGCCTGCACGGCCCGTGGAATCTCGCCGCCATTCAGGCGGGCAAGCACGTGCTGACGGAGAAACCGTTTTCGAGCAACGCGGCGGAAGCACAGGCGGTAGTCGAGGCAGCACGCGTGAGCGGAGTGACGCTGCTCGAGGGTTTCCACTACCTCTTTCATCCGGTGAACCGGCGCCTGCTGGATCTGGTTCGGAATGGCGCCGTCGGCGAACTAACTCGAGTGGAAACGGTACTGCGGATGCCGACCCCCGCCGAGAACGATCCGCGGTGGGAACTCGCGTTGGCGGGAGGGTCTCTGATGGACCTGGGCTGCTACGGATTACACGCTTCCCGGATGCTGAGTGACGTGTGCGGTGGGGCGCCGGTAGTGACCGCGACCCGTCACGAGGAATACGTTCCGGGCGTTGATTCGTGGTTCGACATCGAACTCGAATATCCCAGCGGCGCCACGGCATCCGTGGTGACCACGATGTTGGACGAGCGTTATCACTTCACCTTCCGAGTCTTCGGCACGGAAGGTGACGTCCTGGTGCACAACTTCCTGCAGCCGGACGTCGACGACCGCGTCTCCGTCACGGCCGGTGGGCACACGATCGTCGAGCCTCTGGGCACCACGTCGTCGTACACCTACCAACTCGAGGCCCTGGCCGATCATCTGGCCGGGGACTCGACACTTCCCATCGGCCCGGCCGACGCGCTCGCCAACATGACGATGATCGACGAGGCGTACATGCATTCCGGCCTCGGGGTTCGGCCGACTACCACCCTCTGACGAAACGACTACTGCCTCGGTTCGATTCGAACCGAGGCAGTAGTCGTGACGTTCTGATCTAGCGGCGAAGCTCGTGGGTCAGTGTCTCGAGCTCGTCACCGCCTGCCATCTCCTTGGTCAGTTCTTCGAGCGAGATGTCGTCGTACTTGGCGTCGAGCTTCTGACGTCCTCGGTTGAGGAGCACGAAGTGATCGCCGACCATGTACGCGTGGTGCGGGTTGTGCGTGATGAAGATGACGCCGAAACCCTGCTCCTTGGCAGCGGTGATGTAGCGCAACACCATTCCCGATTGCTTGACGCCGAGCGCTGCTGTCGGCTCGTCGAGAATCAGCACGCGCGCGCCGAAGAAGATGGCGCGTGCGATGGCAACACACTGACGCTGACCGCCGGAAAGGCTGCCGATCGGTGCGTCGACGTCGGGCAGTTCGATGCCCATCTTCGACAGTTCCGAGAGCGTCGTCGCACGCATGGCGTTGGCGTCGAGCGACTTGATGAGTCCGCCCTTGCGCAGTTCCTGCCCGAGGAAGAAGTTGCGCCACACCGGCATCAGCGCAACAACGGCGAGGTCCTGGTAGACCGTCGCGATGCCTTTGCCAAGCGCTTCTTTCGGAGAATGGAACGTCGTCGGTTCGCCGTCGACGAGCAGTTCACCTTCGCTCTGCTGGTGCAGGCCGGCGATGATCTTGATCAGTGTGGACTTGCCTGCGCCGTTGTCACCGAGCACGCCGGTCACCTCACCCGCGCCGACGCGGAGGTTGATTCCCTTGAGCGCGATGATGTTTCCGTATTGCTTACCGACGTCCTTGAGCTCGATCAGTGGCACGTTGCCGCCCGAGTTCGAGAGAGCGGGAACTTCAGCTGTGGTACTCATGTGTCACCTTTTCGCAGCGTAGTTGCGGAATGCGTTGTTGGCGATGACCGCGAAGAGCAGCATGGCGCCGAGGAAGAACTTGAACCAGTCCGGGTTCCAGCCTGCGTAGACGATGCCCTGGTTGGTCATACCGAAGATGAATGCGCCGATCGCAGCGCCGATCGCGGTTCCGTAACCACCGGTGAGCAAGCAACCACCGATGACTGCGGCGATGATGTACAGGAACTCGTTACCGACTCCCTGACCGGACTGAACGGTGTTGAACGAGAACAGCAGATGCATGCCCACGAACCAGGCCGCAAAGCCGACGGTCATGAACAGACCGATCTTGACTGCCGTCACCGGCACACCGATCGCGCGTGCGCTGTCCTGATTACCACCGACCGCGAAGATCCAGTTGCCGATCTTGGTCTTGAACAAGATGAACGTGGCAATCGCGGTGAACAGCAGCCACCACACGACGGTGATCTTGACGGACACGCCGAATACCGAGAAGGACGACGCGAATACCTTTTTGGCGGAATCGAATCCGGCCATGTCGGAGACGCTGGGTGTGGCCACTTGACCACTCACGAGCTTGGTGACGGCCAGGTTGATGCCGGTCAACATCAGGAACGAACTCAAGGTGATGAGGAAGCTGGGGATCTTCGTCTTCATGACGAGGTAACCGTTGAAGAATCCGACCGCGAGTGAAACCACCAGCGCCATAATTGCGCCCACCCACAGATTGAGGTGCAGGTTGTAGGCGATCATGGACGCTGCCAGCGAGGACGTGGTGACCGCGACGCCGGCGGAGAGGTCGAACTCGCCGCCGATCATGAGCAGGGCGACCGCGCAAGCCATGATACCGATCGTGGAGCTGGAGTAGAGCACTGTCGCAAGCGCTTCCGGCGTACGGAACGGCGCCGCGACGATACAGAAGAAGATGAAAATAGCGATGGCGCCGACAAGTGAACCCATCTCGGGGCGGAGCAGCAGACGCTGAATGCGCTTCTGCTCCTTCACCCGTTCATCGGTCACGACTTTGTGGGCGGCAAGGTCGAGATCTGCCTGAGTGGACATGATTTCCCTTCCGTGCTGGACAGGCGCACGGCGGGCGGATTCTCAGCCCTCCGTGCGCCCGGATCAGCGAGTTCCGTTCTTGGCGTACTCGGCGACCGAGTCGATGTTGGTGTTGTCGATGAACGCGGGTCCGGTCAGCGTCGGCAGGCCGCCGCCGATCACGTTGCCGTTGTTGAGGTAGAGCCACAGCGAATCGATGGCGAGGTAGCCCTGCAGGAAGGGTTGCTGGTCCACTGCCCACTGCACGTCACCGGATTTGATGGCGTCGACGAGAGCCGCGTTGGTGTCGAAGGTGACCACCTTCGCCTTGCTGCCTGCGTTGCCGACCGACGTCACGGACGTCAATGCAAACGGCGCACCGAGAGCGAGGACTCGATCGATGGCCGGGTCCTGCTGAAGCTTCGCGGTGATGGTCGACTCCACCGACGGCATGTCCTTGCCGTTGACGTTGAGAATCTCCGTCGCTCCCTTGAACGACTTCTTCACACCGGCACAACGTGATTCGAGGCTCACGTTGCCCTGCTCCTGAATGACGCACAACACCTTGGTCGCTCCTTCGGTGTTGAGTCGCTCGCCCGCAGCTTCACCGGCAATCGACTCGTCCTGACCGAAGTACTCCTTGACGCCCATGTCCTTCCAGGTTTCGAGGCCCGAGTTGAGGGCGACCACCGGAATGCCCGCGGCGGTGGCACTTTGGACCGCGGCAACCACGGCGTCAGGCTTCGCGAGGGTGACTGCAATCCCGTCGACCTTGCTGTCGATCGCGCTCTGAACCAGGTTGGCCTGATTCGGTGCCTCGGGATCGGCGGAGTACCGAAGTTCGATGTTGTCCTTCGCCGCTGCGGTTTCGGCGCCCTTGCGCACCAGATCCCAGAACGTGTCACCGGGAACTTCGTGGGTGATCATCGCAATGGTGGCGCGGGGCGTGTCCGCTGTACCCGCGCCCATTCCGGATCCGGAAGAATCCGGCTTACCGCCGGTGCTTGAACAGGCGGCCAGACCCAAGACCACGACTGAGGCTCCGGCCAGTACGGCAACGCTCTTGCGCCCCGTGAGAAACGACATGTGAACTCCCTCTCGACATCAACCAACGGCCCGCGAACGGATGGTGCTCGGTTGTATGTGAAAGATGTAATACCCGTCACAGTCGAATGTCAATAGTTTGTTCTGACATTAGGACTGCTTATCAAAGACGGGACAAACCGGATCCCGTGGAAACGCCAGGTCAACGCACTGCAGGTCCAGTTGAACCTCGAACTACTAGTTGTGGCTGCGCGACTATGTCCTTGCCCAAGAGTCCACTTCCGCCGTCGAGGCGTTCGGAGATCCGCTCCACCGCGGCGCCGCCCAGAAACGCCGTGTCCTGCCCGACACTGGTCAGATCGATGTGCGTCAAACCTGCCAATGCACTGTTGTCGAATCCGATCACGGAGACGTCACCGGGCACCGAGACTCCGGAACGCAAGAAGACGTCCAGGACTCCGAGCGCGCAACGATCATTGAAAGCGAAGACCGCACTGGGAAGCCCTTCTTCGACCATCGACCGCGCGGCGCCTGCCCCGAACGCCTCCGTGAGACCGCCGGGAAGGATCCGCGATTCCAGACCGGTCGCCCGCATGGCCTTCCGGTAGCCCTGACGCCTCTCCTGGGCACCCGGACCGCGTCCGCCGTCGACGTGGACGATCGAGCGGTGCCCGAGTTCGACGAGATGATTCACGGCCATCACGGCGCCCGCCTCGTCGTCCGTGCGGACAACGTCCACATGCACTGAGGGCATCTTCCGCGCGAGCACGACGACGGGAACCTTGGCCGCCAGGTCGACGATCTCCGATTCCGGCGCCTGCGAACCCAACAGCAAGATCGCCTCGCATCGGTCATCGAGAAGGGTACGCACAGCGCGCGAGCCAGGCCTGCGATCCGAGACGGCACTGAGGACGACGTCGTAGCGCAACCTTTCCGCTGCGTCGTAGATCTCATCGAGCAGTTCCGCGTGAAATGTTTGCGCCGCAACGTAACTGACACCGATCAAGCGGCTGCGATGTTGACGCAGCAGTCGCGCAGCGTTGTCGGGTCGATAGCCGAGTTGGTCCGCGGCCGCCTTGACTCGTACACGCGTCGCATCGCTGGCACCCGGGACATCACGAATGACGATGGACACCAGTGCGCGTGACACTCCGGCTAGATCGGCAACATCCTGCAAGGTGGGGCGTCGACTGTTCACCTCAACAGACTAGATCGTTCCAGCAAATACGCACGCAAACATTGACGCGCGCCGCAACCGGCGCTTTACTGGCACCACTAGAACGATCTAGTTCCTCATTCTCACTCCGAACGGAGCCCCCCATGTCTGCCTCTGTTGCAGTCGGTCTCATCGGCGCCGGATGGATCGGCCGTTTCCACGGCGAGTCCGTCGCGCTGCGCATCCCCGGCACCCGTCTGGTCGCCGTCGCCGACCCCGCGCCCGGCGCTGCGGCGTCATTGATCGAGCGTGTCAGTCCCGACGCTCGCCCGTATACCGATGCACTCGAACTGATCGCCGATCCGAACGTCGAAGCGGTGCTCATCAGTACGCCCGCATCAACTCACACCGATCTCGTGGTGGCAGCAGCGGAGGCCGGCAAACATGTCTTCTGTGAAAAGCCGATGGCCTTGACGCTCGAAGACGCCGATCGCGCAATCGGCGCGGGCGCTGCGAACAACGTTGCGCTGCAGGTCGGTTTCAATCGGCGCTTCGCCGCTGATTTCGCGGCAGCCCACGACGTGATCACCACCGGCGGGATCGGGACCCCACAGCTACTGCGTTCCCTGACCCGCGATCCGGGCATCACCGCCGACGTCGCTGCTCGGGTCAAGCCGTGGACCATCTTCAACGAGACGCTGATTCACGACTTCGACGCTCTGCTCTGGCTCAACCCGGGGGCACGCGTCGTCGAGGTGTTCGCGCAGGCCGATGCTCTCATCCATCCGCAGTACAAGGAGCAGGGGTACCTCGATACGTCGATGGTTCAGTTGCGCTTCGACAACGGCGCCCTCGCGTCGGCCGAGGCCAACTTCCAGGCCACCTACGGCTATGACGTGCGCGGTGAAGTCTTCGGTTCCGGAGGAATGGTGAGTGCAGGAGAGGTCACTCGGACCGCGATGCGTCATTACAGCTCGCCGGGTGTTCTGGCCGACACACCCCGGGTGAACATCGAACTCTTCCATGACGCATATGTCGCTCAGCTGGCACACTTCGCCGATTGCGTCCGCTCCGGTACTGCGCCGTCAGTTGACGGTCTCGATGCCCGCAACGCGCTGGAAATTGCCTTGGCTGCAAAAGAATCCGTGGAAACCGGGCTGCCGGTGTCGCTACTGTCGGTGCCGCGATGAGCCCGTTCGACTTGGCGGTCTCCGCCGAAATGACGTTCACCGAACTCCCCTTCGTCGAGCGTGTTCGGCGGATCTCGGATGCGGGATTTGCTGCAGAGATCTGGAGTTGGCAGGACAAGGACCTCGACGCTCTTGTCGCCACCGGAGCTCGGTTCTCCTCGATGACCGGCTACCTGCACGGCGATTTGTTCGACGAGGCGGGCAGCGCCGAACTGGTACGCACGGCGCAGCTGTGCCTCGCTCCGGCAGCGAAACTCGGCGTTCCCCGGCTGAACTTCCACACCGGTGAGCTGATCGACGGGCAGGCTGCTCGCCCGCAGTATCGAACTACCGGGGCGATGTGGCTGACCGCCGGCCGCGCACTCGAGAAGATCGCGCGCCTCGGCGAAGACGCCGGAGTTGTCTTCTGCCTCGAGAATCTCAATACGATTGTCGATCACCCCGGAGTTCCGATGGCCCGAGCCAAAGACACTCTGGCACTGGTGGAATCCGTCTCACACCCGAACCTCAAGATGATGCTCGATCTCTACCACGCACAGATCGGCGAAGGAAACCTCATCGAACTCGTGCGGCGTTGTGGTGACAACATCGGCGAGATTCAGGTGGCCGACGTACCCGGTCGATGCGAGCCCGGAACCGGCGAGATCAACTACCCCGCCATCGCACGCGTGCTCGCTGACCAGGGATACACCGGCACAATCGGTTTGGAGGGTTGGGCGTCGGGAGACAGTGACGTCGCGCTCGCTGCCTTCCGGAAAGCCTTCACGCTCTAGGCCTCCCCCGGGAACGTGATCCCTACCTGACGGCGGATCTCGTCGAGGATGTCGAGCGTCGCAATGGCCGCGTCGAGCGGATGGACCGGCGACTCGATATCCCCGGCGGTGATCCGACGCGCCGCCTCGGCCGCCTCGAACGCGAGACCTCCGACGTATCCGTCGACCGGGTCGTCGTAGCGCGCAGATCTTCCGTCTCCGAGCCGGACCGTAAAGGACCCGGGGCGGTAGAACGTCGAGTCCAGAACGATCATCCCCTTGTCACCGCAGATCGACGCGGTGTTGGGTGTGTCAGCGAGGATGGTGGTGCTCAGACTGGCCTGAGCTACACCGGACCACGAGAGCACCGCGGAAATCTGGCCGTTCACTTGGTGGTTGGCCGGTTGGCCGAGAGCGAAAACCGAACTCGGAACACCTAGTACGCGATGCGCAAGACTGACCGGGTAGGTCCCGAGGTCGAGAAGCGGCCCGCCCGCGAGCGCCGGATCGTAAATACGGTGATCGGTCTCGAACCGTTCACCGTGATCTGCCAGAACCGTACGTATGGTTCCCAGAAGTCCAGCCTCGATGATCTGGTCGATCACATCGAACTTGGGCAGGAAGGACGTCCACATCGCCTCCATGCAGAACAATCCGAGCGCTGCTCCCCTCTCTTGAATGGCACGTCCCTGTCCGCCGTTCAAGGCAAGTGGTTTCTCGATCACAACATGCTTTCCGTGATCCAATGCCGCCATCGCGCAATCGAAATGAGCAGTGTGCGGGGTTGCGACATAGACGACGTCCACCTCCTCGGAGGCAAGCAAAGCTTCGTAACTGCCGTGAGTGCGTCGGATCCCCCACTGGTCCGCGAAGGCCTGCGCTCGGGCCAGTCCGCGCGAAGCAACTGCCGTCACCTCCTGAGCTGTATTGGCCTGCAGGGATTCCACGAAGCGTTGTGCAATCCAGCCGGGACCGAGAATCCCCCAGCGCAAAGTCGGGGCATCGATCGGATCGGCAACCCTGGTCCGAGGAAGTTCCAGAACTGTGGAAGAAGTCATGCCTCGAACTGTAGAGTCGAATCGCGAAATATGTAAGGACATTATGTTGTCCAATTAAACTCTCTGGAAGTAGGAACCTCATGTCGATTCGTGTCGGTGTGATCGGAACCGGCGTCATGGGCGCCGACCACGTCCACAATCTGCATTTCACGGTCTCCGGGGCAACGGTCTCAGTGGTCGCAGACCTCGATCAGGACCGGGCAGTGTCGGTCGCGTCGGCAGTCGGAGCACGGTGGGTGACCGATCCCTTGGAACTGATCAACGACGCCGACGTGGATGCCGTAGTCATCGCTTCCCACGATTCGACGCATGCCGACCTCTCCCTTGCTGCGATCGAAGGCGGAAAACCGGTTCTGTGCGAGAAGCCTCTTGCAGTGACAGCGCAGGATTGCCGACGCGTTGTTGCAGCCGAGAACCCCGAAAGCCCTCTGGTGAGCGTCGGCTTCATGCGTCGGTTCGATCCGGGATACGTAGCGCTGAAGGCCGAAACACATTCCGGCCGTATCGGAGACCCACTGATCGTGCACTGCTCGAGTCGAACAGTCAGCACCTACCCAGGCGGCCGTTCGGAATCCACGGTGACCAACTCCGCGATTCACGAACTCGACATCGTGCCGTGGATCCTGAACTCCCCCGTCGTTGCGGCCAGTTGGCACTGCGGGCGCTCCAGCTCACTCGTGACCGATCGCCAGGATCCGCAAGTGATCATGCTTCGCACCGCCGACGGCGTTCTCACCACGGTCGAGATCTTTCTGAACGCGCGGTACGGCTATGACACTCGGTGCGAGGTCGTCGGCGAAATCGGCGCGGCTCGCCTCGCCGAACCCGTGGTCATTCACACCGACACGGACCGCTCACACTCGTACGGCTATGCGGCGGATTGGATTCCGCGTTTTGCCGAGTCGTATCGGCGCCAACTTCACGAGTGGATCGACGCGTTGAGCACCGGTAGACCGTCGACGTTGGCCACAGCAGCCGACGGACTGCAGGCAAACCTCGTGGCTGCGGCAGTGATCAAGTCGATGCACTCCGAAGGAGAAACTGTCTCGGTCGAATCCATAGGGGACGTTTCTCGAGGTCTTTTTGATGGATTTCAGGGGTAGTTTCGATGGCTTTTCCTTGGCAGTGTTTGAGTCACAGCGCATCTTGAACACTGCAGGAAAGGTCCCCGAATGACTCCAGCACTGACCGACCACACCGTGCCGTCCGCGGGTAGGTTGCACCGGCAAAACTGCAACATCGAAGACTTCGCCGCTTTGGTCGCACACGAGACAGACCTCGCCGATTACCCGTACGCCGATTCTGTGGCCGACGGGGTTCTCTTGTACGACTCGAAGACATTGGTCGAGCAATCGTCGAATCCTGAAATCCGCGCGGAGATTCAGGACGAGATCGCCCGTGCGTTACTCACCGGGCCCGGCATCACGGTCTTCCAAGGCGCATTCGACGCGGAGGTATTGGATCGCGCCAGTGCAGTCTTTCGTGAACTCATTGCGCGCCAACACGAATCCGGCGCGACCTCCGGGGATCACTTCGCCAAACCCGGAGCAAATGACCGGATCTGGGGAGCACAACTGAAGTTGGCGCTCGAAGATCCCAAGGCTTACGTCGACTACTACGCAAACAGCATTGTCGCTTTAGCTTCGGAAGCCTGGCTCGGCCCCATGTATCAGGTGACGTCGGACGTCAACGTCGTCAATCCCGGTGGCGCCGAACAGAATCCACATCGCGACTACCACCTCGGTTTCATGTCGAGCGACGTCGCTGCGAAGTTCCGGGCGCACGTTCATCGCTTGACCCCCGCCCTCACCTTGCAAGGTGCAGTCGCCCATGTGGACATGCCGGTCGAGACGGGCCCGACAAAATATCTGCCGTACTCCCAACAATTCGAATCCGGATACCTCGCGTTCGAGCGTCCCGAGTTCAAGGAGTTCTTCGAGGCCAATTACGTCCAATTACCTTTGGAGAAGGGAGATGCCGTCTTCTTCAACCCTGCACTGTTCCACGCCGCCGGCCACAACAAATCCGCCAACGTCCTGCGCATGGCAAATCTTCTTCAGGTGTCGTCAGCCTTCGGTCGCGCCCTCGGAACCATTGACCGGGAGGCGCTCGTCAACGCGATCTATCCGGCACTGCTCGCCCTCAGCGAAGCAGGTTCCGACGAGTCCGTTCGCTGTGCCGTCGCCGCTTCCGCTGAGGGCTACGCCTTCCCGACCAATCTGGACCGAGACCAACCGATCGACGGCCTCGCGCCTCAGACGCAGGCCGAACTAGTGATGGAGGCGGTTCGCGAGCGGATCTCGCCTGACCATCTGGACGAGTTGCTGAAGGCACAGTCCGAGAGGCGAATGAGCTGAGGGACGGCAGCGCTGAAAAGACTTAGGCCGCTTAATGCCGATCGGTCGGTACGCTCGTGGCATGGGGTGGGACTTGTTAGTGCTGTTCGCCATGATCGGCCCGTTGGCGGTGTTCGGGTGGGCGGCTGTTCGGGCAAGGCGCCGCGGGCTTGGGGGGTCGTTCGTCGGGCCGTTTCAGGAGATGTTCGATCCCGGTGCGGCGCGAGCACAGACTGTCATCGAACAGATCGCGGAACTTCCGGATCCTGCGGACTCCGGCGACCCGGACAACGACGACGATGTGCCGTACACAGTCGCCTACGAGGGTGTTCGGCTCCACATCAATCCCGGTAGGGCTCGACAGCGCGGAGGCGAAGGGACAGCCAAGCACGCTGACTGAAAGTTACACCAGATCCAATGTTCAGACAGCGGTCCGCGCGACGCGGGAGAGTAAACCGGCGCTGCACGGCAGTGAGGTGCATAGCGGCCGAACGCGAACACTCTCGTTGCGTTGGGCAGGAGCAGAGCGGAACATGAACCTCATGCCTGTCTCCGAACTTCTCCGCCTAGGTACCGCGCAACCGATCATTCGCTGGGGCACCCCTGTCCTTCATGCGCCAGCTCGGCCAGTGACTGAATTCGGCAGCGATCTCCAAGATCTGCTGGCAGACATGTTCGCTACCAACACCGCCGCACACGGCGCAGGACTCGCAGCTCAACAGATCGGCGTCGACCTCGCGGTGTTCATCTACGACTGCACTGAAGAGGTAGGGACGCAACGCACCGGCGTCGTCTGCAACCCGGTCGTTGACCTTCCTGAAGGAGTCGACCGGCAGCTGGTCGACTACTGCGAAGGCTGTCTGTCCCTACCCGGTGCCTACACAGACCTCGCACGACCCGACTTCTCCACCTGTCGCGGAAACGATCAATACGGCAACCCGATCGAAATCACTGCAGGTGGCACCCTCGGGCGCTGCTTCCAACACGAAACTGACCACATCAACGGCATTGTCTTCGGCGACCGACTTCCAACGCGCAAACGCAAACAGCTCTATCGCGACCACGACGAAGTATCGGATCAATACACAGCCCATTGGCCGGCGTGTTAAGCGACCAGTCGGCTTAGAGGTGGAACCAGATAGCCCTACGCCGTTGGCCGGCCGAACCACTTGGACAGCTGAGTATCCAACTCCGCCTGAGTATCCCCGACCCATGCCACGTGACCGTCCGGCCGAAGGAGGACAGCCGGTGCGTCCAATTCGGTGCTGGTATCGACCACGTGGTCGACTCGATCGCTCCAACCATCTACCGCCAGTTGGCTACCCTGGTCGAGAAGAAGTCCGCGGCCGGATCGCATCAGGTCATAGAGGTTGCCGCGCGTCAACGCGATGTTCCGCAGCCGCCGACCGAGTAGGTCGTCGCCTTCGCCGAAGTCGTAGCGAATCGAGATCGCAGTGATCTTCTCGGTCAGATAACGCTTGACGTCTTCGAAGTCCATCAGCTCGGAGATCAAGCGTCGCACGGCTTGTGGACCGGCCGCGGTGGAGATCAGCTCCGCCTGCGCGCGCGTGTTATCGAGAACGTCGGCAGCCACCGGACGCCGTTCCGATTCGTAAGTGTCGAGCAGGCTCTCCGGTGCCCAGCCGTTGATCTCTGCGGCGAGCTTCCAGCCCAGGTTGAAGGCGTCTTGGACACCGAGATTGAGGCCTTGCCCGCCCATCGGTGGGTGGATGTGAGCGGCATCGCCGGCGAGGAAAACCCGGTCACGGCGGTAGTGCTCCGCCAGACGGGTGGCGTCGCCGAAGCGCGAGAGCCACCGCGGCGAGTGCACACCGAAGTCGGTGCCGGCAATGGCCAGTAGCTGCTGCTTGATGTCGTCGAGGGTGGTCGGAACCGCGCGACCGTCGGCAACTTCGGCCGCTGGTACCACGACGCGAAAAGCACCATTGCCGGCGGGACCGACTCCGAATCGTTTGTGCGTTTCCCGGATTTCGGCGACAACGGCGGCCAGTTCATCAGCCGGCATTGTCACGTCCATTTCGCCGATCAGCGTGTCGGCGCTCGACGGCTCGCCGGGAAACCCGACGTCGATCAGCTTCCGAACGGTGCTACGCCCACCGTCGCAGCCTACGAGGTACCGCGCGTGAAGTGTTGTGCCGTCCGACAATTCCGCTGTGACGTTGTCACTGTCTTGACGGATTGCGACGACGCGCTTCCCTCGCTGAATGTCCGCGCCGACATCGGTGGCGTGTTCGGCAAGAATCCTGTCGATCTCGGGCTGAGGTATGCCCAGTACGTATCCGTGCGCAGTGTCGAGGTGAGCGGGTGCCGGCTTGCTGATCCCCGCGAAGAATCCGCCGAGCGGGTACTTGCGTCCGTGCGCGAGGAACTTGTCCAGCAACCCGCGCTGTTCCATGATTTCGATGCTGCGGACGTGAATGCCGAGGGCACGGACGAACCGGGTCGGCTCCTCGTCCTTGTCAATGACAACGACGTCGACGCCATGTAGCCGGAGCTCGCCTGCCAGCATCAATCCGGTTGGTCCGGCACCGACGATGATGACGTCACTCATGCAAACCCCTCCTCCGGGCAAGGCATTTGCTTGCTCGCAGCAGCCGAGTCTGCACCATCACCCGGGCCTTGCCGCAAGCCCCCGGTCCCGCGTTATGATGAAAGTGGCGGGAGGCCCCTCTTCATCGGCGCGCCAACACCGCAGCGCCTGTACCGTGCGGGAGCCGCCAACTCTCGATCACCGTCGGCACGAGCATGAGCCCGAGAACACCCAGTGTCAGCGAAAACGGCGCTCCTCCGCCAAGATCGCCGGACTCCGCCAGCGGCGTACAAAGCGTGATCACCAACGCGGACAGCGCAATACCCAGACCGGACGCCAGCTCCTGCAGGGTTGCATGCAAGGTGTTGGCATCGGTCAGCTCCCCCGAGTCGACCTCGGCGAATGCCAAGCTGTTGTACGCGGTGAACCCGATTGATCGCAGCGCGCCACTGACGAACAGCGCCACGGCGACAACTCCGTCCGGTGTCGACGACGAAATCAGTGCAAGCGCACCGAAGCACACCACCGACAGAACGCCGTTCCCCACCAGAACTCGTCTGATCCCGAACCTGCGCATGAGCGGCGTGGTGAGCGGTTTGATCGCGATGTTGCCCACAAACAGAGCCATCACCAGCAGACCAGCCTTGAACGCCGGCATTCCGAATCCCACTTGGAACAACAGCGGCAGCACAAACGGCACACCCATGATCACGAGCCGGTACAGCGAGCCGCTCGACGCGACAATCCGAAAGGATCGGAGCCGCAGGACCCCGAGCGCAATGAGCGGGTGATCCGACCGGAGGAGGTGAATGACGGCCAAGGTCAACAAGATCAGAGACACAACGATCCCGAGTCCCACTCGAATCCAATCGGTCCCGGAACTGTGCACGCTGTCGAGTGCCACAACGAGCACGGCGACGCCCGCTCCGATCGCCACCAGGCCCAGCCAGTCGAGGCTTCGTTTCTGCGCTGCCCGAATTTCAGGCACCATGCGCAATGCAAGGAGAAACCCGACGATCCCGATCGGGACGTTGATCAGGAATATCCAGCGCCACGACGCGATCGACACGATGGCTCCACCCAGAGCGGGCGCGAGAACCGGCGCTGTGAGCGCCGGCCACGTCAGGTAGGCGATAGCCCGTACCAGTTCCGCCTTCGACGTCACCCGCAATACTGCGAGCCTCCCCACCGGCACCATCATGGCGCCGCCTACCCCTTGTAATGCGCGCATTCCCACCAGCATCGGGAGCGACGTACTGAGTGCACATCCCACCGATGCCACCGTGAAAACAGCTATGGCGAAGATGAAGACACGCCGCGTTCCGAATCTGTCGGCCATCCATCCGCTCGCCGGAATCAAGACTGCCAACACCAAGAGATACGAAGAAACGGCGACATTGACGTCGACGGCAGCGACTCCGAATGATTCGGCGATCGACGGCAGCGCCGTTGTGAGAATCGTCGCGTCGAGCATCTCCATGAACAGCGCTGCTGCCACCAGCAGCGCCGGCCCGCGGGGAAATGTCACTGCACCAGAGCCTTTCGGAGACGCTGTCGATCAGCCGAGAGTGATCCAACCGCCGGAGGACACCGAGGCAACCATCGCGTCCAGAGCCTGCGCCGACGCGACTGCATCAGCGATGGTCGCGCCCTGCTGCGCTCCACCCACGATCGAGGAGATGAAATTGCGAGCCTCGATCACTTTCAGGTCGTCGTAGCCCATCGCGTTGGCCGCGCCGGGCTGGAAGCGGCCGAACTCACCCGACTCGGGGCCGACCAACACCGTCGTGACGGATTGGTCCTGGTACTTCGAGCCGAGGCTGGTGCCCAGTTCACCCATCCGGCGGTAGTCCCAGAACACGGCGCCCTTCGTGCCGTGAATCTCGAATCCGTAGTTGTTCTGCTCTCCCACGGCGACTCGGCACGCTTCGAGGGTGCAGCGGCCACCCGAACCGAGGCGCAGCAGTGCACTGACGAAGTCTTCGTTCTCGACAGCCCCCATCTCTCCGCCGCTGGCGCGGGCATGTCCACTGGTTGCTGCGGACGGTCGCGCCCGCTCCGGGATGAAGATGGCAGTATCCGCAACGAGGGCGTCGACGTCGCCGAGGAGATGACGGATGAGATCGATACCGTGCGAAGCCAAGTCACCCAGGACGCCGGCGCCGCCGCGCTCACGCTCGTACCGCCAACTCAAAGCGCCTTCGGGGTGCGCCGCGTAGTCGCTGAGGAAGCGAAAACGCGAATGGGTGATCGTGCCCAGCTCCCCCGACTCGATCAGGCTTTTTGCCAGGGCCACGGCCGGCGCATTTCGATAATTGAAGCCGACGCTCGACTGCACACCGGCCTTCGAGACAGCTGCTGCAACAGCTTTCGCGTCTTCCGTGGACAACCCGACGGGCTTCTCGATCCAGATGTGTTTGCCGGCCTCTGCCATTGCGACGCCGATTTCACGGTGCAAGAAGTTCGGGGCCGTGATGCTCACCGCGTCGATCGCCGGATCGGCTGCGATATCGCGCCAGTCCTGGGTGAAAGCGTCGAAACCGAATTGGTCCGCTGCTTCCTCCCCTCGGCCCGGCACTTCGTCGGCGACGGCAGCGAGGCGGATCACGGGAAGCTGGGGATAGTGCTGCCGCAAACGCAGATACGCCTGCGTGTGTACGCGGCCCATCCATCCGAATCCGGCAACTGCTACAGAAATGCCTGTCATGAGGCTCCATTCGGGTCAAATGATCGAAGGATCGCAGAAATTCTGGGTTCACGAATCACCCCCACTGACTCAGTCAGGCGGGTACTCGTGTCACCGGGATCGAGATCTAGCGGTCGACCACAGTGGTGTCGAAGTAGTAACGCGACGCTCGGTAGCAGTGGCTGCCAAACTCGACGGCACTACCTGAATCGTCAAATGCAGTGCGGCTCATGGTCAAGAGGGCAGCACCCACTTTCTCGTCGAGCAATCCTGCTTCTTCGCGAGTCGCCGCCCGAGCGCCGATTCGCTGCCGCGCCACACGGATGTGAACGCCGCGAGTTCGCAAGGTTTGGTACAGCCCTTGCGTCTCCAACTCCTCGGGATCGGGTGCGATGTCCACCGGAATGTAATTGGTCATCACTGCCAGTGGTTCGCCGTTGGTGCTCCGCAGACGCCTGATGGTGGCCACTTCGGCGTCAGGTTCGAGGTTGAGCTCCGCGGCAACGTCCTCGCCGGGAACTCCCACCGTGAACTCGAGGAGCTTGGTCGTCGGAGCCTGGCCTGCCCTCGCCAAGTCGTCGAACAGGCTGGTGAGCTCGACAGGGCGGTGCACCGGACTCTGCACCACCTGAGTTCCGACACCCCGCTTGCGAACAAGTAAGCCCTTGTCCACCAATTCCTGGATCGCGCGCCGTGTGGTCGGACGCGAGAGATTGAGCCGTTTGGCCAACGCAAGTTCGTTCTCGAAGCGATCGCCTGGGGCAAGGTCGCCACCGAGAATAGCGCCCTCGATTGCCTGGGCCAGCTGAAAATACAGCGGCACCGGGCTCGAGCGGTCCAACTCGACGGCGAGTGCTGCGACCACGGTCAACTCCGATCTCTGACTTGGGAAGGCGCCGTATCGACGCTACTTCTCTCGGCAGTGTATGCGAACACTAACATTCACTTGACCGCAAGTCATAATGTCCAGACAAACTATTGACAATCGCTGTGTCGCGGCGCACAGTTTCAGTCATACATCGGTGCCCTGCGTGGGCAACCCACCACGAACTCTCGGGAGTCAGTTTTGACAAGCATCAACACTCACCAGAGCGGGTCGCACATCCCTGACGCACCCTTCGACGTGCTTGCCATCGGCCGATCGGGTGTGGACATCTACCCACTTCAGACCGGTGTCGGACTCGAGGACGTCGAGACGTTCGGCAAGTTCCTCGGCGGCAGCGCAGCCAATGTCTCGGTGGCGGCCGCGCGCCTCGGTCGGCGAGCAGCATTGATCTCCGGCGTCGGCAACGACCCCTTCGGGAAGTTCGTCACACGC
Organism: Rhodococcus sp. NPDC060176; assembly: GCF_042728675.1. Lineage (NCBI taxonomy): Bacteria > Bacillati > Actinomycetota > Actinomycetes > Mycobacteriales > Nocardiaceae > Rhodococcus > Rhodococcus sp. NPDC060176. The sequence goes on from NZ_JBHWYS010000002.1 coordinate 1,193,085, forward strand.
GAATTGGCACGTCTCGGTGTCGACAACAGGTTTGTCGTCACCAATTCGGAGTATCCGACACCGGTGACGTTCTGCGAGATCTTCCCCCCGGACGACTTTCCTCTGTACTTCTATCGCAAGCCGCATGCACCTGATCTTCGGATCACCCCGCAAGACATCGACCTCGACGCCGTTCGAACAGCCTCGCTGTACTGGTCGACTGTGACGGGGCTGTCCGAAGAACCGAGCCGCAGCGCACACTTCGCCGCTTGGGAAGCCCGCGAACGGCGCCCGCTCACCGTTCTGGACCTGGACTACCGCCCGATGTTCTGGTCGACGCCGCAGGACGCGACCACGCAGGTACAGCGCGCCCTCGCACACGTGACAGTAGCCGTGGGGAACCGTGAAGAGTGCGAAATCGCTGTCGGTGAGACCAACCCGAACAAGGCTGCGGACGCGCTTCTCGACCTCGGAGTCGAACTGGCCATCGTGAAGCAGGGCCCGAAGGGTGTACTCGGCAAAACGCGAAAGCAGTCGATCACCGTGCCGCCCAACACCGTCGACGTGGTCAACGGGCTGGGAGCAGGCGACAGCTTCGGCGGATCACTGTGCCACGGACTGTTGGCCGGATGGCCGCTGGAGAAGGTACTGCGCTACGCCAACGCGGCCGGCGCGATAGTCGCATCTCGGCTCGAATGCTCCACCGCGATGCCGACCGCCGAAGAAGTCCACGATCTCGCCGAAGCCACAGCCACGGAGGCAGTCAATGTCTGACAAGCTCGCCGCCCGCCCCCTCGCCACCACCTACGCCGAAGTGACGGAACTGCGTGCGAGCGATCCGCAGATCATCGAAAAGGCCTGGGCTGCACGAACTCCTCGCGCCACTGTTCGAGGCAACGGCCGGCTCATGATCGTCGCCGCCGATCATCCGGCGCGTGGGGCGCTGTCTGTCGGCGGCAAGCCGACAGCGATGAACAGTCGTACCGATCTGCTGGACCGGTTGCGCACTGCTCTCGACAATCCTGGAGTCGACGGCGTTCTCGGTACTGCGGACATTCTCGACGATCTGCTCCTCCTCGGCGCCCTCGACGACAAGGTCGTCTTCTCGTCGATGAACCGCGGCGGCCTGGCAGGCGCCAGCTTCGAACTCGACGACCGCATGACGGGATACACCGCGGCCGGCACCGCAAAGTTCGGCATGAACGGCGGAAAGATGCTGCTGCGCATCGCACTCGACGACGCGGGCACTCTGCCCACCATGACGGCATGTGCGGAAGCAGTGGACGAACTGGCCGCGGCCGGACTGATCGCGATGCTCGAGCCGTTCCTCTCCAGTCGCGTAAACGGCAAGGTGGTCAACGATCTCAGCCCCGACGCCGTCATCAAGTCCATCCATATCTCCCAGGGCCTCGGCTCCACCTCGGCGTATACGTGGATGAAGTTGCCAGTCGTCGACGAGATGGAACGGGTCATGGATGCGACGACTCTCCCGACGCTCCTGTTGGGCGGCGACCCGCAGATCGCGCCGGAAGAAACGTACGCAAAGTGGGACGCTGCCCTTCAGTTGCCGTCCGTGCGCGGATTGATAGTCGGGCGCGCGCTGCTCTACCCACCCGACGGTGACGTGACCGCGGCCGTCGACACCGCCGTCAAACTCGTCCACTAGAACCGACCTGGCAGGAGCAAGATGTTCAGCAAGTACTACGTCCCCGCCGGATCGTCCGCCGACGGTGATTTCACGACAGTGGTCACGCCGGAGTCCGCCGGGTGGACCGAATCCAGCTTGTGGACACTCCAACTCGCCCCGGGTGCGAACGTCCACCTGCAGTCCGGCGAGAACGAGATCATCGTCGTTCCACTGGCGGGTTCGGCCCTGGTTGTTGCCGAGGGGACGGAGATTCCCCTGACTGGCCGCGCATCGGTTTTCGACGGTCCGAGCGATTTCGCGTACGTAGGACGCGACGCCGACTACTCGGTCAGCAGCGCTGACGGGGGCCGCTTCGCTCTGTGCGGAGCACGCGCCGGCGCCAAGCTCCCCCATCGCTACGGCCCGGCTTCAGGAGTTGCGGTCGAGCTCCGCGGTGCCGGGAACTGCAGCCGACAGGTTCACAACTTCGCCACTGCAGACACCTTCGAGGCCGACTCCATCATCGCGTGTGAGGTCATCACCCCCGGCGGGAACTGGTCGTCGTATCCCAGCCACAAACACGACGAGAACAGCGACGTCGAATCGGCCCTCGAAGAGATCTATTACTTCGAGATCGACCGAAGTCCGACCGGCACCGAAGGATTCGGCTACCACCGCGTGTACGGAACTGCCGAGAGACCTATCGAGGTGCTCGAGGAAGTCCGCTCAGGCGACGTCGTCCTCGTACCGCACGGCTATCACGGCCCGTCCATCGCAGCGCCGGGGCACCACATGTACTACCTCAACGTCATGGCAGGTTCGGGCGAGATCCGGGCGTGGAACATCTGTGACGATCCGCAACACACCTGGCTGCGCGGAAGCTGGGATCACCAGGACATCGACCCTCGACTGCCGTTGCAGTCCCACAACTGACGGAAGTGAAAGCTGTGGCACCCACCAACAACGCAACCGGCAATCGTCTACCTCGCGACGAGCCGACCGTTCACCTCACCGTTTCTCAAGCTGTCGTCCGCTTCCTCGCCAACCAGTACACCGAACGCGACGGCCAGCGCACCAAGCTGTTTGCCGGCTGCTTCGGAATCTTCGGGCACGGCAACGTCGCCGGACTGGGGCAGGCACTCTTGCAGGCCGAGATCCAGGATCTCGACGCCGGCCGTGAGCCGACGCTCCCCTACGTGCTCGGACGCAACGAGCAGGCGATGGTGCACTCGGCAGTCGCCCACGCCCGCATGAAGGACCGCCTGCAGACGTGGGCGGTCTCGTCCAGCGTCGGCCCGGGCGCCACCAACATGATCACCGGCGCGGCACTGGCCACCATCAACCGTCTACCTGTATTACTTCTGCCCGCAGACACTTTCGCGACCCGAGCCAGTGCCCCGGTCCTGCAGGAACTCGAACTCCCGTCGAGCGGTGACGTCACAGTCAACGACGCTTTCAAACCGGTCTCGCGATACTTCGATCGGGTATGGCGCCCGGAACAGTTGCCGAGTGCTCTGCTGGCCGGCATGCGAGTTCTCACCGACCCCGTCGAGACCGGCGCAGTCACCATCGCCATCCCGCAGGACGTACAGGCCGAGGCTTTCGACTGGCCCGAGTCGTTCTTCGCCGAACGAGTCTGGCACGTGGCCCGTCCGCTCCCCGAGAGATCGGTGATCGAACGCGCCGCCGCGATCATCCGTTCGGCTCGCAAGCCGCTGATCGTCGCGGGCGGCGGCGTCATCTACAGCCAGGCCACGGACTCTCTGGCAGCGTTCTGCGCGCAGACCGGAATCCCCGTGGGGCAGAGCCAGGCCGGCAAGGGTTCCTTGGAATACGACCATCCACAATCCGTCGGAGCAGTGGGGTCCACTGGCACCACCGCTGCAAACGCTCTGGCCACCGATGCGGACGTCGTCATCGGAATCGGTACGCGGTACAGCGATTTCACGAGCGCATCCCGCACCGCCTTCACCAATCCAGACGTTCGCTTCGTCAACATCAATGTCGCTTCACTGGATTCCGTGAAGCAGGGCGGTGTCAGTGTGGTGGCCGATGCGCGTGAGGCTCTCGACGCCCTGGCGCTCGCACTGAGCGACTACCGGGTGGACGACGAGTACGCGTCCAGGATCGGTGAACTCGCTCGCGATTGGGATGCTGTCGTCGAATCCGTCTACAACCCGGCCGAACCTGCAGCCGACGGGTCGCTGAATCAGAATCAGGTGATCGGTCTGGTCAACACTCTGTCCGATCCACGTGACGTCGTGGTGTGCGCTGCCGGGTCCATGCCGGGTGACCTCCACAAGCTGTGGCGTACTCGCGATTCGAAGGGCTATCACGTCGAATACGGATACTCCTGCATGGGATACGAAGTTGCGGGAGGTCTGGGCGTCCGGATGGCTTGTCCCGATCGCGACGTGTTCGTCATGGTCGGCGACGGTTCCTATCTGATGATGGCCACCGAATTGGTCACCGCCGTGCAGGAACGCCTCAAGGTCATCGTCATTTTGGTGCAAAATCACGGATTTGCCTCCATCGGTTCGCTGTCCGAGTCGCTCGGTTCCCAGCGCTTCGGCACGCAGTACCGCTACCGCTCGAATGACGGACGTCTCGACGGAGGGGTTCTCCCGGTCGATCTGGCCGCGAACGCTGCCAGCCTCGGTGTCGACGTCATCCGCGCCAACACCGCTGCCGAGTTCGCCGACGCGATCAAAGTTGCCAAAGCAAGCGATACCAGCACCGTCATCCACGTCGAAACCGATCCGCTGATCGGCGCCCCGGACAGCGAATCCTGGTGGGATGTACCGGTATCGGCCACCTCCGAACTGGAGTCCACCAAGAAAGCACGGACAACGTACGAGTCCTGGAAGAAGATCCAGCGACCGTATCTTCGTCCATCCGAATGAAAATTCCGCACAACCACACCCCATCAAGCTTGCCCGCGAAAGGAATCTAGACATGAGCGCGATTCGCGTCGGATCAGCCCCCGACTCCTGGGGCGTGTGGTTTCCGGACGATCCACAGCAGACCCCTTACACACGATTCCTCGACGAGGTATCCGCGTCGGGATACGAATGGATCGAACTCGGCCCGTTCGGATACCTTCCGACCGATCCAGCCAAGTTGACGGACGAACTCGGTGCCCGCGGCCTGAAGCTTTCGGCCGGTACCGTTTTCGAACATCTGCACCAGGACGATTCCTGGGATGCCGTCTGGAATCAGATCAAGGACGTCGCCAAGTTGACCGCAGCCGTCGGCGGCAAGCACGTGGTGGTCATCCCTGAGATGTGGCGCGACCCTTCCACCGGAGCGGTACTCGAAGACCGCAATCTGACGCCCGAGCAGTGGCGTAAGAAAACCGACGGCATGAACGCTCTCGGGAAGGCAATGCTCGAGGAGTACGGCGTCATGGCGCAATACCACCCTCATGCCGACAGTCACGTCGACATCGAGGACAACGTCTACAAGTTCCTCGAAGGGACCGACGAGCGTTTCGTGAATCTGTGTCTCGACACCGGCCACATCAGCTACTGCGGCGGCGACAATCTCGCAATTATCGACAAACATCCGGAGCGCATCGGGTACCTACACCTCAAGCAGGTGGATCCGGCGATCGTCGCCAAGGTTGAGGCGGAGGACCTGCCGTTCGGTGAGGCCGTCAAACTCGGTGCCATGATCGAACCGCCGCGCGGAATCCCCGACATGCCACCGCTTCTGGAGGCCATCGAGAAGCTCGGCATCGACGTGTTCGCGATCGTCGAGCAGGACATGTATCCCTGCCATCCCGACACACCGCTGCCCATCGCAGCGCGCACCCAGAAGTACCTGTCCACCTGTGGCGTCCCCGCCGTCCGTTTCAGCTGAGCAACACAATCGAGGAGTACCACCGCATGTCTGACAACCAGGATCTCCGGATCGCAGTGCTCGGCGTCGGCATCATGGGGGCCGATCACGTCGACCGCATCACCAACAAGATCGGCGGTGCCCGCGTCACCGTCGTCAACGACTACTCGCTGGCCCGCGCCGAGGAAATCGCAGCACTGACGCCAGGGGCGCGCGTCGTCGTCGACCCGTTCGATGCCATCGCAGCCGAAGACGTCGACGCCGTTGTTCTCGCAACCCCGGGCCCGACCCATGAGAAGCAGGTTCTTGCCTGCCTCGAAGCGGGCAAGCCTGTTCTCTGCGAAAAGCCGCTGACCACCGACGTGGACAGTTCGCTCGCGATCGTGAAAGCCGAAGCAGCGCTAGGCAAGAAGCTGATCCAGGTCGGCTTCATGCGGCGGTTCGACCACGAATACACCCAACTCAAGGATTTGATCGACAGCGGCGATCTCGGTCGCCCGCTCGTGGTGCACTGTGCGCATCGTAATCCTGCGGTTCCGAAGGGTTTCGACAGCGCGATGATCGTCAAGGACTCACTCGTCCACGAGGTCGACGTGACACGTTTTCTGCTCGACGAAGAAATCACCTCCGTCCAGATCATCCGACCGGCCGCGAATTCGCTGGCTCCCGCGGGTATTCAGGACCCGCAGATCGCGATCTTCGAGACCGAATCCGGTAGGCACGTCGACGCCGAGGTTTTTGTCACCACCGGCGTCGCCTACGAGGTGCGCACCGAGGTTGTCGGCGAACTCGGCAGCGCGATGATCGGACTCGACGTGGGGCTGATCCGAAAGAGCAAGCCCGGCAACTGGGGTGGGCAGATCACCCCAGGATTCCGCGAACGCTTCGGGCAGGCGTACGACACCGAGTTTGCCCGCTGGATCAAGGCCGCCAAGACCGGCGCCGACACCGGTCACTACATCGACGGCCCCGGCGCCTGGGACGGCTACGCCGCGGCCGCGGTCTGCGCCGCCGGTGTGAAGTCCCTCGAGTCTAGTCAGCGCGTAGTTGTCGACATGGTTCCGCGAACCTCGGTAGCCGGAGCGTAAACGATGAAGGTCGCACTCGATCCCACACCGTTCCACCACGATTACTCACTGCTCGAGCTTCCTCAGGTTGTTGCCGATCTCGGGTACGAGTACCTGCAACTCACACCGCACGTCGACATGATCCCGTTCTTCAATCACCCGAAAGCTGACGACGCACTCGTCGCCAAATTCCGGAAGGCCTGCGCGAGTGCGGGAGTCGGCATCGCTTCGGTGCTCCCGGTCCTTCGCTGGTCCGGCCCGGACGAGGACACCCGCGAAGCAGCAGTGCGGTACTGGAAACGGGCCATCCAGATCACCGTCGACCTCGGCGTCAACGTCATGAACACCGAATTCTCCGGCCGCCCCGAAAAAGCCGAAGAGTCCGAGCGGGCGTTCTATCGTTCGATGGAGGAACTGATTCCGATCATCGAGCGCGAGGGAATCGACGTCCTGATCGATCCACACCCGGACGATTTTGTCGAAGACGGACTTGCCGCGATCCGCACGATCCGCGGCGTGAACTCCAAGAACCTCGGCATGGTGATCGTGGCATGCCACCAATTCCATATGGGTGGGAACCTTCCCGCCATCATGGAGGCCGCCGGCGACATGGTCCGTCTCGTTCATGTGGCGGACACCATGGACCATCACCGTTCCCACGGACTGCGCTACATCACCAACCCGCCAGGCAACGCCGTTCGAGTGCATCAACATCTCAAGATCGGTGACGGAGACGTCAACTGGGACGAATTCTTCGGAGGCCTGGGAAAACTCGGCTTCTACGAACGCGAGAACACCGTGATGGTGTCGAGCGTCTTCGCCGAGAACGAAAACGCGCACGAGGTCTCCCGATACCAGCGCGAGACGATGAACGACTACGTCGCCAAGTACACCTCCCCGAACTCCTGAGTCACCAGACCACTAGGAAATACCATGACCAGCACTGATACTCGTGTCATCGCGCACTGGTTGGACGGCAAGCCGTTCGCCGGAACGTCCGAGGACACCGCCCCCGTCACCAACCCCGCCACCGGACAGATCACCGGCCGACTGGCCCTGGCGAACCTCGAGGACGCCCGCACCGTCATCGACGCGGCTGCCGCAGCCTTCCCCGCCTGGCGTGACACCTCATTGGCCCGGCGCACACAGGTACTGTTCAGCTTCCGCGAACTCCTCAATGCTCGCAAAGGTGAACTCGCCGAGATCATCACAGCCGAGCACGGCAAGGTTCTCTCCGACGCCCTCGGCGAAATCAGCCGCGGGCAAGAAGTGGTCGAATTCGCTTGCGGAATACCGCATCTCCTCAAGGGCGGGTACACCGAGAACGCCTCGACCAAGGTCGACGTCTACTCCATCCGCCAACCCCTCGGCCCCGTCGGCATCATCTCCCCCTTCAACTTTCCCGCGATGGTCCCCATGTGGTTCTTCCCGGTCGCCATCGCCGCCGGGAACACCGTGATTCTCAAGCCCTCGGAGAAGGACCCCACCGCCGCTATCTGGCTCGCCGAACTCTGGGCCGAAGCCGGTCTGCCTCCCGGCGTCTTCAACGTCCTCCAAGGTGACAAACTCGCCGTGGACGAACTCCTGGAAAACAAAGCAGTCAAGGCGATTTCGTTTGTCGGTTCCACCCCTATCGCCCAGTACGTCTATGCCACCGGCACCGCCAACGGCAAACGCGTGCAAGCACTCGGTGGCGCCAAGAATCACGCGATCGTTCTACCGGATGCAGACCTCGACCTCGCCGCCGACGCAATGGTCAACGCGGGATTCGGTTCCGCCGGCGAACGCTGCATGGCAATCTCCGCCCTCGTAGCGGTCGGCGACATTGCAGATGAACTCGTGGCCAAGATCGTCGAACGCACCACTCCCCTCGTCACCGGCGACGGCACCAAGAACTCCGACATGGGTCCGCTTGTCACCAAGGCGCACCGCGACAAGGTCGCCTCCTACGTCGATGCAGGTGAGAAGGACGGCGCCACCATCGTGGTCGACGGACGCACAGTTCAGGCCGATGGTGGAGCTGACGGCTTCTGGCTCGGGCCCACCCTCATCGACCACGTCACCACCGACATGTCGATCTACACGGACGAAATCTTCGGACCTGTCCTGTCCGTCGTGCGTGTCGACACCTACGACCAAGCCCTCGAACTGATCAACAACAATCCGTACGGAAACGGCACCGCCATCTTCACCAACGACGGCGGCGCTGCCCGACGCTTCCAGAACGAGGTGGAGGTCGGCATGATCGGCATCAACGTCCCCATCCCGGTTCCCATGGCCTACTACAGCTTCGGCGGCTGGAAGAACAGCCTCTTCGGCGACACCCACGCCCACGGGACCGAAGGTGTTCATTTCTTCACGCGGGGTAAAGCCGTCACCAGTCGCTGGCTCGACCCCAGCCACGGCGGTATCAACCTCGGCTTCCCCGAGAACAGTTAGCCGGCAAGACATCTGTGGCCGAGACTCTCGAAGAGGCTCGGCCACAGATGTTTTCGAGAGGTCTACGCGACCGTAGGGTGGTACGTCAGTACCTGAACTCCGGATTCGTACCGACGATCGTCCTTCAACTCGAGGTCGATCTTGTCGGCCGATTCGGGGAACACTCTCCCGCCGGACCCGAGAATGACCGGGAAGACCATCAGTCGCAGCTCGTCGACCAGACCGGCCAGCAACAACGCGTGGACGAGCGTCCGGCTTCCCGCGACCAGGATTTCGCCGTCGATCTGCTCCTTCAGCTTCGGAACGGATTCCTCGATGGGACCGTCGAGCGCCGTCGAGTTGTTCCATTCGAGCGGTTCGGTCGAACTCGTGACGACGTACTTGGGCATCTCGTTCATCTTGTCCGCAAAGCCCTGGTCGTCTTCGCGCTCAGGCCAGGCACCGGCGAAGCTCTCGTAGGTCCGCCGACCGAGTAGAAGCACGTCCGCGGCGAGGGTTTCGTCGAGTTTGAACTTCATCTGATCGCCCTCCTGGTAAGGAAAGACCCATCCAGTGTGCGCATAACCCGGTTCACCACCGGGCGCTTCCATCACCATGTCCAAAGACACGAATTCTGTCACCACGATCTTGCCCATACCGATCCCCTGTCGTCAGTGCGTGTGCGCCATTCGAGTAGTCGACTACCCCACTGTTACAGACTCTGCGTGGTCGGGGTACTCATCGACGGCAATCGGCAACGTCAGCATCCGAAGACGTCAGCACACAACCCAGGCGCCGTTCTCCTTGATCAATGTGATGTCCTCGCGCATCATCGCAGACGGATCCTCGGTGCTGTAATGACGAGTGTTGGCCGTCGCCGAATCCCCGTTCACCACGATGTTCTCAACACCGTCCAGTCTGAGACTGGCAAGTGCGTCGTCGAACGGCGACTCTTCGACTCGCGGACTCTCGCTGCGCATCGAACTGCATTGAGTGCTGTCCACTGCCTCCCAGTCCCTTTCGGCCATGAATTCGAAACTCTGACCGACGACGGCAGAGATTTGACTCTCGGCCGACGGTTCCGAATCGCCGGAACATCCGACGACAGCGGTCAATGCTCCAACGAGTGTCATTGCCGCGAGCGTCCGGCGTCCACGCGTACCTGCGAAGTTCATTCGTCCACTATGTGTACAAACCGAATCGTCTGTTTTCGGTCCCCGCGCTTGCGTGGCGATTCGGACGTTCACTCTGGTTCGCATACCCTCGTATATCGATGATGTGGCGTCGAAAGTGTGCAGTGGCAGTAGCCGGAACAGTGCTCTCAGGGAGCATTGCGTTTACCGGTGTCGTGGGTAGCTCGGGAATCGCCGGCGCCCAACCGGCCCCGCCGCCGCCGACCACCACCGAGGCGCCGTTCACCACACCCAACACCGACAGCTGCCCCTTCACGAGTAGCCCGGCACCGGCGATCGATCTCTCCGAAGCTCCCGCGCCCGGATCCACGGTCCCGACTGCTGTCCCGATTCCGGAAAGCCCCGTCGGTGGAGACAAGCTCGGCGAGTGTGGTGTTGTGCTCCCAGACGGCGCTGCCCCGCTCCCGGCCGACATCGCGGCATCCGGATGGGTACTCGCGGATGCTGACACCGGCGAGGTCCTCGCCGCCAAAGACCCGCACGGTCGCTACCGACCGGCCAGCACCATCAAGATGCTGTTGGCTCTCGTCGCTCTCGACGAACTCGATCTCGACACCGAAATCACTGCAACGGCCGAGGACGCGGACGCTGAAGGTAGTGCCGTCGGCATCGGCAAGGGCGGTAAGTACACCAACCGACAGCTGATGCAAGGTCTGGTCATGGCGTCGGGGAACGATGCAGCGCATGCTCTTGCCCGTCAACTCGGCGGTGATGCTGCAGCCGTGTCGAAGATGAATGCCCTCGCCGCCGACCTCGGCGCCCTCGATACTCGCACGGCAACTCCGTCCGGACTCGACGGCCCGGGGATGAGCAGCTCACCGTACGACCTGGCCGTGATATTCCATACCGCACTGCAGAATCCGACATTCGCCGGTCTGATCCATACCGAGACCGTCGAGTTCCCCGGCTTCCCCAAGGACCCGACAATTCCCGATGATCAGGACCGGCCCGGATTCACTCTCGCGAACGACAATCAGTTGCTCTACAACTACGACGGTGCATTGGGCGGCAAGACCGGCTTCACCGACGACGCACGCCACACGTACGTGGGTGCCGCGGAACGTAACGGCCGGAAACTACTGGTGACATTGATGGGCGGCGAAGCCAAGCCGATCCGTCCGTGGGAGCAAGCTGCCCGTCTACTCGACTACGGATATGCACTCCCAGCGAGCACAACCGTCGGCTCGTTGACGGACCGTTCGACCGACGACGCCACGCCCGACGTCACCCGCACACCGTCTGCCGCTGCACCTGGCTCGATCTCGGCAGCGCCCACCGCCACCGACAGCGAATCGGACACCACTGACCGCATCCTCATCGGCGCGGTCGGTGGCGTGGTGGTGATCGCGTTGGTGGCGGGAGCAGTCGCCCTCAACCGTCGACGGCGCTAGCGCGGCCGACGACGCAGGAAGCCCGAAAGACCCAGGCCGGCAACCGCTCCCGTGGCGATCAATGCAACGGCACGCGACGGTGAGGCACCATCGCTGACAACCACGCGCGGCGAGATCACTGCGGGATCGGGCGGAGGAACGAAGGCCAAAGCCATACTTTCCTTTGTCGTCGCCGCCCACGCCGTGCAGAAAAGCAGCATCCTCGACGCCGTGAACACGAACACGAGCAAACCGATGATCGGGCCGAATGCCACACCCGCGGGGCCACCGGTGACGGCAGCGAGGTAGATCGCACCCACCTGCTTGAAGATCTCGAACACAACCGCGGCGATGAGCGCCGCCTGCGCGGCGCTGCGCAGCGTGACAGGCTCGCGCGGTAGCCGGGCGATCACCCATAGGAAGACGGCCCACGTCGCCAGGAGGGACAGCAACAGTGAAACGACTCTGAGCCCCACACCGACACCGGTGATGTTTTCGAGGTTGAGCCACTTCACGATCTGAGTGGCTACCGGCCCGCTACTCAGCGCCGACATTCCGAGCGAGACGACCATGGCGAGGGCGAGACCGATGAGGGCCCCTGCGTCACCGAGTTTGGTACGCACGAAACCCTTCGGCTCGCGCTTGCTCTCCCACATGGCCGTCAGCGCGTCGCGAACGTTTGCCATCCAACCCAGACCCGCGTACGCGGCACCCAGGAGACCGAAGATTCCGACGCTGGCGCGCGAATCGATAGCCGAATCGATCAGCGTGTTGATGGTGTCACCCAAGCTGCCAGGAATGCTCTTGGTGATCTGCTCCTGAATCGACTCCAGGTACTCGGGATGCCCGGCCAATACGAAACCAGCCACTGCAAACGCGACCATCATGATCGGAATCAGTGCCAGAACGCTGAAGTACGTGATTCCCGCAGCATAGTAGTCGCCCTTTTGCTCTTGGAACCGTCCAGCGGCGCGAACCAGATGATCGAGCCAGGGTCGCGCTGCCCGTTGCTTCTCCAGAAAGCTGGGTGCGTCGTCGTCCGTGTCAGCCATTGCCGTCCCCCTCATGTTCGGTCAGGCGTCGTGAGTCCGAATTCGCGTCGGTCAGCCCTTCGGTGCCAGGAATCCGACCTTGTCATAGACAGCGGCGAGAGTGCGTGAAGACACTTCGCGGGCGCGGTGCGCTCCGGCCGCGATGATGCGATCCAGCTCCGCCTCGTCTGCGAGGTAACCGTCCACCTTCGCTTTGAGCGGGGTGACGAACTCGGTCAGGACATCAGCGGTATCGGTTTTGAGGTCGCCATACCCTTTGCCTTCGTAACCGGCCACCAGAGTCTCGATCGGTATTCCGGAGAGAGCCGACTGAATGGTGAGCAGGTTGCTGACACCGGGCTTGGCCTGGGGGTCGAAGCGAATCTCGCGCTCGTTGTCGGTGACGGCCGACTTGATCTTCTTCGCCGACACCTTCGGATCGTCGAGCAGATTGATCAGCCCGGCCGCACTGGCAGCGGACTTGCTCATCTTCGCGGTCGGATCCTGCAGGTCGTAGATCTTTGCCGTGCCCTTGATGATCTGCGGCTCGGGAACGACGAACGCCTTGCCGTAGCGGGTGTTGAACCGGCCGGCCAGATCGCGCGCGAGTTCGAGGTGCTGGCGCTGATCCTCACCCACCGGGACTCGCTGCGGGCGGTACAGGAGGATGTCCGCGGCCATCAGAACCGGATACGTGAACAAACCGACACTGGCGTTGTCGCTGCCTTGCTTGGCGGACTTGTCCTTGAACTGCGTCATACGGCTGGCTTCACCGAAACCGGTGATGCAATTCAGGACCCACGCCAACTGCGCGTGCTCGGGAACCTGACTCTGCACGAACAGCGTCGCCCGATCGGGATCGATACCCAGCGCCAGAAGTTGAGCCACCGCAACCTTGGTGCGACGACGCAGTTCCTTCGGGTCCTGCGTCACCGTGATGGCGTGAAGATCCGGAATGAAGTAGAACGCGTCGAAATCGTCCTGCAACGGAACCCACTGCTGCAGCGCACCCAGGTAGTTGCCGAGGTGGAAAGAATCCGACGTCGGCTGGATTCCGGAAAGCACGCGAGGCTTTGCGGTGGGCTTCTGTTCTGCAGGGGTCGACATGGTTCCGATCTTTTCACGAGTGGAAATCAGTGCGGTGGCGTGGTGCCCGGGTAGTCGAGTTCGACGAGGTCTTCACCGGGGGCGCTCAGGTCGTCTTCACCGAACTGGTAGACGGTCCGAAAAACGACGGGTTCCCATTCTTCGGTGTAGAAGTCCATCGTTTCGCGGAACCACTCCAACTGATCCTGTTGCTCGGACAGTAGAGAACCCGCACCTCGGATCACAACTACATATCCGGCGCCCAATCCGAGTACGTCGTCGAGATCGCGCATGACGTCGTCGAAAGCATCCTTGTTTCGCCCGAAGTGGGACGGAAACTGGAAGGCCGCCGCGAACTCGTCGAAGACCTGCGACGTGGTCCGCATGTTCTCGCCACGAACCACCCGAACGACAAAATTCTCGCCACGGAGTTCACGCGCAAGATCATCCGCGACCGCTTGCTCGCCGCGCAGCGCCACCGAAGCGACATCCGAAGACGGATCCAGCCACTGCGCCACGCTGACCGTAGACGAGTCGGACATCAGCGAATCCTCACAAACGTGTCGTAGTGATCGAGGGTGTACCAGGCCGAACCGTCGTTGCCGGTGACGATTCGCTCGGCGTCGCGGCCTTGGCCGTTCTTCTTCGCGTTGACGTCCCATTCCTGATAGACGACACGTCCACCACCCGCCCCGACAGCAGGCAGACGCCCCTCGCTGTTGCGGAAGGTGATGCCGCCCTTGGTTCCCGGCGCGTTGGCGGAATCCGGCCACCTCCCGGCGTCGATCTCCACGAGCGTGGCGAGAACTCGCGCCGGCGCATCGCTGTTTGCCTGCTGCGTTGACTTGGCAGCGGAACTCGACGGCGCAGAACTCGACGGCGCAGCCTTGGTGGTGGCGCCAGGCTTGGCTTGAACACTCGAGGACTGAACGCTCGAGGACTTGGTGACCGACGACGCCGAACTGTCGGAGTCGCGTGAAGAAAGCGTCACCGCCAGCACAAGCGCCACCACGGCAACGACGACGGTGATGATGGCGTTGCGGGTTTTTGCGCTCGGCATCTTCAGACCTTCAGGCATGCGCGTTCCTACCGGTACGAGACGGTGACAGGTGCGTGATCCGACCAACGAAGGTCGTAGGACTCAGCGCGTTCCACGAGGGCAACCTTGGCCCGCTCGGCGTAGCCGCGGGTGGCAACCTGGTAATCGATACGCCACCCCGAGTCGTTGTCGAATGCCTTGCCGCGGTACGACCACCACGAATAAGGACCATCGACACCAGGGTGAAGGGTGCGGAAGACGTCCACCCACGCGGAATCGTCGGCGAACAGAAGGTCCATCCATGCGCGCTCCTCCGGGAGGAATCCCGAAGACTTCTTGTTGGTCTTCCAGTTCTTGAGGTCGAGTTCGGTGTGCGCGATGTTCCAATCGCCGCTGACCACCACGTGGCGATCGGCCGACTCGGCCGCTGCGGCGGTGGAGGCGAGGTGAACTGCGAAGGACGCCAGGAACCGTTCCTTCTCCTCCTGCTTCGGTGTGAGCGCCTCACCGGACGGCAGGTACAGGCTCGCGACGGTCAGATCCCCGAAGTCGGCTTCGATGTATCGACCGGCTTCGAGAAATTCGTCGTCTCCGTGACCGATCCGCACCGCGTCGGGTTCGGTGCGTGAGAGCACCGCGACTCCGTTGCGTCCCTTCGCGGACGGCTCGGCCGAGACCAGGAACCATCCGTTGCCGAGCGCTGGCTCGAGGGTCTCACGAAGCTGATCGTCCGACGCACGCGTTTCCTGAAGGCAGATGAAATCCGCCGACGTCTTCTCCAGCCAGTCGAGCATGCCCTTGCGGGCCGCTGCTCGAACGCCGTTGACGTTCACGGACGTGATGGTGTGGGGAGCAAGAATGTGGGAGTCAGCAGTTTGTGGCACGGCAAGCACCGTAGCCGATTCCACCGACGTGGATCGGCGCCCAGGTCAGCGTACGGCCCTACGCTGCAGAATCACTGCAATCGCCAGCACGGCAAGACCCGCGACCGCCAGCAAAGACCCCACTGCCGCGGGCGCCGTGTACCCGTAACCGGCCGCGATCACGACGCCGCCGATCCACGCTCCGAAGGCGTTGGCGATGTTCAGCGCGGCGTGATTGAGGGAAGCAGCCAGGGTCTGAGCGTCCTCGGCGACGTCCATCAGCCGTGTCTGCAGACCTGGAACCATCGAGGACCCCGCGAGACCGATGAGGAAGATGAAGATCAGTGCCGTGTAGGGATTGCGCACAGCGATCACGAAGACCGCGAGGATCACCACGAGGGATCCCATCGACAAGAACAGGCCCTTCATCAGGGCACGATCCGCGAGGTATCCGCCGACGAAGTTGCCGGCCACCATGCCCAGTCCGTAGAGCATGAGTGCCAGGGGAATGAACGAAGCGCCGAGCCCGGACACGTCGGTGAGCGTCGTACTGATGTAGGTGTAGACGGCAAACATGCCGCCGAACCCGACCATGCCCACGATCAGCGTCATCCACACCTGGACGCGGCCCAGCGCTCCGAGTTCGGTGATCGGATTCGTCACCGGCATGCCGTCCAAACGCGGAATCCAGACGAAGAGCGAAGCAACGGTTGCCACCCCGATCACGGCGACCAAAGCGAAGGCGCTGCGCCAGCCGAGTGCCTGACCGATCCAGGCGGCGACCGGTACCCCGATCACGTTGGCCACGGAAAGACCCATCATGACCATCGCCACGGCCTTGGCGCGTTTTCCGGGTTCGGCCAGGTGAGCTGCGACCAACGCGGCGACTCCGAAGTACGCGCCGTGCGGCAATCCGGCGACGAAGCGAGCCATCATCAGCGTCGTGTACGAGGGAGCGAAAACCGAGGCGGCATTGCCGACGGTGAAGGCGACCATGAGCGCGATCAACAGTGTGCGGCGCGGTACCCGGGCGGTGAGAGCAGCGATCAGCGGAGCGCCGACGACAACCCCGAGCGCGTACGCGGAGATCACGTGGCCTGCGATGGGTTCCGAGACACCGAGCCCGGATGCCATTTCCGGGAGCAGTCCCATGGCGACGAACTCGGTGGTGCCGATACCGAAACCGCCGAGGGCGAGAGCGAGCATCGCCGGACCTCTGGCGGAACGAACCCCGGGTGTCGAGGCGTCAGAACGGGAGAGGGTAGACGAAGTCACTGATCAATTGTGATCTCACACCTGGTTGAACTTCCAAGTGAGAGCGGGTGAGTTCACTCACGTGAGACCGCGAACACAAATGGGACGCCCGGTTTCCCGGACGTCCCATTCGAAAGGTGAAGCGGTGAATCTACTTCGCGGCCATGGCCTTCTGCAGGTTCACGTCGAGTGCGCCGAGGAACTCCTCGGTGGTCAGGTAGCCCTGATCTCCGCCGACCAGCATCGAGAGGTCCTTGGTCATCTGGCCGCTTTCGACGGTCTTGATGACAACGTCTTCGAGCGCCTGCGCGAAGCCGATGACCTCAGGAGTGCTGTCGAGCTTGCCACGGTGCTCGAGCCCGCGGGTCCACGCGAAGATGGACGCGATCGGGTTGGTCGAGGTGGGCTTGCCCTGCTGGTGCTGACGGTAGTGACGCGTCACGGTGCCGTGAGCAGCCTCTGCCTCACAGGTCCGTCCGTCCGGTGTCAGCAGAACCGACGTCATGAGGCCGAGCGAGCCGAAGCCCTGGGCCACGGTGTCGGACTGGACGTCACCGTCGTAGTTCTTGCATGCCCAGACGTAGCCGCCCTCCCACTTGAGTGCGGAAGCGACCATGTCGTCGATGAGGCGGTGCTCGTAGGTCAGACCTGCGGCATCGAACTCAGCCTTGAACTCGGTCTCGTAGATGTGCTGGAAGATGTCCTTGAAGGCACCGTCGTACGCCTTGAGAATGGTGTTCTTGGTGGACAGGTACACCGGGTAGTTCTGCTGCAGACCATAGGTGAGCGACGCGCGAGCGAAGTCACGGATGGAATCGTTGAAGTTGTACTGCCCCTGAACGATGCCGCCATTCTCGGGGAAGTTGACCAGTTCGTGCTCGATCGGTGCGCTGCCGTCCTCGGGCGTGTAGGTGATCATCACCTTGCCGGGGCCGGGCACCTTGAAGTCTGTGGCGCGGTACTGGTCGCCGAATGCGTGACGGCCGATGATGATCGGCTTGGTCCAGCCCGGAACGAGTCGCGGAACGTTGGAGATGATGATCGGTGCGCGGAAGATCGTGCCGCCGAGAATGTTGCGGATCGTTCCGTTCGGGGAACGCCACATCTTCTTGAGACCGAATTCCTCGACACGTGCCTCGTCCGGCGTGATCGTGGCGCATTTGACGCCGACGCCGTGCTTCTGGATCGCGTGCGCTGCGTCGATGGTGACCTGGTCGTCGGTCTCGTCGCGGTACTCGATACCGAGGTCGTAGTACTCGAGGTTCACATCGAGATACGGATGGATCAACTTGTCTTTGATGAACTGCCAGATAATGCGCGTCATCTCATCGCCGTCGAGTTCGACGACGGTGCCCTCAACCTTGATTTTGGACATGGGTGCTTCGCGTCCTCCTAGGAAGTTTCCCTGGTTACACGGTTGCGGTCACACTTTGTGAGTGGGTCCGCGAACGGTTCGATTATCAAACCTAGACGGTGTGGACTGATCTCGGGAGATGAGTCCCAAACAAGACAAGCGTACTGCTAACCCGTGAGGCCGCAACCGGCAGGTCCACCCATCGGTCTCTACTCGCGAGTAACTTTTGCCTGCTAGTGGGCTGCGTCGCTCTGCCTCGCGTGCGGTTGCGGCTCACATTTCGCCCCATGTCAGGACTGCGCTCACTTCCCGGTAGAATCCGACTTGGTCATGAGTGCCAGCGTCAAGCCCCGGCTCGCTGGACGGCAACCCTCCAACCGCGGTGGGGTGCCCCGGGTGATGACCAGGTTTCCCGACGTGGATCTGCTCACGCAGTTCCACCGCAATTCGGGTGACAAGCGCGGGTCCGACAGGGACGGACCCCAGACCGGGCCGAGCCCCACGGAGGTATTTCAGTATGTGTCGCACTTGTAGATAGACCCCAGCACGGGGCGGCGATCATTCGCCCCCGTCCGACATCTATCCGTCAGACCACTGGAGTGAACAAATCATGACCGACAACACAGCCGACGCCGCAGCAGCTTCGGATCCGACCGCGAACTGGTCGTTCGAGACCAAGCAGGTGCACGCCGGGCAGACAGCGGACACCGCCACCAATGCGCGCGCTCTGCCGATCTACCAGACCACCAGCTACGTCTTCGACAGCACCGATCACGCTGCCGCACTGTTCGGCCTGGCCGAGCCGGGCAACATCTACACGCGAATCATGAATCCGACGCAGGACGCCGTCGAGCAGCGGATCGCCGCCCTGGAAGGCGGAGTCGCCGCACTCCTCCTGTCCTCGGGTCAGGCTGCCGAGACCATCGCGATCCTCAACATCGCCGAGGCCGGCGATCACATCGTCTCGAGCCCGTACCTGTACGGCGGCACGTACAACCTCCTGCATTACACACTTCGTAAGCTGGGCATCGAAGTCACGTTCGTCGAAGATCCCGACGATATCGACCAGTGGCGCGAGGCCATTCGCCCGAACACGAAGGCGTTCTACGGCGAAACGATCGCCAATCCCAAGAACCACATCCTCGATCTACCTGGCATCTCGTCGCTGGCCCACGAGAACGGTCTTCCGTTGATCGTGGACAACACCGTGGCGACGCCGTACCTGCTCCGCCCACTCGAGCACGGCGCCGACATCGTCGTTCACTCCGCCACCAAATACCTAGGTGGACACGGCACCGCGATCGCCGGCGTCATCGTCGACGGTGGCACCTTCGACTGGACGCAGGGTCGCCACACCAACTTCACCACCCCGGATCCCAGCTACCACGGCGTCACCTTCGCGGACCTCGGCGCGCCGGCGTTTGCACTCAAGGCGCGCGTCCAACTGCTGCGCGATCTCGGCTCCGCCGTGGCACCGTTCAACGCGTTCCTCATCGCGCAGGGCATCGAGACCTTGAGCCTGCGCATCGAGCGCCACGTATCCAATGCGCAGAAGGTCGCCGAGTTCCTCGACGGCCACGGCGAGGTGGCCTCCGTCTCCTACGCGGGACTCCCCTCCTCACCGTGGTTCGAACGTGGAAAGAAGCTGACGCCCAAGGGCACCGGCGCCATCGTCACCTTCGAGCTGCCCGGCGGGATCGATGCGGGAAAGAAGTTCGTCAACGCCCTGACACTGCACAGCCACGTCGCCAACATCGGTGACGTTCGCTCACTCGTCATCCACCCCGCGTCGACGACGCACTCGCAGCTCACCCCCGAAGAGCAGCTCGCTTCGGGCGTCACGCCCGGGCTCGTCCGCCTCGCGGTCGGCATCGAAGGAATCGACGACATCCTCGCCGATCTCACCGTCGGCCTGGCTGCGGTGGCAAACTCGTGACCGTGAACGAATTGGAGCCCAGGATCGACCTCCTGCCCCCGCCCGACGGCCAGGTGGGGTTCGTCGACATCGGCGCCCTGGAACTCGAAAGCGGCGCGGTACTCCCATCCGTTTCGCTCGCCGTTCAGCGGTGGGGTGAGCTGTCCCCGAACCGCGACAACGTCGTACTCGTCGAGCACGCACTGACCGGAGACTCACACGTCACCGGTCCGATCTCCGCAAATCAGCCCTCCCCCGGCTGGTGGAACGGTATGGTCGGCCCCGGCGAACCGATCGACACCGGCGAATGGTGCGTCATCGCAACAAATGTCCTCGGTGGCTGTCGCGGCACGACCGGTCCCAGTTCACTGGCCGACGACGGCAAGCCGTGGGGCAGCAGGTTCCCGGAGATATCCATCCGGGATCAGATCGCGGCGGAGAAGAAGCTCGTCGATCTCCTCGGGATCGACCAATTGGCCTCTGTGGTCGGCGGATCCATGGGCGGCATGCGCACCCTCGAATGGGCAGTTACCTACCCGGACAGCATTCGCTCCGCGTTGGTTCTCGCAACCGGTTCACGGGCCACCGCCGATCAGATCGGCACCCAGACGACGCAGATCGCTGCCATCGTCTCCGATCCCGAGTGGCAAGGCGGTGACTACCACGGATCGGGCCGGGCACCTCGCGCCGGACTCGGCATCGCTCGCCGCATCGCGCACCTGACGTACCGCACCGAGTCCGAACTGGATGCGCGCTTCGAGAACTCCGCCCAGAACGACGAAAACCCGTGGAACGGTGGACGATACGCTGTGCAGAGTTACCTGGAACACCAGGCGGACAAGCTGGTCGACCGCTTCGACCCGAGCACGTACGTCCTCCTGACCGAAGCCATGAACCGGCACGACATCGGCCGAGGACGCGGCGGCGTTGCAGCGGCGTTGGCATCGATCACGGCACCGGTCGTCGTGGGCGGCGTGGATTCGGATCGGCTGTATCCCCTCCGTTTGCAGGAGGAGATCGCCGACGGAATTTCCACGTGCAGCGGCCTCGAGATTCTCAAGTCCAAGGACGGCCACGACGGCTTCCTGACGGAGGCGGACGCCGTCGCCGGACTGCTTCGCCGAACGATGGAGTTCGCACGCACGGCTCGCTGATCCGGCACAGAGCCACATTTTCAGAATTCGTCAATGTCGGGAAAACCACAGCTGATCTGCGGGTTTTCCCGACATTTTCATTGGCGAACGTGAACCGGCGCGGCTAGCATCGGCGAACGTGAATCAGCCATGCTCGACGCGCCTGCAGGCTACGTACATTCCCGAGCACATGTCCTTCGCGTTCTGGGGTGACGCAGACCCGGCAGCGCGACTGTCGGCACTGGGGATGCCGACCGGGTCGCCGGGCGTGTGCAGGCTTGCGATCCCGGTCGACGAGTCGATCACAGCAACCGACGTCGAAGCGCAACTGCTCGACCTCACAGCCGCGATCGACGCCTTCCACAACCTCGATGCAGGTCGCGGCGACCTCGGACCGTCGTTGCTCGCATGGAAGCGCGTCATCGAGACCGGCGCGCATGACATTCCGACCGCGGCGCATGCGGCGATCGACGGCGACGACACGAAGATCCGAAGCGCCCGGTCCACGGTGCGGTTGTTCACGGATGCGAGTACAGCCCTGGACAGCCTTCGCCGAGCAAAGATTCAGGCGACTCTGCGCCCGTATCAAATGCAGGGAGTTGCCTGGCTGACGGCGCTGTCGGGTTCGGGCGGTGGGATCTTGGCCGACGAGATGGGTTTGGGTAAGACACTGCAAGCGATTTCGATGATCGCGATCCGCGCCGACGACGGTCCGCATCTGGTTGTGTGTCCCACCTCGGTGATCGGAAACTGGCGCCGCGAGGTCGAGCGATTCGCTCCGCATCTACCACTGCATGTTCATCACGGGACTGCTCGCGCACTTCCCACTCGTATCCCCGCCGGCACCACTGTTCTGACCAGCTACAGCGTCTTGCGTTCCGACACGGCCCAATTGACCCCGATCCACTGGAGTTCGGTGATCTTCGACGAGGCGCAGCAGATCAAGAACCCGTCTTCCCTCGCTGCGAAAGCGGCAATGCGGTTGTCGGCCGACATCAAGGTGGCGATGACCGGCACGCCGGTGGAGAACCGCCTCGACGAATTGTGGTCACTCTTTCGCGTCGCCAATCCCGAAGTCCTCGGAACTCGCGCGCGTTTTCGTCAACGCTTCGCCGTCCCGATCGAATCCGGTCGATCCGCCACTGCGGCGACCAGGCTTGCCGCGGTCATCGATCCTTTCATTCTGCGCAGAACCAAAGACACAGTGGCCAAGGATCTTCCGCCCAAGCAGTTCTCCACCATCTCGTGCACTCTGACATCGGAACAGGCGCGGATCTATCGGTCGGCAGTTGCCGATGCTTTCGACACCGGATTGGGCACGGGAATTGCCCGACGCGGCAACATCCTTGCGCTGCTGACCACCCTCAAACAGGTATGCAATCACCCCGCACAGGTGACCGGCGATACGGACGACCTTGACGGAAGATCCGGAAAGCTCGACCGCGCAACGGAAATGATCGCCGAGATCGTCGACGACGGCGATCGCGCGCTGATATTCACGCAGTACCGGACGATGGGCGAGATGCTCTCCCGGCACCTGGGATCCGAATTAGGAATCGGTGCCGTGCCTTTCCTTCACGGTGGCCTCAACACCGACAAGCGAGACGGGATGGTCGACGCGTTTCAGAACGACGCGGATTCCCCGCCGGTTCTGATTCTGAGCCTGCGCGCCGCCGGCTTCGGCCTCAACCTCACTCGCGCGAGTCACGTCGTGCACTACGACCGGTGGTGGAACCCAGCCGTCGAAGATCAGGCAACCGACCGGGCACACCGCATCGGCCAGAAGCGCACCGTCAACGTCCACACCTTGGTGACGGGCGGAACCGTGGAGGATCACATCGCAGCGATGCACGAGTCGAAACGAGCTGTAGCCGATGCTGTTTCCGGCAACGTGGAGGCCGCCCTGGCGGATCTTCCCGACACCGAATTGCGTGAACTTCTCGAACTCGACGGCGCGGTGATCATCTGATGGCCAACGAATTCGGTGTCACCGCTTGGGGTCGGGCGTGGCTGCGCACGGTGGAACGGACCGCGGCATCCGGTCCGAACCCGTCCCTGCCGACGGCTCGTGCCCTCGCACGCAACGGGTCGGTGGAATTCACCGTGGTCTCATCGGGGACCGTCGTCGCCGAGGTGAGCACCAAAGCAAAAACCTCGTCGGTGACGATTGGTGTCCCGCTGTGGACCAAATCCGAAATCGCTGCAGTGAAGAGCCTTCTCCGCTCGGCGGGAAAGGCCAACAGATCCGTCTCCACCGGCGAACTACCGGACAGCGTCGTCACCGAACTACTGTCTCGAAATATCGCAGTAGCCGTTGATCTTTCGGAGTGCATTGCCAGCTGCGACTGCTCAGGTCGACGCTCGCCGTGCGTTCACCATCTCGCCGCGATCTACGCCCTGGCCGGGCGAATCGACGAGGAACCGGTCCTCGCAGTTACGCTGCGAAGCGTACCGGACAAGGCCGGAAAGAAGTCGGCATCCGCACAGTCACCGGAGTGGATCCCTTTGAGCGACATCGACATCCGCTCGTTCTACGGGGACTGACCTTCTCAGTCGGTACCGAGCGGATCGATGGTCAGGGCAAGCGTCGCGATCAACGCTCCCATGACGCCCATCGCCGCAGTGTCGAAAACCCTCCCACGCACGGCAAGCAACCCCACACGATTCTCGGGAACGAACCACCGCGCGGCAGCACCGATGATGACGGCAACACCGAAGACGAGAGCGCCGCGGCGCCACCGGTCGGCCAACACGAGAACAACAGCTGCCGCGATCACGGCAAGGACCGCGAGCATGGGCAGATTCTTCTTCGCGAGGCCGACCAGTGAGGACATCGGACTCAGACTCCGGCCAGAACCCGCTCGGCGCGCTCGACCACGTTGGTGATCAGGAACGCGCGGGTCAGCGGCCCGACACCACCGGGGTTGGGTGAGACGAACCCGGCAACCTCGTTGACGTCGACTGCGACGTCGCCGCGCAGACCGTCGTCGGTGCGACTGACGCCGACATCGAGGACCGCTGCTCCGGGCTTGACCATGTCGGCGATGATGAGACCGGGAACGCCGGCGGCGGCGACGATGATGTCGGCGCGACGAACCTCGGCTGCGAGATCACGGGTACCGGTGTGGCAGAGCGTGACCGTGGCGTTCTCGCTACGACGCGTCAGCAACAGTCCGATCGGGCGACCGACCGTGACACCGCGTCCGACGACCACCACGTGTGCGCCGGCAATCGGCACCTCGTAACGGCGCAGGAGATGCAGGATTCCACGCGGGGTGCACGGAAGGGGCGCTTCCTTGCCCAACACCAGTCGCCCGAGGTTGACCGGATGCAAGCCGTCGGCATCCTTGTCAGGGTCGATGCGCTCGAGGGCCGCGTTCTCGTCGAGGTGCTTGGGAAGGGGCAACTGCACGATGTAGCCGGTGCACTCGGGATTGGCGTTGAGCTCGTCGATCGTCGCGTTGAGCTGCTCCTGCGTGATGTCGGCAGGCAGGTCGCGTCGCAAAGAATTGATACCGACCTTGGCGCAGTCGTTGTGCTTGCCGCGCACGTAAGCAGCGGATCCGGGGTCGTCGCCTACCAGGATGGTGCCCAGGCCGGGCGTGATGCCCTCTGCCTTCAGAGCGCTCACCCGCACCTTCAGGTCTTCGAAGATTTCGTCGCGGGTAGCTTTGCCGTCGAGGATCGTTGCAGTCACGGCGACCATTGTTCCAGGTTAGGGTCGATGAGTGACAACGGCTCCGGAACTACGCGGCCCGAGAGTGGTCCTCTCCCCGCTCGTGCCCGATCATCACGCCCGTCTGCGGGCAATTCACCTGCACCCGGACGTCGTGCAGTGGTGGCAAAATCCCGACGACGACTGGCCTGCGGCACCGGAGGCCGGCACCACCCGCTACAGCATTCTCTACGGCGACCAACTGATCGGCTTCATCCAGTGGTACGAAGCTGAGGACAACCCCGACTTCCGCCACGCCGGGCTCGACTTGTTTCTCGATCCCGACTTCCACGGCCAAGGGTTCGGTCGCGAATCGATACGGGTGCTGTGCGCCCATCTGATCGACGACCTCACATTCCACCGTCTTGTCATCGACCCCGAGGTCGACAACTCCGTCGCCATCGCGTGCTACCGATCTGTGGGATTCAAGGACGTCGGAGTGATGCGCGAGTACTCGCGAGATCGCCACGGTGTGTGGAAGGACGGACTGTTGATGGATCTCCTTGCTCGGGAATTCATCCGCTGATCGATTGGGACGAGCTCGAAAGGACCGACATCATGTTGCTGGACAAGGAATTCACGGCCACCCTGCAGAAGAGCGACGCCAAGGGCGGGTGGACTTATGTGATCTGGCCGGAGTCCGCCGAGTTCTTCGGCACCCGCGGCCTGGTCAAGGTGCGCGGGACGATCGACGGACATCCGTTCCAGAGTTCGTTCATGGCGTTGGGAGACGGCAACCACAAGCTGCCGGTCAAAGCCGATCTGCGCAAAGCCATCGGCAAGGACACGGGCGAGCGGGTGACCGTGCGCCTCGAGGAGCGCTTGCAGAGCTAGGCGTCACTACTTCATGTCGACGACAAGACCGTGCGCCGACGCGTACGCCACCGCCTGCATCAACTCGATCTGTGCGTTTCCGACGGATGCGGATGTCCACAGGCTCGGATCGATCCGCGCACCGCGCAGGTCTGCACCTTCGAGTTTGAGTCCACCCGTGCGAGCACCGGACAGATCCGCGGACGCCAGCACCGCGCCCCGCATGTCGGCCCGAACCAGGTTCGCTTCTCGGAAGCGGCATGAGGTGAAGTCGATCTTCCTCAGGTCCGCTCCGCCGAGTGAGGTCAACGAGAAGTCGACTTCGTCGAGCGTCAACGGCCGGATGCGGCAACCGTCGAACGTCGACCCGAGCAGACTGCAGTTCCGGAACGTGCTGTGCCACAGGCTGGTCCGCGCAAAATTGCAGGAGCGGAACGCCGTTCCCGTATGTACGGACTCCCCCAGATCGGTGCCGGTGAAATCACAATCCGTGAACACCACCGACTCTGTCGTGAGTCCGGTGAGGTCGGCGTCTCGGAAATTGCAATTGGTGAAAGTGCGCTGACGCCACTTCTGCCCGGCCAGCCGCGCGTCTGAATAGTCTTCGCCGACGACGTCGTCGGATTCTTCGGGGAGCATGCCGTCCATACTGCCCCGCCGCACCGACACCGTCTCGACCGCCTAGGTCTCGCAGGCCACGCCGTCACCGTCGCGATCGAGCTTGGACGAATAGCCCGGATCGCCTCGGTAGATCGGCGCTGCACCGGCCGCTCGCACGGCTGCACAGTTGGCGTAAGACACCCCCGCGTCAGGCACCTTGGCCGGCGGTGGAACGTACGCCGGTTCTGTTGTCTTCGGGGGCGTGTAGGCCGGGGCAGGCGGAACGTACGGCGTTGTCGTGATCGCCGGGACCTGCGGCACCAGCGGCACGATTGCCACGGTGGTTGTCGTGGTCGGCAGCGTCGTCGCTGTAGTCGTGGTCGGCGGGGCGGACGACGTTGTGG
Source organism: Rhodococcus sp. NPDC060176 (assembly GCF_042728675.1). Lineage (NCBI taxonomy): Bacteria > Bacillati > Actinomycetota > Actinomycetes > Mycobacteriales > Nocardiaceae > Rhodococcus > Rhodococcus sp. NPDC060176. The sequence continues at coordinate 1,219,786 of NZ_JBHWYS010000002.1, forward strand.
TCTTTGTCGTCGACGGGACAGTGCTCTTGGTTGTCGTCGCTGCAGCTGTCGTCGAAGAGGTCGCGGCAGGCGTCGTCGATTCCTCCGACTTGCCCGCCCCCGTCGCCGCAGCGATGGCCACCAGTCCCACGACTGCTGCGCCGGCGATCCACGGCCACTTCCGCCGCTTGCTTCCTTCTTCGGCGTTTGCGTCCGGCGCCGCCGATCCTGGTGCACCGAAAACCTGCGTCGGAGTACCGAATGCTTGAGTAGGTGCTTCGACGCCCTTGGGCCGTGTCTGTGCGGTCCACTGCTGACCGTCCCAGTAACGGTCGATCGTGGGGTCGAAGGGGTCGGGGTTCCAACCGGCGGGAGGGTTCATGAAAAGTCCGTTCTGAGAAGAGTGCCGGGAATAGGTTCGCACGGACTGGCCGGTTTGTTACCAATTCGCCCACACTTTTCGGCCGCTCTTCTCGCAAACGCGGGCACCGAGATGCCGCCCGGTACAGTTCCTCGAGTGTTCCGAGTGATGTTCCACGAGCCCCGCATCCCACCCAACACCGGAAACGCGATCCGCATGGTCGCAGGTACCGGTTGCGAACTCCACCTGGTCGGCCCTCTCGGGTTCGACTTGTCGGAGCCGAAACTCAAGCGCGCAGGCTTGGACTACCACGATCTGGCGACTGTCACGGTCCACGAAAACCTGGCCGCTGCCTGGGAAGCCGTCACCCCCGCTCGCGTGTTCGCCTTCACCGCACACGCGACCACGTCGTATGCCGATATCGCCTACCAACCCGGGGATGTCCTGCTGTTCGGGCCCGAACCCACCGGATTGTCCGAGGAAGTGCTGGCGGACGAACACATCACCGAGCGTCTGCGTATCCCGATGCTTCCCGGACGCCGGTCCCTCAACCTGTCCAACGCTGCTGCCCTGGTGACGTACGAGGCCTGGCGTCAGCACGGGTTCAAGGGCGCCGTCTGATCGACGTCAGTAGACGTCTCGGACGTATCGCTTCTCCGCCGAAAGAGCCTTCACATACGCCTCGGCACTACGAGGGGCCAGTTTTCCGTGCTGAGCGACCACCCCGTTGAGGGCGTTGTCGACGTCCTTGGCCATCCTGTTGGCATCGCCGCACACGTAGAAGTGTGCGCCCTTCTGCAGCCACTCCCACAGCAGCGCACCCCGTTCGCGCATCCGGTCCTGCACGTAGACCTTGTCGGCTTGATCCCGGGAAAATGCGAGGTCGAGTTCGGTGAGAAAGCCGTCTCTCCGCAATTCTTCGATTTCTTCGCGGTAGTAGAAGTCGGTCGCCGCATGTTGTTCCCCGAAGAACAGCCAGTTCGGACCCGTGTGCCCCAACGCCCGCCGCTCGTGCAGGAAAGCGCGGAACGGCGCGATGCCGGTCCCCGGACCGACCATGATCATCGGGGTCTCGGGATCGGACGGAGGCCGGAAGTGAGTCGACTTCTGCACGTAAATTCCGATGTCGTCACCGTCAGCGTGATCTGCGAGATACGTCGAGCAGACTCCACGGCGAGGGACGCCTGCGACGTTGTACCGGACGGCGGACACCGTCAACTGCACTTCGCGTGGGTTCTCTTTCGGACTGGAAGAAATCGAATACAACCGCGGCTGAAGCGGTTTGAGTAACGAGAGCCATTCGTCGGTCGAAGCACGAACCGGCGACTGCGCAAGGACGTCGACAGACTGTCGTCCCCACGACCAGTCTTTGAGCGTGGAGATGTTCTCCGGCTTCATCAACTCGGCCAGGTCCGCATCGCGAGTTCGTTGATGCACAAACCGAATCATGTCGCTCGAGATTCGCGTGATCTCCAGACGTTCCGTCAACGCGGTACGCAAGGTCATCGCGCCGTACTGCCCCAGATCGACGGCCTCCTCACCGTCGAGGCCGGTAAGGGTGAGCCACTCGTCGACAAACGGGGAGCTGTTTCGCGGCCAGACTCCGAGAGCGTCGCCGGCTTCGTAACTGACCGTGTCGTCCGGAAGGTGAAAACCCAACTGCCGCACGTCTTTGGAAGAGCCTGGCCGGTTGAGCACGACATTGCGCGTCAAAGCGGTGGTCAGTGGCGCCTTCTTGTTGAACTGCAGCGGCGCCGACATCGCCGGTGAAATCGGCGCGGCCACAGCAGTTGTGCCGGAGTTCTTCATTGCAACGACGACGTCGGTCGACTTGCCAGCCTCCGTGCTCTGAAGTTCGGCCGTGACCGCATCAAGCCATCCAGTAGCAGTGTCTTCGAAATCGGGCTCGCAGTCGGCGCGATCGACGATACGACTGGCTCCCAGTTCAGCAAGGCGAGCGTCGAGTTTTCGGCCGTGTCCACAGAAGTCGTCGTAGTTCGAGTCACCGAAAGCGATGACTGCATACCGTGTTTCGCCCATCCGAGGCGCTGTGTCAGCAGCCAGGGCATCCCAGAAACCGCTGCCGTTGTCCGGGGATTCGCCGTCACCGGAGGTACTGGTGATCAGCAGGACCTCTCGGGTGGCCGGCAGGTCGGCAGCCGGGAACTCGTCCATTGCGTGCATCACCACGGGTAAGCCGACTTCGCTGAGACGAGCAGCGCAGGCGGCGGCAAACTCCTCCGCGTTTCCGGTCTGCGATGCCCAGAGCACGACGATCGGCGCCCGCTCGGAGGCGATCTCCGTACCTGATGACAACGCGGGCCCGTCAGTGCCAGGGAGCGAGGTCCGTGAGTACAGGCCGGCCAAAACACCGTCTACCCACATCCTCTTTTCGGCATCGAAGGGTGCAGCCGGAGGCAAGGTCGGCACCCCGGGAGTGCGATCGGCATCCGCACGCAACGCAGCGAGAAGACCTGCCAGATAGCTCTGCTGTAGCGGATCGAATACCACTGCGGGTGTTCCTGTTTGACCGATGACATCAGCGAGGACATCTGTTCGCGACGACGCCCGATCATCCGCCACGGGAGCCACCCGCGGCGATTCGGCGAGCTCCGTTTCAGGCGTGTTCACGGCGACCTTCGTCATAGTGACGGCACAGGCTTTGAACTCCGGTTGCTGGGAGGCAGGGTCAATGGCGTCGTTGGTGACGGCGTTGATCGAGAGGTACTCGCCGAAGGCGTCGTTCCAGTGAAACGGTGCGAAGCAGTTTCCCGGACGCACTCGGTCGGTGACCACGGCCGGGAGCACTGCGCGGCCACGGCGTGAGGCGACCTCGATCGCGTCCTTGTCGACGACGCCGAGGCGTGTGGCGTCGTCGGGATGGATCTCGACAAATGGCCCGGGGTTGAGTTTGTTCAGCTTGGCCACCTTGCCGGTCTTGGTCATGGTGTGCCATTGGTGCGCAAGACGACCGGTGTTGAGCAGGAACGGGTAGTCGTCGTCGGGCATTTCGGCGGGAAGCATGTGTGGCCGGGCGAAGAACATCGCACGGCCCGTGGCGGTGGGGAACGCGAGACGCGGAGTGCTGCCGTCCTCTCGGACCAGAAGCCTCTGACTGACACCGTCATTGAGGTATCGGATGGGATGACGGTCTTGATTACTCTCGGGCGGGCATGGCCACTGGATCGGCGATCTGCGGAGGCGCTCGTAGGTGACGCCGCGTAAGTCGTAGCCGGTCTTCGGATTCCAGAACTGCTTGATCTCCTCGAACACCTCTTCGGCGCTGGTGTAGGTGAATGCATCCGCATAGCCCATCTCGCAAGCGATTCGGGCGATGATCTGCCAATCAGGCAGCGCCTGCCCGACCGGATCCAGTGCCTGTTGGAAGAGCGTCAGGTTGCGTTCGGAGTTGATCATCACTCCGTCGGACTCTGTCCACAATGACGCCGGCAGCAGGACGTCGGCGTATTCGTTGGTCTCGGTGCCCAAGAAAGCATCCTGGGTGATGACGAGGTCAGCCTTCTCCAATCCGTCGATGACGGTCTTGCGGTTGGCCACCGTCGCAACAGGATTGGTGCAGATGATCCAGCACGCCTTGATTTCACCCGCCGCCATTCGGGAGAACAGGTCGATGGTCCCACCGCCGGTTTCGGTGCGCAGCGAACCCTGCGGGATCCCCCATCGCTCCTCGACGAAGTCGCGATCGGCGTCGACCATCACGGCACGCTGACCTGGCAAACCTGGCCCCATGTAGCCCATTTCACGCCCACCCATGGCGTTCGGCTGACCGGTCAACGAGAACGGGCCGCTGCCAGGCGTGCAGATCGCGCCGGTCGCCAGATGAAGGTTGCAGATGGCGTTGGTGTTCCACGTGCCGTGGGTGCTCTGGTTCAGACCCATTGTCCAACAGCTCATCCAGTTGTCGGCCTCACCGATCCATTGCGCTGCGGCGCGAATGTCGACTTCGGGGATGCCGGTGATCTCGCTGACCTTCTCCGGTGTGTACTCCGCGAGGAAGCTGGGCATCACCTCCCAGCCTTCGGTGAATTCGGCGATGAAGTCCGGATCGGTGTGCCCGTTCACGACGAGTAGGTGGAGAAGTCCATTGAGTAGTGCGAGATCGGTGCCGGGGGCGATCTGCAGGAACAAGTTCGCCTTGTCTGCGGTGGCGCTGCGTCGAGGATCCACGACGATCAACTTCGCGCCCGCCTTGACCCGCTCCTGCATTCGAAGGAAGAGGATCGGATGGCAGTCCGCCATGTTGGCCCCGGTCACGAAGAACACGTCGGCATGTTCGAAGTCCTGATAGGAACCGGGCGGTCCGTCGGCCCCGAGCGATTGCTTGTATCCGGTGCCGGCACTGGCCATGCACAGTCGGGAATTCGATTCGATCTGATTGGTGCCGATGAAGCCCTTGGCCAGTTTGTTCGACAGGTACTGGGCCTCGAGAGACATCTGCCCGGACACGTACAACGCAAATGCGTCGGGGCCGTGCTCGTCGATGATTGCCCGCAGGCGGTGGGCAGTTTCGGTGATGACTGCGCTCATGTCCGCAGCTTCGATCGCCTCACCTCGGTGCGGACGCCGATACGCAGATTCCATGCGCCCCGGGCCGGCGAGCATGTCCGCCGTCGTGGTGCCCTTGGTGCACAAACGTCCGAAATTGGTGGGATGTGTCTTCGAGCCGAACGACTTCGCCGCCTTCCGACGCCCGGTCTCGGGATCGGTGATGATGTCGAGGACAAGTCCACAGCCCACCCCGCAGTACGCGCAGAGGGTGTCGACACTGGTGGTAGTGAGTTGAGCGCCCATCGATTCATGCATCCCTTCGACCGAGGATCAAGGTCGACTTCCATCTTCGGATGCAGTTGTTTCGGGAGTTCATGCCCGATGTTGCGTATCAATCACTCTTTCCTCACCGCCGCCTTCGGACTGATGTGCGGTCCCGGAACCAGCAGTCGTTGACGGGCGGGAGACGCGAATGCCCAGTTCTACGCCCTGCCGCCGAATCGAGCGATGTAGTGCCAGACCTTTTTGACGTCCTGCGGATCGTAGGAGCCGCGCCGGGCGAGACCCAGGATGGCAGGCGTCAGTCGACCGTCGAGCGCAACCTCTCTGGCAAGGTCGACGATGGTTGCTCCCCGATAGTCGGGATGTTCGGCGACCTCGTCGGTGTCGACCGCGTAACCGTCGTGCCACAACACCGGGCACGTGAGCGAGTGGGCGACCTCTTCGACCTGTGTGCCCCGGTAACTCGGATCCAGAACGAGTGCCTCGACGTCCGTTCCGATGTCGACGACGCCGTGAACGTGCGCCTCGATGTAGTGGTCGAGCGGATCCGCGAACTCGGTGACTCCTGCGGCGTCGACCAAGCTCATCGCTTCCGCCGTTCCGAAGAGGCTGGGCTCGAAGACGCTGTCCGGGAAGCAGAAAGTGGTGCGGTCGAGCGTGTGCTCGGCAAGCCGGAAGTAGGACGAGCCGAACCGAGGAGATGCCCCGTACGGATCGGCGGAAAAGTTCAATGATCCGTACTTCGGCCGTTCCGACGGCTCTCGCTCGTCGTAGGCTCGGCCGAAAATCCGACTCTCCCAGCGCCAACGGTCGCCGCCGTGGTGTGCCGTCAGTCCCCCGTTGCTCGTACGAGTCTCGAACTGGGTCACGTAGGTGCCCTGACGTGCGATCGAGGCCAGTGTCAGGCCACTTTCAAATGGGAGGTCTGGATGAAAGTGCAACGTCACCCGGTGATTTCGGTCCAGCGGGCCGCCCTTCGAGAGGTCGTGCACGTGTGCAATCGCGGCAGACGCGGGAGAGGAATCGACAGGCATTCGCCCATTATCCGGATACGGAAGCAGCACCGGTGAAGAAGTCGACCAGTGAGTACGGTGCATGGTCACCGAGGCAGAGATCAAGGATCACGTGCGAGTCCGCTGCCTCGGATGCACTGCGCACGAACATCGCTTCTTCGTACTCGGCGAGTGCCGCTTCGATGTCGTCGGGGTGCGCAACGATCGCCTTTCCCAGTTCGGCTCCGTCGAACATGGCCAAGTTCGCGCCCTCACCGGACGGAGCCATCAGGTGGGCCGCATCACCGAGGAGCGTCACCCCACGCACGCGAAGCCACCGGTGCGCGTCGGGAAGGGCGTAGATCGCCCGCGGAATCGGAGCGGTTTCGCCGTCTGTGATGAGCGCCGTGAGTTCCGTTGCCCAACCGTCGAACTCGGCCGCGATCCGCGCTGTCGCAGCGGGAGCGTCGGTGAAATCGATACCGGCAAACCATTCCGCCGAACGGTTCAACTGAACGTAGGTGTGCAGGATGTCCCCCGCCTCTCGATGCGCCGCGATCGCTTGTCCGGGCGCGGGCGCGTACATCGCCCCGTCACCGACCGCTGCGGCTGCAGCCGAGTGCTTCTCGTCGACGTCGTAGAGGTAGGTCTCGACGAACGTGGTTCCGACGTAGTCGGGCTTTGCATCGGAGAGCAGCGGCCGGATTTTCGACCAGGCACCGTCTGCACCGACGAGGAGGTCGGTGGTCACTGTCGAACCGTCGGCGAAGGTCAACTCGTGGCGGCCGTCGGCTGTGTCGGGTGAGCCGAGCAAGCGCACACTTTCGACCTTGCGTCCCCATTCGATCGTCCCGTCGGGAAGGGAATCGAGCAGGATCCGACGGAGGTCTCCGCGGAGCACTTCGGGACGTGTTCCCGTGCCGTCGTCGGGTTCGTCGAGGAGCACGGCGGCGTGTTGATCGAGTACGCGCGACGCGGCGCCGCCCTCGTGGATGATCGCGCGAAATTCGTCGGTGAGGCCGGCCGCCTCGAGCGCTGCCTGGCCGTTGTGTTCGTGGATGTCGAGTTGTCCGCCCTGCGTACGGGCCTCTGCCGACGGTTCCGCCTCGTAAATTTTCGCGGGAATTCCGTGGACGTGGAGTACGCGCGCGAGGGTCAGGCCGCCGAGGCCTGCCCCGATGATCGAGATTGACGTGTTCATGTTGATTCCTTCCAATGAATTGGAACGGCGTTCCAACAACAATCTTGGAACGTCGTTCCAGATATGTCAAGATGGTGCGTATGGCGACCAGAAATCAGCGGGCCGAACGACGCACGGATGCGCTCTCGAAGGAGCGCATAGTGGAGGCCGCGATCGAGATCCTCGATTCCGAGGGTGAAGGCGCGCTGACATTCCGTGCTCTCTCCGCACGCCTGGCAACAGGTAGTGGGGCGATCTACTGGCACGTTGCCAACAAGAGCGACCTGCTCGCGGCGGCGACCGATGACGTCATCGCCCGCGTGACAACCGAAGGAACGGAGAGCGCAACACCGCGTGAGGCGATCCGGATCATCACCCTCGGCGTGTTCGACGCGATCGACGCCCACCCCTGGGTCGGCACCCAACTCTCACGTGAGCCGTGGCAATCAGCGGTGATGCAGATCTTCGAAAGTCTCGGCGAGCAACTCCAGGCGCTCGGTGTTCCCGAATCGGGACAGTTCGACTGCGCGTCCGCGCTCCTGAACTACGTGCTCGGTCTCGCCGGACAGTACGCCGCGGGCGCCCGTCTGCTCCCCCGTGAGACAGATCGGTCCGCATTCCTCGCGGGCGTCGCCACGCGGTGGGAAGAACTCGACTCTGCGAAGTACCCGTTCCTCAATCAGGTGACTGCACAACTGCGCGATCACGACGACCGCGAGCAGTTTCTGGCAGGCATCAACCTCATCCTCGCGGGGATCGACACCGTCACTTAACCGCCGGACCCGTCAGCGCGAATGAACAGCGGTGTTGGAACCGAGCGCGATGTCGAGGAAATCTCTTGCTGCACCGCGTAATCCGCGATCGGGATCCCAGACGGCCTGCAGTCGCCGCGGCATCCGCAAGCCATCGACGTTGACCGCGACCAGTCGGCCGTCCGTCAGGTCGGCGGCAACAGCCAGCGACGACAGAACGGCCGGGGCGTTGCCTGCCACCACCGCCGCCTTGACGGCGGTGCACGAGGTGAGCTCGAGCAACGGCGGCACACAATCGGGAACAGCGTTCTCGAGCGTCAAACGTGTACCGGACCCTGACTCACGCTGAATGAGCGGTGTGCGCGCGAGGTCCGCGACCGGAACAGGCACTCCGTTCGCCCAGTCATGCCCCGGTGGAACCACCACCACGAGGTGATCACGCGCCACCTCGCACGACGCAAGCGCCGACGGCACATCCGGCCCTTCGACAAATCCGATATCAGCCTTGCCTGCCTGGACTTGAGCGGAGACGTCCGAGGAATTGTGCAGACTCACCGACGCCACGACGTTGGGGAACTTGTGGCGCATCGCAACCGTCCACCCGGGGACCAGATACTCGGCAATGGTCATGCTGGCCGCGACCGTGACGGCTGCGTCGCGTTCACCGCGAAGAGCGGCAACTCCCGACGCCATTTCCTCGGCACTGACCAAAATATGGCTGGCCCATTCGAGAATCAGTCCGCCCTCGGCAGTGGGCCGTACACCCGTCGCTGCGCGATCGAAGACCTTGATTCCGAGCTGACGCTCGACCGAACGCACCCGGGCGCTGACTGCCTGCTGACTGAGCCCGTGCTCCCGGCCGGCAGCACCCATGCTGCCCAGACGCCCCACGGAAAGCAGGACGTCGAGGGCACTGAGTTCCGGCACCCGAGGAGACAACGACATAACCCAAGATTAGACCCACAAGGCGAGTTTGTGGGCATTCAAGGACAACCGGTCTACCGGTACGAACCGGATGAGACGACAGTGAAATACATGACCACCACCACGAGTCCCACCTTCGCCCACATCACCCCGAACTGGTTCGCGGCAGCGATGGGAACGGGAATCGTGTCGGTGGCCGCGGCTTCGCTCGAACCGGAGATCGAGGGCTTGAAACTGGTCTCGGAGATCTTCTGGGTGCTGGCGGTTCTCGTACTGTGCGCCCTGATCGGAGCATTCGCCACCCATTGGTCACAACATCGATGTCAGGCCCTCGCCTACCTGCACAGCCCCGCGATGTTCCCCTTCTACGGCGCCGTCGCAATGGCACTTCTGACCGTGGGATCCGCAACCGGCATCACGGGCCCGGACTTCCTCGGCCACGACGTAGCGATCACCGTATCGCTGACACTGTGGACAATCGGCACGGCACTCGGCCTGATCACCTACGTCGTGATGATGATTCGTCTGGTTCGAGATGCGGGAATGGCAACGGCTATGCCGTTCTGGCTCATGCCCGTCGTACCTCCGATGGTCTCGGCCACCACCGGCGCAGCGGTCAGCACCCACATGCCTGAAGGCGCATTGCGCATCGCGGTACTGGTCTTCTGCTACATCCTGTTCGCTCTGGCACTGACCGCCGCCATCGGCATTCTGGTAGCCGTCGCCAGGCAGTTCACACGCAACCGCTCGGCCGGCGTTGACGTGATCCCGTTCAATGCCATTCCCTCACTGTGGATTCCGTTGGGCGTGATCGGACAGTCGATCGCTGCATCGAACTTGTTGGCCGCCGCATCACGGCATGCACTCAGTACCGAGCATGCCGACGCCCTGCACGAATTCGGAATCGCGTACGGAACCGTCGTCGGAATCATCGGCGTGATCGCCTTTGTCACGGTCACCACCGTCACCGTCCACGCACTGCGCCGCGGCTTGGACTTCTCACTCGGGTGGTGGAGCTTCACCTTCCCCATCGGAGCCTGTGCTGTCGGCGCGAATGCCTTCGGAGTCGCCACTGGTTCCACAGCAATCCTGGGTATCGCGCTTGCACTGTTGACTGTGCTCATCCCGATCTGGGCAACCGTCGCGGTACGGACCGTCCGCTCGATCCGCAGTGGCGCTCTCCCCGCAGCAGCATGAATTTGTATCGACGAGTTTGCAGCGATGAGTTTCAGGTCGCCGTACGGTCTGTACTCACGTAGACCATTGTCGAGAGCGGGAGTACACGGTGAGTCAGTTATTGCGAGTGCAGAATTTCGGCGTTTCCAAAGACGGAATAGCATGCGGTCCGGACCAAAGCTTCGAGAGCCCGTTCGGCCTCGACCACGGTGAAATGTTTGCGTGGGCGGGAGCTACGGCCAGCTGGCCCAATCGCACCGATCCCGGCGGCAGCCGAGGCCTAGACGACTATTTCACCCGGGACTTCTCCAACAACATCGGTGCCGAAATCATGGGCCGCAACAAGTTCGGCCCTCAACGTGGTCCTTGGGAGAATCTCGAGTGGCAGGGCTGGTGGGGCGACGAGCCACCGTTCCACACCCCGGTATTTGTCTTGACCCACCACGTGCGGCCCTCGTTCACACTCTCGGACACGACATTCCACTTCGTCGACGCCGACCCCGCGACGGCCCTCGAGCAGGCACGTGAGGCTGCGCAGGGCAAGGACGTTCGGCTCGGCGGCGGAGTCAGCACTATCCGCGAGTTCCTCGACGCCGACCTTGTCGACGCCATGCACGTGGTCGTCTGCCCGGTCGAATTCGGATCCGGTCTACGGCTGTGGGAGTCACCCGACGAGCTACGAGACCGCTTCAACCTCGAAACAGTGCCGAGCCCGAGCGGCGTGACGCACCACTTGTTCTGGCGGAAGTGACCTGGTGGGGCAGCTCCGGAAAACTGGAGCTGCCCCCAACGGTTACGCCTTAGGCCCCGGTCTCGACCTGGCGCCCCGACTGGTACCACGCCATCGTTCCACCGGCCACCGAAACCGCATTGATGCCGCGAGCCTGCAAATACTCTGCCGCTTGCAAGCTACGGCCACCGACAGCGCAGATGACGTAAACAGTTTCGGCGTCCGGAATCTCGCCTACACGAGCGACGAATTCGCTGAGCGGAATGAGCGTCGCACCCGGAACTCGAACCTGAGCGAACTCGTCGGCCTCACGGACGTCGATCAACGGCTCACCCGCTGCCAAAGCCGTGTCCAGTGCATTCAAATCGACTTCCAACATTATTTCTGTGCCTGCCTTCATGTTCGCTGCTGTCCGAATAGACGGTACCCGCGCGCGTTCCTGCGACTCCCTTTACGATCTGACAATGACCAATACGGTTCCCGAAAAGTCCGGTTTTTGGAGTCGCCCCACGGTGTGGAAAGTACTCCTGCTGATCGTCGGCTACCTGGCCTTCTATCTCGCTGTCGGGCAGGTTACCTCTCGGGTTTTTGCAGACCAGATCGACACGGACAACGTCGTCGCGAGCGCCTCCAGCATCATCTTCGGCGTCGCATTGCCCATCGCGATCGGCGGGATCGCCCTGCTGGTTTTCGCGACCAAGGTCGGCTGGCTGCGCGATATCTTCGGTCCACAGCCCATTCGTGGGCGGGGTTGGATGTGGATCGGTCCGATTATCGTGGTCGCCGCCATTGTTGCGCATCTCGCGGGAACTGACTGGAGCGCGTGGACCACCGGCGAGATAATCGCCCTGCTGGTACTCGGTGCGTGTGTCGGACTGACGGAGGAACTGGCCACACGCGGTCTGGCAGTGAAGATGCTGCGCGACGCCGGCCACCGCGAGCGCTTCGTCGCCGTCGTGTCTTCACTGGTGTTTGCACTCATGCACACGGTCAACCTGATCGCCGGGATGAAGCCGTCGACCGTCCTTGTCACCGTTGTCTACACGTTCGGATTCGGCATGTGCATGTACCTGACCATGCGTGTGACGGGCACGATCTGGGCCGCAATGGTGTTACACGGCCTCACCGACCCCACCACCATTCTCTCGACCGGCGGGCTGGACACCTCGGTGACGACGGAGGTGAGTGGCGCCGCCGCCGTCACCTCTCTACTCACGGTGTTCTTGGTCGTCTTCGGGGTAATCGCAATCTTCCTCATCCGGGATCGAATCGGCGAAGAACGGCCCACATGCGTCTCGGCCTGACCACTCGCGACCGTACAAGACATACTTGTGCCCATGCCTTCTCGAACCACATACTCGATCGCCGTCGTGACTGCATCGTGTGTACTGGCGCTCTCAGGTGCCGTCACTCATGCCACCGCGGGGGTTCCGACAACTTCCGACGTGTCCACGACCGAGGCCGTTGTACAGCAGTCGGTCAGTGAGATATTCGCGAATCCGGGTTCCCACGCGGTCACCGAGGAATCGGTGACGGGGTATCAGCTCTTCTATCCCACCGATATCGCCACAGGCGAGGAACGGCATCCCGTCGTCACCTTCGGCAACGGCAGCTATGCGACCTACGAGGAGTACGAAGCGCTCCTGCAGCATCTCGCTTCTTGGGGTTTTGTCGTTGTGGTGGCCGACAGCAGCATCACCGGCGACGGGACGGAGATCTTGGGGGCTGCCCAGTACGTCGTCGATCAGAACACCAACGCTGAGAGCATTTTTCACCAGCGGATCGACACCGACAACATTGCCTCGGTCGGACACTCCCAGGGCGCCGGTGGCGCGATCAACGCGGCAACCCAGTCCGAGAATCTGATCACCGCCACGGCGGTACTCGATTTGCCTGACCCGTGGTGGGCCTCGCGACCTGTCGACGTGATCGACGTGGCCCAGTTGACCGGACCGACGTTCTTCATGACCGGCGCCGACGATCCGGTCTCCACCGCCGATCCGCAAGCTGAGTACTTCGACAAAACCACTGGGCCGGCGGTCCGCGGCAGACTGCTTGGAGTCAGCCACAATTGGGCCGCAGACGGTGAAGGATTTCGTGGCTACCTCACCGCGTGGCTGAGGTTCACCCTGAGCGGCGACCAGACTGCTGCACCTGCCTTTGTCGGCGACTCGGCGGAAATTCTCACCGATCCCCACTGGGACCGGCAAGCCGTCAAGGGTTTGTGATGACGATCTTGCCGTAGGCCTGCCCTGATTTCTGTTGCTCGAATGCGTCAGCGAGGCGGTCGAGGCTGTAGGAAGAATCGATGACGGGACGAAGCGCGAGGCTCTCCAACCCGGCGACCATCTCCTCCTGGTGGGCACGACTGCCCACCAGGACACCTTCGATGGTGACCTGTTTGGTCAGTAGCGAACTCAGGTCGATCGACGACGAGGGGCCGTTCATGATGCCAAGCGCGCAGATCCGCCCGCCTGGTCGGACTGCCGCCAGAGATTGGCCGAGGGTGGACGGCCCGCCGACGTCGAGGACGAGGTCGATCCCGCCGCTGAGCCGCATCGCTTCCGTTCCCCAGTCCGGGCGCTCACGGTAGTTGACCACGTGATCGGCACCGAGCTCGACCAATCGTGCCATCTTGTCGGGGGCCGACGACGTTGCGATCACCTGAGCTCCAACAGCTTTGGCCAGCTGGACGGCAAACAGCGCTACCGTGCTGGTCCCAGGGATCAACACCGACGATCCGGGGATGATCGGGACGCCCGCGAACAGTGCACGCCACGCAGACAATCCCGCGGTAGGCAGGGTGGCGGCTTCCTCGTAGGTGTAGTTTCGCGGCATCGCCGTCACGGCCGATACCGGCACGGTGACGGTGTCACGGGCGAACCCGTCGACACCGTCGCCGGGCGAATTTCCGAATCCCTCGAAATCCGGTGTGCCGCTCCGCCAATGCGGCAGGTAAGTGCTCATCACGCGATCTCCGACGCTGAACTGCGTTACGCCGTCTCCGACGGCAACGACCTCCCCGGCAGCATCGGACAACAGGATCCGCGGACCGTCGGTCGTTATCTCGCCGGTCGCTACGAGGTAGTCATGGTGATTGAGCGAATTCGCGTGGATCGCGATCGTCACCTCACCCACACCCGGCCCGGGGGTCTCGACCGTCCTCGATTCGAGGTTGTTCAATCCTCCAGGCGGAAGTACGTACACGGCGCGGTTGGTCATGGTGTGGATCCTCGCACGAATGATGATCGGGTGATGTTCGGAAAGGTGCGCGAAGTTCTCGAGTCTGTCGAGCATTTCCTGGGTGACCACGGAGAACCCTTGCTGCTTGTACTCGGCTTCGACGGCTTCGTTGGCCTTGCGCTCATCGGTTTGTTTGCGACGAACCCACGCTGTGTACGCGAAGCGATCCGGATCAATGCTCAATAGTTCGCAGACCCGCGCACCATCCTGGCATTGAGAACCGCTACGACTGGGAACGTGCAGCCAGCCTGCGGCGGCGGGTCAGCCAAGCACCCCGAGCGAGCATCAGCACGCCCAGAGCGAGACCCCACCCGATCTCCGCGAGCACTACGCCCACTCCTGCCTGGCCTGTGACGTCGGCGCTGGCGTCCACGCTGAACGCGGTTGTGAATCCTGCCGCCGTACCCGCGGTGGCGGCGAGCCCGCCCGCCACCACCCAGCGAGACAGGTGAGCCGCGGCAAGACACACCATCACCATCGTTACTCCACAGGCGATCACTTGCCAGGTGGGGAACTGGTTCGGTGCCGGTAGTCCGGGGCCGCGGAACTCTCCTTTGTCGTCGGCAGACCAGCTCAGCCAACCCATACAGGACAGGAATGCCAGGGGAAACGCGATCAAACCGGTTGCCCACAGCCCCAACCTGCCACTGCCCGTATGTATCTCGGCCGAACTCTCATTGCCCGGAGTGTGATGCATTCCGGCCTGCTCTGACCGCAAGGCAGACCAGATAACGCCGACACCGATCATGGTGGGTACACCCACGAAGATGAATACCATCCAGAGGAACTGCGACCAGGAAAAGTCGAATTCAACATCCATCGCTGGAGTATGCACCGGTACGACACCGGGTCCGGTCATGTCTTCAGCTGGCTGAGCGTGTTGCAGTTTCCGTCGCGGGAGACTCTGCGTAGCGGCAATCGCGTTCTTCGCTGTCGATCGACTCAGCGATGATGACTCTTACCTGCATCAACGGTGTCAACACTTTGTCGCAACACGAGAACCGCCACGCGCCGCTGGCATGAAAGGATGCGATTCATGCCCGCTCTCGTCGGTCCCGATTCCTCGCCGCATATGTTGAGCTGCCGCAACCAACCCGTCCTGTCGGATCCCAAGATTCTCCTGCGACCGTGGGTCGAGAGCGACGCGAGCTCTGTGGTCGATGCGTACTCCGACCCCGACATCCAGCGGTGGAACATGCGCGCTATGAACGACATCGGCGAAGCTCGAAGTTGGATCCGATCATGGCGGGCACAATGGTCGGCCGACAGCGATGCAGGCTGGGCCATCACCACCGACCGAGGTGAGGTCGCCGGATCTGTCTCACTACGAACCGTGCATTCACCATCGTCGAGCGCACAGATCTCGTACTGGCTCCGGCCGGCAATGTGGGGCTCAGGCCTTGCCGCCCAAGCGGTCGACACAGTGAGCGCGTGGGCTTTCGGCACCGCAAATTTTCAGCGGTTGTGGTTGACACATTCGGTACACAATCATGCCTCCTGTGAAGTCGCCCACCGCGCTCACAACCTGCAGGAAGGCACGTTACGGAGGTACATGCTGCACGCAGACGGATGGCACGACGTGCACCTGCACGCCAGAATCGCCGCAACAGAGCCGGGCCACGGCTGATGGACTCGGATCTGTTGGACTTTTACATCTACGTCGACGCACGCACAGAAGACATTGAGTCGTGGTTCGTACGGCGCTTCCTCGCGTTGCGCGGCACCGGCTTCGCGGACCCAACGCGCATTTCCACCGTTACGCGCAGCTGTCCGATGAGGATGCGACCCGTAGGCAATAGATATCCGGCACTCGATCAACCGACCTAATCTGATCGAAAAATCTTGTCCACCAGGCCCCGTGCCGCTCTGGTGCTACGAAAAGCCTCAGATCACACCATCAGCGGGTTGCGTCTGCGCAAGCTCCAGGAAGATACGGTTGGAGCATGGTCAAGCAGGTGAAGGTTGTGGCGTCCGAGTCGCGTGATGTCCTGAACTACTTCGGTAGATGCCCTGTATGTGATCACCCGGCTCGGGCGGTATGCATCACTGCTGAGTTCAGTGACGGACGAATCGAGAGCCAAGTCGTAGCGTCCTGCGGAGGATGGTGCGGATGGAAGGGGCCAGTCGAGCCCACCACAATGACAGGCTCCACTCCCGTGATGACGCCAGGTCAGGGGATGGTGCTAACCGCTCGTGCACGTCCCACACCGTGCTGCGGCCCTGAACTGGACTTATAGTCTCAGTACATCCCAGGCCGGTCGCTTTAGTGCACTTAGCAGACAGGATTGGGAAGGCTTCGGTGATGACGTCGAGGTCGAAACGAGGGCCAGCGAAGAGGTCGTCTGGAAATACAGTTGCCTTTGAAACCGCCACCGGCAGTGTCCGAGAAACGATCGATTGAGAAACACACCAAGTCAGGTACTGGGTCGCCTGACCAAGTCGAGCAGACAAACAGGATCTAGCCAGTACCGATCATGCGTTCTCGCCGTACGAGATTCCACCCTGTCATGGAAACGAGCGCCCCGACGGCCGCCCCGAACAGGGGTCCGCCAATGATCAGTCCAATTATGAATCGGTTAACCGAGACCGTCTCGATATGGAACGATTGGAGATCGTGCGGCTGGTAGCTGGCTGTGTAGATCGTGAAGGGTTGGGAGACGTACCACCACAACACGGCAGCACCTACGAGACCACACATCAAGCCGAATACAGCGAAGACCAGCACAGTAGCGGTCGCCGAGCGGCGTTGCGCCTTCAAAACTTCTCTTCCAGAGCCACACACGCACGCTACCTAATGAGATTCATCCGGTCAGGAGCTGGCAATAACTCCGAGTCTTTACGCACCCTGGAAACGATCCATTCTCGGACAGATAGCCGCCAAAAGATAGCGGTGGTATGACCATGCGATTCACGTCTAGAACGATGCAGTTAGTACCCGGTCACTGGGCCCAAATGCCCAACATGGTTGGGAGAGTCTGATAGATGGAGGCTTCGAAGCATTAAGAATCGTCCGAATGGGTGATGGTCTGAATGCCCACCAGTAACTCAGAGGAGAGAGGCGGTAAAGCCTCCGTCGAGAACCAGACTGCTGCCGTTGCACCACGACGATTGGTCGCTCGCAAAGAACACTGCTGCGGCGGCCACTTCCTCGGTCCGCCCATAGCGCGTCTGCTTGGTGACCATCAAGTCGTCGAATCCCCCGGACTCGAGGCCGAGGGCGTTCTCGAAGTCTTGCTGGTGACTCTTGACCAGGTCGGTATCGATGAATCCGGGCAGCAACGCGTTTGCGCGGATTCCATGGAAGCGAAGTTCGGCCGAGAGGGTTTCGGTGAGATTGCGAACCGCAGCCTTGGCGGCGGCGTAGCTGCCGATCAAGGGCGAGCCGGTTGTCGACGAGATCGACGAAATGTTCACGATCGAACCGCCACCGGACGCGACGAGCGCGGGTAGCGAATGGCGGACGGTCAAGAACACTCCGTCTAGGTTGACGGACATGACTTTCCGCCAGTCCTCGAACGAGGTTTCGATCAGTGGAGTTGTGGTGGCGATGCCGGCGTTGGGTACTACGACGTTCAGCCCGCCGAACTCTTCGACCGCTCTTGCGACAAGATCTTTGACCTGCTGTTCGTCGGTGACGTCCGTGGTGACCGCGATGGCGCCCTCGATCGAGTCCGCCACGGTCTGTGCTGCGTCACCGTTGATGTCGGAGACTACGACGCGTGCACCCTCCGCCCCGAATGCCCGGGCAATGGCCGCACCGATGCCTGCGCCTGCTCCGGTGACTATCGCAACTTTGTTCTCGAGTAGATCTGACATGTCGGGTGCTTCCTTCAGTTCTCGGTCGGGACGTAGAAGAGCAATTCGGGTCCGGTGTCACCGGCGGTCGCGATGGCCTCGGACATGTCGAGAGTTCCGTCGCCCAAAGCACTTCCCAATGCCTGGGCGGTGCCCGCGAGATCTTCCGTGTCGAGCTGATAGATGCTCAGGTAGCGGCGAGCGGGCAAGGCCTCCTCGGGCAGCAACTGCACATCCGCGAGAGAGAATCTGGAGGCGGAGACAACCCCGGGCACTCGTTCGACGACCTGCGGAATATGCACGTCGTCGTACCAGCGGTTGAATGCTTCCTCCGAAGACGGATCGGCGGGGTGTACGTGTGCGACGAGGATCGCTGTGCTCATGGAGTTCCTGTTCGATTCGAAGTGCTTTGGGTTCAGCGTGTTTGGAAGGCGACGATATTCACCTGCAAGGCAACTGGCCGTGGCTGCGTGTGGTGAATCGATCGCGCTCAAGCGACAACCCTAGGGAGCAAATGTGACCCGCGCCATATGCTCGGAGGTCAGAGTTGCGCTCGACATTTGTCCCCTCGGCACAAACTCCGATCAGAATCTGGCATTAGCGAAAGTCTCGCGATTTGGCCGTGACTCGGAGATCCATCAGCTGCATCCGGTCTGCTACGACAGTGACAGCGCCTTCTGCATTTTGCACCTTTCCTCGAATAAGCAACGCCGGCGCCGTATTTGCCAGTTTTCGGTACTTTGCCCACAACCCCACCGAACACACGACGTTGACCATGCCGGTTTCGTCCTCGAGGTTGATGAACGTGACGCCCGCAGCTGTTGCCGGACGCTGCCGGTGCGTGACCGCTCCCCCCACCAGCACACGGTCACCGTCCGGGATGTCGAGAAGTCTCGACGCCGGCACCACGCCGAGCGCGTCGAGCTGCGGGCGGAGAAACTGTGTCGGGTAGGTGTCGGGAGATACTCCTGTCGCCCAGACATCCGCTGCCGCCAATTCGACGTCGCTCATGCCGGGTAGAGTGGGAGCTGTGACCGATGCACCGATACCGGGCAAGCGGTCGGGACGCTCCCCCGCAGCAGCGCCCGCTGCCCACAGCGCTTCTCTACGCGAGATACCGAAGCTGGCCAGCGCCCCGGCGGTCGCCAGCGATTCAGCTTGTGCGGTAGTCAGTTCCACCCGCCCAGTCAGATCGAGAAACGACGTGAACGGTCCACCGAGGTCGCGCTGTTCGACGATCTTCTCGGCCAGTGCATCGCCGATGTTGCGAACTTCCCCTAATCCCAGCCGAACCTCGAATCCACCTGCTTCGACAGTGGCGTGCGCGAGGCTGACGTTGATATCAGCACCGTGTACCTGCACTCCGTGCCGGCGCGCATCGGCAACCAGGGACTGCGGTGAGTAGAAACCCATGGGCTGCGCGCGCAGAAGCCCAGCGCAGAACGCAGCGGGGTGATGGAGTTTGAACCACGAGGAGTAGAAGACCAGCGCGGCAAAACTTTGTGAATGGCTTTCCGGGAAACCGAAATTGGCAAACGCATACAGCTTTTCGTAGATCCGGTCGGCAACCTCGTCGCCGATACCGTGTAGGTCTCGCATGCCCTGGTACAGCCTCGCCCGCAGTTGCTCCATTTTCTCGGTCGAACGTTTCGATCCCATTGCCCGACGCAATTGGTCGGCCTCGGACGGCGTGAAACCCGCAACGTCGACGGCCATCTGCATCAACTGTTCTTGGAACAGCGGAACTCCCAGCGTGCGTTCGAGTGCCTTCTCGAGCGAAGGATGTTCGTAGGACACAGGTTCGAGTTTGTTGCGCCGACGAATGTACGGATGCACTGATCCGCCTTGAATCGGCCCCGGACGGATGAGCGCGACTTCGACCACCAGGTCGTAGAAGTTTCGAGGCTTGAGACGCGGCAGTGTCGCCATCTGCGCACGTGATTCCACTTGGAATACCCCCACCGAATCTGCCCGCTGCAGCATCTCGTACACCGCTGTTTCCGACAGATCGAGTTGCGCCAGATCGACTGTGATGCCTTTGTGTTCGGCCACCAGATCCATCATGTAGTGCAAAGCGGAGAGCATGCCGAGACCGAGCAGATCGAACTTGACCAGCCCAGCGGCAGCACAATCGTCCTTGTCCCATTGCAAGACACTGCGATTGGCCATCCGCGCCCACTCCACCGGGCAGACGTCGGCGATGGGACGATCACAGATGACCATGCCGCCTGAGTGGATGCCCAGGTGCCGCGGATAGCCTTCAATCTGCGCCGCCAGTTCGAGTACCGGACGCGGAATATCGGTATCCGCGTTCTTGTCGATACCACCCCACCGGCCGACCTGCTTACTCCACGCATCTTGCTGGCCCTGCGAAAAGCCAAGTGCCCGAGCCATGTCCCGCACCGACGATTTTCCTCGATAGGTGATGACATTGGCGACCTGCGCGGCATACGTACGCCCGTACTTCGCGTACACGTGCTGGATCGCCTCTTCCCGGCGGTCGGACTCGATGTCCACGTCGATGTCGGGCGGGCCGTCACGCTCGGGCGCAAGAAACCTCTCGAACAGCAATTTGTTGCGAACCGGATCGACATTGGTGATGCCGATCGCATAACACACCGCCGAGTTCGCGGCGGAACCTCTTCCCTGACAGAGGATGTCGTTGTTCTTGCAGAACGAGACGATGTCATGCACCACCAGGAAGTATCCGGGAAAATTCAATCCCGCGATGATAGCAAGCTCGTGTTCGAGCTGTTTGTATGCCTTCGGTGCACTTTCCGGTGGACCGTAGCGTTCCATGGCTCCCACCATGGTGAGCTCACGTAACCACGACGCCTCGGTATGCCCGGCGGGAACGTCGAACGGAGGCAATTTGGGTGCGATGAGCTTGAGATCGAAAGCGCACTCACGTCCCAGATCGGCGGCACCACTGACGGCCTCGGGATAGAGCGAGAACAGTGTCGCCATCTCCGCGCCGGACCGCAGGTGCGCTCCGCCGGTAGGGGCCAGCCATCCGGCCGCCTCGTCCAAACTTTGACGCGATCGCACAGCTGCCATCGCCATGGCAAGGCGTCGACGCGGCGGAGCGGCGAAGTGCGCGGCGGTGGTCGCCACCGTGCGTAATCCACGCTCTCTCGCCAGTTCGGCCAGAACTGCATTGCGCTCGTCGTCCTCCGCCAGCCCGTGATGGGTGAGCTCCACCGACACTCGTTCCGCCCCGAAACGCTCGACCAGATCATGCAAGGCCTCCGCCGCAGCTTTGCGACCACCCGACGTCAAGGCCTGCCGCACATGACCTTTGCGGCACCCGGTCAGGATCTGCCAGTGCCCACCGGCCGCTTCGGTCAGCACGTCGTAGTTGTACTGCAGTTTGCCCTTCTCACCGCCGGCCAAATGCGCGGCGGCGATCTCCCGCGAGAGACGGCGATACCCTTCCTGCCCACGGGCAAGTACCAGGAGGTGGGTTCCACCGGGATCAGCCGTCCCGGTTCTGGGTACCGAATCCAGGGACAACTCGGCCCCGAACACGGTGCGCATTCCCCATTCACGTGCGGCTTCCGCAAACCTCACCACGCCGTAGAACCCGTCGTGATCGGTGACGGCGATAGCTTCGAGCCCGAGACGCACTGCTTCTTCGACCAGCTCTTCCGGCGGCGATGCGCCGTCGAGGAAACTGAAGGCCGAGTGAGCATGCAACTCTGCGTAAGGAACCACGCCGGTACCACGGGTGAGCTCGCCAGCGTGGTACTCGCCGCGCTTTCGCGACCAGGCGGGGCTGTCGCTTCCATCGCCAGGGAACAAATCCTCGTGTTCCACGCGGCCGGGCCGCCCTGAAAGCACCCGTTCCATCTCGGACCACGTCGGCGGCCCATTTCCCCAACCCACACTGACCTCGCACCTGATCGAGCCGGCCGTCACGGACGACCGACTGCTCGAGGATGCCGAAAGGGAAGACGCACCACATGCATCGAACTGATGTTCGATGCAGAGTCAGTCTGACAGCTCACTCACTCGCAGTCAACAGAGCGAATCCCAACCCTCACCGTCTCGTCACATTCAGATGTACGCATGTCTGCACTCCGTTCACTTTGGACCCAGATCATTAGCGGCGTTCATCATCTCCATCCACACTGTTTCCAGGAGTACTACTCGTATGTCGTTCTCGCGCAACACACGTAGGTTGACGGCCGTCGCTGGCGCCGTCGCCGTTCTGGCCGCTGCAGGCTGCAGCAGCAGTGCCGACGAGGCAACAGGCTCAAACGGCACGACCGTCGATCGAGCCGCGACCGGCGAACTGTCCTCGAACGGTGGTGCTCGTCGTATCGACGGTGATCAGTCGGCCGCAGTGCGCGACGCCGTCAACGCTTCCGGCGCGAAGAACGTCATTCTCTTGATCGGCGACGGCATGGGCGACTCGGAGATCACCGCCGCACGCAACTACGCCGAGGGTGCTGCCGGCAGCTTCCCCGGTCTCGACGCCCTGCCGATCACCGGCCAGTACACGCACTACGCACTGACCAAGGACGGCAAGCCCGACTACGTCACCGACTCCGCCGCCAGCGGATCGGCGTGGTCCACCGGCACCAAGACCTACAACGGCGCGATTTCCGTCGACATCAAGGGTCAGGCCCAGTCGACCGTCCTCGAGATCGCCAAGGCGAACGGCAAGGCCACCGGCAACGTCTCCACCGCCGAGGTGCAGGACGCCACCCCCGCAGTGCAGGTCGCGCACGTCAGTGGCCGCAAGTGCTACGGGCCGGAGACGACGTCCAAGTCCTGCCCGGAGAACGCCCTCGAGAACGGCGGCAAGGGATCGATCAGCGAACAGCTCCTCGACACCCGCGCCGACGTCACCTTCGCCGGTGGTGCCAAGTCCTTCGCCGAGACTGCGAAAGCCGGTGACTGGCAGGGCAAGACACTCAACGAGCAGGCTGCGGCTCGCGGCTACCAGCTGGTGAAGAACGCCGCCGAGATGAACGAGGTCGGCAAGGCCGATCAGGATGCGCCCGTGCTCGGCCTGTTCGCCGAGGGCAACATGCCCGTCCGCTGGGAAGGATCCGTCGCCACCCGTGACGGTTACCTGCAGCCCGCCGAAACCTGCGTCGACAACCCCAAGCGAACCTCCGACGTACCCAAGCTCGCGGACATGACTCAGAAGGCCATCGACCTACTGAAGGTCAACGACAACGGATTCTTCCTCCAGGTCGAAGGCGCCTCGATCGACAAGCAGGATCACGCAGCCAACGCATGCGGTCAGATCGGTGAAACCGTCGACCTCGACGAAGCTGTGCAGAAGGCACTCGAATTCGCGAAGACCGACGGAGAAACCCTGGTCATCGTCACAGCCGACCACGCTCACACCAGTCAGATCGTCACCAATGTCAGCGCCGACGACATCGCCACCATCGCCAAGGACCAGAACATCCCGGTCGAGCGCGCCCAGGAAATCGTCTACCCCGGCCTGACCCGCAAGCTGACCACCAAGGACGGCTCGGAGATGACGATCAGCTACGGAACGTCCGAAGATCCGGCCGTCGAGTCCGAAGGACATACCGGAACTCAGTTGCGCGTGGCAGCTTTCGGCCCCCATGCGGCCAACGTCAGCGGTCTCACGGACCAAACCGATCTGTTCTTCACGATGACCGACGCGCTGGGGCTCGACCGTTCCAAGGTCGCAGCGCACTGACCTGAGAAACACCCGACCCGGTAATTCCTGGGTCCAGTCACACCAGAGCTGCCAAGGCGCGCACCCGATCTTCGGGTGCGCGCTTCGGGCAACTGGTGCACTTTCCTTCACCGGGCACCTCGTAGATCAGGCAGCACGACGCCCGCTGCGTGAATCTACGTCGCCCGAATGCCACCGGCTCCAATGGATTGGAAACGCGCACAACACTTTCACTGCGGTCGACATCAACGAAACGCGGGGCCGGAATGCCCGGGTTCTCACCGCGGAGAACATCGATCAGGCCGGCAGCAAATGCACTTCCACGCTCCCGCGCCCTACCGGCCGCGTCAAGGCTGCGATTGGCGATGGAGTCCGCCGCGATCGCCCACAGCGCCTGCTGCCGAACGCCGGACACGTCGGCGAGTACCTCGATCACGGGACCGAGCGAGCCGAAAATCGCGCGACCCAACTCCGCCACACTCTGCGAGATCGGAATGACCGAACCGGCAGCAAACCCACCCAGATAGCCGTTGTCACGCAGGAAGATCCGTCCACCATCCAGCGACGGATCGGCCGCGAACCCGGTAACCATTCCGGTTCCGATCGGAATGCCTGCCAGCGTTGAGCTGGCCGAGTACCACCACAACGTGCCGTTGACTCGACTGTCCGCGCTCCCCCATCGCTTGGCCGTATCGGCGACGCGAGCTGCCAACCATTGGGGGTCGGTCATCAACACCGCGGGTACCGTTTCCGGATACGCGGTCAGGTCGTCGAAGAACGGCACAGCTGCTGCCATACGGGCGTAGACCCCGGCTATAGATTCCGTCATGCCAGCCCCAATATCTCCATCCGCGGGCGTACTCCGCGTTCGACTCGCGCCCTGATACCGAAAACCTCGGCCAACAACGGCTCGTCCAACACCTCGACCGTAGACCCACACGCGCGGAGTTCACCATCGGTGAGCACAGCAAGGTTGTCGCAGTACTCGACTGCCAACCGTAGATCGTGCATCGTGACCACAACCGCGAGCCCCGCCGAAGCAAGCTCGGCCAGCAATTCCATCACGATCAGCTGGTGCCGAAGATCGAGATGATTGGTCGGCTCGTCCAACAACAGAACCTTGGGCTCCTGAGCCAACGCGCGAGCTATCGAGACACGTTGCCGCTCACCACCCGACAGGGTCGACACGTCTCGTCCGGCAAGCTCGACCAAACCGACCTGCTCGATGCACCGGTCCACGATGGCGGTATCCCGCTCCGTGCTTCGGTCCAACCAGCTCCGGTGTGGAGTTCGTCCGAGTGCGATCGATTCGCGAACCGAAAGACCCGCCGAGACAGTAGGTTCCTGGACGCTCGCCGAGATGGTTTTGGCGATGTCCTTGCGCGAGAGCGTCGTCGAGTCGGTCTGATCGATCAGAACTGCGCCACCAGTCGGCGTCAAAGCGTTGTAGCAGCAGCGCAGCGCCGTCGTCTTGCCACTGCCGTTCGGCCCGACCAAGCCCAATATTTCACCGGACTTGACTGCGAAAGTGATGCCGCGCAACACTTCGCGATTTCCGAGCCGCGCCCGGGTCTCGACGAGTTCGAGCAGGGGCGCAGTTTCAGAGTCTTTCGGGAGTGTCACTGTTCTGGCCTGTGTCACTGTTCGAGCCTCCGATACTGCCGGTAGAGCATCCAGACGAAAATCGGCGCACCGACGAGGGCGGTGATCACCCCGACCGGGACTTCAGTGGATTGCGCCACCGAGCGCGCAGCGGTATCCGCGGCAACCATCGCGACGGCGCCCAGCAGGGCTGCAGCAGGGAGCAGTCGAATTGCTCTGGTGCCGACGATGAAGCCGGCCAGATGCGGGATCAGCAGACCGATGAAACCGATTCCACCGGCAACGCTGACTGCTGCGCCCGCCAGTACGGAGACCGCGAGCAAGGACAAGACACGGAACCGTCGGACGTTCATACCGAGTGCAGCAGCCCCGTCGTCACCGGTCTGCAACACGTCCATCCATCGCGAACTGAACAGAAGGGCTGTGCCGACGACGACCAGTGTGATTGTCGGGAAGATCAGCGTCGACCATCGCGCATCTCCGAATCCGCCGGCGAGCCAGTGCATCACCGACGCCACGTGCCGATCGTCGGCCAACACCAGGATGCAAAAGGTGATGAGCGCCGAGAATATCTGGGCGAGCGCGACACCCACCAAAATAATCGCGGTCGGCTGCGGATACCGGCCGCCGATCAGCAGTGCGAGAAACAACGGGATCATCGCCCCGACGAATGCTGCGACCGGAATCGTGAAAACCCCGAGGAGGCCGGCGCCGAAACCCAGCACCGACACGAGCACCACCATGAATCCCGCACCCGACGAAACTCCGAGCAGATACGGGTCGGCAAGAGGATTCCGTGTGACAACCTGAGCAACAGCACCCGACATCGCCAAGGAGGCACCCACCACCGCAGCCGTGAGGGCACGCGGTAAGCGAGAATCGATCACGATCGACTCCCGCGCCGCGGTCCACCATGTCTCGAAAGTCCCTGGCGCCAAACGAGCTCCGACTATCGCCCACACGTCACCGACGGGAATGCGAACCGATCCCAAGGAGACGGCCAACCCCAGTACGATCGCCAAGGCGCACGCCAAGCCGACGAGCAGGGCGCCGTACCCGTAACGCGTGCGAGTCACTTCGCCGCGTCAGCGCCCGGATGGAAGGCCGTCGCGATGGTCTGTGCCGAACGCACCAACCGCGAACTCTCGAACAGGTCCGCGAGAGGGACCACGACAAACCGGTTCTGCTGCACAGCAGGGGTGGTCGCCATCAACGGCTGGGCACGGAGGAAGTCGATCTTCTGCTCGGCTGTCTTGTCGCCGTAGTCGATGACCACGATCGCCTGGGGTGCACGCTCGGCAACAGCTTCCCACGATGCGTCGATGTAGGGCTTTGTCCCTTCGGCGAAGATGTTCGAGACACCGGAGTATTCCGCGACCAATTGACCGACGCCGACTCCGCCGATTGTCGTCGGAACCTGGTCACCGCTGTCGTAGAAGAAGGTCGGCACCGGCGCTGCGTCCCCGACCGATGCGCGGACGGAATCGAGACCACTGCTGATCTCTTCGGCTACCTCGCGGGCCGAATCTTCGACGCCCAGGAGTCGACCGAGTTGTGTGTAGTCGTTCTCGAGCAATCCGATGTCGGGGAAACCGGTGCCACAGTATTCGGAGAAGAGGAAGGTGTTGATTCCTCGCTCGCCGAAGGCGTCTCGTGAACGCCCTTGCTTCTCGTTGAAGGCACTGGTCATTCCTCCGACCACGAAGTCGGGATCGACGTCGAGGACTTGCTCCATGCTGGGGAAGGTGTCGGAGAGACTGGGAATGCTGTTGAATTGATCGGCCGTCTCAGCAGTTGGTGGGTTGTCGCTGTACGCCCGACCGACAATCCGATCACCCGCGCCGATCTCGATAAGGGCTTCGGTGACGTGTCCGTTCAAGGACACGATGCGCTGCGGCGGCGAATCGAACGTCATCTCGCGATCGCAGTTGGTCACGGACACCGGCTGTGCGAAGGATTCCGCAGCAGACGCTGACTCTGATTCCTGGCCTTTGGAACAACCTGCCGAAACCAAGGCGACCGCAACAAGAACGGCGGCGGCACGGGACGGGGAGAACTGAAGTGACACGGGGACCTCGTAAGGGCTCTGAGCCACGAATGAGAATCCGACAGACAACTCCGCCCGCACGCTGATCCTCGGCCAGAGCTCCTGCTGGACTTCCTTTTCGTAGACCACGACGAATGGATGTCGCACACCGCGCGGTGGGTAATCGGGCTTGCCGACGCTCGGTGACTACCGAGAATCGACCTACCGTTGCGGGTCAGCGCCGGATTCGGACCGGCTTCCCCCACACGCGTGGCTTGCAAGTGCTTCGAGCAGTATGCATGACGTTTCCGATTCAAGACCAAACGCCCACTACAGTCGATCTGGCCAGACGCCCCCACACACCGGAGTTGATACATGACACGCTGGGCCCAAACCGTCGTTGCCCGGAAATGGTGGGTACTGAGCCTCGCGGTTCTGATAGTTCTCATCAGTGGAGTGTGGGGACTCGGAGTGTTCGGCAAGCTCAGCCAGGGCGGATTCATCGATCCGGGCAGCGACTCCGCGAAGGTCGCCGACATCATCGAGGACAATCTCGGACCGCAGACCCCGGACATCATCGCGATCTACTCACCCACCGACGGTAAGACCCTGGACGACATCGGGCCGGCGGTGACGGCCGCGGTCGACCAGTTCAAAACGGAAGTGCCGACGGCGTCGGTGAAGTCGTATTGGGGAACGGACGCGGCGGCCAAGGCCAGTCTGCTCTCGAACGACGGATCCATGGGCGCCGTTGCGATCACGTTGGCACCGGACTCGGGAGTCACGCCGGCCACTTTCGCCGATCTCTTGCCGAAGCTCGAAGTCGAAGGCGCCGAGGCACAATTCGCGGGCAACACCGTCGTCGGCGTCGCATTCAACACCAAACTCGAGAAAGACCTGGTTGTTGCCGAGGCCATCGCCATTCCGATCACTCTGGTGCTGCTGGTCTTCATCTTCGGCGGCGTCGTCGCTGCCGCGGTTCCGGTGTTCGTGGGCGTACTCAGCGTCCTGAGCGCATTGGCGGTTCTCCGGATCCTCACCTTGATCACCGATGTGTCCTCATTCTCGATCAACGTCGCTTCTCTTCTCGGGTTGGGACTGGCGATCGACTACGGACTCTTCGTGGTCGGCCGGTTCCGTGAAGAACTGAATTCAGGCTCGGATCCGGGAGCTGCTGCCCAGCGAACAGTTCTGACGGCGGGTCGCACCGTCATGTTCTCGGGTCTACTGCTGATCTGTGCGTTCAGCGGCATGCTCGTTTTCCCCCAGGCCGTCATCCGATCTCTGGGCTTCGGCGCGATCGCTGCGGTACTGAGCGCGGCCGTCCTGTCGCTGACTGCTGTGCCTGCGCTGCTTGCCATTCTGGGTCACCGCATCAATGCCCTGACGTGGCGCAAGGACGCGGCACAACGCGGCGAGGAACGCTCGCGCAAATTCTGGGGCCGCGTCGTCACGTGGGTGATGAAGCGTCCGGTGGCGGTCTCGGTGACGATCGTCGCCGTGCTGCTCGTGATGGCCTCGCCTCTGCTCGGCGCCCGTCTGGGAGAGCTCTCGTACACCGCCCTGCCGGACAACGACCCCGCTCGTGTCGCGATGGATACATTGGTCAACGACTTCCCGCAGACCGGAAACGGCGCGACGATGATCCTGCAGGCCGAGGACGGGAACACTCTCACCCCGGCCGAAGGTGCAGCGATCGCCGAGTCCGCCGGTCAGGTCGAGGGCATCGGTCAGGCAACCGTGGTTGCGAGCACCAATCAACTCATCGCGGTTCAGGCGCTGTACAGCGAGGGATCCACGCCCCAATCGCAGAGCGCCGCAGTCACGGATCTACGAGAGATCTCCGCTCCGGACGGAACGGTGCTGCTTGTCGGCGGCGGTCAAGCCATGGTCGACGACGGCAACAACGCCGTCCTGCACTGGCTACCGGTGATGATCCTCATCATGGTCGGATCCACCCTGATCCTGTTGTTCCTTGCATTCGGGTCGGTGGTCCTGCCCATCAAAGCGGTGCTGATGGCAGCCCTGAGCCTCGCGACCACCTTCGGCGTCCTGACCTTCGTCTTTCAGGACGGACACGGCGTCGAACTCCTCGGGGTCAGTCAAACTCCGCTGGAAGCGACGTTCGTTGTGCTCATCCTGGCGGTGGTCTTCGGATTGTCCACGGACTACGAGGTTTTCCTGATGTCCCGGATGGTCGAGGCCAAGAACGCGGGAGCGACGACAGAGGAAGCGGTCAAGTTCGGAACCGAGCGCACCGGCCGCATCGTGACGGCTGCCGCCTTACTCCTGATCGTGGTGACCGGGGCCTTCGCGATGTCCGGGCTGTCGGTGATGAAGTTCCTGGGCGTCGGCATGATCGTCGCACTGATCGTCGACGCGACCATTATCCGCATGTTGCTCGTGCCCTCGCTCGTGAAGTTGATGGGCGAAGCGAACTGGTGGGCTCCCGCGTGGATGAAAAAGGTTCATGCGAAGGTCGGCATCGGCCACTGATTTTGGGCCACTGATCGCGCACTAGTGGATTTCCCTGATCGGGCAGTCGTCCTCGAGGATGACTGCCCGATCGTCTAAATCGCTCCACAGGGCGATGTTCTCCGAAGCTGATTTCGTCAGACTTGGAGCATGACAATTTTCGAATGGATCCTTGCTATCCCCGCTCTTGCGCTTGCCGTCGCGTTCTTGTTCTCCGGAATCATCTCCGCGGGCATCGACTTCGACGCCGAGGACGGGGTCATGACGCATTGATGTTCGTTTCCCTCTAGCCGCTGATCTTACTTTGGAGTAAGTTACCGACTATGGCCACATACATCGTCACTGGCGGTACCGGATTTCTCGGACGAGCTGCACTGCCACTCCTGCTCGAGCGTGATCAAACTGCTCAGATCCATGTGCTGGTCAGAGCCGGTTCTGTCGCCAAACTCGAAGAACAGGTGTCGGCAATTCCCGGCGGCGATCGCGTGCATCCGCTCATTGGAGATCTGACGGAGCCTGGGTTGGGCATCGATTCTCCCCCACCTGCCGACCACGTCCTTCACCTCGGCGCGATCTACGACATCACCGCCGGAGACGAGCAGGCTTCGACGAATGTCGAGGGCACACGCTCCGTGGTCGACCTTGCCGCACAGCTGAGAGCCACTCTTCATCACGTGTCATCAGTCGCAGTTGCGGGCGACTACCCGGGAACCTTCAGCGAAACCGATTTCGATTGCGGTCAAGGCTTTCCCACGCCGTACCACCGAACCAAGTTCGAGGCCGAGAAAATCGTTCGGGAACGAGAAGGCCTCACCTGGCGTGTCTATCGACCCTCTGCCGTGGTCGGTAACTCCGTCACCGGAGAGATGGACAAGATCGACGGTCCGTATTACTTGTTCCCAGGACTGGCGCTACTCGCGAAACTACCTGCAGCACTCCCCGTCCCGATCCCCAACCTCGGCGCGACCAACGTGGTGCCCGTCGATTACGTGGCCGCCGCCCTCGTCGAATTGATGCATGTACCCGGCCATGACGGCGAAGCATTCCATCTCGTGAATCCGAAACCTCAACCGGTACGCGAAATCTATGCCGGACTCGCCAAGGCCGCCGGAGCGCCGCGGCCCGCACTCAGCCTGCCGGGCGTGATCGCCAAACCCTTCGTATCGCCGTTGCCGATGGATTCGGCAGAATCGGCACGGAAGGTCTTCCTCGATCGCATCGGCATGCCTGCAGCATTACTCGACAACATGACGATGGCGCCGACATTCACCTCCGCGAGAACCGTTGCCGCCCTACCCGGATCGGGACTGGCGGTCCCCGAGTTCGGGTCGTACTCGACTGTGTTGTGGAAGTACTGGCGCGCAAACCTCGATCCCAATCGCGCACGTCGCACGCATCCCGAAGGACCACTCGTCGGGCGGATAGTTCTGATCACCGGAGGCTCGTCCGGAATCGGCAAGGCATCTGCCATTGCCGCCGCTCAGAAAGGCGCCACCGTTCTCCTGATCGCGCGCCGCACCGACGAACTCGATGCCGCGGTACAGGAGATTCGATCAGCCGGGGGCAAGGCATTCGGTTATCCCTGCGACATCACGGACGACGAATCGGTCCAGCACACGATCAAAAGCATTCTGGCAGAACATGATCACGTGGACATGCTGGTCAACAACGCCGGCCGATCAATCCGACGCGGTATCTACCACTCCACAGATCGTTTCCACGACTACGAACGAACGATGGCCGTGAATTACTTCGGCGCTGTGCGATTGGTTCTGGCATTGTTGCCGACCATGCGTTCTCGCCGCTTCGGCCACATCGTGAACATCAGCAGCGCGGGAGTTCAAGCGGCGACGCCCCGATTCTCGGCCTACGTGGCGAGCAAAGCTGCCCTCGACGGTTTCTCGGACGTAGCCGCCTCCGAAACCCTGGCAGACGGAATCACATTCACGACTATCCACATGCCGCTGGTCGAAACACCGATGATCGCTCCGACCGGCGAATACAACAACGGCCCGATCACCAGCCCGGAAAAAGCTGCGGCAATGGTGATCCGCGCGCTGATCGACCGCCCCAAACGCATCGACGTGCCACTGGGAACTTT
The DNA here is from genome assembly GCF_042728675.1 of Rhodococcus sp. NPDC060176. Taxonomy (NCBI): domain Bacteria; kingdom Bacillati; phylum Actinomycetota; class Actinomycetes; order Mycobacteriales; family Nocardiaceae; genus Rhodococcus; species Rhodococcus sp. NPDC060176. The sequence continues at coordinate 1,251,578 of NZ_JBHWYS010000002.1, forward strand.
GGGCGATCTGGGAACCCTGTTCGCACCGCACACCAAGGACCGGATCCTCAACCAGATGTACCAGGCCTTCCCCGATTCTCCGGCGGCAAAGGGTCAGGTAGACAAGGAAACTCCGGCAGACGTTCCGGCAACACCGACGCGTCAGCATCATTCACGTTCGCGCATCCGCAAACTCGGCCGACGCGCTGCCCGACTCGTGCCCGGAACGCACTGGTGATCGGTGGTGTGACTTCGCTCCGGAGCGGATCGGCACGAGGAAGGGATCTGAAGTGCTAGTCATCAGAATCTATCCTGACCATGGCCATCCCAGTTCGCTGTGGCCTTCGAGAGAACTGGTAATCATTCGGACGGATCAACCCTTTGTTCTCCCGAGCCAAATGGGAATCGACGACGAACTTGGAGAGAAGATACTGGCGTGGACTGATCGCTTCCAAAAGTTCTTTGTGACTGAGATCGACGGCTTCGCGATGCGACCGCGGTGGCGTCCAGGGATTAATGTCTTCGACTGGTACGACGAGGGCTATCAGATTGTTGGCGACCTCCGCACACGGTTCCCGGATGTGCACGTCAAGCCCGAATTCGCCCAATACGTCTTTTCGGTCAACGAGCGTCGGGAAAGCATGGGGCTTGTGCCCGTAAGCCTTCCAAACGAACCCAAGCCCGGGCATATAAGCATTTCAGAACTCCTGCACCCCAAGGGTCAACACAAGTCCTAGTGCAACTCGAGAGCCTTGGGTTCAGTCGGCGAATCCTCACCGGGGTCACGCTGGCAAAAGCAATCAACCGCCAGTTGCACAGCGTTCCGTATCGGTGCCTGATCCCGGGACCACCAGACCAGACTCGTAGGCGATGACGACAGCGTGCGTTCGATTCTGAGCACCGAGCTTTGCCAGCACATTTCCAACGTGCGTCTTCACCGTCTCCAGGCTCACCACCAGAACCTGAGCAACATCCGAGTTGGACAGCCCGGTGGCCATCAACCGCAGTACCTCTTCCTCCTTTGCTGTCAGCGCTGCATTCGGGAACGCCTCGGCGGAAACCAACGGGCGGGGCGTAACCATCCGGCGTAGCGCGGCAGGGAACAGGATCACTTCGCCCGCCGCCACCACACGTACTGCCGCTGCGATCTGCGGGACTGGGAGCCGCTTCAGCACGAAGCCACTCGCACCCGCACTGAGTGCGGCCGTGACGTAGCCATCGTTCTCGAAAGTGGTGATTACCAAGACTTTCGGCGGTTCGGTGCACTCGGCCTGGAGGTGCCGGGTTGCCTCTATACCGTTGCGCAGCGGCATCCGCACGTCCATCAGCACCACATCCGGACGAAGTTGCCGCGAAAGCTCCACTGCTTCGATACCGTCGGAAGCCTCGCCGACGACCACAATCCCGGGCTGAGCTGCGAGCAGCATACGCAGGCCGCTGCGGGTGACGTCGTCGTCATCCGCAATCAGCAGGGTGACTGGCATACTTGCAGGGTTGGAGGCGTCCTCACTCCAGTTGGCTTCGGTCATCGTGCCACCCGTACCGGCAACTGAACACTCAATCGCCAGCCCTGGGCTCCGTCCGGTCCAGCCTTGAACTCACCGTTCAAGAGTCGCACGCGCTCGGCCAGACCGCCCAGGCCGCGCCCTGATCTTCGAACTACGTCTTCCTTTCCCCCGGTCACTGCCCCGATGCTGTTGACCACTCTGAGCTCGACGCTCTCCGAGCCGACTGCCACCGTGATTTCGATCGGCCCACTGTCCCCGTGCCGCAGAGCATTGGTCGTCCCCTCTTGCAGGATCCGGTACGCCGCGCGCGAGAGTGTCCCCTGGATCTGTGAAAGGTCACCCGACAGGTTCACCTCCACAACCGCCCCCGCATGCCGCAACCGATCAATTAACGCGGGCAAGTCCGACAGCGTCCGAGAAGGTACAGCCCCAGGCCTCTCCTCGCGAAGTACACCCAGTACATAGTCCAGGTCCTCGAGCGCTGCCCGTGTCGACTCCTCGATGCTACGCATGGCGGCCCTCGCGGCGGCAGGATCGGAGGCAAGCACCTCGCCCGCCACCGCCGCCTGGATCGTGGCGGCGGTGAGCGTGTGCCCGATCGAGTCGTGCAACTCGTGAGCGACCCGATTACGTTCGGCCAGTTGCAGTTCACGTTCTTCCGCCAGCGCGAGCCGTTCGGCCGTGGACGGCCCCAACAGTCGTGGCGCCAGCCACCTCAGCAGTGTTGCCACCAGGACACAAATTCCTGCCGCAAGCAGGAGGCAGCCGGCCGCCACAACCCAGGTCCATCCACCCGTCACGTCAACCGACGTATCGAACAGACTGATTCGCGCCGTGCCGCCGAGCCAGTTCCCCGGGAGCGAAATCCCCATGATGAAAAGGACGATGGTCGCGAGCGCCGCCATCCAGCCCACCATGACATGCAGGACAATCCAGAGCGGGGCACGCCAACGATCAATGTCCGAGAGGTTGGGAGTACGGTGTCCGAGCGCTGGGCTCGGCAGCGACACCTGCAGAAGTCGGCGGGCAGACACGATGAGCGCGCGTCGCACAGGATGCGCCAGGCCGAGTGCTCCTACCAGAGTCACCCATACGAGCAGGACCGAAAGCACCCGGACGAACTCGGGTGCGGATTGCCAGGCGAGAGCAGGCAACATCGCAACCACCAGAAGTGGCAGGCTCGCCAACACACCACAAAAGGCGAAAAGCACAGCTGAGTATGTAGAGCCCCGCATCAGCGGTCGTAATCCTGTGATCATGATTCGACCAGTATGACTGGGCCGCTCGGCGATGGCCTCCCCCAATCGAGGGAGATGGTTTTCCCGCGTCGGAGCGATGCGCGACCGATCCTCCAGCAGACACGATCGTGTCCAGACCGATCAATCTCTCCAAGGAGTTCTACTGATGCGTCGCCACAGTCGACAGGGCCAACCTAACTCACCCCGAAGACAAGGCCGGAAACGGCACCGCGCCCTCTGTTCCGTCGCAATGACTCTCAGCGTGGTCACCCTCGGTGCGTGCTCGTCGACCGCCGATACTGCCGCTGCGGGGCACGATACGGTTCAACGCTCCCTCGACGCGCTGGTGAGCGAGGACGGACTACCCGCCGCCCTCGCAAGCGTCCAAGACCGAAACGGTAACTCCCGCAACTACACCGCAGGTGTCGGTGACCTGACCACCGGATCAGAGGTGCCGCACAACGGCCAGATACGGATCGGCAGCAACACCAAAACCTTCACCGCAGTAGTGGTCCTGCAACTGGTCGCCGAAGGAAAGATCGAACTCGACACCCCCATCGAGACCTACCTACCCGGACTCGTCCGCGGAGAAGGGATCGACGGCCACAACATCACCATCCGCCAACTCCTCCAACACACCAGCGGACTCTCCAACTACAGCAACTACCTGGAAGACGAAGTCCGATACTACGATCCACGCGAACTTCTCGACATCGCGCTCGAACATCCCGCCGACTTCGCCCCCGGAACGAGTTGGAAGTACAGCAACACCAATTACGTCCTCGCCGGCCTACTCGTACAGAAGATCACCGAAAAACCCCTCGCCGAGGAGATGAACCGGCGAATCTTCGCGCCGATCGACTTGCAGCACACATACTTTCCTGAACCGTACGACGAGAAGATCTCGGAACTCCACCCCCGCGGCTACTACCGGGAGTCATCGGACGCGCCTCCCGTCGACATCACAGAGATAGACCCCTCGTGGGGATGGGCAGCAGGGCAATTGATCTCCACCACCTCGGACCTCAACCAGTTTCTCCACGCACTCCTCGACGGACGACTGCTCCCCGCAGCCCAACTCGACCAGATGCGCACTACCGTCCCCGCGGAGGAAACCTTCGGACCCGAGGCCCGCTACGGACTTGGATTGGTCAGCCGTCCGCTACCGTGTGGCGGCCTGTCCTGGAGCCACGGCGGCAGTTTCCCTGGATACGAGACACGCGGGGGCGCTACCGACGACGGACGCGAAGCGAACATCGCGGTCACCATGCAAGTCGCCGACGATGCCACCCGGAGAAAACTCGAACACGCGGTGGATATCGCCCTTTGCCGCTGAGGCTCTCCTGTCAATCGCCAAAAGTCGCCTACTCCTGAATAACTCGTCAAACCGACAGTATCGGCTGCGAGACGCGGGACTCCGCGGTGCAGTCAGCTACACCCCGTACGCTCCGGCGCGCACCACCGAGAGACTGCACTTCGCACCATGGAGGAGGCGTACGCACGTCAATACTGTTCTCTGCATATGGAACTCACCATGAGATCCGACAACAGGAGGCCACAACCAATGACCACCCTTCGACGTCGCCCCCTGCTCACCGTACTTCCGGCAGTCACCGCTGCAGCCCTCACATTGGGCGTGAGCGGATGTGGTGACGCCACTGATTCCACTGATTCCACTCGGCAAAGCGACGCTGCCGTGCAACAGGCGCTCGACGGCGTCATCGAGCAGGGGATCCCCGGCGCACAACTCGTGATCTCCGACCCGTCGCGGGGCACTCGCATCATTCGTGCGGGAATGGGAAACACCGCCACCGGCGAGCCTGTCCCCGATGATGCGCGGGTCCGAATCGGCAGCAACACAAAGGCCTTCGTCGCGACCGTCGTCATGCAACTCGTCGACGACGGACTGCTCGACCTCGACATGAGCATCGAGCACTACCTGCCCGGAACCGTCGTAGGCAACGGGAACGACGGCAACCGAGTCACCATTCGAGATCTCTTGCAGCACACCAGTGGACTGACGGACTACCTCGCCGCCGGCGGAGCACGGCCGGAAGACATCAAGCCCGGCCAGCTGCTGGTGGGGACAAGCGCACAACCATCGGAGCACTTCTCCCCCACCGAACTGGTCGATATCGCGATGTCCCTTCCGCCCGGCCCGGCCGCCAAAGACAAGGCTGTCTATTCGAACACGAACTACATTCTGCTCGGGGTGCTCATCGAGAAGGTCACAGGACGCCCTGCCGCGCAGGAGATCACCACCCGCATAATCGATCCGCTCGGACTGAAGGACACCTATTTTCCCGCCTCCCGCGAGACACAGATCCGCGGTTCTCATGCACAGGGCTATCACCCGATTGACGGCATTCAGGTCGATGTCACCGATGGCGACGTGTCGTGGGCCGACACCGCAGGTGCGATGGTCGCAACCGGCGCCGACCTCAACACTTTCTTCACGGCTTTGCTACGCGGCGATCTCGTCTCGAATGACAGGCTCGCCGAGATGAAACACACCGTGCCGTTCGACAGGAGCCCGCAGGACAGCTACGGACTCGGGCTGGTCCGCGTGAACAGCTCCTGCGGGAAGGAGATCTGGGGTCACGGCGGCGGAATTCCCGGCTTCGGCACCTCGGGCGGAGTCGATACCACAGGACGCGCTGTGACTCTCACCCTCAATCGCATCCCGATGAGCGAGGACGCCTTCGTAGCAGCACAGCGAGTTGTCGACGCAGCAATGTGCGCGGAGTGAAGGAAACATGTTCGTGCACGACTTCGCGCGCAACATCGAACAACAATTCTTCCCGATCGAACGATGTCCCGACCCCTACCAATCCTCAGGAGTTCTACTGATGCGTAACAATATTCGAAAGGTCTTCCCTTCCTCAGATCGCCGGCAGGCCCGCAAACAGCACCGGACCTTTTCGGTCGTTACCGCGATGGCCCTCGGTGCCATGACGCTGGCGTCCTGCTCGCCGTCGTCCGCCCTCAGTCCCGATACCTCCGGTTCTTCCTCCACCGAGTCCGACGCGGTTCAACGCTCACTCGACGCACTGGTGAGCGAGGACGGACTACCCGCCGCCCTCGCAAGCGTCCAAGACCGAAACGGTAACTCCCGCAACTACACCGCAGGAGTCGGTGACCTGACCACCGGATCAGAGGTGCCGCACAACGGCCAGATACGGATCGGCAGCAACACCAAAACCTTCACCGCAGTAGTGGTCCTGCAACTGGTCGCCGAAGGAAAGATCGAACTCGACACCCCCATCGAGACCTACCTACCCGGACTCGTCCGCGGAGAAGGGATCGACGGCCACAACATCACCATCCGCCAACTCCTCCAACACACCAGCGGACTCCCCGAGTACGGAATACACGTCAATGACGAAGAGATCAGATACCGCTACGCCGACCCCCACGATTTGCTCGACATCGCCTTCCAACACCCCGCCGACGCACCGCCCGGAACGAGTTGGGGGTACAGCAACACCAACTACATTCTGGCCGGCCTACTCGTACAGAAGGTTACCGGCCGTCCCCTCGCCGAGGAGATGAATCGACGTATCTTCGCGCCGATCGGCCTGCGCGACACCTACTTCCCATCCCCGGGCGACATAACCATCCGGGGTCCCCATCCCAAGGGATACCACCGCACCGCACCAGACAGCCCACTGAGTGACGTCACAGAGATGGACCCGTCGTGGGGATGGGCCGCAGGACAATTGATCTCCACCACCTCGGACCTCAACCAGTTCCTCCACGCGCTACTCGACGGACGACTGCTCCCCGCAGCCGAACTCGATCAGATGCGTACCACCGTCCACGTCGGCGGGCCCACCGGACTCGAGTACGGCCTCGGCCTCACCAGCAGGACTCTTTCGTGCGGCGGGGTCTACTGGGGCCATGGCGGCGACATAGTCGGTTACGGGACCCGCGGCGGCATCACCGACAACGGGCGCGCCGTAAACCTTGCGGTGACGGCTCTTCCCTCGACTGCGTCCGCCACGCAACACGTCGTAGACACCGTGGACAGAGCTTTGTGCAGTTAAAGCTCTGGTGACAGCGTCACCCTGAATCGCAACCGAGTAACGCTGTACCGACCGACGAAACATTCGGTCGGTTATTGGCCGAACGGACCAATGCGGCCAACGTGTCCGCTGCCACACTTCATCAGTCCATGCGGCACAACGCAATTCAGGAGGCATGATGAAGTCGGAACGCGCCACAGTTGAGGAACCCTCGCATAGCGGCGGCAAGTCGATACAAAACATATTGGACAACAAGTCAATTCGTCGAACAACGACTATGACTGTTGGGCTGCTCAGTACGATCTGGATGATCGACATGATAGATCGCGTGATGATCGGGCTTGCACTGCCGATGATCGGAGACGAATTCTCCCTCAGTAATACGCAATTGGGCGGAGTCGTGTCGATCTTCGCCATCTTTTACATGCTCGGGCAGGTCCCCGGCGGCATGCTGGCCGACCGATTCGGACCCCGGCCACTGTTGATCGTTGCGTTGATCCTGTGGTCGGTGTTCACCGCACTGACAGGATTCGCCTGGGGACTCGTCTCGCTGATGGTCATGCGTGCGATGTTCGGGCTCAGCCAGGGTCTCTTCCCAGCAGCGTCGTTCAAAGCTCTGGCTGAGCGAACCCGTCCGAAAACTCGCGCCACGGCCATGGGCTTCATGATCGGTGCAAACAACCTGGGCCCCGGCATCGCACCATTGATCATCGCCCCAGTTCTCATGGCCGTCGGTTGGCGGGACGCATTTTGGCTGGTGGCCATAGTCGGCGCTGTGATCGGCACAGTCGTCTGGTTGGTGCTCCCGGCGCCGTTGGACACAGAGATCACGGAAGATCCGGAGGCCGCACTGCAACCGCTCGCCAGTGAACACTCACGCGCCGCGGTATTCAAGTCCGTTTCGGTCTGGAAGTTCGCACTTCTGTTCTGCCTGGCCAACATGGCCGGATATGGGCTGTTGACCTGGGTGCCGAGCTACCTCCTCAACGAAAAGGGGCTCTCGCTGATCGATACGGGAATCTTCGCGGCGATCCCGTTCATCGTCACGGCATTGGCCATCGTCGTCGGTGGACGTCTGGTGGACAAGTACTTCCACGACAGCGCGCGCATTCTGCTCGTTCCGTGCATGGCCGCCTCTGCCATTCTGCTGTTCTTGATGACTACCACCGATACCGTCGCGATGTTCACGTTCTATCAAACCCTCGCGATGGGCGTCAGCGGACTGTGCTCGATGTCGATCTTCGCCCTCCCGTTGCGGGCATTGCCCGCCGAATTCCTCGGTTCCGGAATGGGTTTGATCAACGGTTGTGGACAGCTTGCCGGTTTCATCACCCCCCTCGTGATGGGATGGATGGTGGACCAGTTCTCGTACATGGCCGCGTTCGGAGTCCTGGTCGGTGCGACGGCTGCGGCGGCATTGGTGGCCATGATCGTTCCACAGACCCCGGCGAAATTCTGAGGGCTCTCACGTGGTCCGGCGAAGTGGCCGCTGAAGGGTCGTTCCCAGCAGTGGCCGCTTCGCCGATCCGGACCTGACCCCGGTGCCAGCTCGTCACCTCACTGCATCGAACCCGTTGCGCGAGCGCCGAAGTGCGCGTCCTGCAAGCTTCCCCGTCGGCACCCCGTCCGACAGTGCCGGTTGCCCATTGACCAGAACGTGCCGCATTCCGGTCGCATACACTCTTGGGTTGTCGTATGTCGCGAGATCCTCTACCTGCGAGGGGTCGAAGATCGCCAGATCGGCGTATCCCCCTGGCGCAATGTAGCCCCGCTTCGCCAAACCGAAGTTTTCAGCAGGAAGGCTGGTCATTCGGCGAACGCATTCCTCGACTGATTGCCCACCAATGCCGCGGGTGTAGCGGCTCAGAATACGGGCGAAAGTTCCGAATGAACGGGGGTGGACGGGTTGCCCCGCGAAAAGGGTCTCCGTGCTTTGAGCATCGGCATCGGAACCAACCGAAACCCAGGGACGCTCGAAGGCAATTCGCGTGTTGTCCTCCGACGCAATGAAATAGGCAGCTTCGGCTGTGGGGAGAGCGTCGAGAACAGCCAGTATGGTGTCCACCGGGTCGTGATGCCCCATCCTCCGAGCAATAGATCCCAGAGCTTCCCCCGCTCGGATCCCGAGTGCCGGTACCTCGGACAGGATCGTCACCCCATCGGCACCTCCGGACGCAGCGTAGAGATTCTCCCAGTCCTCGTCCTCACGATGGATCCTCTCGCGGATCTGGTCTCGGACACCGGTTGAGTTCAGGTGCGTGCGCCCGGCCGTGGTGTCACGACACCGAAACTCCGGTGGCAACGCGGCACTGAGCAACGTGTTCCCCACCTCGTACGGATATACGTCCGCGGTGATTCGCACGCCGTCCTCGCGAGCCGACTCAACCAATCGCAGAGCCTCTGACATTTTGTGCCAGTGCGACTTACCAGCAACCTTGAGGTGGTAGATCTCCCCGCGCGCTCCTGTCGTTCGAGCGATATCGATCAGTTCCTCGATGCTTTCGAGAAACCTCTGCCCTTCGCTTCGGAGATGGCAGATATGGACGGCATCGTGTCTGGCGAGCACCTGCGAAAATGCTCGCAACTCGCCGGTATCGGCATAGCTTCCGGGTGGATAGATCAGAGCCGAACCCACTCCGAGAGCTCCATTTTCAAGCTCGTCGTCGAGCAGGGCACACGCTTCGGCCAGCTCTTGTTCACTCAACAGACGATTGTCCACACCCGCAACCACCATGCGCAGATTCGCTGCGCCGACGAAGCTCGCCACGTTGAAACCGACGCCGTTCGTCTCCAATGATTCGAGAAAATCGTGCAACCTGGGCCAATGTGATTGCACCCCAGGTGGAATCGCACCCAAGCCGAGCATCGTCGGAGTCATCGAACCCGTGACCGGTCCGAGAGACACGCCTTCACCGAAGACCTGGGTTGTGACCCCCTGATACAAGTCCGACAATCCTCGTGGGTCTTGCTGCAGCGTGAGGTAACTATGGCTGAGCACATTCACAAAACCGGGAGCCACCATACAACCGCGAGCATCGATGTCGATCGCCCCCGGCACAGCACCGATCGTTCCGACTTCCACGATCGTGTCACCGGAGATCGCAACATCCGCTTTCCTGGGCGGGCTCCCTCCACCATCGAGCACAGTCCCGTCCCGAACGACGATTGTCGGCAGCATCACGTCTCCTCCACGGTGGCCTTGCTGTCGCGAGATGCGACCCTGCTCACTCTGCTCAATCGTGGAAGCGAAATCTTGTTCCAGACACACATACTCGATGCAAAATTGGTGCCGCCCTACCAAACTGACACATGGTTCCGATCATGCCATCGGTTAGCCGACGACCCTGCGAATCTCGCTCTCGGAGGCATTGGCGCCCGTGCAGACAACAGCAACGCGCTTGCCAGCGAAGGTGTTCGGATGCGCATAGACCGCAGCAAGTGCGGCCGCACCGGCGCCTTCACTCAAAGTGTGAGCGTCGTAGAGCAACGCCCGCTGCGCGAGGGTGATGTCGTCGTCAGTGACGAGCAGGAAGCCTCCGAGCCGTTCACGCAAAACACGTTGTGTCAGTGCGAACCCGGCACCGGTCGCAAGCCCCTCGACACGGGTGGTGTTCGGGCGCTCGACGCACGTGCCGGAACTCCATGAGTCATGTGCGGCTCGCGCGGCCCCCGACTGCACTGCGAACACCTCTAGGTGCGGTGCGAGCGTACTGGCGACGAGACACGCCGCCGCGGCGCCGCTGCCGCCACCGACTGGGACTACCACCGCGTCCAGATCGGGTTGTTGTTCGACGAGTTCGACGTAAGCAGTAGCGACACCGGCAAGGATGGCCGGCTCATTGGCGGCGCTGACGAGACGCAGGCCGTCACATTCGCTGATGAACTCGGCGTGAGCACGTGCCTCGTCGAAATTCACACCGTGCTCGACGAGTTCGGCTCCGAGCATGCGGACAGCGTGAGCCTTGACTGGATTCGCCCCAACCGGCATGACGATCACACATCGCACGCCCGCACCCGCTGCTGCATACGCCAAGGATTGAGCGTGGTTTCCGGTCGAGTAGCCGACAATCCCCCGCGCCCGCGTCGCCTCATCCAGTCCTGCCACCAGATTCAGTCCGCCGCGAACCTTGAACGCACCCGTGGGGTGCACGTTCTCGTGTTTGACGAACAATTGGCTGCACGAGCCCGCATTCAAGGTCGGGTGCGATATCAGGGGCGTGACCGGTAGATGCCGACGGACGACCTGACTGGCACGCTCGATGTCTGCCCATGTGGGTGGTTGTAGCTCGGTTGTTGCCGCAAGATCCGGTGCCTGTGCCATGTGGATCACCCTGCCAAACACTGATTCATAGGTCCAATACGTGTTTTCGTCAAAAGCATCGAAATCTTCTATGATTTCGGCATGCTCGATCAAATTCGGCTGAGGGTCTTGGTCGCTGTTGCACAGGAAGGATCGGTGACAGCCGCCGCCGATTCTCTCGGTTACGCACAGCCCTCCATCAGCCACCACCTTCGACAACTCGAATCGGAAGTCGGGGTTCCACTGTTCCAGCGAGCCGGTCGTGGGCTACGTCTGACGGATGCCGGTGCGGTACTGGTTCGGCGAGCCACCGAGATCCTCGGCCACGTCGATGCAGCAGTAGCGGAAGTCGAAACCTACGCAGGACTGAGGGCCGGGCGGGTACGACTGGCCGCATTCCCGTCAGCCCTGGCGAGTTTGATTCCGCAGGCAATGGCAGCGTTCACGTCCCAGTACCCCGATGTGTCCATCAGCCTCGTGGATGCAGAACCACCCAAAGCACTTGCACTGCTTCGTAACAACGATGTGGACGTAGCTGTTGTCTTCGCGCACGAGGACACCCCTGAAGTCGGGCTCAAGCATGTCGCGCAGACGGCTTTGCTGGAAGATCCGTTGTACCTGATCACCTCCGCGCGGGATCCAGATGCCGCCCGCGAGCTCAGTGGCTACTCCAGTGAGACCTGGATCGCCGGCTGCCCGAGTTGCCGCGCCCACCTCCTCACCGCTTGCAATCGTGCTGGGTTCATTCCGCGGATCGAGTTCGAGACCGACGACTACGTCGCCGTCCAAGCGCTGGTCGCCTCCGGAAGCGGGGTCAGCACCCTTCCGGCCCTCGCTCTCCAGGCACATCAGAATCCGGATATCCGCGCACACCGCATTCCCGGCGAGCGGCGCACTATCTCTGTCGCGACCTACGGGAAACCTCCACTTGCTCCCGCCATCGACGCGTTCGTCAGAACTCTGACAGCGATATCCGAATCCATGCGTGAGCGCGTCGAACTGGACGGGCACGTCAGTCTATGACTAACCTGGACGGCCCGATCACGACCGCCCGCAATAGCCGGTGACCTCAGGCCCGGCCGACCACCGCGACTATCAGTGCGGCAAGTTCGCTTCGAGCATCGTCGGGCGAGAGCGCTCCCGCTACAGCCGCATGCGAGAGTGCCTCTGCAGCGCCGAATATTGCAGTCATCGAAGGTTGCGCAAATCCGCCGCCCACACCAAAGGGAGCCAGCACCTCTCGACATCGTTCGGAATACGCGTGTTCGGATTCACGCTTGACCCGCTCCAGCTCGGGCGAACCCTCCAGCGCTGCAAGCACACCCGTCAGCTCACGCCCCTGGGCCAGCGAACATCCGACGTAGGAGTCGGCGATGGCATTCGCGCGTCCGCTCAAAGACTCATCCGCGGCATCGAGATACTCCTCGAGCATCACCGTCTGACGATCGTCGAATTCCTTGAACAGGGCTGCCAACAACGCGGCGCGGGAGGCGAAATGGCTGTAGACAACGGGCTTTGCAACGCCGGCACGTTCAGCCAACCTGCCAAGGGTGAGCGCGTCTGCGCCCTCCTCTCGCACCAATGCCCACGACACCTCGACGAGCTGTTCGTACCTGCCGGCTCGCGACAGTCTCGTACGTGCCATCGGACACCTCCTTGCGCTATATACCAATAGTAACCTACTCTTAGTACATAAGCGCACCATCTACCGAAGGAACGCTCATGACCACACTCGTCGTAGTCTCCCACTCCGATCCACAGTCACTTACCCAGCATGTCGCCCGTTCTACCGCCGACGCGATCCGCGACCTGGGCGGCGACGTCGACTTCGCGGACCTACATGCCGAGAATTTCGATCCCCGATTCTCCGAAGCCGATGTGAACCTGTTCCGCGGCAACGGGTCTCCCCCGGCCGATGTTGTAGCCGAGCAGGACCGAATCGATCGTGCAGACGATCTGATTCTCGTGTTTCCGATGTACTGGTGGTCGATGCCCGCACTACTCAAAGGTTGGATCGATCGAGTCTTCGTCAGCGGATGGGCGTACGAATACACCCCGGGAAGCGAATTCGTGAAGAAACTGGACCGACTCGCCGTCCACCTGATTCCGGTCGCAGGTGACGACGCTGAGAGTTTCGACCGACACGGCGTGTACGAGGCCTTCCGGACACAGATCGAGCGCGGCATCATCGAATATTGCGGTGCCACACTGGGATCGACAACCTTCGTTCACGAGTCGGACACGAAGGGCCGAGACGTCCTCGCCGCAGAAATCCACGACCTCAGCGAGAGTATCGCGGCCCGTGTTGCCTTCCCTGCGACCGTGACTTCCCGTTGACGGTCAAAAAGGGGTCAACTGACTCTTGACTGGCCCGTGGCCGCCCAGTAGCGAAGCGTATCCCCCGTATGGCCGAGGTTGCGCGACGACTGATCAGCTGGGCGCACGCTGTCGAGTAGACCACCGCACCGTTCGATTGCTTTGCGCGAACCCTCGTTCGTTTCGTCGCAGGTAATCAGGACGCGACTGAGCCCTACCGGGTCGCCGGCGTACGTGAGCACCTCCCGCAGAGCAGTCGACGCTATCCCTTTCCGGCGTTCCGACGGCCGGATCCCGTAGCCGATATGACCACCAAGATCAGCCAAGAACTCATTCAAGCTGTGTCGCAACTGGATAGCACCGAGATACCTGCCCTCTCGAACGATCCACCAGTTGGTTGCCGGGACAATGTCGGGCCCCGGCAACGCCTCAGGCTGCGCCAACAACTCCTGCACCCAGTGCCCGAACCCATCGCGGGATGCAAGGTCGAGATCCAGACGTTGCGCAACTCCCAAGGCCGAACCGGGCTGATCCGCCTGCGGTCCGCCCCACTCGTCACGCGACTCCAACCAGGACACCCACAAGGCCTCGTCAGGCGCAACCAAATCGACAGTCATAGCAGCGATGCTACTTCGTAACGGCGGCGGTCGAGTCGGCGCACGCCGCCGCTGCGTCGGTCACCAAATCAACCGCCGCCATCCGCTGTCGAGTGGACTCCCTTCCCCAACCTGTTTCAAGCCACGAGATTTCGTTTCGGATGCCGAACTCGAGAAACGAAACGGTCGCGGTGTCCATAGCCGGGGATGCGCCGAACTTGCTGACTTCTCATCGTTGTTCAGAGTTCCCCTGGACCGACAATTCTCAGTCCCTCCGGCGGTACCTCCTGCACGATAAATGCGTCGGCGGCGTCGGTCACGATGGCTATGTAGAAAACGTGTTGACCGTCGACCTGCACCGGGCAGCCAATGTTAAATCCTGCGAGTCGTGGAATCCGCGCGAGTACGGGTTCGCCGCCGGTGATCTGGGCGTCGCCGTGCAGGCGTGCGGCCTCAGCCAGTACAGCTCGCTTCACCGCCTCGCGGTCCACCAGGTCGTCCCTGTCCGTCAACGACGACAGCGACACCGGTTCGGTGCACACGAACGGCACCTCTAGGCGCATAGGTTGCGGCACTCCGGTTTCGGAGTCGGGTGGGGTGTAGGTGCTGAATCCGACGCGGTGCGCCGCAATCGGCCGATACGACTCGTGGTCGATCACGAACGTCCACTGCGCGAGGTGGGCGGCTACATTTCCAAGCAGTGCTGGACCGCCACGTGCTGTCGCTTCCAGAAATGCCTCGTATCCGACAAGATCTACGTCGGCTCCGTAGTCGATGTCGCGGGCCTGGGCGTGGGCCTCCGACAGATCGACTTCGAACAGTGACACCGGATAGGGATGCTTGCGCCCGTCGATCTCAGCGTAGAAATCTCTGAGGGCGTCGGTGTCGAGATCGTCGGCAATCCACTGTGCAATCTCACGGGTCGTCACTTCCTCAACCGGGCGAGCAGGCTCGGGAAATCCGCGAAAGACCCCATCGTCATCAGTACTGTCTGCGAAGGACTCGAAGTCCATGTTCGCGATCGACAGATTGTTCTCCACACTCCACATTTCCGCGGGAATGACGCGAAATGTCCTCCCCCGTGGCCGATCCGGTTCGTCGGGGCCCGTGTAGACAGCGACGATGGGATGCTCAGGGGTTCTCACCGTCTCGGCATCGACTAGAAACGCGTAGTAGGGCGGCGGCTCGCCGATCAGCCCGAGCAGGCCGTCGACAGTCAGTCCGTCATAGTCCCGATTGTCGATGCAGGTGAGATACGCCGCAAACTCCAGATCGCTGTCGCCCTCCGATACCGGAGCCATTGCAGCGACGGCGATCTCACGCCAAGCGCCATCGTCGGTGAAATCGGTGCGGATCAACAGAGACTCGTCGACGAGGTGATCGGTAAGCACTCGACCGGTTCCCAGAGCCTCGAGCAACCCTGCTTCTCGGCGATCAAGTTCCTCCACCGCGAGTTCGGCGGCGATCTGGGCTGCCTCCCGACTGGGCGGGTCGACGGGCACAATCGACTGGACGATGCGAGCGCAGTCCGTTGGGTCGATGTCCTGATAACCACGAATTTCGTACGTCCAGTCACCGAGCGAGCATCGATAACGCTGCGGTGTGAGATCGTTCGGCCACTCTAGAGCCGGCTCGCCGATCGCGCTCACCCAACGACGCAACGTGAATTGGGGCGACTGTCCATGGATCGACAGGCTCAGTTCGCCGGTGCGAGGATCACCTGACTGCGACGTGGCAACTATCGTCATCGGGAGCCATGTCGGAACTGCCTGAGGAATCTCGGCCAGAGCGCGTTCCCGTTCCTGATGCTCACGTTGATGCTTCGCGATCTCGTCTTGCGCAGGACGCGAGGGACCCGTCCATCGGAACAATCCTGGATCGAATTCTTCATCCAGTGCGGGGTTTTCGAGTTCCATCCACTCGTCGCCGTGCTGCCACCGCAACGCGACGCCGAGTTCCGCATCGAACACATAAGTAACCGTCTCGTTGGTGTACTGGTCGAGAGCGGTCACCTCCCATCCCTCGCGGCCTCGAACGATCGCTGCGCGGGGCGAACTGGGGTCGACGAATCGTTCGTTGTCGAACATATGACTTGATGCAGGAGGGAACGTGTCATAAGCGCGGAGAAGCAGCGATGGTGAACCGATACCGATGGTCGAGTACATCGTGTTCGGAGACTTGACGGCGTGGACCATCGCATCGTCCGCGTCGCGAGACCATCTGTCCGTCGCGTTCTCCAGAAAGATCGGCTCGCCCGACTCGTTTTCGTAGCGCCACGCCGCCTCCGGAGCATGCAACACCAGCTGCCACGACCCGTCGGGGCGGTGAACGACGCCACGCACAGTGCGTCCCATCGTGCCGTAATTCGCGCCTCGGATCTGTTCCCACGTCGGTGCCATTCCCAGAACGTACCTCACGGTACGTTCTCCCGAGAAAGCTATCTTCTCAGGCGATATCTCAACTACCGCCCGCAGTCATTGCACTCCTGTTGCAATAGCACTGACCACGACCGAGTTCATCGAGCCTGATCGCGTAAAACCGTCGAGGAATCACAGGTCTCGAATCGACGTGACGACAACCGGCCTGACCGGCTTGGGCGCCGCGCCGCAACTCGGTGGTCGCGGCGCGAGTTCGGAGACTGCAGTCTCCACGGCCCATCGCCGGCCGTCCACATGTGCGACGACGCATGTCCCGTCACTCGCCTGCTCGATGACAGCCAAGTCGTCGATTCCACAGCTGATTTGTTGTCGCACTGCAATTTCCGAAGCCTGACCCGCCGGAGACCAGCAACTCCGTCCACGCAGGCCTGGCAAATGGACTTGATCCCGGGAAGCCACCTCCACGGCCGTGACACTCTCACTTGCGGACAGACGGCCGTATGTATTGCCGCTCGGCAGCAGGATCATCGACGGCGCAAATCGGTGCCCGCCGGTATGCGAACACTCCCACACCTGAGGCCCGAAGGACGACGTCAGTGCTGCGGCAATCGGCCTGCCGAATACAGCGCAGCACTGGTCGCGCTTGCCGTGAGCGCAGACCAATACGACTGGCTCGGTCACTTGCTCGCCCAATCCTGGTGGCGGCCCATCCAACAGGAAGAAATCGACGTCGAGTAAGTCCATCGGCGAATCGATGTGCAACCTTTCACACCATGAGTCGCTCGGATCGGAGCGCGCAAGCAGGACGGTGTGTCCATCAGTCATCGGGTCGGTGCGCCCGGGTCGCCGAACGAACATGATTCGTACGTCGGCAGCGTCGGCTCGTCGGCTCAGCTCGGCGGCGAGCTCCTCCCCCAACGCCGTTCCGTCCAGCACGTCACGACCCCAGGCTGCGTTGAATTCGAGACACACCCAACCCCGCACGACGGCAGCGCTGCCTGCCAGCGGTTCGTCGACAGCAGACAGCGCGGAACAGGTTTCGGCTTCGATCACGAGCCCTATTGTGTCAGCCGCGCTGGGTGTCGATTCGCAAGTGCCTGTGGCTCAGTGACGCGGCAGCTCAGTAGAACTTCTTGCCCTCCGCAAGCTGGTTGACGAATTTCTCGATCCGCCTGGCTCGAGTCTCCGGACGCTTTGCCTCCTGCAGTCGGTACGCGATGGTGAATCGGTTGGTGGAATTGAGCGTCGCGTAGAACTCGCGAGCCTTCGGGTTTTCCGCAAGCGCATCGAGAAAGTCTTTCGGGACCTCGGCCTTGGCTGATCCCTCGTATGCGCGATCCCACCGACCGTCGGCCTTGGCCTTCTCGATCTCGGCGATGCCGGATGGCTCGAGAAGTCCCGCGGCGTCGAGGCGGGCGACGATCTCGACATTGCGTTTGGACCACGGACTCCGCGCGGTGCGTCGCGAAAACTTCTGTACGAAGAAATCGTCGTCGATTCGCCGTGCGAGGCTGTCGATCCAGCCGAAGCACAGGGCAACGTCCAACGCTTGGTCGTAGTCGATAGAGCTGTGCGACGAGGTCTTCTTGGCCATTTTCAGCCAAAGGCCGGGGACCACCTCGTGGTTCTCGGACAGCCATCGACGGAACTCTTCTCCGTCAGCGAAGTATTCGGTATCGAGTTCGACTGCCATCAGTGCTCCTCACATTCTCGATACCCATACTCTGACAAAACCCTGCGACAAATATCCGAGAGTTCCGAGTGCGAGCAGCCATTTGGCAATACTGACGGTCGAGGCGGCGCGAACCCTCGAGTCGGTGACGATGTCCCGATGATCGAGGAAATGCAGTCCGGCCACGTTCTCGACGTAGTCGCCGGCCGCCGACAGTACCGGTGCGACGGCAAGGACGCGCCGAGTTGCGGAGGAAAGGGGAACCCGCTCCCCGAGCCGCTTGCTTGCTGACCGCAAAGCCATCGCGTAGATCGCGGGATGTACGAAGTCGGGGTAGTAGTGACTACGAAATCGCGCCGTGGCCGCCGCGTCCATGGAGTCCAAGATCTCGACGTACCGGCGAGCGGAGAACGCCGTCTGCACTTCCAATACTTTGGGAGCCACCGGCCCGAGTAGGCGAGCAATATTCGCTTGTGAGACAACAAAAGCGGTGGTCCACAATGCCATCGCCTTTGCAGATCCAGTTGGTGCCATTCCACGATCGTGCCATCTTCGCACAACAGAACGGAACGGCCCGACGGAAAAGCTCGCCGAAAATGTGCATGAGGTTGCAAAAAGCGGGCATCCCGTATCGATCATCGGTCCGATAGCGGGGAGCGCGCATGTCGCCCAAGTCCAACCCGACAGTTCTGTTCATCCACGGACTCTGGATGCACCCGACCACCTGGGATTCCTGGGCACAGGTTTTCAACGCGCAGGGGTACCCCACGATGGCGCCGGGGTGGCCAGGGGACGCGTCGACGGTGGGTGAGACGCGCGAACACCCGGAAGACATCGCGGGACACGGCATCGACGACGTGACCGATCACTACGCCAAGGTGATCGCCGATCTCGACGAACCACCGATCGTGGTGGGGCATTCGTTCGGAGGTTTGATCGCGCAGAAACTGCTGGGCCAGAAGTTGGCGACCGCGGCAATTGCCATCGACCCGGCTCAGCCCAAAGGGGTGTTGAAACTTCCCCTCGTTCAACTGGGCAGCGTCTTCCCGGTCCTGTCCAACCCCGGGAATTACCGGAAGGCGTACTCACACAACAGAGAGTCGTTTCACAAGTCCTTTGCCAGCGCCGTGTCCAAGGACGAGTCCGACGCCTTGTTCGAGCAGTATGCGATTCCCGCCCCTGGTCGGCCGTTGTTCGAGGCGGCACTCGCCAACTTCGCGCCTCACAGCCCCGCTGCCGTGGATTTCAACGCGCAACGTGGACCCCTTCTGATGATCGGCGGCGGCAAGGATCGCACAGTCCCGAAAGCCAGTTCGGACAGCTCGTTCAAGAAGTATGCCAAGGCTCCAACGGTCAACGAATACAAGGTCTTCGGCGATCGGGGGCATTCTCTGACCATCGACCACGGCTGGCGTGAGATCGCGGATTACAGCCTTGCCTGGCTCGACAAGCAGGGCATGAGCCCGCCGCAAGGCAAGCACGAAAGTCAGTCTCAGCCGAAAGCTTGAAAACGACGACGGTACACCTGCGGCGAGATTCCGAGATGCGTCGAAAATGCTCGGCGTAGGGATTCCGAACTGCCGAATCCCGCCAACTGCGCGGCTTCGGTCACCGAGTGGCCGGCATCGAGGAGTGCTTTCGCGGAATCGAAACGGATCAACTCGACGTATTTGGCCGGCGTCGTACCGAGTTCCTCGCGAAAGAGCCTCGTCAAATGCCGTGGGCTCAGATGCGCCAGGGCAGCCAGTTCGTCGACCGAGTACTCCCCCGCCGGATCGGCCGCCACCGCATCGACTACTGCGCGAAGCGCAGGCACCCGGGGCCGCGGCCCGCTCAACGACGGCGAGAACTGTGACTGCCCACCTGGACGCTGGAGGAATACCACCAGAAGCTGCGCGACGCGTCGGGCCATCTCTGCACCATGATCTCGCTCGAGCAATGCGAGCGCGAGGTCGATCCCGGCGGTCACACCCGCAGACGAGAACACCGTGCCGTCCTCGATGAAAATGGCGTCGGGAACTACCGTGATCTGCGGATAGGCGCGCGCCAGCGTTGCCGTGTGTTGCCAATGCGTCGTTGCGCGGCGTCCGTCGAGCAGTCCACTCGCCGCCAGGATGAAAGTCCCGGTACAGATCGAGGCAACCCGCCCCGAACGCCCTGCCAGGTCACGTGCTGCCTCGCGTAGTTCCGGGCTCACCGGCGTGGACGGGAACACGTCGCCACCCATGACAAGCAACGTGTCGAAGGAACCGGAATCTGCGACGTCGCAGTCGACCGGAATGCGCATGCCGGTCGACGAGTCGACATCGTGTCCACCCACCGAGCAGATCACCAACTCGTAGTTCGCTCCGCCGCGATTGGCTTCTGCGAACACCTCACTCGGACCTGCGACGTCGAGCAGTTTGACGCCGTCGAACACCAGGACGGCAACTCGATGCACTGCGGTCACGATCACTCCCCTTCGTCCTGATCTGTGGACAGTATGGCCGAGATCAGGGTGCGCCCGCGTGCGTGCTCGACCGACACTGGGATAGACCGAGAAATTCGCAGCAGCGACGAGCAGAGCAGGTACCGATGAACACGATCATTGCCGGTGTGAAAATCCCCGATTCGAAGATGACTGCCGACGCCACCGAACTCGTCCGAGATACGGCGTCCGAGTTACTGTTTCACCACTCGCGACGCGTCTTCCTCTTCGGATCGCTGCAAGGCGCGCGTTTGGGGCTGCACGCCGACCCCGAATTGCTCTACGTCGGCGCCATGTTCCACGATCTGGGGCTCACCGAGAAGTTCCGAGACAGTACGGCACGATTCGAATTGGACAGCGCGGACGAAGCACGGCGATTCCTCACCGGCTACGGAGTCGACGAAGCCGACATCCGCACAGTGTGGGAAGGCATCGCTTTACATACGACGCCCGAAGTTCCCTCCCGATTGGAACCCGAAATCGCCTTGGTGACAGCGGGTGTGGAGACCGATGTACTCGGAATCGGATACAGCGAACTCGACCGGGCCGACATCGACGCCGTCACCGCGGCCCACCCCCGTCCGGATTTCAAGAATCAGATCTTGAAGGCCTTCACCGACGGTTTCAAGCACCGCCCCGAGAGCACGTTCGGAACGGTCAACGGTGACGTGCTCGAACATTTTGTACCTGGATTTCGGCACATCGATTTTGTCGAGGTCATCCAGAACTCGGCTTGGCCCCAATAGAATTCGCTTTCAGCCGGCCGCCTCACTCATCGCAGCGGCATCTTCCGCCCCGAACTTTTCCTCGAGAGTTTCCGGCGAATAGTCGAGGTCGATCTCGGCGACGTCGCGCCCGCGCGCAGACTCGATCGCCGAAAGTCGGCGCTGCGCACGGTCTGCGGCATACTCGAGGAACTCCTGATTGTCCAAACCGAACGGCTGCACCTCGAATTGATCGTTGACCCAGTTGATCATTCCGAGCGCCATGGGCATGAGTTCACCCATCCGCTGCTGGACGACGTCCCAGTTGTGATCGTCGGCGGCGACGTGCCTTCGGCAGGTGAACGTCCCCCAAGCCATGTGCCGTCGTTCGTCGTCACCGATCTTCCGCACCAATTGCTGCATGCCAGGCAGGATTCCGCGCGTCGCACAGACTTTCTGCCAGGCGTAGTAGCCCGTCAACGCCAGACTGCCCTCGATGACGTGGTTGTACGTGACGCTGGCACGCACCTGGTTGACCGGGCTGGGATCCGTCTCGAGAATGCGTAGCGACGACGGCAACTCCTCGTAGAACAGTTGCCGGTAGTACGGATTGTCAGCGACGTAGGAATGCAGGTCACTGGTCAATCCCACTTCGTCCATCCACAGCCGAAATACCTGGGTGTGCTTGGCTTCCTCGAAACAGAACTGCGTCAAGTACATCTCGTCGCCGAACCTGCCCTCGGTCGACATCGCTTTCATGAACGGTTGAATGTCTTCGGTGACGGCTTCTTCACCGGCAATGAACTGCGCGCACAGGAAGGTGGCGCTGCGCTGCTGCTCGCTGGTCAGCTCCTGCCAGTCACGAGCGTCCTGGGAAAAATCGAGGTCGGTTGGGTTCCAGAATTTTGCATTTCCCTTGGTGAACAATCGGAGTGGGAACGAATCCCAGTTCAACCCTCCCGACCGAAGAGTACTGAAACCTTCTCGCCCCGGCGAGGTGACAGTCATGACATTCCTTCTTCCCGAACCGAAGACAGATGCCCCACCAGCATGCCCGCAGAACTGAAACGTGAATCAGTTTTGGCGAAATTCGATCTATTCCTTCAGAGAAACGCCCTTGGTCTCCATCACTGCGAAGAGCTTGGCGTTCATCTGAGCCGCCAGATCTGGCCGATACGAGCCGATATTGAGCGGATTGGCTAGATTGTTCAGTTCCAAGGGGTCGGCTTGTAAGTCGTAGAGTTCGTATTGCGGCGCAGCAACTCCCGCGGGATCGAAGTACATCGTGTACTTCCATCGACTCTCACGTATGCACCGGATGTGATTAGGCTGCGTGACGATGTTCTGACCGTCGGGCGTTGCGCAGTTCTGATCGTCGTAGGTGAACAGAATCGTGTCCTGAACCTGCGCGCTGGGACTTTGCGGATAAGCGGCAGCGTCGACGACGACCGGTGTCAGATCGGTGCCCAAGAAGTTCCACGATTCACGCGCGGGCGCTTGAGCGAGAGTGGCGAGAGTGGGCATCACGTCGATCAACGACGCCAGGGCGTCGGTGCGAACGGGCTCGGGAAACAGCAAGGGGTTGCTGATGACCAATGGAACGCGCAGCGTTTCCTCGTAGGCGTTGAACACCTTCTGCCGCAAACCTCCGTGGCTCATCCCCATCTCCCCGTGGTCGGACATGCGAACGATCACCGTGTCGTCGAGCATCTGTGGAGTGGCCTCGATCGCGTCGAGCACGCTGCCGATGTGTTCGTCCACAACCTTGTGCATGTAGGCGTAGAAGTTGATGTAGTTGCGGGCCTGATCGGGTCCGAGCAGCGGCCCGAGCCCGGCTGCAAGCAGCAATTCCGACTGAACCTGTGCTGTCGGTTTGTGATTGAGCGCCAGGATCTCGTCGAAGGTGGGCGGCAGGTCGATTCCTTGCTCGAAGGCGCCTGGTGCGTCCGATCCGTAGTTGTCGCACGTGCCGTTCATCGCGTTCCACGTCTGGGGGTACGCGAGGACATCGTGCGGGTTCACGAACGAGACGATCAGCGCCCAAGGCTGTCCGGACGTGATTGCTGGTCCGGAGAGAAAATCGACTGCCTCCTCGGCAACACGGCGATCATGGTCTGCGCACCCGCCGCCGAAATGATCCGGATTGGTGTCCTGGCCCGCGTCCGGCGGAATCCACCCTTCGAAGCCGAATCCCGCCACGTCCTCGCTTGTCGGATCACCGCCGACGACGCCTTTGCTCAGATGCCATTTCCCCCGGTACTGGACGTTGTAGCCGGCCGACGCCAGCAGCTTTGCCATGTTCTGTTCGGAGACCTGCAACTGTGGCTCGGTGGGGGAAACAGTGCCGCCTTCGGTGAGCGTTCTCGTGACCCCGTGCTGCGCGGGGTAAAGGCCGGTGAAGAACGTACTGCGACTCGGCGAGCACATCGCGGTATTGCACACCGCCTGGTCGAACGTCAGCCCGTGATCGGCAATCCTCTTGCGGTTGGGCAGATTCTGATCAGCCCAGCCTTGCGGCCAGTACATCGGCCGGCGCTCCTGATCGGTGATGATGACAACGATGTTGGGTTTCTGCGGAAACCGATCGGCGGGCGCTGCTTGCGCCGGCGCCGCGCTCACCGCGCCGGTTGCGACGTCTGCCACTCCGGCGAGGACAAGAGCACCGACGCCACCGAGGAACGTCCGGCGTGGCAATGAATGACAATGCGAGGCTGGAACGTTCTCTGGGTTCACGGGCGTCGTCCTCTCGGAGGCGTTGTCGCCCCAGAGTTGACCGAATCACTCTTCGCTACACATGCTCGAGCAAACCGCCTGACTGATCAGCTCGATTACCCGATCCGCACAGCGCAGCGGATCCGGTGTCCGGCCGATGCCGAGAGTGTCGACTATCGAAATCGTTCTTCGCACATCAGCCTCCTCGACGCCCCACGACCAACCGAAGTCGTGATTCCAGAGCAGAACTGCGTTCTTCCCCGGATGGTTTCGGGCATGAACGGGGAGAACGATCACCGCATCCGTGCTCGGACCCTGCGGCCATCGAACTGTCTCACCGTGAACGGATCGTGCTACCGCGTCGACGTATTCGTGTGCGGACCAGTCGTTGCCGTTGGTGTGCATGGAAGTACATTCGGTGCCGCACGCGTTGTGGATGGGTTCTTCCCGGAACTGATCTGATATTCCGCTTTCAGGAAATGAACGGCAACACAACGGATTCGAATTGGCGGTGACCGTCGCGGTGGACACTGTGGCCGGTGCGGAAGGAGACCAATTCGCAGCGCGCGACGGTGGCTGCAACAGCGTCGAGGCGAACGGGGTCCACCATCCCACCCAGACCTCCACGCAGGAACAACATGTCGGCCTCGATGAGTGGCAAGCGATCCCACCACTGCGGATCCGGCCGGCGGAACTGCTCGAGCGCGGACCGCGTCATCGAGCGATCGAACGTCAGCGCGGCTCGCGGATGTCGCACCAAACTTGTTGTGGCGTGCCACAGTTCTGGCACACTCGGCAATTTCCTCGCGAACACCTGTTCCGGGTCACCCGCACGTAGTGGTAACGGCGCTTCCTCGATGACCAACTTCCGCACCACGGTGGGACGTTTCTGAGCGATCAACGACGCCGCGTGCCCGCCGAGCGAATGGCCGACCAGATCCACCTGATCGAGTTCGAGATGATCACACACGTCCATGACGTCGTCCGCGAACTCGTCGAACAGGTACGACGACGCCCGAGCGCTCCGGCCGTGGCCGCGAAGATCGACCGAGACAACTCGTCGGTTGCGCGAACGCAAGGTCCGCGCGAACTTGTCCCAGGTACCGCTGTCGCCGCCCATGCCGTGCACGAGAACTACCGGAGGCAGATCTGCCACACTGGGATGCGAGCCGGAATCGCGGTAGCTGATCTGGACCCCGCCGGCACTTCGTACGTTAGCGACACTCACGAGTTCCCAGGATAGACCTGTCCTCGCGGATTGCTGACGCGGTCAGCTGAGGCGGCAACTCCCCTGGTCTCGTGACCTCGTCGTAGCGAGCCAACCCGATCCTCGCGATGTTGCGCAGCGACTCGCTTGCATCGGCGAAGTATCCGCAATGCCCTCGAATGGCGCCGGTGTCGAAAACTATGGCTCCGTGCTGCGCTCGGACTGGAGACGGGCCGTGCCCGAGACGACCGATCTTCACGCGCGGGAAGTACCGGATCCAGTCCGACGGCCCCAGAGCAGCCCAGAGATTTCCGCCAAAGCACAGGTCCTCACGCGAACTGGTCCCCATTCCCGGGCTGCCGATCACCACACAATCGTCCGCGCGCGCCGACGGGAGGGCGAGTCCGCACACCACCGCCCCGTAGCTGTGCCCGACGAGCGTGACATGCGCCGAACGCGGCAGGATACGAGTCAACCGCGCCAGATCGATCGCACCGCGCTCTGCAAGAGTCCGCGAGAACGACTCGAGAAATCCCCACGGCGTCCGATAACCGACCCACACGATCACCGCGACGCGGTCGTTCGGCCCGAGCGTTCGGAGCATCCTTCCCAGTGTCCATCCGCTCACTCGTGGTCCTGTCGGACGGTTCTCGTCGAAGTAGTTTCCCAGGCCGTTGTCATTGCCTGGCACGAAGATCACGATGTGCTCAGCTGTGGCGACGTCCCCGAATACCTCCACGATTCGGCCTTCGCCGGCTTCGTCGTACGCAAGAAGTTGTGCGTCGCGTAGCTCCGTCGGCCGGTAGTGAAGTCGATCGGTTCCGGAAACGTCAGATCGGCCCGCCGTTTTCATGACACTCCTCGCGAAGAGTTGCAACGACGAGAATCATTGCAACAGTGAGTTTTTGAATGTCATCAACGCTAGGTGCCCGACGGCGTCAGTACGATGGCGCCAGCGCCCCTACTGTTCGTACAGCCGACTCGACCATGTCCGGTACAGCTGGCTGTACCTGTGAACTCATTCGTACACACCCTCCACCGACCATCCACCGCCTTCACAGATCATCAGCAGCGCCCGCGATTCCTCCAGCAGAACCTGAGCCCGCGCCGCCGTGCGCGCCGAGGCAGCGTCCCACCATCGCTCGTCTACCGGCCATGGCCCGGCCCATCCCTGCACTGCCCATTCCTTGCTCCCCCACTTCAGCCTTCCCGGCTGCGAACTGAAGACTCCGCGCTCGGTGACGTACACGGCATTGCCGGCCATATCCCCCAGCCATACCTTGGGGTTGTCGACGAAGATCGACCCCGGAGAGGGCTGCGGCAGACGACCAGGCCACGGGGCTGTCGGATCATGGGCAGCTACCCGCTCGTCTCCCAAGGGCAACAGGGTAATTCGCTCCGAGGGTCCTCGACCACCGCTCAGGACACCGACCTGAACCGATTCGCCGCCCAGAAGACCTTGCACGCGCACCAATGCTCGCCTGGCCCGCTCCTCCTCGTCGCCGACACCGCCCCACAGCCCCAACTGCAAGGCACCGGCACTGACCACCTCCACCGGTTCCAGACGCAACACCGCTATGCCTGCAGTCGGCCGAGTCTCACTGCGCCCGGTGAGCCAGCCGTCCAGTTGCCAACGCACTCGATCGGCCGTTCCCTCCGGCGTCAGAGGTTCGGCGCAACGCCAAGTCCGAGAAAGATTTTCACCGTTGCCCGTGCTGGCCGAAATCGACAGACGCGTACACGCGACCGCGGCGGCGGACAGCTTGTCGTGCAGCAGACTTGCCAAGGCACGCCCGGCAAACGCTGCGGCATCTACCCGCTCGATCGACGGATCGTAATGCTGCTCCACTTCCAGGTCCGGCGGAAGCATCCGCGCCGACGGTGGCCGCTCGGGTTCACCACGCGCGGCACGATGCGCGAGCACCGCATCGGCACCGAAACGCGAAGCGACGTCCACTGCCGGTAGATCTGCGAAAGCACCGATGGTTCTGATCCCGAGTCTGCGCAGCAGATCGACCAACTCTCCGCGATGCGGCGCAGAGAGGCTGGGCTCGGCCGCCAACTCCGGCATGGGTAGGGGTGCCAGAAACCGTGCTCCCTCCCCCGGCGGCACCAGCGCTGCCCGGCGCGCGGCAATGACCGCCGTGGACAGCTGGTCCGCCACACCCACCTGACTCTCGACGCCCGCAGCAGATGCCTGATCCACCAATCGTTCCGCCGCGGCTTCCTCCGAACCGAAGTACCGACTGACACCTCGCGCACTGAGCACCAGCAAACCCGGACGGAGTACCTCGACGCCCGGTGCCACCGCATCGATGGCCGCGGCGACCGGCTCGAACAATCTGGCGTCGCGTTCCGGATCTGCCGTCGCCACATACAGTTCCGGGCAGCGGGCCTGCGACTCGCGTCGACGCAAGCCTCGGCGAACTCCCTCCGCGCGGGCCGTCGCCGAACATGCGATCACCCGATTACCCGAGGTGACCGCGACGGGATGTGTTGCCGGAAGATCGGCAAGTGCTGCCGCTGCCACCGCCGGCCAATCCGGGCACCACAACGCCAGAACTCTGCTCACAGTGACACCACCTGCTCCGTCATCACCTGGGACGACACAGTCTCCACCGGCTGGGAAGGCACCCACTCGACCCGGCCGGCTGCACTGCAGATGTCCAGGCGCGTGGTCCGGGGCTGGAACGAGCGCCCCCGTGCACGAACCGCGAGGCTCAGGGAACTGAGCCGACCACGCCCCAACTCCCGGCCCTGACCGAACCCACCGTAACCATGGACCCGAGCGTCCAACCGAACTTCGGCTCCGTCCCAGTGACCTTCGGTGACAACAAGAGTCGAGCCCTTGCTCCGGGCGCGCGCCACCACCGCTCGCGCACGCGACGGGGATACCGACGCACCCGCCAATCCCAGAATCACCAGATCCATACCGTCGAGCAGCACAGCGGCGATCTCGACCGGATCCGGCCCAGGCGCCGGAATGAGTGCCAGACGTTCCAGTTGCGCACCCATCTCGTACGCCGCCAGCAATCCCAGTCGAGGTTGCCCGATGACTGCAACATGCCCCCCGGACGCCGTCACCGACGCGACCAATCCCAAAAGCAAGGAAGCAGCGCCCTCGACGGACACCACGGTTCCGCGCACCAAACCGCCCTGCGGTAGCAATGCCCCGATACCTTCCGGCACTGGGAGAACACCAGCCTTGTGCGCGCGGTCCACGACCGGTATGTCCCGGTCGGCAACACTCTCGAAGGCTGCTGCACTTGTCCCGGAAACACCAGCCACGGAAACACTCGGTCCGGAGAACGACGTATCGCCGCGAGAGGGAATGGACGCGATCTGTCGGCGGAGCTGTGCCAGCCGATCCTGACGGGACAACCCCGCCGCATCTGCCGACAGCTCTACCAACTCGGTCACCTCGGTCATCCCCATCCTCCGGAACACCGGAAAAACTCGCTGGTAGCAATCCATAACCAGCCGGCAAACCGCGGGGAAGTCGGGTTTGACATGCATCCAACGAACAGCAATTTCGAACATATTTTCGAACTGTTTTCAGTAAACCGTGTCACCCCCGACACGTCAAGCAGAGCCAAAAACCCAGTTCACAGGAGCCTCGAGCGTCACAGTGGCATCAATCCATTAACCTTGAGATGTGACAGCTCAGGAGCAGACAGGGAGGGGCATCGGGCCCGAATACCTGCTGGCGGGGCGGTACCGACTCCGCTCCAAGATTGGCGACGGAGGGATGGGCGCCGTCTGGCTGGCCCGCGACACCCTCCTCAGCCGTGACGTCGCGGTGAAACAGGTCACAAGTACGGAAGGCCTCGACACCGAAACGGCCGAAGAGGTCCGCGAACGCACATTGCGCGAGGGCAGGAACGCCGCAAAGCTCACCCATCCCCACTCCATCGCCATGTACGACGTCG
Organism: Rhodococcus sp. NPDC060176; assembly: GCF_042728675.1. Classification (NCBI taxonomy): domain Bacteria; kingdom Bacillati; phylum Actinomycetota; class Actinomycetes; order Mycobacteriales; family Nocardiaceae; genus Rhodococcus; species Rhodococcus sp. NPDC060176. The sequence continues at coordinate 1,280,609 of NZ_JBHWYS010000002.1, forward strand.
CGATCGAGTCCGGCGAACCCTGGTTGGTCATGGAGTACTTCCCGGCTCGCAGCCTCGCCCAGGCCATGAACCTGGCCGACACGTTGCCACCACTCGAAGTCGCGCAGATCGGCGCGCAGATCGCTGCGGCACTCACCGAAGCGCACGCCGCAGGCATCGTCCACCGCGACATCAAACCCGGCAACATCCTGATCGCAGACCGAGGCAAGTCCCTCGGCACCGTCAAGATCAGCGACTTCGGCATCGCCCGTGCAAAGAGCGACGTGTCCGACACCCAGGACGAAGTCATCACCGGCACTCCCGCGTACTTCGCACCCGAAGTTGCCCGCGGCGACGACCCCACCGAGGCCAGTGACGTCTTCTCACTCGGGTCGACGCTCTACACGGTGATCGAGGGTCAACCGCCCTTCGGTATCGACTCGGACGCCATCGCCCTACTGCATCGTGTTGCCAAGGCCGAGATCTACCGACCCACCAAGTCCGGACCGCTCACCGACGTTCTCCTTCAACTCCTCGAGCCGGACCCCATCCGACGGCCGACAATGGCTCAGGCACGCGACGCTCTCGCTGCAGCCGCGACGGGCGGTGGCACGATCGAGCAGCTGATCGACGCTCCCGTCTACTCGTCCGAGGGAGCCGTACCGGCCTGGGCTCACCGGACCACACAACTTGCCGACCCACACCGCCGCAATCGCTTGACCGGATCCACGATCACCGGACTTCCAGCAGTGCAACAGAACACGCCACTACGGAACGTTCCCAGTCCGATGGACATGTTCTCCTGGCCGCCGCGAATACCGACCGGGCCCGCCGATGCCAGCACCCGTGACAAGGTAGTGGCCTGGGCTCCCCTCGCCATGACCGGCATGATTGCCGTCATCATCTTGGCCGCGCTGATCGTCGTCATCCTGGTATTCACGGTCTGACTGGTGTTCGCACTCTGACTTGGACGCCTTACGCGGGCAGAATATTTGCGTTGAGGTGAAACACGTTGTCCGGGTCGTACTTCGCCTTGACTGCGGACAATCGCGCATACTTCGCCGCGCCGTAGGAGGCTCGCACTCGGTCCTCGTCGACATCGGTCATGAAGTTGACGTACCCGCCTTGATTGGACGAGAACGGACGCAAGGCTTCCCAGGTCTCACGCACCCACGATCGATCCAATTCCAGTGTCCCGGCATCGGTGGCCGTAGCCGTCATGTTGCACACGTAATGTGGTGTGCGAGAACCACCGAACGCAGTCTCGTCCTCGCCGACGGAAGTGAAAGCTCCCTGCAGCGGAAAGACCGGCATGAAGGACATCGGCGACGATTTCTTGCCCGCTTGCTCGGTCAGAACATCGATCACGTCGTCGGAGAAATCCACCAGGTCCAAAGCCTTCTCATAGGCGTACGCACCCCACGGTTCCGAGTCGTCGAGCATCGATTGCAAACCGGTGTACGGGAGCGGGGTGACGAACTCGAACAGCGTCGGCACGCCCTCTCGGATCGGCGCAATCGCATTAGAGTGTTCCTCTTCCGATCCGAAACCGGCTACCAGCAACGCGTATCCGGGTAGCAGGTGAAACTGATCCGGGACAAACGGTGCCGGCGGCGCGGACAAACTGACGGCAACCATCGCTCCCGCATTTCTCGGCAGGGCAGGCACCACTTCGCGGCACAGACGAAGCGCTGCCGGTCCGTCCTCCATTCCCCAGAAGAACAGTCCCAGATGCACTTCCGGACCGATCTCGCTCAGACGGTACTCGAACTCGGTGACCACTCCGAAGTTTCCGCCGCCGCCGCGCAGTGCCCAGAACAAGTCGCTGTGATCGTCCTCGGAGGCCCGCACGATCGAACCGTCGGCGAGCACCACCTCCGCCGACACCAGATTGTCGATCGCCAGGCCGAGCGTGCGGGTCAGCCACCCCATGCCGCCACCGAGCGTCAGGCCACCGACGCCGGTATCACTGATCACTCCACCGGTCACTGCCAATCCGTGTTCCTGCGTCGCGGCGTCGAGGTCGGCGATCGTCGCACCACCGCCGACCCTGGCTCGCTTCGCGGACGGGGCGACGGTCACTACGTTGATCGCGCTGAGATCGATCATCACACCGCCTTCGCACACCGATGTGCCGCGGTAGGAATGCCCGCCGCCTCTGACCGAAACCTCCAATGAATGGGCTCTGGCAAATGCAAGTGCCACAGACACATCCGACGCCGACCGGCACCGGGCGATCACCGCCGGCCGATGGTCGATCTGCCCGTTCCAGATCGACCTGGCGTCGTCGTACTCCGGATCTCGGGGACCGAACACAGAACCTGTGATCGCCGATTTCAGCGGCGCGAACTCGACTGTCGTCATCACGCACCGCCCTTATCGGGTGTCGCGGTGAGAAGCAGGTACTCCCACTCCATCACGAACGGCTCACTTCCGGTGCCGTACTTTTTCGCCAACTCGAGCAGATCTCGGTCCAGTGCCTGCGCTCGGTCAGGATCGTCGCCGATGTTCCGGTACACCGCGATGGTCGGCCCGTAATTCTTCTTGAAGAAATCACGGAAATCTTCCGGTCCGCTGAATGTCTCCACACGCAGTACGTCTGTCCTGGCGTCGACATCACCGAGCAGATCACGAACATGGTTCTCGTCGCCCCACAACGGCGCCGGTTGGGTGCCGGGCGGTGGCGGCGGCGCATACGGCTTCATCGTTTTGAACATCTCGCCGATGAATCCCGTCGGAGTCCAACTCAGCACTCCGATCTTTCCGCCGGATCGGCATACTCGCAGAAGTTCGTCCGCGGCACGCTGATGGTGCGGGGCAAACATCACGCCGACGCACGAGAGCACCACGTCGAACTCGTTGTCGCCGAAGGGAAGAGCCTCGGCATCGGCCTCCTGCCAATCGAGTTCGACACCCGCGAGCGCCGCGGCCTCCTTTCCTGCCACGAATAGTTCGGGAGCCAGGTCGGTGGCGATCACCTGTGCACCCAGCGCGGCCGCCGGGATCGCCGCATTGCCCGACCCCGCCGCGACGTCGAGCACCCGATCTCCTTTCTGCACGCCGCATTCACGTACCAATACAGGTCCGAGTTCCGCGATGACCTGCGCCGCTACCGCCGGATAGTTACCGAGACCCCACATTGCCCGGTGCTTCGCCTTCAGCTCCCGGTCCAGCCCGAGCGTTCCCGTTGATCCACTCATTACCGTTCTCCTTCAATATTTTTCGTACTCCGAACCAACAAAGTTGATGCCGTTACTTCGACGCTACGACGACGGTTCGCACCTCTCCAGTACGAAATCTGTACCGGAGCACCCCGGAGGCCTACGATCGAGAGATGGGGTCCTCGTACCACCAGTTCTGCCCCGTCGCCAAGGCGATGGAGCTACTCGACGAGCGGTGGACACTGCTTCTCCTCCGCGAACTGATCATGGGAAGCGAGCATTTCAACGATCTCCGCCGCGGGCTTCCGCGAATGTCACCGACACTGCTCTCGACCCGGCTTCACCAGCTCGCGGTCGCCGGCATAGTGGAGCGAGAAGAAACCGACTGCGTCGTCAGCTATCGTCTGACCGACGCCGGCCGTGAACTGCGTCCCGTGGTCGAAGCTCTCGGCATCTGGGGCACCAGATGGATCGGCGAGCTGGGCGACGAAGATCTGGATCCGAAACTGCTGCTGTGGGACATGCATCGCCGGGTGGATCATTCCGTGGTGCCCGACGGCAAGACCGTGGTGCACTTCGCGTTCTCCGGAGTGCGTGGACATTCGCGGAACTGGTGGCTCGTCATCAATTCCGGTGAGGTGGACATGTGCGATATCGATCCGGGTTTCGACGTTGCAGTGTCAGTCTCTGCGGGCTTGCGACCGATGACCGAGATCTGGCGCGGTAACCTGACCTGGTCGGACGCCATACGGTCCGGTGATGTCACCATTTCGGGGCCGACAGCGTTGCGTCGTAGCTTGCCTTCGTGGTTCGAACTCTCGACTTTCGCATCGATCCCGCGCCCCGCATAGCGCACGCTCACCAGCCCCGTTCCGTCCTGTTACAGAGCTGTTGCAGACCGTGACACCGCCGACGAACGGTGACCATCTGCCGGTGACACTGACCGAGCAGTCTCTGATATATGCCCAGCCACTGCGGAATCATCCGCTTCGTCGCCCTCGGTGCAGTCGTGCTCGGTGCGGTCACGCTCAGCGCGTGCTCGTACACAGAAGAAGCACAGCCGAAGAGCGGTAACTACCTTGCCACTCAGCCTGATTCAGGACCTTCAGGCGGCGAGATCGAGGACGGCATCAGCTTGCAAGACACTCATGTGCCCGCGCTGGCCCGTCTCGATGCCGCACTGCTCGCGGCGCTGCAGTCGGCAGCGGCCGACGCACAGGCATCCGGAGTGGACATGCACGTCACGTCGGGTTGGCGGTCCGCGGCATACCAACAGCGACTGTTCGACGAAGCCGTCGTCAAGTACGGCAGCGTGGACGAAGCGTCCAAGTGGGTGCACTCCCCGAGTCTGTCGAAGCATGTCAGCGGACAGGCCGTCGACATCGGACCGACAGACGCCGACGACTGGCTCATACAGCACGGCAGCGATTACGGCCTCTGCCAGACCTATGCCAACGAGATGTGGCATTTCGAATTGGCAACCACTCCCGGCGGGGAATGCCCGCCCCAGCTGAGCAACCCTTCGGACGAAAGAGCGGAAGGCTGATCATGACACGAGTCAAACCAGCGAGACTGATTGCCGCACTAGCACTCTTGATTCTCGGAGTCGTCGAATTCGAATTGGCGGTCAACACTACCGGTGGTCAGATCGTCGACCAACAACTCATGGTGGGCGCGGCCACCTCCGAACGCCTCAGCGTGTTCTCCGCCGAATTCATCGGCCTCGTCACCCCGATACTGATAGTGGGAGGAGTGCTCGTGGCGCTCATGATCACATTGCGCAACAACCCGATTGCGCTAGCTTTACGCGTCGTCGTCGTGACCCTCGGCCCCATCACGACGGCCTGGGTTCTCAAGCAATCGCTGGATCGACCGGACCTGAACGGTCTGGTGATGCACAATTCCTTCCCCAGCGGCACTTTGACGGCCATCGCTGCTCTGGTCTGCGCGATCGTGATCGTCACACCCTCGAAGTGGCGGGCGGTCGTTGCGGTCAACGGTGCGTTGGTCACCATCGGAACCGCGATCTCCGTAGTCGTGCTGCAATGGCACCGTCCGAGTGACGTGATCGGTGCGCTACTGCTCGTCGGCTGCTACACCCTTGCTGTGTCGGCATTTCCGTTGAACACCAGCGTCGCCCGGCATGCGGTACTGGCAGACTCAGGCAACGAGCGACTCTCGCGAGTGTGATCCCTGTACCCTTGGCTGACCGAGATTCCTCCGACCGCAGAAGGCCCCTGATCATGGCGAGTCCAAGGTGAGCTCATGGTGAGCATTCTTTTCATAGAAGACGATCCAGCCGTGGCCGAGGCAATCACGTTGGGACTGAACCGACTCGGGCACAACGTCAGCCATCGCCCCGACGGTAACGGCGATTTCGACGACGCCCTGGGGGCCACCGACCTCGTCCTACTCGACCTCGGGTTGCCGGGAGCCGACGGTTACGAGATCTGCCGACGTATCCGCACCCGAAGTTCGATCCCGATCATCATTCTGACCGCTCGATCCGACGACATCGACACCGTTGCCGGTCTGGAAGCCGGTGCCGACGACTACGTCGTCAAACCGGCCAGTCCGCGTGTTCTCGACGCTCGGATCAAAGCCGTCGTCCGGCGTTCGGCACCCGCAACGACGCGTCCAGATGTGGCGCCGGGTGCAGAGACGTTCGGCGACCTGGAATTGGATCGGTCGTCATTGCAGGTCCGCAAGGCCGGGACGCTGCTGACGCTGACCCCGACCGAACTCCGACTGATACTGGCGCTGACCGAGAATCCCGGACAGGTGCTCAGCCGCAGGCAGTTGTTGTCCGCAGCCTGGGACCAGGAATACCTGGGCGACTCACGAATCGTCGATGCAGCAGTGCAGCGGCTGCGCGGAAAGATCGAGGACGACCCAGCCGCACCGACCGTCATCGAAACGGTGCGCGGGTTCGGGTATCGCTTCAACACCAGCTCAGCTCGATGAGACCGCACTGGCTTCAGGTCGACGGTCTGCGGACCAGGCTCGTGCTCGTGTTCATCGCAATCGTCGTGATCATCGCCGGAGCAACCGCAGGCGTCGTCTCGTTCATGGCGCGGTCGTGGATCTATTCCAACGCTCAGGACGTCGCAACGGCACAATTTCGCGACGAACTGCAGTACAGCAACGGAGTGCCGATAGACGAGTTGACACCTGCCAACCTCGAACAGATCTTCCAGTCCGACATGACTCTGATCGCCGACGGCGAAGTCATCCGTCAAGGAACTGTGGATGCGGCAACGATCCCACCCAGCTTCGAAGAGGGTTTGGACAGTCCCAAACTGATCCGCTTCGAAAGACTCGACTCCCAGCGCATCATGTTGGGAATGTCGGTCAATGTCGTGGACATGAGCGCAGACGACGGCTACGACAACGAGACACTGGTCAAAGCCGTTACCATCCGGCCGCTGGTAGGGGTGCAGGACAAGTTCGACGACCTGCTTCGAGCTGTCGGCCTCACCCTCGCCGCCGGCGTGTTGGTGAGCGGACTGCTCGGGCTGTGGATCGCGTCGACGCTTGTTCGTCCGCTCAAACGCCTGGACGAAGCCGCCGCCCGTGCCGCCGACGGCGACCTGAGCGTCCGGCTCCCCGAAGACGGAGTAGCCGAACTCGCCCAGGTCACAACAACGTTCAACAACATGGTCGCTCGCAACGAAGCGGTCATCCGAGGCCTGGAAGAATCGGAAGAGCAGTCGAGAAGGTTTGTCGCCGACGTCTCCCACGAGCTTCGAACGCCGCTGGCCGCACTCGTGCCGGTCAGCGAAATTCTCCGTGAAGAGATCCCCAATCTTCCGCCCGACGCCGCCGCTGCCGCGCGCATCGTGAGCAGTGAGATCGGCAAGCTCACTCGACTTGTCGAAGACCTCATCGAAATGTCTCGCCACGACTCTCAGCAAGCGCACCTCGTCCTCGACGACGTCGACCTCGTCGAATTGACCGAGCGCACACTCGAGAGCCGCGGCTGGATCGAAACCGTCGAACTCAGTGCACTTGAAAATGTCAGTGCCAGAGTGGATTCGCGTCGAATCGACATCGTCGTCGCCAACCTCGTCGGTAACGCATTGCGCCACGGAGCGCCCCCGGTTCGCGTCGAGTTGAGCGTCGAACCCGGTTTCTCCGTCATCACCGTCGTCGACCACGGCCCCGGCATCTCACCCGAAGACCGGCAGGCGATCTTTCGGCGGTTCTACAAGGTCGACACCGCGCGCGGGCGCAGCGAGGGCAGCGGACTCGGACTCTCGCTCGCCGTCGAGAACGTGCACTTGCACGGCGGCACCATCGGCGTCGACCAGGTGGACGGGCGCACCGTCTTCACGGTACGCCTGCCCAATCGCTGACCCCCCCTCCCCGAGCGAACGTACCTTTCAGCGCACCCAAGGCGATCGTCGTACCGTTCGCTCGAAAAGGGGTGGGCATGTCGCAACCCAACACCGCCCACCTCCGACCAGATAGTGGGATTGTGGTTTCAACATGTGAAACTGCGCGCGTAGCCTGGGCACCGTCGAACAGCGCAGAAATCGGAGGGCACCATGACGCAGGCGTCGCGGTTGGAAAAGACGGCCGTCTCCCCGAAGGCATGGACGATGCTCGGAATCGGCGTCGCGGCCCAGGCAGCAGGCACCGTCTTCGTCAGCACCCCGGCCTTCCTGATCCCGCTACTGCATTCCGAGCACGGTCTCTCGTTGACACAGGCCGGAACCCTGGCCGCTGCACCCACTTTCGGTATGGTTCTCACGCTGGTGGCGTGGGGAGCGATGGCTGACAGATTCGGCGAGAAATGGGTCATCTCCATCGGGCTCGGCCTGACGGCGATCGCCGCGCTGGCCGCGACCACCACCGACAACTACACACTCCTCGGGATCGCATTTCTGCTGGGCGGTATGGCTGCGGCGAGCACCAACGCCGCCAGTGGACGTGTTGTGGTCGGCTGGTTTCCCAAGGACCGGCGCGGCCTCGCGATGGGAATCCGGCAGATGTCACAGCCCCTCGGCGTGACCATTGCGTCGCTGACTATCCCGACTCTTGCTGCGAACGTCGGAATCGGTTCGGCCGTCGGATTGTCGGTAGCTCTCAACGGCGTTCTCGCCCTGATCTGCGCCGTCGCATTGATCAATCCCCCGCGACCGGCGGCGCGGCCCACAGATATCCCGGTCGAATCGGTCAACCCGTATCGCTCGAACTGGTTCCTCTGGCGCATTCACGTCGTCTCGGCACTGCTGGTGTTTCCGCAGTTCACCCTCTCGACATTCGGTCTGGTCTGGCTGATCAGCGAGCAAGGATGGGACGCTGCGCCCGCTGGTCTCCTGATCGGGGTCTCCCAGTTCGTGGGTGCGCTCGGACGCATCGTTGTCGGATTCTGGAGTGATCGCGCCGGAAGCAGAGTTGGCCCGCTGCGGTTGGTAGCGGTTTCTGCATCTGCGGTCATGCTGGCAATGGCAGCAGCCGACGCAGCGCCATGGAGCGTTCCGGCATTGATCCTGCTGTTGGCAACTACCGTCAGCGTCGCCGACAACGGGTTGGCGTTCACATCCGTCGCCGAAGCTGCCGGGCCGAAATGGCAAGGAAAAGCGTTGGGCGCACAGAACACCGGCCAGTTCATCGCCGCGTCAGCAGTGGGCCCGGTGGTCGGTGCGCTGATCGGCGCGGTCGGCTACCCGCTCGCCTTCGCGATAGTCGCAGCGTTTCCCGCCGCCGCAATCCCCTTGGTGCCCAGCCGAGATCGCGACATCAGCGTCTAGTCCCTCATCGGATTCGGTTGCACTGCAGGTCCGGTCAGATCACAATGCGGCTTGCAGGCAACCGAATCCGCTTCCTGAACAGGCTCTACAGTCGGAGTTCGGATCAGCGTCGCGGCAATCACCGCACCGATCAACAGCAGCGCCACGCAGATGTACATCGCGTACCGGAATCCGTCGGAGAAATTCGTCGGATCGACCAGACTCTCGGCGTCGATACCCACGAGCGCAGGCAAGGCCGCAACCGCAAGAAGCTGGCTCGTGCGGGCAACGGCATTGTTCACACCGGACGCAATTCCCGACTGCTCCACCGGCACCGAGCCGAGCACCGCGGCAGTCAACGGCGCCACCATCACCGCAAGGCCCAGCCCGAACACCAGAACTCCCGGCAACACGACGGTCAGGTACGACGCGTCCGGCCCGATACGCGTCATCAGCACCAACCCCACCGCGGCAACTGCCGGTCCGACCGTCATCGGCAGTCGTGGTCCGTGGGTCTGGGCGTAACTTCCCGCTCTCGACGACAACAGCAAGAGCGCCAAGGTGATCGGCACGGTCGCGACACCGGCTGCCACCGGCGAGTACCCGGCAACCAATTGCAGTTGCAGCACAAGCAGGAAGAACACACCGCCAAGCGCCGCATAGACCGCAAGTGTCACCAAATTAGCTGCGACGAACATCCTCGAGCGGAACAGTGACGGCGGCACCAAGGCGCTCGGTGAGCGTCGTTCCACCACGACGAACAGGCACAGAGCGATCATTCCGATCAGACCGACTATCAGGTTGACCTCGATCAGCCCGTACGTCAGCGCGCCGAGACCGACTACTGCGCAGACGGATCCGACCACATCCAGATGCTCGGGTGGATTCGGATCCCGGCTCTCCGGCACGTGGCGCACCGCTGCCCACACCACGACGACCGCCAGCGGAATGTTGAGGAGGAATACCGACCGCCACCCCGCCACTTCCACCAGCCAACCACCGAAAAGCGGTCCGATGGCGCCCGCAACACCACCTAAACCCGACCACAATCCGATGGCTGCGCCGCGGTCCTCTTCACGAAGTGACGCGGAGATGATGGCAAGGCTGCCAGGCGTCAACAGCGCCGCCCCCACGCCCTGCAGGATCCGTGCAATGACCAGAAACGTGATGTCAGGTGCAATTCCGCAGAGCAACGACGCGACCGCGAACCAGACCGTCCCCCACACGAATACCCGTCGCCGACCCCAACGATCTCCGAGGGCTCCCCCGAGCAGGATCAGTGACGCCAACGCCAAGGTGTAACCGCTGAGAGTCCACTGCAGCCCCGCGACACCGGAACCCAATTCTTCACCGATATGCGGAAGAGCAATGTTGACGACGGTGCCGTCGAGGAGAGCCATGCTCGAGCCGAGAACGGTAGCGGCGACAACCCAACGCCCACGTCTCGACGCGAGCGCCAGTGGTTCCGTCATCGGTCCATGGTGCGCCTTCACACGCAATCGCGAAAGAGCGCGCGGAAATTCAGTCGATCTGGCGGCGATGTGCCCAACGCGTCAGCGCATTGCGATTGGACTGCTGAGTTTTTCGCAGGACATTCGACGCGTGAGTCTCGACGGTCTTCACGGAAATCACCAGGTCCTCGGCGATTTCACGGTAGGTGTACCCACGTGCCAGCAAGCGCAATACCTCGAGTTCTCGCGGAGTCAGCGAGTCGAGTTCCGGATCGAGTTGCGGCTCCGGTGCATTGGAACGCCCGGTGAAGGAGTCCAGTACGAAGCCTGCCAGGCGCGGCCCGAACACTGCGTCACCACCGGCAACGCGTCGCACGCCCTCGGCAAGTTCGGATCCCGAGATCGTCTTGGTCACGTACCCGCGCGCACCACCGCGGATCACCGCGATCACGTCTTCGGCCGCGTCGGAAACGCTGAGCGCCAAGCACACCGGACCGGAATCGATTCCCCGCAGAACTGCCACTCCACCACCGTCGGGCATGTGGACATCGAGTAGAACGACGTGCGGCTTCGTCGAGTTGATACCCGCGATTGCCTCCGCGACGCCACCGGCCTCACCGACGACGTCCATGTCTGCTTCGCGCGAGAGTTCCGCCCTCACCCCGGAGCGGAACACTGCATGATCGTCGACAAGAAATACGCGGTACGGGGGCGGCGCAAGCGAAGTCACTGGGGCTGTTCCTCGGGGTTGTCGACACGGTCAGCAGTCTCGTCCCACTTTAGAGCAGAGTCACCGAGCGGCATGTGCACGCGGATCTCGGTGCCCTTTCCGATGTCGGACCGAACCACCACCCGGCCACCTCGACGTTCGATGCGACCACGAATCGACTTGGCCAACCCCTGACGATCCTCCGGCACAGCATTGACGTCGAATCCGACGCCGCGATCCCGCACGAACACACTGACTTGGTCGCCCTCGACCTCGGCGAACAGATTGATTTCCTTCTCCCCCGAGTGCTTTGCGGAGTTGACGAGAGCTTCGCGCGTCGCACCGAGGAGCGCGGTGAACGCCTCCTTGGGCAGACCGTTCTCGACGCCCTCGCCTTCGAGTTGCACGTCGCCGACCGTGACGGGGCGGACCGTGACACCGTGTTGGTCTTCCACTTCGCCGGCGATGATCTTCAGGCCTTCCGTCAAACTCGTGTGGTCGATGTCCCCGCCACTGAACAACCACTTGCGCAGTTCGCGTTCCTGACCACGGGCCAGTCGCGCAACTTCTTGCGGATTGTCGGACTGCTTCTGAATCAACGCCAAAGTCTGAAGCACGGAGTCGTGCAGATGCGACGCAATCTCTTCACGCTCGTCGTTGCGAATTCGGGCCGCACGCTCGGCGCCGAGAGCACGCCACATCCGCAGCCACAACGGCACTGTCAACAATCCGACACCGATGAGCGTGACCACCACAGCCAAGAGGGACGATCGCAATGCTTCGAGGTCGACCTGCGCCAGGACGACGACGCCGAGACCCAGGACGATCAGCGTGGCGCCCCCGACCACGCGCGCCCACGTGAGAACGGTTGGCCGCTGCGGCAAGCCGATGACGGTACGCGGACCGTCGGAGTCGAATTCGCGCCACACCAAGGCAGCACCGATCGCTACGACGAAGAACGGCGCGAGCACCGAACCCGCCGTGCCACTGAACAACCACGACAACGCCGCAGCGCCGCCCAAACCGAGTGCGATCAATCCGTACGCCCGCTGCCGCTCGGCGGCGGACGGCTTCTGGGTGTCCGTGCCGGCTGAGGTGAAGATCCAGAGGGCGCCGTAAATCACGATGCCGGACCCGGCCATCGCCGCGAGAATCGCGAAGGCGACTCGAACTTTCAGGACGTCGATCCCGAGATGATCGGCGATACCGCCAGCGACACCGGCGACGATGCGGCCGCCGGAGCGCCGCTCCAACTTTCGCAGCGGAACGCCGCCCGGGATGGGCACACCCTTCTTCATGGGTACGGCGGGCGCCGGTACCCCGTTGACAGGCGGGCCTCCTGGAAACCCGGGAGCGGGTCCGCTCACGAACGGCGGATCTGACACATATTGCACATAGTCGATACTGGCACGAACCACGCAGACACACATCAGGGTCCAACCCTGAATCAGGGCGCTGCCCCTGGTCACGATCACCAGAAAGATCAGGGTTGGCCCTGATGCGCGGAGGCCGCCTCGGAAGCCAGGATTGATTCATGAACAATCCGACTTTCCAAGAACAGATCCAGGATCTGTGGCGGACCCGCCCCGTGCGTCTGCCGGCACAAGGTCACGTGGCCGGGGTATGCGCCGGAATCGGATACCGGTACGGCGTCGACCCCATTCTGGTTCGCGTGGCGTTCGTGGCCTCCACCATTTTCGGCGGCTCAGGCATCCTTCTCTACCTCGCCGGCTGGTTGGTGCTCGCCCGCGCCGGTGACGGATCGTCCCCAGCGCAGTCGTTGATGGGCCGCGGACACAGCTCCGATTCCAGCACCAAGACCATCGTCTTGTTGGTGGCTCTCGCCATCGCGGCTACGACTGTCGGCCCCGTCGGCGTCGGCCTGGGTGGTTCCGGTCTGATCGGGCTGATTCTGATGGTCGGAGGCCTGTGGCTGCTTTACCAACGAGCGCCGGTCCCGCCTGCGCTGCCACAGAGCACGTCACCGTACGTCGGTGCGGGTACCGCGTATCCAGGCACGGGTTTCACGCCCGGGCCGTTCACTCCCGGATACTTCGCACCCAATCAGCCGCCCATGTACACGCCGTACACCAAACTTCCCGACAGCTACGTGCCCGAGGAACGGCCGGCCGAGCAGTCACAGCAGTCACCGCAATTCCAAGCCGATCATCCGACGATCAGTCTCTCCAAGGACCCGGGATCTTCGGTCACGACCAATCCGACCGAGGTGATCGGCGAAGCCGCCATCACACCGCCCTCCTGGGATCCACTCGGCGTTGCACCGTTCGCCTGGGATCTTCCGGATCCGGCAGTCAAGGCCACGCCGCTGCTGCCTTTGCCACCACGTAAGCGTCGCTCGCGTTGGACGCTGACAGTGCTCGGACTCGCGATCATCGTCGCTGCCGTCACCGGGGCGGCGGGCGCGGCAACCGGCAACGACTGGTTCACTCCCGGCCGAGTCGGTGCGGTCGGACTGGCTGTCATCGCACTGGGCCTGATTCTCGGGGCTTTCTTCCGAAAGGGATACGGCCTGTTGGTCGTCACCGGACCACTCGTAGGTTTCGTACTGCTGGCCTCGTTGGTCTACCCGATCGAGTTCGACGCCTCGGGCGAGCAAAGGTGGACTCCGGTAACAGCATCCGAGCTGGATCCGTCGTACTCGGGAGCCTTCGGAAGCTTCACTCTCGACCTCAACGGGGTCAAGTTCACCGAGGACAAGACCATCGACGTCGCGGCGTCGTTCGGTGAGTTCACCGTCATCGTGCCACCAACCGTCAACGTCAAGAACAGCTGCACCGTCGTCATGGGTGACGGATCAGGTTGCCTCGACGGCGGAATACACCCGGGCCGTGCGGCGACACCGGATTCGCCCACACTGACCATCAACGCCAAAGCCACGTTCGGCAGTCTGAAGGTGACGCAATCATGAGCGAGTACGACGAGACGACAGACCAGGACGAGACCCGAGAATCCAAGCGCCCCTCGGCACTTCTGCTGATCGCAGGACTGGCCGCACTGTTGGTCAGTGTGTGGGCACTGGTCGGGCCGTTCTCCCTGGCGCCGGCAGCGAACATTCAATTCCGTTGGCTGTTCGTCGGTGCCGCCGTCGTGGCGGGACTACTGCTGGTGATCCTGCCGAATCGACGAAGCCGCAAGTAAAACTGCTGTGCGCCTTTATTAACCGCGGGGGGTTAATAAAGGCGCACAGTTGTTTTTACTCCCACTCGATAGTTCCCGGCGGCTTGCTCGTCACGTCGAGGACTACGCGGTTCACGTCCGCAACCTCGTTGGTGATTCGAGTCGAGATGCGCTCGAGGGTCTCGTACGGCAGACGCGTCCAGTCCGCGGTCATCGCGTCTTCACTGGAGACCGGACGCAGCACGATCGGATGACCGTACGTACGGCCGTCTCCCTGCACGCCTACGCTTCGGACGTCGGCGAGAAGAACCACCGGGCACTGCCAGATCGTTCCGTCCAAGCCTGCAGACGTAAGCTCTTCGCGCGCAATGGAATCTGCCTGACGCAGGATCTCGAGGCGATCGCGGGTGACTTCACCGATGATCCGGATACCCAGTCCGGGACCGGGGAACGGCTGGCGTCCGACGATCTCTTCCGGCAGTCCGAGTTCGCGTCCGACGGCACGGACCTCGTCCTTGAACAGCAGACGCAGCGGTTCGACCAACTTGAACTGCAGGTCTTCCGGAAGTCCGCCGACGTTGTGATGGCTCTTGATGTTTGCGGTTCCGGTGCCGCCGCCGGACTCCACGACGTCCGGGTAGAGAGTGCCCTGGACGAGGAAGTCCACGGTCGCACCGTGAGATGCGTTCTCGCCCAGAACATCACTTACTGCGCCTTCGAAGCTGCGGATGAACTCGCGGCCGATGATCTTGCGCTTGGTCTCGGGATCGGTGACGCCGGCCAACTCACCGATGAAGGTGTCGGCAGCATCCACGGTGATCAGACGAGCGCCGGTTGCCGCGACGAAGTCCTGCTCGACCTGCGTGCGCTCACCGGCTCGCATCAAACCGTGATCGACGAAGACGCATGTCAACCGGTCGCCGATTGCGCGCTGGACCAAAGCCGCAGCGACGGCGGAGTCGACGCCACCGGACAGACCGCAGATGGCGTGTCCGTCTCCGACCTGCTCGCGAACCTGCTCGATCAGCGCATCGGCGATGTTGGACGCGGTCCACGCTGCCGGAATACCGGCAATCTCGTGCAGGAAGCGGCTCAGGACCTGCTGACCGTGCGGTGAATGCAGAACCTCGGGGTGGTACTGCACGCCTGCGAGCTTGCGGGCGCGGTCCTCGAACGCTGCGACGGGAGCGCCATCGCTGGTCGCGGTCACCTCGAAGCCGGAAGGCGCTTCGGTGACGGCGTCGCCGTGGCTCATCCATACCGGCTGCGTCGCGGGAAGACCGTCGTGGAGCAATCCGCCGGATACCGCGATGTCGGTACGGCCGTATTCGCGGGTACCGGTCTCGGCTACGGTGCCGCCAAGGGCACCTGCCATTGCCTGGAATCCGTAGCAGATTCCGAAAACCGGAATGTCGTGATCGAACAGTGCGGGATCGAGCTTGGGAGCACCGTCTGCGTAGACACTCGAGGGCCCACCCGAGAGCACAACAGCCAAGGGGTTCTTGGCCACGATCTCCTCGACGGTCGTGGTGTGCGGAATCACCTCCGAGTAGACCTTGGCTTCGCGAACTCGCCGTGCGATCAACTGCGCGTACTGCGCCCCGAAGTCGACGACAAGAACTGGTCTCTGCTGCTCGATATCTGCCACAGGTGCAGTCTAATCGCCGCAGCCAGCGCTTCTGCGCATGCATGGACTCAGCCCGCTCCCCGGCCGAACGAGCGCGAGGTACGTCACTACAAAGGCCGACCCTCAGAACTGCGCAGCGACCTCGCACTGATCTAGACCACCGTCCAGGTCAACGACGCCCCAATCACCCGCACCTTAGCTTCGGCAATCAAATTAGCGGCATCATCGCAGGCCAGGGCCCGAAATGGACGAAGGGTGAATTTTCTGGACGTTTGACCGATTCGCCTGAACCAAACGTCCAGTAAAGGTAATCTCGCCCGTCAAGTGATCAGGATCACGATCGCAAACGGCCGGCGCCGCCGAACGGCGCTCACCTCGAGGAGGACCTGTGCGTCGATTCATACGACGACTCGCCATACCTGTCGCGGCTGTGACGGCTGCCGCCGGACTTCTAGTCCTCGGCACGCCGGCCACTGCTGACGAAGCCCCACCGACCAGCTTCACCGGCACGACCGACAACCTGATCTTCACGAAGAGTGTCATCGGGAACGCGTCAGTTCACCCAGGCGACACCGTCACGTACAAGACCGAGATCAAGCACAACGAAAGCGGCATCGAACGGTCGATCGCAAAAATCCGTGACATCCCGCCCGCAGGATTCGTCCTCGTTCCAGGCAGCGCCAAGGCCACCTACCTGGGTGTGACCAACCGGGCCACGATCAGCAACGAATCAGATGGCGGAGTCTCCGCGAAGTGCTCGAGCGGCTGCACCTTCCTGGTCGGTGGATTCGTCGTCAAGAAGAACCAACCCGTCACGCTCGAGGCGACCTACACGGTCCCCGTCGGAACAGCCTTCGGGACGTACGACAGCGGCATGCTCTTCGACGTCAACGCCTTCAGCACACAGCAGGGCCTCAACCCGATCAACGTCAACGTCCAGGTAGTCGACCCGTCGGTCGCCACCGGAACCACACTGGTTGCACCGGCAACGGCGAAGGTCGGCACACCGGTCGACCTGACCGCAACGGTTGCGCCGTCCAACGCGACCGGAACCGTCCAGTTCAAGGACGGCGGAAACGACATCGGCTCACCGGTCCCGGTTTCGGGCGGTAGTGCCACCCTCTCCCACACCTTCGACAGCGTCGGCGCCCACGACATCACCGCCGCGTACAACGCCGGTTCGGGATTCCACAGCTCGACCTCCGGAGTCCAGACCGTCGACGTCTCCGCGGACACCACCACTACGATTTCGGCCCCGAACGCCGCGTTGGTCGGCGACAGCATCACCGTGAGCGCCGTCGTCACACCGGCAAACGCCGTGGGCACAGTGCAGTTCAAGGACGGCGACACCAACCTCGGCGCACCGGTGGCTGTGGTCAACGGAACGGCTTCCCTGACCCGCAGCTACGACGCTTCCGGCACCCACAGCTTCACCGCAGTGTTCACCGGCGACGCCGGCTACGGCGATTCCGTCTCCGCCGCAACCCAACTCGACGTCAGCGATCCCGACTGGGGAACCACGACCACAGTTGTCGAACCACTCACCGCTGTTGTCGGTGAACCGACCAACCTCTCGGCCACCGTCTCCCCCATCCCGAGCAGCGGAACCGTGACGTTCACGGTCGACGGCGCCGAGGTCGGTACCGCACCGGTCGGCACGGGCGACGGCGTCGCGATCCTCCCGCACACCTTCGCATCAGCGGGCGCTGCAGCCGTGACGGCAGAGTTCTCCGGCGGAACCGGATTCATCGGCTCCACGTCCACGTCGTTCACGGTGAACGTGACCGATCCCGAACCCGCTCGCGCCGACACCACGACGTCTCTGACCGTCAGCGGATCGGCTCAGGTCGGAAAGGCATTGCAGCTCAAGGCCACCGTCGCACCCGGAACAGCAAACGGAATGATCCAGTTCAAGTCCGGCACGACGCCCATCGGCGCACCCGTTGCCGTGGTCAACGGCGTCGCGACGCTCACGCACACCTTCGACGACGAGGGAACCTTCGGCCTCACTGCCAACTTCGTCGGCGGCGCCGGTTGGAAGAACTCCGTCTCCGGCCCGACGGTCGTGCAGGTCGGCACCGCACCGACCGACGGCGGCGGCACCGGAAGCGTGGACACCGGTTCGCTCAGCGGCCTCATCCCGCTCTTCGGAAGCTAATCCCCCACATCAGCTTTGGACACCACTCCCGTACCCAGCTCAGGAGAATCCATGTTCGTGTACTCCAGACGTCGCATCGCGGCGCCGATCGCCGCCACGGCACTCGCCAGTGGCGTCATCCTCGCGGGAATCCCCGCATCAGCGGCCCCCGTGACAACAACCTTCGGCACGAGTTGCCTGGCAACCCCGTCCGCAGTCGCCGGTCCGACCACGCAATCCCAGTCCGGCTCGGTCATCGTCGACGCACCGGAATCCATCGGTGCCGGTGAAACCTTCGAGGTCACCATCCAACCGGGCCCCATCGCCTTCCCCGGCTCCGCTTCGGGGGCGACCGTCCAGAACGTCTCCCGTATCAAGGTCGACGTCGACGTTCCCGCGAATGCCACCTTGGTGGAAGCCACCATCGTTCCCGGAACTTCGGCAGGGCTCAGCGGTGTCGCGCCGAACATCCTGCGCGTCAACGAGAACGGCAACGTCGATCCCAACGGAACGATTCTGCGCCTTTCCGGAAACAACCAGGTCATCGGAAACAGCCCGAGTTCGAGCACCAGCTCCGAGGGCGGAATCGTCGTCAAGGCGACCGGCAAGAACGTCGACGGCTCCAACAATGCCGACGGCTACACCCAGTTCCAACTCCCCCAGGTCAAGGCAGTTCTCAAGGCCGGCGACTCGGGCGAGGTAGCCATGAAGGTACGCACCGGCGGTAGCGCAGGAGCCTGGAACAACGATCGCAACTTCCTCACGTTCCTCCCCAAGGCCACCCTGGTCATCACCGCCTGGGCGCCCACGCGGTGCACCCCGCGTGACGCCGAGAACGGCCCCCTCAACAGCGGCGCCGGACCCCTCGCCACCACGCGAATCATCGAGGCGGACAAGGCAACCACCACCACGGTCGTCGGACCGGCCAACGCCAAGAACGGAACGCCCGTCACGCTATCAGCCAACATCAGTGGCGGCGCAACCGGCGGAACCGTCCAGTTCTTCGACGGCGACAACCCACTCGGCGACGCGGCGTCGGTAGCAGCCGGATCGGCCAGTATCTCCCCGACCTTCACCGAGGACGGGCCGCACTCCATCACCGCGAGCTACAGCGGCGCACCCGGATTCCTGGCGTCGACGTCGGCGTCGGCCAAGATCGTGACCGTCACGACGGACGCGCCGCCTGACGCCGTGACCACGACTGCCACGGTTTCGCCATCGACCGCGAAGGTCGGTCAGGACGTGAACCTCACCGCCAAGGTCGATCCGCAGGGTACCGGCGGCACCGTCGACTTCATCGTCGACGGCACCGAAACGGTCAGTGCCACAGTCGGAACCGACGGAGTTGCTATCGCTCCGTACACCTTCGCCTCGACCGGAACGCACAAGGTTGTCGCGAAGTTCACCGGCTCACCAGGATTCGCGCCGTCTGCTGCCCCGGCATTCCCGGTCAGCGTCACGACACCGGCTCCGGCTGACGTCGAGACGACTACGGTTCTCGACGCCGTCGGAACCGTCCAGAAGAACACCCCGGTGACGCTCAAGGCAACGATCGATCCGGCCGGCGCCACGGGCAAGGTCCAGTTCAAGGTCGGTGACACCCTCATCGGCGGACCGGTCGACGTGGTCAACGGTGTCGCGACGGTACCGGCGACGTTCTACAACTCCGGGACCTACAGTGTCACTGCCGAATTCGTGGGCGCTTCGGGCTACACGTCCTCCGCCTCTGCGCCGCAGACCCTGACCGTCCCCGGTGATACGGACGGTGGACCCGGAGGCGGGACCGGCAGCCTCGACCTCGGCACCCTGTTCGGGTCACTAGGAGGCTGACACCGTTGAAACAGAGACGGGGCGTGTCGTCGAATCTTCGACGACACGCCCCGTCTTCGTTTGCGGCGATCTTATCCGGCTGCAGGCTCCGCCGGAACAGCGGCAGCAGTCTTGCCGCCGGTGATCTTCACGATCGGCAGAACCAGCGCGGCCGGAGCCGACGCCGGCACCACGGGCGACTTGGGTGCGATCGGAGCCAAACGCTCGTAACCGCTGCCCTGGGCGGGACGCAGGTCCGTCTCCCCCTTGTTCGGCCACAGCGAGGCCGAGCGCTCGGCCTGAGCGGCAATGGTCAGCGAGGGATTCACACCGAGATTGGCCGAGACCGCTGCGCCGTCGACGACGCTGAGCGTCGGGTAACCGTAGACGCGGTGGTAGGGATCGATGACCCCGTGTTCGGAATCCGACGCGATAGCGCAACCGCCGAGGAAGTGCGCCGTCAGCGGAACGTTGAAGATCTCGCCCCACGTACCGCCTGCGACGCCGTCGATCTTCGCGGCAACTCGACGCGTCGCCTCGTTGCCTTCCGGAATCCACGTCGGGTTCGGCTGACCGTGGCCCTGCTTGCTGGTGACCTTGCGTCGACCGAACAGGCCCTTCTTCGTGTAAGTGGTGATCGAGTTGTCGAGGTTCTGCATGACCAGGGCAATGATCGTGCGCTCGCTCCAGTCCTTGACCGTCAGCATGCGCAGCATCTGGTACGGGTTCTTCGCGACCACACCGAGGAACTTGATCCACCGCGGTGTCGTGCCGCCGCCGTCCGTCATCAAGGTCTGAAGGAGTCCCATCGCGTTGGAACCCTTGCCGTAGCGGACCGGCTCGATGTGGGTGTCACTACTCGGGTGGAACGACGACGTGATCGCCACTCCGCGGGTCAGGTCGAGTGCGGGATCGACCTTGTACTTGCCTGCGCCGACAATGGATTCGGAGTTCGTTCGAGTCAGCTCGCCGAGCTTGTCGGAAAGCTTGGGCAGCGCTCCGGTGTCCTTCATGTCGAAGAGCAGATGCTGAGTGCCCCACGTTCCGGCCGCGAGAATGACGTTCGCAGCCGTGTACGTGCGGCGGTTCTTGCGTCCGAATGCACCGGTTCGCTCGGTGAACACGTCCCACGAACCGTCGCGAGCCTCACGAAGTCCGGACACGGTGGTCATCGGAATGATCTCGGCCCCAGCGGTCTCGGCAAGGCCGAGGTAGTTCTTGAGGAGAGTGTTCTTCGCTCCGTGACGGCAGCCCGTCATGCACTCGCCACACTCGATGCAACCGGTGCGCTCGGGTCCGACGCCGCCGAAGTACGGGTCCTTCGCCTTCTTGCCCGGCTCACCGAAGTAGACGCCGACGGGCGTCTGGATGAACGTGTCTCCGACGCCCATGTCGTCGGCGACCGACTTCATGATCTCGTCGGCGGGCGTCATGTGCGGATTCTGGACGACGCCGAGCATCTTCTGAGCCTGCTCGTAGTACGGCGTGAGCTCGCTGCGCCAGTCGGTGATGTGCGCCCACTGCTTGTCCTGGAAGAACGGCTCCGGCGGCTGGTACAGCGTGTTGGCGTAGTTCAACGACCCGCCGCCGACGCCTGCGCCCGCGAGAATGAGGCAGTCGCGCAACAGGTGCACGCGCTGAATGCCGAAGCACCCCAGCTTCGGAGCCCAGAGGAACTTCTTGAGATCCCAACTGGTCTTCGCGAAATCTTCGTCGGCATACCGTCGGCCGGCTTCGATGACGCCGACCTTGTAGCCCTTCTCCACGAGACGAAGCGCGCTCACGCTTCCGCCGAACCCGGATCCGACGATCAGTACGTCGTAGTCCGTTGCCCGTTGCTTGCCCATCAGGACACCTCCACCGTGAACCGTAGTTACCCGCCAGTATGCACCTATTCCTTGTGACTACCACCACAAGGGGTCTCATAAGCGTAACCGCAAGTATCAGGAACGGACGAAAGTCCTGCACAACGAACTGTGGCCCCGGTTCACGAGGAACCAGGGCCACAGAAAGGTACAAATTACGCGCGGACCGTCAGCCCGACCTTCTGGAACTCCTTGAGGTCGGAGTACCCGGCCTTGGCCATCGACCGACGAAGACCGCCGACGAAGTTCAGCGAACCGTACGGGTCATCCGACGGACCGCTCAGAACCTGGTCGAGACTCGGACGCTCACCGTAGGAAACCGGGAGAAGCGCTCCTCGAGGAACCGAAGGATGAGCCGCAGCGGACGGCCAGTACCAGCCGCCACCGGGCGCCTCGGCCGACACGGCCAGCGGCGTTCCCAGGACTGCAGCGTCCGCACCGCAGGCGATGGCCTTCGCCAGATCGCCCGAGGTTGCTATGTCACCGTCGGCGATGACGTGGACGTAGCGTCCACCCGTCTCGTCGAGGTAGTCGCGCCTGGCTGCTGCGGCGTCGGCAATTGCCGTGGCCATCGGAACACCGATACCCAAGACCTCACCGGTGGTGGTTGCGCCCTCGGTGGAGCCGTACCCGACGATGACGCCGGCAGCGCCGGTACGCATCAGGTGCAGGGCGGTGCGGTGGTCACTGACCCCACCCGCGACAACCGGAACGTCGAGTTCCGAGATGAACGTCTTGAGGTTGAGCGGTTCCTGCTCGGTGTGCACGACGTGCTCGGCCGAGATGATCGTGCCGTGGACGACCAACAGGTCGATTCCGGCCTTGATCAGCTCAGGCGTCAGTGCGCGCGCATTCTGCGGGCTGACGCGAACGGCAGTGGTGACCCCCGAATCACGGACCTGCGCGACCGCGGCGGCCAGAAGACCGGCCTGCAGCGGTGCCGCGTGCAACTCCTGCAGATAACGGATGGCCGCGTCGACCCCACCGTCCTTCTCGGCGATCTCGACGAGACGCCGGAGCTTCTCCTCGACATCGGGGTGACGGCCCCACAGGCCTTCACCGTTGATGACACCGAGGCCGCCGCGCTTTCCCAGCTCGATCGCGAAGGTCGGTGAGACCAACGCGTCGGTGGGATGTGCGAGGACTGGAATGTCGAACCTGTAAGCGTCGAGCTGCCAAGCAGTCGACACCTCCTTCGACGAACGAGTTCGCCGGGAGGGAACGATGTTCACATCGTCCAACTCGTAGGTACGTCGGGCCGTTCGACCCATGCCGATCTCAACGAGGTCGCGCACGCGCGCCCCTTTCTCGTGTACTGGTTGCTAACGAGCGGTGTAGTTGGGTGCTTCGACAGTCATCGTGATGTCGTGCGGATGGCTTTCCTTCAAACCGGCCGCCGTGATCTGGACGAACTGAGCGTTCTGCAGGTGCTCGATCGTCGCCGACCCCGTGTAACCCATGGCAGCGCGCAGACCACCGGTAAGCTGATGCGTCACCTGGGAGAGCGGGCCACGGAACGGAACACGTCCTTCGATGCCTTCCGGAACCAACTTGTCCTCGGAAAGTACGTCGTCCTGGAAGTACCGGTCCTTGGAGTACGACTTGGCCTCACCACGCGACTGCATCGCGCCGAGCGAACCCATGCCGCGGTAGCTCTTGAACTGCTTGCCGCCGACCAGGATCAGTTCTCCGGGCGATTCAGCGGTACCGGCCAGGAGCGAGCCCAGCATGGCCGTCGACGCACCCGCGGCGAGAGCCTTCGCGATGTCACCGGAGAACTGGAGTCCACCGTCAGCGATGACGGGCACACCGAGAGGCTTGCACGCGGCAACAGCTTCCAGGATGGCCGTGACCTGAGGGGCACCGACACCGGCGATGACGCGGGTGGTGCAGATGGAACCAGGGCCGACTCCGACCTTGACGGCGTCGACGCCGGCTTCGACGAGAGCCAAGGCACCCGCGCGCGTGGCGACGTTGCCACCGATGATCTGAACCCGCTCGCCCAGTTCACGCTTCAGCTTGGCGATCATGTCGAGAACGTTGGACGAATGCCCGTGTGCACTGTCCACCACCAGTACGTCCACACCGGCATCGGTGAGCGCCATCGCACGCTGGAAAGCGTCGTCGCCTGCACCCACTGCAGCGCCGACGAGCAGCCGACCGTCGCGGTCCTTGGTGGCGTCGGGATGCTGTTCGGTCTTGACGAAGTCCTTGACCGTGATCAGACCGGTGAGCTTGCCGTTGCCGTCGACGATAGGCAGCTTCTCGATCTTGTGCCGACGGAGGAGGCCCAGTGCTACGTCTGCGGTGACGCCTTCCTGAGCGGTGATCAGCGGCATCTTCGTCATGATCTCGACGACCGGGCGGTTCTGGTCGACCTCGAAACGCATGTCACGGTTCGTGACGATGCCGACCAACTGGCCGGCGTCGTCGGTGACCGGCAGACCCGAGATGCGGAAGCGAGCGCACTTCGCGTCGACCTCACCCATCGTGTCGGTCGGCTTACACGTGACGGGATCGGTCACCATGCCGGCCTCGGAACGCTTTACGGTCTCGACCTGCCCTGCCTGGACGTCGACCGACGAGTTGCGGTGCAGTACACCCATGCCGCCGGCGCGGGCCATCGCAATTGCCATGCGCGACTCGGTGACTGTGTCCATCGCAGAACTGACCAACGGGATCCGCAGACGGATGTCGCGAGTCAGTTGACTGGACGTGTCGACCTGGCTCGGGATGACGTCCGACGCGGCAGGCAACAGCAGCACGTCGTCGTATGTCAGTCCCAGCATCGCGACCTTGTTGGGGTCGTCTCCTCCGGTGTGTACATGTCCTGCAGAACTACTCATGCGGTCAGGACCCTCCATGGACCTAGATTCGCCCAGGGCGACCGCTGTAGCAGCCGCCTCGAAACGGATTACGAAAGCTGGATATCGGATAGAAGGCACCTGCACAGAAAGATATTCCTGGCACCTTTTCCCGGCGTTGCACACCATGGTATCGGCTCACTCAAAGGTCCGAACCATCCCACCCACGCTGCGGGTACGCGTAACAAGTGGCGCTGACCCCCCTGACCTGCGTACCGTGGTGCTGTGCGTGATCAACTGCCCCCCGGTCTGCCGCCAGATCCCTTCGCCGGCGACCCAGCTGACCCCTCCGCGGCTCTCGATGCCATCGAGCCGGGCCAACCACTCGACCCCCACGAACGCCAAGCGGTCGAGGAGGATCTCGCTGACCTCGCCGTTTACGAGGCACTCCTCGCTCACCGCGGCATCCGCGGTCTCGTAGTGTGCTGCGAGGACTGCCAACAAGATCACTACCACGACTGGGACATGCTGCGTGCAAACCTGCTGCAGCTCCTCGTGGACGGAACCGTCCGCCCCCACGAGCCTGCCTACGACCCGATGCCTGAGGCATATGTCACGTGGGACTACTGCCGCGGATACGCCGACGCGTCGATGAACGAGGCGATGCACGGCGACGGTTTCGACAGCTGAGCGAAACCCCACCAAGTTCATACGAAAGTGGCCGACAAGCAATTGCTTGTCGGCCACTTTCGTATGACTCGGATCGCAGCGATGCGATCAGGGCGGGGGTGAAGAAGAATCACCCGACGGCGACGAGGCCGGAGCCAGTGACGTCGTTGTCGTAGTTGTTGTCGTCGTCGTCGTGGTCGTTGCCGTGGGCGACGATGACGGTGTCGACGACGCCGCGCTTGGACCAGGCGCCTGCATGATTCCAGGGTTGGGCGTTGTCGTCGTGGTCACGCCGCCAGGCAGCTGAGGGTTGGCCGGATTGACTGAGATCCCCGGAATCGCCGTGGGAGAGGTGGCAATCGAGGACTGCTGGTCGGTCGTCAACGGCGGTACGGCGGGTGACGTGGTCTCCTGGACCTGCGTCATCAACTTGCCCCAGCGCTCGACGAGATCCGTCTTGTCCTGCGAGTCCTTGACCGCATCGGCACGGTGAGCTGCGTTGTCCAACACCATCTTTGCCGCGGGAATGTCCCCAGCAGCCAACAGACGCTCGGCCTTCTCCAGCTCGGAGGTCGTGTCGATTTTCGCCACCGTCGAGTTTGCCTCGTCGGCGAAGACGACCTGCTTGACGCCCCAAAGAGCATCGCCGGGCTGGGCGTCGTACGCCATCGCCGTGGCGCCACCGAAGACCACTGCTGCCACAGCTGCGGCGGCGGCGATCGGGCGGACCACTCGCAATC
Source organism: Rhodococcus sp. NPDC060176 (assembly GCF_042728675.1). NCBI lineage: Bacteria > Bacillati > Actinomycetota > Actinomycetes > Mycobacteriales > Nocardiaceae > Rhodococcus > Rhodococcus sp. NPDC060176. Next base: position 1,306,433 of record NZ_JBHWYS010000002.1, read on the forward strand.
GGGAACGGGAACGTGAACGTGAACGCTGACGATCGGAGAAGCCGGACGGCGTCGCTGTGATCGCAGCGATGACGTCGTCCAACAACGGACCCTCGGGCATCGGAGTCGCAACGACATCGTCACGCCATTGCGAGAGAATCAACGCAAGTTCGTACTGTTCGGTGCTATCGGTTGCTACCGGCCCACCACTCGAAATGGATTCGATCAGCGCATCGTCACGCCGAACCGCAGCCAAATCCACTGGCGTACCGTCGTCGGCGAGATCACCGAGATTCGAAGCGTCACGCTCCTCGTCTCTAGCCAAAGCTCTCACCTGCTTTCGTTACTTCTTTTTTCAGTTTCGCGATCGCCCTGTGCTGAGCGACTCGTACAGCTCCGGCGGTACTACCGACGGCGACGGCCGTTTCTTCGGCCGACATCCCGACCACCAGGCGAAGTATCAAGATTTCTCGATGCTTCTCCGGAAGTGTGCCGAGCAGTTCGTGCATCTGTCTGCTGGATTCCGAATCGAGAGCTCGCTGTTCGGGACCATCATCCAGTGCTATTACATCCGGTACTTCGGAAACGGGCTCCGACTTGTTACGGGCGGAGCTTCGATGTGCGTCCGCAACCTTGTGTGCCGCAATTCCGTACACAAAGGCCATGAACGGGCGTCCCTGGTCTTGATAACGCGGCAGCGCGGTCATCACGGCCAGACACACTTCCTGTGCGACGTCGTCAGCGGACAGGTGTCCTCGCTCGGCCGCACCCACTCGACCGCGGCAGTAGCGCACCACCATCGGTCGGATGTTCTCCAGAACCAAAGCTAGAGCTGTACGGTCGCCCTGCGCAGCAGCGGCGACCGCGGTGTCCAACTCATCGCTCGTATTTGTCATCGTCAGCGAAAATCCTGGCGTTACAGTGGCACCTCCCGAGCGGGTGTGCTCCCGCTCTCAGCGGAACCCTCTAAGAGTAACCATCCGGACCGGCTGGTCTCCGCATGCCCGCCCAGCAGTCGCGATATCGAATCAGCCCTGTCTGGAATGTTCTCCGGACTCTTTCGGCGAAGCGGCTACGACAAAGGGAGGAGTGATCCACCTCGCATCGCGATCAGATCGCCGATCTCACGGGCACTCGGTGAGGTCCTCCCACCGCTCACACCCTCGATCAACATCGACGACGCCCAGGCCAGGGGCAGCAGGCCGTACTGCTGACACCGTGCGAGCACATCCACTGCCGACTCCACGGCAGCGCTCGGGTCTGTTCCGGTCAGGGCGGCGCTACGCAAGAGACCCGACTTCACGCGGTGCCGGACGGACTCCGATTCCCCTGACAATTCGACGGCGCGTTCTGCGTGTCTGCCGGCGCGCGTGAAGTCACCTCCCGCCAGCGCCAGTTCCGCCGAGACCCATTCAATCCGAATTTCCTGCCGCCACAGCCAGCCCTCGTTACCCAGACGCGCCCGACATTCCGCCAGCAGGCGCCAGCCGAGCGGGAGCCTGCCACAGCCGAGGGCGTCTGCGGCCAGACCGGTCAGCGCATCACAGGCAGCCTTCGGGTTGACGGGCAGGCCGTCGACTATCGCCAATGCACGCCCGTCCCACGTGGCCGCGAGCGCATGGCGTCCGCTTTGACGAAGAAACGACGCTCTAGTGCTGGCAGACAGAGAGGAAAGGACTCGATCCGAATGCGTCGAGAACCCCGACGTGCGCCGGTCCAGGACATCCAAGGCCGCCCGCGCTCTGGCGTAGTGCCCCTGACCACCGAGAACCACTGCCGTTGTCCACCAATCCCGGGTGGAGCCGGGCTCCGGGAGCCGGTCGAGGTCCGGATCCGCGCCGAATGCGGCGGACTCGAGGGTCCTGGATCGTACAGATGCTTCAGGGCGCGCAGGTGTCGACACAGGTAGATCATTGCAGCAGCCCTTGCAGACAAGCGCCCGACCAATGCCGTGATTCGCACAAGACGCGAAAAGGCAAGTTTGTCGGAGTTAATCAGATATTCAACTGAGATTTGCCAAATGTACTCGTAATGATATTTAACGGGCATATATCCGTGACGTTAACTGCGCATTACTTATTGGACAGATGTCCTAGTTGAAACTGGGGCACTAAGTCCCGAAATGGAGTGAAACCTCGTTCGCTCAATATCGGACAAATGACGCAAACCGAGCTGAACGACGGAGTGATTTCGCCAGGCGATCAGCAGCAAACATATCCCTGATCTGTGGGTTTCGCATCTCGAGCAGCCAAGTTTCTCGCTCGGCACCTCGATCAACCCGATTCCGACATCGGCGCAGCACAACGCACGGAGGACCCGAAATGTAAATATATACTTCGTTAACTCTCGCATTTCGATATATGCCGATCGCCACTGAACGAGCCTATTGACGCGATTTACTCAGCACCCTTACGGTTAGCAAGCGTGAACGATTCAGAAGGCCCGGATAACCTCCGGGCAACTTGGTCCGCTCGTTGATCAACGCGAGCTTGCAGTAAGGAGTCAACATGCCTGCACCGAATCACCTTCCAGGCCCCAACGCAGACATCTGGGACTGGCAGATGCACGGTCTGTGCCGCGGAGTCGACTCCTCGATGTTCTTCCATCCCGATGGCGAACGCGGTAGAGCACGTGCCCAGCGCGAAACCCGCGCGAAAGAAATGTGCCGTCAGTGCCCGGTACTGATGCAGTGCCGCAGCCACGCGCTGACCGTCGCCGAGCCGTACGGCATCTGGGGAGGAATGTCGGAAACCGAACGTGAACTACACGCGCGCCACCGTCGCACCACTCGCATAGCGTCCTAATACGCGCAGGTCGAGAGCACAAGGCCCCCGAGAGTATTCGGGGGCTTTTGCATGCCCACACCAGTTCGTGAAAAGAATTTCCGACACCGACCCATCCTGTCGACAACCGACTCCGAATGCCTTCTGACAGTGCACCTCAGCACATCCCTTCAGGAAGGCAGACCCATGAACACCTCTACTCGAGTTCTGGCAGTCACCGCAGCAGCTTCTTTCGCCGTCTTCGGCGTCGTCGGTTGCTCCTCCGACGACAACGATTCGTCGACCGACACGTCCAGCGCCGCCATGACGTCTTCTGCCATGGGATCGAGCATGTCTCCCAGCAGCGCGATGGCGGAGCCTGCTTCCGATCTGGTCGGTGCCGGTTGTGCCGACTATGCAGCAGCAGTGCCGAGCGGCGCCGGATCGGTCAGCGGAATGGCCCAGGATCCGGTTGCCACAGCGGCATCCAACAATCCGTTGCTCACCACCTTGACCGCGGCAGTCTCCGGCCAGCTCAACCCGGACGTCAACCTGGTCGACACTCTCAACGGTGGCGAGTTCACCGTCTTCGCACCGATCGACTCGGCATTCGCCAAGATCGACCCCGCCACGATCGACAGCCTCAAGACGGACAGCGCCACGCTGACCAAGATCCTCACCTACCACGTGGTTCCCGGCCAGATCGCCCCTGACGCGATCGACGGAACGCACCCCACCGCCGAGGGCGGAACGGTTACCGTCACCGGATCCGGTGACAACATCAAGGTCAACGACGCAACTGTCGTCTGCGGTGGAGTCAAGACCGCAAACGCCACCGTCTACCTCATCGATTCGGTGCTGATGCCGCAGTAGTCCCCACCTGCTGTGCGCCTTTGTTAACCCCCCGCGGTTAATAAAGGCGCACAGCGGCCAACGGCGGGCCGAGAGAAAAGAACCGGACATGCACGCTACGGTTGTACGCGATGAAGCGAGACAACTCTTCGTGAGCGAGCCAGACCATGCGTCGGAGGCGGCCGACGCATGCCCGACGGACAATTCTGCGGCCCGCACCGCGCGAATCGCGGAATCACGCGAGCTGGCAGTGATCCTCGCGAACGTTGCCGGCGGCGACCAGAGCGCCTTTGCCGAGTTCTACGACCGAACCAGCTCCCGCGTCTACGGCATGGTTCTGCGTGTACTCCGTGATCCAGGCTTCTCCGAGGAAGCTGTCCAAGAGGTCTATCTCCAAGCCTGGAAATCGGCCGGCAGCTTCGATCCGGCCAAGGGGTCCGCACTCTCCTGGCTCCTGACGCTCGCTCACCGCCGCGCGGTGGACCGCGTCCGCTCCGAACAGTCGAGTTCGGATCGACAGGCTCTCTACGACACCACGAATGCGACTCCCGAGTTCGACGTCGTCAGCGACGAAGTGACACGAAGAGACGAGCATCGTGCTGTCACCGACTGTCTCGAAACGCTGACGGACACTCAGCGCCAATCGGTGACTCTCGCCTACTACGGCGGCCGAACGTACCGCGAGGTGGCCGAAGATCTCGGCGTGGCGATTCCCACGATCAAGTCGCGAATTCGCGACGGACTACTGCGCCTACGTGGATGTTTGGGGGTGATGTGAGATGGACGAAGAGCTGATCGACTACGCGTACGCCTACGCGATCGATGCGTTGGACCTCGACGAGCGCCGTGAGGTCGACAGACGACTTGCCACTTCGGACTCCGCGACCCGAGCCGAATTCGACGCCCAGGTCCGACTCACCGCCGAAACCATGGCTGCGATGACCGTTGTCGATGCCGTCGAGCCCCCTCCGTCACTGCGCAGCAGCGTCCTCGCCTCCATCTCGGAACAGACCGCTGCTGCCGACGCCCCGATCTCGCTGGCCGAGCGTCGTAACCGTCGACGCCCGTGGACCATGGCGCTTGCCGCGGCCGCCGCAGTCGCAATCCTGGTCGGCGGCATCGGAATCGGACGCACGCTGTCCGACAACACACCGCCGCAGAACGCCGCATCCGAGATCATGGCAGCACCCGACGTTCATGCCACCACGCGTGAGATCCCAGGCGGCGGTAGTGCCACGACGCTGTTCTCCCCATCCGAAGACGCGGCAGTTCTCGTGATGAACGATGTGACTCCCCCGAGTCCGGATACCGTGTACCAGATGTGGCTGGTGCCGGGCGATGCCGACAGCACCACGATGATCCCGATGGGGACGATGGCTCCGGGCGACGTCAAACCCACCACCCAGGTGGTGCTCGACGGCATCGGCCCGAACACGAAGTTGGCGTTCACTGTCGAACCGCCCGGCGGATCGCAGCAGCCGACCAGCGAGCCGTTCGCAACGATCCCGCTCATCTGATCGCCAGACGAAAAAGATCCCCCACCGGATTCCGGTGGGGGATCTTTTCTTTGTCGAAACTACGAGCAGCGAGTTAGTGGCTGTGACCGTGTCCGGTGTCGGCAACTTCCTCGGTCGGCTTCTCGACGACGGCGCTCTCGGTCGTGAGGATCATCCGCGCGACGGAAGCGGCGTTGACCACTGCCGAGCGAGTGACCTTGACCGGGTCGACGACGCCGTCGGCAAGCAGGTTGCCGTAGGTGAGGGTGGCAGCATTGAAGCCTTCGCCCTTGGTCATCTCGGCGACCTTGCTGACAACGACGGAACCGTCGATGCCTGCGTTGCTGGAGATCCAGAACAACGGAGCGTTGAGGGCCTCACGGACCACGGCAACGCCGGTGGCCTCGTCACCCGACAGTCCGAGGTTCCCGATCAGAGCCGTACCGGCCTGAACGAGAGCCGATCCGCCACCGGGGACGATGCCCTCGGCAACTGCTGCCTTCGCTGCGTTGACCGCATCCTCGACGCGGAACTTGCGTTCCTTCAGATCGGTTTCGGTGGCTGCGCCGACCTTGATGACCGCCACGCCGCCGGACAGCTTCGCCAGACGCTCTTCGAGCTTCTCGCGGTCCCAATCCGAATCGGTGTTCTCGATCTCGCGACGCAGCTGCGCAACGCGGGTCGCGATGTCGTCAGCGGTACCTGCACCGTCGACGATGACCGTCTCGTCCTTGGTAACGACAACGCGGCGAGCGCTACCGAGCAATTCGAGGCCGGCTTCCTTGAGGGAGAGACCGACGTCGGTGTTGATGACGGTGCCTGCCGTGACGACTGCGAGGTCGTCGAGGAATGCCTTGCGACGATCACCGAAGAACGGCGCCTTGACGGCGACGGCCTTGATGGTCTTGCGGATGGAGTTGACCACCAGGGTGGAGAGAACTTCACCCTCGATGTCCTCGGCGATGATCAAGAGCGGCTTGCCGGATTCGGCAACCTTCTCGAGCAGCGGCAGGAAATCGGGAAGTGAGCTGATCTTCTCGCGGAAGAGCAGGATCAGCGCGTCTTCGTAGATGGCCTTCTGCGCATCGATGTCGGTGACGAAGTAGGGCGAGAGGTAGCCCTTGTCGAACTGAACACCTTCGGTGACAACGAGTTCGGTTGCAACGGTGGAGGATTCCTCGACCGTCACGACGCCGTCGGTTCCGACACGGGTGAGTGCCTCGCCGACGAGCTTGCCGATCTCTTCGTCACGCGAGGAGACGGTGGCGACCTGAGCGATCGACTTCTCGCCCTCGACGGGGGTGGCTGCGGCGAGCAGTTCCTCGACGACCTTGTCGGCTGCGGCGTTGATGCCGACGCCGAGCGCCATCGGGTTCGCGCCCGCTGCGATGTTCTTGAGTCCGCCGCGGACGATGGCCTGGGCCAGGACGGTCGCGGTGGTGGTGCCGTCGCCGGCAACATCGTTGGTCTTGGTGGCGACGCTCTTGACGAGCTGTGCGCCGAGGTTCTCGAAGGGATCTTCGAGCTCGATCTCACGGGCGATGCTCACACCGTCGTTGGTGACGGTGGGGCCGCCGAATGCCTTGGCGAGCACGACGTGGCGTCCACGCGGGCCCAAGGTCACCTTGACGGCGTCGGCAAGCTTGTCGACTCCGGCTTCGAGAGCGCGGCGTGCGGTCTCGTTGAACGCAATTTGCTTGGACATCTGTTCTGTCAGCTCCTGAATCTTCGGGGCGTGAACGCATTCCGCCCCGGGATCCTGTGTGGACTCCGGGGCGGATCACGTGTGTCTTACTTGGAGACGACAGCCAGCACGTCGCGTGCCGACAGGATCAGGTATTCCTGGCCGGCGTACTTGATCTCGGTTCCGCCGTACTTGGAGTAGATGACCGTGTCACCCTCCTTGACGTCGACCGGGATGCGGTTGCCCTGCTCGTTGACGCGGCCTTCGCCGACTGCAACGACGGTGCCCTCCTGGGGCTTTTCCTTGGCTGTGTCAGGAATGACCAGGCCGGAAGCCGTCGTCGTTTCAGCCTCGTTGGCCTGGACGAGGATCTTGTCCTCGAGCGGCTTGATGTTGACGCTCGCCACGATGAGCCCTCCACTTTGGGGTATGTGCGTCCGAGGCGATCCTCGGACAGCTGTTTGGGTATGCCGTTTACGGCGCGTCACTGCAGTCCCGTCGTCGCGGGTGCCGGAACTCGATCAGCGCCAATTGGCACTCTATACGTGAGAGTGCCAACCCTCAAGGACTGGGCGCATTTTTCTCTTCGTCCAGAGCGAAACAGGACAACCGTCCACCACGTTCACCTATTGTTCACTTCGTGACGAACATCAATCGCCGTAGTTTTCTGACCTTCGCCGGACTCGGCGCCGTCGGCGCGGTCAGCCTTGGCAAGCCGTGGGGCCTGCAATATGCAGGCGCGTCGACCATTCCGACGTCAGGTCCTGGCACCACTCTCGAGTCCGTGTCCACGCCCGTCAGCAGCAGCGGCTACACCAGGCTCACTGCCGGGCCGGGTTGGGCGAACATCGTGCGCAGCGAGTTGGCCGAGCCGAAGTCAGGACGCGAGGATCGCCGCACCGCACTCGCCTCGCTCGTACAGCTGACCGACGTCCACATCGTCGACGCCCAGTCCCCCATGCGATTCGAGTACGTCCACCAGATCACCGGCTCGGCGTTCCGCCCACAGGAGACCCTGACGGCGCACGGGCTGATTTCACTTGTCCGACGAGTCAACTCGATCGGCAGTGGCCCACACACGTCGCGACCCTTCGATGCCGTTGTCACCACCGGCGACAACACTGACAACAAGGAATTCGCCGAACTCGACTGGTTCCTCACCTCCCTCAACGGTGGAACCGTCGTCGCCAACACCGGCGCCAAGGATCGCTACGAGGGTGTGCAGAACTCGGGCGCGGATCTCTACTGGAACCCTGAGTCACCGATGCTCGACATGTACAAGAAGGCCGGTTTCCCCGAGATCCCCGATTTCTTCGGTGCCGCGTTCACTCCCGTGTCGAGCCCCGGCCTGAACACGCCTTGGTACTGCGTGTTCGGCAATCACGACGATTCGGTGTCCGGCACGGTGCCCAGCGGTATCCCGCCGCTCGAAGCGATGTACACGGGATCTCTCAAATTCGAGGTGCCCGGTTCACCCGAGCAGGCCAAGCAGATCGACATCGCCACCAAGTTCGATCCCAGTGCGATTCCCGGAATCCTGTCCGCCTTCACGACGCCGCCGCGCCAGGTCACCCCCGACCCGTCGCGCGCACCGTTCACACCGCGGCAGTTCATCGCCGCACACCTTGATCCGGCGCATACCGGCCCCGGCCCCGTCGGGCACGGTTTCGCCCCCGACGCCGGAGAAACGGGTATCGGCTACTACTCGTTCGAGATCGCACCGGGCGTTGTCGGTATCAGCATGGACTCCACCAACCGGGCGGGCTTCGTCGACGGTTCGTTGGGCGCCGCTCAGTTCCAGTGGATCGAGAACACCCTGCGCGCCGGCAGCAGCACCTACTACGACGCAGCGGGCTCTCGCGTCACCGAGTCGCGTAGTGACACCTACTTCGTACTGTTCAGTCACCACACGAGCGACACGATGGACAATCTCATTCCCGATCCCGAGAACATCCTCGAGCCGCGCTTCCGCGGTTCACAGCTTCTCGACTTGCTGCACCGCTTCCCGAACGTGCTCGCCTGGGTCAACGGACACACTCACGAGAACAAGATCACCCCGTGGCCCGGCGCGACCCCCGAACAGGGCTTCTGGGAGATCAACACCGCCTCGCACATCGACTACCCGCAGCTCGGGCGCATCGTCGAGATCGCAGACAACCACGACGGAACGGTGTCATTGCTCGCGACGCTCTTCGAGGCGGAGAGCCCCAATTCCGCCGACTACAGCGACAAGTCGGCAGCCGGGCTCGCCTCGCTGTACCGGGAACTGTCGTTCAACGACATCCACCGCGACCCGAAGTTGACCGGTACCGGCGTCGATCAGAACGTCGAATTGTTGGTTCACACCGGACGATGATCCCGATTGCCGCAGTGTCCTAGGCGATTTCAGGTCCGCTCGAACTCGAGCGGTGCGCTTTCGCCCACGACACTGCGGCAACCACGAATCGAACACCGAACCCGATCAATACCAGATTGCAGATGATCTGCAGGCTCACAAGTCCCCTGGCCAGATCCGTTTGCGCCGCGATGTCGCCGAAACCGACGGTCGAGAAGACGGACAGCGAGAAATACAGCGCCGCCATCCGTGACAGTGGTTCGGTGAAGCTGCCGGCGCTCGCATGCTCGACCGAAAAATAGGTGATGGACACCAACAACAAGTACGTCGGCATGACCACCGCCACAGCTTCCACCGCCTGCAGGGAAGGCACGTCGGAACGCAGAATTCGCCACACCTGCCAGGTGGTCACGGCAAGCACCGCCACCCCTCCACCGATCAACAGGAAGATCGCACCCGCCGTGTGAACGTCGATCCACGGCAGGAAGAAATACGCGCATCCGAAGGCGATCACCGTCAGCGTGGGTCGAAGCACCGCGCCACGGATCAGCGCGCGTCGCCGCTCCCCGTCGATGTGGGGGGAATTGCCTTTTTTCTGCATGAATCAATGATCGACAATTTCCCAGGTAAAACCACCCTTTCGGTCCGAAATGAGCATCACGGAGACGAAAAGCACTGAGCAATCCTCACGAACCTTCTGTAACGTTCATATAACGGCGGTCGATTGAACATTGACCGGTATTGACTGCGAGGAGGTGCGCGATGAGTTGTTCACTGGGAATTTCCACTGGATCTTCCGGTGTCTATTCAGCCCTCGTCGACACCGATACCAGCACAAATGCGCCAGGAGCCGTGCCTGCCGAGACCCGATTCGTCTCGGCCGATCAGGCCAATTCCAACGTCGGCGACCTCGTTCGCGCTTCCATCAAGCTGATGACGACGCAGGTAACGGACGGATCTGCGGCGCCGCGCTCCATCGGTGTCAGCTATCGCACGGACGACCAGCTCGCGAGTATCAGGTCTTCGCTCTCCCGCTCGCCGAAGCAGGTCCGTGCCATCCCCGAACCTGCCGCCGTACACGCCTACCTTGCCGAGACCGGGAAGACCGAGCGGTACGACACGACAGCTCAGGTGGATGTCGGAGATCAGGGCCTGACGGTGTCCGTCGTCGACCACACCGGTGAAGTTCTGCATTCCGACCGTATCGACGCCCTCGCGGGGGCCGGGATCGACCGGGCTCTCGTCGAGTTCGTCACGGAGAAGGCCGCAGGGCACCTGCGCCGCTACACCGACGCGGAACTACTTGCCGCCCGGTGCCACGTCGCGAAGGAACAACTGTCCACGGCCGCCAAGGTCACCATCGACCTTCCCGTCGATGCGATGTCGATCTCGCGCGACGAGTTCGAGGCCATCATCGCCCCGGACATCGAGCGCGCCGTCACCTTCATCCGTGAGGTCGTGAACGGCTCGCCGCGGCCCGTCGGAGCCGTCGTACTCATCGGCGGTGGTGCACACATTCCAGCCGTGCGCTCCGCTGTCGCCGCTGCCGTCGATCTCCCCCTGGTCGAGATCGACGAGCCCGAGACTGCGGCAACCAAAGGTGCTGCGCTCCTTGCTGATTCGATCACCGCAATCCGTTTCCCCTTGTTGGGCTCCGGAACTGCACAGCGCTCTGGATCCACGGCCAAGGTCTCCGGCGCTCTGATCGGCGCGCTCGTCGTCGGCGGACTGGTACTCGGTTACGGCGCAAAGGAATTGGTGCCGACCGATGACACCGCTGTCTCGCCCGTCGGAACCGGTTCGACCACGACGACGGTGAGCCCCGAAGCGACGCTGAGCACCGGTTCGACGATCATCCCGTCTCATGACCCCCTACCTTCGGTAGCGGGTAGCACATACCCGCAGTACGGGTATCCCACAACACCGTTCGACTCACAGCCGTACGGCACACACACGTACACAACGCATCAGTACACGCTTCCGCCGGCGCCGATACCCGACACCTCGACCACAACCGCGCCGCCGACGACGACAACAACGACTCCCAGTTGGCCGACCATCCCCGGAATCACACTGCCCGATCCGCCGGCATGGTGGCCGACGCTCCCGGACACGGAGGCGACGCCTCCGATCGATCCGACCGAGGGAAACCCGGGCGGCGGTATCGGCCCGGGCGAGAGCGGCGGCGAAAACCCGACGACACCGGAAAATCCCGGATCCGGTTCCACCGAAACGGAAATCACGACCCCCGGTGGGAGTAATCCGACGACAAAGCCCGGTGAACCGAACATCGCGACGCCCGAACCGGGTGCCGCGACCACACCGGATCGGGAACCGGTCCCAGTCGGTTGATTCTCAGCGCAGCCTGAATCTCAGCGCATCAACTGGCTGACCGAGACCGACAACCCCGGGTCGGTCGCAACACTCAGTTCCGAAGGGCCTGCGCCGTTCCCGATGAGGTGGGCGGCCAACGAAGCGATCATGACGCCGTTGTCCGTGCAGAGTCGAGGTTTCGGAATTCGCAACGTGATTCCGGCTTCGACGCAGCGCTGCTCGGCGAGCGAGCGGATACGTGAATTGGCCGTGGCACCGCCGCCGAGAACCAACGTGTCGACTCCGACATCCTTGGCTGCACGCACTGCCTTCATCGTCAGTACGTCGGCAACCGCTTCCTGGAACGAGGCAGCGATGTCCGGGATCGAAAAGGACTCGCCTGCGCGCTCTTTCGATTCGACATAGCGAGCGACCGACGTCTTGAGTCCCGAGAACGAGAAGTCGTGCCGCGAATCGCGCGGGCCGGTCATGCCACGAGGAAAGGCGATTGCGTTCCGATCTCCCTCTTGCGCAGCAGCATCGAGTGCCGGTCCGCCGGGAAATCCGAGTCCGAGCAGTCTGGCCACCTTGTCGAAGGCCTCGCCGGCGGCGTCGTCGACAGTCGTGCCCAGTTCGACAATGGGCTTACCCAGATCTTCGACGTGAAGCAGGTGCGTGTGACCACCGGAGACGAGCAATGCGACGCACGAGGGCAACGGACCGTGCTCGAGAGTGTCCACGGAGACGTGACCACCGAGGTGATTGACCGCATAGAAGGGGATGTTCCATGCTGCCGCATAAGCTTTCGCGGCGGCAACACCGACCAGCAGCGCGCCGGCCAGGCCAGGTCCGATAGTGACGGCAAGCGCGTCGGGCTTCTCGATACCGGCGACGGCAAGGGCGCGGCGCATCGTCGGCACTATCGCCTCGAGGTGAGCCCGCGAGGCTACTTCTGGAACCACTCCGCCGTACCTGGCGTGCTGATCCACGCTCGAGGCCACCTCGTCGGCCAACAGGTCGCAGGTTCCGTCGCCGTTCCAGCGAACGACACCGACTCCTGTTTCGTCGCAAGAGCTTTCGACACCCATGACGATCATGCTTGCTGCTCCTCAGTTTCGCGGACACCGAGCACGGCGGGCCGTCGCATCGTGTACGCATCTGCCCCACTGGGCTGGTAGTACTTCTTTCGCGTTCCGACGATCTCGAATCCTTCACGCCGGTACAGCGCGATCGCAGGTTCGTTGTCGGTACGCACTTCCAGGAACACCGGGCACTGCCGTGAATCCGCCAGCGTCAGAAGCGCATCGAGCAACGCGCTGCCGATTCCCACCCGCTGAGCCGAAGGATCCGTGCCGATGGTGTGAACCTCGGCCTCCATGTTCGGCGACGCCCCCAAAAGGGCGACTCCGGCGTAGCCGAGGACGTGACCGTTGGGTTCTCTGGCAACGAAATAATGATTATGTGCGCCCGCAAGTTCCGAGACGAAGGCTTGCGCGCTCCATGGCCCGTCGCCCGCGAACAAGGCGCGTTCCAACTCGGCGCACCGTTCGGCGTCATCGACATTCATCGGCTCGATGCTGTACTTCATCTGCTCTGTCACTTCACCGGCTCTGTCTCACTTGCCACGTTCTGCGAGGGTCTTCGCATCCGGGCGTCGGAGGTACAGCGGCTCGAGCGGGGCAGGAACCGAGCCGGCCAGAATCTCGCGGGCAGCGACTGTCACCAACCCGGCCGGCGACGGTGTCTCAGCGGGGTCGACGGGCAGGTCGAAGAAGTCCACATGCGAAGCGGATCCGGCAATCATAGTCGAAGGCGAATGATCGACGTCGCCGGCGGAATTCACAGCCGGCCCTTCGACGCGCGCACCGCCGTCGTAGCGCGCCCAATAGATCTCGCGACGCCTCGCATCGGTCACGACGAGCAAGCTCTCCGTGGTCGGTACCGCAGCCGCGATGGCGTCGAGGCTGCAGACGCCGTACACGGGAACACCGAGTGCGTCGCCGAAGGCAGCGCCAGTCGCCATGCCGACCCGCAAACCGGTGTACGGCCCCGGCCCGACACCCACTACGACGGCATTCAACTCGGCCGGCGTGAGCCCTGCCTCGGCGAGGCATTCGAGGACGTGAGGAGTCAGGACCTCGGCGTGCGCACGAGGATTGACCGTGACACGCACGGCAAGCGTCTCCACTGTGTCCGGTGACGAAGCCGACAGGGAGACGACTCCGGCAGTGACTGCCGGAGTGGAGGTGTCAATTGCGAGAACAAGCACGATTTCTCAGGGTACCCGCACGTGAAGAACTACTTCCGGCCCGGGAGGGTCACGACGGCTGTGACACCAAATTCCGTTTCACGACGTCCAGGCCCAGCTGGCCGTCCGCACATCTGATTCAGGTTCCCGATGAAGCTGCACTCGCAGGTGCCGTTCGACGAGCCTTTCCACAACGTCGCCACCCCATTCGACAACCACCACTGCGTCGGTGAGGTCTGTATCGAGGTCGAGAGCATCGAGTTCGTCGAGTGCGTGCGGTCCGCTGTCGCCCAGTCGGTATGCATCGACGTGAATCATGCCGACGGGATCGCCGCCGCCGGGACGGGTGCCCGGTCGATGCTCACGGGCGATGACAAACGTGGGGGACGTCACCCGGCCCTGCACGCCGAGGCCCGCTCCGATACCGCGAGTCAACGCCGTCTTGCCTGCCCCGAGCGGACCGTCGAGCACTACCAGGTCGCCGGCAACAAGCCCCGCCGCCAATCGTCGGCCGAAAGCCTCGGTGTCCTCGGCCGTTTCCAACGTGATCTGTCCGGATTCGGGAAGTCCGGTGAAGTTCTCAGCCGACATCGGACCGCTCTTCGACCTGCGCACGCTGCACCAGCTTGTCGATTGCGTCGGTGACGATCGCCGGGAACTCGAGCTGCACCAGATGGCCGGCCCCGTGAACTCGCACGAGTTCGGATTCGGGGAGATCGGCAGCGAGACGCTTGGAGCTGATGAACGGAATCATCATGTCTTGATCGCCGCAGATCACCACTGCTGGTGTGTGCGCGAGGACCTCGAGGGACGCGGACTCGTCGTGCAGTTCCAACGTCCGCAGGAAATTCACGATGGTCACGACCGAGGTCCGATCGAGCATGCCGTCCGAGAGTTCATGCAGCCGAGGGCTGACATCGGTGCCGTACGACGCCGCGCGCAGGATCGGAGTAATCAGGACTCGCGCAGCGCCCCTGGCGTGCTGAACCACTCCCGGTGAGGTGCGCACTGCCAACCGAAAACCGTCGATGATCGGGTTCTGCAGATTGCGGGTCAGACCGGTCTCGGCCAGGCCTGCCGCCGTCGTCGCGACCAGCCCGACGCCGATGACGCGGCCCTCGAACCATTCGGGTCGCTGACCGGCGAGCGCGAGTACCGTCATACCGCCCATCGAGTGACCGACGAGAACTATCGGGCCCTTGGGTACCTTGGCCTCGACGACGGTCGCGAGATCGCGGCCGAGCTGCGAAACCGTACAACTCTTCGAGCGTGGCATACCCGAATCCCCGTGTCCGCGCTGGTCGTAGAACACCATGCGAACCTTGTTGCCCCATCGCTCTTCGAGCTGGCGGCGCTGGAAATGCCAGGACAGCGCACTCAGGCAATATCCGTGCACGAAAACGACTGTCAGCGGAGCGTCGTCCGGTCCCACTTCGCGAACTGCCAGCTCGACGCCGTCCTCGGTGCGCACAGTGCTCTTGCGGTCGCGCGTCATGAGGTCGAAGTCCTCGTCGGCGTAGATTTCCCGGCCAGGACGCGTCGCGGTCTTGAATGCGTTCACGCCGGCCATCGACCCGAGCGCCACAGCGCTGAGCAGGCCACCGAGAATGCTCATTTTTCCTGCAGTCTTCATGACGTCTCTCCCCCGATGTACGTACGCACAGTGCGTCCACGTATTCCGGTCACGACCTCGTAGTGAATGGTGTCGAGTACGTCGGCCCAGGCCTGCGCGTTGGGTTCGCCGTGATCGCCGTTGCCGAAGAAGATCGCGGTGTCGCCTTCGCGAACTCCGTCGCCGTCCGGCCCCAGGTCCACCAACACCTGGTCCATGCAGATACGCCCGACCGCCTGGCGACGCTTACCGCCCAACTGCACTTCGAACTTGCCGCTCAGTGAACGAGACAAACCATCGGCATAGCCGACGGGCAGCAGCGCAAGAGTGGTGTCGTGCGGTGCGACCCACTGATGCCCGTAGGAGACGCCCTCTCCGGCGGCCACCTTCTTCACCAGAATCACCTTCGCTCGCAGCGTCATCGCCGGTCGTAGACCGAAATCTCCGAGTTCGGGCACCGGAGACAATCCATATATCGCTATTCCGGGTCGAACCATGTCAAATCGCAGGTCAGGGCGGGTAACCGTCGCCGCCGAGTTGGAAAGATGAACAACTTCGGGGTCGAATCCGTGGGCACGGACGTCGGCAACCGCGTCGATCAGGCGTTGCTTCTGCATGTCGATGACGTCGTGATGTGGCTCGTCGGAGTGCGCGAGGTGCGAGAACACTCCGCGTAGCCGGATCTTGCCCTCGTCCCGGGCAGCGGCGAGGTCGTCGAGCATCTGCGGCCACTCGGTTCTCGATACGCCGTTGCGATTGAGACCGGTGTCCACCTTGAGCGTCACCGTCGCCGGTAGTCCCAGAACTCGTGCCGCGTCGACCACCGCAGCCAGGTGTCGCGGCGAGGAGACCCCGATCTCGACGTCCGAGCGGATCGCCGACGCGAAATCGGCGTCGACGCCGTGCAACCAGGCCAGGACGGGAGCGGTGATGCCTGCCTCGCGAAGAACCAATGCCTCGGCGATGGTGGTGACGCCCAGTTCCCGGGCTCCGGCTGAGAGTGCCGTCCGTGCCACCGCAACTGCGCCGTGGTTGTATCCGTCCGCCTTGATGACCGCCATCAACGCAGCATCCCCGGCAAATTCACGCAGGACTCGCACGTTGTGCGCGATAGCGTCCAGATCGACGACTGCCTCCGTCTGAGGCCCTACTGCGATGCCGAGTTGGCTCGACTTCCCCTCCGCAGGCTCCTTCGGTGCTCTTCCCTGGGCAAGCGTCATGGCGACAATCCTGCCACCAACACAGGATCGGACACGTGTTCGGGTTTGAACACACTCAGTTCTGGGCAAAAGAGCGGAGCACACGCACCGACTCGCGCAGTCCTCCCAGCAGGGGTGACGCCGAAATCGGTGCTCCGGCGACATCGCTCCGATCGCCCGCGGCGGCGATATTCGCAGCCAACGCGTGGGCCCGCGCGCCGACGGCCCCGGCTTCGAGAGGCCCCAGACCCGCAGCCAGCAACGCGCCGATCACGCCGGAGAGGATGTCACCCGAACCTGCCGTCGACGCCCAGGAGCCGCCGGCGTCGTTGACCAGGACCTCACCGCCCGGATCCGAGATCACCGTCGTATGGCCCTTCAGTAGCACCGTGACTCCGAGTCGTTCGGCAAGAGCACGCGTGGCTGCGATTCTGTCGTCGCCGAGAGGTGTGAATCGTGCGAACTCGCCGGCGTGGGGAGTCAGAAGTGTCGGCGCGGCCCGTGCTGCGACAAGTTCGGGACGCTGAGCCAGCAAGGTCAGTCCGTCCGCATCGACGACAACAGGCACATCGGAAGCGAGTACCGACGCGAGAAGTCGCACAGCGGCATCGTCGGTACCCATACCGGGGCCGACCACCCAGGCCTGAACTCGCCCCGCAGCCTCGAACGTCTCACTGGCGATCACCTCCGGGAACCGGGACAGCACCTCTGCGGCTCCGTGCCCGGCGTAGCGGACCAGACCGGAGGTCGCGGTCACCGCGGCGCCGGTACAGAGCACGCCCGCGCCCGGATACTGCTCGCTTCCCGCAACGATGCCCACCACACCCTGCGAATACTTGTCGTCGTCTGGACCAGGTACCGGCCACAGCGCGCCGACCTCGGCCGGATCGAGCGAACCGAACTCCGGTTCGCCGACGCTCAATCCGATGTCCACGAGTTCGACACGACCACACAGCGGCGCCGCGAGTACGTGTACCGGTTTGAGCGCACCGAAGGTGACCGTCACATCAGCGCGTACCGACGGACCGTCCACTGCGCCGGTGTTCGCGTCGACGCCGCTCGGCAGATCGACCGCCACGATCGGCGCATCCACCTGGCCGACCAGCTCAGCCGCATTCGGCCGCAGACCGCCGTGCCCGGAAATCCCGACGATGCCGTCGATCACCAGATCCGGCGACCCGACTTCGGCGGCGACTCGGCCACCGGCCTTCAGAAGAGCGTCGAGGCCCGCCCGATGAGCGCGGGCCGGGTCGAGCAGCACGGCCCGGACACTCACACCTCGTTTGCGGAGCAACGCACCGGCCCACAGGGCGTCACCGCCGTTGTCGCCGGTACCTACCAGGAGCGTCACGGACCGATGTGCGACCGATCCTGTGCGCGAACGTAATTCGTCCGCGACGACTCGCGCGAGACCGTAAGCCGCTCGACGCATCAGCACCCCGTCCGGCAGCTTGTCGAGCAGTGGCGCCTCCGCTGCTCGCACCTGATCGGCTGTGTAGAACCCACGCATGTCGGAACCCTTCAGTTGCCGTCGCTACCCTCGGAACCATGAAATCACGTCTTCGCCCGGCAATCGCGGGACTCGTGCTCGCTCTCGGCTTGGTCGGGTGCAGTTCCACCACCGACTCCACACCACCGGCTCCGGAAACGACGGCCAGCGGACCTGTGGTCACAATCTCCGGGATGGCGTACTCCCCCGCTTCCATCACCGTGAACGTCGGCGAGACGGTCACGTGGGTGTTCGACGACAACGGAATGGCTCACGACGTCAGCGGCCTCGGTGACGCCAAGGGCAAACTCCGCAGCCCACTCAAGAAGTCGGGAACCTACACCTACACGTTCACCGAACCCGGGACCTACGACTACACCTGCACACCTCATCCCGAGATGCGCGGAACCGTCGTCGTTGCGGCGCAGTAACGCACTCGGGCCCCACAGTCTTTCGACTGCGGGGCCCGGGTTTTGGGCGAAAGCTATTCGACCGTAACCGATTTCGCCAGGTTACGCGGCTTGTCGACGTCGTATCCGCGCGCCGCGGCAACCTCGGCTGCAAAGATCTGCAACGGAACCGTGGACAGCAACGGCTGCAGCAGTGTCGGTGACGCCGGAATCTCGATCAGGTGATCCGCATGCGCCGCGGCGACGGTGTCGCCTTCCTCCGCGATGACGATCGTCGTCGCACCGCGTGCCTTGATCTCCTGGATGTTCGACACCAACTTCGAGTGAAGCACAGCGCGACCCTGCGGCGACGGCATGACGATGATGACCGGCAGGCCCTCCTCGATCAGCGCGATCGGGCCGTGCTTGAGCTCACCGGCGGCAAAGCCCTCGGCGTGCATGTAGGCAAGCTCTTTGAGCTTGAGTGCACCCTCGAGCGCCACCGGGTAGCCGACGTGGCGACCGAGGAACAGCACGGTCGACGCGTGCGCGAACTGGCGTGCCAACGCGCGCACCGGTTCTGCCGTCTCGAGTACCTTGCTGACCAATGCGGGCATCGCTTCGAGGTCGGCGTACTCGCGGGCGACCTCGTCCGGGTACTTGGTGCCGCGCGCCTGCGCCAATGCCAATCCGACGAGGTAATTCGCGGTCACCTGCGCAAGGAACGCCTTGGTGGACGCGACCGCGATTTCCGGTCCTGCCCGGGTGTAGAGGACGGCGTCGGCCTCACGCGGGATCTGCGCACCGTTGGTGTTGCAGATCGCGAGAACCCGTGCCTTCTGATCCTTGGCATGCTTGACAGCTTCGAGCGTGTCGGCCGTCTCCCCCGACTGCGAGATCGCGACAACAAGCGTCGAACGATCGAGAACCGGGTCGCGGTAACGGAATTCGCTGGCGAGTTCGACCTCGACAGGTAGACGCGTCCAATGCTCGATCGCGTACTTCGCCAACAGACCGGAGTGGTAAGCGCTACCGCAAGCGACAACGAACACCTTGTCGACGTCGCGCAGTTCCTGATCGGACAACCGCTGCTCGTCGAGGACGATCTTCCCGTTTTCGAAGTGGCCGAGGAGCGTGTCGGCGACAGCAGTCGGCTGCTCTTCGATCTCCTTGAGCATGAAGTAATCGTGACCACCCTTTTCGGCGGCCGCGAGATCCCAGTCGATGCGGAACGGGCGTCCTTCTGCCTCGTTACCCGCGAAGTCGGAGATCCGGTAGCTGTCGGCAGTGATCACCACTGCCTGATCCTGTCCGAGTTCAACCGCATCGCGTGTGTGCTCGATGAATGCAGCGACGTCGGAGCCGAGAAACATCTCGCCCTCACCGACACCGACGACGAGCGGCGTGGAGCGGCGCGCCGCAACAATCGTGTCTGCGTGATCGGCGTGCGTGAAGACGAGTGTGAACGCACCTTCCAACCGACGAACCACCGACAGCGCACTCTCGATGAAATCGCCTGCCGTCTGCCCCTGCGCGTACGCCCGGGCTACGAGGTGGACTGCGACCTCGGAATCCGTGTCGCTCTGCAGTTCGACGCCTGCAGCCTCGAGCTCTGCACGCAGCGGGGCGAAATTCTCGATGATTCCGTTGTGAACGACAGCCAGCTTGCCCGAGGCATCACGATGCGGGTGCGCATTGCGGTCCGTCGGACGCCCATGCGTCGCCCAACGGGTATGGCCCATACCGGACGTACCGACAAAGTGATCCGCACCGTACTCGCCGAGCTCCGCCTCGAGGTTGGCCAACTTGCCGGCCTTACGCTCGATCTCGACCCCACCGGTTCCGTCGAGAATCGCGATTCCCGACGAGTCGTACCCGCGATACTCCATTCGTCGCAAAGCCTCCACCACAACGCCCAGAGCTGGGCGGTGGCCGACGTATCCCACGATTCCGCACATGGTGACTCAGGGTACTTGGACATCAGTGGTGGGCGCATTTTGCGGTTCCCGCACCTGGTTGCAGCGTCCGCTCCGCATACACGAGGCGGCTCATCGGATAACGTCTTCAACCGTGGCACCGAAACTGAAGACACTGACCCGTGAGCTGTCCAAGCGCGGCCCGCACCGAGTTCTCCGCGGCAACCTCGCCCTGGCCGGACAGCCGGGTGTCGTGTACACGCCGGAAACCGGTTTCAATCTCCCCGCCGTTGCCTTCGCGCACGGGTGGATGGTCGGGTCACACAAGTACGAGCAAACACTCCAGCACCTCGCTTCCTGGGGAATTGTCGCAGCGGCGCCCGACAGCGAACGCGGTCCGGTCCCGTCACATCTCGGATTGGCTGCAGATCTTCGGGCGACGCTCGACATCTGCGTCGGCGTCCGACTCGGCCCCGGCCAGATCAGCGTCCAACCCGATCGGGTCGCCTTTGCCGGTCACGGCATGGGCGCGGGCGCGGCGGTACTGGCCGCAGCGCAGCGCGGGGATGTCGGTGCGGTAGCCGCACTGTTCCCGGCCCCGACAGCACCCAAGGCAGAGAACTACGCGTCGAAGATCACAGCGCCCGGATTGATCCTCGCCGGCGAAGACGACGTCGATTCCTTGACCAGCAATGCCCGCCCGCTGAGCGTGGAGTGGGGCGGTCCCGTCGTCGCACGCACCGTGAACGACGGCCAAGACGCCGGACTGATCGAAGGCCGACGACTCCTCGGTGCCCTGGGTCTCGGTGGATCCGAGCGCAAGACACAGTCCGCCACACGGTGCCTGCTCACGGGCTTCCTGTTGTTCCATCTGACCGGCGACAAAAAGTACAAGGATTTTGCTGATCCCGACGTCGAGATTCCGCACACGGCGCCGTTGCTGCCGGTCGAACCTCACTCCGACGCGCGGGCCAGCCAGCTGTTGCGTAAGTAGGGTTCCGTGCTCGCCACCGGCGGCGGGCTCGGCTTCGTCGGCGGGCTCGGCTTCGTCGGCGTCGGCGTCGGCTCGGAGGCGGAGCGCAGATACGGGCCGGCTCTCACGGTCCCATCCGTGCCGTTCTCGGCAGATGTCGTTTCATACCGAGGCGACGGCGGCTCGTGGCGCGATTCCTCGCTCGCCGCGGCCGCTCTGCGCTCACGGAAGTCGTCGAGTTGAGAATCGAGGGTTCGACGGATCACTTCGAACGGCGCGTGCACGGACCTCACAGCGGACCAGCTCCGGCCAACTCCGCACCCGTCTCTCCGTCGGGGACCGCGATCGACTCGTCAGCGACTGTGACAGGCGGCTCCGGGTCCGGCGCGGGCGAGACTTCGGCGGTGGATTCAACCGGCACCTCGGGCTGGGGAATATCAGGCTGGTGTGTCGCGGGCTGGGCAGCTTCTTGCGGGTGTGTCTCCTGCATGGCTGCCTCCTGGCCGGCATCGAAAACTATTCTCGGCCAACCATTTTCGTCCAACGCCACGGTGACCGACACAGAGTTCCCGTCGGCGCCGGCGACATCGAGACTCACCCCACGACCGTCGGGCGCAATCGAGAAGCCCCACGTGTTGCCGCCGATCGAGAAAGAGATCGGCGCAGCCGCGGTGACGGATTCGTTCGTCTCGGCGACCGGCAAGGTCGACGGGAACGCGTCTGTCACCCACGCAGTCGCGGCATCGAAAGCATCGCCTACCGCGCTCGCGCACTGCGCACACGCTCTGTCGAATTCGTCGCGAGCCTCCAGGTACGCCGAACGAAAAACTATGTCCAGCCAGGGCGTCGAGGCACCACCGCGGGAAGCGACGCGGACCAACTGGTCGATCTCCCCCGCACCCAGACCGCCGATGATCGCCCGGTCCAGGCTGGCCACCTTGAAAGCCTTGTCTGCCAGAGCCCTTCGAACAGTCTGTGCGAGTTCGTCTGCCAGCACGATCAACAATGGCGCCGAATCCGCATCGGACCGAGCTTCTTGCCGCGCCGCGAAGACCTGATCTGCGACCGCGTCGACGTCGGAAACATTCCACACCGCAGGAAGATTCTCCGCCAGGACCGTCAGCATCGCGATCTCCGCGACCGAACCATCCACCGCCCCAGCCATGTCCGACACGTCTCGCGCCAGGGGCTCGAAATCGATGCCGGCCTCTGCGCGATACGAATCCTCGTAAGACGTGAGAACTCGTTCTTCGAACCCCAACCGAGTGGCCAGGTCGTGAAATCGGTCGAAAAACTGCAGTCCGCGGGCGCCGGCGTCCAGAATCTCGTCGGAACGCACGAGTGAATCACGCAGTCCAAGAATGTCTTCGAAAGAGTAGTAGCCGTTCGGAACTGCCTGGGCTGTATGGCTGTTCGCTATCACGAGGCCGACCCGCCGGAATCCCGCAACCGCTGCGCACCCTCACGGTCCACCTCGGCGATCACCTGAGCCGAGGAGGAAAGCCGGCGTCCCAGCGTATCGAGAAGGTCGGCACGCCCAGCCAATCGAGAATTCAGGGCCGACAATGCCGACGCCAAAGCGGCTCCGTGCTCGACGTAGTCACGGCCCGAAACGGCACCGCTCCATCGCAAACGCCTGAGCGGTGCCGCAGAATCGCGCAGACCCTGAGCCACAGACACCGCGTGGCGTGCCAATTCGTCTGTTCCAGCACGGTCGACGTCCACGAGCGCCCCCAAGTTTCAGCGGAACCACTCGCACGTCGAGCGGCCTTTGACTCCTTGGACGCAGCCGGGCGCAATTACGTTCCCTCAAATACGCGAACGCGTAGACGCTCTCTCGAAAACGCGCACGCGTAACGAAGAACTAGACCGAACCGACGATTTCAGCCAACTCGTCGGCCAGCTTCTGCGCGAGCGGAAGTTCGGTGGCCTCGACCATGACGCGGACCAGTTGCTCTGTCCCGGACGGGCGCAGGAGCACTCGACCACCGTCACCGAGAACGCGCTCGGCGTCCGCGACGGCTGCGAGTACCGACGGCGACGCTGCCACCGTCGCCTTGTCCCCGACCTTCACGTTGATCAGTACTTGAGGGAGGGTGGTCATCGTTGCGGCCAGTGCGGATGCCGACTCACGCGTACGAGCCATGCGTCCGAGCAGCCGGAGACCGGTGAGAATCCCATCGCCCGTGGTGCCGAACGCCGGCAACACGACATGGCCTGACTGTTCGCCGCCGAGGCTGTACCCGCCCGCGCGCAGTTCTTCCAAGACGTAGCGGTCACCTACGGCAGCAGTCACGATGTTGATACCTGCTTCGCGCATGGCGATGTGCAACCCGAGATTGCTCATGACGGTCGCGACGAGAGTGTTCTCGACCAACTCTCCGGCCTCGTTCATCGCGATCGCCAGAACTGCCATGATCGCGTCACCGTCGACCACCGCGCCGGTCTCGTCGACGGCCAGGCAGCGGTCGGCGTCGCCGTCGTGCGCGAGCCCTAGGTCAGCCCCGTGATCGACCACGGCTTTCTGGAGATTCTCCAGGTGTGTCGATCCGCAACCGTCGTTGATGTTGAGGCCGTCTGGATCGGCGCTGATCGCGATGACGCGAGCACCCGCTGCGGCGTAGGCAACCGGTGCGAGCGCGGAAGCAGCGCCGTTGGCGCAGTCGACGACAACGGTGAGTCCGGCGAGTGGCTCGCTCGCCGCGCTCGCCAGATGCGCCAGGTACAACTGAGCTGCGTCGTCGACCGTACGGACTCGGCCGATCCCGGCGCCTGTCGGAAGGACGGGTGGCGCGGTGCCGTCGAGTGCATCCTCGATCGCTACCTCGACCGAGTCGTCCAGCTTGTGTCCACCGGCTGCAAAGATCTTGATTCCGTTGTCCGGCATGGGATTATGCGATGCCGAAATCATGACACCGAGACTGGCGTCGAGCTTTGCCGTCAAGTATGCAACTGCGGGAGTCGGAAGAATACCCACGTCGAGCACGTCGACGCCTGCGGAACTCAGCCCGGCCGTCACTGCAGCTTGAAGCATCTCACCGCTGGCGCGGGGGTCGCGACCGATCACGGCGGTCGGACGTGCATCCGAGGTGTCGGCTGTCAGTACGCTCGCTGCGGCAACTGCCAATCTCAATGCAAGATCTGCAGTCAGATCCGAATTGGCAAGTCCACGAACACCATCAGTACCGAACAACCGACCCATAGAACGACTCCTGAATCCTGAGAACCTCGAAATTGGAACTTCGAGCATGGAATTTCTTCGAGAAACACAAGAGCGGGCGTCCGGTAACGATGGACGCCCGCTCTTGTGGTGAACAGGTGCCGAAGCAGACCCGTTGGGTCAACCTCGGCAAAGCATCAGCGCTTGGAGTACTGCGATGCCTTACGGGCCTTCTTCAGGCCGTACTTCTTACGCTCGACAGCGCGGGCATCACGCGTCAGGAAGCCTGCACGCTTGAGGGCCGGACGATCATCAGGGGTTACCTCGATGAGTGCGCGCGCGATAGCCAGACGCAGAGCGCCTGCCTGACCGGACGGGCCGCCACCGTGCAGCAGTGCAATGATGTCGAAAGACTCGGGACGCTCGACGAGCACCAGCGGAGCCTTGATCAGCTGCTGGTGAACCTTGTTGGGGAAGTAATCCTCCAACGTACGGCCGTTGAGCTTGAACTGACCGGTGCCGGGAGCCATCCGGACGCGAACGACAGCCTCCTTGCGGCGACCGACGGTCTGGACCGGGCGATCGAGGACGATCGGTGCGAGCGTAGCTGCAGCAACCTCTTCGACGACCTCGACTGCGTCAGCGGAAACAAGCTCTTCCACTGCTTCGATGTTCTCTTCGGACACGTTCTGCTCTTCCGGCGATGTCACTGTGCGACCTGCTTGATCTCGAACGGCACCGGCTGCTGCGCGGTGTGGGGGTGATTCGGGCCCGCGTAGACCTTGAGCTTGCTGCTCATTGCGCGGCCGAGCTTCGTCTTGGGGAGCATGCCGACAATGGCCTTCTCGACGAGACGATCGGGAGTCCTGTCGAGGACCTCACCGACAGTGCGGGACTTCAGGCCACCCGGGAATCCGGAGTGGTGGTAAACGTTCTTGCCCTGGAGCTTGTTGCCGCTGATGGCAACCTTCTCAGCGTTGATGATGACAACGAAGTCACCACCGTCGATGTGCGGTGCGTAGGTGGGCTTGTGCTTGCCACGCAGCAAGTTCGCTGCCTGAACGGCAAGACGGCCGAGCACCACGTCAGTGGCGTCGATGACGTGCCACGAGTGGGTCACATCTCCGGCCTTCGGGGTGTACGTAGACACAGATCTTCCTCGTCTTAATTCATTCCACTGCTGACCATGTGCGTATCGCGTAAACGATCCTCGGCGGCCAGTTGAGACCCGAGAACCGCCGGTCTCCACGCATTTCTGCCGGAGCCCTACGGCACGCCACCGATAGACGATACCGGTCTACCCACCGCCAGGTCAAAGCGCGGCCGGGTCAAAGCGCGGCCGGGTCAAAGCGCGGCCAGGTCAAAGCGCGGCCAGGTCAAAGCGCGGCCAGGTCAAAGCGCGGCCCTCCCTGCCAACAGCATCCTCGTCCAGCACGACTGCCCCGGCACCTGTCAGTACCGGGGCAGTCGGGTGTCATCACGACATGATTGCTGTCAGCGACCGAACCCGTTTGCGGCGATCCGATCAGCTTCCTGCATCTTCTCGGAACCGCTTGCCGTCGCTCCGGCGATCTGCGCGAGAACCATGTTCAGTTCTTCGGAGGCCTGGGCCCAGCGGCGCTGTGCGTCGTTCCACGCTTCGGAACCTGCGCCTTCCCAACCTGCTTGCAGCTTGTCCACGACAACTTTGATGTCGCCCTGCTTGTCGTTGATCGCTTTGGCCTGCTGTTTCATCTGATCGGACAGCATTGCGAGGCCGCCGAAGTCGTACTTGATCCTGTCGGACATAACTGCTCCCGGTTCGGTGTGACTGAAGAGATCTTGTGAGAACTACTGGCTGAGAACTGCTCGATCGAACTGTGAAGAGCTGACGGTCAGGACATGTTCACCGTCGCGCCGCGAAGCGAGCTGACGTTGTCGTCTTCGGTCGAGTCGAAGGTTCCCGCAGCCTGCTTGATCTGCTCGCAGATGTCGGTCAGAGCGGTGTCCAACTTCAGGGCCGCGCTGTTGTATCGCTCCATGATCCCTGCGTATTCGACCTGCGCCGCGCCGTTCCACGAATTGTGCGAAGCGTCGGCCTCCGATCGAACAGCGTTGACCAGTCCCCTGATGTCACCGAGATGTCCGTCGATGGTCCCCGCCGAATCGATCAATTCAGCGGTAGTTGCGGTAAAGCCCATGTCGTCCCCCTGGATTCGGTGAGTACCGTTCGGTATCGGCGATCACACACGACGGCTTGTCCGTCGGACGTGCACCGGGGTCGAGCGGAACTCCCTGATGTGCGCTACACATACTTTGACGCGACCTCAGTGCCAACGGTTCCGGCCCGACCGAAGAATATTTTCAGAACCAACCGATCCGAGGTCACGGCGTGAATTCGAGTGACTGCCACGTCCGCAGGCAGTCCGCTTCGAGACTGTCCCACTCGCCGAGAAGATACTGACAGCCGATACTCACTTGCCATCCGTTGTCGACGTACACGTGCCAACGCACCTCGGAGAAATCGTCCGGAAACTCGAGATACACCACTGCCTGTTTTCCTGCACCATCGTCGAGCACGGAAAACTCCCCGAAGCGCAAAGGGTCTTCGAACGTCGAAAACTGCTGACGCAAAGCAGCTTCGACGGAATCGAATCCCGCACCTTCGGCCAGGCGTTTCTCGACGACCACGATCATGCGATCCGCACCGGCGCTGGGCAACAAATCGGTACGCCCGCTCGAGGCCCCTCGCGGCACGAGTTTCCAATCGGAAGGTAGTTCTGCTGCAACGCTTCCCAGGTCCACACGCACGAGTTCCGGCGTGGCACCGGCGTCGATCGACGGCAGCGAATTCTTCGGGACAGGCTTTCCCTGCTCTTTCGACGCCTGCACGTTCTCGACATTGTCTTCCGCCGTAGCTGCGGCCGACTCCGCCGACGGAGAATCGCCTCGATCGCGAATGGACACCACGATCGTTGCCGCGGCCGCAGCGGCGACGGCGCCCACTACAAGCGCCACAGCGAACCGTCGACGGCCTCCGAAGTTCCCATCGACACGACGCGGCAGAGGGGCATTCGAGTCCGCGCGAGGAACCGACATCGCAATGTCCGGAGTGCCTACCCACCCGGCACCAAAAGCCGAATTGTCGACGATTCGCCCGGAACTGTCCCGCACGGTTGTCTGGCGAACGAGCGCTCGAGGATCCACCAGAGACGAAGCCACACGACTCTCGTCCAGAATTCGAATGCTCGCGTGACCGTGAACATTCGTCGACCCACGTTCGAGTGAAGCCGCAACCGCATGGGAGCGCGGCCCGACCAACACCACAGCGTCCCGAACCGACAAGTCACCGATCGCGGAAAACAACCCCGCAAGGTCTGCGATCTCCGAACTTTGTGCCCCGTCGATTCGTAGTTCACCGTCAACCTCACCGACTACGGAAGCGACCACCATTCCGCCGCGCAGTTCGAGGACGACACACCGCGATCGCCAGGCCGTATGCGCCGACCTCGCCGCCGCGATCGCGGTCGGCACGAGGACGACATCGTGCGCCACTCGCCGTGCGGCATCCAGCAATCGGCGCCTGCGCGGGACGCCCCAATCCGAGGGATGACTGAGATAAAGAATGTCTGCGTCGACGATTCCGCACCCGTCCATCGCGCTGGAGATCAGCCTGGCCAACTCCAATACGGTCGGGACAATCCGACCGTCCACGTCGACATAATCGTCGTCGACAAAATCGATTGCATTGACAACGGCCGTCCCGGGCCCCGACGCCGGTTCGCGTCTGAGGTCTGCACTGCAACAGAATTCGCGTTGACCCGATACGACCCAGATGTTGGATGTGCCCCAATGTACCGAGACCGACACCGCGGACGGAACGGTCACAGCGGTGGCATCCACGGAACTTGGACAAGTTGGGTTTGCGAGCGAGAAACGTAGACCCCACGACCTTCGGGCATTGCCGACGCGCGGACAGTGCCGACGAGATTTCCCTCGTCACGACTTCCGCTCATGATCAATCCGGCCGGTGCCATGTCGCGGATTCTCGCAATCACCGGTTCGTACAGAGCTCTGGCTGCGCCACCGGAACGGCGGGCAATCACCAGATACAAACCGATGTCCTTGGAATGTGGGATGTATTCGAGCAACGGCGCCACCGGGTTACCACTCGATGTGGCCACAAGGTCGTAGTCGTCGATCAGTACGTAAATCTCCGGCCCACTCCACCACGACCGTTCCCGTAATTGCTGCTGTGTCGTCTCCGCGTTCGGCATTCTGGCGGCAACGATCCGAGCCAGGTCGACCATCAACTCACCGAATGTCGTCGACGACGCCGAGTACCCGCCGAGGTGATTCCCTTCGACCACCCCCAGTAGGGAATGCCGATAGTCACCGATGATCAGCTTGGCCTGAGCCGGCGTATTCGACGCGATGATCCCTTCGGCTATTCCGCGCAAGAGAGATGTCTTCCCACACGCGGTGTCGCCGAATATCAAGAAGTGCGGGTGTTCCCGGAAGTCCATGTACACCGGGGCGAGGTCGGTCTCACCGAGCCCGATCGGTACGGTGAGGCACCGACCGTCGGCCGCACTCGATGAGGGCCACCGAGTCCCGACAGTTTCGAGAAGTTCTGCCCGCGAGTACGAATCCGGAAGCATCCGCACGGTCGGTGCCGGACGCGAATTCGACATGGCTGCAATACGTTCGACGGTCGCCGCCACAGCCGCACTCGAGTTCTCACTACCTGGCGTGTCGTCGATTCGAGGTAGTCCGGTGAGAAGGTGAAGTCCGTCGCGAGTGATGCCACGACCCGGTCGACGTTCCGGCACCAAGCTCGCTTTCTGGCGACCCGCATCCGAATCGCCCGGATCACCCAATCGAAGTTCGATACGTGTACCCAGTTGATCCTTGAGCGCCGGCCGAATCTCGGCCCACCTCGACGTCGTGACGATCACGTGCACACCGAAGGACAAACCTTGACCCGCGAGCATGTTTATCTGAGGCTCGAGTGATTCGAAATCCGAACGCACGCTGGGCCAACCGTCGACGACGAGGAAGACGTCACCGTACGGGTCCTCTCGGAGTCCCGCAGCCGCTCCTTCTCCGGTGGGATCAGCTGTTCGCAATCTACGGAAATCGGCCATGGATTCGATGCCGAGGTCACGAAACAGTCGCTCGCGTTTGGCGACCACACCGAGTACCTCGGCAACTGTGCGCCGGACGCGGTCGGAATCCAATCGGTTTGCCACCGATCCGACGTGCGGCAGATCTTTCAATCCGAGGAGCGTTCCACCACCGAAGTCGAGGCAGTAGAACTGAATCTGTTCTGACGTGTGCGTCATGCTCAGAGACAAGATCAACGTGCGCAATGCCGTCGACTTTCCCGACTGCGGGCCACCGACGATCGCGAGGTTGCCCGTCGATCCGTTGAGATCGGCGACGAGTAGATCGCGGCGCTGATCGAATGGCCTGTCGACTATGCCGAAGGGTGCGCTCAGATTTCCGCGAGGTTGATCACCGGCCACCCACCGCGGCAACAACTGGTCGAGCGTCGGAGATGACTCGAGCGGTGGGAGCCACACCTCATGGGCACGTGGACCGTGACCGCGCATGCGGTCGACGAGGACTCCCATGAGAGAACGTGCATCGTCACCGACTTCACCCATGTCGATGACGTCGGGTTCGACGGGAACGACAACAGCCTCCGGGCCGATCACCGGCGTCGCGGTAAAGGGCAGCGGCGCAAGTTCGACGGGAGAATCGACCGAGAATCGAGTGGGCACTATCCGCTCGCCCTCGTACGGGCCTGACACGTAGGCACCTTGGAAGCGGACGATCTCCGCCGAATCGGACTTCAGGTATCCCGCACCGGGTGTGCCCGGTAGGTGATAAGCATCGGGAACGCCGAGGACGGAACGAGACTCGTTCGCCGAGAACGTTTTCAAACCGATCCGATACGAAAGATGGCTGTCGAGACCGCGTAGCTTTCCTTCGTCGAGTCGCTGACTGGCCAACAGCAGGTGAATGTGAAGTGACCTACCCAATCGCCCTATCGCCACGAACAATTCGGCAAATTCCGGCTGTTGACTGAGCAGTTCGGAAAACTCGTCGACAACCACGAAGAGCGCAGGCAACGGATCGAGTGCAGCGCCGGCCAGCCTCGCCTTCTCGTAGTCGGAGACGTTTGCGAAGTTTCCTGACGCACGCAGCAATTCTTGTCGACGGTTCATTTCGCCGGCGAGAGCGTCCCTCATACGATCGACCATCGCCAATTCCTCGGCGAGGTTGGTGATGATCGCAGCAACGTGCGGCGCCTCTTCGAGGCCGAGAAAGGTTGCACCACCTTTGAAGTCGATGAGGACGAGGTTCAGTGCGTTGGGTGAGTGCGTCGCGATCAGGCCGAGCACCAACGTTCGCAGGAACTCCGACTTACCGGAACCGGTGGCTCCGATACACAGCCCGTGCGGGCCCATACCGTTCTCGGCCGACTCCTTCAGATCCAGTTCGACGGGGTTTCCGTCTTGTCCGACTCCGATCGGCACGCGGAGTCGATCGCGCCCCTGACGTGGCAGCCAGCCATGCTCAGGATTGAACCTCGCAATGTTTCCGATCCCCAACATCTGACTCCAGGTCCGAACGGACCGGTCGTCGTCAGCTGCGTCGACGGCGTTCTGCGATGCCGCACGGAACGGTGCGATGCGACGTCCGAACGACTGCGCCAGGCTGGTCGACGCCGCGTCGGGCGTCGCAAAGTTCTCGACTCCTGCGCTGCTCACCGCACCGATCTGATCGCTACCGACGACCAGTCGCAAACCGCGCGCCGCCGCCAGTCGCGGGCAGAACCCGCACAGATCGAGGACGGTCACCGAGTCGAGCCCGGATTCGGTCAACAGGCCGGTGTCACCTTCGAGCAACCCACCGTCGACGACCAACACGAGATGCGGGACACCCGCACTCGCCGGAGTGTTGCGAGCGAATCGAGCCCGCATCGAAAGCGGTTCCCCGAGGGAACTTTCGAACTCGAGATACGAACCGAACACCATGCGTGAAGCACCCGCGCCGTCCTGAGACTCCGGGTGTTGCACGTGTGGGAGCCACTTGACCCACTCCCACTCGGATTCGGTATCGGGTCCGCACACCACCGCAACTTGGACCGTGTCCGGACCATGGAAAGTGCACAGCTGCATCAACATCGAGCGGACAAGCGCACGAGCTGAATCTCGCTGCCCCTCGATGGACATCGCAGCAAATCCGCGAAGTGAGACGGCGGTCGGCAGGTCCTGTACAACCGAATGCGCACGGACGAAACGCCGAAGGGAGACAGCAGCGACGGGTTCGAGATCCTCGACCGGACCGGTCTCCGGAGATACGAGTCTGGTGGCCAATCGCTGTGTACCCAGACCGACACGAACGTGACAGTAGTCCGAGTCGGTGATCTGACGCTCCCACATCCGCACAGTTCCGGCGAGTGTCCAGAGCAGCGACGGCTCGGGATTGCTCCATTGAAGAGCAGCACGCTGCGCACCGGACGTCGCAGCGACATCGCTGCGCATCTGATCCAGGTACCGCAGGTAGTCCTTGCGGTCCTCGTTCGCTTCGGAAGCTCTTGCTCCACCGCTACGACCGCCCCCGGCAAGCATCCCGAGCATCGACACCATCATCATGACCGGAAACAGCAGGGACATCGGATTGCGCGCCATGCCGGAAGAAAACATCAGCGCCACCATGCCGATCATGGCAACTACCATGATCACCGGAAATAGTTTGGTCAGTAGGTTTCCCGGCGTGACACGAGGAATCTCCGGTGGGGCCTGCAGCGTCAGCTCGCCGCCCGGTGTGCGCGGCGATTCGCGGCGCGCTCGACGCGCAAATCTGACAGTACTCAATTCACCCACCCCATCGGTGCTGCGGCTGATGCCGCCATGCGCCTCGTCCGACTATCACCGGCCCGCCCCCCAAGGCGTGATCGCGCAATTGCAAAAGAGTAGATCACAACACCGACACTCGGGTCGGTACCACCAGTTGTCGGAGCTCTCCTGACACGGGCGCGCACTTCATGTCGTATTGTTCGGGTGAACTGGGGTGACGCGAAGGGGGAATCGCGTCATAGGAGGGGAAAGATCTTGACCAGCATCACTACAACCAGCGCTGCGAACACCGGAAACGGACGACGCGCGAGTCATTCTGCCGAGCTGTGCAGGTTGACGGTACTTTCAGCGCACTCGCAGGTGGATCTTGCGGTGCCGCTTCGTGTTCCGCTCGCGGTGGTCATTCCGGGCATTGTGGACACAATTGTCAATCACAGCAATTTCAACGAGTTCGACCAGAGCACCGAACAATTCGAGCCCGTCGACTGGACTCTGTCCAAAGTCGGCAGGGCACCGCTGTCACCGACGCTGTCGTTGCACGAGCACGGAATCCGCGATGGGGAATTGCTCGTACTCGATGCTGCGGACACGGCTGCCCCACCCCCACTTTTCGACGACATCATGTACACCGTCGCGGCCACGGACGCAGACATCTACCGACGCTGGACTCCGATCACCGCGCGCATTGTCGGCTCGAGCGCCGCCCTCGTCGCTGCGCTCATCGCGGCCCTCACCCTGGTCCTCGGCGATACCGGGCTGATCGGCGCCGTCTGCGGCGGAGTCACGTCCTTGGTGTTCACCGTCGCCGCGGTCGTGACAGCGCGCGTGTACGGAGACACGGCAAGTTCCGTCACGCTCGGATGCGCGTCGGTGCCGCTGGCGTTCGTCTCCGGCGCACTCTGCGTACCCGGCACTGTTCTTTCGGCTCATCTGCTTCTCGGTTCGGCATTTGCAGCCGCGGTAACTCTGATCTGCCTCCGCCTGTGCGGTGCCGGACTAGCTGTTTTCACCGCACTTCTCGTCGTCCTTCTCGCGGTCGTGGGCACCTTCGCCGTCACGACGACGCTTCCCGAGGCGCGCACCGCGACCGTCAGCGGCGCGGTGATTGCCACAGCATTGATCGTTCTGACGTTCACCGCTCGACTGTCTATGTTGTTCGCGCGACTACCGCTTCCCCCGGTTCCGACACCGAGTAATCCCCTCGACGACGACCGTGACGGACTGCCCGAGCCCGAACTACCCGGGCTGACCGAGTTGGCTGAAAGGGCAGGGCGGGCCCGTAGCTATCTGACGGGGCTGATCGTGGCCACGTCAGTGGTCGCACTCACCGCTGCCGTCGCACTCGCGTGGTCCTGGCCTGGTCAGGGGATCGTCTGGCCGAACCTTGCTCTCGCTTTCGCGACTTCCGTCGTGTTGATGTTTCGTGGGCGCACCTACGCGGGCGCGCAGCAGGCGATCCCACTCATCACGGCCGGGATCTCGGTGATTCTCGTTCTCCTGGGCGACATGGCATGGGCGCATCGCGACTATGCCATGGTCATCTTCGCCATCACGATGATCGTTCTCCTCCTGGCACTGATTCTGGGAATCCTCGCCCCCCAGAACACATTCAGCCCCGTGATGCGACGAGCAGCAGAACTGTTGGACCTCGCTGCGATTGCAGCAATCGTTCCGTTGATCTGCTGGGTCAGCGGACTCTTCGCGCTCATGCGTGGCCTCTGAGCGATCGGTGATCGATGGTGATTCGACGTGCAACAAACATCTGCGCCAGTCTCGTGATCGTTGCCTTCAGCGTTCTCGCCGGGGCGGGTGGCGCATCGAGCGCGGTTCCTTCCCCTGTCGATCCTGCAATGCTGCCGGAGGACGGTCCGCCTGCACCTCCACAACCCACCGAACAACGAACCCTGTGCGTCCCAGCCGTGGCAGTTGGTGACGGTGCGGACATTCCACGTTCTCAACAAGATCTGGGATTCGATTCGGTGTGGCCGATCACCCGAGGGGCAGGACAGCGAATTGCTGTCATCGATACCGGCGTCAGCAGGCATCCTCGGCTACCGTCGCTCGAAGGCGGCGGTGACTACGTCGGGACCTCCGACGGCACCGACGATTGTGACTCACACGGAACAGTCGTGGCCGGTCTCATTGCCGCCGAACAGGTCGAGGGTTCCGGATTCTCCGGAGCTGCACCGGACGCACAGATCATCTCGATCAGGCAGTCCAGTGCAGCCTTCTCGGTGGCCGGCCAACGCGAAGACCCGGCCGTAGCCGAGAACTCATCCGGGTACGGAAACGTCGACACCATGGCATCGGCCGTCCGTCACGCTGCGGACATGGGTGCCAGCGTCATCAACATCTCCGAAGTCGCCTGTAAACCTGCCGGGGACGGGATCAACGACCAACGACTCGGCGCTGCAATCGAATACGCCACGATCGCGAAGAATGTCGTAGTCGTCGCAGCTGCCGGTAACGTCGGATCCGGAGGTTGCAAGAACCAGAATCCACCACCGGATCCCCTCAATTTCCAAGCCGATCCATGGAACTCGGTTGTGACGATTGCCAGTCCGGCTTGGTACGACGACTATGTACTCACAGTGGGGTCGGTAGACCCCAATGGCGCCGCCAGCTCCTTCAGCCTCGGCGGTCCATGGGTCGACGTGGCGGCGCCCGGCACCGGAATCACCTCACTTCACCCGACGTCGCCGGGTCTGACCAACGGAGTCTACGGTTCCGACGGCGCCGTGCAGTCGTTCAACGGGACCAGTTTCGCTGCGCCCTATGTCGCGGCAACCGCTGCGTTGGTCAGGTCAGTTCACCCGGAACTGACTGCACTTCAGGTCATACAACGTATCGAAGCCACCGCCCACGCTCCGGCGCAGGGCTGGAATCCCTACATCGGTCACGGCGTCATCGATCCGCTCGCCGCAGTCACGGGCGAATTGGTCCCAGAAGAACGCGTCAGGGTCAACCATCAGTCGGTACCGATCGATCCCCTACCCACGCCACAGGCCCCCGACAACCGATCTCGCGACGCGGCACTCGTCGGAGCCGGAACCGTCGGTACTCTCGCCTTACTGGCACTGTTGGCGTCGATGCCCATACGTCGAGTAATTCGTCGGCGACTTCCCGAACGACGGGACGTCGATCTCTGAACTGTCGGACGAGATCAGTTCACCGGAGCGGCCGGCGCTGAATCGGGGGCGACTCCGTCGTGAGCTATCAGTGCATTACTCTTCTCGAGCGCAGGACCTGATGCAAGTAGTTCGAGCAGCTGCCAAGGCGCGCGATCAGGCGTTCGCGTCAATCCGAGGGCGCGAGCGGAAGTTTCGTCCGGTACTCCGTATTTCACACCCGTATCGGCTACGTAGAATACTCCGTCGTGTCTGGTGCTGTTCGTCTCGATTCCGGTCGCTTGAACGAACCCGCCGAAACCCTGTTCGACATGGACGCTGTCGAGATTGTCACCCGATCCGTCCGCCTGCGCCAAGGACACCAACTTGCCACCCTCCGGGATCGGAACCTGCAATCCAGCGATGAGTTTCAGGGTTGCAGAACTACTTTCGCCGCCCTCGACGGCAGGTGAGGGACCCCATTCCAGACAGCCGACAGGTGCGTCGTGATCGTCGAGTACCGCTGGAGCCACCAGCGGCAACGAGTCGACGGCCAGCTCACTCACCGAGGGGATACGACTGATGGCATCTGGGGTGACGCTGGTGATCCCGGTAGCGCCCTGCGAATCCGAGAAGTAGATCAGTTGGGCAACTGCCGCGCCGACCTTCTGGATACCGTTCTCGAGTACCACGTAGTACTGCGGGTCCGCACCCACCGAAACCTGGACGACGGAGCCGACAGTCTTGTTCTGCAGAGGAAACCGGGGCGCTGATCCCAGTTCGGGAATTCGCGGAGCCTCGACGCGCGGGACTTCGGGAATCGAATTGAGGAATCCGGTACTGATCGGACGCGCCTGTGCCCCTTCCAGTCCCAAAGCCCGCATGATCGCCGGATTATCCACATCGATTGCCGCTCGCTTCCCGTCGTACACGAGAAAGTGATCGGAACCCGACTTCACCAGAAATCCACTGTCATTCGTCAGATATGTCGTGTTATCACCGACATTGGACGAGCCGACCAGGACCGAAGTCGTCAACGATCTTCTCCCGTCGGATCCGACGGAATCGCATACCGTCCACAAGGCGTTGGTCGGGTCGGACGATTCCGGCAGCGCGGACGGTGCGCCGGGAATGCCGACGAGCGCGCCCCGGGGTTTCGCCTCGACCTCGGATGCCTTGACCATTGCCGGTTTTCCTGGCGAACCCAGAATCAGTCGAGCGGAGGCCAAGTTCAGCACAGGACGAAAAGTACCCTCCATGGCGACGAACATTGCGCCCGATTCTTTTGCGACCACAATGTCGGCATCACCGATCTTGTCCTGTGGCCGAAAGAGGGCGAGTACTGCGCATCCCGCCAATCCCAGTGCGGCGAGGACTATTCCGACGGTGAAGGCGCGCGACTGAGATCGCATCGGATCATGAAGCATCCGTACGTCTCGTCTTACCAGCGCATGTTCCATCCGCCTGACCAAGAAACGGTATCCGTTGACCTGCCAGCGCGTGGTAGGTGTTGCAGCCATCATTCCCCCCGTGCCTTACATCCCCTTGCGAAGACACAGTACAGTTTCGCTGGGGCGGAAATTTCGGGTAGTAGGCAGGTCAGGTATCGGGGAGGAACCGTGGACCGATCGCGGTTGAAGCATTGGCCGTCGTCGCACAGGATTTCGGCGCGCGAATTCGTGTCGGCACAGATTCTCGGAATCGGTGCGGGCGGAATCGCGATGGTCAGTGGGCTGGATTGGCTCTGGGCGCTGACAATTGGTTGTGTGGTTGCCGGATCAATGCTGCTCCATGTGGGCGGTTGGTCGGTAATGTCCTGGATTGCCAGGTACTTTCGCTATCTTCGCCACAAGAACGTGGACGGCGGAACGATCGTCAGTTTTCACACCCCCTCCGAGCAGTCGATCGGGCTGCGAGTGGACGGATCTTCACTCGTCGCTGTCGTCGAGATCGCTCCACCGCGCGACTACCTGACCAGGATCGGGCGTCATTCGTTCGACGCGTCCCATCTTCTGCCCACGGCTGCGCTCGTGGATTGTCTTCATCAGCAGGACATCTCGCTCACCGGCATCGACATTGTCAGTCACGGATATCGCGCCGCATCCGGAACCCCGGCCACCGAAGTCTACGAACGACTCATCGGACCGCTACCAGCCACCGCCACCAGAAGTGTGTGGCTTGCACTACGTTTCGACGCACTCGAGGGTTCTGCAGCAGTCGAGCGCCGCGGCGGGGGTGAACAGGGCGCGGGCCGCGCGATCGCTGTTGCCGCCAATCGTGTCATCCGGGTTCTCGATACAGCGGGATGCAAGGCGCGGATCCTGACCGCACCGGAAATTGCCTCGTCCACTGCCCAGGTGACAAGAGGAGTGGACAGCGATGAGGTCACCGAAACGTGGCGAAGTACCCCGTTGCCCGGCGTGTCCAACGTGGGATACGGGATTGAACCCCGCTTCATCACCACCTCGACCCTGACTCGAATATGGGCAGTGGCAACGGTCGGGACATCCGTGACAATTCGTTTGCGCCCCAACGGCGAACGCGGAGAGGCGAATGTCAGCGCGACTTGCCGTTTCACCACGCGCAATCCACCTGAGAACGCACCGTTGGCCGGTTTGCTCTCGTTACGGGGGCGCCAACGCGACGGACTGTTGACCAACCTGCCGACCGCACTGACGGCGCTGGACCCGATCACGCCGCACATCCGCATGGACGCAGACACACTCGACTCGCTCGCTCTTCCTCTTGCCGGGTGCGGCCAGCTCATCGGCTCCGACCGAAACGGGAACGGTGTCACAGCAAGAATTTCGGGGCCCGGCGTCAACACGGTCTTTGTCGCCGGCGAACTCTATCTAGCTCAGCAATTGATCTTCAGAGCCATCGCGACCGGCGCACGAGTACTCATCCACACTGATCGACCGGAAGCCTGGACCGCGCTCACCGACTCCATGGGAGTGCCCGACCGACTCCGCGTGTCCGGTCAGGGCGGTGGGCCTGAAGGCTCCTTCAACACTGTCGTGTTCGACGGAGTCGAGGGGCTGCCTCCGCGTGCCGGCGTGACCGCGATCTACGTGTACGGACATCCGCGCCAATGGCCTCGGATCGACCCTGAAATTTCGATAGTCCAGCCATTCGCACTCGGCGACAAGATCACGGTCGAAACCGGCCGCACTCGCGTCGAACTGACCCTGGTGACCATTGCTTCCGAGACCTCGTTCATCGGTCGTCCACGAGCCGGCGACGCTCACCAGATGGCGTGATCGCGTAGGTTCCCGATCAGCCGGGGTATGGGTCACTCGCACGCTGCGTACGCAATCCGCTCCCCCACCAATGCAATTCACGAATCATCTTCTCGGTCGCATCGATCGCAATCGGATCGATGCCGTACGGCTCGTGTCCGAATTGCTTACGAACCCGGTGAATGGTCACGCTTTGACGCACCGAGACCATGTGCAACTCCGCCACTACTTGCCTCAGCTGTTCGACGGCCCGAACACCACCTGAAATCCCGCCGTAGGACACGAAGCCGATCGGCTTGGCCCGCCACTCGTGCTTCACGGAATCGAATGCGGTCTTGAGGGCAGCCGGATATCCGTGGTTGTATTCGGAGGTCACGGCAACAACAGCGTCGGCGCGCCCGATTCGCTTGCGGAAAACCTCCGTGGCAGGTGAATCCGAGAAATCCTGGGGCAACGACAGCTCTCTGAGGTCGATCACCGACACCTTCCACGACGGGTTCGTGGTTGCGCGCTCGACAAACCAATCCGCCACTGCTCGTCCTATTCGCCCTTCGCGGACCGAACCTACGATGACTTCGACGTTCAAAGGTGCCATGAACATCGATGCTAGCGACCTCTCACGCAGTGATCCCGTCCGTGATGAGTGCCGCCAATTCCCGATACGCGCTGGCGTCGTCCAATCCCGTTGCCCGATAAACCGCGCGTTGCTGGATCCGAACCATCGTCGCCGCGGCCGCATCGGCAACAAATGACGCGTGTACCTGCCGGAATGCGCCCGAATCCACCCCCTCCACGATCAGTGCTCGCACGCGATCCGCGGCGATCGAGGTGTTCTTCTCGTAAACCTGGCTCGCCGACGCCGATTCAGACAGGTCTTCCATGAATTGACGGGACGCCGGGGACAATTGATCACCGACTGCTTCGAGATAGACCGCCACTCGACGAGTGGGCGTCGCCTCTGCAGCGACGGCGCTCTCCACCGCATCGGTCGCCGCACGGAAGAAGTGAACTGTCACCGCCCGCACGAGGTCCTCCTTGCCGGCCGCCACGGTGTACAAGGTGCTCTTGGAGCAGTGCAGACGAGCTGCGATCTCGTCGAGCGTGAGGTGGGCGAAACCCTCGCTCAGGAACAGCTCGACCAATTGATCGAACAGTTCCGCCCTGCGCGCAGTCGTCTTGCGAACCAGCCTTGCCATACGCAAGACAGTACTGCAGTATCGTTCTCAGTACTACTACCTAGCTAGGAGCCGACCGTGCCCGTCGAACGCCTGATGCCCAGCCAAGAAGCTCGCGATCTCATCGAACTGACGCGTGATGTCGCGGACAAGGTACTCGCGCCCAAGGTCAACGAATACGAGAAGGCCGAGAAGTATCCCGACGGAGTGTTCCCTGCACTCGGACAAGCAGGCCTACTGAGCCTTCCGTATCCCGAGGAGTTCGGTGGCGGCGATCAGCCGTACGAGGTCTACCTCCAAGTCCTCGAAGAGATCGCCTCTCGCTGGGCCGCGGTTGCGGTGGCGGTAAGCGTGCACAGCCTGTCA
Organism: Rhodococcus sp. NPDC060176; assembly: GCF_042728675.1. Taxonomy (NCBI): domain Bacteria; kingdom Bacillati; phylum Actinomycetota; class Actinomycetes; order Mycobacteriales; family Nocardiaceae; genus Rhodococcus; species Rhodococcus sp. NPDC060176. Next base: position 1,346,577 of record NZ_JBHWYS010000002.1, read on the forward strand.
TGCTTCCCGCTGTTCACCTTCGGCACCGACGAACAGAAGAACCGTTGGCTTCCGGACATGCTGGGTGGCAACACCATCGGCGCATACAGCCTCTCCGAAGCGCAGGCCGGATCCGACGCCGCCGCTTTGTCGTGCAAGGCGACGCCCACCGAAGGCGGTTACCGCGTCAACGGCTCGAAAGCCTGGATCACCAACGGCGGCAAGGCGGACTTCTACAACCTCTTCGCCCGCACCAGTGACGACGGCTCACGCGGGGTCTCCTGCCTCCTGGTGGACAAGGACACCGAGGGCCTCAGCTTCGGTAAACCAGAAGAGAAGATGGGGCTACGCGCGGTCCCCACTGCCTCCGCGAACTACGACGACGCCTTCATTCCTGACGAGCGATTGATCGGTCAGCGCGGACAGGGGCTCCCGATCGCCTTCAGCGCGCTCGACTCCGGCCGACTCGGAATCGCTGCCGTTGCCGTCGGAATCGCCCAGGGCGCGCTCGACGACGCGGTCGCTTACGCGAAAGAGCGCAAGGCATTCGGCAAACGGATCATCGATCACCAGGGACTCGGATTCGTGCTCGCCGATATGGCTGCCGCAGTTGACTCCGCTCGTGCCACCTACCTCGATGCTGCCCGCCGCCGCGACGCCGGAGTGCCGTATTCGCGCAATGCCAGCGTCGCAAAGCTTGTTGCCACCGACGCGGCAATGAAGGTCACCACCGACGCCGTTCAGGTATTCGGTGGGTACGGATACACCCAGGACTTCCCCGTCGAGCGCTACATGCGCGAGGCCAAGATCACGCAGATCTTCGAGGGCACCAACCAGATTCAGCGGCTGGTCATCGCGCGCCAACTGGCGGGATAGCCGCCCGATACGAATGCCCTCCCACACCGGAGTGGGAGGGCATTTTGTATGCAGCCGATCAGTCGCCGCAGCATCCACCCGAAGACGGAATCTCGCGGGTCTCACGGGTAATCGCGTTCCTGGCAGCCAGTTCCGAGTAGTCGGGGTAGTCCACGCGGACCAACGAAAGTCCGTGCGCCGGCGCAACGAGGATGGAACTGGACCGCGAAGTTTCGTCGAGCAAACCTGCCAGCCAGTCGGCGGTGCGCCGTCCCTCACCGACGGAGAGGGCTGCGCCGACGAGACTGCGAACCATCGACCAGCAGAATGCGTCCGCATTCACGTAGGCCGTGAATACCGTGCCCTCTTGTGCCCAGTCGAATCGTTGCAGCTCTCGCACCGTCGTGGCACCTTCTCGACGCTTGCAGAATGCCGCGAAGTTGTGAAGGCCGAGAAGCCGATTCGACGCTTCCTGCATCGCGCCGAGATCGAGTGGTTTGGGGTACGACACGGTATCGCGTGCGCGCAGGGGTTCCACGCCGAATGCCGCGTTGGTCACCCGGTACTCGTAATAGCGTCGCATCGCCGAGAATCGCGCGTCGAACTCACCGGGAACCACCGAGATCTGTTTGACCCGAACGTCCTTGGGCAAGAATCGTGCGAGCCTGCGCACAAGTCGCGAAGGGTCGTCCGGGAGCAACTCGCCCGGGACGTCGACGTGCGCTACCTGCCCGGTTGCGTGGACACCAGCGTCCGTTCGACCGGCAACAGTGAGCTGAACCGGTTGTCGTAGTACCGTTCCCAACTTGTCTTCGATCTCGCCGCACACGGTGCGCAGGTCGGTCTGACGGGCCCAACCCGAGAAATCGGTGCCGTCATAGGAGATGTCGAGCCGCAATCGAACGAGCCCGCCGTCCCCGGTGGGGGCGGCGGGCTCGTTCGATTCAGCGTGTGCCGAAACCAAGGGAGACTAGTCCTTCTTGGCCTCTTCGGCCTCGGGAGCGTCGGCCGCAGTTGCGGTCTCGTCCTCGATGGCCTCGACGACTGCGTCAGCGTTCTCGACCTCAGCCTCGGTCGCGTCGGCCTCTACGGCCTCGACGACGTTCTCTGCGGCGGGAGCTTCCTGCGAGGACTTGACGCGACGAGCGCGATCAGCCTCGGAGGTGACCGTCTTTTCCTTGACGAGCTCGATGATTGCCATCGGAGCGTTATCACCCTTGCGGGGGATCGTCTTGATGATGCGGGTGTATCCACCGTTACGGTCCGCGTAGAACGGGCCGATCTCGGCGAACAGGGTGTGAACGACATCCTTGTTACGGATGACCTTCAGCACCTCACGACGGTGAGCCAGCGTGCCGGCCTTTGCGTGCGTGACGAGCTTCTCGGCGTAGGGGCGCAGTGCCTTGGCCTTGGACTCGGTGGTGGTGATGCGACCGTGCTCGAAGAGCGCGGTAGCCAGATTGGCGAAAATCGCCTTCTGGTGGGAAGCCGACCCGCCGAAGCGGGCACCCTTCTTGGGCTTGGGCATGATGATCTCCTAGTAAAGGACCTGAGCTGCTACAGCTGTTCGGTCTCGGCGTAGTCCTCGGTACCCTCGGCATCGCCGAAGGAACCGGCATCAGTGTCACTCCACGTTCCGGTGGCGGCGTCGTAGCCGGCAACGGTGGTGGGATCGAAGGATGCGGGGCTGTCCTTGAGGGACAGGCCGAGCGAATGCAGCTTGACCTTGACCTCGTCGATGGACTTCTGTCCGAAGTTGCGGATGTCGAGCAGATCGGACTCGGTACGGCCGACAAGCTCACCGACGGTGTGAACACCTTCGCGCTTGAGGCAGTTGTAGGAGCGGACCGTGAGGTCCAGATCCTCGATGGGGAGTCCGAAGGAAGCGATGTGATCAGCCTCGGCGGGCGAGGGTCCGATCTCGATTCCTTCTGCTTCGACGTTCAGCTCACGGGCCAGGCCGAAGAGCTCAACCAGGGTCTTGCCCGCAGAAGCGAGCGCGTCCCGTGCGGTGATGGAGTTCTTCGTTTCCACGTCGAGAACGAGCCGATCGAAGTCGGTGCGCTGTTCGACGCGAGTGGCCTCCACCTTGTAGGTGACCTTGAGCACCGGCGAGTAGATCGAGTCGACCGGGATACGGCCGATCTCTGCGCCGGACGCCTTGTTCTGGACGGCGGGGACATAGCCGCGACCGCGCTCGACAACGAGCTCGATCTCCAGCTTTCCCTTGTCGTTCAGGGTGGCGATGTGCAGATCAGGGTTGTTCACGGTGACGCCTGCCGGGGGCACGATGTCGCCTGCGGTAACAGCGCCGGGGCCCTGCTTGCGGACGTACATGGTGACCGGCTCGTCCTCTTCGGAGTTCACGACGAGGCCCTTGAGGTTCAGGATGATGTCGGTGACATCTTCCTTCACGCCCGGGACGGTGGTGAACTCGTGGAGAACGCCGTCGATACGGATGCTGGTGACAGCAGCGCCGGGGATCGACGAGAGCAGCGTGCGGCGCAGCGAATTGCCGAGCGTGTACCCGAAACCTGGCTCCAGGGGCTCGATGACGAACTTCGAGCGGTTATCAGCGATGACCTCTTCGGTCAGCGTGGGTCGCTGAGAAATGAGCATTGGTATTTCCTCCTGTACGGACGTCCACTATTTGACGCCCACGATGGGAAAGGGCCTGCGGCCCCGTGAGTGGTTGAGGAATCCGGAGACTCCTCAACCACTCACGGGGTGCGGAGCACCTTACTTCGAGTAGTACTCGACGATGAGCTGTTCCTGCAGAGCGATGTCGATCTGCGCGCGCTCGGGAAGCTGGTGAACCAGGATCCGCAGACGCGAGCCGACAACCTGCAGCCACCCGGGAACCGGGCGATCGCCGACGGTCTCACGCGCAACCTGGAACGGAAGCGTGGAGAGCGACTTCTCCTTGACATCGATGATGTCGTACTGCGAGACGCGGTAGCTCGGGATGTCGACCTTCTTGTTGTTCACGAGAAGGTGACCGTGCGTGACCAGCTGACGTGCCTGACGGCGCGTGCGAGCGAGGCCTGCGCGGTACACGACGTTGTCGAGACGCGACTCGAGGATGCGAAGCAGGTTCTCACCGGTCTTGCCGGGGCGGTTGTTCGCCTCCTTGTAGTACAGGCGGAACTGCTTCTCCATGACGCCGTAGGTGAAGCGAGCCTTCTGCTTCTCCTGCAGCTGGAGCAGGTACTCGCTCTCCTTGATACGCGCGCGGCCGTGCTGTCCGGGCGGGTACGGGCGACGCTCGAATGCCTGGTCGCCTCCAACGAGGTCGACGCGCAGACGACGCGACTTGCGGGTGATGGGTCCGGTATAACGTGCCATTTTCTTCTACCTATCCTTCCCGCTATACCCGACGCCGCTTGGGCGGACGGCAGCCGTTGTGCGGCTGGGGGGTTACATCGGAAATGGTGCCGACCTCGAGGCCAGCAGCCTGGAGGGAACGGATTGCGGTCTCGCGACCGGATCCCGGTCCCTTGACGAAGACGTCAACCTTCTTGACACCGTGCTCCTGCGCCTTGCGGGCAGCGCTCTCAGCAGCAAGCTGAGCGGCGAAGGGAGTCGACTTACGCGAACCCTTGAAGCCGACGTGTCCCGAAGACGCCCAGGAAATGACATTTCCGGCGGGGTCCGTGATGGACACGATGGTGTTGTTGAAGGTGCTCTTGATGTGAGCGGCGCCGTGCGGGATGTTCTTCTTATCCCTGCGACGCGTCTTCTGGGTCTTCTTCGGACCGGTGCTACGTGACTTCGGGGGCATTACTTCGCCTTCTTCTTGCCGGCAATGGTGCGCTTCGGACCCTTACGGGTACGGGCGTTGGTCTTGGTGCGCTGACCACGCACGGGCAGACCACGACGGTGGCGCAGGCCCTGGTAGCAGCCGATCTCGATCTTGCGACGGATGTCGGCCTGAACCTCGCGGCGAAGGTCACCCTCGACCTTGAGCGACTCCTCGATGTACTCGCGGAGCTTTGCAAGGTCCTCGTCCGAGAGGTCCTTGCTCCGGAGATCCGGGCTGACGCCGGTGGCGTCAAGGATTTCCTTGGAGCGGGTACGGCCGATGCCGTAGATGTATGTCAGTGCGATCTCCATGCGCTTTTCGCGAGGAAGATCAACACCAGAGAGACGTGCCATGGTGGCATTTCCTTATCGGTGTGCGGAGGTCTGCTCCCAGCCCTTCCCCTGTGCCTCTTGCCGAGTACCGACGCCCGAAGGCGCAGATGATCTCATCAACTAACTCAGTGGGGCCCCGGCCTCCGTGCCGGGGGTGAACCATTGTCCGACCTTGGCGATCGGTGAACGATCGCGTGGGGTCTCGTCAACAATGGCTGGTACTGGGAGGTCTTCTTTGCTTGTTGCCAAGCAGATCTTCGAAAAGCTAGATCTAGCCCTGACGCTGCTTGTGACGCAGGTTCTCGCAGATCACCATGACTCGACCGTTACGGCGAATCACTTTGCACTTCTCGCAGATCTTCTTGACGCTCGGCTGAACCTTCACGTCTTCTGATCTCCTGTTTTGTCGCAGCCTGCCGCGATGAACCGCAGCAGACATACTTCTCCCTGACCCAGGTCAGGTCCGGGAAGTTCGTTACTTGTAGCGGTAAACGATGCGTCCGCGCGACAAATCGTAGGGCGAGAGCTCTACGACAACGCGATCTTCCGGGAGGATGCGAATGTAGTGCTGACGCATCTTTCCGCTGATGTGGGCGAGGACCTTGTGGCCATTCTCGAGCTCAATGCGGAACATCGCATTGGGCAGCGGCTCGACTACTCGTCCTTCGACCTCGATGGCCCCGTCTTTCTTAGCCATATCCTCCGCGATCCGTTTGGTTTGGCATGCTTCGTGCATCGGCTTCCGTTACATTGGCACGCAATGGAAAGATCGCCGGCAGTTCGCGGGCCCGATCCCGGAGCGATCCGGGCGTAGGCACACGAACTATCGACGCGCATAGCGCACCGCCTAGCCATGTTACGCGATGTAAACGACCAGGCCAAATGCGCCTCCGGTCAGGGTGACGACACACACCGCTCCCCCGTCGAAAAAGTCCCAGCCTCGACATGAGGCTGGGACTTTTTCGAACGTGAAACATGCTCGCTGCCAACACTTGTCAGCGACTGTGCCGACTACTCCGGCCGAAGGGTAAGAACCCGCGGCCCGTCTTCGGTCACAGCGACTGTGTGTTCCCAGTGCGCTGCGCGGGAACCGTCGGTGGTCACGACAGTCCAGTCGTCGTCGAGAATCACCGTGTCGGTGGTGCCGAGCGTGAGCATCGGCTCGATCGCCAGGCAAGATCCGACAACCAATTCAGGACCCTTACCCGGGGCGCCTTCATTGGCGAGGAACGGATCCATGTGCATTTCCCGACCGATTCCGTGTCCGCCGTATCCGTCGACGATGCCGTAGGAACGACCGTGCAACTTCTCGGCCGCCTTGGTGCCGACCTCGATCGCGTGCGAAACGTCCGTCAGACGGTTGCCTGCGATCATCGCCGCGATCCCGGCTTCCATCGAAAGCCGAGTTGCCTCGCTCAGTTCCTGATCGGCGACGCTGATCTCGCCGACACCGAACGTCCAAGCAGAGTCACCGTGCCAACCGTCGAGGATCGCACCGCAGTCGATCGAAACGAGGTCACCTTCGGCCAGGATGTCCTGAGCCGAAGGGATCCCGTGAACGACGCGATCGTTGACCGAGGAGCAGATCGAACCGGTGAAGCCGTGGTACCCGAGGAACGAGGGCACGGCGCCGGCGTCACGAATGACGGATTCTGCGACCGCGTTCAGTTCCAAAGTGCTGACACCGGGCTTCGCCGCAGCGCGCACCGCCACCAACGCCGAACCCACGATCGCGCCGGCAGCAGCCATCGCGTCGAGTTCGCCCGCGGAGCGGAACGGAACAACCTTGCGCTTACGCCCGAAGACCATTACTTACCCAACGCTGCCAGTGCGCGTGCGTTGACCTCTTCGACCTCGCCGATCGCGTCGACGGAGACGATGCTGTCCTTGTAGTAGTCGAACAGCGGTGACGTCTCGTCGCGGTAGACCCGGAGGCGGTTGCGGATGACGTCCTCGGTGTCGTCTGCACGACCGCGGGCGAGCATGCGCTCGACCACGATGTCCTCGTCGACGACGAAGGAGAGAACACCGTCGAGCTTGGTGTCGAGGTCCTTCAGGATTCCCTCGAGTGCCTGAGCCTGTTCGACCGAGCGCGGGAATCCGTCGAGAAGGAATCCGTTTGCTGCGTCCGGTTCTGCGACGCGAGCCTTCACCATGTCGTTGGTGATCGAACTCGGTACGAGTTCACCGGCGTCGATGTACTTCTTTGCTTCTACACCGAGAGCGGTGGCCTGACCGATGTTCGCGCGGAAGAGATCACCCGTCGAAATGTGGGGAACGCCGAACTTCTCGGACAAGATAGCGGCCTGGGTGCCCTTGCCGGCACCGGGAGGACCAAGGAGGACAAGTCTCACTTGAGGAACCCTTCATAGTTACGCTGCATTAGCTGACTCTCGATCTGCTTCACGGTGTCCAGACCGACGCTGACCATGATCAGCACCGCGGTGCCACCGAACGGCAGGTTCTGCGCGCCGCCACCATTCCCGATATCGAGGAACAGGTTGGGCAGAACAGCAATGGTGCCGAGGTAAATCGCACCCGGAAGGGTGATGCGACTCAGCACGTAGTTGAGGTAGTCCGCGGTCGGTTGACCGGGTCGGATACCGGGGATGAAGCCACCGAACTTCTTCATCTCGTCGGCGCGCTCTTCGGGATTGAAGGTGATGGCGACGTAGAAGTACGTGAAGAAGACGATCAGGCCGAAGTAGATCGCGATGTACACCGGGTTGGCCGGGTTCACCAGGTAGGTGTTGATCAAGCGCTGCCACCAGCTGGGGTCGACCGCTGTGCTGGCCGAAGTCAACTGTGCGATCAAGTTCGGGAGGTACAGCAGTGAAGACGCGAAGATCACCGGGATGACGCCGGCCTGGTTGACCTTCAGTGGCAGGTACGTCGAGGATCCGCCGTACATCTTGCGTCCGACCATCCGCTTTGCGTACTGCACCGGGATGCGGCGCTGACCCTGCTCGACGAAGACGACACCGGCGATGATCAACAGCGCTGCGAGGCAGACGAAGGCGAAGACCAGTGGACCGCGGCTGTCGAGAATCGACTTGCCCTCGCTCGGGATACGCGATGCGATACCGGCGAAGATGAGGAGCGACATACCGTTGCCGACGCCGCGTTCGGTGATGACCTCACCGAACCACATGACCATGGCAGCACCGGCAGTCATGACCAGCACGATGATGGCAAGACCGAAGATCGACTTGTCGGCGATGATGTCGTCACAGCCCTGGAGCAACTGTCCACGCGCCGCAAGGGCGACGATGCCAGTCGACTGCAGGATGGCCAGAGCGATGGACAGGTAACGCGTGTACTGCGTCATCTTGGCCTGACCGGACTGGCCTTCTTTTCGAAGTTCCTCGAACTTCGGGATCACCACGGTCAGCAGCTGCACGATGATGCTTGCCGTGATGTACGGCATGATGCCGATCGCAAAGATCGACATCTGAAGCAGAGCACCGCCGGAGAACAGGTTGATCAGCGAGTAGATACCTGCCGAGTCACCCGAGTTGGCGATATCGATGCACTGACGCACGCGGCCGTAGTCGACACCTGGGGACGGAATGAGAGCGCCGACCCGATACAGAGCCACCAAGCCGAGGGTGAAGAGGATCTTCCGCCTCAGGTCTGGGGTCCTGAGGGCCGAGACGAAGGCGGAAAGCAAAGATCCTCCTGGCACGACGGTAGGGAGACAGATCGTTTTGACCTGTCGAACTTTTGAACTCTAACAGTGAGCATTTGGGAACTAAGCGGGCAGACCACGAAAACCGGGTAAGCCGAAGATACATTTGCCACTCGGTGACCAGAATACTGACCCGTCCGAGCAAGCACGACCAATCCGTGACACGACCTCGTAGACGCCGATGGCCGCAACGCAGCAAACGCTGCGCTGCGGCCATCGGACTAGCTAAGCGTGATCACTCACAGCTCGGTAGCGGAACCACCGGCTGCAGCAATCTTTTCCTTGGCGGAACCGGTGAACTTGTCGACGGTCACCTGAACGGCAACAGTCAGTTCGCCGTCGCCCAGAACCTTGACGAGCTGGTTCTTGCGGACTGCGCCCTTGGCAACGAGATCCTCGACCGTGATTGCTCCACCTTCGGGGAACAGACGGGCGATGTCGCCGACATTGACGACCTGGTACTCGGTGCGGAAGGGGTTCTTGAAGCCCTTGAGCTTGGGCAGACGCATGTGAAGCGGCATCTGTCCACCCTCGAAGCCCACGCGCACGGTGTTACGTGCCTTGGTGCCCTTGGTACCGCGACCTGCGGTCTTACCACGCTTGCCGCCCTCACCGCGTCCAACACGAATCTTGTTGGACTTGGATCCGGGAGCGGGGCGCAGGTGGTGCAGTTTGATGGTCATGGTTAGACCTCCTCAACTGTTACGAGGTGGCGCACCACGTTGATCAGACCGCGGTTCTGTGCGTTGTCCTCACGAACAACGGTCTGACGGATGCCCTTGAGACCGAGCGTGCGCAGAGAATCCTTCTGGTTCTGCTTGGTCCCGATGATGCTCTTGATCTGAGTGACCTTGAGATCTGCCATTACTTCACACTCCCAGCAGCCTGTGCGCGAGCGCGAAGCATGCCGGCGGGTGCAACCTCTTCGAGGGTGAGGCCGCGGCGAGCCGCAACTTCCTCGGGACGCTGCAGACCCTTGAGCGCAGCAACGGTCGCATGCACGACGTTGATGGCGTTGTCGCTACCGAGCGACTTCGACAGGATGTCCGCGATTCCAGCGCACTCCAGCACGGCGCGCACAGCGCCACCGGCGATAACACCGGTACCGGGGCTTGCCGGGCGAAGCATGACGATGCCGGCAGCAGCCTCACCCTGAACGGGGTGAGTGATGGTGTTGGCGATCATCGGGACGCGGAAGAAGCTCTTGCGAGCCTCCTCGACACCCTTCTGGATGGCCGCGGGAACTTCCTTGGCCTTTCCGTAGCCGACGCCGACCAGTCCGTTGCCGTCTCCCACGATCACCAGAGCGGTGAAGCTGAAGCGACGACCACCCTTGACGACCTTGGAAACGCGGTTGATCGTGACAACGCGCTCGATGAACTGTGACTTCTCCGCAGCGTTTCCGCCACGGCCACCGTCGCGACGGTCACGGCCGCCACCACGGTTGTCCCCACGAGCGTTGCTGTTGTCACCGCTGTTGGGGCCATTCTGTCCGGCGGGTCCGCTTCCGCCGTCACGCCTTTGACGTCCCGGCATCAGGCTGTCCTTCCGTTGAAAATGTTGGTCATCAGAACTTCAACCCGCCTTCGCGAGCCGCGTCTGCCAGGGCCGCGATGCGACCGTGGTAGCCGTGTCCGCCGTGGTCGAAGACAACTGCTTCCACGCCGGCAGCCTTGGCGCGCTCGGCGATCAGCTGACCGACCTTCGCGCTCGCAGCCTTCTTGTCGCCCTCTGCCACGCGCACGTCGGCTTCGATGGTCGACGCGGAGGCCAGGGTGTGGCCTGCCAGGTCGTCCACGAGCTGGACGTGGATGTGGCGCGAGGACCGGTTGACGACCAAGCGGGGACGCTCGGGCGTGCCGGAGACCTTCTTGCGGAGACGGAAGTGACGACGCGTCTTCGAGAGACGACGCTTGGTGGACGCATCCTTGCCCAGCGGAATCCGCTTGGCTTTCTGGTTTGCAGTCTGGCTCATATCACTTACCCGTCTTTCCGACCTTGCGGCGGATCTGCTCACCCTCGTAACGCACGCCCTTACCCTTGTACGGGTCCGGACGACGGAGACGACGGATGTTGGCCGAGATCTGCCCGACCTTCTGCTTGTCGATGCCGGACACCGAGAACCGGGTGGGCGACTCGACGACGAAGGTGATGCCTTCGGGAGCCTCGATCGGCACCGGGTGGCTGAAGCCGAGCGCGAACTCGAGGTCCTTGCCCTTCAGTGCCACACGGTAACCAACACCGTGGATCTCCATCTTCTTCGTGTAACCCTCGGTAACACCGGTGATGATGTTCGCAACGAGGGTCCGCGACAGACCGTGCAGCGCGCGGCTACGACGCTCGTCGTCGGGGCGGGTGACGCTCAGCGAGCCGTCCTCTGCCTTTTCGATTGCGATGGGCTCGGAGATGGTCAACGCGAGGGTGCCCTTGGGACCCTTGACGGTGACATCCTGGCCGCTGATCGTGACGTCAACGCCCGCGGGGACGGTGACCGGAATCTTTCCAATACGCGACATTGTGGTGGCCTCCCTTACCAGACGTAGGCGAGGACTTCCCCGCCTACTCCTTGATTGGCCGCCTGGCGATCGGTGAGCAGACCGGACGACGTGGAGATGATGGCCACGCCGAGGCCTCCGAGGACCTTGGGCAGGTTGGTGGACTTCGCGTAAACCCGGAGTCCGGGCTTGGAAACGCGACGCACGCCGGCGAGGCTACGCTCGCGGCTGGGTCCGTACTTCAGGTCGACGATGAGGGTCTTGCCGACCTCAGCGTCTTCGGTACGGAAATCGGAGATGTAGCCCTCACGCTTGAGGATCTCGGCGATGTTCGCCTTGATCTTCGAGTGGGGAAGCTTCACCTCATCGTGGTACGCCGTGTTGGCGTTGCGCAGACGCGTCAAGAAGTCTGCGATGGGGTCAGTCATGGTCATAGGTCGACCTCGACACCTTTCTCGCTGTGGTTCCCATGCAACACCGGACGAATCCGATCGTGGGCCTCCAGCAATTCGGCTGGGCCGTCCGACTTGTGTCAGACGGCGTAAGTTACCGCACCGAGCTGAACGCATGCGTCAGCCACGGCAACCGCTCTAGTGTAGGGAACTTTGGCGCAGGTGTCCACCGAGATGCCACGTCGCCTACCTCACCATCGCCCGGAAGACACTGCCGGGCCAGGTATCGAGGCGTCCCGAAATCTGAACTGCTCGTTCACGTCCGAAGATCGACGTCGACGGCCGACGGACCGTTTCGACCCAGAGTTGCAGCGGGACAGTTCTTTTCAGGATCAGCACGATGCACATTCAGCGCACATCTCGGTTGAAACGCCGAATGGGCGTGGGCTCCAAAGGAACCCACGCCCATTCAGATGCGTGGTGTGACGAAGCCCGAGGGCCTCAGATCACCAAGAGCTCTTGCGAACTCCGGGAAGCTCGCCGGCGTGAGCCATCTCGCGAACGCAGATACGGCACAAGCCGAACTTGCGGAACACCGAGTGCGGGCGACCGCACCGCTGGCAGCGGGTGTAGGCGCGAACCGCGAACTTGGGCTTCTTGTTGGCCTTGTTGACCAATGCCTTCTTAGCCATGCGCTCAGTTCTCCTTGAACGGGAAGCCGAGGTGCTTGAGCAGTGCACGGCCTTCTTCGTTGTTGGTTGCGGTGGTCACGACGGTGATGTCCATACCGCGGGGGCGATCGATCTTGTCCACGTCGATCTCGTGGAACATCGACTGCTCGTTGAGGCCGAACGTGTAGTTGCCGTTGCCGTCGAACTGGTTGCCCGAGAGACCGCGGAAGTCGCGGATACGGGGCAGAGCGACAGACACGAGGCGGTCCAGGAACTCCCACATGCGGTCGCCACGGAGGGTGACGCGTGCGCCGATGGGCATACCTTCGCGGAGCTTGAACTGCGCGATGGACTTACGTGCCTTGCGGATCTCGGGCTTCTGGCCCGTGATCAGCGACAGGTCATGGACAGCGCCGTTGATCAGCTTGGCGTCACGGGCAGCGTCGCCGACGCCCATGTTGACGACAACCTTGACGACGCCGGGGATCTGCATGACGTTCGAGTAGTCGAACTCGCTGTTGAGCGCGTCCTTGATCTCAGCGCGGTAGCGTGCCTTGAGGCGCGGCTGGACCTTGTTTTCGGTGGAGGTCATGTCAGATGTCCTTCCCGTTCTTCCGGGAAATCCGAACGCGCTTGCCGGACTCTTCGTCGGTGCGGTAGCCCACGCGAGTGGGGTTTCCGTCCGAGTCGACGACTGCAACGTTGGAAACGTGGATCGGGGCTTCCTGCGTGACGATGCCGCCGGAGGATGCTCCGCGCTCGTTCGCGGAAACCGCGGTGTGCTTCTTGATTCGGTTCACGCCTTCGACGAGGACCTTGTCGGTCGCGGGGTAGGCCTGAATGACCTTGCCCTTCGCGCCCTTGTCCTTGCCGGCGATGACCAGAACGGTGTCACCCTTGTGCACCTTCATCACAGCACCTCCGGGGCAAGCGAAACGATCTTCATGAACTTCTTCTCGCGCAGCTCACGGCCGACGGGTCCGAAGATGCGGGTTCCACGGGGATCACTGTCAGCCTTGATGAGCACTGCAGCGTTCTCGTCGAACTTGATGTAGGAACCGTCCGGACGACGGCGCTCCTTGGTCGTACGAACGATGACGGCCTTGACGACCTCACCCTTCTTGATGTTTCCACCGGGGATTGCGTCCTTGACGGTGGCGACGATGACGTCACCGATCCCGGCGTAGCGACGTGACGAACCGCCGAGAACGCGGATGCAAAGGATTTCCTTGGCACCCGTGTTATCAGCGACGCGAACTCGCGACTCCTGCTGAATCACTTGATCTCCCTAGACCTGGAATTTCGTGCGCAACGGATTACCGACCCGGTGCGCGCGGTCATTGTTGCCACCTGCGTCGTGTCTGAGCTGCAGTCCCACCGACTGACGCCGGGAGACGATCACTGCAAGCACCGTTCGAGCTGCGCACGTGAAGACACACCTCTGCCACAGGCAACCGTTCTATTGTAGGGAAGGGTTCGCCGATTACCAAATCAGCACTGCTCGACGCAACTCGAACCCCTCACCCGGAACAATCTCGGAAAGCCTGAAACGCCGAATGGCCCACTCCCCCAAGGGGAAGCGGGCCATTCGGTGATACTCGATCAGCTCGAGGATTCGATCAGGCTTACTTGGCCTTTTCGAGGACCTCGACCAGACGCCAGTGCTTCGTCGCGGACAGCGGACGGGTTTCCATCAGCTGAACGCGGTCGCCGACGCCGGCAACGCCGTTCTCGTCGTGCGCCTTCACCTTGGTCGTACGGCGGATGATCTTGCCGTAGAGCTTGTGCTTGACGCGGTCTTCGAGCTCGACCACGATCGTCTTTTCCATCTTGTCGGACACGACGTATCCGACACGGACCTTACGGCTCGCGCGCTCTTCTGTGCTCACTGCTTTTTCCTCACTCATGCCGCGTCACCTGCATCCGGACCCACAGCGAGTCCGAGCTCACGCTCACGCAGGACGGTGTAGATGCGCGCGATCTCGTGACGAACGGTGCGCAGTCGTCGGTTGTTGTCCATCTGGCCGGTAGCCATCTGGAAACGAAGGTTGAAAAGCTCTTCCTTCGACTCACGGAGCCGGGTGACCAGCTCGTCTTCACTGAGCTCGCGGAGCTCTGCTGCTGGGGTTCCAGTAGCCATCAGAACTGCTCCTCTCTGGTCACGATCCGGCACTTGCACGGGAGCTTGTGCATCGCGCGGCGCAGGGCCTCACGAGCAATCTCCTCGTTGGGGTATGTCATCTCGAACAGAACGCGTCCGGGCTTGACGTTGGCAATCCACCACTCGGGCGAACCCTTACCGGAACCCATTCGGGTTTCGGCCGGCTTCTTCGTGAGGGGGCGATCCGGGAAGATGTTGATCCAGATCTTGCCGCCACGCTTGATGTGCCGAGTCATGGCGATACGAGCGGACTCGATCTGCCGGTTGGTGATGTAGGCAGGCTCGAGAGCCTGGATGCCGTAGTCACCGAAGGTCACCTGGGTACCGCCCTTGGCGGCACCCGAACGGCTCGGGTGGTGCTGCTTGCGGTGCTTGACCCGCCGTGGGATCAACATGCGTCAGCCCTCCTGATTCTGTTCAGTTGCGGGAGCATCGGCGGTTGCGGTCGCTGCGCGGCCGGCCTCGGTGCTGGTCGCAGTGGTACCGGTGGCACCGGAACGACGCGGACGGCTCGGACGCTCACGACGCGGGCGATCCCCGGCCGGTGCGGCCGTGTTGGCGGCGAGCTCGCGCTTGCCACCGACGATGTCGCCCTTGTAGATCCAGACCTTGACGCCGATGCGACCGAAGGTGGTCTTGGCCTCGTAGAGGCCGTAGTCGATGTCCGCACGAAGCGTGTGCAGCGGCACACGGCCTTCGCGGTAGAACTCCGAACGGGACATCTCGGCGCCGCCGAGACGACCGGAGCACTGAACGCGGATTCCCTTGACGTTGGGCTGACGCATGGCCGACTGGATGGCCTTGCGCATTGCACGACGGAAGGCAACGCGGTTCGAGAGCTGCTCGGCCACACCCTGTGCGACGAGCTGTGCTTCAGCTTCTGCGTTCTTGACCTCGAGGATGTTCAGCTGAACCTGCTTGCCGGTCAGCTTCTCGAGCTCGGAGCGGATGCGATCGGCTTCGGCGCCGCGGCGGCCGATGACGATGCCCGGACGTGCAGTGTGGATGTCCACGCGAACACGGTCACGGGTGCGCTCGATTTCGACCTTCGCGATTCCTGCGCGCTCCATGCCGGTGGCGAGGAGCTTACGGATCGCGACGTCTTCCTTGACGTATTCCGCGTACTGCTTGTCTGCGTACCAGCGAGACTTCCAGTCGGTGGTGATGCCGAGACGGAAGCCGTGCGGGTTGATTTTCTGGCCCACTACTGAGCACTTCCCTTCCGGCGATTACGGGTCGATGTTCCGGTCTTCGGCAGGCTCTCCACGATCACGGTGATGTGACTGGTGCGCTTGCGAATACGGAACGCACGTCCCTGTGCACGCGGCTGGAACCGCTTGAGGGTCGCGCCCTCGTCCACGAACGCCGTAGCAACGACAAGCGTGCTGGGGTCGAGGTCGAGGTTGTTCTCGGCGTTGGCTGCTGCGGAGGCGATCACCTTGGCGACCGGCTCGCTCGCTGCCTGCGGCGCGAACTTCAGGATGTTCAGGGCGTCTTCAACCGAGCGCCCGCGGACCAGGTCCACAACTCGACGTGCCTTCATCGGCGTAACGCGAACGTGCTTCGCTACGGCCTTGGCAGTCGGGTTGGCGGTTTCGGTGTTGCTCATCGCCTCTTCGCCTTCCGATCATCCTTGATGTGACCCTTGAACGTGCGGGTCGGTGCAAACTCTCCGAGCTTGTGTCCGACCATGGAGTCGGAAACGAACACGGGGACGTGCTTGCGGCCGTCGTGAACTGCAAACGTGTGGCCGATGAAGTCCGGGATGATTGTCGAACGACGGGACCAGGTCTTGATGACCTGCTTGGTTCCCTTTTCGTTCTGTACATCCACCTTCGCGAGGAGGTGGTCATCGACGAACGGGCCCTTCTTAAGGCTGCGTGGCATCCTTCACTCCCTCCTAGCGCTTGTTCTTGCCGGTGCGGCGGCGACGGACGATCATCTTGTCGCTTGCCTTGTTCTTGCGGGTACGGCCTTCCGGCTTACCCCACGGGCTGACCGGGTGGCGTCCACCTGAGGTCTTGCCCTCGCCGCCACCGTGCGGGTGGTCGACCGGGTTCATCACGACACCACGAACGGTCGGGCGCTTGCCCTTCCAACGCATACGGCCGGCCTTGCCCCAGTTGATGTTCGACTGCTCGGCGTTGCCGACCTCGCCGACGGATGCGCGGCAGCGCACGTCGACGCGACGGATTTCACCGGAAGGCATACGCAGCGTGGCGTAGCTGCCTTCCTTACCGAGGAGTTGGATGCTGGCGCCTGCGGAACGAGCCATCTTGGCTCCGCCGCCGGGACGCAGTTCCACACCGTGGATGGTGGTACCAGTCGGGATGTTGCGCAGCGGCAGGTTGTTGCCCGGCTTGATGTCGGCGCCTGCACCGGACTCGATCGGTGAACCCTGCACCAGGCCCTTGGGGGCGATGATGTAGCGCTTCTCACCGTCTGCGTAATGCAGGAGTGCGATGTTTGCTGTGCGGTTGGGGTCGTACTCGATGTGAGCGACCTTTGCCGGGATGCCGTCCTTGTCGTTGCGACGGAAATCGATCAGTCGGTATGCACGCTTGTGTCCGCCGCCCTTGTGACGGGTGGTGATACGACCGTGTGCGTTACGTCCACCGCGACCGTGCAGCGGGCGAACCAGCGACTTCTCGGGGGTCGACCGAGTGATCTCGGCGAAGTCCGAGACGCTCGAGCCACGACGGCCCGGTGTTGTCGGCTTGTACTTACGGATTGCCATGAGTCTTCTCGTCCTCTATGTCTCGTCAAGTCCCGGCGCTTACGCGACCGGTCCTCCGAAGATCTCGATGGGCTTGCTGTCAGCGGACAGGGTCACGAGCGCGCGCTTGGTGTCCTTGCGCTTGCCGTAACCGAATCGGGTCCGCTTACGCTTGCCCTGACGGTTGGCGGTGTTGACGCTGGTCACCTTGACGCCGAAGACCTTCTCGACGGCAATCTTGATCTGCGTCTTGTTCGAGTCCGGGTGCACCAGGAAGGTGTAGGTGCCTTCCTCGATCAGTCCGTAGGACTTCTCGGAGATGACCGGAGCGAGCAGGATGTCGCGGGGGTCAGCGATGGTGCTCACTTGGCGTCCTCCTTGTTCTGAGCGCTCTCTGCGGGCCCGTGGATGAACGCGTTGAGTGCCTCGACGCTGAACACGACATCGTCTGCATTGAGCACGTCGTAGGTGTTGAGCTGGTCGGGTGCAATGGGATGCACGCCTTCCAGGTTCTGCACGCTCTTCCAAGCGGCTACATCCTGGCGACCCACGACGAGCAGCAGCTTCTTGCGATCCGAGATCTCGCCGAGGAACGCGATAGCGCCCTTGGTCGAAGGCGTCTGCCCTGCAACCAGCTCGGTGATGACGTGGATGCGCTCGTTGCGTGCGCGGTCAGAGAGGGCTCCGCGCAGAGCGGCTGCCTTCATCTTCTTGGGGGTGCGCTGGCTGTAGTCACGCGGCTGCGGGCCGTGAACGGTTCCGCCGCCGACGAACTGCGGTGCGCGAGTCGAGCCCTGGCGTGCGCGGCCGGTGCCCTTCTGGCGGTACGGCTTCTTTCCACCGCCGCGGACGTCGCCGCGGGTCTTGGTGGAGTGGGTTCCCTGACGAGCAGCTGCGAGCTGCGCGACGACAACCTGATGGAGAAGCGCGATGTTGGCCGGAGCGTCGAAGATCTCAGCGGGGAGATCGACGGTGCCGTTGGTCTTGCCGCCGGCGACCTTGACGTCCAGGGTCAACTTGGTCTCGGTGCTGGTCATGCCCGTGCACCACCCTTCACTGCACTCTTGACGATCACGAGGCCGCCCTTGCGGCCGGGGATCGCACCCTTGATCAGCAGCAGGCCGTTCTCGGCATCCACCTTGTGGACCGAGAGGTTCTGCGTCGTGATGCGGTCGCTACCCATGCGTCCGGACATGCGCATGCCCTTGAACACGCGGCCGGGAGTTGCACAGCCACCGATGGAGCCCGGGCGGCGGTGAACAGCCTGGGTACCGTGCGACGCGCCCTGTCCCTTGAAGCCGTGACGCTTCATGGTTCCGGCGAAGCCCTTGCCCTTGCTGGTTCCGGTGACGTCGACGTATGCGCCGTCCTCGAAGACCTCGGCGGTGAGCTCCTGGCCGACCTCGTAGTCGGAGGTGTCCGCAACGCGGAGCTCCACTACGTGGCGACGCGGGGTCACACCGGCCTTGGTGAACTGGCCGGAAGTCGGCTTGTTCACCTTGCGCGGGTCGATGGCGCCGAACGCGAGCTGAACGGCGCTGTAGCCGTCACGCTCTTCGGTACGGATCTGGGTTACGACGTTCGGCCCAGCCTTCACGACGGTGACCGGGACAACCCGGTTGTTCTCGTCGAAGACCTGGGTCATGCCGAGCTTGGTGCCCAGGATTCCCTTGATCTTGGTATCAGTCATTGTTTTTGTCTCCGCCGTCACTGAATGTTCACGTCGACACTGGCCGGAAGGTCGATGCGCATGAGCGCGTCAACCGTCTTCGGCGTCGGGTCGAGAATGTCGATCAGCCGCTTGTGAGTACGCATCTCGAAGTGCTCGCGCGAGTCCTTGTACTTGTGCGGCGAGCGGATGACGCAATATACGTTCTTCTCGGTCGGCAACGGCACAGGTCCAACGACGCGGGCACCCGTACGGGTTACCGTCTCGACGATCTTGCGCGCTGACGCGTCGATCGCCTCGTGGTCGTAGGCCTTGAGCCTGATGCGGATCTTTTGTCCCGCCACGCTTAGTGTCCTTTTCTTGCCGCGTTTCGTAGCCCGCCTGGTCAGGCTCGAGCTACCTCGTCTGCACAGTCCTTGCCTGGACGATGACACGACGAACACTGAAGCGATCGGGACCAAGTCCAAGTTCTCGGGAGTACCGAGATTCGGATCGAGATCAGGATCTGCTGCCGCTGTTCGTTTGTCATTGTTCTCCGGTACACGCGGTCGGGCGTGTCGCCTTCTCACTCATCCTGCGCCGGATAATCTTTCGATCATCTGGCGCGTGATGCGTACCGGACGTGTTCGATGTCGAACACAAAGTAGGTACTGCTTCCGTCCTGCATTACTTCTCGTCTTGCATGGTCACAGTCGTAGACCCGATTTCCCTTGACGGATCTGCGATCGATCGTCTGTGACGTCTTACCCTTACCCGATCACGGCCGCAAACGACCGCGTCCCGGACAAGGCAACCCGACCAGTATGCCGTACCTGGCCCAATTCCTCAACTCCCCCGAACTGCCTTTTCCGAGTGAGCTGCGCGACAACAACCTTACTCAGAAGTAAGATAGGTTCATGACTACCTCCAGCCCTACCTATCGCGGATGGCAGAAATTGCCGGACAACGCCCTCGGACATGCAGTTTTCTCGGCGGCGATGTCCATTCGCGTCCCCTATTTCGCCTCCGTTCTCCCCCGGGTGACCAAGCTGGAACCAGGGCTCTGCGAGGTCCGCTCCCCCAAATGGTGGGGTGTCCACAACCATCTCGGCACGTTTCACGCGATCGCAGCTTGCAATCTCGCGGAGGTCGCAATGGGCATGCTGAGCGAAGCGACGGTTCCGAACTCACACCGCTGGATCCCCAAGTCGATGAAGGTCGACTACCTCGCCAAAGCCGAAACGGGTCTGCGAGCAGTCGCCCGCCTCGAGACATTGCCGGACTTCGCTGCGATCGACAGCGGAACTGAACTGGTCGTTCCCATCTCGATCTTCGACCGCGACGGCAAGGAAGTAGTCCACGCCGAGATCACCACTTGGGTCACCCCCAAATAGGCACCCACGTAGGCGGTCACGAACCCGCCTGCATCGCAAGCTAATTCGCCCGCCAACAGGTTTCGCAGAAATTCGGGCCGCCGCAGGTTTCGGCGAAAGACGATCGTGGAACACCTCCCCGAACGGCGATGGTCGGTCGGGGTGCCGGTGTCCGGAGGTGATTTACGTTCCGGACACCGCATTGTCGACCTCGCGTCACGCCGAGCACCGGGAGGCCTCGTGGAAGAGTTCTTGACCACAACGAGTTCCGAATCAGGCACGGAGACCCGGGCGTATCCGGACAATGCCGAGGGGTTGGACAGCTTTCGGCGCGACCTCGACGCCATCGACGCTCTACTTCTCGAAACGGTGCGGCAGCGGCTGGAACTCTGCCTGCGTATCGGCGAGTGGAAGCGCTCCCGCGAGGTTCCGATGATGCAACCCGGCCGAGTCCGCCTCGTGCAGGAACGGGCACGCGAATTCGCCCGGAGTCACGACCTCTCCCCTGACTTCTTCAACTCGCTGTACGAGCTGATGATCGCCGAGACCTGTCGACTCGAAGACCTGGTGATCAACGCACCCGTTGAGGAGGAGGACACTGTTCGGGAATCCGTCGGACCGAGATCAGGATCATCGACATGAGTTCCCGCACCCTTCTGGTGGACAATTACGACTCGTTCACCTACAACCTGTTCACCCTGTTGACCGAGGTCAACGGGGTTGTGCCCACCGTGGTCCGCAACGACGCGGACTGGGATTCCCTCGATCTCGCGTCGTACGACAACGTGGTCATCTCCCCCGGTCCCGGCCGGCCCGATCGCGAGCGTGACTTCGGAATCAGCCGCCGTTTCATCGAGGAGGCACCTCTCCCACTTCTCGGTGTCTGTCTAGGTCACCAGGGCTTGTGCGAGTTGTTCGGTGCCGACGTGGTGGTTGCGCCCGTCCCGATGCACGGCCGCATCTCGCTGATCGATCACGACGGTTCGGGCATCTTTGCCGGACTTCCGTCACCGTTCCGAGCTGTTCGCTACCACTCGTTGACCGTCGAGAATCTGCCGAATGCCTTCGTTCGCACCGCGTGGACCTCCGACGGACTGCTCATGGGTGTCAGGCACCGGACCAAGCCGATGTGGGGCGTGCAGTTTCATCCGGAGTCCATCAGTACCGAGTTCGGCATCGATCTGCTCGCGAACTTCCGCGATCTGTCTGTCGGACGAACTCTGGATTCGGTGATCCGACACGAACCGGCGTCACAAACGCCCGACTTGCGACCGGCGATCAACTACGACGTCGACGACGTGACCCTCGATTTTGCCGTGGACCCGTCGGCGGCGTTTGCAGCACTGTTCGCCGAAGGCCCCAATGCGTTCTGGCTGGACCGCTCGGCCACTGCGGAGCCGAGTGCACGCTTTTCGATTCTGGGCGATTCCGCGGGGCCGCTGGCCGAATTCATCACGTACGACGTACAAGCCGGGGTGTTGACGGTCAGCCGAAAAGGATTGTCCGACGAGCACATTCGAGTTCCGTTCTTCGACTACTTGGACGCGCAACTCGCGACGCGCTTCGTGCCCTCGCATCCGGAACTCGACTTCAACCTCGGTTACGTGGGCTATCTCGGCTACGAACTGAAAGCGCAGACCGGAGGAAGGGCAGTACATCCGGCACCCACTCCTGATGCCGCCCTGGTGTTTGCCGATCGCGCCGTCGTCATCGATCACACTGCCGGCCGCACTCACGTTTTGAGGTTGCGCGAGAAAGTCCGCGACGCCGGCCACGACGACTGGCTCGAATCGACCATCGACACCCTGGCGCGGATCGGCGCGGACCTTCCGGAACGCACACCGGTTCCCCTGATCAGCGAGACGGTCTGGACACAGGCTCGACTTCGGCATGATCGCGATCAGTACCTGTCATTGATCGGGACCGCGCTCTCGGAGATCCGCGCAGGTGAGTCGTACGAGGTGTGTCTGACCAACATGGCGAGCGTCGACGAGACGATCGACGCGCTGCGGGCGTTCGAGTATCTGCGCTCGATCAATCCGACGCCGTACAGCGCACTGCTCGACTTCACCGGCATCTCGGTCGTTTCGGCCTCACCAGAGCGGTTCCTACGTGTCGACGCGGACGGCAACGTCGAGTCCAAGCCCATCAAGGGCACTCGCCCGCGTGGCGTCACCCGGGCGCGAGATGCTGCCCTTCGGCAGGACCTGCTCGACAGCGAGAAGGACCGCGCCGAGAACCTGATGATCGTCGACCTCACTCGCAACGACCTCACGAAAGTCTGCGTTCCGGGAAGCGTGCACGTTCCGAGGCTGTTCGCGATCGAGTCGTACTCGTCCGTTCATCAAATGGTGTCGACCGTGCGTGGACATCTGAGTCCGGGATCGTCGGCCGTGGACTGTGTCCGGGCCGCTTTCCCCGGTGGATCGATGACCGGCGCCCCGAAGGTACGGACGATGGAAATCATCGACCGCCTCGAATCCGGCCCGCGCGGGGTGTACTCCGGATCGATCGGGTACTTCGCCCTCGGTGGCGCCGCGGACCTCTCGATCGTGATCCGGTCGCTGGTCTGCACCGAGAGCGGCGTGACCTTCGGAATCGGTGGTGCCATCACCGCGTTGTCCGACCCGGAAGAAGAATTCGACGAGACAACGGTCAAGGCGTCCACGCTGCTCCGTGCGCTCGATGCGGTGTCCTCGCGGGTCCTCGAGTACGGCGGGTAGATCCAGCCATGACGCCGGCATCAGGCACCGCGACGGTTGTCGGCGGCCTGGGTGCCGTCGGATCCATGTTCGTCGAACTGCTTCGCGCCGAGGGGTCGACGGTCACCGTCGTCGATCCAGCAGGCTGCGATCCTGACGGAGATGTCGTCGGTGACATCACGAAACCCAGTGACCGCGTCCTCGCACACGTGGAGTCCTCGAGCATCATCGTGCTCGCGGTTCCCGAACAGGTCGCTCTAGCTGCACTGCCGACGCTTCAAACGTCCGACGCTCTCGTCGTGGACACACTGTCGGTCAAATCGCGGATGAACGCAGCAATCGCCGACACCGGCCGAGTACAGGAGATTCTCGGACTCAACCCCATGTTCCGCCCGTCGCTGGGCCCGAGTGGTCGATCCGTCATCGCGGTGCCGTACGTCGATGGTCCGCAAACCAGAAAGTTTCTCGACGTCGTTCGCTCGTGGGGAGCGTCGGTCGCGGTGATGGACGCCGATCGGCACGACCGATTGGCCGCAGCGACCCAGGTACTGACCCACGCGTCGGTGCTGGCCTTCGGCGTTGCCCTGGCCGAACTCGGAGTTTCCGCGGACGAACTCCTCGCGGTCGCTCCTCCCCCGCATCGGGCCCTGCTGGCGCTCCTGGCGCGGATAGCCGGCGGCGAACCGGAGGTGTACTGGGACGTGCAAGCGGGCAATCCGTATGCAGGTGCAACACGGAAAGCGCTGGCGGAAGCAACCTCGCAGGTGGACACCGCAACGAGGGCACTCGGCGACTTCACGACGCTGATGAAAGTGGCAGAGGCAGCACTCGGTGATCGCTCAGACGAATTGAATGCGGAGTGCCAGAGCCTCTTCGATCGCATTGCCGAAGCGCACGGGGAGACTGCCGGAGGGCACAGAGAGTAGGGCACGATGAGACCTGGAGTGAGTCCGCCCAGCCTGCCGGATCACGACGCCTCCGATCCCGTCGAGAGTGCGATCGTCAATCGCCTTGCGAGCAATTGGGCACGCCGGGCAACCGTGAAGAAGGCGGAGCCGGAACTGGACGATCTCTTCGACCCTTCGCTGTCCGACTACCCCGAAGCACTTCTCCCGTTCGCGGAGCATCCGACCTACCTGGCAATGAGTCCCGAGCAGAAGCAACGCCTGCAGGCCTGGGCATGGATTGCGTTCAACAAGAACGTCATGGATATCGAGAAGTACGTCGTCAACCCCGGATTCGATGTTCTCGCTGAAGACCGTCTCGGCGTCGGACTCGGAGATCGGGCTGCAGTTGCTGTCAATCAGGCGATGGTCGACGAGCAATATCACACGCTCATGCACTTCAATGCCAGTTCAGCGACCCGTCGAGGCAGGGGCTGGGAGCTTCCGTCGAGGGCATTGCCCGACGTCCTGACGGTCCGCACGCGGGCGCAAGCTCTCGACGCAGCCGACGGGCCGCGCAAGATCGCCCTGACACAGTTGGCGTTCATGACCGTCGCCGAGGTATCGATCACCGCATACCTCGACCTGATCTCGGACGACCCGGGCGTGCAGTCGATCAACCGCGCGACGATTCGGTTGCACGCTCGCGACGAGTACTGCCATGCCTCGATTGCCGGGGAACTGGCCGTACTGGTCTGGGATTCCCTGGATCGTGGAGATCGCAGCTATCTATTGGAAGGCTTCGAGGACGCGATGCATGCGTTCAGCGGGACCGACTTCGGCGCGTGGCGAGCAATCATGGAGATCGAAGCCATACCCGGCGGGCAGAAGATGCTCGACGACGTCGAATCGGGACGGCGCAACAACCTGTTCGTGCAGGACTACAGCGGTGTCGAGAGGTTGTACAAGACCTTGAATCTGGACAGGATGTAGCCGACTCTCACGAATCCACGGGCATAGTGCGGGCTCCGGAACCTGACAGCAGTTTCCGCCATGACAACCGATCGGTTTGCCGGTCGTACATTCGGTACGCCGGCCACAACAGAGCATGCAGAATTGACGTCTTGAGAATCATCAAACGAAGTCGTGTAGTCATAGCCTGGTGATACTCGAGCGTTGTCACCGAAGCCTTGTTGTATGACAGAAACTCGATGGGTCCAGTCTCTCCCCTTCGACCCGAGATTTCGCTCCGCATGTCCAGGTCAGTGCCGAACTGCATCCCTGCCTTCACCAGGCACAGCGACAGATCCACGTCTTCGTGAATGTCGGTGCGATCACTGACCTTGTCGCGGATCGAGCGCCACGACGTCGCCCGAATCGCCATATTCGAACCAGTCAGTGCGTGCGCCGGTTTGATTCCGTGGAAATCGCCACGGGCCTCGGCTTTGTTCACCGCTGCTCGTTGAAGACCCGAAAACGGTGACTCGTAAAACAACGAGAAACCGGTAACGGCATCAAGATCATGAGAAGCGAAGGAACTTCGAACCGCTCGCGCCCACCCTGGTGCGACACGCGAATCCGCATCGACCCTTCCGATGAATTCACCCACTGCGATGTCGAACCCGGCATTACGAGCATGAACAACGCCTTGACGCGGTTCTACAAGATATCGAATTCGAGAATCCCGCTGCTCGAAAGAACGCGCGATTTCAGGGGTGCGGTCGGTGGAATTGTTGTCGACAACAATTATCTCGAGGATTTCGTCCCCTTGACGAGCGAGGGACTCCAAACACCCGGCGATGTAGTCCTCCTCGTTGTACACGGGAACCACCACTGACAACGTGCCGATATCCATGAGCAGTAGGTTACCTCGCCAGAGGGAGTCGACTTGATGATCGAGTCAGGGGTGCCCGTCGATCGAGTACGAACTCGTAGTATTCGACGAGCATTCACACCTGTCGGCGACACGAAATCAGGCCCGGTACCGGACACTGTGCGATATCGCACAGTCCAGTCGGTCGGCCTGACCGCGGCTTATCGCCAAGCTGCACATTTGCATCGATCCCCACCGCGCGAAGGCCGGAACGAGGTTGTCCCTCCGGTAACATCCACTGTGCATCCGGAGATAGACGTACAAGGTTCCCGCAACCACTGGGGTCCTTACCAGTGACTCCGGCTCGGGCTACGACTTGCTCGAGAAAGGACACGGCCGAGAAGCCGTGTCCAAGCACAGCTCGGCCCGAACACCCATGTAGACAGCGGAGAATTGATGCCCTTATCGACGGACGCGGCGGTAGTCGTGGAGGACGTTCACAAGTCCTTCAAGGATGTGCACGCATTGCGTGGCATCAACTTCCAAGCTCCCAAGGGCACAGTGCTCGGCATCCTTGGACCCAACGGCGCAGGTAAGACCACCACCGTCAAGGTTCTGTCCACGTTGATTCGGCCTGACCGCGGCGTCGCAATGGTTGCCGGATACGACGTCGCTCGCAACCCAGCCGACGTTCGCCGTTCGATCATGATGACTGGCCAGTTCGCCGCACTCGACGACGCACTCACCGGACGCGAGAACATCGAACTGTTCGCTCGCCTGATGGGCCTCGATCGCGCGTCCGCCAGGCAACGAGCCGTGGACCTTCTGGAGGAATTCGATCTCGTGGAAGCTGGGGGGCGAGCCGTTGCAGGCTACTCCGGCGGCATGCGACGACGCATCGACATTGCGTGTGGATTGGTAGTGAGGCCAGAAGTCGTATTTCTCGACGAGCCGACGACTGGACTGGACCCCCGCAGCCGCCAGAGCGTGTGGAACCTCGTGCAGACTTTGAAGGAGCAAGGCATCACGGTTCTGCTGACCACTCAGTACCTCGAGGAAGCTGACCTCCTCAGCGACAACATCATTGTCATCGACAAAGGATCTGTCATCGCGGAAGGGACGGCCAACGAATTGAAGGCACGAACCGGCGCCAGCTTCTGCGAAATCGTTCCCGCCGAGGCAAGCTTGCTGGGGCCAGCAGCCAACGCGTTGGGTAATTTGGTTCCGCCGGACTTCCGCTTCGATCTGGCAGTCGAGAACGGCCGAATTGCAATTCCCGCACCCCGTGGTTCTGCGACCCTTGCAGAAGCTCTGCGGCGTCTCGATCACGCACGGATACCACTCGCGGACATCGCCCTGCGCAGACCTTCACTTGACGACGTGTTCCTGTCGTTGACGGGGCAGTCGCGTCCGAGCGAAACAAGCGATGCGACGTGACCACGACGACGAAATACGCAACTCAAGATCTTGCCTTGAAGCAGGTAGGTCAACGGTCCATCACGGTGCCAAATGCAGCTCGCATCGGACGCCATCGTCGTCCGCAGCCATCCGCGGTCACACAGTGGTGGACCCTTACCGGCCGTACCGTTCGCGCAATGATTCGCCGGCACGAATTGCTCGTCGCAATCGTCGCGCCATTGATCTTCACGGTCGGCTTTTACCTGCCCCTCAAGTTCGTAATGCAGCTGCAGGGAATCAATTACGCACAGTTCTTGATGCCGATCATCGTCTTGCAGGCGATGGCCTTCACTTCGATCTCAGCGGCGCAAATGTCGGCGACCGAACGCATCACTGGCTTCAGCAGTCGGATGCAAACCATGCCGGTTTTCGGCCCGGTTCCACTGTTTTCGCGGATGAGTAGTGGATTCCTCCGATCCGTCGTCTCACTGACGGCAGCAGTGATCTACGGATACGCGATCGGATTTCGCTTCGTCGGTGGTCTGTCACAGGCCATGCTCTTCTGCGTGATCGCGTTGACTTTCAGTACGTGTTTGTCGCTCGGTGGTGATGCAATCGGCTCGCTGTCGAAGAGCCCACAAGCAACCAGTCAGGCATTGACGCTTCCCCAATTGATCCTCGGAATGCTCTCGTGTGGATTTGTTCCGGAGAGCGGATTCCCGGAATGGATCCGGCCGTTCGTACGCAATCAGCCCGTATCTCAGTTCTCCTACGCCATGCGGGACCTGGCTGCCGGCACCCTCACCCCGAATACGTTGGTGCCAGTTGCGGCTTGGTCGATCGGTTTGATAGCGGTATGCGGGCCACTCGCATACTGGGCAAGTACGAGGCGAGCGTGATGAGTTCTCTCGAGAAGCGTGAGGAGATACGCAGTGGGAGGGCGCTCGCGTTCCCTCTTCCCAACGCGGCACTACCCGAGAACTCGGCCAGCGCGCTCTGGACCCACAGCCTTATTCAGGCGAAGCGGCTTCTGATCAACTGGGCGCGCGATCCTTCAACGACTGTTCAGGCGCTCGTTTATCCCGCGTTGACCTTGATCATGTTTCGCGTTGTTCTGGGGAATTCCATCACAGCTGCCACCGGGCAGCCGAGTATCTATGGGACTGTCCCGCTCATCATTCTCGTGGGGGCGATGTTCGGTTCGATCGCCAGCGCAGTTGGCTTGCGGGGCGAGAGGAAGAGCGGTCTGCTCGGTCGATTCTGGACGCTGCCCGCACACCGGGCATCGGGCCTGGTGGGCCGGATGATCGCTGAAGCCGTTCGCGTTCTATTGACAACGATCGTCATCATCGGCGTTGGTTATGCCGTCGGCTTCCGGTTCACTCAGGGCCCGCTTGCGGCAGTGGCAATGATACTTCTACCCATCGCATTCGGCATTGGGTTCGCGGTAATGGTCACGGCTCTCGCCACGATGTCGGAAAATGTTCCGCTCGTCGAATTGGTTTCCATTGGGTGCACCTTGTTGATGTTCTTCAACAGTGGTTTTGTCCCGACAATGGCATATCCGGTCTGGCTTCAACCCGTTATTGCCGCACAACCGATGTCCGTCGCAGTCGACGCTATGCGCGGACTTTCGCTCGGAGGCCCGGTCCTGGTGCCAGTTCTGAAAATGCTTGCCTGGTCAGCGGGAATGATCGCTGTATTTCTATATCCTGCGATTCGGGGTTACCGCCGGGCTGCGGAGACTTCATGACAGACGCATCCAGCGAGTGTGGCCTTATACCAGAATTCGAATATCTAAATACGGTAACAGTCCACAAACAATAACCGACTCAATTCTCTGAATGCGACAAGGTCGCAATCGACAATGAATCAACCGAAAGGTATGAGGTCTTGACGCGAAATTACACGACCTGGCGACGCACCGTACAGATCGGTGCATTGGCCGTTGCCGGCTCACTGCTCACAGCCGGTCTCGCGCAGGCCACCCCCGCGCGCGTCGGTGGCGACTCATCCGAAACAGCGTCGACGGGCTCCTACATCAAATCCGTCGAGAAGGTCAATGACCGTCAGCTCGTCGTCAACGTCTATGCGGCGTCGATGGACAAGGACGTTCCGATTCAGGTGATCACCCCGGCCGACAACTCCGAACCTCGCCCGATCGTCTATCTGCTGAACGGTGCCGGCGGCGGAGAAGATGCCGCGACATGGGAACTACAGACTGATGTAGTCGATTTTTTCGCTGACAAGAACGTGAACGTCGCCACGCCTGTCGGTGGGCGTCTCTCCTACTACACTGACTGGGAGAAGGACGACCCCAAGGCCGGACGCAACAAGTGGTCGACCTTCCTGGGCAAAGAATTGCCCCCGTTGTTGAACGAAGAGCTGGGGAGCAACGGTAAGCAAGCCATCTCGGCCATCTCGATGTCCGGTACGTCGGTACTGAACTTGGCGATCGAGTACCCCGGTTTCTACAGTTCTGTTGCCGCTTACAGTGGCTGCGCACAGACCAGCGATCCCCTCGGACAAGCATTCGTCCGGACGACCACGGAATGGATCGGCGGCGTCGACGACATCACGAATATGTGGGGACCATTGGACGGACCGGGGTGGGTCGAACACGATCCGCTCGTCAACGCCGAGAAGCTGCGTGGGACGCCCATCTACATGAGCACCGGAAACGGGCTTCCTGGAATTCCGAACGACACATTCCTCAACCCACGTCTGAGTGATGGTCGCGCATATACGGAGAACCAGATCATCATCGGCGGCCCGATCGAAGCAGCGACCAACCTTTGCACTTCGAACATGGCCAAGCGCCTGTATGAATTGAATATTCCGGCCGTTGTCGACTTCCAGCCGGTCGGGACCCACTCGTGGGGCTACTGGCAGGATCAGCTACACAAATCATGGCCGTTCATCGCCGGTTCACTCGGAATCTGAGACAACCGCAGGAACATTCTCAACCAGCCAGCCTGTTCTTCTCGATCAAATGCGAGAAGAACAGGCTGGCTTTCCTCTATACCTCAGTCCGTAGGTACATGGCTTGCGGAATAGCTGACATCAACGAGGGCTTCGCCAGAAAAAGTGACTGAAGTGATCGAAGTGTGAGCCACATCGCGTTCATGCTGCCGACGCCACAATGATTCGCTCCTCAACGAACGCCGCAAGGTACAGATGGGCAGCTCGTGACTGAAGCACACGCCCTCCTTGCCCGCGCTCCGACGCCGAGCCGAATCCAGGGCAGCAGACATACGCCTGACCATCGATTTGTAGCTCTCCCCCCACGAAGGCGTCACTGGATTCCACGTTTTGAGCAGCAACCCGACCGACGGCTTCAGTCTCGGGTCTCCCGCTGCGATCCCGTCGAACCTTCCCTCCCACTCCACAAGATCTTCGTTCTCCTCGATGGGTAGATTCAACAAATCGGCTAGCGGAGTGGCAGTTTCAATCGCGCGTTCGAGCGGGCTGGAGAAGATCGAAGAGATTGGACGATCACTGAGAATCTCGGCGACTGCCTTCGCCTGGCGATTGCCCAATTCGGAAAGCGAGTATCCGGGTAGCCGGCCGTAAATTACTTTCGACGGATTGAACACCTCTCCGTGACGTACAAAATGCACGACAGTGCGAGGTTCGGCCGACCGAGCCGGGGTTTCATCAGTCATGACGAGCGCTTCTCCTGCGTACGTAGGTACTCGGCGACGATCGGCCCGATCAACTCGAGCTTGTCCGGATGCATCATCGACGTGTGATTGCTGTCGATATCGATGTCGGTGATCTGTCCACCGATCACCGATCTCCATTCGTCTGTCACTGTGAAGTCGATGTCCATGCCCGCAGCTGCCCGGAACATCACCACGTCGCCATCATATTTGCGCGGCTCATACCCGGAGATCAATTCACCACTCGCCGAAGCGAAGTCGTAAAGTGCGCCAATCTGTGTCTCAGTCATGAACGACACCGAGTCCAGCGTCTTACCGATGGCGATGATCTGGCTGCGATCAAGAGAATTGACGTCGGCGCCTTCACCGAGTTCCACCCCCCAACTAGCTGCCATGTCACGGGTGTTCTCGAGCGCTACATCATCGTCGACCTCCCTCGGATGACGTGGATCCACCATGA
Source organism: Rhodococcus sp. NPDC060176 (assembly GCF_042728675.1). Taxonomy (NCBI): domain Bacteria; kingdom Bacillati; phylum Actinomycetota; class Actinomycetes; order Mycobacteriales; family Nocardiaceae; genus Rhodococcus; species Rhodococcus sp. NPDC060176. The sequence goes on from NZ_JBHWYS010000002.1 coordinate 1,377,608, forward strand.
ACAGAGAGACCTCGAAACCTTGCTCGCGTAGAAGAACAGCACATGCATGGCCGATGAACCCTCCAACTGAGTGGCCGATTATGTTAAACGGCCCAGTCGGATTCACATCGATCATCTCACGCACGTAACGGTGCGCTAGCTCGTCGACAGAGGTCGGTAATGCCCACGCCTCCGTCATTACGGGAGTTTGCAGGCCGTAGATCGGTGTATCTGCCTCTAGGTACGGAGCGAAGCCCGAGGCCTTCCACGCCAGACCACTCATTGCATGGATATAGAAGAGCGGTGGCCGCTGTCCTTCGATGCGAACGGGAAAGAGGACGCCGATCGCATGATCGTCCGGTGTCGCCGAACCTGATTCCCGAGCCTCTTCGATCCTGGCAGCGAGTAGTTCGGGTGTCGATGCACCGAAGAGCATGCGGACAGGAACATCGAAATCGAGTGTGCTGCTCAAGTTGGCGGTCAATTTCATCGCGATGAGGGAGTTGCCACCCAACTCGAAGAAATCATCATCCAACCCCACCCGATCAACACCCAACACACCCACAAACGCCGACGCCACCACCAACTCCACCGACGACACCGGAGCCCGAAACACCCGAGCCTCGAACACCGGCTCCGGCAACAACGCCCGATCCAACTTCCCCGACGAATTAAGTGGAAACGCATCCAACACCACCACAGCAGCCGGAACCATATAACCCGGAACCCGCTCCCCCACAAACCCCCGCAACACCGACACATCCACAACCGACCCCACCGCCGGCACCACATACCCCACCAACTGATCACCCATCACCGACCCACGCACCACCACCGCAGCCGACAACACCGACCCATGCGACACCAACGCCGCCTCGATCTCCCCCAACTCGATCCGCTGACCACGGAACTTCACCTGAAAATCAGTACGACCGATGTACTCCAACTCACCAACTGTGTTCCAACGGACCAAATCACCCGTCCGATACATCCGCTCACCCGAACCGAACGGCGACGCCACAAACCGATCCGCACTCAAATCCGGACGACCCACATACCCCCGAGCCAACTGCACACCCGACAAATACAACTCACCCGCAACACCCACCGCAACCGGCCGAAGGCGCGAATCCAACACAAACACCCGGCAATTCCACTCCGGCACACCAATCGACACCACCGACCCCGACCCAGCAGCCGTCACATCCGCAAACGTAAACGACACCGCCGCCTCAGTCGGACCATACAAATTATGCAACCGCGCCGACGACACCAACCCGAACTCACGCACCGCCTCCACCGGCAACGCCTCACCAATAACCAACACATCACGCAACGAACCCAACAACCCCGGATCCACCAACGACGAAAACGTCGACAACATCGTCGGAACAAAATCCGTCACCGACACACCCTGATCATCAATCACCGACGCCAAATACCCCGGATCCCGATGACCATCAGCCGACGCCAACACCAACACCGCACCCACCCGCAACGGCATGAAAAAACCCCACAACGACACATCGAACGTCGTCGCCGTCTTCTGCAAATACACATCAGCAGCCGACAAACGATACTCGCCCTGCATGAACTCCAACTGATTCACAATCGCCGCATGCGAGACCGCCACACCCTTCGGCCGACCCGTCGACCCCGACGTGAAAATCACATACGCCGTATTCGACTCCCGCAACGGCGAGCGCCGATCCACATCAGAAACCCGCGCACCCGAAAAACCAGACACATCAACAACATCCACACACACAACCCGACGACCCGACGCCACGAAACCATCACGCTCCGTCGACACCACACACACCGGATCAGCCGAATCCAACACATACTCATTACGCGAAACCGGCGCATCAGGATCCAACGGCACCCACGCCCCACCCGCACGCACAATCGCATACAAACCAACCAACAAATCCACCGACCGCCGAACAGCCAACCCCACCAACGACTCCGGCCCAACACCCAAACCGATCAAATAACGCGCAAACCTATTAACCCTCTCATCGAACTCCCCGTACGAAAGCACCACATCCCCACACACCACCGCACGCGAACCCGAACAAACCCCCACCACCGAATCAAAACCATCCAACAACAACCCACCCACAACCGGACGAGACGTGTCGTTCCACGACTCGAGCACCAAAGCACGCTCAGACACAGTCATGACCTCGACATCACCGACCGCTGAACCGGGATCTGCGACCATCGCGCGCAGTATGCGGACAAACCGATCGGTGAAGGCGGACACGGTCGAGGCATCGAACAGATCCGTGGCGTAGAGCCAGGACAGCGCGATCCCTGCGGCATCCCCCGACTCGTTTTCCCGTGGAGCTGCGGTCAATTGCAAATCGAACTTCGCGATGTCGACGCCGGCGTCGAATCCGGAGACACGCAGTCCGGGCAATTCCAGTGCGTCGTCGGCCATGTTCTGGAAGAACAGCGCAACTTGGAACAACGGGTGGTGCGCTTGGGATCGTGCCGGGTCGAGCACTTCGACAAGCCGCTCGAATGGCACATCGGCGTTGGCAAATGCCCCCAGATCGATGTCACGCACATGGTCGAACAAATCGGAGAAGCTTGCTCCTGGATTCACGGCCGTGCGTAACACCAGGGTGTTTACGAACATGCCGATCAGATCGTCGAGTTCGGGTTCCCCTCGTCCAGAGATTGGTGAACCGATCGCCACGTCACCGCTGCCGCTCGACCTTGCCAACAGGACCGCCAGCGCCGCATGGACGACCATGAACAGTGACACGTTGTGGTCAAGTGCGAGTTGCTCCAGGGCACTGTGCAATTCAGCGTCCACGTCCGAACGGTGGACGCCGCCTCTGGTGGAGAGAATTGAGGGTCGTGGACGGTCGGCCGGGAGTTCGATCTTCTCCGGCAGGTCTCGCAAGGTCGTCTTCCAGTACGCGAGCTGCTCGGACATCAACGATGTCGGATCGGAATCCACGCCGAGAACCTCACGCTGCCACATCGCGTAGTCTGCGTACTGCACCGGCAGCGGTGTCCACTCCGGACTCCGGCCGTCCACACGCGCAAGGTAGGCGAACGCAACGTCCCGAACCAACGGCGCTACGGAAACGCCGTCCGCTGAAATGTGGTGCACGACCATCGCCAGGACGTACTCGGACGGATCCGTCTGGAAAAGCTTGACCCGCAACGGAACTGCCGAGCTGACGTCGAATCCGGCGGTAACGAGCGTCAACAGTTCGCCGAGAAGTGCCGAATCGGCCAACGGAACGGGATCGAGGTCGATGTCTGCGGTCGATTCCGGCAGAATTTGCTGATAGCCCACACCGTCGATTCCTGGGTAGACAGTACGAAGGACTTCGTGCCGAGCTAGGACGTCACCGACCGCTGAGTCGAGCGCAACCGTGTCAAGCTCACCACTCAGGCGGAGGACGATCGGAATGTTGTTGACAGCAGATTCGGAATCGAACTGGCTCAGGAACCACATCCGTTGCTGCGCCAGCGACAACGGCACATGTTCCGGACGAATCACCGGCGCAAGCTGTACTCTGACGGACCCCTCCGCCTCGGCTTCGATTCGGGCAGCCAATGCTTCGACCGTCGATACCTCGAAGAGGGTTTTCACCTGAATGCGTGTCCCGAACGCAGCACCGAGACGTCCAGCCAGCCTTGCTGCAACAAGTGAGTTGCCGCCGAGTTCGAAGAAGTCGTCTTCGGCACCGACCCTCTCGACTCCGAGCAGGTCGGCGAAGGCCGCTGCCACGAGTACCTGTGCAGGCGTTGATGGTTCGCGGTACGCACGCGAGATGAAGATCGGCTCGGGAAGGCTGTCGGTGTCCAACTTACCCACTGGGGTGAGAGGAATCCGGTCGATGACCATGATCGATGCAGGCACCATGTGGCGCGGAAGAACGGCCCGAGCGCTGGCGGTCAACGAGTCTGGGTCCAGCTCGACGTCGGCATTCGCCATGACATACGACACCAGCGCGGCGTCACCTGAGGAACCGGTGATCGCGACGGTGGCGACGAAGTCGACTCCGGGTTGGGCGGCAAGGACGGCATCGATCTCGCCCAGTTCGATCCGGAAGCCGCGAATCTTGACCTGTGAGTCCCCCCGCCCGAGATATTCGAGGTCGCGCTCACCACCGGTCTGATCGGTGGCTCCGCCATCGCCGCCGGTGCGGATCCACCGCACGGTATCGCCGGTCCGGTAGAGCCGCTCCCCGGCACCGCCGAACGGATTTGCGACAAAACTTGCCGCCGTAGTTGCGGACAGGCCGTTGTACCCGCGGGCAAGGTGGGTGCCCGACAGGTAGAGTTCGCCGGCGGTTCCGGTGGCGACCGGCTGAAGTCGAGAATCGAGGACGAACACGCCGACACCACGGACGGGACCACCGATCGTCACGGGACGATCGACGGTCAACTCGGCGATGTTGCTGGCGACGGTGGCTTCCGTGGGTCCGTATGCGTTGAAGAACCGTCGGCCGGGTGCCCAGGTGGACAGCAGCGCGGGTGAACACGCTTCACCGCCGACGACCACCACGGCGAGATTGTCGAACTGGTGGGCGCCGTCAAGGGAAATCGAACCCAGCGCCGCCGGGGTCACAAACGCGTGCGTGATCTTTTCCGACACCAGGAGTTCCGCGAGTTCGTCGCCGCCGAACATGTCCGGACGCGCGATCACCATCGTCGAGCCTGCACCGACGGCGAGCAGCAGTTCGAGCACGGAAGCGTCGAAACTCGGCGAAGCAAAATGCAGTGTCCGCGACGTAGAGGTGAGCGCATACCGTTCGACCTGTTCCGCACACAGGTCTGAAAGCCCGGCGTGGGTGACGACGACGCCCTTGGGCCGTCCTGTCGACCCCGAGGTGTAGATCACGTATGCCGGATGATCCACGCGAAGGGTTCGAACGCGTTCGGTATACGAGACCGGATCCGGGGAGATACCGGCCAACTCGGCCGTCAACACGGCGCCGTCCACTTCCAGCCATTGGACGCTGCGAGGACGGTCGATAGCGTACGCGGCCGTGGTCAGCCCTATCGAGGCTGCCGAATCGGTGATCATGTGTTCGACGCGGTCTGCAGGATAGCTGGGATCGACCGGCACGAAAGCTGCGCCGGTCTTGGCCACCGCCCACACCGCACAGACCGACTCGATGGAGCGGGGAATCGACACCGCCACCCGGTCCTCCGGCCCGATTCCGCGGCTGATGAGCAACCGAGCCAGACGCGAGGACAGCGCGTCCACTTCGGCGTAAGTGAGGGTTTGACCCCCGAATGTGATCGCCGGTGCTGCTGGGTTGAGGTCCACTGCAGCTGCGAGTAGCTGAGGCAGCAATGGCACCCGCGCGCGCCTGGTGCGTGCCGGTCGTTCGTTCCTGCCGGCGCGAGATGTCTTCCGCCGGGTCGCGTCGTCAGTACTCATACGACCGCCACCTGCGGTCGAACGGTGTGTACGGAGACCCAACGCTGCATCGAGCAACTCACCTTCGCGTCATACTACTGAACTGTCACTACCGGTCTGTCCAGACTGGACGCCGGGGAACCCACAATTGCATCAGTGGGTTCCCCCAACACATCCAACCCCTACCGCCCATTGTTACAGCCGGTTACACCGATCCGGGCAACGGCACGATCACCTATGAATTCGGCCACTGGCACGGTCGCCGACGGAGCCCGATCTCACCACCCGAGTAGTTCGCCCGTTGCGAGGACGTACTCGAGATCGGGTAAGTCGGTTCGGTCGACGGCCGAGCGGACCTCGTCCGGAAGCACCACATGCGTCACCCAGTCGTCAGCAAGTGAGTCTTCGATTGCCTCGTCGTCACCGAGAATGACGACAGCCGCTCCGGCTGACGCCGCAAGGAGGACTGCGACCGAGTGCTCCGGCGAGCCGACCGCGCCGGCGAATGCCAACCTCGACTCGAAGTCGACGGAATACCGCTTGCGCAGCTCCGCCAGAGAGTTCGACAGGTCGCCGTACGTCAGCACTCGGTCACCGTCGACGATCGCCGGATCGTCCGCCATTGTCGACCGGGCGCGATCGACGTAGCTGATCGGACGATCCGACATCGTCGCCAGCCGAGACTCGATCTCCGGTGACGTCAAGAGCAGCGTCGAGGTGTCGGAGTCATTCGACAGGGTCAGGCTTGCCGGATCCGACGGATGCGCCCCGGTAACGGCTGCGCCGGTCTTCACCACAGACCAGTAGGCGATCACGGCATCGACACCACCACCGATGGAGATCGCAGTGCCGGGACCTGCACCTTCCTCGATGAGCAGGCGAGCCAGACGCGAAGACTTCGCGTCGAGTGCCGCGTAAGCGGTCTCCTCGCCGTCTGTTACCACCGCAGGCGCGTCCGGGTCGCTTTCCACGACGGAGGCGAGCAACTGAGGCAGCAACGTCGTGCTCGCGACTGCGCTGGCTTCGCGAACGCCGCCGGCGACCTCGGACTTCTCCATGTCGGTCAGCAGATCGAGATCGCCGACCTGCCTGGTCGGATCGTCGGTGACCTGCTCGAGTACACGAACGAACCGCTGTGCGAACGACTCGACCGTGGTCTTGTCGAACAGGTCCTCGGAATACAGCCACAGGCCGGAGAGTCCGAGGCCGTCCGTTGCGGTGGTCAGGGTGAGCTGAAGGTCGAACTTCGTGGTCAGGACTCCGCTGTCGACGGCGCCTATGGTCAGGTCTGCCAATGCAAACTCGGTCTGGGCGGTCGGTTCCAGCGACAGGACGATTTGGAACAGGCCCCCCGACCGAGGCGGCAGCGCCTCCACGATTTCCTCGTAAGGAACATCGGCTTCGCCGAACGCGGCCAGGTCGACGTCGCGCACATGCGAAACGAGATCCTCGAAGCGTGCACCTGCATCGACCGTGGTGCGAAGCGCGAGTGTGTTGACGAACATACCGACGAGATCGTCGAGGGCGCGCTCGCCCCTGCCGCCGACAGCGGTACCGATCGCGAAGTCGGAGCCTCCACCCAACCTCGAGATCAGGACCGCCAGTGCGGCGTGGATTGTCATGAACACCGTGGCGTTCTTCGCTCGGGCGATGTCGCTCAGTCGCGAGTGGACATCAGCGTCGACGGTGAACTGGACTGCCCCCGCTGCGGCGGACTGCACCACCGGACGCGGTCGGTCTGTCGGCAAGCCGACATCGGTCGGCAGATCGTCGAGCGCTGTGCGCCAGAAGTCGAGTTGGCGCGCGGCGATCGTTCCCGCGTCATCTACCGATCCCAGTACGTCGCGTTGCCACAGCGCGAAGTCTGCGTACTGCACTTGGAGTGGGCTCCACGATGGTGCACTGCCCCGGGTACGCGCTTCGTAGGCCACCATCACGTCGCGGGCCAGTGGCCCCATCGACTGCCCGTCGGCCGCGATGTGATGCGCGACGAGTACGAACACGTACTGATCTTCTCCGATCTGGAGAAGATCAGTACGTACCGGAACCTCCGATGACACATCGAATCCGGCGGTCGTCGATTCGACGACCTTCGTGTACATCTGCGCGCCGTCGTGGACCGCTGTCGGTTCCCCGAACATGGGCACGAGGTCGGCGCCGACGATCCGCTGCACGGGCCCCAGCCCGTCGGACGGGTAAAACGTTCGCAGTGACTCGTGGCGCGAAATCACGTCACGCAGAGCAAATTTCAGCGCGTCGACGTCCAACTGCCCGGCCAGACGCAGCGCCATCGGGATGTTGTACGTCGAGGCGTCGGTGTCCATCTGGTTGAGCATCCACATACGCTGCTGCGCCAGTGACAGCGGAATGCGCTCGGGGCGATCTTGGGCAACGAGCTGCTTTCGCGAACCGGTTCCGACGTGGACTTCGATCGCGCTCGCGAGTTCTTCGACTGTCCGGGTGTCGAACAGAGTCCGTACGGGGACTGTGGCGTCGAGGGATCGGCTGAGTCGTGCCGCCGCACGGGTCGCGATCAATGAGTTACCACCGAGTTCGAAGAACTCGTCGTCGAGTCCGACCTGAGGAACCTCTAGCAATTCGGCGAATACCGTCGCCACGGCCTTCTCGGTGTCGGACACCGGCGCTCGATATTCGGCGGAAGCGAAGACGGGTGCAGGCAGCCGAGCGGAGTCGAGCTTCCCGTTCACAGTGAGGGGCAAGGCGTCCAACAACACTGTCGCGTCGGGAACCATGTAGCCGGTGAGGAAGTCGGCCGCACTTATGCTGACCGTGCTCGCGTCGAGGTCCGAACCGGCCTCGAGCACGACGTACGCGATGAGCCGATCGCCCAGATCTGCGTCCTTGCGGACGACGGCCACGGCACGGGCGACACCACCGACTCGGAGCAGGGCCGTCTCGACCTCGCCGAGTTCGATCCGGAAACCTCGAAGCTGAACCTGCGAATCGGAACGCCCCAGGTATTCGAGCTGGCCGGCGCGGTTCCAGCGCGCCACATCGCCGCTTCTGTACATCGACTCGCCGTGCGATGCAAATGGATTCGCGACGAACCGCGCGGACGTCAATCCGTTCTGCCCCAGATACCCGCGTGCCAGTTGTCCGCCGGCGACGTAGATCTCGCCGGCCGTGCCGATCGCAGCGGGCTGCAAACGGTCGTCGAGTACGTACACCCGAAGGCCGTCGAGTGGTCGACCTATCAACGACGCCGTCGCGGTCTCCGCGCTCGCACGATCGAGCGGGAGATAAGAGACGTGCACCGTGGTCTCGGTGATTCCGTACATGTTGACCAGTTGCGGCGAGTCGTCGGGATGACGGTCGTACCACCGGGTCAGCTGTGCGAGATCGAGTGCCTCGCCACCGAAGATCACGTACCGGAGCGCAAGATCCGACGCGGTACCGTCCGATCCTCCGGAAACACGGTCTGCCTCCGCAAGCTGGTAGAAAGCCGACGGAGTCTGATTGAGCACCGTGACGCCCTCGGTGGTCAGCAATTGTCTGAACTGGTCTGGCGAACGCGACGTCTCGAAGTCGACGACCACGAGTACACCGCCGTGAATGAGCGGACCCCACAGCTCCCACACCGAGAAGTCGAATGCGTAGCTGTGGAACAAAGTCCACACATCCGAGGAATCGAATGCGAATTCCGTCTGCGCGTTGGCGAACAACTCCACAACGTTCCGATGAGTGACCGCAACACCTTTGGGGCGGCCGGTAGATCCTGATGTGTAGATGACGTACGCCAGGTCTCTCGAACGCAAAGGCCGCACGCGGTCTGCGTCGGTCACGGGGCGGGAGTCGGCTGCGGCATCCCGGGGCGAGACAGAAGGGCAGGGCAGTTCCCGCAGCGAATCCGGAGCGACGATCGCACACACCGGAGACGCGTCGGCAAGGGTATATGCGATCCGCTCATCCGGATAGCTCGGATCGATCGGCAGATACGCGGCACCAGACTTGACGATGGCGAGCAGCGCCACGACCAGATCGACCGATCGCGGCAAGAGGACCGCTACCAGGTCCTCGGATCCGACTCCCGAATCGATCAGCGTGCGGGCCAGACAGTTTGCGCGGGAATCGATGTCCCGATACGTCAATCGCTCGTCTCCGAAGACCACCGCAATCTCGTTCGGTGATCGGGTCACCTGTGCATCGAACAGTCCGGCCAGAGTGGTCGAGTCGTCGACGACCGCCCCGGGCGTGGCCCACCCTTCGAGTATCGTCCGGCGTTCGTCCTCGCCGAGAATGTCGATGTCGCCGACTGCATTTGACGAATTGGCGACGACGGATGTCAGCACGGCGTTCAGTCGTGACTCGAGGCCTGCAATCGTCGATTCGTCGTAGAGATCGGTGGCGTAGGTGACGGCGAAGGTGAGCCCGCCCGCCTGAGCCGGAGTCTCCCAGACCGTGAACTGCAGGTCGAACTTTGCCAACGTCGGCGCAATGTCGACACCGGAAATGCTCAGGCCCGGAATCTCTACGGATCCGTGCGCACCCTGACCGAGATTCTGGAACGAAAAGCCCACCTGGAAAAGCGGATTACGCGCCTGCGACCGTTCGGGGTCCAGTGCTTCCACCAGACGCTCGAACGGAACGTCAGCGTTCTCGAAACCGGCCAAATCGGTGTCCCGTACCTTCGACAGGAGTGCAGTGAACGACTCGCCCGGGTCGACCTCGGTCCGCAGGACCAAAGTGTTGACGAACATGCCGATCAGATCATCGAGAGCCTGTTCACCTCGTCCGGCCGCTGGTGTACCGATCACGATGTCGGCGGTGCCGGACAGCTTCGCCAGCAGGACGGCCAGCGCACTGTGCAGAACCATGAAGAGTGACACATTATGTTCTCGCGCAACATGATTCAATGATTCGTGCATGGCCGCTTCGATATCGAAGCAGTACTCGGCACCGGAGTGTGAAGCGACTCGCGGACGCGGCCGATCCGACGGCAGGGTCAGTTCGACGGGCAATCCGTCCAGTTGCGACTTCCAGTATTCCATCTGTTTCGAGATCAACGATCCCTGATCGGACTCGACACCGAGTACCCGGCGCTGCCACAGCGCGAAGTCCGCGAATTGGATCGGTAGCGGCTTCCACGTCGGAGCGATTCCCTGCGACCTCGCGGCGTACGCCGAGACGACGTCCCGGACCAGCGGCCCCATCGAAAAGCCGTCACCGCTGATGTGATGGATGGCGAACACCAGAACGTACTGCGAGTCGGCAAGATCGAACAAACGTGCCCGGACCGGCACGTCTGCAGTGACATCGAATCCGGCGAGTACGTATTCCGCCACCCGGTCAGTGACGACGGACTCATGGATACGTACTGGCGACAGATCAGGCAGTGCATCCGCGGTGTCGAGGACTCGCTGGTATCCGATACCGTCGACTTCCGGATATGTAGTCCTGAGAATCTCATGTCGCTCGAACAGATCACGAAGAGCTGCCTGCATGGCCTCGACGTCGAGATCCCCCGTCAACCGGATCGCGATCGGAATGTTGTCCACTCCGGACGCCGAATCGAATCGGTTCAGGAACCACATGCGCTGCTGCGCGATCGACAGCGGAACCAACTCAGGGCGCTCCTGTGGTTCGAGCGGCGGACGGCCGCCCCGCCCCACGAGCACGTCGATTCGCGCCGCGAGCGACTCCACTGTCGATGCATCGAACAGGATGCGGACCGGCACAGTGGTGTCGAGTGCATGCCCGAGTCGAGCGACGATCTGCGTCGCGATCAGTGAATTACCGCCCAGCGCAAAGAAGTCGTCGTCCAAGCCGACCTGCCCGATACCGAGGAGGTCGGCGAAAATACGCGCAACTTCGACCTCGACCACAGATTCGGGTTCCCGGAAGACCGCGATCTCGACCTCAGGATCGCGCAGTTGCTTCCGGTCGAGTTTTCCCGAGGCGTTGAGCGGCAGTTCGTCCAGAACAACATGTGCCGTGGGCACCATGTATGACGGAAGATGTTTCCCCAGTATCGATTCCAGTTCCAGCCAATCGATCAGAGACTCACCGGCCGCCGTCAGGTACGCGACCAGTTGATCGTTCCGGACGGCAACCACCACCGAACCGACCGACGGATGATCACGCAGGATCGACTCGATCTCCCCCAGCTCGATGCGTAGTCCGCGTAGCTTGACCTGAAAGTCGGTACGTCCGATGTATACCAACTCACCCGACGCATTCCATCGCACCAGGTCTCCGGTCCGATACAGGCGTGAGCCGGCAGGTCCGAACGGATCGGCGACAAACCGGTCCGCGGTGAGGTCCGGCCGAGCCACGTACCCCCGGGCCAACTGCACTCCCGCGAGGTAGAGCTCGCCCGCGACCCCGACGGGCACCGGATGCAGTCGTGAGTCGAGTACCAGAACGCGTGTGTTCCAGACCGGCGCGCCGATCGGCATGGTGGTGGTGTCGGCGTCCGTCACCTCATGGAAGGTGACGTCGACCGCGGCCTCCGTCGGTCCGTACAGATTGTGCAGTTCAGTTCCGGGAAGAACCGTCCGGAACTGCGCGGCCACCTGCGGGGCGAGCGCCTCACCCGAGGCGAAGACTCGGGTAAGGGTAGAAGACCTCGTGACAACCGTATCCGCGAGGAACACTTCCAACATCGACGGCACGAAGTGAATGGTGGTCACTCGTTCGGACGCGATCAGCGCGGCCAGATAGGCCGGATCTCGGTGGCCGTCGACGGCAGCGATCGCCAGTCGAGCTCCGACTTGCAACGGCCAGAAGAACTCCCACACGGAGACATCGAAGGTAAAGGGAGTCTTCTGGAGGACCACGTCGTCGCCGAGGAGGCTGTACTCGGCCTGCATCCAGATCAGCCGGTTGACGATCGCGCGGTGTGACACCGCAACGCCCTTCGGTTTGCCCGTCGACCCGGAGGTGAAGATCACGTACGCCGTGTTCTCCCCTCGCAGCGGGCCGAGGCGGTCCGCGTCGGTGACCGGTGCGTCGGAACAACCGGACAGGTCTACGGTATCGATCCTGACTACCAGCACTCCCTCAGCGTCGAATCCATCTCTCTCTGTGGTCAACACACAGATCGGAGCTGCAGTCGACACGACGTATTCGTTGCGCTCGACGGGCTGATCGGGGTCGATGGGCAGATAGCCGCCGCCGGCCTTGACTACCGCGTACATCGCCACCAGCAAATCGAAGCTTCGGCGAATGGCCAAGCCGACCAGGGTATCCGGGCCGACGCCTTCCGACACGAGTTTGCGGGCGAGTTGATTGACCCGCCGGTCGAATTCGAGATACGTCAGCTGATGCCCATCGAAGGTCAGCGCGATCGAATGGGGAGAGCGGACGACCTGTTCATCGAACAGATCCACCAGCGTCACATCGCGAACATCGTGACCGGTGCTGTTCCAGCGCTCGACGACCAGCCCCAGATCGGAGTCGCCGACGACGTCGACGTCCCCGACCGGCCCAGCGGGGGCAGCCGCGACCGCCGAGAGAGTCGCGGTCAGATACTGGACGAAGGAGGCCACCGTCTTACGGTCGAACAGATCCGTTGCGTAAGTGAAGAGTCCACGGAGTTCACCGTCGTGCTCGGTGATCGTCAATTGCAGATCGAATTTCGCCACGGACGCATCGACGTCGAGGGCCGATACCGTGACGCCGTCGATGTCGGCCGATTCGTCGCTGCCCTGGGCGACGTTCTGGAACGTGAGCATGACCTGGAACAGCGGATTGCGTGACTGCGATCGTTCCGGGTTGATGATTTCGACGAGGCGCTCGAACGGCACGTCGGCATGCGCGAACGCTTGCAGGTCCGACTCACGCGTGCTGCGAAGCAATTCCGTGAACGACAGCGACAGATCGACGTTCGTCCGCAACACGAGTGTGTTGACGAACATTCCGATCACATCGTCGAGTTCCTGCTCACCACGCCCCGCGACCGGAGTACCGATCACGATGTCGGAGGTGCCGGACAGGCGCGCCAGCATCACGGCGAATGCACTGTGCACGACCATGAATCGCGAAGCCTGATGCTCACGCGCAATTCGGTCGAGGGAATCGACGACGCCCTGCTCGATGGCAAATTGGTACTCTGCACCACCGTTCGTTGCTACGGCTGGACGTGGCCGATCGGTCGGCAGGTCCAGCTGATCCGGGATTCCCGCGAGCCGGCTCTTCCAGTAGTTGACCTGGCCCGAGATGATCGAGTGCGGATCGTCCTCGCTGCCGAGCACCTCACGCTGCCACAGGGTGTAGTCGACGAACTGGACAGCCAGCGGCGACCAGGACGGCGCACGCCCGTGCGATCGCGCCGCATACGCTGTCACCACGTCACGTACCAACGGCACCATCGAGAAACCGTCTCCGCTGATGTGATGGACGACGAAGACAAGCACGTACTCATCGTCGGCAAGTTGGAAGAGCGCGGTACGGAGAGGGATCTCGACCGTGACGTCGAATCCGGGCTGGATCAGCTCCCGCACACGGAGTTCCACAGCCTCGGCCGGAACTCGAACCGGTGACAGATCGAGATCGACTGCCGCCGAACCGAGAACCTGCTGGTAACCGACGCCGTCGATCTCGGGATAGATCGTGCGTAGGCTTTCGTGACGGTCGATCAGGTCCCGCACGGCCCCCGCCAGAGCCGCCGTGTTCAACGGACCGGTCAACCGCACGGCGACCGGAATGTTGTCGACCCCGGATTCCGGCTCGAACCGGTTGAGGAACCACATTCGCTGCTGCGCCAACGACAGCGGGACTCGCTCGGGACGCTCCTGTGGGACGAGAGGCATCCGTCCCGCGTCGCCGGTGTGAGTGCTCAGTCGTGCGGCCAGGGCCTCGACCGTCGACACGTCGAACAGCAGTCGTACCGGCACTACGGTGTCCAAGGACTGACCGAGCCGTGAGACAACTCGCGTGGCAATCAACGAGTTGCCGCCGAGTTCGAAGAAGTCGTCGTCGAGACCGACCTGAGCTACACCCAGAACATCCGAAAAGATCTGGGCCACAGTTTCTTCGACCACAGTGGTCGGAGCGCGGTATGACAGTGTCGCGAACGTCGGCTCGGGCAGGGCCCGCCGATCGACCTTTCCGTTGGCGTTCAATGGAACCGTCTCGATCGCCACGAATGCGGACGGCACCATGTAGTCAGGCAGACGCGCCGCGACGGTCGAACGTATCGCCGCGATGTCGACGTCGGCCCCGTGTGCTGGTACCAGATAAGCCACCAGGCGGTCTCCGACCAGGCTGTCCTTGTGTACCACCACGACAGCAGCCGATACCGAATCGAGTGCCACCAGGGCCCCTTCGATCTCGCCGAGTTCGATTCGGAGTCCACGGATTTTGACCTGGAAGTCGGTGCGGCCCAGATAGTCCAGCTCTCCCGAACCGTTCCACCGGACCTGGTCTCCGGTACGGTACAGCCGCGAGCCTGCCGACCCGAACGGATTCGCCACGAACCTCTCGGCAGTAAGGTCGAAGCGTCCGCCGTATCCGCGGCTGACTCCCACACCTCCCACGTAAAGCTCACCGACCACTCCGGCCGGGACCAGCTGCAGGCGCGAATCCAGCACGTAGAGTTCGATATTCGGAATTGGAATCCCGATGGGGACTCCGTTGACGTCTCCCGGTGCCGCCTCCTGGAAGGACACTACGTCGGAGGCCTCAGTGGGGCCGTAACTGTTGACGACGCGCACACCGGCGGCCATCAGATCTTTGAGCCGACCAACCTGAATGGGCTCACCACCGAGGAACACGACGTCGAGTGATTCGAGGACGCCGTCCACGTCGGCATCGACCAGTGCATCAAATGCACTCGGCGACATGTTCGCGACCTGGACGTCGTCGTCGGAGACGGCGCGAAGGATCTCGGCGGGGTCGAACCCCGCTGCGGCGACGTGAACACTGCCACCGCTGGTAAGCGGTCCCCACACATTCTTCTGCGTGAGATCGAAACTCGGTGACGACGCAACGACCACACCAGCGGCGTCCGGAAGTTCGGATCGGTACCAGGCTGTCGTATTCTCGATGCCCGCCATCGGTACGACCGTGGGCTTGGGCCGACCCGTCGAACCAGAGGTCGAGATGACGTATCCCACGCGCTCACCTGCGCCCCGCTCACGCCAATGGTCCACCCATTCCGGAACAGAATCGCCGGATTCCGCCCCATCAGTGCTCTCGACCCGCAGCACCGGGAGCGCCGTCTGGACGCCGCCGGACGCGATCACCACGCGGGCACTGGTGTCTTCGAGCAATGTATTCACGCGCTCGGTCGGCAACGTGGGATCGATTGGTGTGTAACCGGCGCCGGTCTTCCACACCGCGAGCATTGCCACTACCCACTGCCACGACCTGGGCAGCACCAGCGCAACCACGTCGTCCGCTCCCACACCCGCAGCGAGCAAGTCCTGAGAGAGCACCGACGACCGCGCATCGAGTTCCCCGTAGGTGAGGGTCCGATCATCGGCCACGACTGCAACCGTCGACCGGTCGCGACTGACATGCCGGGCAAAGAGTGCAAGTGGCGATCTGTCGCCGATCGACACACGCTGCCCCACCGACCAGTCGAGCACGCGGGCTGCCTCGCCGGCGCCGAACAGATCGATCTCGCCGACGAGAACGGCCGGATCGGCAGCGACCGCACCGAGCAATACGGACAGCCTGGAACCGAACGTCTCGATGGTCGAGGCATCGAAAAGGTCACGCGCATAATCGATGACGACTGACAGCCCGCCGACCTCCATGTCTTCCCACACCGTGAACTGGAGGTCGAACTTGGCGACTGCGGACTCGAGCTCGAAACCGCTTACCTCGAGGCCGCCGAGCGTTGCGCCACTTTGTGTTTTCTGGCCGAGATTCTGGAACGCGAGCATCACCTGGAACAGCGGATTGTGTGCCTGCGAGCGTGCCGGGTCGAGCACCTCTACCAGGCGCTCGAACGGGACGTCAGCGTTACCGAATGCATCGAGGTCTGCAATCCGTGCCTGGTTCACCAGCTCGTCGAATGTACTTGCCGGATTGATCTCGGTACGCAGCACCAGGGTGTTGACGAACATGCCGATGACGTCGTCGAGTGCGCGATCGCCACGACCCGCCACCGGGGTGCCGATCGCGATGTCAGTGGTTCCGGACAAACGCGCCAACAGCACGGCGATTGCGCTGTGCAATACCATGAACACCGTGGCCTTGTTCGCCTGCGCAATCGACTCGAGGCGCGCGAGTACGTCCGCACCGATAGTCATCGTGTGCGACGCTCCGCGATAACTCGCGACGGGCGGGCGGGGTCGATCCATCGGCAGGTCTAGCCGCTCGGGGAGCCCGTCGAGCTGCTGTGTCCAGTAATCGATCTGGCGCGATATCACCGATTCCGCGTCGTGCTCGCTGCCGAGGACTGTTCGCTGCCAGATCGAGAAGTCTGCATATTGCACGTCCAGCGGCGTGAATTCGGGTGCGCTGCCAGCCGCCCGACTCGCGTAAGCGGTCACGACGTCGCGCACCAAGGGGCCCATCGAGAAGCCGTCACCACTGATGTGGTGGACGACGAATACAAGGACGTATTCCGACGCGGCCACCTGGAAGAGCTTGACCCGCAACGGCACCTGTGAGGTGACGTCGAATCCCCCGGTGATCTCCGTGATGACACGCTCGGTGATCTCGGATTCGGCCACAGCGACCGGCGACAGATCGAGCTCCACGTCGGAGACGGTCAAGATCTGCTGGTAGCCGACGCCGTCGACCTCCGGGTACACAGTACGCAGGCTCTCGTGCCGCTCGACGAGATCATCGATCGCCGAACGGAGCGCAGCGGCATCGAGCATTCCGGTCAGCCGGAGAACGACTGGGATGTGATCGACTGCCGAGGTCGAGTCGAAGCGGTTGAGGAACCACATACGCTGCTGCGCAAGCGAAAGCGGGATCCGGTCGGGACGTTCCTGTGCAACGAGAGGAGCCTTCGTACCGCGGCCAGCAGAATCGCCTACGAGAGAAGCTAATTCGGATACCGTCGGAGCATCGAAGAAAGCTCGCATGTCGAGTTCCACGCCGAGTTCGGCGTTCGCGCGCGCCACCACTCGCGTCGCGAGCAGTGAATTGCCCCCGAGGTCGAAGAACCCGTCGTCTATGCCGAGATCGTCGCGGCCGAGCAAGTCGGCAAAGATCGCTATCAACGTCTTCTCGACCGGGGTGCTCGGTGCGCGGTATTCGACAACCTGCGCTGTGAACTCGGGCGCCGGCAGCGCCTTGCGGTCCAGCTTGCCACTGGCATTGAGCGGAAACGCCTCGAGTTCGACAAACAGCGACGGCACCATGTAGTCCGGCAGGCGTCCACCCAATTCACGTGCAAGAGCGTCGGTGTCGAGCACAACTCCCGATGCGGGAACCACGTATGCCACCAGATTGTCGCCCAAAGCCGCATCGGAGTGGACGAGAACGGCCGCCTGTGCGATTGCATCGTTGTCGAGTAGCGCTGATTCGATTTCGCCGAGTTCGATGCGCAGTCCCCGCAGCTTCACCTGGAAGTCGGTGCGGCCGAGGTACTCGAGCAGGCGGTCGGCGCCGGCACCGCGCCATCGGACCAGGTCGCCGGTTCGGTACATGCGCTCGCCGTCCGAGGTGGAATGCGCGACGAACCGATCCGCCGTCAGATCGGGGCGGGAGACATACCCTCTGGCCAGCTGGACCCCCGCGAGGTAAAGCTCGCCGGGGACGCCGGGAGGTACTGGACGCAGTGCGTCGTCGAGGACGAGTAGCTCTGTTTCGGCGACAGCACGGCCGATCGGAATGGAGACCTCATCCTGCGGTCCGGTTGCGTAGTACGTGACGTCGACGGCTGCCTCGGTCGGTCCGTACAGATTGTGCAGTTCCGCGGTGCTGACGTCGCGCAGCCGCGCGGCGGTCTGGGCGGGAAGCGCTTCACCCGAGGCAAAAACGTAACGTAGCGAGGTGATCTCGGAAGCGCGCGGTTCAGTGACGAAGACCGCGAGCATCGAGGGGACAAAATGTACAACGGTGACGCCGTACTCGATCATCGTCGCTGCGACGTAGGCCGGATCACGATGCCCGTCCGGCTTCGCGATCACGAGGCAAGCGCCGACCTGCAACGGCCAGAAGAACTCCCACACTGATACGTCGAACGTAAACGGCGTCTTCTGCAGGATGACGTCTTCGTCGGTGAAGGGATATTCGCTCTGCCTCCATCGGAGGTTGGCGACGATTGCCTCGTGTGACACACCGACGCCCTTGGGCCTGCCGGTCGAACCCGACGTGAAGATCACGTACGCAAGATTGTCGGTGCGCAGCGGTGACAGCCGGTCACCGTCGGCAAGCGGCGCGCCTGAGTGCGCCGAGACATCGATGTCATCGATCCGCAGTACATCGACGTTTTCGGGAATGCCGACCGCGTCCACTGACGTCGTCAGCACGAGGACGGGCGCGGCGACGTCGATCACATACGCCAGACGCTCAGCGGGATGGTCGGGATCGAGTGGTACGTACGCACCACCGGCCTTGACGATCGCGTACATCGCAACCAGCAGTTCGACGGACCGACGGATACCCAGGCCGACGAGTGTGTCCGGTCCGACGCCACGGGCGACGAGCTCGCGGGCGAGCTGATTGACCCGGCGATCGAATTCCGCGTAGGTCGACGCCGTGGAGCCGAAACGAAGGGCGACGGCATCGGGGGTACGCGCGACCTGCTCCTCGAACAGACTTACGAGAGTCGACTCGACGACCGACGGAGCCTCGAAAGCAACGACGGAAGTCGCGTCGGCGATGAGCGCACCGACGACGGATTCGAGGCCACCCTCTCGTGTGGCGAGCAACTCCGGCAGCAGCGTGGAGATCACGACGGGTACGAGTGCGTCCGGGCCGAGCGCACCACCCATCGCGGAGTCGAGTGTGGTCAGTTCCGAATGCAACCGTTCGTAGGTGACCTCGACGTCTGCATGAACAAGCGCTGTCCGGTCGGGCTCCGCCTCGGCTACAGCAGCGATCAATCTCGGCAGGTCTTCGATCGTCAGCGACTGTGGTCCCGGCATACCGACGGACATCAACACTTCCTCCAACTGACGACAGCACGGCGCAGATCCAACGCACGACTGGTCGTACAGATCAACGCCCATGGGGCAAATACTGCATATTACCCGTCCGTACCGGAACCCTTCCCCAGCGTGGCCTGCGCGTCAGTTATCAAAGACTCGACGAGCGAGGTAATACCGTCGGCGCCCAGTGCCGGAAGAATGCCCGGAACCAGACCGTTCAGCGAAACCGAGACCAACGCATCGGCAGTGAGCGCCGCACCCATCGTCTGCTTCATCACAGCCAGTTTTTCGGCCAGCTGTGTGAAGGTCACCACGGTGTCGCCGTGTGTGAAGGCAACCGCCGTCGGATCTGCTGCGGCGGCCGCTGCTGCGAGGTCCGGAAGGTCCGCGGCCGTTTTCGGCTCGGCTGCCTCGATCAGCGCGCGTTCGAAGTCCGTCACGATGTCGATGGTCCGCAGAACCACCGTCGGATCTGCGGCAACGGCGTCGACCACGGCCCGCAACCTGGCTGCGAACAGTTCCATGGTTGCGGCGTCGTACAGATCGGTTGCATAGGTGAATCGCATCCGGATATCGGACAGCGCTCCGTGCTCGTCGAACTCCTCGATACCGGTGAGCTGCAGGTCGAACATCGCCGAGTCGAATCCGTCGTCCACCGCCGACAGTTCGAGCCCTGGCAGCGCAAACGTGCCAAGTGCCATGTTCTGGAACGTGAGCATCACCTGGAACAGCGGTGAGTATGCCTGTGAGCGCTCACGGCCGACCTGCTCGACCAGACGCTCGAAGGGCACGTCTGCGTTTCCGAACGCCGCGAGGTCCTTCTCCTTCACCTGCTGCAGCAGGTCGACAAACGTGGTTGCCGGTTTCACCTGCGTGCGCAACACCAGCGTGTTGACGAACATACCGACCAGGTCGTCGAGGACTCGCTCGCCGCGGCCCGCCACCGGTGTACCGATCGCGATGTCGTTCGAGCCGCTGAGCTTGGACAGCAGCACCGAGAACGCGGCATGCACGACCATGAACACGGTCGAGTTCTGCTCGCGCGCGATTTCCGCGATTCGACGCGTGGAGTCGGCGCCAAGAGTGAACAGGAAGTCCGCACCCTTCATCGACTGCGTCGGCGGACGAGGACGGTCCGTCGGCAGTTCCAGAAGTTCGGGAACGCCGGCGAGTTCCTGCGTCCAGTAGGCAAGCTGCGTCGACAGTTCACTGTCCGGATCGCCCTCGGAACCCAGAACGTCGCGCTGCCATAACGTGTAATCCGCGTACTGGACTTCGAGCGGAGCCCATTCGGGTGCCGCTCCCCCGGTACGCGCCGTGTACGCGACCATCGTGTCTCGGATCATCGGCGCCATCGAGAACGCGTCGCCGCTGATGTGGTGGACCACCACGATCAGGACATGCTCGGTGGGCGTGATCTGGAAAAGGCGAACGCGCAGCGGAACACCGGCAGTGACGTCGAAGCCCTGACCGACGACCTTCGCGACCTCGGCCCCAATCGTGTCTTCGCCGACATACAGCACGGCCATGTCGACAACGGCTGCCGACTTCGACTGAATCGACTGCGTCGGGCCGTCCCCGAGATCGGGATAGAACGTCCGCAGGATCTCGTGGCGAGCAACAAGGTCGGAGACGGCCGACTGCAATGCTGCGACGTCGAGATCGCCGGACATCCGGATCGCGACCGGGATATTGTACGCGGCAGACCTGCGGTCGATCTGGTTGAGAACCCACATCCGCTGCTGAGCGAGCGACAACGGAATCTGCGACGGCCGTTCCTGCGCCACCAACTGTGCCCGCGAACCTGAACCGGCATGTTCGAGCACCCGCGACGCCAGCAGTCCGACAGTCGACGCTTCGAAGATGATCCGCACCGGAATCTGGGCGTCAAGTGCCTGACCCAACCTGGCCACGACCTGTGTGGCGATCAGCGAGTTTCCGCCGAGATCGAAGAAGTCGTCGTCCAACCCGACTCGTGGAACGCCCAGGACTTCGGCAAACACCGAGGCCACGATCTCTTCGACCGGATTGCTCGGGGCACGGAACTCCGTTGCCTCGAATTCGGGTTCCGGCAGCGCCTTTCGATCGATCTTGCCGTTGATGTTGAGCGGCAATTCGCTCAGCACCATCAACGCCGACGGCACCATGTAACTCGGCAACTCGCGGACGAGTTCCGCCTTCACGCTGTCGACGTCGACGGTGGCTCCGGCCTGCGGAACGAGGTACCCGACCAGTCGATCCCCCAGTCGCGGATCGGTTTTCGCGACGACAACCGCGGCGTCCACGGACTCAGCAGCTCTGATAACAGCTTCGATCTCACCGAGTTCGATGCGGTAGCCGCGGATCTTCACCTGGAAGTCGGCACGATCGACGTACTCGAGTTCACCGCCACTGCGCCAGACAACGAGGTCGCCGGTGCGGTACAGACGTGTGCCCGGTTCTCCGAAGGTGTTGGCGACAAAGCGTTCCGACGTCAGGTCGGCGCGGCCGTGATAACCGCGAGCCAACTGGGTTCCGGCCAGGTACAGCTCACCGGTAACTCCGACCGGAACGGGATGCAGTCGCTCGTCGAGCACGTAGACCTGCGTATTCCATTCCGGGGCACCGATCGAGACCGACGAGGTGTCGCTCTCGTCCACATCGTGCGCGGTCACTGACACCGCAGCCTCGGTCGGACCGTACAGATTGACGAGTGCCGCGTCGGACATTTTGCGGAACTCTGCCGCCGTTGCCGCGGGCAAGGCCTCACCGATGGCAAGGACACGCTCGAGCGACTGCGGAAGAGTGCCGTCTGCTGCGGCCGTCAGCATCGAGAGCATGGACGGCACCGCGTGCAGCGTCGTCACCTTCTCCTGAGCGATGAGCGCCAGCATGTACTCGGCGTCCTTGTGGCCGTCCGGGTCGGCGATGACCAGGCGGGACCCGGATGTCAACGCGGACCAAAACTCCCAGACCGAGAGGTCGAACGTCGCTGCAGTCTTGAGCAACATTGCGTCGGTCTGGTCGAGACCGTAGCGATCACGCTTCCACAGAAGCTGATTGACGATCGCGGCGTGGGACAGCGCCACACCCTTCGGCTTGCCGGTCGATCCCGACGTGAAGATCACGTACGCGGTATTCGCCGAACGAAGCGGTGCGATCCGCTCGTCGCCGCGCACCGGCGCTCCGGAGACGCGCGACAGATCGAGGGTGTCGATGAGAAGAACATTGTCGATCCCCGCGAGCGACGGTGCGTCGTTCTCGTTGCTGAGCACGCAGACCGGCGCGGCCATCTCGAGGACGTACCCGGTGCGATCGGCCGGATGATCCGGATCGATCGGAACATAACCGCCGCCTGCCTTGGCAACGGCGTACATGCCGATCACCAGGTCGATGGAGCGTCGCATTCCCAATGCCACCAACGACTCCGGACCGACACCCAGTTCGATCAGGTGACGGGCGAGCCGGTTGACCTTGTCGTCGAACTCCACATACGTCAGCGATTCGAGCCCGTGCACCAACGCGACGGAATCACCGTGCGCGGCAACCTGCTGATCGAACAGATCGACCAGTGTCGCCTCGGCGTCGAGTACCTGCTCCGTTGCATTCCATTCCTGCAGAAGCTGATTCGACTCACGCGGATCGAGCACGTCGATGTCGCCGACCACGATCGACGGATCGGCAACCACCGCTGCCAGAACGGTGTTGAACCGATCAGCAAAGGACTGGACTGTCGACTCGTCGAAAAGGTCGTGCGCGTAGCTGAATACGGCCGAGATGCCGGAGGCAACACCACGCTCGTCGTAATTGTCACCGACGATCAACTGCAGATCGAACTGAGCGACACCGTTGTCGATCTCGAGGCTCTTGACGGTGAGGCCAGGCAGTTCCAGGCTTGCCTGTTCCATGTTCTGGAAAAGGAAGCCCACCTGGTAGAGCGGGTGCCGAGCAGTCGAACGTGCGGGGTTGAGAACTTCGACCAGTCGCTCGAACGGAACATCGGCATGCGCAAAGGCCTGCAGGTCGTTCTCGCGCACGCGGGCAAGTAGTTCCGTGAAACTGTCGGAACCGTCGACGTGTGTCCGGAATACCAGGGTATTGACGAACATGCCGATCAGATCGTCGAGCGCACGCTCACCGCGGCCAGCGATCGGGGTGCCAACGGCGATGTCGTCGGTGCCGGAAAGGCGCGCCAACAGAATCGCAAACGCCGCGTGCGTGACCATGAACAGGGTGGTCCCGTGCTCACGGGCCAGCGCCGACAGGCCCTGATGCACTGTTGCGTCGATCTCGAACTGAAGGTAGCCACCGCGGTACGACTGCGCGGCGGGACGCAGACGGTCCGTCGGCAGGTCCAGCTGATCCGGCAGCCCGGCCAAAGCTTGGCTCCAGTAGGCGATCTGCTCGGACGACACGGATTCCGGGTCTTCCTCGCTACCCAGCACCTCGCGCTGCCACAGGCTGTAATCGGCGTACTGCACGTCCAGCGAGGCCCAACCCGGCGCCGTTCCCTGCGCCCGTGCCGCGTAGGCCATGACGAGATCGCGGGCGAACGGAGTAGTCGAGGAGCCGTCCGCGGCAATGTGGTGCACCACGACGGCGAGGACGTACTCGTTCTCGGCTACCTGGAACAACCGAATCCGCAGCGGGATTTCGGCCGTCACGTCGAACCTCGTCGACGCCAATTCGACCAGCTTGCCGACAATCTCGGCTTCCGTGACACTCTCGACGTTCAATTCCACCGGCGTATGTCCTACCGGTTCGATGACCTGGACCGGTCCCGAATCGGTTTCCGGATACACAGTGCGCAGGGTTTCGTGGCGGGCAACGACGTCGCCGATCGCCGCACGCATCGCGCCCAGATCGAGTTCACCGCTCAGTCGCAGTGCAAACGGCATGTTGTAGGCACCTGCCGAGCCGTCGAAGCGGTTGAGGAACCACATACGCTGCTGCGCAAGAGAAAGCGGAATCTCTTCCGGTCGATCCTGAGCTGTCAGCGCAAGGCGGCTTCCTTCACCGACGTGTGATTCGAGACGTGCGGCAAGTTCCTGGACGGTGGACGCTTCGAACAGAAGGCGGACCGGTACGGCCGTCTCGAGTTCTTCGGCGATGCGCATGACAACCCGAGTCGCGATGAGGGAGTTGCCACCCAACTCGAAGAAATCATCATCCAACCCCACCCGATCAACACCCAACACACCCACAAACGCCGACGCCACCACCAACTCCACCGACGACACCGGAGCCCGAAACACCCGAGCCTCGAACACCGGCTCCGGCAACAACGCCCGATCCAACTTCCCCGACGAATTAAGTGGAAACGCATCCAACACCACCACAGCAGCCGGAACCATATAACCCGGAACCCGCTCCCCCACAAACCCCCGCAACACCGACACATCCACAACCGACCCCACCGCCGGCACCACATACCCCACCAACTGATCACCCATCACCGACCCACGCACCACCACCGCAGCCGACAACACCGACCCATGCGACACCAACGCCGCCTCGATCTCCCCCAACTCGATCCGCTGACCACGGAACTTCACCTGAAAATCAGTACGACCGATGTACTCCAACTCACCAACTGTGTTCCAACGGACCAAATCACCCGTCCGATACATCCGCTCACCCGAACCGAACGGCGACGCCACAAACCGATCCGCACTCAAATCCGGACGACCCACATACCCCCGAGCCAACTGCACACCCGACAAATACAACTCACCCGCAACACCCACCGCAACCGGCCGTAGGCGCGTATCCAACACAAACACCCGGCAATTCCACTCCGGCACACCAATCGACACCACCGACCCCGACCCAGCAGCCGTCACATCCGCAAACGTAAACGACACCGCCGCCTCAGTCGGACCATACAAATTATGCAACCGCGCCGACGACACCAACCCGAACTCACGCACCGCCTCCACCGGCAACGCCTCACCAATAACCAACACATCACGCAACGAACCCAACAACCCCGGATCCACCAACGACGAAAACGTCGACAACATCGTCGGAACAAAATCCGTCACCGACACACCCTGATCATCAATCACCGACGCCAAATACCCCGGATCCCGATGACCATCAGCCGACGCCAACACCAACACCGCACCCACCCGCAACGGCATGAAAAAACCCCACAACGACACATCGAACGTCGTCGCCGTCTTCTGCAAATACACATCAGCAGCCGACAAACGATACTCGCCCTGCATGAACTCCAACTGATTCACAATCGCCGCATGCGAGACCGCCACACCCTTCGGCCGACCCGTCGACCCCGACGTGAAAATCACATACGCCGTATTCGACTCCCGCAACGGCGAGCGCCGATCCACATCAGAAACCCGCGCACCCGAAAAACCAGACACATCAACAACATCCACACACACAACCCGACGACCCGACGCCACGAAACCATCACGCTCCGTCGACACCACACACACCGGATCAGCCGAATCCAACACATACTCATTACGCGAAACCGGCGCATCAGGATCCAACGGCACCCACGCCCCACCCGCACGCACAATCGCATACAAACCAACCAACAAATCCACCGACCGCCGAACAGCCAACCCCACCAACGACTCCGGCCCAACACCCAAACCGATCAAATAACGCGCAAACCTATTAACCCTCTCATCGAACTCCCCGTACGAAAGCACCACATCCCCACACACCACCGCACGCGAACCCGAACAAACCCCCACCACCGAATCAAAACCATCCAACAACAACCCACCCACAACCGGACGAGACGTGTCGTTCCACGACTCGAGCACCAAAGCACGCTCAGACACAGTCATGACCTCGACATCACCGACCGCAGTAGACGACGTTTCACCGATTTCTGTCAGCAGAGTCTGGAGGCGACCCAGCAGGGCCTGCGCGTACGACTCGTCGAAGAAGTCGGGTAGGTAACGAAGCGTCAAGTGCAGTTGGTCGTCGAGACCGATCAGCAGTGTGAGCGGGTAGTTCGTGGAATCGTCGGAGGCGACATCATCGATCACCATGCCGTCCAAGAACTCTGCTTGCGCTGCAAGACCGTCACGGTCGACCGGGTAGGACTCGAAGATCACCAGAGTGTCGAAGAGTCCGCCGACGCCCGCGGCGCTCTGCACGTCGGTCAGGCCGAGGTAATGGTGATCGAGCAATCCCGCCTGTTCGATCTGAACTCGTGAGAGCAATGCCTCGACGGACTCGGCCAGATCCAGTTGGACACGCACGGGCAGCGTGTTAATGAACAGGCCCACCATCTTCTCGACGCTGTCGAGTTGTGGCGGACGGCCGGAGACCGTGGCACCGAAGACGATGTCCTGGCGACCGGTCATGCGTCCCAGCAGAATTGCCCAGGCAGCCTGGACGATCGTGTTGGCGGTAACGCCGGTCCTCGATGCCAAACCGGTCAGTGTCGCAGTCACCGATTCGCTGAGCGAGATCTGCAACTTCTGCGACAGCGCACTGAATTCCTGACCAACGACGGTGGGGGCCAACAACGTCGGCTCTTCGACGCCGCCCAGCGCTTTCGCCCAGGCATCCATGGACACACTGCGATCCTGCTGGACCAGCCACGCAAGGTAGTTCCGGTAGCTCAGTGACCGCGTCTGAGCGGGAATGTTCCCACGCATGGCGTAGTGGCCGAGGAGCGTCTGGAGCAGCAGCGGCATGGACCAGCCATCGAGGATGATGTGGTGGTTTGCCACAACAAGGCGGTATTCGCTCGCCGCGATCTTGATCAGTGTGAACTTGATCAACGGCGGGTTCGACATGTCGAAGTGCGTGGCCTGGTCCTCGGCAAGAATCCGATCCAACTCGCGGCGTCGTTCTTCGCTGTCGGCGATTGTGGTGAGATCCAGTTCGCGCCACGGCACGTCGATGTTACCGAGAACTACCTGGACCGGTGTACCCGTTCCATCGACCACAAATGCGGTGCGCAGGTTCGGATGACGATCGATGATGGCCTGTGCTGCGGCATGGAGGCGATCCGCGTCGACGCGGCCGGACAGCGAGAGAACCATCTGCACGGAGTACAGGTCGACGGTCGACTCGGCCATGACAGCGTGGAACAGCAAACCCGACTGCAGCGGAGCCAGCGGCCAGACGTCCTGCACCGCCGGGAAACGCTGCTCGAACCCGTCGAGATCCTGCTGGGTCAGCGTTACCAGCGGCACGTCCGACGGCGTGAGTCCGCCTGCGCCGACGGCCTGTGCGTGCTGCGCCAGCGCTGTGAGTGCTCCGACCCACAGGTCGGCCAGGGCTTGCACCTCGGTGGCGCTCAGCAATCCGTTCGGGAAGGCAAACGACGCTTCGAGCACCGCGCCGTCAGGGCCGTCGTTGACGATGGCATTGATGTCGACAACCTTGTTGGCCGGCATGTCCGGGTCCTCCGGCGCAGCGACATCGGAGAAGTCGCGTGCCGGAATCCATCCTAGGCCTTGCGCTGCAGCCGGAATATCCTCCGCCACAATGCGACCCAGGTAGTTGAAGCTGACCTGTCCGCTGCTCAGCTTCGACAGCTCGGTGCTGGTGTCGTCGTTGACGTACCGCAGCAGTCCGTAGCCGACACCCTTGTCGGGAGCGGCGAGCAACTGCTCCTTGACTGCCTTTATCGCCGCTCCCGCAGCAACTCCGGCGTTGAAGGCGTCGTCGATGTCGATACCGGCAAGGTCGAGGGCGACGGGGAAGGCCGCCGTGAACCAGCCGACGGTACGCGAGAGATCGGCACCCGGGACGACGCCCTCTTCGCGGCCGTGGCCCTCGAGTTGGAGCAGTGCCGCTTCGGTGTCGATGCCCCGGTCGCGGCGCCAGCGCACCAGTGCCAGAGCAAGTCCGGCCAGCAAACCGTCGTTGGCTCCGCCGCGGAACATCTCGGGCAGCGTTGTCAGCAGGATCTCGGTGACGTCTGTGGGCACCTCCACGCGCACACGCTCGACTGTTGCCGCAACGTCGACGGAGGGGTCGAACGCACGCGAACCGAGAATGGGGTCCGGAGTCGACAGCGTCTTACGCCAACGTGGCAGTTCTGCAAGTCGCTTGTCGGATCGCGATTCCGCAGCCAGCGAGTGCGCCCAGGTACGCATGGACGTGCCCGTCGGTTCGAGCACGGGCACACTTCCGCCACTGCGCTGGGCCCACGCGGAAATCAAGTCCGGCACGATGATTCGCCAGGAGACGCCGTCGACGATCAGGTGATGCGCAGCCACGATCAATCGGCCGGTACGCGTGTCACCGAAGTCGATCCACACGAACTGAGCCATGACACCGGCGGCCGGATCCAACCGGCCGAGAGCGTCGTCGAGAGCGCCCGACGCGATGGCCGTCAGCTCTGTATCCGCAATCGCGGGGTCCACCTGCACCCGGCGCACCAAACCATCCACGTCGACGGTTCCGGGCGCGGACACAGCCATGCCCGGACCACGCTGATCATCGACCAGACGCGAACGGAACATGTCGTGGTGATCGATGACCGCAGTCAGCGTTTCGACAACACCGATCCGGTCGATTCCCAGCGGCAATTCCAACGTCAACAGCTGGTTGAAACGCTGGTAGCTGCCAGGCCGTTCGAACATGAAGCGCTTGATCGGAGTGAGCGGCATCCAACCGATGCCGCCGCCTTCGATCTCGGCGAGAACAGTGATCGCGTCGGCGTCGGAGCCGAAGACGGCGACCTCCGCCAGCTCTGCCACCGTCTTGTTCTCGAACACGTCCTTGGGCGTGAAGAGAACACCTCGGGCCTTGGCGCGGGACACCAACTGGATCGACATGATCGAGTCTCCGCCCTGAGCGAAGAACGAATCGTCGGTACCGATCTGATCGAGGCCGAGAACGTCGGCAAAGACCTCGCTGAGGATGCGTTCCATCTCGGTGGTGGGAGCGCGGAACTCCTTGACCTCGAATACCGGCTCCGGCAAAGCCTTTCGATCCAGCTTGCCGGCCGGGGTCAGCGGCATGTCGGTCAGAACCATGATCGACGCAGGCACCATGTGCGCCGGCAGAGTGCGTGAGACGAACTCACTCAGATCCGCCGAGCTGACAGCAGATTCCTTGCCGACAAATACGTACGACACCAGTGCCGGAGCACCGGACGCCAGCGTGGTGCCCATGGTCGCGGCGAACTCGACGTCCGAATGTGCCGTCAGTGCCGCGTCGATCTCACCGAGTTCGATGCGGAAGCCACGGATCTTCACCTGGAAGTCGTTGCGGCCCACATACTCAACCTGATATTGGTCAGTCCAACGCACAACATCACCGGTGCGGTACATGCGCTCACCGGGCAGGCCATGCGGGTTGGCAACAAAGCGATCCGCGCTCAATCCCGGGCGGCGATGGTATCCGCGGGTGACCTGGGGACCCGACAGGTACAGCTCAGCGGCAACACCAACCGGAACGGGCTGCAGACGCGTGTCGAGAACAAACGCGGCCATGTCGCCGATGGTTCCACCGATGGTCATCCGGTCGCCCGGCATCAGCGGCACACTGACGTTGGTGACGATAGTGGTCTCGGTGGGGCCGTAGACATTGAGGAACGTACGTCGACGGTTCGGCTGATCCGCCCACTTGGCCATCAACTCCGGCGAGTACGCCTCGCCGCCGACACCAACCACCTCGAGATCGTTCAGGCCCGACGGATCCATGGAAGCCAATGCCGCCGGCGTGATGAAGGCGTGTGTGACGCGTTCGGACTTGAACAGCGCAGTCAATTCGTCGCCGCCGAAGATCGACGTCGGGACGATCACCATGGCAGCGCCTGTCGCGACAGCCAGGAACAGTTCGAGCATCGACGCGTCGAAACTCGGCGACGCGAAGTGCAGCGTGCGGGAGTTCGACGTCACCAGGTAGTGCTGTGCCTGCGTTGCACTGAAGCTCGCGAGGCCTGCTCCCGTAGCAACAACACCCTTGGGCAAGCCTGTTGTGCCCGAGGTGTAGATCACCCAGGCCGGATGCGCCGGAAGGACGGGGCGCACACGCTCATCTTCACGAATCGGTGAACTATCCTGCGCTGCCATTAATTCCGCGCAAACAGCACTGTCGATCGCGAGCCACTCCACGGTGTCGGTAAGCCCTGCGAGTTCAGCTTCGAAAGTCAGACCGACCGAGACGCCCGAGTCGGAGACCATATGCGCGATGCGGTCGGCCGGGTAGTGCGGATCGATGGGAACAACGGCGGCACCTGTCTTGGATACCGCCCACACCAGCAGGACCGATTCGATGGAACGCGGAATCGACACTGCGACCAGGTCTTCGGCGCCCAGACCGCGAGCGATCAGGACGCGGGCGAGGCGCGACGACCACTCGTCGACCTCGGCGTAGGTCATCGACCGATCCTGGTAGCGGAGAGCTTCGTTGGAGGGATACTGCAACGCGGTCGCGGCCAGGATGTCGGCCAACGGCTTCGGCTCGATGCCCGAGGACGCTCGGCGACTGGTCAATTCGATACGCTCAGGCGCTTCGAGGATGTTGATGTCGCCGACGGCCTGCGTCGCATCCACGGCGACGGCCTCGAGAATCCTAGTCAACCGCTCGGCGAAGGAGACAACTGTCCCCTCGTCGAAGAGATCCGTCGCATAGGTGAAGGTCGCAGTCATGCCGTGACCATCGGCAGCTTCCACTAGGGTCAACTGAAGGTCGAACTTCGCTACAGTTTCCGCGATATCAAATTCAGTGATATCGAGTCCCGGCAACGTCAGGTTATTCTGCCCCAGGTTCTGGAATGCCAAGGCAACCTGGAACAACGGGTTGTGTGCCTGCGAACGAACCGGATCGAGTACCTCGACGATCCGCTCGAACGGCACGTCTGCGTGAGCGAAAGCCGCGAGATCACTCTCACGCGCCGACGTCAGCAGATCGAGGAAACGCATCCCCGGATCGACGTCGGTACGCAGCACGAGCGTGTTGACGAACATGCCGATCAGATCGTCGAGCTGCGCTTCACCGCGACCGGCGACCGGGGTGCCGACTGCGATGTCGGTGGTGCCGGACAACCGGGCAAGAAGTGTTGCCAACGCCGAGTGCATCACCATGAACAGCGATGCCTGGTGCTCGCGACCCACAGCGGCCAGTCCGCGGTGAACATCCGCGGAAATCGGGAAGCTGTAGGTGGCTCCCCGGCCGGTGAACACGGCTGGACGCGCGCGGTCACTGGGCAAGGTGATCTGGTCCGGAACTCCGTCGAGAGCTTTGGCCCAGTAGCCGATCTGCTCTGCGAGTACGGATTCCGTGTCACCCTCGGAACCGAGAACCTCGCGCTGCCACAACGAGTAGTCGGCATACTGCACCGACAACGGCGCCCAGGTCGGGGCTTGACCCTGTGAGCGGGCGTAGTACGCGGTCATCACGTCGCGGATCAACGGACCCATCGAGAAACCGTCGGTGGAGATGTGGTGAATCACTATCGCCAGTACAAACGAGTCCTCCGCGAGCTGGAAGAGCTTGGCCCGCAATGGAACCTCAGCGGTGACGTCGAAGCCTGACGTGACGAAGTCCGTCACCGCCGCCACGATGTCGGATGCTTCGAGCTGCACGGGAGCCAGTTTCACCGGAACTGCCGCCACCGGCAAGATCCGCTGGTAGCCGATTCCGTCCACCTCGGGGTAGACCGTGCGCAGAACCTCGTGACGCTTCAACACGTCCACGACAGCGTCGTACAACGCCGCCTGATCCAACTCGCCAGTGAGAGTGATCGCCATCGGAATGTTGTTGGCTGCCGATTCGCGGTCCAATTGGTTGAGGAACCACATGCGCTGCTGCGCCAACGACAACGGAACCCGAACCGGACGCACCTGCGCAGTCAACGCCGCACGCGAACCGCCACCGACA
>NZ_JBHWYS010000003.1:0-164661 GCF_042728675.1 Rhodococcus sp. NPDC060176
CCGGGCAGGGGCGTGACCGACGACGCGCCGGGATCGAGCGAACGGCACTTCCGTCGCCTTCAACGAGATGAACGGTACGTTCGCTGGGGCAGGGCTGGCGGGGTGGGCCGACAAACCCCGGCAAAACCCGTGGGCTCTTATCGCAGCGCCGCCTGTAGCACCTCGCACAGCACATCCAGCGTCCTCGGATACTGGGATTGCGTCGGCGTGCTGTATCCGACGACGATGCCGTCACCCCCGACTGAAGACACGTCGGGGTGCCGGAAGGTCGAGAGCCCTTCGAGGCCGAGATCGCGTGTCTGAGCAGCAGCAAGCACGGCTTGTTCGCTTCCTGAAGGCAATCGGACCACAGCGTGAAGTCCCGCGGAGATCCCCTCGATCCGGACCTGAGGTACCTGCTGAGCGAGCGTCGCAACCAGTTGATCGCGTCGTCGTCGGTAAGTGGCGCGCATCTTCCGAATATGGCTGTCGAATCTTCCGGACTCGATGAAGTCTGCCAAGGTCAATTGATCCGTTGAACTGACCCAGCGTTCGTAGGGTCCCTTTGTTGCGAGAACGGGTTCGATCAGCCTGTCCGGCAACACCATCCACCCAATTCGAATCGCCGGCGACAGTGTCTTGCTGACAGTGCCCAGGTAGGCAACCTGCTGCGGTGCGATGCCTTGGAGTGCTCCGACAGGCTTTCTGTCATAACGGAATTCGCCGTCGTAGTCGTCTTCGATGATGACGCCGCCCGTGCTCGAGGCCCATTCGACAGCGGTTGCTCGCCTTGCCGGCGTCAGTGGTCCCCCGAGAGGGAACTGATGCGTCGGAGTCAGAAGCGCGTTGCGCGTGGATGTTGACGCCAATTCTTGTGTGCAAGTTCCGGATTCGTCTACGGAGATGGGAACTGTTCGTAATCCTTCGTCGACAAGTAGCTGCCGGTGAAGGTGAAGGCAGAAAGAATCGACTGCAATCGCTCCGCCAAGTGCACGGGCGAGGAGGGAGATCCCGTGACCCGAGCTGGCACTGATCACTATGCGGTTCGGGTCGACGCGAACTCCTCTGGCTCGGCTCAAATAGGTGGTGAGGGCGTTTCGGAGCTCGACTCGGCCTCTGGGGTCAGTGGCGGCGAATGCGTCGTTCGGTGCGGCAGTCAACGCCCGCCTGGCGGAGGAAATCCATGCAGCGCGGGGAAACGCCGACGCGTCCGGCGATCCGGGGAGAAGGCTGTAGGTGAAGCGCGGTCTTGTCGGCGACGGATCGGTCCCGCGAATGTGTGCGTCGGCGAGCGAAGCGACTACGGTCCCCGAACCCTGCCGTGTGACGAGCCATCCAGCTGCAGCAAGCTCGGCATAGCAGTCCGCAACGGTGTTTCGTGCGACGCCGAGGTCGAGTGCCAGGGTGCGAGAGGGTGGAAGCCTGGTGCCAGGTTTCAACAGCCCACTGTCGATCGCGTCGCGAAGCGTCTGTAGCAACGCGGCTCGAACTCCAATTCCGTGCGGTAGTTCGACATGCAGATCGAACCCAAGATTGGCCCATGAATTCATCACCGGATTGAACCACGTTTCGGGGTCTTTTCGGGCTTACGGTTTAGGTATGACTACAACAACAGGCCAACGAATCGACATTGCGAAGCTGGCGCCCGAGGTCTACAAGGCGATGATTGCGTTGGATGCCGCTGCGCGTCAGGGGCTGGAGCCGACGCTTGTCGAATTGGTCCTCACCCGCGCGTCGCAGCTGAATCACTGCGCATGGTGCTTGGACATGCACACACGTGATGCTCGAAAGGTCGGTGTGACGGAGCAGAAGCTGTATCTGTTGAGCGCGTGGGAAGAAGCGCGAGGGATGTACTCCGATCGCGAACGCGCCGCTCTCGCCTTGACCGAGGCCGTCACAGTCCTCACCGACGGTTTCGTTCCGGACGGGGTGTACAGCGAGGCGGCCGGCGAATTCTCGGACGTGGAACTGGCCCAGCTCATCAGCGTCATCTTGACGATCAATGCGTGGAATCGCATCGCGGTGACCACGAGGAAGGCGCCTCCGGTTCGAAGCTGACCCCGAGTCGCATCCTCTGCGTTCGATCCGGGGTCCTTTGTCTCAGCCGAAGATTTAGGTAATCGCCCCAAAGGCGACCAAAAGATTGATTACGAGTGTGAACAAAACCGACTGAATCTTTGAATGTGATGCAAATCACATTAAGAACTATCGGACGAGCGTGCCGAGCGCGGACAGGTTGTCCGAATTCCGACAAAGCAGTCTCGGTTGAAATCTCCCATGAAGGGGCCCGCCACGCGGGCCCCTTCATTTTGCGCGCGGACCGAAAGCGTCCCTTCCTGTGGGTTTCCTTGGAATCCATGAGTTACCTACTGGCTAGCGGCCGAGAAATGACGGGATCGTCTGGGTTGGGTGAGCCATTTTTGGGTTGATCGTGACGGTTGTGCGGTTGGACAAGGTTTCAGTCACCGGCTTGGCTAACTCGTTGCCCGTGGGGCGTCGCTGCGCTCAAAGGCTGGATGAGCATGTGTACTTTCTTGAAACATGCACTACATTGCCTTCTAGTAACTGGCTGGTTGCCATAAGTAACTGGCCTATCCTCTCGGAAGTGAGTGCTGGACAGCGTGGTCTTGGGAATCCAGGCAACCTCCCCGCTACCGAAATGTCTTGAAAGGGAAGCTTTGATGACTGTGTCTGGTTCACGGCGGAGGCCGCTTGCTCTCCGGCTCTCGCTAACCGCAGCTATTGCCGTGACGGTAGCCGGCAGTAGCGTTGCTTTTGCTTCGCCGGCTGTCTCCGCGCCACTGCCGGTGCGAGCCGCGGCGGCTCCGGCATTCACTGCCGGGCTGTGCGAGGGCACCGAGTACACACCCTCGGAGCAGATGCTCGACATCGCAGGTGTTCGACTCGAACATTACAACGACGGCAACATCGTGCCGCTGTACGGCACTACTGATCGGGGTACCTCGACCGCGGTCGACGCGCCGGTCTGCGGTGTTCGCGACGTCGACGGAATCGCGAAGTCGGAATGGATGTACTGCACGGACTTCGATCTCGATCCCTGTGCCGGCGTCGACGAGAACGGCTTGCCCGTCGACAAGCACAACGACGAGATGGGGCCGACCGTGCCGTCTTCGGGCAATCCCGATCTGTCGGCCGACGATCTCGCTGTCATCAGTTGGTTGCTGCAGAATCCTGCCAAGCTCGACGGCAGCGTCTCGGGCAATGGCAGTGAAGATGCGCGTTCGGCGCGCCAGACGCTGGTGTGGTGTGTCTCGGACTACGACAATCCGCTGATGGCCGACTTCAAAGGCTTGTGCGACAGGAATCTCGGCGCAGACGAGCGTGCTCGCATCGTCGAGATCATGAACGTCACGCAAACGCTCGACCTTGCTCGCAAGACGCCGGCGACCGGCACCCTGAAAGCCGGAGAAACCGCCGTTTTCGCCCTGAACACGAATATGTACCGGAAGCCGATCAGTGTTCAGTCTTCGGCGGGAACCGAACTCACTGTCTGTGGCGACAACGGCAAGGCGACGCTGAGTGGAAACCAATTGACGGTCGACGGTCGCGGAGATGCACCGACCGCCGTTGATCTTTGCCTCACCGCTGCGAACAGCGGGGACTACTCCGTGACCGCAAGCGTCATTCCGGATTCGGTCGAGAACCTGCACTGGAACACTGCCGGGGCGGAATGCCAGATCTTCGCGTCGTTCGACACCGTTCGGCCCGCTTCGATGAATGCATCCGCCAGCGTCGGATATGCCGCAGTGCCCACGACAACACCGGCAACAACGACGCCCGCAACGACGACACCGGCAACGACAACACCGGCAACAACGACGCCCGCAACGACGACACCCGCAACTCCCGTCGTTCCGATCGTGCCCATAGTGCCGATTGTTCCGATCGTGCCCATCATTCCGATTGTGCCGGTCGTGCCCGTAGTTCCCGGTGTTCCTGTTCCGTCGCAGCCGGTTGCCACGTCTGCGACTCCGGCACCGGCGACTCCGAAGCCGGCCACCGGACCTCGGCCGGTTGCCATCGACGGTGGTGCTGCTGAACAGAATTCAGGCCGTAACGTCGCCGTCGCAGTGACAGGTCTCGCCCTGGTCGGAAT
Organism: Rhodococcus sp. NPDC060176; assembly: GCF_042728675.1. Taxonomy (NCBI): domain Bacteria; kingdom Bacillati; phylum Actinomycetota; class Actinomycetes; order Mycobacteriales; family Nocardiaceae; genus Rhodococcus; species Rhodococcus sp. NPDC060176. The sequence goes on from NZ_JBHWYS010000003.1 coordinate 4,097, forward strand.
GGCTGCTGCCGGAGCAGTTGCTCTCCGCCGCAAGCGTTCCTGACGCCAGGCACAAGCAGTAGACGTCGGCACCGATCACAGGCTGTGTGATCGGTGCCGACACTGATCAGACGCAGGGGGCGTCAATTCGCAAGAGGTGCCGGGGGTGCCTCATCCCGCAGGAGACAGTTCGATGACAATGTACGAGTCGGATCCCAATCCATACGACGATCCCAACCACGACCAGCCCGCGAGTCCCGCTAAGGGGCGTCGTGTCGCGTTCATCCTGGCTGTCATCGCGGTGCTTGTCGCTGGTGCTTCCATGGCCTTCGTCGGCCTACGATCCTCCGATGACAATGCTGCGATTCCGCCGAGTCCGGGAGTTGTCATGTCGCACTCCGCGAATCCGGCAGCGCCGGCGGATGCGTTGATGACTCCCAACACCCTTTCGCTCGATTCGGTGGGTGTTCAGGCGCCGATCGTGGACGCCACAGTCCCTGACGGCGTCCTCACTCCGCCGGAGAACGTCAAGAACGTCGGAATCTGGCTCGACGGTGCCGCCCTCGACTCGGTCACCGGCACGACTTTGATTGCCGGACACGTCAATTTGACCGGCCAGGGGAACGGCGCGCTGTTCGACCTGGGCACGATCGAACCGGGCGAAGTGATCCGTACATCCGACGCGACCGGCAAGAGCACGTCGTGGAAGGTGACCGCGGTGAAGACGCGTCCGAAGGCCGACGGCGTGGAGGAAAGCGTGTTGGCCGGCCCGGAGGGCGCCCGCAAGTTGGCTGTTGTCACCTGCGGCGGTGAACTCCAATTCGAGGACGGTGTGGGGAACTACGCCGACAACGTCTACCTGTACGCGGACCTGATGGTCTGACTCACTGGAAATTGCGCCCACGGTCCCCGATCTCTCGTCGTAGAGATCGGGGACTACCTGTTGGATAGTGTCGCAGGCATGGATCTTCACCTTTCTGGGAAACGTGCCATTGTCGCCGGCGGGAGCAAGGGGATCGGCCTGGCTATTGCCAGAGGTCTCGCAGCTGAAGGGGTTGATGTCGCGATACTTGCGCGGACGGAATCGACTGTCGTGGACGTTGCCCGAGATTTGGCTTCGGAGTTCGGAGTTCGAGCTGTCGGCATCGCGACCGACACGCGTGACGACGATTCGGTCCAGGCTTCGGTGCGGCGGGTGGTCGAGGAGTTCGGCGGCGTCGACATTCTGGTCAACTCGGCTGCGACGCCGTTCAGTGCGGGGCGATCGTTCGACTTGGAGGCGACCTCCGATGATGTCGTGCGTGGTGAGCTCGACGTCAAAGTGCTGGGGTACCTGCGCACTGCACGCGCAGTAGCGCCATATCTGATCGATCAAGGCTGGGGCCGGATCATCAACATCAGCGGCTTGGGGGCCAGACAGGCCACTTCGATCGCCCACACGATCCGCAACGTCAGTGTGTCGGCGCTGACCAAGAATCTTGCAGACGAGCTGGGCCCCAAGGGAATCAACGTCACCGTCGTCCATCCGGGGGTTACGCGAACCGAAAGGTTGACCGCGCGGATCGCGCGCGAGTCGGAAGAATCCGGCCGTTCGCCTGCGCAGGTGGAAGAGGGCATCGCGACGAACTCGATACATCGGATCATCGACGCCGAAGAAGTAGCGGACGTCGTGACTTTCCTGGCATCGCCGCGGAGCATCGCAATCACGGGGGACGCAGTGGCTGTCGGTGGGGGAGTGCCGGGGCCGGTCTACTACTGATACCTCGCGTACGGCTACCTGGTCGCGGTGGTGACGATCGTGTGAACGCGTCCGCCGCCGAGTCTCTTGCTTTCGTACATCGCCGAATCAGCGACTTTCTGCATGTCCGTGAACGCTGCTGCGCGCTCTTCTCCGGCGACGAATTTGTGGGTACGCACGGCGATTCCGATGCTCGACGTCGACGGGATCTCGTCGGCGTTCGAGTGCATTGCCGGCCCGATCGAGTCGAGCATCGGGCCGATTGCCGGGACCGGAAGTCGTTGTACGAGGACGAATTCGTCGCCACCGACTCGCGCGACGACAGCATCGGCATGCGCCCAGGACGACAAGCGCTGTGCCACTCGAAGAATGATGCGATCGCCGACGTCGTGACCGTGGACGTCGTTGATCGTCTTGAACCGGTCGATGTCGATCGCGATCACGAGTAGTGCCGCAGATTCCTGACGCTGGAACCCCTCGAGTACCTTCTCGACGTGGCGGTCGAGACCACGACGGTTCAGGAGACCGGTGAGTGGATCCAGGTCGGAGCTGGATGCGTCCATGCTGAGCATCGTCAGCACGATCTGCGAGATGAACGCGCAGATCATGAGTGCAGTGACGACAACCAACATTTTCGAAACGCCCAGCGCAGGATCGCGATCCGGTCCGAAGAGGATCGGCTCCGCAGCCACCACGATCATCACAACCGAGAAGGTCAGGTGTGCGACCTGCAACTTCGGATTGTGAAAATAGGCGATGTAGATGCCGATCAGTGCGTAGATGACGCAAGTGAGCAGACGTGCGAGCGGTGCCGAGTCGCCGAGTATGGCGATCGAGACCGCAACGTCGCAGAAGACCACGAAGCCGAACGATCTACGCTTGGTCGGGCCGAATGTCCACCAGGCGATTCCGACCGCGAAGCATGCGAGCGTGACGACGGTGTTGAAGAACAGAGCAACAGGGCTTGTCGGACCGGACGGGCTGAACCGATTGAGCAGTGAGCACACGCCGAGCCCGATGACGATGATGCCAAGAAGTAGCCGGGTGACGGCAGTCAGGCCGTTATCGCGAAGGTAGCGAGTGAAGCGGTCGTATTGATCGGGAAGAACCAACCACTCGCGGGTCAGCGTCCTCATGGACTTCATCTGCGACGTCATGGGCGCTTCAGTGTGCGATGGCGGGGGTGTGTACCGCGCATCGTGAACCGACTCCTCTTCTGTCCTGCACCTTGCAATGCTAACTGGGCCGATGCCGCATTGGACTGAGATGTTCGGATCGATGACCCGAGAGACGGGGTTGGGCCAGCATGGAGTATAAATACATCTTGTGTCTATGTTGTATTCCGCTTCCGAAACCGTCTTCCGCGAAGTCAAGGAACTGATCCTTTCCGGCGAGCTTGCCGGAGGGGAGTTGATCAGTGAGGGTGACATCGCCGCACGGACCAATGTGAGCCGCACGCCGGTGCGTGAGGCGTTTCTGCGTCTCGAATCGGAAGGTTGGATGCGCCTCTACCCGAAGAAGGGGGCGCTGATCGTCCCGGTCGCGGACGGGGAAGCGGAACACGTAATCAGTGCCAGACAACTCGTCGAGACTCAGAGTGTTCGAGTGGTGTCGGTCCGACCGCACGCACGCGAAGTGCTTGTCGCAGCGTTGCGCGCGAATCTGATCGAGCAACGTGAGATTGCTGACCGCGGGGACGTGGCCGCATTCAGCGCAATCGACGCCGACTTTCACAAGATGATCGTTGCCGCCGGTGGGAACCCTTTGCTCGACTCGTTCTACGCAAGTCTGCGCGACAGACAACGGCGGATGACAGCACGGTCGATCTCGCGCGACCCTGGCCAACTCCCTCGGATACTGGCGGACCACACGGCGCTGACCGACCTCGTCGAATCCGGCGATGCTGACGGTTACAACACTGCCGCCCTCACACACATGCGCCAGGTGCACGGCCTCGGCTTCGAAGGAACTCTGTGATGAGCACCCAAACTATGGGCGCTGCGGCCGCGGTCGATCGTCGTCCCGGCAGTGAACGCGGCAGCGGTGGGAACTGGCTGTGGCTGACCGTCGCTGCCAGTATGTTCGCCGCGGCCTGGGGCGGTAACGAATTCACGCCGCTGCTGGTGATGTACCGACTCGACCACGGCTATTCGCCCGTGATGGTCGACTTCTTCCTCTTCGCCTACGTGGTCGGGATCGTGCCTGCCCTTCTGCTCGGCGGACCGCTGTCAGATCGATTGGGCCGACGCCCGATCATGCTTCCGGCACCGATCATCGCGATCGCCGGTTCGACGCTTCTCGCTTTCGGTGCCGACTCCGCCGCTGTCCTGATCTTGGGAAGAATCCTCTGCGGCATCGCTCTGGGGATCGGCATGGCCGTCGGCGGTTCGTGGGTAAAGGAGTTGTCCACGCAGCCTTGGGATTCGGAGGCGTCGGAAGGTGCGGGAGCCCGGCGAGCAGCGATGAGTCTGACCGCCGGCTTCGCGTTGGGGGCAGGTGCTGCGGGAATCTTGGCGCAGTGGGCGCCCATGCCGAGCGCGTTGGCGTACGTGCTGCACATCGTGATCACCGTAATTGCGGGCGTGGCGCTGTGGCGTGCGCCTGAAACCCGACCGGCACAGGAGAAATCCGATCGACGCAGGTTGATCGACGACCTCAAGATCCCTTCGGTGGGCCATCGCAGATTCCTCTACGTCGTTGTTCCCTTGGCTCCGTGGGTGTTCGGTGCTGCCAGTGTCGCGTATGCAGTCATTCCGTCGCTGATGACCGGGCACAGTGGCGATGCGCCCGTGGCCTTTTCGGCTTTGCTGTGCATGGTTGCGCTGACATGTGGGTTCGCGATTCAGTCGTTGGGGCGCAAGATCGATACCGACCGTAGTGCGCGTGGCGCTGTGGTGGCGCTGGTGTTTCTGGTGGTCGGCATGGCGGCCGCTGCTCTGGTTGCGTCGACGCTGACCGTGGCGGTCGCGATCGTCGCCGCAGCGATCCTCGGCTGCGGGTACGGCATGGCATTGGTGTCCGGATTGCTGGAGATCCAGCGAATCGCGGGCCCAGATGATCTGGCAGGGCTGACGGCAGTGTTCTACTCGATCACCTACATCGGGTTTGCCGTGCCGGCTCTGCTGGCAATGCTCTCGGAAAGCATTCCGGCGCTGAGTTATACGGTGACTCTTCTGTTCGGATCAGTTGCCGCAGCTGCTTGCCTGGTGCTGATCCTTTTCAAGTCGCGTTCACATCTTCCGACTGCCTGACACCGCCGGGTCCGCCGACTCCCGCAAGAGTCGGCGGACCGGGTGAATCATGCATCTACAGTTGCGGACCCGTTCTCGGAACTGTGTACTGAAGCAGCATGAACCGGTGCCGTCCTGTTCAGGCCGTTGAGCAAGCCGGTGATATCGACGCCTGAGCTCTCGAGAGTTTCGATGACGCCGGCAATCACCTGGGGACTGATGCCCAGTATCGAACCGATCGAGCCCTGCGCCCCGTCGCTGCCTCCGACGATCGAGATGCGATCGATGTCTCCGACCGGCTTCGCTGCCGCTGCGGTGGCGTCCACCAGTGCCGCCAGAACGTCTGGCAGAGTGAGCAACTGTGCCGCCTGCGGGGTGTAGGAATTGAGCGCCTCGGCGATCTGACGCTTACCGGCCGCCTCCGCTTCGAGCTTGGCGCGCAAACCGTCCGCCTCGGCTTGCTGCTCGGCGCGAACGGCGTCGGCCGCTACCTTGCGTCCGTCAGCTTCGGCTTCCAGACGTGCTCGCAGACCGTCGGCGTCAGCCTGCTGCTCAGCGCGAACGGCGTCGGCGACGAGCTTTCGTGCATCGGCCTGAGCGCCACCGGCCTGCCTTGCGGACTCGGCCTGTGCCTGCGCGCGGAGGATCGCAGCCTGCCGTTCACCTTCTGCGCGTGCGATGGAGGCTTGGCGTTCGGCCTCGGCCGGTGCAATGACATCTGCCTGCAACGCCGCTTCCGATTGCTGGGCGCGACGACGCTCGACCTCGGTGCGAGCCTCGACGCGGGCCGCCTCGGCCTGCTCACGTGCGATGCCGACGGCCTTCTCGGCCGTTGCCTGCGCGAGTGGTCCAGCCTGGTCGGCTTCGGCGTTCTCGGCTTCGGTCTGAGCTCGCAGGCGAGCGAGTTCGACGTCGCGCTTCTGATTCGCACTGGCGATCGCGGTGTCGGCTTCTGCCTGGGCGACGGATCCCGCCTGGCGCGCTTTTGCCGACTGAATCTGCGAATCACGCTCTGCTTCAGCAGTTCCGATCGCAGCATCGCGTTTGACCTCGGCGATACGGCGCTGACCCAGCGACTCGAGATAGCCGTTGAAGTCGGAGATTCCCGCGATCTTGATGACATCGACTTCCATGCCGATGCGGGCAAGGTCGCCGCCTGCCTCCTCGACCACGCTGCGGGCGAGGGAGTCGCGGTTGGAGTTCAAGTCCTCGACGGTCATGGTTGCGGTGATTCCGCGCAGACTGCCCGCGAGGATTTCGTTGATCTGCTGCTGCAGCTCGTCGAGATCGGAGGTCAGGAATCGTTGCACCGCTGTCTGAACCGCTTCGTCGGCGGAACCGATCCGTACCAGTCCGACTGCCTCGACATTGACCGGAACGCCGTCGTTGGAGAGTGCGTTCTTGAGGTTGATGCTGACGTTGAACGGTTCGAGAGACATGATGTCGACACGTTCGATGCCGGGAATCTTGAATCGGGCACCGCCGCGTACCACTTTCGGCTTGCCGCGACCGGTGAAGACCGCCACTTCGTTCGGCGGGACCTTGACGTAGTTCTTCACGTAGATCGCGGGTAGAACGATGAAGATGATTACCGCGACTACAACTGCAATGATGATGATTGCCAGCATGTATCGAGTCCTTAGATCGCGTCGTCAACCGTGACGACGTGAAGGTATTGATCGTCCACATCGGCGATGTAGACGGTGGTGCCGGTGGTGAGCGCCACCGGCTGTGAACTGATTGCCTTCGCCTGCACGCGATTGCCTTCGGCATCGACGAACGAGACTTCTCCCCAGCCTTCGGCGGCGATCGTGAGGGTGACTGTGCCCAGTAGTCCGGAGTATGAATCTCGCCCGATGTGCGAATTATCTTGTTGCTTCAGGAGATAAGGGAGGAGAAGGCCGCGCGTGACGACAACGAGAACGGCGGCGAGTGTGACTGCCGCAATCACCGCAACCAACGTCGGAGCGTCCGCGAGAGTGGCAGCTACGCCGCCGGCGCCGAAGCCGAAAAGTGCTGTGGCCAAAGTTGTCAGGCTCAGAAACGGCAGCCCGTCTGCGTGGCCGCCGCCGAGATCCGCAACCTCGCCGACGGCAAAGGCTCCGATCAGAGCGACAACTCCGATCACGAAACATATTGTGAATACAACGAACATCGATCCCCCGATCTACCTGTCGAGGAAGCGTGCCCTGAAATTTGTGTTGTCGGGGTCGTCCCTCGGCCCACCTCTATAGTAAAGGTAAGACAAAGCTAATCGGCGCATTCGGAATGTTTCGGCGTGGTGGTGCGGCTGTGTGGTGGTACGTCGTGTAAGCGTCAGAGTCGAGGTAGGAAGCGTTGATTCAGCCAAGCATCCCAGAGGGGCCGCAGCGGAGTGTCGGTGAAACGTGAAGCAAGATCGGTGAATTGCTCGGTGCTGACCGTGCTGTGCCGATGCTTCGTGGTCCACTGACGGATCAGTTCGAAGAACTTCTCGTCTCCGAGGACGCCGCGCAGGGCGTGCAGAGTCAACGCGCCCCGCTTGTAGATTCGATCGTCGAACATGTGGGCAGGGCCAGGATTGCCGATGATCAAGAACTGAGGTTTGCGCCGGAGTCCCTGATAGGCGTTGGCGGCCAATTGGTCGGAGGACGGACCGCCGGAATTCTCGGACCAAATCCACTCCGCGTAGCAGGCAAAGCCTTCGTGCAGCCAGATGTCACACCATTGTCCGAGAGTGAGACTGTTGCCGAACCACTGGTGGGCAAGCTCGTGCGCGACAAGACGTTCGGAACCGCGCCTGCCCGTGCAGTGGTTGGCTCCGAAGATCGAGAGACCCTGCGCTTCGATGGGGATTTCGAGTTCGTCGTCGGTGACCACAGCCGTGTAGTCGGCAAAAGGGTATGGGCCGAACAGTTTTCCGAAGACTTCCAACATCTGGGGCTGACGACCGAAATCGATGTCGAACGCTGCGCGAAGCCGTGGCGGGTGAACGGCGAAGACCGGCACCGGACCGGCGCTGACCTGACGGTGCTCGTACTGGCCGATCTGAATGGTGGCCAGATAGGTTGCCATCGGTTCGGTTTGCTCGTAGACCCACGTGGTCTGACTCGCGCGGGTCTGCTTGCGGATCAGCTTTCCGTTGGCGAGGGCGTAGAACGGTGAATCGGTGGTGATCGAAATGCGGTACGACGCTTTGGAAATCGGATGGTCGTCGCAGGGGAACCAGGATGCGGCGCCGTTGGGCTGACTTGCGACCAGTATTCCTTCGTCGAGTTCCTCCCATCCGACCTCGCCCCACAGGCTTTTGATCGGCTCGGGATTGCCGTTGTACGCGATGGTGACCGACAGCGCACCGCCAGCGGGAATCTTGGTGGACGGTGTGACGACCAGCTTGCTGTTCTGGTGCGTGTACTTGGTGCCGCGGGCACCGTTGACTGACACCTTGGACACCTGCAAGTTCTGCGCGAGGTCGAAGCTGAACTTGGATCGGCTCTCGGTGGTGACTGCGGTGATGACGGCTTTGCCCGCGAGACGGTTACTGAAGACCTTGTACGTCAGTTCCAGTTCGTACCGAGACACGCGGTAACCGCGGTTGCCGTTGTGCGGCAGGTACGGATCGAGCGGCTCCTCGAGTATGCGGTTCGGCTTCACGAGGCCGCCCACGGTGCAATCGGGTTGCCCTGCCAGCGCGTGGAAGGCGGAACGGTGTCACCTCGCATCACCAGAGATGCAGGCCCGACTGTCGCTCCCGCGCCGATGCCGGCTGCGGGTAGCGCGACACAATGCGGTCCCAGTGTTGCTCCTGCTCCCAGAGTGACGGTATCCATGGACATGATCCGATCATGGAAGAGATGAGTTTGCACGACGCACCCCCGTTCCACCGTCGCCCCGTCGCCCAAAGTCACAAGATCTGCCTCGGGTAGCCAGTAGGACTCACACCAAACGCCCTTGCCGATTTTCGCCCCGAGCCCGCGCAGGAAGATGTTCAGTACGGCAGTACCAGTCGCCGCGCGGGCGAACCACGGTGCGGCGACGGTCTCGACGAACGCGTCGGCCACTTCATTGCGCCAGACGAACGAACTCCACAACGGATGCTCGACCTTGGTGATGCGTCCCACGACGATCCACTTTGCCGCGATGGTGATCGCGCCTGCAACCGCGCCGGCGACGAGCAGGACTACACCGCTCAGCAGCGCCGCGAACCAGTATCCGACTGCGACGACCATCGCTTCGAGTGCAAACAGAACACCGAGGCCGATGCCGAACGTCACTATGACCGGGATCAGACGGCAGGTTTCGACCACTCCACGGGCGATCTTGAGGCGCGTCGGCGGATTGAACGTACGGGCAGCGTCGGTGCCCCCGGCAGCCCTCCGCAGACGTACCGGCGGACTGCCGAGCCAGGATGATCCGGACTTCGCCTTGGACGGTGTAGCGGACAGGACGGCCACCAGACCGTTCTTCGGGACGCGTCGACCGGGTGCGGTCATGCCGGAGTTTCCGAGGAACGCACGCTTGCCGATCTTTGCCTGTTCGATGTGCATCCAGCCGCCGCCGAGGCCGTAGCTCGCGACCATGGTGTCGTCGGCGAGGAATGCACCGTCGGCGACCGTCGTGAACTTGGGAAGCAGGAGCACCGTGGATGCTTCGACGTTCTTGCCGATCTTGGCACCCAGGAGACGGAGCCAACCCGGCGTCAGCAGGCTGGCGTAGAGGGGGAAGAGGAAGGCCCTGGCGGAGTCGAGCAGTCGTTCGGTCGCCCACACCTGCCAGCCGACGCGGCTGCGGACCGGGTGGTAGCCGGGGGTCATCCCGATCGAGAGAAGACGAACGGCAACCAGCGTCACGAGAGCAAAGACGAGCAGGGACAAGACAGTCGCCAAAGGGAGAATGATCATCGACTGAAGTACTGCGTTCCCGAGAGTCTCGGTGTCTCGAACCCACCAGCCGATCAGAGCGATTCCGGTCATCAGCGCAAAGATAGGCATGCCGGCCAGGAAGATCGAGGTGACGCCGTACACCGGAACCCAGCCAGGCGCGCGCTTGGGATGTTCGGACGGCCACGGGTGATTTGCTTTGCCGATCTTGACCGCCGGGGATCCGGCCCACTGCTGGTTCGCTTTGACGCGGCCGAACACCGCCGATCCGGGTTCGACGACGGCGTCGCGACCGATACGTGCGCCGGGCAGAAGCGTCGAGCGTGAGCCGACGGAGGCGCCGTCACCGATCTTGATCTCGCCGATGTGAATGACGTCGCCGTCGATCCAATGACCGGAGAGGTCGACTTCGGGTTCGACGGAGCAACCGTCACCGAGTTCGAGCATGCCGGTGATGGGGGGAAGTGTGTGGAGATCGACGCCGCTGCCGATGTCGGCACCGAGGGCGCGTGCGTAGTACAGCATCCACGGTGCACCCGAAAGATTGGCTGCGCCACTGGCTTCGGTGAGTCGCAGCGCTATCCACAGACGCAGATGCTCACTACCTCCTCGCGGATATGTGCCTGGTTCCAGCTTGCGGAGGAGCAGTCGCGCTCCGACGACGGCGATGGTCATGCGCCCGATCGGCGTGATGAACACGATGAACGCCAACAGGATCCACCACCACGAGACGGTGGGGGCCCAGCTCACGTCGACGAACCAGCCGAGGACGTTGTTCGCGATCGCCAGCCAGGTCACCCATTGCAGTCCGGTGAGCGTCGTGAGCGGAACGGTGACGGCGATCTGCGCCAGCTGCGTTTTCAACGGAGTCGGAGCGACGATGCGCGGCTCGACAGTTTCGGTGGGCGCCAATTCGTCGAGATATTCGGCGAGTGAGCCCAACCGTGGATGATCGTAGAGCTGTGCGACGGTCACTTCGGGGAACCGCTCGCGCAGGGCTGTCACCAGCTGAGCAGCGGAGAGGGATCCACCGCCCACTTCGAAGAAGTCGTCGTCGAGTCCGGTGATCTGCGCGCCCAGGATCGATCCCCACAGGCCGGCAACCCAGGCAGCGGTGCCGTCGAGTCCCAATGCGGCCCCGGCATCTTCACCGGCGCCGGGCAACGGCCACGGCAGGGCATTGCGGTCGACCTTGCCTGACGTGCGCGTCGGAAGTTCGTCCATCAATGCCAGACGGGGCACGAGGGCTGCCGGCAGTTGTTCGCTGAGCAAAGCGTGAGCGGCTTTGAGATCGAAGTCGGGATCCGTGCTCGCGATGTATCCGACGAGGATTTGATTGCCGGCGGCCGTTTTCTTCACGGCTGCGGCAGCGCCGCTGACGCCCGGCAGGTTCTGCAAAGCGTTGTCGACTTCACCGAGTTCGATGCGCCTGCCGCCGAGCTTGACCTGATCGTCCGCGCGGCCCTGGAACATCAAGCCGGTGGTCTCGAGCCGGACCAGGTCGCCGCTCCGATACGCGCGTTCCCACCCGAGCGAGGGCATCGACGCGTACTTCTCGGCGTCCTTCGCGGGATCGAGGTAGCGGGCCAGGCCGACTCCGCCGATCACCAGCTCGCCGACCTCACCGACCGCGACGGGATTGCTCTGGGCGTCGACGACGGCAAGGTCCCAGCCGTCGAGGGGGAGGCCGATACTGACGGGGCTCTTGCCGTCCATCAGCGCGCCGCAGGCCACGACGGTCGCCTCGGTGGGGCCGTACGTGTTCCAGACCTCACGGCCCTCGACGGCGAGGCGCTCGGCCAGTTCGGGTGGGCAGGCTTCGCCGCCGAAGATCAGGAGTCGAACGGCTTCGAGAGCTTCGGCCGGCCACAGAGACGCAAGCGTCGGCACGGTGGAGACGATGCTGACGTCTCGCGAGACCAGCCACGGGCCGAGGTCCATACCGCTGCGGACCAGCGAACGAGGTGCTGGGACGAGGCAGGCGCCGTGACGCCACGCAAGCCACATCTCCTCGCAGGACGCGTCGAATGCCACGGAGAGTCCCGCGAGGACGCGGTCGCCCGGCCCGATGGGCTCGTCCTGGAGGAACATGCGCGCCTCGGCGTCGACGAACGCTGCGGCGTTGAGATGGGTGACCGCGACGCCCTTGGGGGTGCCGGTGGATCCGGAGGTGAAGATGATCCAGGCGTCGTCGTCGGGTTCGGGCTCGCGAACCGGAGGATGCTCGAGTCGCTTCGGCGCCGTCCCTGGCTGGATACCGTCGCCGGTGATGATCGCCGCTACCTGCGCCTCGCCGAAGACCAACTCGGCGCGCTCTTCCGGATCGTCGGCGTCGACGGGCACGTAGGCTGCGCCCGCCGCGAGGATCGACAGGATCGCGACGTACAGCGACCGCGAACCAGACGGCATCCTGATTCCGACGCGGTCACCTGTGCCGACGCCGGCATCACCGAGCCAGCGCGCACCGAGCTCGATCTCGTCGAGCAACTCCGAGTACGACAGTGTGGTGTCGCCGTCGTCGATGGCAGGTGCTTCCGGGTTGGCCTCGGCTGAGGCCCGCACGATGTCGATGAGCGTGCGCGGCGCAGGTGCATGCGCCGACCGTAGGAATACGGACGGTATCTCGAAAGATTGTTCCGTCTCCGACTGCGACTGGAGTGGCAAACCCGTTGGTCCTGTTCTACTCACGAAACTTAGAGTCCTGCGAACTGTCGAGTTGAAAGTCTCATGACAAGTTTGCGAGTTGGTGAACAGATATGCCTAATGCAACATGCCGAACGTGCCGGTCAGTCCGTACTGGCAGCTTGGGCGTGGCCTTCTGCCGAGTCGGCGAACTCGGGTGTGTCGAACACCTCTCCGCCCAGCGGATCGACGACCTTCGAATCCTCGGAGAAGTCGACAGCGCCGGTATCCGGGTCGATGTTGACCGCATGGGCGGGAACTTCGTGCACCGCGACGAGCATGTGGGCGTCGGAGGGCTCCGTCGTTATCCCGCTTTGCGACGGGGTGAGCCCGGCGAAGGTGGACGAGATCTTCAGATCGCGGAGCCGTTTCTCGGTGGGCTGCGGAACGTCGGTCGACGCCGAGGTATTTGTCGAAACCCGCAGGTAGCGCGGTGCCGAAGCGACCTCGTACCGGAACGCCTTCAGCATCGACAGACATGCAAGCACCATGATGACCGAGAACGGCACGGCGGTGGCGATGGCAACGGTCTGCAGCGCCGTGAGCGATCCACTGCCACCCACGATGAGGAGAACCGCGGCGGCGGCGCCGGAGAGGAACGTCCAGTAGACGCGGGTGATCTTGGAAGTTTCCAGGCTGCCACCCGTCGCGAGGATGTCGATGACGATCGAGCCGGAATCGGCGGACGTGACGAAGAAGAACACGATCACGACGATCGCGAGGACACTCGAAATCGTTCCGAGCGGAAGTCCGTCGAGAAGCGTGAACAGTGACGTGTTGGTGTCCACTGCGCCGGATGCGTCGAGCATCGTGCCCTCGTTGCGCTGACGAAGAATGCCGGAATTACCGAAGATCGTGAACCACAGCGACCCGACCAGCGTCGGGGCCAGCAGCACACCGAAGACGAATTCGCGGATGGTGCGGCCACGTGAGATGCGCGCGATGAACATGCCGACGAACGGTGCCCAGCTCATCCACCAACCCCAGTAGAAGATGGTCCAGGCGCCCTGCCAGCCGTCTTCGGCGAACGGGGACGTGCGCAGCATCAGTTCGGGCAAGGCCTGGACGTATCCGCCGAGGTTCTGCACCCACGACTGCATCAGGAACAGTGTCGGTCCCAGAATCAGGACGAACAGGGCCAGCGCTGCGGCGAGCATCATGTTGATGTTGGAGAGCCACTTGAGGCCCTTGGTGACGCCGGAGACGACCGAGAAGGTGGCCATACCCGTCACGATGACGATGATGGTGATGACCAACCAGTTGTCGGTCTCCACCCAACCGAGGTAGTCGAGGCCGGCCGAGATCTGCTGGACACCGAAGCCCAGTGACGTCGCGACGCCGAACAACGTGCCGACGATGGCGACGACGTCGATGGCATGGCCGATCTTTCCCTCGATGCGAGCGCGTCCGAGCAGTGGCTCGAGCAGCCAACGGATCGACAGCGGGCGACCCTTGCGATAAGTCATGTATGCCAGACCCAGACCGACGACGACGTAGATCGCCCATGCATGCAGGCCCCAGTGGAACAGAGTCAGTTCCACCGCTTGATTGGCTGCGGCGTCCGTGGATCCCGCGATCTGCCCGGCGACGGGAGGGTTCACATAGTGCGAAAGGGGTTCTGCCACTCCGTAGAACACGAGGCCGATGCCCATCCCGGCGCTGAAGAGCATCGCGAACCACGAGAGCATGCCGAACTCGGGTTGCTCGTCGTCGCGCCCCAATCGGATGTTGCCGATGCGGCTGATTCCGCAGTACAGCGCAAAGATCACGAAACCGGTAGCAGAGAGGATGTACCACCAGCCGACGCCGTCGCTGATCACGTTGTTGAGTGTTTCGAAAGCATCCGCGGCGGTTCCCGCGTAGATCACGGCAAAGGCGATCAGGGCAAAGATCACTATCGACGCGGGGATGAACACGGGTTTCCGTAGTTCACGCCACGCAGTTTTGACCGCAGTCATTCCACTCCTCGAACGTTCAGGCATTCACAGCGCCCATTCGGGCGGCCACGTGTCACGCGTAGGTGGGCGTTTCGATCACACCATCGCAGGTCAAGACCGGGCTATTGCTTTGAAATTCAACGTAACGTCAAGTTTCGGTCAACTCAACTGGACGAAAGATGCTGCACTGTCGCGAGAATTCCCACTGACTGCCGTTGATCCTGTTGTAAACCGTTGGGTAATAGCGGAATTGGGCCATGAGTGGAATGCTGAACGGCGAATTCGATTGGTACGGTGAGTTGAATCGGTCGAGTCGACGCTCACCGATTGACCACATTTGTCAAACTCGGCGAAACAGCCTGTCTGTCAGGTGGTTAACTCCTGGCGTGCTTGCCCGATCGTGGCGGTCAGGTGTCGATACCTAACTGTGATTGTGATGGTCGCAACTATCAGTGATGCGGGCCCTGTTCGCCCCGCTGAGCGTCGATCAGATCCATCGCATCCTTCAGGCCCAAGCCCGGATGCAGTTCGCGCAGTGCCTTGATTGCCGGAATACGGTCGTCAGTCGACGCGAGTGCACTACGGACGTCGTCGGCGGGTATTTCGGTGGGGGCAGTTGTCCCTTCCCAACACGCCGGTTGAGGATTGTTCCTGGTTCGCCAGGCTTGGACGGTGCCGTAGGCAAATCCGACCGTCGCGAAAAGCCAGATTGCCAGGCGAACCCAATTACCGGTTGTCGGTTCCGTGGCCACTGTATGGATGGTGCTCGGACCGACTACGACTACGAGCAGGACGAGGCCAATCGTCTGGCCCCATCGCTCGACGCGCCTGCTCGGAACCCACCATTCGGCCATCGATCGATACTCGCACAGTGCTGCTGTTTCGATGCGACCCTGCTGTTTCGATGCGACGATGGGGACCATGGAGATTCGTGATGCGGTGGAGCGAGCACGAGCGGAATCAGGGACCTCGACGATCTTCGGTGAACCTCACCAGACCAGCGACGGAACAACGATCATCACGGTTTCGCGACTACACCGGCGGTGGCGCGGCGACCCGATACCGGTGCCAGTTGGAGTGTTCTCGATCCACGAGGGCGAGCCGTCGTGGTCACCGGCTGTCGATCACACTAGGGCGGCTTTGATGGGGGAGTTCATCGGGTTGGCGGCCGCGGTGATCGCAACCCTGGCCGTTCTACGTCGACCGCCCTGGCCTGATGTGACGATTCGGAGGGGGTGACTCAATAGGGGCGACTCAGAAGGGGTGACCCAGAATTACGCCGATCAGTTGGAACGGCATCGCGAGGAACATCGATCCGACGTAGAGCGGATAGCGAATCGGGTCGCCGGCGAGGTAACCCTCGGCGAGCCAGGCCATGACATCTGCTGATCCCATATTCGTACTTCCCTTCGCGGTTGTGGTTCACCGACATTTTCGGTCGTGGGAGTTGTTTTGTTACAAGCGAACTCGAAGGAGGAGTGCATGTGACAGCAGTTTCGACGCAGCAAACGTCGTCAAGCGAGATCCCCGGGGGCGGCAATCTCTACCAGCTAAGTCTCGATACTTAGCACTGTGTAGTGGTGAAATCTGTGCATTCTGCACATGTCGGGACAATTCGGTGAGCCTTACAGTCGCTGCATGACAACGACACCTTCTTCTCTCTCAGGCAAGACCGTCGTACTGATCGGCGGCGGAACAGGCATCGGGCTGCGGGTGGCGCAGCTTGCCGTCGACGCCGGCGCGCAGGTAGTTCTCGGAGGCCGAACCACATCCAAGCTGGAAGCAGCGGCCACGCAGCTGGGTGAGGCGGCGCACTGGTTCACCGTCGACACCTCCGACGACGACTCGGTGAAAGCGTTCTTCGCAAACATCCCCAGCGTCGACGCTCTCTTCACCACGGCTGCCGATTACCAGGTCGGCTCGTTCCGTGAACAGAGCGTCGAGGAAGCGGCGTCGCCGTTCACCTCCAAGTTCTGGGGGCAGTACCGCGTCGTGCACGCTGCGCTCGACAAGCTGACATCCACCGCATCGGTGGTCCTCATGTCCGGTGCTGCCAGTGTGCGGCCACCTGCGGCTGCTGCGGCATACGTTGCGGCCAATGCGGCAATCGAGGGGCTCGGACGGGGACTGGCGGTCGAGCTGTCGCCGATTCGCGTCAACACCGTTGCTCCCGGAACCATCGACGGGCATCTGTGGGCTCAGCGTCCGGCGGAGGTTCGGGAGGCGGCGTTCACCTGGAGTTCGGAGAACAACGTGCTCGGCCGCGTCGGGAACGAAGACGAGATCGCACAAGCGGTGTTCTATCTCTTCACCAACACGTACACAACGGGTTCCACGCTGTACCCCGACGGCGGGTACGCGTTGCGCTAGACCGTGCCATTTGACGACTGTGTGAAATGACGACTGTGCGAAATGCATTGTCGTAACACGAAGAAACGCCAATTCGCCCATAGGCGTGACCCCGGCCACATTCGTACCGTCTTCTCCGAGAACACTTCCCAACTATTCGAGGAGTCCGTCATGAAAAACACATCAACGACCGCCGCCGGCGGTGAAGTGTCCGACGGTGACGACTACGCGCTCACCCGCGTTCCCGACGAAGCACGGTATTCGTGGTTCTCGGTGGCAGTACAGCGATTCGGTCAGGTTTCGGCACTCGCACAGTTCCTGCTCGGTGCGACGCTCGGCTACGGCATGACGTTCTGGAATGCCTTCTGGGCATTGACAGTCGGGGCGGTGATTCTCGAGGTTGTCTGTATTTTCATCGGCATCATCGGGGTTCGTGAAGGGCTCAACACGTCGGTGGTCGCACGCTGGTGTGGATTCGGGCACGCTGGTTCCGCGGTGATCGGCCTGGTGATCGGAGTCAGCCTGATCGGTTGGTTCGGCATCCAATCTGCTGTCTCTGCATCAGGTTTGCACGGAATCATGCCGTTTCTGCCGCAGTGGGCGTGGGCCCTGGTCTTCGGCCTTCTGATCACCGCGATAGTCCTTCGCGGGTTCGGCTCCATGCAGCTGATCGCCAACATCACCGTTCCCCTGTTCCTGCTTCTGGTGGGTTGGGCCGTCATCGCCGAACTGCGTAATCACTCGCTGTCAGATCTGATGGCATCTGCTCCAGCCGGGCCGGAGCTCAGCTTCCTCGCCGGAACCACCATCGTCGCAGGCGGTTTCATTGCCGGAGCAGTGATCACACCCGACATGACGCGATTCAACCGCACGGCGGGTGACGTCGTGAAGCAGACACTCGTCGGAATCACATTAGGCGAATACGTGATCGGATTGACCGGTGTACTTCTTGCGCATGCCGTTCGCAGTTCCGATATCGCCACGATCATCCTGTCGTCGGTCGGCTGGGTCGGCGTTCTCATCATTGTTCTCGGAACTTTCAAGATCAACGACTGGAATCTGTACAGCTCGGGGCTCGGCATCGTGAACTTCATCGACGTCGTGTTCGGGCGACGCATCAATCGCGCCGTCGTCACCGCTGTGGTCGGCGTGACCGGTTCGATCCTCGCGGCTGCCGGAATCCTGAACTCGTTCACCGACTTCCTGATCCTGTTAGGCGTCGGATTCCCGCCGATCGCCGGAATCATGGTGGCGGAGTACTTCATCGTCAAGACCTGGCGCAAGGACCTGGAAGAGAGTCGAGCCGCGGGTACCCTCCCGAACTCGGCGCCCACTTGGGTGCCGGCCACGTTGGTGATCTGGATCGTCTCGGCGCTGATCGGGCATTACAGCACCTTCGGTTTGCCGTCCATCAACGCGGTGGCCTCGGCAGTCGTTCTCTACGTCGTCGCGGGTCGACTCGGCCTGATTCGCGGGGTCGGACGCACCACAACCGAAGCGCCGCAAGAGCCTTCGGGAACATCTGCGCTCACGCACTAGCACTGCAAACACTGTAGAAGGGAGTTCGCGATGCGAATCGGAATCGACGTCGGTGGTACAAACACCGATGCGGTCCTGATGGACGGGACCACCGTCATCGGGCATGTCAAACACTCGACCAGCAAGGACATCACCGGCGGAATCGGCGGAGCTCTGACGGCGCTGCAGCAGCAGTACTCGTTCTCTCCCAGCGCTGTTCAAGCAGTGATGATCGGCACGACGCACTTTCTCAACGCTCTCATCGAGCAGCGAGGACTTGCACCAACAGCGGCTCTGCGATTGGGGCTTCCGGCGACCGCAGCGCTTCCGCCGATGGTGGGGTGGCCGCGAGACCTGGTCTCCGCTGTGCAAGGAAGGCCCTACCTCGCTCACGGTGGGCACGAGTTCGACGGTCGTCGTATCTCACCGCTGGATCCCGACGAGATTCGTCGCCATGCCGCCGACATGGCTCGCAGCGGTACTCGTTCGGTCGCAATATCGTCGGTGTTCTCTCCGGTCAATCTCGAATGCGAAGCGGCGGCAGCGGAGATCGTGCGTCAGGAACTCGGCCCGGACGTCGCAATTTCGCTCTCTCACGAGATCGGTCGAGTGGGTCTACTCCAGCGGGAGAACGCGACCATCATCAACGCTGCGCTGCGCGAGCTTGCCGATCACATCGTCGACGGTCTTGCCAGTTCTTTGGTCGAGCACGGCATCGCCGCACCGCTGTATCTGAGCCAGAACGACGGAACCTTGATGGACATCGAGTACGCAAGGCGTTATCCGGTGGCGACTTTCGCGTCGGGACCGACCAACTCCATGCGAGGCGCCGCTGTTCTGTCCGGTCTGGCCAGCTGTGCGGTGATCGACATCGGGGGCACCACTACCGACGTGGGCGTACTGACCAACGGTTTCCCCAGAGAAGCCACCACGGAGGTGACGGTCGCGGGGGTACGGACCAATTTCCGTATGCCGGACGTCTTCTCGATCGGTATCGGTGGTGGTTCGCTGGTGGATGCGGACGGACTCACAGTCGGACCCGAATCTGTGGGATACGAATTGGGTTCACGGGCACTCGTATTCGGCGGTGACACGTTGACGGCCACCGACATAGCCGTCGCGGCAGGCTTGGCCGACGTCGGAGATCGCAGTGCGGTGGCGCACCTGGACCGCGGTCTGGTGTCGACGGCACTCGACCGGATCTCGCGCCGGGTCGCCGACGCCGTGGAACAGATGCGGACCACGTCGGATCCACTTCCCGTTGTGGCGGTTGGCGGGGGATCGGTTTTGCTGGAGCACGAACTTCCCGGCCTGGGAACGGTGATTCGTCCTGAGCGCTTCGACGTTGCCAATGCGATCGGCGCTGCGATCGCGCAGGTCAGTGGTGAGGTAGATCGAGTCGAAGCGGTACGGGACGGGCGCAGGCAGATTCTTGCCGACGACGCTCGCCAGGAGGCGATCGATCGGGCAGTCGCAGCAGGCGCACGGCCCGAGTCGGTGCAGATCGTGGAGTTCGACGAGGTCCCGATTCCGTATCTGCCGGGCAACGCAACACGTATTCGAGTGAAGGCAGTCGGTGACTTAGCACTGCACAGTGGTCTGGTCTCCACCGGTCAGGAGGGCTCACGATGAGTTGGACACTACGAACGGCAGACCTCGACGACCTCGCCAGGGGCGCAGCTTTGTTGGGGACCGGCGGCGGGGGAGATCCGTTCGTCGGCAAGATGTTGGTCACGCAGGCGCTCGGGGAAGCCGGTGAAATCACGATTCTGGATCCGGAGGAGCTCGACGACGACGCGTGGGTGATCCCCGTCGCGCAGATGGGTGCACCGACCGTCGTGGTCGAGAAGATGCCGCGCGGAACCGAACCCGAGCTGGCGCTGATCACGTTGGAGAAGCACACGGGTCGAACTGCAGATGCCACGATGCCGATGGAGTGCGGCGGAATCAATTCGATGATTCCGTTGCTGGTGGCCGCACGGCGCGGCCTGCCGGTTGTCGACGCCGACGGGATGGGACGAGCCTTTCCTCAGCTCGAGATGGAAACCTTCTCGGTGTACGGGATTTCGGCGAGTCCGCTCGCCATGGCGAACGAGCACGACGAGGTGGCGATCTTCGACACCGGAAGTGACAACAGCAGATTGGAAGGCCTCGCCCGCGGGGTGACGTCGAGGTTCGGTGGGATGGCGCACATCGCGCAGTACTCGATGACGGGTGCAGATGTGAAGCGGACGGCGATCCCACGGACTCTGTCGTTGGCCTTGGCCATCGGTCGGTCCATCAGGCTTTCACGTGAGCAGCGGGTGGACCCGGTTCAGGCGCTGGTGGACGGTCTCGCCGACACGCTTTACGGATACGGGCGAGTTCTCTTTCACGGCAAGGTGATCGATGTCGACCGGCGAACCGATGAGGGGTTCGCTCGGGGCTCGGTGCGGATCACCGGCGTCGGAGACGAAGAGCTGGAAGTTCAATTCCAGAACGAAAACCTGATCGCCGTGCAATCCGGAGTTATGGTGGCGATCGTGCCAGACCTTATCTGCATCGTCGAGGCCGACACTGCCGAGCCCATCACCACGGAGGGCTTGCGGTACGGGCAGCGAGTTGCGGTCATCGGGATCGCGACTCCGCCGATCATGAGAACACCAGAGGCACTGGCGGTCTTCGGCCCGGCAAGCTTCGGACTCGATCGCCCGTTCCTGCCGGTGGAGACACTCGAGCAACCTGTACTGGCAGAATAGCGAGCCGTGAGCAGGCTGCACGCGGTCCGTGAGGCCGACCTCGACGCGATCGCGGCGGGGGCGGTGGTCTTGGGCTGCGGCGGGGGCGGCGATCCACGCTTGTTCGTGGAAATGCTGCGTCCACTGATGGCGTCTACTTCGGTGGAGGTCATCGCGCCGGACCAGTTACCGGACGGGGCGTTGGTGATGCCGGTGGGAATAGTCGGATCAGCCCTGGCATTGGAGGAACAACTGCCCTCCGGACATGAGTTTGCGGACACCGCAGCAGCTTTGACGCGGTGGACCGGGAAAAGTCCGAGCGCAGTGATGACCTTCGAAGGCGGTGGACTCAACGCTCTTTCCGGCGTTGCGGCGGCGTTGGCGTTAGGAGTTCCCGTGGTCGACGCGGACCTGCTCGGTCGAGCGATGCCGCGGCTTGATCACTTCTCCCTGGCCGCAGCCGGGTTGGAATTGTGCCCGGTCACCCTCGCCCAGCCAGGCGGCTTGATTACGGTCGTCGATGGAGTAGATGTGCTGGGCGCCGAGGTAGCAGTGCGGTCGTTGATCGGGAGAACCAGCGGTTGGGGCGCTCTGGCCATCGCGTCGATCGATGCGCGGACTGTGCAGGAGGCGTGCATTCCGGGAACTCTCTCCCGGGCACACGAACTCGGTCAGCACATCGGGACCCTCGGCAGTTGGCAGGAGATCGCCGAGGCCATCGGAGCACGGGTACGGGGGACAGGCCGAGTGCGTGCGGTGCGTCGTGGTCACCCGGACGCCGGCGATCGTCGGGGCAACGTGATTCTCGAACACGGTTCTGCGGTGATTCGAGTCGAATTCGAAAGTGAGTTCCTGACCGTCGCGCTGGACGGCGAGATGATCTCGACGTGCCCCGACATCGTGACACTGCTCGACGTCCGGACCGGCGCCTTCGTCTCGTGCGAATCCGTGCACCAGGGCCAGGACGTGGCCGTGTTGGTTCTGCCCTGCCCTCAGTGGTGGGCCGAAGATGTAAGCAGATTGAAAGTTGTCGGCCCGCGTGCATTCGGGATCGACCACGACGCAGTGCTGATGGAGGCGCGATGAGCGCGAGTGTTTCGGCGTTGCTGAACAACCCGATTTTTGTCGGGTTGTATCGACTTGCCGGCAACGGTGATCCCGTCGTCACGACAGTGGGAGCACTCACCGGGGAATCGACACAGTCGGCCGAGGCAGTGTCGGGTGCGGCGAGTTCAGGATCAGTTCTGGTGATTCTCGATCTAATCGACATCGGAGAGTGGAGATTCGATGCTCTCCTTCGAAGAACGGCGGCGACCGGATGCCAGGTGGTCGCTGTGCACAGCACTGCGGCAGAGGATGCCAGTCTCACGTTGCTCGCCGATCGGCTCGGACTGGTGGTGCTCGGAGTGTCCGACCCGTGGCAGTTCAGCGTGGATCTTC
This sequence comes from Rhodococcus sp. NPDC060176, assembly GCF_042728675.1. Classification (NCBI taxonomy): domain Bacteria; kingdom Bacillati; phylum Actinomycetota; class Actinomycetes; order Mycobacteriales; family Nocardiaceae; genus Rhodococcus; species Rhodococcus sp. NPDC060176. Next base: position 26,546 of record NZ_JBHWYS010000003.1, read on the forward strand.
GTGATCTTCTCTCGAATTCGCGGGCGGTGATGGCCGACGCGGTACTGCGGGCGACACACGCGGGCCAGCGTGCCGGTGGAAGCGTCGAGAATCTTCTGTCGGTGTTACTGAACACCTTTCAGCGTTCGTTCATTCTCCTGGACTCGTCCGGACGTCCGCTGACCGGTGCTGACCTGTTGTCGGACAACGATCGAGCGGCCGCAGGTACGTTGTCGGGCCGCGGGGCGCCCACCACTGTCGAATTGGACTCCGGCGGGGTTCTGATCGCATGCCCGGTGATGTCCGGCGCAGCCCGAGAGCCCTGGCTGGCGGTGCTGCTCCCGGTGCGTCAGAGCGTCGAAGAGGCTTCTCTCTCAGTCGTTCTCGATGTGGCCTCGTTGGCTGTCGGTCACCGGCTGGCCGTTGCGCGTATGGTCGATGAGCGCGAAGCGCGTCGGCGTAGCGCGTTGCTGGGTGAACTCGTCGACACGTCCGCAGACGCCACACCCGGACTGCTCAGGCGCGCACTCGACGCCGGTTGGGCGCTGGACGGCTGGCACATCGGCATCAAAGTCCTGGCCATCGGCGAGGTTGACCTGGTGGCCAGGCGCACTGAGGTTGCAGACGCCCTCGCAGCGGAGGGAATCGACGCCAACGTTGTGGAACAGGCTGACGGCTGGGCAGCGTGGACGACTCTGCCAGGTGAGCCGCGACCGGAGGCGATCACCAGGATTGCCGAACGTATTCGCACAGCTCAAGCGCGGTTGGAGCCCACAATGGAGACGTGGGTGGGAGTGGGACGCGCGCACGATGGCCCTGCCGGTATCGGAGCGTCTCTGTCGGAGGCGGGGGATGCCGCTCGTCTCGCCGGTTCCCGGTCGCACACCGGCCGGTTCCTGCACGTGGACCGCCTCGGGCTGGCGCAGTTGCTGCTGGCGTGGACGCGAACCGACACGTTTCAGCCCGCCGCCGCGGCACTGCTCGCGCCGCTACGAGATTCGAGTGGAGAGTTGCTCGAGACTCTCTCGACGTACCTCGACGAAGAATCGTCTCTGGCTCACACCGCAACTCGAATGGGCTTGCACCGCAACACCGTATCGAGTCGGATCGATCGAATTCAGCGCCTTCTCTCGGTGGATCTGGCCGATCCGGAAACCAGGCTTGCACTCCACCTCGCCTGCCGGACGATTACGCCGTGACGACGGGCTTCGCAGCTTCGTCTTGACAAGCACGGGAAGTTCCTGCCATCCTCGTTGCCAGGTCACGAGTACCAGTGTTCAGCCCCGGCTTGCTGGTCGGCAACCCTCCTCCGCGGTGGGGTGCTCCGGGTGACGACCCGGCTGCGTTCGAAAACGAATGCGGCAAGCGCGGACTCTTCCGGGGCCATCTCCCGACGAACGAGTCCTTGAACGTGAGGATTGTCTTCGATGACTGCTGTATTGAGTGCCGACACCTGCTGCACCGCTCCGATCGCCAAGGTTTCGGGTGCTGACCTGCAGGTTCCGCTGGTTCAGGGCGGCGAATGCTCCTACGCCAACTTCGACTACGCCGCGAGTGCGCCGGCATTGGCCCAGGTCACCGACCGTATCGCCGAGTTGTTGCCCACGTACGCCAGCGTCCACCGCGGTGCCGGCTACGCGTCCCGGATCTCCACCCTCACCTACGAGAACGCTCGTGAATCCGTTGCTCGTTTCGTGAACTGTGCCGACGATCAGGTTGTCGTCTTCACCCGAAACACCACCGATTCGCTGAACCTGCTGGCCCAGTGTGTCCCCGGCAGCACCGTTGTCCTCGACGTCGAGCATCACGCAAACCTGTTGCCGTGGAACGACGCTCGTATCGTCACCGCCGCAGACACCATCGAAGAGACCATCGAGCGTCTGATCGGTGAACTGTGCACCAAGCCTGCCGCACTGCTCGCAATCACCGGCGCCTCCAACGTGACCGGTGAGATCCTGCCGATTGCACGCTTGGCTGACATCGCTCACCGTTGCGGCGCACGTATCCTCGTCGACGCTGCTCAGTTGGCTCCCCACCGTCGCATCGACCTGCAGGAATGCGGCGTCGACTACGTAGCGTTCTCGGGCCACAAGCTGTACGCGCCCTTCGGCGCCGGCGTTCTCGTCGGCCGCCGTGACTGGCTCGACGAAGCTCAGCCATACCTCGCCGGCGGCGGCGCCGTGCGTGAGGTGACCATCGGATCCACCGAGTGGGCTTGCGCGCCCGCACGCCACGAGGCCGGTTCGCCCAACGTTCTCGGCGCCGCAGCTATCGCGACCGCCTGCGAAACCCTGCACGCTCTGGACTTCGACGTCATCGCCGAGCATGAGAAGGCGCTCACCGCCCAGCTCACTGACGGCTTGTCCGCCATCGAGGGCGTCTCACTCGTACGGCTGTGGAACGACGCTCCCGACGCCGTCGGAATCGTCACCTTCACCGTCGACGGATTCGAAGCGGGCGAGATCGCCGCATTCCTCTCCGCCGAGCACGGCATCGGAGTTCGCGACGGTCGCTTCTGCGCACATCCAGTTCTCGCACGCCTCGGCCTCTCCGGCGGTGCAGTTCGCGCCAGCCTCGGCCTCGGTAGCAGCTCGGATGACGTCACGCGGTTGGTCGACGCCGTGAACATCCTGGTTTCGAATCAGCGTGATTGGAAGTACGCGAAGACGGCAGGTGCGTGGAACCCTGTGCCCGAGACCCGCCCCTTCCTCGGAGCCGCAGACGACAATGCCGGCGCAGCCGAGTGCGTCTGAGCTGAGCTCGGTCCCCGAAAACTCGAACGGACAACTAGCATGGCAGCCATGGCACCAGCGGACTTTCCCGCCACCCCTTCGAGAGTGAGCATCACTCTCGGTCAGTGGTGCCGTCGCCATGTAGATCTGTGCCGCACCTCGTCAGGAATGTGTTCGAGCTGACGATTCGTCTCGCTCATCCCACACTTTTCTGATTTTCGGAGGTCTCACATGTCTTCACTCGCTTCGCATTCTCTGCACGTAGCGGTCGAGTTGACCGGATCCGGTCACCATCCGGCCGCTGAGGGCGCACCCGGCAACCTGCCCATCATCGGCGGCGACTACTGGGTGGACCTCACCGAGGGCGAAAAGGCTCTCGATTTAGCTTCATTCCCTACCAATGTGGTTCGGATTCGCGCTGCGGATCTGCGTGAGGCACAGCTCGAACGTGCACGGATACGCGCTGCCGTCGCCGAAGAAGGACGCGATCCCGACGGCGTCGCAGTGCTGGTCGATCTCGAGATTCTGATCGCGCCGGAGGCTCGCTCCGCTCGGAAAGAGCTTGCACAGTTGGACAGCGCGTTGACTGCGCCGCGGGTTCCCGTTTCGCTTCACTACGTCGGAACGCCTTCCGGTCTCGGCAGTTTGATCGCCGATATCCGAGCTGCCGATGTCGCCGACGGCGTTACGTTGTTGCCTCTCGCATTGCCCCGCACTCTCGAGCACCTGGTGGACAGCACCATTCCGTGGCTTCAGGATCGGGGACTTGTCACACCGTCCACCGCAGTCGACGAAGTGCTCAGTCGTTTCGGGCTGCCGCCCCGTCAGCGCACTCTCGCGTCCTGATCCTCACCGATTGCATCTGCGTACAGGTGGAACAGCGACGGTAGTTTGTCGACGCCGTCCACCTGTGCCAGCAGCGTCCAGCACTGTGCCGTGACGGAGCGCGCCCGCTTGCCGATCCAGTTGGTGGGCAGTAATTCCGGTGGCAGTAGCGGATCCGGTTCCATGGCTCGCGTGAACTCCGCCGCGAGCTCGATGGTCATCGTGACAGCATCGGTGCCCGGAGTGTTCTGCAGTTTGTGCAGGCGTGCGGTCGCTACGTCGAGCAGCCGTTCATATCCGTCAGCGATCTCGTCCAATGGCCACAACTGCGCGGCAATCTTCACGGGGTCTTCGAGCATGCCCACTTTCAGATCTCGAGTGGTGAGAGAAGACAGGTGCTGTTCGACATCGAGTTCGGCGGCCGCATCGAGAACGTACGGTTCCCAGGCGTGCGGCGAGACGTACAGGCCGCCTTGGACGAGCGCGCCACCGAGGTAAACGACCCTGGTGCGCAGCGCATCTCGCGCTTTCCGTGACGACTCCGGAATTGCGAATCCAACCAGGTGCCAGCACCCGTCCCACGGCGTCGTGGTGCCGCGATCTTGTTGACAGGCCAGCCGAACGAATTCGACGTCGGGTTCCATCTCCCGCAAGGCTTTCGGTGTTGCTCGTAGCGTGGCCTGCCGCCCGCGACCTTCCTGAGTGAACTTTCCCTCGGTGACCAACCGTTTGATGCACAGTCGAACCTGTTGATCTGTTTTGCCGAGGGCGTCGGCGGTGGCATAGAGGGTGTGCCCGTCGACAGTTCCGTCCGTACGCAGTAGCCCCTCGATCAAAATCCTCGTGGGTACATCGACGTCTCTGTCGGTCATCGCCCTGCCCTTTCCTCGCGTCTCGACATCTTCGCCCATAACTGTACTATCGAAGTCAAAACGATCGTTTTCACTTCGTACGTTAGGGCGGGAAGATGGCAGTGCAATCGGAGAGTGAGAGGAAGAGTAGCCCTCGTTTGCGCAGGTGGGTGGTTACTTCCCTGGCAGTGGTCGTTGTCCTGATCGTTGGACTTGTGGGCTGGACGCTGTACCAGAACAGCTACGACATCCGCGAGGAAAAAGTGACGATCACTGGGGGATCGGTGCCACTCCAGGGAGTCCTTGCATTGCCTGAGCATGGTGACGGCCCCTTCGGGCTCGTGGTTTTCGTCCACGGAGACGGACCGATCGATGCAACACACGACACCTTCTATCGGCCGCTCTGGGAGGCATTCGCAAAGGCGGGGTACGCGTCACTCTCCTGGGACAAGCCGGGGGTGAACGGGGCGCCGGGCAACTGGCTCGATCAGAGCATGGACGATCGGGCGGCGGAAACGGAAGCGGCAATCGCGTGGGCGCGGGGGCGTTCGGATATCGATCGCTCTCGGATCGGTCTGTGGGGTGCCAGCCAGGCAGGGTGGGTGATGCCCAAGGTGGTGAACCTCGACCCGGGCGTCGCGTTCGTCATTGCCGTGGGCCCCGCCATCAACTGGCTACAGCAAGGTGAATTCAATACCCTTGCCGAACTTTCCGAGAGAAATGCGTCGGCCGACGAGTTCGAGAAAGCGCGGGTCGACCGCTCGAAGAACTTGGATCAGTTGGCACGCGATGCATCGTTCGGCGATCTCGTGGCCTCCGGCGAGGCTGACGGTCTCACCGAAGACCGGTGGAACTTCATCCGAAAGAACTACCTCTCGGATGCGCGAGCCGATCTCGAAACCGTGAAGGTTCCGGTGCTCTTGATTGTCGGCGGACAAGACGTCAACGTCGACGTGGCAGACACCGAAAGGGTGTATCGCGAATTGCTCGACACTCCAGGGCAATTGGTGGTCAAGAAGTACCCCGACGCTACGCATTCGATCGTGGACAAGGATCTCGAAGACTCGGAAGTGAGGTCCGCTCTGGTGGCCGTCCTTGCTCCCCGTTCGATCTTCACCCCCGGGTATCTAGCAGAACAGACTGCATTCTTGGAGGGAATTCATGGCTGACGGAATCACAGTCGTCGCTCTGGGCGGTGCCGGCGCCATGGGATCGGCCGCAGTTCGTGTGGCTACCACCTTGCCGGGGATCGGCAAGGTGGTAGTCGCTGATCGTGATATCGATGCTGCGAAGCGAGTTTCAGTGGATCTGGCTCGCGCATCTGCGGAAGTAGAGGCTAGGAGTATCGACGTCACGGACCGTCGCTCGCTACGTGAATTGCTGGACGACGCAGACGTCGTCATCAATACGGTCGGCCCGTTCTTCCGTTTCGGCGTCGGTATTCTCCAGGTAGCGATCGAGACCGGGACTCACTATCTCGACATCTGCGACGACTGGGAGCCGGCCGTCGACATGCTGGAATTGGACGGTGCTGCCAGGGAAGCCGGAATCTGTGCGGTAGTCGGCATGGGCGCAAGTCCCGGGATGAGCAACCTCCTGGCCGCGATGGCAGTCTCGCGATTGGGCGTGGTCGACGATCTGTACACAGCCTGGCCGGTTGATGTCGACGGCGAGGACGAGTCGGTGGAAGCCGTCAGTGCCGCTGCCGTTCACTGGATGCAGCAGATCAGCGGCAAGGTTCCGGTGGTTCGTGCGGGTCGAATCGTCTACGAAGAACCGTTACGTTCCATCGCACTGCAACTGCCCGGCGGACGCCGCGGAAACGCTTACGTGGTCGGGCATCCTGAGCCGGTGATGTTTCATCGGACCTTCAGTCCCTCAGGCCATTCGGCTGATCTCATGGTGATCACACCGGAAACTGTGGCATTTCTCGACGTCCTCCGTGCGGATATCGACAGGGGGATAATCGATCTCGACGCGGCCGCTGAAGAATTGGGTAAGCCCTCGCTCCGGCGGATGATCCGCGCTGCACCTCGAATGCTCACGCGTGCCGACCACGGATCCCTGCCGTTGTTCTTCGCCTCGGCGACAGGAACGTTCGACGGAAGAGCGATGCGCGTCGTGGCCCGGATTGCAGACGATTCACCGGTGTCGGAGTTGCTGTCGGACATGGCCCGTGCGACTGGAATCCCTTTGGCGCTGGGCCTTGCTCAGGTTGTATCCCGGCTGGCCGACGGAACGATTTCGGATCGGGTCGGTGTGCACTCACCGGAGAGTGTCATCGATCCGGAAGTTCTGTTCACAGCGCTGGCGCGATTGTTCGATCGAACCGATTGGAGGGAGATCGTCACCGTCGAATCCGAGTTCCGCTAGTCAGTTCGCGGCGTGCGATCCGATGCGACTGCGGATTTCGGCGTCGACTCGGTCTGCGCTTTTCGGGCTGAACGAGGGTGCTCCACGGCCGGTGAGGGTGAGTACCACCGCAGTCTCCTTCCACGGACGTGAAAGATCCAGGCTGTACCACGAGCTGAAATCTGTTGTTCCCCAGATTCGTAGGCGTCCGCTCAGCCACGACATGACTCCGAGGTCGACGGATTCGATCTGCGAGTACGGGACGAACTTGCTGACAAACGGGAAGTAGTAGTGGTGGATCGTGACGCCCTGATCGTCGATCCGGACGGTTCGGTCCTCGTAGATTGTCGATGCTCCTGCACTCACAGTGATAACCCGGTTCCTGCTGGTCGTTGCTCTCGGCGGCTGCCTGAAAACCAACCATACAGTCTTTATTTGGGCAGGCTGCGAGCGCGGGCGTCAAGCGCTGGTGGGCCTTGAGACGACGAGATCGCTCACCGCGATCTGGGCATTGCCGATTGCCGTCTGAACTGGTTCGCAACTGCTCGATGCTCGGGCGAGCGCAAGAACTGCGGTGAGCAGGGCAGCGTCGGGTTGTCCTTCGAACGGTCCGCTCTCGACATCGAACTTTCCGGCCCGCAACTGCTTTCGGGCGTTGATTCCCAGTTGTGAAATGACCTCATCCATCGCGGTCAGGCATTGGGCGAGCGCTCCGATCGACCAGTAGAGATCGGCTGCAACGACGGGTGTCCCCGACGCTACGGTGCCGGCGCGGCGCAATCGGTGGTGGGTGTCTCGGAGTATCTCGGGCAGTCCGTGGTCTGCGCAGTGTTCCATCCCGCCGCCTCCGTAAGGTATAAAGTTAGGTTATTCAATTACGGTAAGGCAGGGAGGTAAGGGATGCAAGTAGTTTTAGACGATTACGTATCCGGTGCGTCGTTTGCGACGGACCTGGTCAACACCTCACCCCGCGTGTGGGTGGAGGCCGGTGACGCGTTGGCTGCCCCCCAGACGCTTCACGATCTACTGGATGAACACGGACTCTCGCCGGACGCGCTCCGCAACGGGCATCGGCTTACCAGCGGTGAACTTGCCGACGTCAAGGAACTCAGAGAGGGGATTCGTTCGATTCTCGATGCTCCGACTTCTGATGAGCTCGTTGATCGCACTCATCGACTCCTGCAGACCGTCCCACATCATGTTCGACTCACGCCGGATTCCCAGAACGACTACCGGTGGAATGCAGTACCGGACAACACAATCGATCTCGCGGGTGAACTCATGTTGTTGATCGGTTACTCGCTACTGGGGACCCTGCGCACATTGGGGTACGAACGATTCCGCCCATGTGCATCGCCGACATGCAACGGGGTGTTTGTCGATACAAGCCGGGGAGGGCGACGCCGCTACTGCATGCCGGCGTTGTGCGGCAACCGAATCAACGTCGCGAATCACCGTCAACGGCAGCGTGATACATAGTCGCTGTGCTTGCCCGGTCGATAGTGACAATCGAACAGAGTACGGCCGAGTGTATGGGTCACTTCAACGAGATCCAGACCACGTCAGTCCCGCACCATTGTCGCCATGGCAACTTCTAGTAGATGGCGGCTCGTATGAAAGCTCGTTCTGTCTCCGCGACAGCAGTTATCAGTGTTGGCGTGTTCACCCTGGCTGGGTGTGGCGGTGCGTCCAGCCCCGAAGGTTCGGTCGGTGAGTATGCAAAGGACGGCAGTTTCACGACTGTCATCAACGCCGATCCTGGAAATCTGCATCCTCTGATCACCAATCTCACGTCGACGCAGATCGTCAACGCGTACTCGTACGATTCGTTGATCGACGTCGATGCGCAAACACGCACTGTGCGTCCGTACCTGGCGGAGAGCTGGACGGAAGAAGGAAACACGCTGAAGTTCGTGCTCAAGAAGGGCATCACCTGTGCCGACGGCACTTCCTTCACCGCACAAACCGCGGCCGATGACATCAATTGGGTCATGGATCCTGAAAATGCTTCACCGCTACGCGGATCCACTGTGCCGATGTCGACTTCGGCCTCAGCGGACGGTGACGAACTGACGGTAACCACCGCCGAACCCGCCCCCTTCCTGCTCTCTCGAATCGGCGCGTTGCGGCTTCCGTGTGCCGCGACGCTCGAAGATCCGGCCAGCATCCGTTCGAGTAGCAACGGCACGGGTCTGTTCAAGGTCACCGAGGTTGTTCCCAACGATCACATCACGATGGAACGCCGCGACGGATACACCTGGAGCCCGAACGGGGAGACCACGTCTGACACTCTCGGGGTGCCGAAGACCGTGACGATCAAGATTGTCACCGATCCGAGTACGACGGCGAATCTTGTTCTCACCGGCGGGGTCAATGCCGCAGCGGTGACCGGTTCGGACGAGGAGCGAGTGCTGGCAGCTGGTCTTGATTCGAAGACGTACACCACGTTGTCCGGTGAGTTCATCTTCAATCATTTCGCGTCTCTGCCCACGGCGGACCGCGCTGTGCGACAGGCTCTTGTGCAAGCCGTCGATCTGGACGACTACACCGAGATCACCACCGGAGGTAAGGGAACCCGCGCACGCGCACTCGCGGTGTCGGAACCCCTCGCCTGCGATTACAACAGTGTCGAAGGAACGATTCCCGAGTTCGACGTCGACGCAGCCAAGAAGACCTTGTCCGACGCCGGCTGGAAGGCGGGTCCCGACGGCGTCCTGACAAAGGACGGTCGACCGCTTACCCTCAACGTGATTTTCAACAATGCCCGCGATACGAACTCTGCCGCCGCGGAATACGTAGCGACACAATGGGAAGGACTGGGGGCCAAGGTCAAACTGACCGGCGGCGATTACAGCTTCGTCATTGCCAACACGTTCAGCACCACTGACCTCTCGTCGTGGGACGTCTCCATCGGTTTGACGCTGGGCAGTGACACACCCAGTATCTTTGCCAAGTATTTCACCGGTCCGCCGAAGCCCGAAGGAGTGAACTTCGCTTCGCTCGACAACAAGAAGTACATCGAATTGTCCACTCAAGCTTCGCTTCTTCCGGGCGATGAGTCCTGCAAGGTGTGGGAGGAAAGTGAGCGGGCATTGTTCAACGACATCGACCTGCTTCCGGTGTCGACGACTCCCGCACACATGTTCTTCAACGGCGCGACGTCGATCTACCCGCCGTCGAGCGGAATTCTCCCGGGCTCGGCGATCCGTGTCCTGAAGTAGGACCCTCGGAGAATGCTCACTTTCGGGTATTGATCATCCGAAGTGCAAACCGAAATACCACCGCAGCACCCGCACCTGCAGCCAGGCCGGCGACGACATCGGCGAGAAGAACACCGACGCCTATGCCCAGGACGGCAGCAGCGGCGACGGCAAGGGCGACGTCAGCACGAGGAGCGGCGATCGCGGCATCCTTTCCCCGAGTATCGAACGAGCACCCATCTCAACGGAGCATGTCACGAAACTGTCGTCCGCAGGTGTATCAACTGCAAAACGTGTGAAACGCGTCGGCCCCGACGGAGTTGGACTCCGCCGGGGCCGGGCTGTGTGTACTGCGCAGTGTGTATTGCGCGCTTACTCAGTGTGTCGGGACGGATTCCTTCGAGGAAGTAAGAGACGTATCGGTGTGCGGGCTACCAATCTCCTTGCGGGAGTTGGAGCCGTTGAACCGAGGGAGGAAACCGGCCAGGACGAGTGCGATGACGGCGGATCCGGCAGCGAGGGCCATGACGACGCGGAAAGCGTTCTCCGACGGCAGCGTTGCCCCACCGATGGACATGGTCATCTGGGCGATGACGACACCCGCGATGGCGCTGGCGAATGATGTACCGAGGGAGCGCATCAGGGTGTTGAAGCTGTTGGCTGCACCGGTCTCGGACGGAGGAACAGCCCCCATGATGAGAGCGGGCATCGCGCCGTAAGCCATACCGGTACCGGCGCCGATGATCACTGCGATCACGATCAGTTCCCAAATCGAGTGCATGGCGAAAATGCCGATGCCGTAACCGATTGCGACGACAACGGCGCCGAGCATGAGCGTCACCTTGGGGCCGTGCGAATTGGTGATGCGTGAGGACAGCGGAGAGATGAGCATCATGATGATGCCGGACGGAGCCATGACCAGACCTGCGGTGAGCATCGAACCGCCGAGGCCGTAACCAGTGATTTCAGGCAACTGGACTACCTGGGGAAAGACCATGCTGGCGGCGAACATCGCGAATCCGAACACGATGGATGCGAGGTTGGTGAAGAGCACCTGGCGGCGGATGGATACGCGTAGATCCACCAACGGCTTGGGGGTGCGTAGTTCCCACCATGCCCAGAATCCGAATATCAGGATCGCGGCGCCGAACAGGGAAAGCGTGAGCGTGCTCGTCCAACCCCAGTCGCCACCCTTGGAAATTGCGAGTAGCAGAGCGATGAGGGCGGCTGAGAGTGAGATTGCTCCGCCGAAATCGAACGTGCCTCCTGTGCGAACCGCCGATTCGGGGACCAGGACGACAACAAGAACGGCCGCAAGCGCGCCGAGCACGGCTGACGCCCAGAACAGGACGTGCCAGTCGGCGTACTCGGCGATCAAAGCCGCGATCGGAAGCCCCAGAGCGCCACCGACTCCCAGCGAAGCGCTCATCATCGCAACAGCGCCGGCGAGCTTCTTGGGCGGAAGTACATCGCGCATCACACTGATACCCAGCGGGATGACGCCGGCAGCAAGACCCTGCAGGATTCGGCCGGCAACGAGGGGGATAACGCTCGAACTGAGTGCTCCGACCACCGAACCGGTGACCAACAGCGCCATGCTGATCAGGAGTAGACGGCGTTTGCCGAACATGTCGCCCAAGCGGCCCATGGTCGGGACGGCGACGGCGGCGGCGAGCAGCGTGGCGGTCACAGCCCACGCGGTATCGGACGCCGGCGCGTTCAGGTACTCGGGCAGATGCGGGATGATCGGGATGACCAGCGTCTGCATGAGCGAGACGACGATGCCGGAAAACGCCAGAACAGCCACCACTGCGGTGGTGGCTGGCGACTTAGTTGTCTGTGGCGGCGTTGTCGGTGGTGGAGAAGTGGTTGACGACATTGCGGTAACTCCATCGGAGGAAGTACGAAAGTGGTTTAAGTCAATTGCTTGAATTAAACTTAAATCAAGTGACTGACTTAAGGGAAGGGTGTGTCTCCGATCGTGACGAACATCTCCGGTGCCGAGCAGCTTCGGACAGTCGAGGATGATGGTGACCATGACTACGAGGGCTGAAGATGCGACGGCCGAAGCCGGCGTCGCGGCAAATTCCGCGCGTTCTGCTGCAACCCGAGACCGCATCCTCGCCGTCGCCGAGCAACTGTTCGCCGAACACGGAGTTTTTGCGGTCTCGAACCGTCAGGTGAGCGAAGCGGCAGGTCAGGGCAACAATGCGGCCGTCGGATATCACTTCGGCACCAAGACCGATCTGGTCCGCGCGATCGTGAACAAGCACTCCCAGCAGATCGAGAAGAAGCGCGGCGAACTGCTACGGAAGGTTGAAGGGTCGAAGGACGTTCGAGATTGGATTACGTGTCTGGTTCGGGCGTCGACCGATCACTACGCTGAAATGGGCGGCCCGACCTGGTACGCGCGGTTCAGTGCGCAGATTCTCACCGATCCAGTCCTGCGGAAAATCGTCTACGACGAGGTTCTGGCCTCGCCCACCCTGCAGGAGACGCTTCGCGGACTATCAGCCTGTCTCACTGACATGCCGATGAGTGTTCGACGCGCTCGCGCGGACATCGGACGCAATGCGATCGTGCACATGTTCGCCGAACGTGAGCGCGCGCTTGCAGAAGAGGGGCCGGATGAAGTCACGTCGTGGGAGGACTTCACGACCGACCTCGTCGACGCATTGGTGGGTCTTTGGACTGCCCCGATCAGCCGCTGACCGGCCGCTCATCTGCGCTGTCCACCCGTTCCGGCGGAACCCTGCGCAATGGATCTTGTGCCGGTGGAAGATCCAGGAGCAGCCCGACTCCCGCAAGAATGATGGCGAGCCCACTGACGAGCGCGAACGTGACAGGCTCGTTCAACCACAGCACTCCGATCGCTGATGCCGAAATCGGCACCAAAAGAGTGACGGCCGATGCCGCGACTGGGCCCGCCTGGCGAATGATCCAGAAATAGACCAGGTAGCCACCGGCGGTAGCCCCCAGCCCCAGGGCTGCCACGGCGATGAGTGGACCGACGGTTATGGGCCCCGGTGGGGGAGCGACGGCGGACACGGGCACCAAGAGGGCAACCGCGGCAAGTTGTTGGCCGAGGGCCAGTGTCATTGGTGGAGTGTCCTGGAATGACTTTCGTGCGTAGACACCTCCGACTGCATACAGCAGCGCCGCAGTCAACGACGCGCCGACGGCAAGCATTGCGCGACTGTCGAGCGCTGACGGCATCCCGCCGACGAGCACCGAGACGCCGGCAATGCCGATCGCAACACCCGAGATTTTTCGCCAGGTGATCTTTTGCCGAAGCCAGAAAGCGGCGGCGAATACGGTGAACATCGGAGTCGTGGCATTCAGGATCGACGCCGTCGACGAGTTGAGTCCGACGATCGCAGTTGCGACAAGCGTGAGAGGCCCAGCGACGTTGAGGGCCGCCAGCAGTAGGAATGCGGGAAACCGGTGACCGACTGCGTGCCAGGTCGATCTGCTGGAGGCCGTTATCAGTGCGAGAACCAGCGCTGCGACTATGAAGCGGGCATGCGTCGTGCCGACGGCGCCGAAGGTTGGGGCAGCCACGGCAACCAGTGGGAACGAGCTTCCCCAGAGTGCGCCGACCAGCAGCAAAGCTCCAACCACGGCGAATCGGCTGCTGCCGATTGCCTTTCGATTCTTCATTGAGCCTCTTCGTCAAAGACCTTGCGGACGTGGATGGTCAATGCCTCGACCTATCCTATACCCCCAGTAGGTATCATGATTATTGTGTCATGATGATGCGGTGATCGGGGATTGCTTGGCGGCTAATTCGTTTTCCCACAATGGTTTATGTGGCGAGGTGATGGCCGTACGCGCCTTCGCACATTCTCCAGTATACCTATAGGGGGTATATTTATAGATGTGTGAGGCTGGCTTCTCGGCTCACCGCCGTCCCCCGAGAGAACAGGAATCCCAATGAGCAGCTGTGGCTGTGGCAATACCCCGAAGACTGACGCCAATGGCGTTGCAGGCACTGTCGGTACGGCGATGCCGACCGGCGGGAAAGACCTACTCAACTCTGGGAGTGGTGAACTCGTCGAATGTCGGGTCATGCCCGGCAGTGTGATCGAGAAGGCGCGTGCCGAAGCGGAAGGCCTGTTCCGTGACTTCGAAGGCAATCGGTACTGGTTCTGCTGCAAGGGATGTGGTCCTCGATTCGACGCAAATCCCAGGAAGTACGCCGACGTGAGCTGAGCGAAAAGTGGTGGTGCAGGCGATGTCTGCACCACCACTTTTGTTGTAGCGCCGTCGGTGTTCGGGCGGACCGTCATCATCAGACAGCGCGAGCACAAGCGCACTGGGTAGCCGCCAAGGTGCATTCGCCTTGCGTCGTTTCGTATGACGGGGGTGCGGGCAATTTAGCACCGGTCTCCCGAGGCCAAAGTGCAAATCCTGCAACGGCTCCCGCTGCGGCAAGCGCTGCGAGGATGCTCCAGGTGACCGCAAATCCCGCGCTCGTGCCGACCCATCCGGCGATCGGATAGGTGACAAGCCAGGCGAGGTGCGACAGCGAGAACTGGGCTGCGAACACCTCCGGTATACCTGTGGGGTCGACGGAGCGCCGAAGCACCTTTCCGGTCGGTGTGACGATCATGGCCATCCCGGCGCCGATGAGTGCCCACACTGAGGCTGTGAGTATCCACGTGAATACGCCGGCCACGGCGAGGGATGCTGCCGCGCCGGCGCTGAAGACCAGAACGACGGAACCTGCTGTCATCACGGTGCGTTCAGCGGTTCTGTCGAGAATGCGTGGAAGAAGCAGAGCGGTCACCAGCGTGCCGGTGCCCGATGCGGCAAGCATCCAGGCCACGTCGGATTGGGTTCCACCGAGCTCGTCGCGAACGTAGTTGACGGTGTTGACCACCACGATCGAGCCGGCTGCTGCCACCACGAGATTGAGGGCCATGATGCCGCGCAGTCGCGGTGTGGTCACGAAGATTCGCACCCCCGACGCGATCCGATCCCACGCCTTGCGGTGAGTACTGGTACGAGCGTTGGGGATTCGGGTGGCCAGCACGAGCAGCGCCGAGACGGCAAAGCCCACGGAGGTGGCGACGAACAACAGGTTGAACGTCATGAAGGACAACGCGACTGCGGCAAGAACAGGGCTGAGCAGACTTTCCATCGTGTAAGCGACCTGCGATGCCGACAGCGCGCGGGTGAAATCGGCCTCGTCGGTCACGATGTCAGGGATGACCGCTTGGAACGTGGGAGTGAACGCTGCCGACGCAGCCTGGAGAACGCCTACCAGCACGTAGATGTGCCAGATCTCGCTGACGAAGGGCAATGCGATCACTACCGCTGCGCGAAGGACGTCGAGTGCGACGAGGAAAGCTCGTCTCGGCAACCGATCTACGTACGCCGCTGCGAGCGGAGCGATCACGACGTACAGGGACATCTTGATAGTCAGCGCGGTGGCCAGCACGGCTCCGGCGCTCGGTCCGGCGAGTTCGTATGCGAGTAGACCCAACGCAACCGTCGCCAACCCAGTGCCGAACAGCGCGATGATCTGGGCGCTGAAGAGCAGGCGATAGTCGCGAATCAAGAACAGACGCATGCTGTTCCGTTCTGGCACGGTCCTAGCGGTCCGGTTCATCTGGTTTCACTCCCGCGACAAGATTGAAAGCTCCGGTCAGGACATTGAGAGCGACGATTCCGACTACGTCGGCGATCTCGCGATCACCGTAGCCGTACGCTCGAAGGTCCGATATGTGTTCGTCGGAAATCGAGGCAGGTTCCCGGTAGACGCGCAGTCCGAGGTCGATCATTGCCGCGATGGCGGGATCGGCCGACGTGCCCGCGCGGGCACGCTCGATCTCGTCCGCCTCGACGCCGTTGGCGTGCGCGGCGGCAACGTGGGCTTCGAGGCAAACAGCGCAACCTTGCTGGACCTGCACAGCGATCGAGATTCGTTCGCTGATCTTGCGGTTCAACTTCGCTCGCTTCATTGCCCGGCTGAGTTGCAGATAGCCACCCAGCACAGCGGGTGAATGAGCCATCGCCGCAACCATGTCGCCGACCTGTCCGTGACGGTTGACGAGCTCGGCGAGCAGGTCTTTGGATGTGCCGACAGCGGTGGCCGGTGTGAGAGGTGCAAGGCGTGACATGAGTTGTCCTAGGTGGTTCCGATGGTGGTGGGTTCGGTGGACGATCGCCCGCCGAACCCACCACCGGAGTTGGTCAAGAATTGACGGTGGACTTAACGGTTCGAGACTCTTCGACTCTGGGTGAGCGCATCACTACCGCGGTGATTCCCGCGCCCACCACTGCGATGACGGCTGCACCGATGAACACTGCGGAGAACCCGTTCGTCAACTCCGTCAGGTCACCGAGTTGATCGGCGCCGAACATCGCCGCGATCGCGGTCATCACCGCGAGACCGACAGCCGAGCCGACCTGGTAACTGACGTTGACGATGCCGGAAGCCAATCCACCCTCCTCTGGGCGTGCGGCCGAAATCGCCGTACCCAGTGAAGGAATGAACGCCAGCGTCATACCGGCCGCAGCTACCAGCGAGGCCGGCAGCACGTCTACCCAGAAGTTGCCGGTGGGCCGGATCAACGACATCCAACCCAAACCTATTCCCAGGAACAGCAATCCGGCGACGATCATTGCTTTTGCGCCGAAGCGCGCCATGGCCCGTGGTGCCACGACGACCATGCCGAGCATGACGAAGATCGTCATCGGCAGCAGAGCCGCACCGGCGGGGAAGGCGCTGTATCCAAGCACTTGCTGCAGATACAGGTTCAGGAAGAACCACATCGGTATCCAGGCGGCGCCGAGCACGAGCTGAGCGATGTTCGCGGCACCGAGGTTGGGCGCCTTGAAGATTCCCAGACGCACGAGAGGCTCCCGACGCTTGGACTGGATCAATACGAATGCACCCAACAGAGCGGCCGACACGGCGAGCGCCAGCCACGTCTGCCCGGATCCCCAACCGACGTCAGGTGCTCTGACGATGCCGAAGACGCCGACAGCGAGGCCCGCGGTGACCGCCAGTGCGCCGAGGAAGTCGATCGACCCGGTACGTGCCGGTGCGTTCGGCATCAGGAAGGGAATGGCGATCAATGCAATAACTGCGATGGGGATGTTGAGATAGAAAACCCAAGGCCAGCTGGTGTATTCGGTGATGACGCCGCCGAGGAACACGCCGGCCGTACCGCCCGCCGGGGCGGCGGCGCCGTAGATGGACAGCGCCTTGGTCATTTCCTTTTGCGTGCTGCCGAACAGCATCATCAGCAGGGTGAGCGCCGATGGCGCGATGAGTGCGGCACCGGCGCCCTGAACTGCGCGGCCTGCAAGTTCGACGGCGACGTTACCGGCGGCACCGGCGACAACGGAACCGATCAGCAGGATCAGCCAACCGGCGGTGAACACTCTGCGGGCGCCGAACAGGTCGGACAGGCGCCCACCGAGGAGGAGTAGCCCGCCGAATGCGATGACGTATGCATTGAAGACCCAGGTGAGACCTTCCTGGGAGAAACCGAGATCGCTCTGCATCTGGGGGAGAGCGACACCGATGATCGAGGTGTCCATGATGACCATGAACTGAGCGGCGGCAATCAACGCCAACGCCCACCACTTACGTGTGGATTGCGGTTGTGTGGACATTCTGAATTCCTTACCTGTACGGGGTATAGGTGATGCTTGCGTGTTCCGGGGACGTCGTAAGCGAGCCGCTGCGACATCGGTGCAGTGCGACGATGAAATGTGTGGGGAATCGATGCTTTCGGAACTTATTCGACCGGCGCTCGACGTAGGTGCGCATCGGATCTCCTTCGAGTGAATTCAAAGTACTTCGGTCGTTCGTTGCATACCCTAGGGGGGTATGGTACAAATTGCAACAGGTTCGATTTCGAAGAGTGCAGAACCCAACGCAGACGGCAACGGAAGTGCTGCCGACCTAAGCTCGGGAGGGCAAGATGTTCAGCAAGAACGGCTACACACTGGAATTGGCAACGTCGGAGGCGGCTGTCGGCAGCAATGTACCTCTGCAATTCCGGATTCTGGATTCAGCGGGAACTCCGTTGACTCAGTACACGGACACCCACGACAAGCAGTTGCATCTGATCGTGGTCGGTCTGGACCTGACCGAGTTCCAGCACGTGCATCCCGAATTGGATGAGAACGGAAACTGGCACGTGTCAGTTCATTTCGCTCATTCGGGAGACTATCGAGTCTTCGCTGACTTCACCCCGGACGGCGGTGACGGAATCACGCTGAGTGCGGATGTACGCGTCGTCGGCCCCTATGATCCCCGGCCGTTGCCTGCCGCTGCTGCCGACACGACGGTCGACGGATACAC
Source organism: Rhodococcus sp. NPDC060176 (assembly GCF_042728675.1). Taxonomy (NCBI): domain Bacteria; kingdom Bacillati; phylum Actinomycetota; class Actinomycetes; order Mycobacteriales; family Nocardiaceae; genus Rhodococcus; species Rhodococcus sp. NPDC060176. The sequence goes on from NZ_JBHWYS010000003.1 coordinate 44,808, forward strand.
AGTCTCCCTCGAAGGCGCGGCCCATGCCGGTCAGACATCGAAGCTCACGCTCTCGGTCAGTCGTGACGGAATCCCGGTCACAGACTTGCAGCCCTACCTTGCCGCGTACGGGCATCTGGTCGCGTTGCGTGCCTCCGACCTCGCCTATCTCCATGTGCATCCGGACGGTCATCCCGGTGACGGTGTCACGCCAGCTGGTCCGGCAATCACCTTCTACGCCAACATGCCGAGTGCCGAGGACTACCGATTGTTCTTGGACTTCAAACACGACGGGGTGGTGCGTACAGCGGAATTCACGCTGACGGCCGACAATGCGACCCCACCTGTGTCCGAACATGCGAACCACGCGCACCACGGGCACTGAGATCGAATGCGTTTCGCAGCAGCGGGAAAACGGGCATCGGCAATCGCCATGCACCCATCTGTTCGTGCAGTAGCGAAGTGCCTGGCGATGTGCGCAGTGATTGCTCTGCAGGACAACGGAAGCCGAAGAGTATCCGCACCTCGTCCCGGAAATGAGAATTGTTGCGACATCACGCGTTGACGAAAAGGAGGATATCGAATGTCGGAAGCGACAGAAGTTGGCAGTGCTCCAGGCAGTAATTCGACTGGCGATGCATGCTGCACGAGCGATTCGCACGGCTACATCTCCGCCAAGGACGACTACCTGGCGCGACTGCGTCGCATAGAAGGTCAATCTCGTGGCCTGCAGCGGATGGTCGACGAGGACAAGTACTGCATCGACATTCTCACTCAAGTCGCGGCGATGACCAAGGCTCTCCAGGCGGTAGCGATGGGCCTGCTCGAGGACCACATTGGCCACTGCGTCGTCAAAGCCGCTGTTGCCGGTGGACCCGAGGCGGACGCGAAGATCAAAGAAGCGAACGACGCGATTGCGCGATTGGTCCGCTCGTAGAACTGTGCTCGACGAACATTGATACCTTGGTGGGCATGTTCAGTGTCGAGATCCGTCGTACATTCGCTGTGAGGCAAGGGCTTCCGGCACCCGTGCGGGACGCAAAGAATTTGCCGCCGCTGATGCCTGCCGAGGGATTTCGGGTGACGATGCGAGCGGGGTTCTCGTTCCAGGACGACCAACTCGGAGATCGTGGATGGTTTGTCGACACGGACGCTCTGGACGAAGCGATCGATCGATGTACCGAGCAATTGGCGAGCGGTGTCTGGCCGGAGATTTTCGATTTCCGTCCGTCATTCGAGAACGTTACGAAGTGGGCTTTCGGTGAACTGGCGCCCAGCATTCCCCAACTCGCCTACGTCGAACTCGACAACGAGACAATCGGTGTGGCAACAAGATACGTCAGATCGCAGTGATCTGACGTATCTCGTTGCCGCTTAGAGTTCGATCGATCGGTTACTGGTAGAGACGCAGTGCGGAACCGATGAAGGTCTTGCCGAATGCGAGTCCGGCCTTGTTGAAGTAGAAGCTCAAGACCGTATCGGCAAACGGGACTGCGGACACCGTTTTGGTGATCTGCGACTCGGCGTCCGCCCACTCCGCGCATGCTGCGTCGCCGGTCAAACCGGAGGCCTTGGCAACGGCTGCTTCGTAGGCGGGGTTGTTGATCGAAGAGAAATTCTTACCTGCTGCCGGAGCAGGACCGGAGAAGAACGGGACGAACCCGCTGGGAACCGAGTTGTTGATCTGGATCCACGCGATGTCCCACTGGTTGTTGTCTTTGCCGCTGAGCATGACGTCGACAACCTTGGTCTGGTCGGCTCCTGTCACCTCGACGGTCGCGCCGAGGTCGGACCATGCCGTCTGAGTGAGTTCGGCTGCTGCGCTGCGCGCATCTTCGCCGGCAGCGTAGAAGAGGCGGAGGGTCAGCGGCTTTCCGTCCTTGCTTCGCTTGCCGTCAGAGCCGGCGGTCCAACCTGCAGCGTCCAGTGTTGCCTTTGCTGCGCTGAGGTCGAAGTCCGGAATGTTGCCTGCGACAGAGTCGTACACGCAGGCGCGGGGTTCGACGGAGACAAGACTTGTTGCACGGGTGCCTTGGCCGCCAGTGATCACTTCAGCGAGATCGTCGAGATTGACGGCCTGGACTAGAGCTTTTCGAACGGCGGGATCACTGGTCGGATTATCCGCAATCTGATTGAAGTACATCTGACCGGCGGGAAGTGGGCGCTGGACCGAGTCGAAATTGGCGGCATCGATGCGATCCTTGTCCGGACCGGCGATCGGAGATGCGCTCAGTTCGCCCGAGAGAAGCTGGTTTGCTGCGGTGCTGACATTGGGTGCCATGACAGCAATGACCGTCTTGGGGACGCCCGGTGTATCGGAGGTGGTGTCGTCGGGGCCCCAGCTGTAGCCGTCGCGACGCTCGAACGTGTAGTGGTCGTTGGCCGAGACTTCGGTGACTTCGAACATGCCGGAGCCCAGCGACTTGTTGTTCGAGGCGGTCGGATCTTCGAGTCCGGCATCGCACATGATCGGGAGGCGACTGATGGTGAGGAGGAGGAACGGGGTCGGCGCCGGAGTGGTGACCGTGATGGTGCGGGTGGCGAGATCGGCAGTGGCCGAAGCGCCGATGGGAACTGTGGTGCCACGTTGTTGCGAACCCTTGGCCGGATCGGCTACGAAGTTGATGTTGTTCGCGACGGTCTGTGCAGTCAGCGTCGACCCGTCGGTACAGGTCACGCCTTCACGAATGGTGAAGGACGCGGAGGTCGGCGTTTCTTCCCACTTCTCGGCCAACCATGGTTTGAATTCACTGGTTTCAGGATCCTGGTAGACCAGGGAGTCGTACGCCAGCTTCGAAATTTCCGCGGTTGCCGCCGAGCCGGACATGATCGGGTTGAGTGCACCCGGATCGCCTTGCAACGCGTACCGGAAGGTTCCGTCTGTCAGAGGCTCACCGCCGCCGGAGCCCGAGGACGTGCCTCCCGAGCTGCAAGCCGACAACACGAGCGCGAGCCCCGCGGTCGCGGCAAGCGTCGAATAGGAGCGGTGTTTCATTGTGCCTCCGTGAAGGAGCCGGGGCCCGGGAGTGAATCGTGAGGGCGCAGTCGAGTGTGACCGCTAAATCTTGGCGTAGGACGTGACGGGCATCTCGGTTGATCCTCACGAAAATCCGGCAGATTTTTGTTCGATTTCACGAAGGCTGGAGTTCTGGCTCAGTTCAGGGGGAGTCGAGGGCACTTCGATGTGGCCACCCGGTCTCCGTGAGTACTACGGCCGAAACCGAGGTCGCCGGGGCGATCGGGCCGAGACCGCGGAGATCTTCGTCGTCGTCGATCTCGGACCAGAATTCGTCCGCCGAAACATCGAGGCCGAGAACGATCCACGGCGGTCCGGCCCTTTGAAAGGCAAAGGAGACGTTGCCGGTTCGAGGAACCGTCGCATCGAACAAATGGTCTCCGACGGGATAACCCTGCTGCTCGCCGATCAAAGTCACGGTCGTCGGTTCGAAGGATGCCTCGCGCAGAATCTGCTCGACTGCGCGGTCGAAGCTCTGCTGGGCGCTGAACTCTTTGTCCGGCTTCGAACCGCTGAACTCGGGAAAATGCGCACAACACAAAACATGAGAGCCTGCTGAGGTGCAGTACAGGCGAAACACGGGAAATCCACCGGCCACGACGCGTGACGTTAGCAGAGCGTCGAAATGAAGGAATTGCTGTTTCAGCAAAGATTGTTGCCTGAATTGCGGGAGATGTTCATCCTGGATGAATGAGCCACGAACACCACACTCACCACGAAAACTCCGATACCACCGAGAATCCGTACGCCAAGGCGGACGCACAATTCTGGAACTCGCTGTACGAAGAACGCCCAGCACGTTGGAGCGGAAACCCCAACCCGCAGTTGATTGCCGAGGCCTCCGACCTCGAGCCGGGCACGGCACTCGACGTCGGTTGCGGTGAAGGTGCCGACGCTTTGTGGTTGGCGCGTCGCGGGTGGAAGGTCACCGGCACCGACATCTCGTCGGTTGCGCTCGGTCGCGCCCAGGCTCACGTCGAGGGCGAGGGCGTCGACATCGAATGGCTGGAAGCCGATCTGACGAAGTGGGATCCGCAGGGTCGTTCGTTCGATCTGGTGTCTGCGCAGTTCTTCCACATGCTCGAACCCGCGCGCGGGGAATTGTTCCGGGCGCTCGGTGATCTGGTCGCGCCGGATGGGCATCTTCTGATCGTGGGCCACTCGCCCCACGAGTCGCCCACCGAGCATCATCGGGCGATGCTGCATACCCCGGAATATGTGGAGTCGCTGTTCACCGATGGGTGGAAGGTGCTGGTCTCGGAGTCGCGGGAACGTGATCTCCCCGCGACCCCCGAGATGCATCACACCACGGATACCGTTGTGCTGCTTCAGCGATTGAGTGCGAGTACCGACAGCAACTCGTAGGCGACGTGAGCCGCTGCGATACCGGTGATCTCGGCGTGGTCGTACGCCGGCGCTACCTCGACGATGTCGGCGCCGACCACGTTGAGTCCCACCAACCCACGCAGTGTGTTCAACAATTCGCGAGAGGTCATGCCGCCCGCTTCGGGTGTTCCGGTGCCCGGAGCGTGGGCGGGATCGAGTACGTCGATGTCGACGGAGACGTACACCGGCCCACCGTCGAGGCGCTTACGCATGCGCTCGACGATGCTGGCGACGCCGTCGACCTCGTAGTCGTCGCTGCGGATCACCTGGAAGCCGAGGACGCGGTCGTCTTCGAGGTCCTTCTCGCTGTAGAGCGGTCCACGGATACCGATGTGCTGTGAGCGCTCCATGTCGATCAGGCCCTCTTCGCTGGCGCGGCGGAAGGGGGTCCCGTGGGTGAATGGCTGACCGAAGTAGGTGTCCCAGGTGTCGAGGTGAGCATCGAAGTGCAGGACGGCGATCGGGCCGTGATCGCGGGCCAGTGAGCGCAGGATCGGCAGTGCGATGGTGTGGTCGCCGCCGAGCGTGAGCACAGATGAACCGTCGGCGCGCAGGTCGGTGACGGCGGACTGAACCGTCGTGAGAGCTTCCTGGATGTCGAAGGGGTTGACGCCGATGTCGCCGAAATCGGCTACCTGCTGGTTCGCGAAGGGGGAGACCTTGAGCGCGGGGTTGTACGGACGCAGCAGCTTCGACGCAGCGCGGATGTGGCCCGGGCCGAAACGAGCGCCGGGGCGGTAGCTGACACCCGAATCGAAAGGAATGCCGAGAATCGTCACGTCGGCGCGCGAGACCTCGTCCAGGCGCGGCAGACGCGCAAAAGTGGTCGGCTCGGCGTAGCGGGGGACGCGCGTGGCGTCGACGGGTCCGATGAACGATCCGGGGTTGTTGGTAGCCATGTGCAGAGGTCCCTGCTCTCGATTCGGCGCACACCGGGCGCCCTTCAGTGATGTAGCTCTCTGAGCAAGTATGGTTTCTTCAAGAGGCTCGGTTGTCAACCCCTGTTTCCTGAAAGGGACACGGCGGTCGTGAAGGAGTGGGTTCAGTGGCCAAGGCGAAGGAAGCGGTCGAGCCGGTCGGTCCGCGCATCGGGGCGAGGCTCAAGGCGGCACGTCAGTCGAAGCGATTGACCCTCGACGACCTGGCCGAGGCCTGTGGTGTGACCAAGGGGTATCTCTCGAAACTCGAGCGCGATCACGTCAACGCGTCGGTGGCGACCCTGATCAAGGTGTGCGCGGTGCTCGAGATCCCCGTCGGATCTCTGTTCGAGAATGCGTCCGCCGGTGAAGTAGTCCGCGCCGACGCCATGCCGCAAATCAGCTTCGGTGGCGAAAAGATGACAGAGTACCTGCTCACGCCTACCAACGAGCGTCGGATCCAGGTGCTGCTCGGCGAGCTCGAACCAGGCGGCGGAAGTGGTCAGGAGTTCTACAGTCTGCCGATCGACGTGAACTTCGTACACGTGCTCGAGGGTGGCCTGCGGGTCTCGTTCGAGGGCGGTCGGACGGATCCGAACGGTGAGGCCGTCGATGCTGAGGATGTCGTGCTCGCGGCGGGCGATTCCTTCACGTTCACGCCTACGCACAATCACAGTTTTCAGGCCGAAGGCGCGGTTCTGGCGAAGGTTCTGTGGGTCCTGAATCCGGCGTTGCCAGAAGGGCCCCGCGCTCCGTCTTCGTGAGGCTCGAACGTGTAAATGTTGATTGTTAGGAAACAAGAGTTGACATGACTGGCGGCACCAGTCACGCTGGTAGTTGTCCCCGTCACACGCACCGTCGAAAATTGGCGTCACGGAACTCCTGAAGGAGCGAACCATGCATGTCGATTCTGTCCGAGTTGGCCTGTTTCAAGGTCCGCTCACCACACCGGACACCTTTGCGTCGGTGGAGTTCAACCTCGCTGCGATCGATACGGCAGCCCGTGAGGCTGCTGCGTCCGGTGCGAAGATCCTCCTGACGCCGGAGATGTCCGCAACCGGCTACGACATCGGCGAACTGGTGTCGCTGCGTGCGGAGCCGGCAGACGGCCCGATCTTCGATTCCGTCGCCGCGATTGCTCGCAGCGCGGGCATCGCAGTCGTCTACGGCTATCCCGAACTCGACGGGGGAGATGTCTACAACAGCGTGCAGGTGGTGGGCAGCGACGGCACTTCGCTTGCGCACTATCGCAAGACACACCTGTTCGGCACGCTCGACCGCGAGCACTTCCGGCCAGGTGAGACCTTGGTGGTCGGGTTCGACTTCGAGGGCATCCGCTGCGGATTGTTGATCTGCTACGACGTGGAATTTCCCGAAGCAGTTCGGGCACACGCCGACGCCGGAACCGAATGGCTGATCGTGCCGACGGGTTTGATGACTCCGTACGAACACATTGCGCAGCAGGTGGTTCCGGCCCGCGCATACGAAAGTCAGATGTTTCTCACCTACGTCAATCGCTGCGGTGCCGAAACCGACCTGACCTACTGCGGGCTCACGTGCGCCATCGCACCCGACGGTGCCGAGTTGGCGAGAGCCGGGGGTGGCCAGGAGTTGCTCTTCGCGGATCTTGCTGCCGCCACCGTCGCGCAATCGCGCACTCTCAATACGCATCTCGACGATCGACGCCTCGATCTGTATCCAGACCGTTCTGTCACAACTGTCTCCAAGGAGAACCGTAGATGACCATCCCAGTAGCTCCGGACAGTTCCTCGGAACCCGGCAAGCAGCCGCCGCTCACGATGTTCGGGCCGGATTTCCCGTTCCCGTACGACGATTACGTCTCCAGCCCGGCGGGGCTCGGCTCGGTGCCCGATCTGGCATTGGGTACCGAAGTTGCCGTGATCGGTGGCGGCCTCTCCGGCATGATCGCGGCCTACGAGTTGCTCAAAATCGGCCTCAAACCGATTGTCTACGAAGCCGATCAGATCGGTGGCCGGATGCGGTCGGTCGAGTTCGACGGGCACCCCGGAGTAGTCGCCGAGATGGGCGCAATGCGTTTCCCACCGTCGTCGACGACGTTGTTCCACTACCTGAACGAACTGGGGCTGCAGACCGAGGAGTTCCCCAATCCTCTTGCCGAGGTCACGCCCAGCACGGTCATCGACCTCAAGGGCGAGAGCCACTACGCGCACGCTCTCGAGGATCTGCCGCCGATCTACACCGAGGTGGCAAAGGCCTGGCAGCGCACTCTCGAAGAGCATGCGGATCTGATTCCGTTGCAGCAGGCCATTCGTGACCGTGACACCGCAGAGATCAAGCGGATCTGGAACGACCTCGTGGTGCGCTACGACGACCAGACCTTCTACGGATTCCTCGCCGCGTCGAAGCATTTCAAGTCCTTCCACATGCGGGAAGTGTTCGGGCAGGTCGGATTCGGTACGGGTGGTTGGGATACCGACTACCCCAACTCGATCCTCGAAATCCTTCGTGTGGTCATCACGGCCGCCGACGACGACCACCGCGGCATCGTGGGTGGATCGCAGCAGCTGCCGATGCGGTTGTGGAACCGCGCCCCGGCGCAGATGGCGCATTGGCCTGCCGGTACGACGGTCGCTTCGCTCAACGACGGCAAGACACGTCCCCGCGTCACCGAACTCCGGCGTACCGAGCCTGGCAACATCACCGTCACGGACTCCGACGGATTCATTCGCACCTACGCGAGTGCCGTTGTAACAGTGCAGAGTTGGATGCTGCTCAACAACATCAGGTGTGACGACGATCTGTTCCCGATCGACCACTGGACTGCGATCGAGCGCACTCACTACATGGGGTCGACCAAGGTGTTCGTACTCGTCGACCGCCCGTTCTGGAAGGACAAGGATCCCGTGACCGGCCGTGATTCGGTGTCGATGACACTGACGGACCGTATGAGTCGCGGCACGTACCTGCTCGATCAAGGCGAGGGCAAGCCTGGCCTGATCTGTTTGTCGTACACCTGGTCGGACGATTCGCTGAAGCTTCTGGCGCTCGACGCCACCGAGCGCATGAACATCATGCTGCGCTCTCTCGAAGAGATCTACCCCGGCGTGGACTTCCGCAGCCACATCATCTCGAGTCCGGTGACGCTCTCATGGGAAACCGAGCGCGACTTCATGGGTGCATTCAAGGCGAACCTTCCGGGGCACTACCGCTACCAGGAGCGCCTGTTCTCTCACTTCGTGCAGAATGATCTCGAACCGCGTCATCGCGGCATCTTCCTCGCCGGTGACGACGTGTCGTGGACTGCCGGCTGGGCCGAGGGCGCGATCCAGACCGCGATCAACGCGGTGTGGGGTGTCGTCAACCATCTCGGTGGCGCTGCGCCTACCGAGAATCCCGGACCCGGCGACGTGTTCGAGGAACTCGCTCCGATCAGGTTGGGCGACTGAGCTCACCGCAACTGCCGAAATGTCGTGCCCGATGGGGGTTTGTACTCCTATCGGGCACGACCTCTTTCCGGTGATCCACGCAACACTGGAAAGTGTTCGGATCCAATAATTTCCAGGAGGGTGTTCAATGGCGAGCACATCATCGGCGACCAAGACCGTAGCTGCAGAATCGAGACCGGCAGGCGGTGATCGACCCGGTGACCCGGCGCTCGAACTGGTCGCCGAACTGGCAGCAGCGGGCCAGCGACTCGTCTTCCGGCAGGGTGACGACCTGAGCAGTGGTGACCTGACCTGCGTGGTGCTGTGGCCGTCCGGAGAGCCCTCCCTCTCCGATCTGTGCGAGAACTTCGAATCCCTCGGACTCCGAGTGTCGACGCACCGCCCGATCCCGACCGTTCTGGGTTCGGCGCACTACTTCACCTTCGAGCCGAGCACTTTCGACGGTGGTGCGCTGGAGAAGATGGCGGACGCCTTCGAAGCCGTCATCGCCGGCCAGACCCGAATGGACGCCTTCTCCAGTCTGATCGGACGAGCAGACATCACGTGGCGCGACGCAGAGTTGCTGCGCGCTGCGTGCCGTTTCCTCGCTCAGGCTCGTATCGGGTTGTCCGAGAGCTACATCGTCGGAGTGTTGGCAGCGAAGCCACTCTTCGTACGACAGGCGATCGAACTCTTCACCGCGCGTTTCGATCCCACCGTTGCGGGGTCGCGTGAGACAGCCGTGGCTACCGCGGCATCGGCCATCGACGAATCAGTCGACGGTGCAGACACTCTGGACGAGGACCGCGTCTTGCGCGGCGTGCGTTCGTTCCTGCAGGCGACTCTGCGCACCAACTGGTACCTGCGTGGTGAGTCCGGCGACCCGTTGCCGTACGCGTCGTTCAAGATCGACTCACAGTTGCTCTCCACCCCACAGAAGACCGTTCCCTTCCGCGAGATCTACGTCAGCGCACCCAATGTCGAAGGCGTTCATCTGCGTAGTTCCTCCGTCGCCCGTGGCGGCCTGCGTTGGTCGGATCGATACGAGGACTACCGCACAGAGGCCCTGAGCCTCATGAAGACCCAGAGCGTGAAGAATTCCCCGATCGTTCCTTCTGGTGCCAAGGGCGCGTTCGTGGTTCGAGGCACGTCGTCACCGACCCCGGCGCAGGTGCAGGAGTCGTACAGCACCTTCATTCGCGGCTTGCTGGACGTGGTGGACAACATCGCCGACGGCGCAGCGGTACATCCGGCCGAAGTGATCGAGTACGACGGTGAAGACTCCTACCTGGTCGTGGCGGCCGACAAGGGGACTGCACGGTTCTCGGACGTCGCGAACGGCATCGCCGTCGAGCGTGGTTTCTGGCTCGGCGACGCTTTTGCTTCCGGCGGTTCGGCAGGGTACGACCACAAGGCGATGGGTATCACCGCTCGCGGCGCCTGGGTAGCGGTACGACGCCACTTCGCCGAGCGCGACCTCGACGTCGACACCGATCCGTTCACCGTCGCGGGCATCGGCGACATGTCCGGCGACGTGTTCGGCAACGGAATGTTGCTCTCGCACAAGATCCGTCTGGTCGCGGCATTCGATCACCGCCACATCTTCATCGACCCGAACCCCGACACCGAGACGACGTTCGCCGAGCGCGCTCGGCTCTTCACCGTGCCGCGCTCGTCCTGGGACGACTTCGATCGCACCGTGATGTCGCCTGGCGGTGGCGTCTGGCCGCGCAGCGCGAAGTCGATCCGCCTTCCGCTCGAGGCGCGTGCGGCCCTCGGCATCACCGAGGAGAAGCTGACCCCTCAGGAACTGATCCGAGCGATCCTGTGCGCTCCGGTGGACCTGTTGTGGAACGGCGGCGTCGGTACCTACGTGAAAGCGTCGACCGAAAGCAACGTCGACGCAGCTGATCCATCCAACGACGCAGTTCGCGTCAGCGCTGACGAGTTGCGTGCGACGGTGGTCGGTGAGGGCGGCAACCTCGGCTTCACCCAGCGTGCCCGCATCGAATATGCCGCTGGCGGTGGCCGAATCAACGCCGACTTCATCGACAACGCGGCCGGCGTGGCTACCTCGGACCGCGAGGTCAACATCAAGATCGCACTCGCAGCGTTGGACGCGACCTCGCGCAATGAACTGCTCGCGGCCGCTCAGGACGAGGTAGCCGCGTCGGTGCTCGAGGCCAGTGAAGATCAGACCCTCGCGATCAGCCTGGCCGAGCACCGCGCTCCCGCTCTGCTCGATCAGCACGAGCGGTTGATCGAGAACCTGGTCTCGGCGGGCGCGATGAAGCGTCTCGAAGAATCATTGCCGGACGCCAAAGCGCTGGCGGTCAGAGCCCGTGCCGGTCAGGGTTTGCTTCGGCCGGAACTTGCTGTGCTGGTGGCGCAATCGAAGAACGTGCTGACGGCGGAATTGGGGGCGTCGACCGTCCCGGACAATCAGATCTTCGCCGATCGCCTTCCTCAGTACTTCCCGCTCTCCGTCGTCGAGGCAGCACCGGACGCAGTCCGCGCACACCGGTTGGGCCGCGACATCATCATCACCTCGGTGGTCGACGAACTGGTCAACCGCGTCGGACCCGGCGTTCTGTTCCGGCTCGAGGAACACCTCGGAGTCCACAGTCCGGAAGCGGCTCTGGCCTACGCTGTGGTCAGCGAAGTGCTTGGCACAGAGGACCTTCGACGCGAAATCCTGAACTCCGATCTCAGTGCCACCGAACAGCTGAAGGCTCTCGATCGCTTGCAGCAGTTGTTGGAATCCGAGATGAGCTGGGTGTTGCGCCGCCCGGGTGCCGCAGGCCGGTTCACCGTGAACCCGCGCGCCGACATCGATCGATGGGCCGCTCCGGTGCGGGCGCTCATAGAAGGTTTGTCGGCAAGCGACCGTATCGAGGCGTCCTTCGGAGCGCTCGCCCTGGCAGACATTGCACTGCAGGAGAATACGACGGCCGCGGCCGCAGCTGCTATCTATCGGGACCTCTCCGACGCTCTCGATCTGGGCGAAGTTCTCGGTGGCGTCGACGTCGCCGTCGGTGCCTCGCATTGGGAGGTCATGGGCAGCGCCGCCGTCCATGCCAGGTTGACGGCGCGTTTTGCGGACCTCGTGTCCGGAGCCCTGGGTGAAGGTGTTTCGGACGTGGTCGAGCTGTGGACCGCCGCCAATCCACAAGCGGTGCGCCGGTTCACGGCTTTGATGTCGAGCGTGAGCCGCAGCGGAGCGCTGGACACAGCACGGCTCTGCACGGTCGACGCCGAACTCGAACTACTCGTTCGCGGTGCGTCCAGCTTCGCTTCGGTGTGTGCTGCGGAGCCTTCAGCGGCCCTCCCAGGCGAGTAGCGAGAGCAGTAGTTCAGCTCTGACCCTGGCCTGCCCGAGGTCGCATTGCAGCAGTTCCTCGATGCGTGCGATGCGGCCTCGGAGGGTGTGCCGGTGAACACCGAGTTCGGCTGCGGCCGACTCCCATTGGCCGTTCGCCTCGAGATAGGCGCGCAGTGACGCGACCAGTGCGGTTCCGTGTGCCTGGTCGTGTTCGGTCAGCACCGGGATGGTGTCCGCAGCCATGGCGATCAGTGCCTCCCGGGCAGGCTCGGACGCCAGAATCGTCGACCCGCTCAGAGCGTCGAACTCGAGAATGCGCGCCGTGGCCGTTGTGAGGTTGGCTGCGGCGCGGGCCTGAACGAGTGCGCGCGGTGCATCGAGAAGGCGGTGAGGGGTGCTGATTCCGGCGCGCACAGCTTTCGCCTCGGTGGGGGAGAGTTGCGCCAGTAGCGTTTTGGCTGTGTCGATGGTGTCGGTTCCACGAAGGAGTACGGTCAGCGCGCCGTCTTCGGATTGGGCGAACAGCGGGCGGCCTGCCCGGGCGAGAGCGTTGTCGAGTTCGCGAAGAACGGGTCCGAGGCCGGATCCGCGAACGTGGACTACACGAACGTTGCCGTGGGTGTCGCTTGCTTCGTCCAGATACGACGGCACGCCGTCCTCGGGAATTCGGCCGTCGAGCAGAAGCCCGAAAGCCATGGCATTGAGTCGGGTTCGCTCGGCCCGTAGCCGAACAGGCTTCTCGAGTTCGAGGGTGAGCAACGAGACGGCATGCCCGAGCAGCACTCTGTCGATGTTGCTCAGGGGCCCGGCGCCGGCCATGGCGAGGTATCCGTGCCAACTGTCGGTGACTCCGACAGGGGACAGTGTCAACGTCCGTTCGGGTGTGCTCTGCGAGATCGACGCCGGAGCGTTGGGATCGCGGGTGGTGGCCGCGACCGCGCGAACCTCGTTGATCAACGACTTCTGGTTTGCCGGGTGCACCGCGGTGATCCGATCTCCGACAAACGCCACCGAAGTTTTTGTGGCGGTAGCCAGTTCACGCACGATCGCAGAGACGCCACCGCGCAGCGCAACTCGGGTGATGCGTGTCTGTACTTCTGCGGCGCGCAGTACCGATTCGTATTCCTGCTGGCTCAGGCGAGTCATCACCGCGCGCGTGACGGCCGCGAAGGGGGTCGTGAACGGCACTTCCAGCAGGGGAAGTCCGCGACTGCGGGCGGCGGCAATCAGGTCTGCGGGCACACTCTCATGGGAAAGGCCGGTCCCGAAACCCAGAGCCGACACTTCTGCGGCGGCCAGACGGTCGATGTACTCGCTGTAGTCGGTGGCGTCGGCGCCCACCAGTGCCAGCCCGGTGGTGAGCACCAACTCACCGCCAGAAAGCCACGGTGTGGGGTCCGTCAGCTCTGTGGCCTGCGCAAACGTGACGGGATGGGTGGCGGCTGCTCGGTCGGTGAGCAGGGCCAGCGAGAGGTGTTTCTGGCGCAAGAGCCACGAGATCGGAACCGTCACCTGATCAAGGCTAGCTGTCGTTGCCGATATGGAGTAGCCCCGCAGCGTCAGGTATCCATTTCGGCAGTGCTTGCGGTGCTTCGCGCGTCGCATACTCGAATGCAATACACAACCGAGAGGGTGGTCACATGAGTGCAATCGAATACCGGCTTCCGCAGGAGCGTCGCATCGTCACGGAGTTCCCGGGCCCGCGCTCGGCTGCGCTCGCCGAACGTCGTAAGAAGGTCGTCGGCGCAGGCGTCGCATCCACCCTTCCGGTCTACGTCGCCGACGCAGACGGCGGAGTCATCGTCGACGTCGACGGCAACTCGCTGATCGACCTCGGTGCCGGTATTGCCGTGACCAGCGTCGGCGCCTCCAACCCGGCCGTCGTGTCCGCAGTTCAGGATCAGGTCGCGCACTTCACCCACACCTGTTTCATGGTCGCTCCGTACGAGGGCTACGTCGAGGTCGCCGAGCGTCTCGCCGAACTCACCCCCGGTGACCACGAGAAGCGTTCCGTGCTGTTCAACTCCGGCGCAGAAGCCGTCGAGAACGCCGTCAAGATCGCCCGTCACGCAACCGGTCGCGACGCAGTCGTCGTCTTCGACCACGCGTACCACGGCCGCACCAACCTCACGATGGCACTGACCTCGAAGTCCATGCCGTACAAGAGCGGCTTCGGTCCGTTCGCCCCCGAGGTCTACCGCGTCCCGATGTCCTACCCGTACCGCGAGGGCCTCAATGTCGACGGCTCCAAGATCACCGGTGAGCAGGCCGCACAGCGCGCCATCACGATGATCGAGAAGCAGGTCGGCGCCGCCAACACGGCCGCCATCCTCATCGAGCCCATTCAGGGCGAGGGCGGATTCATCGTTCCCGCAGAAGGATTCCTCCCGACGCTCGTCGCGTGGGCCAAGGAGAACGGCGTCGTCTTCATCGCCGACGAGGTTCAGGCAGGCTTCGCTCGTACCGGCGCCTGGTTCGCCAGCGATCACGAGGGCATCGTCCCCGACCTGGTCACGCTCGCCAAGGGCATCGCCGGCGGCATGCCGCTCGCCGCTGTCACGGGCCGCGCCGAGCTCATCGACGCCGTCCACCCCGGCGGCCTCGGTGGCACCTACGGCGGTAACCCCGTCGCCTGCGCCGCTGCATTGGCATCCATCGATCAGATGCGTGAGCTCGACCTCTGCGGCCGTGCGCGCACCATCGAATCGACCGTCGTCGGCCGAATGAACGCACTGGCAAAGGAACTCGACGTCATCGGTGACGTTCGCGGTCGCGGCGCCATGCTCGCCATCGAGCTGGTCAAGCCCGGTGGACAGGAGCCGGACGCCGACGTCACCAAGAAAATCGCCGCCGAGTGCCTCGCTGCCGGCGTCGTGATCCTCACCTGCGGTACCTACGGCAACGTCATCCGTCTGCTCCCTCCGCTGGTCATCTCCGAGGAGCTGCTCGACGACGCGTTGACCGTCCTCGAGACCGCCATCCGCTCTGCAGCACAGGGGAACTGACATGTCCAACGTCTCGGATCTTCTCGACTCGGTACCCCAGGGTCTCTGGCTCGGCGGCAAGCTCGTCCCGGCCGAGAAGACCTTTGCGGTCTACAACCCGGCAACGGGTGAGGAACTCGCCCAGGTAGCCGACGCCACCGCTGCCGACGGTATCCGCGCGCTCGACCTCGCCGCTGCGGCGCAGGAAGACTGGGCGGCTACTCCGGCACGTGTACGCGGCGAGATCCTGCGCACCGCCTTCGAATTGCTGCACGCCCGCGCCGAGGACTTTGCGCTGATGATGACCCTGGAAATGGGTAAGTCGTTGGCAGAGAGCCGCGGTGAGGTCAACTACGGCGGCGAATTCCTGCGCTGGTTCAGTGAGGAAGCAGTCCGCATCGGTGGCCGTTTCACGCAGGCTCCGGCCGGCAACGGTCGCATCCTGGTCACCAAGGAAGCCGTCGGACCGGTCCTCGCGATCACCCCGTGGAACTTCCCGCTCGCCATGGGCACGCGCAAGATCGGACCGGCGCTGGCTGCCGGTTGCACGATCATCGTCAAGCCCGCCGAGGACACGCCGCTGACCATGCAGCTCCTCGGTCAGGTGTTCGCCGACGCGGGTCTGCCCGACGGTGTGCTCTCGATTCTCCCGACGTCCGACGCGGCTTCCATCAGCGGACCGTTGATGGAAGATGCGCGTCTGCGCAAGGTCACCTTCACCGGCTCCACTGGCGTCGGAAAGTTGTTGGTGCGCAATGCTGCTGACAAGCTGCTCCGCACGTCGATGGAGCTCGGTGGCAATGCGCCGTTCATCGTCTTCGACGACGCCGACATCGACGCGGCTGTCGACGGCGCAATGCTCGCGAAGATGCGCAACGGCGGCGAGGCCTGCACCGCGGCCAACCGCATCTACGTCGCCAACTCGGTGCGTGAGGAGTTCACCGACAAGTTCACCGCCAAGGTTGCGGCCTTGAAGGTGGGCGCCGGTGACGCCGAGGGCACCAACATCGGACCGCTGATCAACACCAAGCAACTCGCAACCGTCACCGGACTCGTCGACGACGCCGTGTCCAAGGGTGCTCGCGTTCGCACCGGTGGATCGGCACCCGAAGGCCCCGGGTTCTTCTTCACCCCGACGGTCCTCGACCAGGTGCCCGCCGATGCGCGCCTGCTGAAGGAAGAGATCTTCGGACCCGTTGCGGCAGTGGTCGGTTTCGACACCGAAGACGAGGCGATCGCGGCTGCGAACAACACCGAGTACGGTCTCGTGGCGTACTTCTACACCCGCGACATCGACCGTGCGATGCGCGTCTCGGCCAAGCTGGACACCGGCATGGTAGGCGTCAATCGCGGCGCGATCTCCGATGCTGCCGCGCCGTTCGGTGGCGTCAAGGAATCGGGCTTCGGTCGTGAAGGCGGAACCGAGGGTATCGACGAGTACCTCGATACCAAGTACGTAGCGCTCTAACTTGCTGTGCGCCTTTATTAACCGCGGGCGGTTAATAAAGGCGCACAGTTGTCTATTGACCCAACGGAGTCGGGCGGTAGTACTTGCCCTCGTGGTAGAGCAGGGGCGCGGCAGCGGATTCGTCGTCTTCTTCGGCGTGAACCCGCGTGACGAGTCCGATGACCAGTGTGTGATCGCCGACGGGGATCAGCTGGTCGACCTTGACGCGCATCCAACTGGGGGTGCCGTGCAGAACCGGTTCCCCGGTGTCGAGTACCGCCCACAGCGACTCGTCTGCAAAACGCTGATCGGCGCTACGCGCAAAGCGCTGGGCCAGATGTTGCTGGTGTTCGCCGAGAAGGTGGATCACCAAGGACTCGGCGGCCTTGAGTGCGTTGATACTCGACGACGTCTCCGCGATGTTGAACGAGACGAGCGGCGGCTCGAGGGAGACGGACGAGAACGAGGTGGCGGTGAAACCCACCGGGCCGGTACCCGAATCGAGGGTCACGACGGTGACACCGGCGGGGTGGCGGCGAAGCGCTGCGCGGTAGTCGCCGGCGCAGATGCCGGTGGACAACTCGGGCGTCGCCGCTACTTCGGGGACGTCGGGGGTGGTGTGGCTGGAAACGGCATTCGGCTTGTCAGACAACGGGAACTCTCCGGCTGGAACTCGAGGTGTGCGGTGTGGTCGAGGTGACTGCGCTCGGCATACACAGACATGCGTCGGTGCGGCACAGATCTACGTGCCGTCGTCGCCAGTGGTTGCCGGCCGGGGTCCTGGTTGCAGTGCACATGGTGCGTCCAACTATAGGTGGACGCACGTACGAGTGGTTTCGGACCGGGTTGGCTGAAGTGCTTCAGTCCATGTCGACGGCGAGGCCGGCGGTGATTCGGAGGAGTTCGGAGTACGTCGTGCGAAAGACCGTGTTGGGGTGCCCGGCGGCTGCCCACAATTCGGGGTACTGCTCGAGGGCAGTATCGATGTACGTGGGCAGATTGGTGGGATGCCCGAGCGGAGCGACCCCACCGATCGGCTGGCCCGTCGCGGACTTCGCCATTTCCAGCGGCGCCCGCGTGAGTTTGCCTTCGAGGCGTTCACCGGTGGCCTTCAGGTTGACCTGATGTGCGCCGGAGACCAGCAGCAGGACCGGATCGTCGTCGAGAAGGAACACCAGTGACTTGGTGATCGCGCCTACCTCCACCCCCACGGCCGCCGCTGCCTCGGCCGCGGTGTGCGTGGCGTCGGGCTGCGTGACGATGACGCCGTGGTGACCCCGCGAGATCAGTGTTTCGGCGACGTGCGAGGCGTTGGGGTGGAGGAGGCTCGTCATGAGTTCAGACTAGGACTAGTCGGCGTTCGCCACAGCTGGAGTCGGCGTCGTGTCGGTGGACTTTCGGTTACGACGGATCGTGAAGCCGAACAGCATGACCGCACCGATCAGCGCGTACAGGAAGAGCGTCAGGGCAGGCTGGCCGACGCCGACGTTGTTGAAGTAGACGATGCTCCGGACGCCCTCGGTGCCGGCGCCGGGTGTGATCCATCGGCCGATGGCGGCGTAGAACGAGGGAATCACGTTGGAGCCGAATGCGCCTCCCGCACTGGGATTGCCGAGGATCACGAAGACGGCGATAGCCAGCGGGACTGCCAGAACGCCGATGGCGGCGCGCAATCCGAGTGTGAACATGGCGGTGCCGAACACCACGGCTGTTCCCAGGATCCAGAGCGGGAACCAGTGGCCGGCGAAGGTTCCGAGTACGTGCGAGGTGATGAGGGCGCCGAGGGCTCCCGATATGACCGAGTAGATCGCGATCACGCCCGTGTGTGCGCTTGCCTGGCGGAGCGTCTTCGGCGCACCGATGAACAGTCCGATGGCTGCCGCGAGGAGGTAGCCGCCGACGACCCAGCCGACCGAAAGGTAGAAGCCGGAGAGGCCGCGGTTGTCGTGCGCTCCGACGGGGATCTCGTCGCGGACGACGAACTGTCGGTCCTGCGTTGCCTCGACCTTCGTGAACACCGCTTCGAGTGACGTCGCGATGGAGCTGCCGCCCGCGCTCGCGGTGATCAGGGTGTCCGGTCCGGCCGGGTTGATGACAAACGCGCCCTGGATCTCTCGGTCGTTGATCATGCGGCGAGCGGTCGCCGTGCTGTCGACCACCTGAGCGTCGAGCGGGCTGCCGTCGATGGCGTTGAGTTTGTCGGCGATCTGCTGATCCATGCCGTCGGGTATGCCCTGATCGGCGATGACCGCGATTTCGATGTCTCGCGGAGTCGGCTGATGGAAGGCGGCGACGTAGCTGAGGATGAAGCCCATCTGCAGCAGGAGCACGCCGACGAACAACGCGGCCATCACCTTGGGTGCGCCGTACTTCACGAGCAGATTGTCGTGGTGGTGTTCGTCGTGGGTGGAGCTGTTGTCTGGTGCGGCGTGTGCTGGATGCGTAGTGGTCACGAAAGAGTCCTGATCTTGTCGAAAGTAAAGAGCTTGTCAATACCCGAGGTATTGAATACTCTAGGTATCGTGACTGAATCTCGTCAACCGGACTGGACTCCGGTAACCCGCCCCGGACGTGACGTGGTGCGGCAAAGACTGCTCGACGCTGCGGCGGAAGAGTTTGCGGAGCGCGGATTCAGTGCTGCACGTCTCACTGAAGTCGCTCGCCGAGCGGGCTTCACCAAGGGGGCTGTCTACTCCAACTTCGAGTCGAAACAGGATCTGTTCGCCGAACTGTTTGCGCAACGGTCTCTCGAACTGGCCGGCCGCGTACTCGCCGAGATTGCCGGCATGAACCCGGCGGATGCGGCGGGCAAAGGCGGCGAGGCAATTGCAACGTGGATGGTCGACGATCCGGGGTGGTCACTGCTCGTCCTCGAATTCGGAGTCCTCGCCGGGCGTGATCCGCAGATCGCTCAGGCGTACTTACGTGAGCGTCGCCACTTGCGCAGTCAACTCGTGGAGTTGATCGGCGAACGTGCCCGTGAATGGGGGGTGGACGATTCCTTCGACGTGCGGACAACCGCAATCTCGTTGATGGCCTTGATATCCGGGCTCGTTCTCGAGCACTCGGTGGATCCGGAAGAGGTTGATCAGAGTGTCATGGGTGCCGCCGTGACGGCACTCTTCGCCGGCGCCGTCGCACGGGCAGGATTGTCCGCCGTCTGAGTTGCTCGGTTGACAGGCAACAGATTTGAGAACTACCCTCTGGGTGCAGTACCTCGTTAGGTGAGGCTTCTGCACGAACACAGGCCACTGATCTCACGACGTCGAGAGACGCCCAAGGTTAGGACAGATCTCCCCGGCTTAAGGGGTGATCCAAAGTGGCTTCCCGGTTTGGATCGGGACACGTCGTGCAGTGCCAAAACTCGGACGTGGAGGTGTTTTCGCAGCTTGATGCCGGTTTCTTCCGGCGAAGGCGAGAGTACGTCGATATTCGGTTCTCCTGGCGTGTGCTGTGCGCATGCAATCGTGTGGCGTCAACGGACGCCCCGACCTTTCAGGAGGTGACCATCGTGGACGACCCGCCGAGTCGATATTCGACCCATCCTTCTGTTCTTGCCGACGATGCTCACCCCGGTCTTTTGCTCTTCAGTCACTGACTCTTTGCATCCTCGGCTTCATCTGCGCGGCTTTGCCGCGTCCGCTGACGACTTCCATTGTCGCTCAGCGCATTCTGCTGCCCTCATGCACTGACGTGGTCTGATGCGTTCGGGCAGCCGAGGAGATTCGTCATGTCATTTTCCGTTCTCGCATTGCGGCCACGGCCCACGAGAAACAGTGCACAACAAACACATTCAACAGTCCTGGCAAAGGAAAGCGCACAGGAATTGGTCGACTACTCGGCCTCGGACACGCGCACCGTCCTCGCGGATCTGACCACGACGGCCAACGGCCTTCGCGACGATCAGATCGACGATCTTCGTCGGCAATACGGGCGCAACGACGTCCGCCACGACCGCCCGGCGCCGGCAATCGTGCAGTTCGCGGGGGCCTTCAAGAACCCGTTCATCCTGATCCTGGTATTCCTCGCCCTGATCATGGTCGGGACGGACGTGGTGTGGGCGGACCCGGAAGACGGACCTTCCTACGAGGGCATCATCACTCTCGGGTTGATGATCTTTGTCAGTGTCTCACTGAGGTTCTGGCAGGAATATCGCTCGAGCCGCGCCGCCGAGGCGCTCAAGGCGATGGTGACGACAACAGTCGCGGCCACCCGCAAGATCAACAACACCGTGGTCACGGCTGAGATTCCGATCGAGCAGTTACTGCCAGGTGATGTAGTCCAGCTTGCCGCCGGCGACATGATCCCGGCCGATGTCCGCATCATCCGGGCCAAGGATCTACAGGTCAATCAGTCCATGCTCAGCGGTGAATCGATGCCGGCCGAGAAGTCTGCGGAACCATCCTCGGGGATCGACGTCGATCGACTGCTCGAAGCCGAGAACATCGGGTTCATGGGTACTTCCGTCGTGTCGGGCAGCGGCACCGCCGTTGCGGTGCACACCGGCAAGCGAACCTACTTCGGTGCCATGACAGCACAATTGGCGTCCAAGCGACCCGAAACCAGCTTCGACGTCGGGGTGCGCAGCGTCAGCTACCTGCTGATCAAGTTCATGCTGATCATGGTTCCCGCGGTGTTCATCATCAACGGACTGACCAAGGACTGGAGCCAAGCACTACTCTTCGGCGTCGCCACCGCCGTGGGGTTGACTCCGGAAATGTTGCCGCTCATCGTGACGGCGAACCTGGCCAAGGGTGCGCTCCACATGTCGCGCAAGAAGGTGATCGTCAAGCAGATCAACGCGATTCAGAACTTCGGTGCCATGGACGTTCTGTGCACGGACAAGACCGGAACTCTCACCGAGGACCGCATCGTTCTCGGTGAGCATCTTGATACTGCCGGACGTAAGTCCGAGGACGTATTGCGGCTAGCGGCGGTCAATTCCGTGAATCAGACCGGATTGCGCAGTCTTCTCGACGACGCGGTGATCGAGGCCGCCGGTCCCGGAGTGGTCGAGGAGATCTCGCGTCGCCACGGGTTGGTGGACGAGATTCCCTTCGACTTCAAGCGCCGTCGACTCTCCGTGGTGGTCGACCACGGAGACGCCGATCTGATCGTCACCAAAGGTGCAGTGGAAGAGCTCCTTTCGGTCTGTGAATCGGTGGAACTGGACGGGGTGACCCACCAATTGACACCGGGATGGCTGGCCCGAGTCGACCGTCTGGTCGCGGAGCTGAACGGTCAAGGCAAGCGAGTGCTTGCGGTGGCAACAAAGACGGTCGTCGAAGAGCAGCGCCGCGAGTACTCGACGGCCGACGAAGAGGGCATGACCCTGGTCGGGCTGCTCGCGTTCCTCGACCCGCCGAAGGAATCTGCGGCCGGGGCGATCGAAGCCCTCGCGAGCCACGGAGTCGCGGTCAAGGTAGTGACGGGTGACAACGAACTGGTCGCCGAAACCGTCTGCGGCAAAGTCGGTATCGACGTGGGAACTGTTGTATCCGGCGCCGAGATCGAAGCGTTGAGCGACGACGCCCTCGACGAGTTGGTGCAGCGGACAACCGTCTTCGCGAAGACGGATCCGATGCAGAAGGCACGTATTGTCGAATCGCTGCGCCGGGTCGGCCACACGGTTGGTTTCCTCGGTGACGGCGTCAACGACGCACCCGCACTGCGGGCCGCGGACGTCGGCATCTCCGTCGACACGGCGGCGGACATCGCCCGCGAATCCGCGGACATCATCTTGCTGGAGAAGGACCTCGGCGTACTCGAACAAGGAGTCATCGAAGGGCGTCGTACCTTCGGAAACATCCAGAAGTACATCAAGATGACCGCGTCATCGAACTTCGGGAACGTCTTCTCGGTACTCGTCGCCAGCGCCTTGCTGCCGTTCATCCCCATGATTCCCGTAGTTCTGTTGTTGCAGAATCTGATCTACGATCTCTCGATGCTCACGATCCCGTGGGACCGAGTCGACGACGACTTCCTCGCGAAGCCCCGTAAGTGGGAGACCAAGAGCCTGCGCCGGTTCATGGTGTTCATCGGCCCGATCAGTTCGATCTTCGACATCTCGACGTTTGCGCTGATGTGGTTCGTGTTCGCTGCCAACTCTCCCGAGCACGCAGCCCTGTTCCAATCGGGTTGGTTCATCGAGTCATTGATCTCGCAGACGCTGATCGTTCACATGATCCGCACCCGCAAGATCCCGTTCATCCAGTCGCGTGCATCGCTGCCGGTACTGCTCAGCACGGGCGCCGCCTGCGTCTTCGCGCTGGTGTTCCCGTTCACGTCCTGGGGTCATTCCCTCGGGTTGGTTTCACTGCCGTGGAACTACTTCCCGTGGCTGGTCCTCACTCTCGCGGCATACTGCGTCGTCACGCAGGTGGCCAAGGGAATGTTCATCCGTCGATTCGCGACCTGGCTCTAGGAGTTCACCGTGGAAATTCACGTCATCCTTGTGCGGATTGCGCTCGGGCTCGTCCTCGGCGCTGCCGTGGGGATCGAAAGGCAATGGCGCGCAAGGATGGCGGGTCTGCGAACCAACGCGTTGGTGAGCTTGGGTGCGACACTCTTCGTCATCATGGGCGCGTACGGGTTTCAGGGTCCGGACGCTGATCCGACGCGCGTCGCAGCGCAGATCGTCTCGGGGATCGGCTTCCTCGGTGCCGGGGTGATCATGAAGCAGGGGGCCTCGGTCACCGGCCTGAACACCGCCGCCACCTTGTGGGCCACGGCCGCCGTCGGCGCGCTGGCAGGCGGCGGAATGTACTGGGTGGCGGTGTTCGGTGCCGGCGCAATCATGTTGGCGAACACGCTGTTGAGGCCGTTGGGTCGGATGATGGATCACCAGCCTGCCCGCACCGGTCGCGAGGAACCGCCGGCGGACTATACCTTCGAGGTGACCTGCCACGGCGACGCCGAAGCCCACATCAGAGGTCTTACCGTGCAGTCCATTTCGAGGCCGGAGTTCCAACTGCGGTCAGTGCAGTCCTTCGATATCCCGGACAGCGACCGCGTGCGGGTGGTGGCCGAACTGGCTGCCGCCGAGCGTGACGACGGACTCCTGGAATCCGCCGTCAGCCGGTTGAGTCTGGAACCGTTGGTGACTCACGTTCGGTGGGAGGTGGAACCGTCGAAGTAGTTTCGCAGGCCAGTTAGCGCGCATGTTCCTGCGGCGCAAGAGAGTTCCCCGGTGCGATGTTCGCGCAGTTGGACGGTGCAGGCTTACCGTTCAATCGGTCGTCGACCCAAGCGAGCGCACCGGGGAGCCAGAGCATGGCGCCGAGGAAGTGGCTGATGGTGTCGTACTGGTCGTACTGAATCGCCAGGCCGGCGTCGCAGTACTTGCGTGCGAGGCTGCGGACGTCGCCCGTGATCATGACGCCGTCTCCTGCTCCGACGCCGGGGCCGCCGGGTTGGGTGCCCTCGATGGTGCCGTTGGCTGCTTGCGCGATGAACATCGGAATGGTCGGTATCGCCGCGGTGCCCATGTTGATCTTGTTCACGACATCGACGTACTCGGGAACCGTATTGGGATCGGCGTACTCGGGTTTGACCAGATCCTGCCAGGTCAGTCCGGGATACTGCGCCAGCACATTGCCGATGGACGCGTCTTCGAGTCGAGCCATGACGTCGCGTCCACGGTCGCTGAGATACTTCCCGAAATCGATGTCGTACGAACGCGCAACGCCGACGACTGCCATGCCGACAACGCCGCCCCACCCGATGCTTCCGCTTGCGTAGCGAAGGTTGTTGGCCGGATTGACCAGCACGCCGCCCTGCGCGGCGCCGATCAAGTTGTCGTTGATCTCCGGTGCATACGCGGGAGCGAGGATCGAAGCCCAGTTGGTGGCGATGGCTCCGCCGGAGTACCCCATCAGCGCGATCTCGGCGTCGTCGGTGATTCCGGTTTCCGGGACATCTCGAGCGGCACGCAGAGCGTCGAGCGTCATCATCCCGTATTCGGGTCCGGCAGCGAAGTTCGCATCCGGGCCCTCGGTGTCCGGGACGACGATCGTGTAGCCCAGTGCGAAGAGCGGCCCGAACAGAGCCGCTTCGATGCTCGTGAAGGTTCCGCCGATGTTGAAGTTGCGCCCGCTGGGAGTCCAGTCACCGATCGGGGTGTTACCCGCGATGGCCCGCGACGGACTGTCGTCGGGGTTCAGCGAATCGTAAAAAGACTGGTACGAAACAACTTTGTTCGGTTGGGCGTTGGCCGGGCGCAAGATCGAAGTGACGTTGGCGGACGGCTGGCCGAGGGCATCGGTCGAGCGATAGAGAACCTGGACTGCCTGTATCGGGGTCGGGATGTTGAGCACGGTGTACGGCACGGTGCGGGTCTCGAGGACTGCACCCGGGGCATACGACGAGAGGGGTGCCGCGCCGTCGTAGCTGTAGAAACCGTCGTCGGGGGACTTGGCAAGGGCTGGCTGCGCGAGCGCTACCGGTACGCCGACGCCTGTCAGCGCAAGCGCGAGTACTCCGACAACTGTGCGAGATAAGACCCTTGACGACATACTCGTCCTCCACATTGGTGTGCCACGCCCCACCCTGAGATCGCGGTGTGACGACCACCATATATTACTCGCGGGTAATGTGGGGATCGGTCAGATCGGGCGCCGTCTCGAGGTCTCGCCGCAGGAAGATCTCGGAGGATTCACCCGGGAGTAACAAGACTCCGGCGTCGGTGTATCCCATTGCGCGATAGAAGTTCTGGGCTGATTCGTCGGAGAGGGTGGAGGTGAGAACCTGCGAGTGTCCCGTACGGCTCATCAGTTTTTCCCAATATGTGACCAAGGCGCGCCCTGCGCCCTGGCTGCGCTTAGAAGACAGGACGGTCAGCATGTTCATGAACGGAATTTCGTCCCAGAACAAGCCCCAGCGCAGCCACCCGACCGCTTCGCCATTGTGCTCGGCAAGGAGTACCCGACCGCGTTGGACGACGGACGTGAGTTCCTCGGCTGCGACGTGCGAGTCATGCTCACGTAAGAACGGCAAGTCTGTCTGTGCTGCGACGCGAATGTTCACCACACAAGTCAGTATCGCCGTTCAGTCGGCGACGGCGACCTTCGGCTTCGACAAGTAGACAACTCCGGGGATGTGGTTGGGGTCCGTCGGCAACTGCACGTAACCCGCCCGGGAGTACAGGCGAATGTTTCGGACGCTCCTACTTCCCGTGAACAACTCGAAACTGGTGATGTGCGCCGGAGCATTCTGTTCCACGTGCTGCAGGAGGCGCCGGCCGAGGCCGTTACCCGCCGAGTCCGGTGCCACCATGAGACGCCCTATCTGCCAAGCGGTCCCGTCCGCTGTGCCTCGAACGGCCCCGACGAGCCTGCCGCTGCGTCGTGCGGTCCAGACGGTCGACTCCTGAACCCAGGCCCGGACCGTGGGAAGGTCCTCGTGGAGTGGGGGAATGTCCATGCTGTTGTTGGAGATTGCCTCCGAAACCCAGCAACAGCGTTGTAGAACAAGGATTTCCGCGGCGTCCTCGTCGGTTGCGCGTTCTATGACTATCTCGTCCATGGTTTCCTTTACGAATCGGTTCTTCGCACCCGCAGGGCAATTGTTCAGCCGCAGGCTGAATGTGGCGCGCGGCTGAACATTAGCCGCGCGGCTGTGAATGCAGAAAGTTCCAATTGAGGCATAACAAACAAAACGCCCGCGACCAATTGGTCGCGGGCGTTTCGAAAAAGAACGTCAGACAGTTGCCGGAGTGTTCTCGTCCATCTTCGGATCTTCGTTCGCGATTCGCTTGTTGCGAATGAGGCTGCTGATGAAAGCAGCGCCGATCAAGAAGACGCCGACCAAGCCGGTGATGATCTCGTTGATGTGAACGCCGATGGACACCATCAAGATAACGGCCAGAGCGCCGATGGCCCAGTGGGCACCGTGCTCGAGGTAGACGTAATCGGAGAGCGTTCCCTTGCGGACCAGGAAGACCGTGATGGAACGGACGAACATCGCGCCGACGAAGCCGAGGCCGAGGGCGATGATGATCGGGTCCGCCGTGATGGCGAACGCGCCGATGACGCCGTCGAAGGAGAAGGACGCGTCGAGGACCTCGAGGTAGAGGAACAGGAAGAAGCCGGCCTTGCCGGTTGCCTTCGCGAGCTGCGTGGGTCCGCCGGACTTGGCGCCCTCTTCCTCTTCGCCCTCTTCGGGGAGGTTGAACAGCTCACCCAAACCGTTGACCGCGATGTAGGTGATCATGCCCAGAACGCCCGAGATCATGACGGTCGAGACCTTGTCGTCAGCGGCGAGGAACGAACCACTCAGTACCAGGACGATGCCGGCCACGACGACCGAAAGCTGATCGAGCTTGCCGATGCGAGCGAGGGGCTTCTCGAGCCAGGACAACCAGGTGATTTCACGCTCTTCGAAGATGAAGCCGAGGAAGAGCATCAGCAGGAACATGCCACCGAAGGCAGCGATCTGCGGGTGAGCGTCGGTGAGGATGGTTTCGTAGCTCGGCTCGCCGTTGGCGAAGTACGCGGCGTCGTCAGCAGGCGGGTTGAGCGCGAGGTCGAGCGCAGCTACGGGTCCGAGCCCGGAAGCAGCCCAGACGATCACGAGCGGGAACACCAGGCGCATACCGAAGACAGCGATGATGACGCCGATGGTGAGGAAGATCTTCTGCCAGAATTCACTCATTCTTTGCAGAACAGTGGCGTTGATGACGGCGTTGTCGAACGAAAGCGAGATTTCCAGAATCGACAGGATGATGACGAGGAACAGTGCCTCGGGTCCGCCGTAGATGAACGCAACGATCATCGCGAGGATCGAAATTGCGATGGATAAACCGAATATTCGCAGTACCACGGAGCGTGGCCCTTTCTAGTTGGTCAATGCAGAGTGGTTACTGCAAGCGGTCTCTCACCGCATCCGAACGTGAAAACGGGGAGGGTTCCACAGACTACTGCGGAACCTTCCCCGAGTCAGCTCGTCGAGAGCGAAGATCAGACGTTGACGCCGTAATCGCGCGCGATGCCCGCGAGGCCGGACGCGTAGCCCTGGCCGATTGCGCGGAACTTCCACTCTGCACCGTTGCGGTACAGCTCACCGAAGACCATGGCGGTCTCGGTGGAAGCGTCCTCGGAGAGGTCGTAGCGAGCGAGCTCGTTGCCGTTCGACTTGTCGACGACGCGGATGTACGCGTTGCGGACCTGGCCGAAGGACTGCGAGCGAGCTTCTGCGTCGTAGATCGAGACGGGGAAGACAACGCTTTCGACCTCGGCGGGAACCGCTGCGAGGTTCACGTCGATCTGCTCGTCGTCGCCTTCGCCTTCGCCGTCCGTGTTGTCACCCTTGTGCTCGATCGAGCCGTCGGGCGAACGGAGGTTGTTGAAGAAGATGAAGTGCTGGTCGGAGAGGACCTTCTTGTTCGAGCCTGCGCCGATTGCGCTGGCGTCGAGGTCGAAAGCAGCTCCGGTGGTGGAACGCGCGTCCCAGCCCAGGCCGACGACCACTGCAGTCAGGTTCGGGGCCTCCTTCGTGAGAGAGACATTGCCGCCTTTGGTCAAGCTGACGCCCATTCAGGGGTCCTTTCAAGAGGAGAGACAAGGCCCACTACGACGCGAAGTCGTCTTGGGAGTGTGTTTACCTCCACCACCCTAACCGCAGTTCCGGTGTGTTCGCCGTAACAGCAGAATTACGAACCGAGAAGCGAAGTGCTGGACCCGTAGGATTCAATCGTGGTGGGAAGATGGTCGGAGCGCTTCAATCGGGGGGCAAGAGTGGGGGAGTCGGTCAGTCGTGCGCGGGAGGCGCAGACGGCCATGGTTTCGGCGTTCCTCGACATGGACAAGCGGCAGACAATCGCGTCGGCAGCAGTCGACGCTTCCGCCGAGCTGTACCCCGAGCGAGGGCTGCGCGCGGAGTGGGAACCCGTTCGTGACCGGTGCTACCAGGCAGCGTCGGACTACCTCGACACATCCGAGCGATACGGCAACGACCAGGTACTCCACCAGAACCCGAACGGAGCTCGGGCCGCATTCGAGAAGTCGGTAGCCGAACTCGTCGAAGCGGCACAGGGCGTCGACGCCTTCTACAACGGGAATCGCGCGCACCTCGAGCAGGCGACGGTCACGATGTCCGCCATTCCCGTTCTCGGCCAACAGGCCCGAACCCTGGCAAACGCCGTCCGGGAAAAACTTGCCGCTACCGATAAGCGATATCGCGAGTACCCGTCGGTGGCGACGGCCTCCGAACACCTCGACGATGCGGTTGCAGCGCTCGACCATGCGCGCACCTCCGGTCGTGCCGACGCCGTCCGCACCCGGGCCGAGAGTGTCCGCGAAGCGGTATCGGCGCTCGAGGAAGCGCTGGCAGAAGCCCCGTCGACCCAGCACCGTGCCGAGATGACGATCACCTCGGTCTCGACCAGGTTGTCGGCAGTCCGGACGCGAGTGGACCGACTCGACCCGGCGTACTCCGCATTGCTGCGCGAGTTCAACGCCGCGAGTTCTGCTGACCTCGTCGACAACAGCAGCCGCAGCCGAGCGCATATCGATCAGGCCGACATCGATCTCAAGGAAGCGAAGCAGTCGCTGGCTGCGGGAAACCCAGAACATGCACTGGCTTTGATGGCCGAAGCCCGAGTGCACCTCGCCGACGCCGAAGCGTGCGCCGACGCCGTGACGGACCGTCTCGCTACTCTGCGTGCAGTTCGGGCAGATCCGAGCCAAAAGGAACGTGAGGTTCGTTTCCGGTTGAAAGACGCTCAGATGTTCGCTGTTAACCAAGGGTTGGTGGCGGAGTGGGGCTCCGTACTCGATGCTCAACTAGCAAGGATCGAGCGAGCGAGTGCGTCACTGTCGGGAACTCATCCGGACTACTGGTCGTATGTATTACAGCTGGACTCGGTATCGACGTTCATCACCGAAGTTGTCGAGAAAATGCGGGCGCGAGCCGGCAAGAACTGAATGGTCGGGCCGATCGGGGGATCGGAGTTGCTCGACGCGTTGTCACAGGGGGTCGTTTCATGGACTTGATTGCGGTTACAGAGAGAAGAGAAATGCAGCACTTTCAACATCTCGAGGATGACGTGCGGGAGCAACTGTTCCTGCACGCGCCTCGATCGTTCGCGGATTCCGACGAGAGGGATCTGCTCGCGATTGCTCTGGGTGCAACTCTCTACGTTCCTGCCACCCGGGCCGGGTTGGCCGACATTGTGTCCAAGCGTGCGTCCGAGGGCGTCAGCTCGATGGTGCTCGATCTCGAAGACGCCGTCGCCGATCACGAGGTCGAATCGGCGCGAGCAAACGCGGTCGAAGCTCTCGACAAGATCGCGTCCACCGACGCCGTCGGAATGCTGCTGTTCGTGCGGGTTCGTGAAGTCGCGGACATCCACAAGGTCGCGGCGTCGTTGACCGAGGGGCGCGCAGCCCTCACTGGGTTCGTCATCCCGAAGTTCGGCAGCGAGTCCGGCCCCGTGTTCCTCGACGCCGTCGCGGACGCATCCGAGCTGCTGGGTAAGCATCTTTACGCGATGCCGGTGCTCGAATCACCCGCGCTGGTTCACCGCGATACGCGTGATCTCGAATTGCGCACCATCAGTGGGATTCTCGGGCAGCACCGCGATCGAATCCTTGCCGTCCGCATCGGCGCCACCGACATGTGCAGCACCTTCGGCATTCGTCGTGACCGCGATCTGACCATCTACGACGTGCGCGTGGTGGTCGACGTCATCGCCGACATCGTCAACTACCTCGGCCGCGCCGACGGTTCGGGTTTTGTCATCACCGGGCCCGTGTGGGAGTACTTCGCCGATCACGAACGCATGTTCCGGCCGATGCTCCGCGCCACTCCGTTCGAGGAACACGACGCTGTCCGGTTCCGTCAGCATCTCGTCAGCCGCGACCTCGACGGTCTGCTCCGCGAGATTGCGCTGGACCGGGCCAACGGAATCCAGGGCAAGACGGTCATCCACCCGTCGCACGTCGCGGCGGTCAATGCGCTGTCCGCGGTCACGCACGAGGAATATCACGATGCCCTCGACATTCTCGGTGCCGACGCCGGTGGAGTTCAGGCCTCCGGCTACCGGAACAAGATGAACGAGATGAAGCCGCATCGCAATTGGGCGCGGCAGACCGCGCTCCGCGCTCACGTGTTCGGTGTGACCAACAAGGGGATCACGTTTGTCGAGTTGCTGACGGCGTTGGTCGATCGATGACAGAGCTTGTCCAGTCCAAGGATGTTCCCTGGGCTACAGCAGAATTCGGCTTGGACCTCGTTCACGGTGATTCGTCACTCGGGCATTCGGTGCCCGATCTGGTGATCCCGGGTCTTCGACGGAATCCGCGCCGGGCGCACCTGCTGGTGTCCACCGTGCTGGGTAAGCACGTGCCCACCGAGCCGTCCGTGGTCATCGATGCTGCCGACGACCTCGGGGACTTGGTGCGAACCACCCTCGGTGACGGTGTGGACGTCGTCGTTCTCGGGTTTGCCGAAACTGCAACAGGTTTGGGTCACTGCGTCGCAGCTCGCCTCCACGCTCACTGCTACCTGCACTCCACGCGCCGAGACGTACCCGGTGCTACGACGCTCGCCGGGTTCGAGGAGGGGCACTCGCACGCCACGAGCCATCTGATGCAGCCGACGTCCGCCGAACTGTTCGAGAACGACCTGCCACTGGTCCTCGTCGACGACGAGATCTCCACCGGCGCCACCGCGATCGATGCCATCCGGGCGCTGCACGGGCAATGCCCGCGAAGCCGCTACGTCGTGGCCTCGCTGGTGGACATGAGAACCGAGGAACACCGTGCCGCCAGTGAGGCGGCGGCCGCGGAGTTGGGCGTGCGGATCGATTACGTCTCTCTCGCTTCGGGTTCGACCGTCCTGCCCGTCGGCCTGACCGAGCGTGTCACGGCTCTGGATGCTCCGGATCTCAATCCGATCGGTGACCGACGCGGCACGCTGTCCCGCCTGGATCTGCCGTGGCCAGCACATGTCCCTGACGGTGGCCGGCACGGATTTCTCGACGGCGACACCGAGGCATTCGAGTCAGCCGTCGAGGCAGCGGTGTCGCTTCTCGGATCATCGATCGACGCGTCGCGTGCTGTGATCGTGATCGGTCACGAGGAGTTGATGTACCTGCCACTGCGCATCGCGGCGGGCTTGGAAAGCTCTGGGCGAGCGGTTCGGTACCAGACCACGACTCGCTCACCCGCCTATGTCGTCGACGTTCCGGGATACCCGCTGCGCCGCGGGTTCACCTTTCCGGCACCGGAACTGGGTGAAAACGAGCCTCGATACGTCTACAACGCGCAGTGGCCTGATGCGGCGGTCGACGCGGTTGCATTGCTCGTGGTGGACGAGCCGGCCGACACCGATCGGTTGACGGCGATGGACGGAGTGGTCGAAGTGCTGCGAAACTCCGGCACCGACGTCTTGGTCGCCACCGTTCGCGGGGCCGATCCGTCGGCGCTGCGAGATTCCAGAGCAGGAGGGTCGTCATGAACGAACCATTGGTCGGACCCGATTTCGGTTCGTACTCGCCGGGTGAAGTGAAGTGGCTGCTCAAGGATCTCTCGCATGTGGATCTCGAAGCGGATGTTTCCGTGCGCGAGAAGCGCATTCAGTCGGGTGAGGCGCACTACGCGGAGTCCCTTCCCATCGAGTACCAACCCGATCAGGCGTACCGGGATCTGTTCGAGACGGTGCTCGCCGAGAGCGCTCCTCGCCTGGCACGCGCTGTCGGGACCGTGATGGACCTGGTGCTGGCCGAGCGGGGGAGTGACATCACGCTGGTCTCACTCGCCCGGGCCGGAACACCGATCGGGATTCTGATGCGCCGCTGGGCCCAGCAGACCCGCGGATTGACGCTGCCGCACTACGCGGTGTCCATCGTCCGTGGCAAGGGCATCGATTCCGTCGCACTCGATTATCTTGCGCACCATCACGACTCGGAGAACGTCGTCTTCGTCGACGGCTGGACGGGCAAAGGCGCCATCGCCCGCGAACTCGACGCAGCGTTGACGGAGTACCACGAGGCGGGCGGAGCGAAGTTCGATTCCGATCTGGCTGTTCTCGCAGACCCCGGCCACTGCGTGCGAACGTACGGAACCCGCGACGACTTCCTGATCGCGTCCGCGTGCCTCAATTCGACGGTGTCCGGGCTGGTCTCACGAACAGTCCTCAACGACACCCTCATCGGGCCGGGTGATTTCCACGGCGCCAAGTTCTACGCCGACCTCGCCGACGTCGACGTTTCCAACAGGTTGCTCGGCGTGGTCTCGGCCGAGTTCGACTCCGTCCGTGCCGATGTCGCGGATTCTCTTGCCGCAGTGCTCGATTCCGATCGGACGCCGACCTGGGCCGGTTGGGAGTCGGTGGAGAAGGTGCAGGTCGAATACGGGATATCGACGGTCAACTTCGTCAAACCCGGTGTCGGAGAAACAACAAGGGTGCTGCTGCGCCGGCTTCCCTGGAAGGTTCTGGTGCGCGAACTCGAAGCCCCGGAGCACGCACACATCCGGTTGTTGGCACAGGCCCGTGGGGTCCCGGTCGAGGTCGTCCATGATCTCGCCTACTCGTGTGTCGGGCTGATCAAGGACATCACGTGAGCCGTGTTGACACCGCTGCGTCCCAGGTCCTGATCGCCACGGATCTGGACCGCACGATGATCTATTCACAGGCCGCGATCGGCGGCGATCCCAGTGGCTCCGATCTGGATTCGGCCCCGAGCCCGCTGTGCGTCGAGTACTACAACGGCGGCCCGCTCTCACACATGAGCGTCGAATCGATCGAATTGCTGACTGCGCTCAGCTCGCGGGTTCCGGTGATTCCGACAACCACCAGGACCATTGCACAGTTCCAGCGGATCGACCTTCCCGGCGGACCGTGGAAGTACGCGATCACGAGCAACGGCGGAAACATCCTCGTAGACGGCGAAGCCGATCTCGAATGGCGAAACGAGATCGACCGTTCGACTCGCAAGGCCGGCGCCGAGTTGCCGCAGGTTCATGCGGAACTGGAATCGCGGATCGACTCGAGTTGGGTCAGCTCCATTCGTGTTGCCGACGATCTGTTTCCGTACCTGGTCGTCGATCTGGCCGTGATGCCGAGTGATTTCGAAACCGAATGGAATCACTGGTGCGTGACGCGGGGCTGGAACGTCTCGCGTCAAGGCCGGAAGATCTACACGATGCCCGACGCGGTCTCGAAGTCACGCGCGCTGGCAGAGGTGCGCCGCAGATTGGTCGAGTCGGGTGATCTGGATCAGTCAGCCGTCGTGATCTCGGCTGGTGACGGTGCGTTGGATGCGGACATGCTCGAATACTCCGATTTCGCGATCCGGCCGAGGCACGGTGAGCTGGAAGAACTGAATTGGCAACGGCCGACCGTTACTGTGACAGAAAGGTCCGGTATCGCAGCGAGCGCGGAGATATTGCGGTGGTTCTCTTCCGCGCTCGGGTAATACACGCTCTCTATGAAGGGGATTTAGTTGTCTGTATCGCTTGCCAAAGGGCAGAACGGCCCGCTGGACGTCTCGGATGTAGTTGTGTCGGTTCAGTTGGCTGCAGCCGCTGACCTGTCTGCACTCCTCGTGACGAGCAACGGAAAAGTTCGTTCCGACGCCGACTTCGTCTTCTTCAACCAGCCCACCGGACCCGGTGTGCAGTTGGTGCCCAACCCGGGTGGCATTGCCTCACTCCGAGTCTCACTCGCCGGCGTTCCGGCTGACATCGAGCAGGTTCGCGCCGTCATCACGCTCGACGACGCGTCGTCGAACTTCGGGCGCACTGCTGCACCGACCGCTCGGGTTTCCGACGCGACCGGGAACGTGTTGTACGAGTACGTGATCGACGGTCTCACCACCGAGTCCATCGTCATCGCACTCGAGGTGTACCGCCGCCAGGGCGCGTGGAAGGTGCGCGCTGTCGGCCAGGGTTACGCGGGTGGATTTGCCGCGCTGGTCACCGATCACGGTGTGTCCGTCGACGATGCGCCCGCGCCGCCGCCGCCCACTCCGGTCGCGGCTCCGGCTCCGATCACGCCGCCCTCGTCCGTCGCTCCTACTCCGCCGGCGTACAACCAGCCGCCGCAGCAGCAGCCTTCG
The DNA here is from genome assembly GCF_042728675.1 of Rhodococcus sp. NPDC060176. Lineage (NCBI taxonomy): Bacteria > Bacillati > Actinomycetota > Actinomycetes > Mycobacteriales > Nocardiaceae > Rhodococcus > Rhodococcus sp. NPDC060176. The sequence continues at coordinate 79,324 of NZ_JBHWYS010000003.1, forward strand.
TACAACGCGCCGCCGGTTCCGCCGGCCCCGCCCGCGTACAACCAGCCGCCTGCCTACAACCAGGGACCGACGCCGCCGGCCTACCCGCCGGCGCAGCAGCCTGCGTACAACCAGCAGCCGACTTACAACCAGGCACCCCCGGCGCCTCCCGTGCAGAACCAGCCGCCGGCGCAGCAGCCCGAGGTGAGCCTGGTCAAGGGACGTCCCGTCAGCCTGACCAAGGGCCAGAAGGTCACGCTCCGCAAGGAGGGCGGCGTCGCGCTCACCATGATCCAGATGGGTCTGGGTTGGGATCCGATCAAGAAGAGCGGCCTGTTCGGAAGCCGGACGGCCGACGTCGACCTCGACGCTTCTGCTCTCCTCTACGCCGACGGCAATCTCGTCGACGTCTGTTACTACGGTCAGCTGACGTCCAAGGACGGCTCCGTCCGTCACATGGGTGACAACCTGACCGGCGACGGCGACGGAGACGACGAGGTCATGCTCGTCGATCTGCAGCGAGTCCCGGCTCACGTGACCACCGTGATCTTCACCGTGACCTCGTACCGCGGACACACGTTCGAGCAGGTCTCGAATGCTTTCTGCCGTCTCGTGGACAGCACCACCAACTCCGAGCTCGCCCGGTACACGCTCCAGGGCGGCATGGCTTTCACCGGAATGGTGATGGCAAAGGTGTACCGCGTGAACGGTGAATGGAAGCTGCAGGCCATCGGTGAAGGCATCCAGGCCAAGCACGCAGGAGAAGCTGCGCCGCAGCTAGGCCGCTTCCTCACTGCTTGAGTCGAAACTGCATAAGCTCTGACGAATCCGGTTCGGCGGTAGGTGATTTCGATCGCCATCTGCCGAACCGGACATCGTTGTCCACTCTGTGCGTTAACCTCAGGCGGCATGTCGAGCCGTCAGTCGAGCGGCCGAGCGCGAGAGGACTTGGCACAGTAGATGATCATTCGAGGGAAACGTCTCGGTCGGGCGGCGGCTGTCGCAGGCGTTGTGCTGGCGCTCGTGAGCACCGGGATCGCGCAGGCTTCGGTGCCGCAGTCGGAAACGCTGTCAGGTGGATCCGAGACCGGGATCAAGTACGTCGCCCTCGGTGATTCCCGCGCTTCCGGCCCAAGGCTGGAACCGATGTACCCCGACGCCTGTTCGCGTTCGTACGAGAACTTCGCGGGCAAGATCTCGCGGGCACTCGAGGTCGCCGAGTTCGCCGACGTCTCCTGCAGTGCGGCCCGCGCCGAGAACATCATCGACACCCCGCAACTGATTCCGAACTACTGGCCGGTCCAGCTCGATGCCGTCCACCCGGACACCGACCTGATCACCATCTCGATCGGCGGCAACGATTCCAACAGCATTTTCCTCGGCCCTCTGTGCGTCGCTCCGGGACCAGGAACCGATCGTGGATGTCGATACGACCCGCTCGCGAATTCCGTCGCCCAATCCGGAATCGACCGCGCTGCCGGAGAATTGGATCGCATCCTGACCGCGGTCACGCAGCGCGCGCCGAACGCTCGCATCTACCTGATCGGAGAGGGCGGCATGATTTCCTCTCGCGGATGCTGGCCGAACATCCCGTTCTCCGACGCCGACGCAGCCTGGTTCATGGACTATTTCGCGCGCTACAACACGAAGTTCGACGAGGTCGCCCATGCCCACGGTGTGCGCACTGTCGACATTGCGGCGGCGAGCATCGCCGGCGGGCACGACGCGTGCGCGAGTGCAGATCAGCGTTGGTTCGAGGGCCTGTTCTCGGAGTCGACGGCGCAGCGCTTGCACTTCACGGACGCCGGGATGACCGCGGTGGCCGATCTAGTGGTGGCGGACGTGCAAGGCTGACCGAGAGAGCCCGGTCATGGCATAGTTCGCTGCTGTGGGTATGACTTTTGTTCCCGGACAGAACGCGCCGCTGCCGGCGCCCGTGGTGACGTTTCGAGCCGAGAGCCAGACGCCGTTCGACGTGTCGGCGCTGGTAGCGGACGCGAACCTGCGGGCATTGACGTCCGCGGACTTCGTTTTCTACAACCAACCGTCCACCGCTGGAGTGCAACTCGACGAGAGTGGCATCCGGGTGGAGCTCGATCGACTTCACCCCGCTGCGGCAGCCGTGTTGTGCATCGTGAGCGTGGATCCGGCAGCGACGGCCGCGGGCGTTTTTCGCGCAGCCGGGCTCTCCGCCACCCTGAGCGATCAATCCGGTTCGGTCCTGGCCGAATTCGCGATCCCCACCGCAGGCACCGAAACAGCGGTCATCTGCTGGGAGCTGTATCGAAAGTCCGGTGCGTGGAAGATCCGGGCCGTCGGGCAGGGCTATTCGGGTGGTTTGGCGGAACTGATCTCGGTGCACGGCGTCGAGGTGGACGACGAGCCGGCACAACCAGCCCCGACGGCTGCGCCCGCGTGGGATTCCGCGGTGGAGCCGTTGGAGGTGGGCCGGGGCCTGGAGCGTGCGTGGATGATCTTCGAGGACGCTTCGCGATCTGCCGCTTCCTTCGTCTCCAGCAGCGAGTACGCGCTGGCTCGGTTGGACGAGGATCTGACCGCAGCCGTCGCAGATCCGTCGCTGCGGAACTCGGCAGCGGGAGTGGCGGCGCGTGACGCCGCACAGAAGCGTCACGACGACCTCGTCTCACTCGCGCGGGACAACCACGCCCGAGACAGCGCCCAGCTTGCACACGAACTCGGCGTGATCGACGGCGTGCTCCCACGGTCGATGGCGTCGTGGAAGTCGGTGTCGTGGGCAGGTGCAACTGATCCGGCGCAGATCACGGCCGTCAGCGACGGAATGCGCCTTGGCGAGCTTACGGCTCCGGACCGCGGCACGCTCACCGTTCCGTACTGCGTCCCGCTGCCGCTGCGTCGGCCGATCTGGGTGGACAGTACGTCGAGCAAAGCAGCGCTCGGTCTGATCAGTGCCGTCACCGTGCGCGTCATGGCCGCAGGCCCGATGCCGCTACTCGACGTCGTCGATCTGACCGGCTCGCTCACACCATTGACCGATCGACTGGCACCGATGCTCGCGGGGCCGGTCATCACCGCTCACACCGAGATCTCGGCGCGCTTGCGGGCACTGGCCGAGGCCGTCGACATGGGCGAACTCGCGCGAATGAGTGGCGTCGCCGATGGCCCGAGTTCCCTTCGCCTGTTGATTCTCAGCGATTTCCCGCACGGATACTCCGCCGAAGACGCACAGACCATCATGTTCCTCGCCGAACGCGGGCCGGGAATCGGTTTGTCCATACTGATTGTCGGAGAGGACGAGTCGAACTTCGCGGAAGAATCCGTCGCCGCACTGTCCGAGGGGTGCCAACATCTTTCGGCAGCAGGGCAGACGGAGGTTCACGATCCGTGGACCCGCACGCAATGGCACTTCACCCCGGACGTGCTCGACCCGATCTCCGAGTCGCGAATTCTGGCAGTGTTCGACCGCACCTAGTGGCCGATGGCGGATTGCCGAGCGCACAGGCAGAGTGGTGGTACGACCACGCGCGGTGTGTGGCGGCAATACTCGAGGAGACTCATGGCATTCTGGGATCAGTTGAAGGCTAAGGCTCAGGAGATGAACGGCCAGCTCAAGACAAAGACCAGCCAGTTCCAGAACAAGGAATTCAAGAACGCGAGCATGGCAATGTGCGCGTTGATCGCCGCCGCAGACGGTTCGATCGATCCGTCGGAGCGTCAGAAGACCGCCGCGCTGATCATGAGCAACGAGTCGCTCGCGGTCTTCCCGCCGGACGAGCTTCGTGAGCAGTTCGACTGGTACTGCAGCAAGCTGTCCTCGGACTACGAGTTCGGCAAGGTCGAGGCAACCGCAACCATTGCCAAGCTCAAGTCGAAGCAAGATCAGGCCCGCGCGGTCATCCAGATCGGCATCATCATCGGCGGCGCGGACGGCAACTTCGACGAGCACGAGCGCGGCGTCGTACGCGACATGTGTTTTGCAGTCGGAATCTCTCCGGCCGAGTTCGATCTCTGATCGATTCAGAGCATGAAAGCGGGTGCGGCGCGAAAGCGCTGCACCCGCTTTTCTTTTCAGTATTCGGGATAACCGTCCTCGGGTCCCAGCATGCGCTCGATCCTCGTCCGCGTGATCTTGGCGAGCTCGTCGACGCAGACCTTGCGCTCGACGGACCGTTCGTTGGACATGCGCTGGCCGATGTTCTCGAGCAGGTCGTCGGCGTCGTGGCCGTGCGAACACCACAGATACCGGAAGCCGAAGTTCCGCTCGTACTCCTCGCCGGCGCGATAGATGGTGGCCATGACGGCGTCGTCCGGAACCCAGATCGAGCATTGCTCGAGGTGGGACGGCACGCTGTTCTTGCGCACGCCGATCGGTGGATGGCATTGCAGGGCGCGTTCGACGTCGACGTCCGAGAGGTTGAGAATCGCGTCCTCGGCTCGCGAGAGGATCTCCGCGTGACTGGCGAACGGACGTCCGTCGCTGACCCACCCGGCCCACGTCAGCGAGCAGCAGCACTCGAACAGTGCGTGAACCGCCTTCTGTCGCGGTAGTTCGTTGAAGCGCTCCAACCCGATCGATTGATGTAGCAGCATGTGACCTCCCGGCCCGTTGTGCCTTCAGGCGCGCTCGACATGCCGCACGGTAACCAGACGTGCGGCCAATTCGATAATCCGCCGCTTCACCTGGGAAAGGAAGGTTTGCTCACCGAGTTTTCAGGTTCTTAACGCGGCGTAATGAGCTGACCCACACAACGCAGGAACCCACGAGCGGCAACCGGCGAGGCTCAGAGTTGTCGAGTGCAGCATCGATGCCGTGCTCGACGACCCACGATTCGAGCAGCCCCTACTAGGCGTAGTGGTGCCTGTAGCGTCCATGCCATGGGCTCTCGGGATTCCCGGCGATGGGGATATGCGCTGACGGCATTGGCGGTCGTCGCAGCCGGTATCTCGGTCTTCGGCCCACAGAGCTTCCCAGGGCGAGAACCGACATTCACCGGGGTCAAAGCCTGGAACATCGATCCCGACGGCACCATCACTGAGATTACGGATTCGGACCTCGTTGCCGAAACCACATTCGAGGACCCGCCGCCGCTCCGGGCAAGCGCGGTCGTCCGTGAGTTCCACGCCGATGAGGGCTGGGGTGTACTCGACGCCGCCGAAATTCCCGGCGGTTGTTGGGTGTTCTACTCCGAGATTGTGGCGACTGGGTACCGCGTCCTGACTCCAGGCCAGCTAGTGGACCTCGAATACGAGGATCTCGTTGCGCAGTACGGTTCCGACGCGCACCAGGATGGCTACCGTTATCGTGCTACGTCCGTCCATCCGTGAGCCGCGCTGGTCTGGTAACGCGGATGTGGACCGCTTTTGGTGTGCGATGTGGAATACCGGGAGTACACCGACGGCGGACTCAGACACCCAGCATTCAAAGGTTTGCGCCCGACAAGTCCGCTGACGAAGTCAACCTGCCGGGGCGTCACTGAGTCAGTGCAACAGTGCAGGTGAGGAGGATTCGCAGATGGACAATTGGTGGTTGTATTGGAGTCCGTTTCCGCAGCCGGTCCGTGAGTGGCTGTGGATGATCGTGCAGCAGGTTTGGCCTAGCTGAGAATGGGTCATAGCCATCATTCACGCCCTGCCCTCGTACAGATCAGCTGCGGTATTTATGGTCAACCCGGAACCGAAATGCGGGCCACCGCCGAGGTAGTAGATCCCGGAAATCCGCTTGGGATAGGAGTTGGCATCGACGATCGCCTCGGACCAGGCGTCTAGGTAGGAGAGCAGTTCGTCGAGGTCGTCGCCGAGCGCATCGAGTCGACAACCTGCGGTGTCGCTTCCATACGTGGTGAATTTGGGTTGGTGAAGCACATGCCGCTTCAGCACAAGGCCGCGAGGTCGGTAGTGAGAAGGGTAAAAATTACCGGGTGCGCGACAACTGAACTCCGCTGCGCCAGACAACGAACCCAGTGAGCGCTCCGACCGCAGCGCTGGCCAGCAGCCCGACGATGAGATACAGCGTCGGGCTCTCATCACTGCCAGGGCAGAGGGAGATCGTAGGTAAGTTAGTCGGATCCGTGATCTGTGATGTCAGAGGTGCGTACGAAGTGCAATGGGTCGGTTGCCCGAGCCACCAAAGCACGAAGCCAACGCAGATAAGACCCCCAATCAAGAAGGTTGCAGCCCCCGCTGCGATCAACGTACGCATCTCATCATCCTTCCATGGTCCTCCAACGGAAAGGATGATTGTGGAACAGATTTGGTCTGGCTGAGTCTGCGGCCGGTCGGCGGCGGAATACGATCTTGTAACACCCGGGGCGAGAGGATCACAAGATGTCGGAACGCATCAATTTCGCCTACGTACGGTCCACCCCGCAGTGGGATGCGCACGTACTGCGCAGTGGTCAGGTCTTGCGGCTGGCTGTCGAACAAATTCCGGACCCGGTATTGAGGGAGAAGCTGGATGCCCTGAATCGTCCTGAACGATCACGCACCGAACAACTGATTCGTAGCCGAGATCTCCCCGACTGGCGACGACTCCCGCAAGCCGATTCCAACCTTCGCGCTTCATACGACATATCCCTACCGTTCCCCGCCGACCCCTGCTTCGATCTCCGGTTGACCAACCTGCAGCTATTTCGTACTGGGCTCGCATTCCATGTCGTAGCGCACGAACCTACGCCCGAGGAGATGCCCTCCCTCGCCCAGCCGAGCAACGAGCAGATGAATTTCGGATCCCGGATCAAACCCGGTGAACCGCACAGAATTAGACTCATTGTCGACACCATCACCGGGCCGATTCTCGCGAACTCGACCCACCCCGGTGACTACCCCGACGACCCGAATGAGCCTTGGTTGTACGGTGGCCGTTCGTGGCGTGGTATCGCCGAGAACCTGTTCGGGATCACCACCGGCGGCGAATACTTTCTCAGCCCGCCACCTCAGGGGCCCTTGTGGATCACCGTGGCATATCCCGAGTTCGGCCTGGCTCCGACAACGATCGAATTCGAGTTGCCGCAATTGCTGTGAAGGAATACTGCACGTTTCGAATGCTGCGCATTCGCAGTCAACCCACAGGGTCGTCATTGTGAGTCGGTGCGACAGTGCAATTGCGGTCCAATCGAAGCGCGGCAGAACTATCCTGGTGATTCGGTTCTCGTCATCCGCGTATCGCTTGTCGGTTCAGCAGGTCGACTTCGCAGCCCGGTGCGGCTGGATTGAAATCGTGCTCGATCAGCCAACGGACACCTCTCAAGCTGCGCAACGACCACCACGCCTGGATGACCTCGAGGTCGACGTCAGCGCCGTAGCCCTCAACGACGTTATCGAGATGTTCCGGGTGGCCGAGGGTCAGTGTTGCGAGGTCGTACAAGGGATCACCTTGGGTTGCTTCGGACCAGTCGATGACACCGGTGACCTCGTCGCCGGCGACGAACATATGGGAGGCTTGGAGATCACCGTGTGTGAACACCGGAGTCCACGACCTGAGCGCAATCTCGGCAATCCGACGGTTGGATGCAATCACGCCGGTGGCAACGGCCCCGCTCCTGGTCAGCCATGCACATTCGCGGTCCAGTTCTGAGGCGATGTCGTCGAGACTACGGCCGGGCCAGGGCGGCAACGGTGCGTCGTGCAGCATTCGAACGGCGGCACCTGCTGCGGCCCACGCCGCTGAAGACGCGGTCGACGGTTCGCCGAGGCGACCGAGCGCGTTTCCCCGCAGTGCGGCGAGCGCGAGCACGGGCGGCTTGCGCCACAGAATCTGCGCCGTGGGGATTGGGGCTCGAAGCATTGCTTCGACCTCGACGTCGGTATTCGACTGATCGGCGTCGATCTTGAGGAACACCTCGCCGACCCGCAGAGTCGCGCGCTCGTTATGGGCGACGACGACCTCGACTTCTGTCACGTCGACAATTGTGACTGAGATGGGCTCTGGCGTCGGGGGGTTATCGTGCGCATGCGATCGTGATCGGTTGTTCGAGCTCACTCGTTCGGGTCCGAGCGGGGTGGGATCGTTGCTGCCACCTGAGACGAGGTGACGCAGAACGGGTGCCCGGCGGGATCGAAGAAGACCCGAAACCGCTGACCACCCGGTTGGTGAGAAGCGAGTTCTGCACCGAGATCACACAGCTGCTGTTCAGCTTCAGGAAGGTTGTCGACACTGAAGTCGAGGTGAAGTCGACGAGGCGCGTCCGGGTTGGGCCACCGGTCTGGCACATGATTGTCAACGCGTTGGAAATCAATGCGGACATCCTGCTCACTCGTGAGCACAACGAAATCCGGGTTACCTGAACGAAGTTGTCCACCAAGGAACTTCTGATAAAACTCGGCTAGTTCTCTGGGCTGCGGGCAGTCGACGGTCACGGCGAACAACTTTGCAGAAAGCGGCATGCGACAGTTCTATCAGGGCTCCGGCATCACGCCGCCAGTTCTGTGCTCTGACCGGGGGCGTGTGGGAAGCGAGGGGGAAGGTGGCGTAATGACAGTGTCCGAGGTATTCGAGCCGGTCAGCACCGAGCGGTTGGTGCTCCGCGGCTACTGCGCGGATGACGTGGACGATCTGCTGCGTTATTACAGCCGTCATGAGGTGTGTCGTTTTCTGTTTGACGATCCGTGGACAATCGACCATGCGCGGAAGGTAGTGCAGCGGAAGGTTTTGTGCCGAAGCCTCGGCGACGGTCATCTGGCGCTTGTCGTCGAATACGAGGGCCGGGTGGTGGGCAATGTGGGGGCATGGTTGATCGAAGGGACCGAACACTCTGCGGAACTCGGGTGGGTGTTTTCCCCGGAGGTTGCGGGGAAGGGGTTCGCGACGGAAGCGGTGACCGCGTTGCTCGATCTCGTGTTCGCAGCACCGTCGCTGCATCGGGTGAGGGCGCAGATGGATGCGCGAAACGATGCTTCTGCTCGGCTCGCACGTCGTGTGGGAATGCGACGGGAGGCCCATTTCCGGGAAGATATGTGGGTCAAGGGCGAGTGGACGGACACGGTGGTATTCGCTGTGCTTGCTGACGAGTGGTCGCCGACATCGTGCTGAGAAGTGAGCGATCGGAGATGGTGGTTTTCAGAAATGGGTGGACCTTGAGATCGGTTGTTGGTGCGGTTGTTTCGCTCGCCGCCACAGTCTCGATATGCGCCTGCAACGCAATGGCGCCCGAAACAGTCACGAGTTCGGGCCCTCGGTCCGCGTCGCCCACCAGCATTGTGCGGGCCTTTCTCGAATCGTTGAATGCGCATGACGTGGAGGCGGCGAAGCGTTTGCTGAGTCCTGAGTTCGAGCAGCGGTTCGAGAGCACTGCGGATAGTTGGTTCACCAACATCGTCAGCATCACGAACATCGAGGTCGGGGATCCATTGCCTCAGGTCCCCGAGGGTAACGGGATGTCCGGGTACCAGCAGGGCGTTCAAGTCTTGACTCATTTCGACTTGGAACAGCGGACTGTCGCGTCGATGCACAATGGCGCTACTTCGTGGGGGTACATGCTCGCCCGCGAGTCTGACGGTGACCCTTGGCTCATTGTCAGTCAGGGAATGGGGTAGCGCCCGAAATCAACCGATCCATCTGTCACGGATGTGCCGCCGAAACGCCGATCGAGGACTTCACCCGGATCCTGAACCCGCGGCAATCGGCCGGATGATGTGAGTGCTGGGAGAGCGCCGTGGGGTAGACCGTCGGTTCGTTTCGTCGAGTTCTCAGGGACCGCCTTGGAGCGTGTACGGGACGAACATCCCGTTCGCCCCTTGCGCAAGGACGGTGACGGGTTGGCTGGTGGTGACGGGCCGTCCCGGCCGAATTGCGGCATACAGGTCGATGTTCTCGTCGTCGATGTGGTCGACTTTCGAGTAGTCGTATCCACTCGCAGATCGTGGCATGTCGGCGACGGGGTCGCCGTTGCGGTTGTAGTGCCGGTGACGGTAGGTGAGACTGATCGGGAATTCGTCAGCGGGTGTCCGGTGACGCGCGTAGTAGAGACCGCCGTAGATGGACACCACGACGAGTGTTCCGGCGATCACAAGCATGACGAACGCTGCGACGGCGTTCGCCGGCCACAGCCGGCTCCCTTTGCGCATGCACGAAGTATGGCGAACAGTAGACACTTCCGTCTGGCGGGTTTTCGATTTCGGACTACAGACCCCGTGGTGTGTTGTCTCGGGATAAGGAAACGACGGCATCATCTGTGAGCCAGGATGTACCGGATCAGGATTGCGAAGAGGGATGCCAGCGAGCAGTAGGCGAGGAAGCCTCCCATATCAACCCAGGTGCGTTCACCGAAGGGGCCTGGGCTACCAGCGACACCTGGACTTCACGACTGCTGCGTCGGGCGAGGTGGATCCACCACACAGCAACATTGCCCACGCCCCATCCCCACAGTAGCCACATGAGCACCCTGTTGGCTTTGTCGACTGACGTTCGGTCCTCACTGCGTGGGCGCATGATTGAGTGTCCATCGTCGGCCGGAATACAGCACCTTTCGAATACTGCACATGCCCCCAGCAACCCGCCAGGTCGTCATTGAGTCTGTGCAACAGCACTATTGAGGCAGTGACGCCCATGCAGAGGCTGTTGTTTCCCCGGAGTCCCACGCTATTGCGAGCTATGCGCCACCGCGCAGGAACTGTCGGTTCAATGAACTGCCGTACTTGTGGACCAGATGCCGCTAGCGCACTCACCCTGTCCCAGATGGGTGGCTTCGGCCTGGGCGAACTCGCGGTCACCGCGCCAACTTGGCGGTGGGGGACGTTCAGTTGTCGTGCTGTTTGCCTAGCTCTGCGGCTCTGTCGTGAGCGGCTTCGATCGCCGCGAGCACGGCGGTGTGAACGCCGCGACTATCCAGTTCACGGATCGCGCTGATCGTCGTCCCTCCGGGCGAAGTGACCGCCTCGCGCAGACTCCTCGGATTGTCGTCTGACTCGTCGAGCATCTTTGCCGATCCTACGGCCGACTGAATGATCAGCTTTTCGGCGATCGCTCGCGGCAGACCGAGTCGGATACCGGCGTCGACCATCGCTTCGACGAGGTAGAAGAAGTACGCAGGCCCCGACCCGGACAGCGCTGTGACGGCGTCCAACTGAGGCTCGGCCAGTTCGATGACCTCCCCGACATGCTCGAACATGGCCTTGACGGTGGCCACATGTTCGGCGGTGGCGTACCGGCCGGCGGCGAGAACACTCATCGCCTCGCCCACCACCATTGGGGTGTTCGGCATGGCCCGCACGACCGGAACGTCGCCGAGGCGACGTTCGAACAGTGCCGTCGGCAGACCGGCGCACACGGTCACCAGCAGCTTGTGGGCTGTCATTCCGATGCTCAGCTCTTCGAGCGTCACGTCGATGTCCTGCGGTTTCACAGCTACGACCAGCACGTCCGCCTGCTCGACGGCCTCCCAAGTCTCGACAACTTTCACGCCGTACTTGGTGGTCAGCTGTTGCGCGCGGTCGGCCCGACGCGTGGTGAACAGGAGATCTTCGGGCTTGTGCCCACCGTGCAGCAGGCCCGACATGAGGGCTTCGCCGATCATTCCTGCACCCAGTACCGAGATCACCATGGCGCCGAGCTTAGCGTTTTGCCGACGGTGAGTTGGGGGGGTTGTGCCGGCTTTGTGTAACGGCTTTGAATGTCCTGGATTCTCAACAGAACAAGCTATTCGATTGGTGTGGAATCGATTTCATGGCTTGTGCGCGCTGAGGCTCTTGTTGGCATTGAACTACGTTGGGGTAGTCGATGTTCGATGTCGGGTGCCGGATCAGACGTTTCGATGAATTCGATTGGTGAGAAGCATGTGTCGGAATTCAGAGGAGCGAGGCGCTCACCAAGCTGTCCTGTGAGTGGCTGTGGATGATCGTGCAACAGATTTGGTAGACCGGCGAGACTGGTCAGGAAGTCGGCGGTATCTGGCTGACCAGTGATTCGTACAATCGCTCTATTGCTCTTAGGACTTCGGCCGGTTCGATGTATTGGTTCTTCTCACGCAGCGCGTATTCCAGTTCTTCGCCATCGCGAACGCTTTCAGGCACCAGCACGTGCCATTTGTACCCCCGGGGTTGCAACCGGACTCCGGCCTCCGCGAGGTAGGAGTTGACGTCGTCGTTGACCATCCGCAGGTCTTCTTCGGTGTATGGCTCGAACCAGACTTCCTCGGGTTCCCTGCTCGGGTCACCGCGAGTAACCCGTACGGGCGGGTGCGCGGATGCCGGATGCGGTGTCCTGTAGCACCTGCTTGGCCCCGCAACCCACGCGGTCAGCGCTCCGTGTCCATTCGAAATGACGCTGACGTAGCGACCCACAGGCAGGGCACTGGGCACCTGACCGTCGACCTCGGACAATGGATACTCGCTCCAGTACTGCGCCATGTCGTCCATTATCGTGCGCGAGCTGTGATTTCGGCATTAAGGGAGCAGACGCAGCAAGGTGCAACGGATGCAATTGTTCTCTGCCAGAGTTGAATTCCCTAAGGAAATGCCGTTCACGTTGCATGGTAGTTTTCGTCGATGGATTCCGTCTCCTTGGTCCGCGTAACCGAAGCACTGAACGCTTCATGGGGACCCGATACGTGCGCTCCAGAAGACATCGGGGATTGGTCGGAGGAGAATCCCGCGCGCGGGCAATGTGCGACTACTGCGGTGGTGGTGCACGACTATTTCGGTGGTGACCTGGTTCGCGGCGAGGTGCACGTTTGAGGTGAACGAGTGGACTTTCACTGGCGGAACCGGTTACCAGATGGGTCGGAGATTGATCTCACGCGTGAACAATTTTCGGTGCAGGAGAGCGTGATCGGTGGTGTCTATGTTCCGCGTCCGACGGGTTGGACGCGGCTCGATTATGAATACTCACTCCTCTCAGGCCGAGTCGCCGAACACTTGAAGCGCTCACCCACAACATTTTTGGCGTCACAGGGTTGAACCTCACTGCACCAGATCGTCCGCGCGATGTCCTTGTGGATCGGCGATGGCGGTGCGCTTGGTCATGCCTCTTCGTGCGCATTCGAGCCCGAAGACACCCATCAATCGTCCACCGTGCCACATCAATGCCCTCACTACGCATTTCCAGCCACACCTTGTGTGCACCGTAGACCGAATAATTCTCGGTATGCACACGGCTGACCTCGGCTTGAAGTTCTTCGTCGCGCACAGTCCGCTGGCCCCTCGACTGCAGGAGCGGCACCCGAAGATAGTCGAACCGGCATACCGACACCTCCGGATCGCGCAGAATGGTAGTCGGCGTACACGCGGATGAACCCGGGGAGCGGTGCAATGATCCGACGACGGCTCGGCCAAGCATTAATGGTGATCGCGCTCGCCTCCGCGGCCGTTTCGACCGCGCCCGTCCACGCGCAGGAACCGTCGCCAATCACGACGCCGGGCACAGTGACCGCGGCAACTTCCCTGCCGCACTCCTTCTGGATCCCCGGCGCCGCCAACGCATCAAAACTCACCTATTGGTCTACGGGACCGCTGGGCCGGCCCGCGTTGAGTACAGGCGCGCTCTTCCTGCCCCCCGGCGACCCACCCGAAGGCGGCTGGCCGGTCATCTCGTGGGCTCACGGCACTGTAGGTATTTCCGACCAGTGCGCTCCCACCGTGACCGGGACCGTCGGCAGTCCATACCTCACGAACTGGCTCTCGCAGGGCTACGCGATCGTCGCGACCGACTACGTGGGGCTCGGCACGCCGGGAATCCACGCATACCTGGACGGACCCTCGGCGGCGCACAGCGTGATCGACATGGTGCGCGCCGCGCGTGCGGTCGAACCGTCGCTCTCACCGCGGTGGGTGGCACTCGGACAGTCTCAGGGCGGTCAGGCCGCGATGGTCACGGCAGCGATCGCCACACGGTACGCACCCGAACTGGACTACCGGGGCGCGGTCGCGACCGGGGCGCCGTCCAACCTGGAGAACCTTGCACCACTCGTGGGGCCGGACTTTCCCCGCTTGCCACTGACCGGCAGCACCGTGTTCGTCTCGTACCTCTTGGCCGGACTCCGGGCGGCGCGACCCGATCTCGACATCGATCGCTACCTGACACCACGCGGCACGGATGCCCTGGCCAGAGCCGAAACCAACTGCTACCAGGACATGGCATCGGACCTCGGCGACACAGCGATCGGCGATCTGGTGAACCGGCCCCTCGACGATCCCGCGGTGCTGGCCGCTGCTCGCGGCATGCTGGAGATCCCGACGACCGGGTACGACCGGCCAGTGTTCCTCGGACAAGGGCTGACGGACGAGATGGTGCCGGCACCGCTGGCTTTGAAACTCGCGGCCGAACTCGCCGCCAACCGCCAGCCAGTTACATTCCGCACATATCCGAACGGTCATATCGAGACGATGCGGGCAGCGCTCCCCGAAAGCCTCGCCTTCGCCCGGAATCTCTTCCAGCCGTAGGTGAATCATGCGTTTCGTGAGAGCCTGTCCGACCCACTTTTCATCTTCTCAGCACCGTCAGGAGTGCGCGGCTGACCGAGGATCTGCCGAAGCCGAGCGTTGCAGCTATGGCGTCGAGGCTCTTGCCCCCGCCGCAGGTTGAACCGTCACCGAACATCGGGAGCGAGGCGCGTCAATAACCATAGACCTCAACATCGCATGTCCTGGGGGCCGCGGATCTAGACACGTACAGCGTCCAGGCGATCGACTTCGACGTTACGGATCGCTTGGGGCCACAGTGCGATGCGACCAGGCGAACCGACTTTGACCATTCTACTGAAATATTCTTCCTGGCAACAAAATTCGACTGAACCTGGTCAGGAGATGACCTCGATCGCTAATCCTCGTCCTCGTACTCCGGTTCGGGCTCATCCGCCCATGCCTGATATCCCGGACTCTTCAGATGCAGGTGGATCGCACTGACACCCCGGTTCAGTGTGATGACCGCGTTCGGCAGATCCCACCGGATAGTTGCCTCAGGTTCGGCGCTCGTGGCTGTCCCCAGGAGTGCAGTTAGTGCCACATCGAGGTTCGTGAATCCTTCGACCAGCAACGGACGCACCACGGTCATGGGCGTAGCATCATCTGCCACGTCCGTGACTAAGATCGAGATCGAATCCATTCTGTGTTGCCGCCCGAACATGTTCGCCGTCGGCCGGCTGACATGAAAGTTCGTCCGAATCGAGCCGCCAGCATGCCTGAGTTCGACGAGGTCCCATCCAGCCTGTGCGCAGAATGGTTCCAGGTCGTCGACGGCCCAGGTCCAGTCGAATTCTGCGGCGAGGCGGGTGATCCGGGTGGCGCCCTCGATGTCGACGTGCATGCGTGGATGCTTGCGAGTGTCAACATGACCTGCACCTGGAACGGACGCTCCTAGGAATTACACGCTGTCAGAGAACTCGGCCGCCGCGGAGGTAAACCTGCGCTGAACGCCGAGGTCAGAGATCCCGCGCCGAGTGTCGCAGCGGCGAGGACGCCAGTGTGCCTGCTGCGATGGCGAACACGATGGTGACGCCGATCAGGGTGGGGCGTTCGCCGATCGCGCCGACCAACAGGCCTGCTGTCACGGCACCGAGGGCGGCCATGGTGCGGTTGACGGAACGCCGGGCGGCATTCACGCGCCCGAGAAGCTCATCCGGAGTGAGCGCTTGCCAATAGCCCATCTCGTTCGCGTTCTCCGCGCCTGCTGCCAAGCCCTGCAGGCCAAGAGCTGCGAAGAGAAGGAGATGGCCAACAAGTGTGTCGGTCGCGAAGGTAACGAGAAGCCAGGTGAGGGGATACAGCGAGCGGGCGAGGATGACCGTTCGTCCTGGTCCGATTCGCGTGCCGATCGCATGTGCACTGGACGCTCCGAGGAGGCTTGCGACACCGAACGTCGTCAGAAGCAGGCCGTATGTGTAGGCGCTGAACCCGAGTGAGCGGAGGGCGAAGAGAGACAGCACAGTCAACGCGGCTCCGTTGGCGAGGAACCACACGTGTGTCGATATTGCGAGCGGGTTGAGAGTGCGGTGGCGGTAGGTGAATCTCAGACCCTCACGCACTTCGTTCATCAGGTTGCGGGAGCGAGAAGCGGGTCGCGGCTCGTCTACGTCGAGACCGTAATTGAGTGCGGCATCAGCGAGATAGCTGATTGCGTCGACGGCAATCACCACGGGAGCGCCGAGCAGGCCTACGAGTGCGCCCCCGACCGTTGGCCCCAATGTCGTTGCTGCTGCGTCGGCTTGGTCGAGTCGAGCGTTTGCTTTCACCAGTTGGCTGCGTGGAACCAGCCGGGGTAACAAGGACTGCATCGCAGCGAAGCCGAACACCGAGAAGGAGCCGAACAACAGCAACGCGATGACCAGGACCCAGATGTGCAGAAGGCCGGCGAGCCACAGAAGCGGAACAGTGCCGAGTGCTACCGCTCGACCGACGCTGGCCCACACTAGGATTGGCTTGCGCCGCCACCGATCGACGTAAACCCCCGCGAACAACCCGAGCACCGCATAAGGAATCAACTGAGCCGCGTTCACCATACCGACTTCGAAGGGCGTCGCGTCTAGAAGCTGCACTACCAAAATGGGCATCGCCACCGCTGTCACCGACGAGCCGGCCGAACTGATCACCGCGGCCGTGAGGAAGCGGCGAAATGATGAACGATTGACGGCCGGAGAAACCTCACTCATCGCTTCTACTCACGATGCCGCCACATGTCCGACTCCGCAGGTCCGTCCCATGAAGGGAACTGTAGTCGAGCACGCCCGATATGGTGCTGAGCCCGGGACGGTTGTTTGGCATTGCGAAGTTGACAGAAGTGCTCGACATGGCGACAGGGGGGGCGACTCTACCGATTCGAGGGAAGGCATCACCATGATCGAAACAGGCTCTCCCACACACATTTTCGTGATACCCCGCACTGAAGAACGCGACGGGTACGAGAATGAGTGCTTCACCCATTACGTCCAAGGCATGTTCCACCGCTGGATGTCAGGGCGCCACAGGATCTTCGGCCCTTTTCCTCGCACGCCAAGCCGTCGCCAGCGGCACCGTCGAATGCGCATTGGCTGTCGGCTTCGAGCAGATGAAACCCGGCGCACTCAAGCGGGTCTGGGACGACCGCCCAGCGCCGATGTTCCGTTTCGACGATCTGATGACCGAGATCCAAGGCGTCCACGACGCGCCGCGCACAGCCCAGATGTTCTATCGGAACCATGTCGACAATGCGGTGGCAAGACCGTCCTCGGTGCCTGGTGGGCAGATCTGGTCGGCTGCGGCAAGCACGGAAGCGGGTGCGTGACCCATGGCCACGCCGTGAGCTGCCCAGTCCAGCATTTCCAGATCGTTGATGCCGTCACCGACGGCTAGGGTCCGTGTTGCGGCGACGCCCAGCTCGATGCGCAGCTTTTCCAGCATCGCAGCCTTGCTTACTCCGGCTGCGGTCAAGTCGGCCAGTGGTTCGTCTTCGTAGCACAGGCTTCGAATGCCGGGGAGGTCGAGAGTAGACAAGATTTCGGTCAGCTCCTGTCCACTGCGTCCAGGCCAGTGGATCGCTAGTCGGGTGGTCGGCGTGGTCGCAAGTTCGTCGATATCGACCAGCTCGACCTCGCCGTGGTGCATATCCGCGTCGTCGACAGGGCCGGTTGCTCTGACCCCGATGCCCGGGTTCTCGGCTACGAAGATCGCGCCGGGTAGTTGTTCGCGTAGTGCCGCGATGGGAGTGCGTAAATCGAAGACCACTTGCTCCGCGATTTTCCCGGTTGCGGCATCGATCAGCACGGCCCCGTTGGAACAGATCGCGAACCCCGTCATGATGTCGAGCTCGAGTAGGAACGGTCGCGTCGCGGGGGCGAGTCTGCCGGTGCACAGCACGACGTGGGCTCCGGATCGAACAGCGGCCCGCACAGCCGATCTCACTGCGATGCTGATCGTTTCGTGCGCGAGTGGATTCGTGTCCTCGGCGACGTGCAGGGTGCCGTCAATGTCGAGGGCAATCATCATCGGGTGGCCGGATTCGAAAACCAAGGGTCATCCTTCGATAGTGTCAACTCGACAAAATTCATCGGTAGACCGTGTGTGGGTCGGCTCGGGTGCAACATACTCGAATCGGTATTCGTCGCCCAAACAGAGACGGTGGGCGCACACAAATCGTGCTGAATAGCGACACCTGAATTTCGCCGGCGAGTCCAGAGCCGTATCGCGTGGCTGCTCGGCTTATGGTGCGCGGGTGATGGCATTCGGGGGATGGGCGCGGTGGTGTCGGTGGGTGTTGTTTGGTGTGGGGTTGGTGTTGGTGGTGGGGCGTTCGGTGCTTTCGCGTTCTTGGGGGTGGGGCGGTGTTCGTATGAGCTGTGTGCAGCCGATTCGGCTGTGGCGTTGGAGAGTGCGTCGAGGGTGTGGCTGCCGGTTGTCGTCTCTTCGTGTACTTATGCGCCGTCCTTCGACCAGAGGGTGGTGATGGTGGTGTTCGATGGTGTGGCGTCGGTGTTCGCGGTCGTCGGGTGGGTGTTGATGGGTGCGGCGCTATATTCGAGGCGGCGACAACCGCCGACTGAGCA
The DNA here is from genome assembly GCF_042728675.1 of Rhodococcus sp. NPDC060176. Lineage (NCBI taxonomy): Bacteria > Bacillati > Actinomycetota > Actinomycetes > Mycobacteriales > Nocardiaceae > Rhodococcus > Rhodococcus sp. NPDC060176. The sequence continues at coordinate 97,728 of NZ_JBHWYS010000003.1, forward strand.
CAAGTGGTCGATGCCAGTTGATCAGGGGTAGCGGCATGTTCTCCTCGCGTGTGGCCCGGTGGGTGCTTCGTGGTGTTTTGGGCGTTGTATCTGTGCTCGCGCTGATTACCTGCGCCTTGGTGGTGTTCACTGATCGGCTTGTGCCGTCGTGGCTCCCGTGGACGGAATTTGTCGTGGTTGTGGGGTTGATGGGGGTGCTGGCGATTGGGGAGCGGCGGGATTCACCTTCACTATGAGCGGGTATCCGACCTGCGCGTGCCTGAGTGCTCGTTTTGTGGCGTTGAACTGGGGTGATGACACGTCCCCGGTTTGTGGTGGGTGTCGGTGAGCTGCGCACTCGGCTAACAGCGGCGGCGTTTAGTCGGTGAGCACCAGGAAGGAAACTTTTGCTTGGCCGGTCCGCGTGAAGGTGGCTTCGTTGATCAGCTCGCTCAGTGCTTGTGCGCCATAGTTCGCCATCCGTTGGGTGGCCAGCGGTGTTCGTCCGCGTGCTGTCACGACTTTCCGGCGAAATCAATTGTGTCGGTGATGGTCAGGGTTGATTCGTAGTCGGATGTGTTGCCGCCGTAGGTGTTGACGATTCTGTCCGCGACGAGGCTGACCGTCTCTTCGGAGAACGGGAAGCTGGCGACGATTGTGGGAGTGATGTCTGCGAGATCGCCGCGCGGAACGGATCCGTGCGGTTCGGAACTGAAGGCAATGGCTAGTGATCGGGTGAAGGCGATCGTTTTCGTCCACCACAGCGAGCCCACTATGACACCATCACGGTGAACACGATCAGTATGCGATGGCGATTGGCGTAGCTCCTCATTGGTTAGTTGTACCGCGCGCAGCCCGGTGCCACCGCTAAACGTCCAAATACTGCAGTCGCGTTTATCTGGCCTGTTCGCGAGTTCGGTAGTGGCACAGTCGGGCTCGGTTCTGGTGACGTCGACGCCATTGGGATCGTGTGAGGACGTGGTCGGGGTTTATGCGTTTCCTGCGGGCAGGTTTGCGCCAGATCTCGCTGTGTTGCTCCTTGGCGGCCCTGGTTCGCGTGAGATTCGGGACTACCGGTCATCGCGACCCGCTGGTGGCGTTGTGGTTGTCGTAGCGGCAGATATGTTCTACGGCGAGAGAGACTATTGGGAGGACAAGCATGACTGCCGAGGGCTGGGAGAAGCTGCAGGCCGCGATTCCGGATCTGGTGGACGTCGACTTCGACGATGACGCCGAACCGATCCAGATATCGCAATTCGTCCGCTTGCGTGACAGTGGTACCGGCCGTGACATCACGGTCTACGAGAACGGCGGTGCAGTCGAGGCCACGCTCACGATCCCGTCGGATCCGGATGCCGCGCAGCAGTTGCTGAGCGTGCTACAAACCCAGCCGGTTTGGTTTCAGACCTCCAACGAGCAACGCTTGGAAACCAGCCGGTGGAGCCCGACCCATTCCGAACCCAGCGAACTTCGGGAGATATCGGCTTCGGTCGTCGCCATCATGCGCGACGGGCTCGGGATGGAATTCCAGCGCATCCGCTACACCGCCGGTGACGAAACCGGATACGACACCGGGCCGTGGGCCCTGCGCAACCTGTTGACTGCCGAACAACCGACGAAGCGTGGCGCACCCGACCGATGCACCGACTGGACGGATTTCGCCGAGCGACTGGAATGGGTGGTGCGCATTATGCCCGGCTACGACATCGTGACCCTCGATGCCCCTGCGGTGAAAGACCTCGGCTCGATCCAATTCCAACAGGACAACGGGAGATTGGAGGCGAGCATGATCACGGCGGACACCGTTCCCGGTTCCGGTGGCCTGGACCTTCGGCTGCGGGCACTCGGCTGGCGGGTAACAGAAGGACCGGGAGCCCCCCACGTGGAATGGCTGTACGGCCCGTTCAGTTCATCCGCCGGTTTCGTCGACCGACGCCTCGACCGAATCCCACAGCTCACGGTCGACACCTTCCGCACTGTGCACGGCGTCAACAGCCCACAAGACCTCGCCGTCAGCGGCCATGAGGAGACCGTTGTCAACGGCCACCAGGCCCATATCAGCAGAGAACTCGGCATACCCTGCCTTCCGTATACTCTGACTCCCCCGTGAGAGGCCTGACGCAGCGACGGCGTAGGTATCCGACCCACAGTGGGGCACCGTCTCTCGGCGGTGCGCACCTGGCTCAAGTGCCTCGCGAACTCGGAGACGTGCTCTAGCCGTGACCCGCGCCTAGGTCGATGCTCGAGCGCATCATTGCGCACGAAGCAACGGAACGCTTCGATTGCGATCAAGGCTGATAGCGCTTAGTGCAGTTAAGAGCCTTCGAGTCGAAATGGGACGGAGTCAGAGCCATCGCCACGACCGGATCCAAACCGCCGGCGCCGAGCGGGAAGAAAGCGTGCGAAAAGGGCCGGTGAGCAATGCGCTCACCGGCCCTTTGTGTGGTGATCTACCCGCATCATCACTCCGGGACGATGTGGATGGTGATCGTTCAGATTGCGGGGTTGTTGACTGTGAAAGTGACCCGGCCGCCACGGTTGTCGGTCTCATCAACCAACTGATCGACGCGGGCGGGCGTCGACGAGCTTGGTGTGGATCGAGCCGTCACGCCGACAGGGCTAGGAGGGGTTCGATGAAGAGGTAGCGTCGATCAGTGTCTGAGTGATCTCTCCTATTCCTTCCACCCAGCTCACCAGCGTGTCACCGTGTTTGAGGAACACCTTTGGGTCACGCATGACTCCCACGCCAGCAGGGGTCCCTGTGAAAATCAGATCTCCGGGCAGCAAAGTTACGGTGGTGGACAACGTGGAAATTAGCGACGGTACTGAGAAGACCAAGTCCCGGGTGCGGCCGAGCTGCATTTGTTTCCCGTTGATCGTGCATCCCAGCTCAAGATCTGAAGGGTTGCTGATCTCGTCGAGGGTGACCACCCACGGTCCGGTGGGGGAGAACCCAGGAAAGGACTTGCCGAGGCTGAACTGAGGTATCGGACCGAAGAACTGAGCATTGCGTTCGGACAAATCCTGTCCGACAGTCAGTCCCGCTACGTGCGACCAGGCCTCCGATTCTGCAATCTGTGAGGCGGTACGACCGATTACCACCACTAGTTCGACCTCCCAGTCCGTGTTGCCGCCGGGGGGCAACGTGACTGTCGTGATCGGACCACTCAACGACGATGGAAACTTGGTGAAGACGGTGGGGGCTTCCGGGACCGTTAGCCCGGATTCGTCTGCGTGCTCACTGTAGTTCAGTCCGATGGCGAAGATTTGTTGTGGCGCAGGCACTGGTGCACCTAGGTCTGCCGTGGTGAACTCAATCTGTTCGGCGCGGTCTGCGGTAGCTGCCCATGCGGTGAATTCGTCCCACCTCGCGTAGATTGACTGAGGGTCGGTACAGAACACACCGTCACTGGCTTTGTTGACATCGATGGCGGTGCTCACCCCTGTGATCAGTGACAAACGGCCGCCTATGCTGGCGATCTTCATGTGCTCCTCCTGAAAGTTGCAATCCGGCCTAGCCACCATCGGCGGTGACGTTGCGCTTGAGCCTCTTTGTTCAATGACGGGTTCGAGTGGTGACGCGGCAATAGTTCAAACAATCTGCTGGAGTTCAAACAATCTGCTGGGCAGCACTTTTAGGCATGAATTACGGAGAGTTCACCGTCCCCGTAGGCGGCGCGTAGGCGTTTCTTGTCGAATTTGCCGACGCTGGTTTTCGGTATTTCGTCCATCACCACCCAATTCTCCGGGAGCTGCCATCGTGCTACGGTGCCTGTCAAGTACTCCTTGAGTTCGCTGGGAGAGACGGAGATGCTGCCGTCGATTCGAAGAACCACTGCGACCAACGGACGTTCGTCCCATTTTCGATCCGGTACACCGATGACGGCAGCTTCCAGTACTGCTGGGTGCCCCATAACGGCGTTCTCGATTTCTACAGATGAGATCCATTCGCCACCTGATTTGATGATGTCTTTGGTGCGATCAGACAAGTGCAGGTAGCCGTCGGCAGTGATCGAACCGACGTCCCCGGTCCGAAGCCACCCGTCGTTGAAATTCTCCGGTGTGTCGACGTTGTAGTAGGACCCGGTGATCCACGGGCCCCGAACCTCGAGTTCGCCGATTTTGGTGCCGTCGTTTTCAAGTACCGTCCCATCCTCGGAGACGAGTCTGGCTTGAACCGACGAGGCGAAGCGTCCTTGCGTGTATCGGTACTTCCACATTGGATCACCTGTGACACCGGCCGGTGGACGTGCGACCGATCCCAACGGAGATGTCTCCGTCATTCCCCATGCGTGCAACACAGTCACTTGATGGTCCTTTTCGAAGGCTCGCATGAGCGTCGGAGAGACTGCCGACCCCCCGATCAGAACCTCCTTCAAGGAAGAGATGTCTTGCGGATTGCGCTCGAGATGTATATGCAGGGCTTGCCAGATCGTGGGGACTGCTGCAGCGAATGTTGGTTTCTGTGATGAGATCATCTCTGCTAGCCGTTCCGGCTGGAGAAAGCGATCGGGCATGATCAGGGAGGCTCCGATCATGAAAGACGCATAAGGAAGTCCCCACGCCATAGCGTGGAACTGGGGAACTATTGCTAGGGAACGGTCGCCCTGTTGGAGATTCGGTCCATCACTCATGCAAAGTTGCATCGAATGCAGATAGATTGAACGATGTGAATAGACAACACCTTTCGGGTCTCCCGTAGTTCCTGAGGTGTAGCACATCGCTGCTGCACTGCGCTCGTCGACGGCAGGCCATGGAAAGCTGGGAGGCTCATTTGCAATCAGTACCTCATACCCGTGGACCTTCATTCCGGCAGGCGCCTCGACTGCGACTGTGGGTGAACCGGTGACGATTAGGTGTTTGACGGTGGTAAATCTGGGAAGGTGCGGTTCGAGGAGCGGGATCAAGGTCGGGTCGACGATAATTACGCTGTCTTCGGCGTGGTTTACGATCTTGACAAGTTGATCGGGAAACAACCTGATGTTGAGGGTATGTAAGACAGCGCCCATAGCTGGAATGGCGAAGTAACACTCCAGGTGTTCGGAGTTATTCCACATAAAGGTTGCCACGCGTTCGTCCGTAGTGATGCCGAGCGTGCGCAGTGCATTGGCCAACGATCCACAGCGTTGTCCCACTTCGGCGTACGTTCTGTGACGAGGACCGGTGTCGGTCCACGTGGTCACACTCGCATCACTGTGTATGGAGCTTCCGTGTCGCAATATTTGTGCGATCGACAGCGGGACATCTTGCATCGTGCTGAGCATGTGGCTCCTGAAATTGAGTGTCCGGTGGTTCAGTTGATCGGGGTGGTGGGGTCGTTTCGCGGAGCTGCGAGGGCAAACGACGACATGAGGTCGAATTTCGGTGGGGCTGGTGTCGAGCTTTACACCAAAGGCTTGCATCGAGTTGACGAGTCGGCCGGAACTCGGGTATTGAATCGTTGGCGAATGGTATTTGCGTGCTTGTATTGTCGTCAAAAATCGTGTCTGCGTGCTTAATTGGTTCCAGAAATTGATAAGTACGGTGGCTGCCCCAGAGCCTCTCCTTCGATGGGGCGTGATGTCTAGCGCGTTCGGCGGCTCGGCGTGATCGGCAGCTAGAGCTTCCTTGAGGCCGGAGCTGTACATGCCGAGACCTCGGTCCACTTGTACTTCGGCCAGCAGTTTCAATTGGTGTTTAACATCAGCACATCACTGAAAGTGGAAGATATGCACTTACTATCCAATTGGGAGTGTCGACAACCTCGGTGATTTTGAGGTCGACGACCGTGCTGCAAAGGACATAGGCATCAATGGGTTCCAATCCATATTGTTTGCCCATGTGGTCGATCATTGCGCGCGTTGCGTCGCGTGCGGAGACCATCAGATCTGGCCCGATACCCATCGTTGCGAAGTAGCCTTGGTCCTCCATCATTGGCCGCAGCGGTCCGTTCGTCAGGAACTGTGGGCCAGGTATGCGTAGCTCTTTGTGGAGTGTCACGCGAACGGCGCCCGTCATCGAAGCTTCGATCGCGCTGACACAAACCTCACCATCACCTTGAGCGGCATGCGAATCACCAAGGCTCAGTAGCGCGCCGGGTACCTCCACTGGGAGGAAGATCTTGCTGCCAGTGGTGAGATCGCGACAATCGACGTTGCCGCCGAACTTGCCCGGGGGCAGTACCGGGATAGGCTCCGCTATGTCCGGGCAGACGCCGACCAGACCACAGAAGGGACGAATCGGGATTCGGGCGATTCCCAGGTAGTCTGCAAATTCTCCTTCTGTGAGATCCCACGTGTGCAGGTGTGCGTCGGGGAAATCGTCGGGTAACAGGCCCAATTCGGGTATGACAGCAGTCCATCCCCAATCGGCGGAGTCCATGTCCAGGAATTCGACCTCGAGGGTATCGCCGGGAGCGGCATCGGTGACATATATCGGTCCGGCAAGAGGATATATCTGATCCCAGTCGAGGGATACGACTGCCTCGGCTGTTGCGGAGGGAGTGAACTGGCCGCCAGATGCTTCAGTTGTTTCGAACTCGATTACGTCACCGCTGTTCGCGTACACGGAGGGTGCGTGGCTGGGACTCCACAACCTGTGTGTGGCGTTCTTCGCACTGTGAATCAATGTTGTAACCTCTCTTGCGAGTTGACAGGTCGATGTCCGAATTGGAACGGTGACCGTTACGCTTCGTCAGTCGGAAATGCAGGCCTTGAAGGAAAGTGCAGCATGAGTACGGGGCCTGTCACATAGTTGGGAAGGTCCGCTTGTGCGCGCTGTCCTTCCGGGGAATCCAGAGCGGCGAATAGGGCGTCAGTGGAGTCGAAGTCGGCTTCGAAAATCGCCACATAGGGTGACTTTCCTTCAATTGTGTTGACGTCGAAAGTCAGTCTGGTACTTCGGATTCCCGGCAACGTCTGTGCTATCGGGAGATGCGTCTGTTCGTAGTATTCCCTGAACTTATGTATGTCTTCCTGCGGTCCGTAGAGGACCATGAGCGTGTACACCGTCCGTTGACCTCCTCAAAGTTATTGCGCTGCTGCTTGACGTTTGGGTCGTACTAATCGTCGAACTTCATTTCCCGATACTCTGCTGTTTCCTCGTCGTAGATGAAGGCAGTGGTCGTGGTGTGGGCCGGCCATGTGACTTCGATTGCCTCGAAATCAGCGGACGCAGCAAACTCGCGGTGTCGGTTTTTTGGCAGTTGCCAGATGGACATGCCTTCTTCGAAGCGAATTTTTCCTATTCCTTCGAACTCATACTCCGCCCAGCCTTTGATCACGTATCCCATCTGAAATCCCCAGTCGTGCATATGCCAAGGAATGGCATGGGCCATTTCTTCGCCTTCGCCCGCGGTTCGCGCTCGGAAGATCTTTGCTCCGATTGCGCCGCCACTGAGTTCGGTGATTCCTAGGTCGCGAACCTCCAACGCATATCCGGGAAGTGGTTGGAAGCTATCGGGTCCGACCGCTTTGAAATGGTCGAGGCTTGCCATCCGCATGTCCTCGGTCGGTGCGGGCAAGGGGGGATCGAAGTGGGGTGTGGTGTGTTGGCCATCGCCTGACTGGTCTGTCGATGTCAGCGGTGCATTTTGTGTAGTCATTGTGACTCCGTGGGTAAGATTTGGTTGTCGTTCGTTGCGTTGTGGGGTCATGAGTTCTGTTGCGGCAGGACTGAACTGAAAGCCGCGCCACTCAACTCATGAAGTGGTAGGTAGCTTCCACTTATCGACGATAGCGCGCCGTTGTGATATTTGGAAGGGGGTTACCACTTATTGATGCTGCAGCGACTCGAGTCAGTCGATCTGCAGAACGCGCTTACCTCCTCGCCCGCGCCCTGCTTGAAGTGCCCAATGGGCTGCGGCGATGTCTTCCAGTGCGTAGATCTCATCGATGACGGGCTTGAGTGTGCTGTTCTCGGCCTGGACCGTGAGGTCGGTAAGCAACTCGGTAGTTGGTGATCCGCTGAAGGTTTGTATGCGTCGCGAACCCAGCGCGGAAGTTGCGAATACGTATGCGAGTGACCGCCAGTGGCCGAACGCGATCGACACCATTCGTCCACCGGGTGCTAGCAACCTCCGGTAGGACCGGAGATCCGATCCGACAGTGTCGAAGACTACGTCGTATTTCGGTAGGTCGAGAGGCTTCGTTACCGCGTAGTCCAGGCTCACATCGGCGCCGAGTTCTTTTGCGAGGGCGGTGGTTTTCGAACTGGATAGCGCTGTCACATGCGCTCCGGCTTCATGCGCGAACTGGACTGCGTAGCTTCCGACTCCACCGGTTGCGCCGCGAATCAGTACTCGATCACCACGTGTAAGTCCGGCTTTGTCGCGAAGGGCGGTTATCGTTGTGGTTCCGCCTGCAATTAACGACACCGCCTGCGTGTGATTCAGATTTGCAGGTGAGTGCGCGATACGGCCGGCATTGACGGTGACAAACTCGGCGGCGGCACCACTGCCTGTCTGGGCGATTCCGGGAAGCGTCCCCCAGACCCGATCGCCGACGTGGAACCCTGTAACGAGGTCGCCTGAGCCGGCAACCTCGCCGGCGAAATCGAGCCCGATGCCTTTCGGGAAGCGTCGAGCGGATACGGCCCGCAGTCGTCCTGATCGAACCGCGACATCGTGCGGATTGACGCTCGTAGCTCGTACGCGTATCAGGAGCTCATCTTGCTGGGGCGCAGGGATGGGAATATTCCTGACCGTCAGTACGTCCGGGGAGCCGTACCTTTCGAACTGCACAGCCTTCATGACTGTCTGTACTTTCATTCTCGACTCCCAACATTAAGTGAAACGGCCTTACCACTTATGGACGATAGCAGTTAAGTGGTAAAGCGTTCCCGCTTGGAGCTAGGCTGAGGTCATGCCCCAAGACGCCATACAGGTGAGCCGCGGTACGGGAGGTGGGTCACGTCCCCTACGTGCTGACGCACAGCACAATCGAGATCGGGCTGTGCACGTTGCGCGCGCAGTATTCTGTGAACTCGGTGTGGATGCATCGATGGCAGAAGTTGCCCGTCGTGCGGGGGTGGGACTGTCGACTCTCTTCAGGAGATTTCCAACGAAAGAGGACCTGCTACTTGCGGTCTTTTCCGACCATATTGCCGCCTGCTCTTCGGCGATCGATGAGGCGTTGTCGGATCCGGACCCGCGGCATGCAATTGACATTCTGATCAGAGACGTCTGTGAGAAGCAGGCGTCCGATAGAGCTCTTGCGTCGGTTTTGATCTCAGCTCTTGTGGGCGACCTATCGCTCGATGTTCGCGCGCACGTGGAATATGGTTTCGCAGAACTTATTTCGAGGGCGAAAGCGAATGGGACACTGCGCCAGGACTTCGAGTACCACGATGTGATCTTGGTTCTGATGGCGAATGCGGGTGTGGTTGCCATGTCAGATAGTGACGCTCCATCCAATTCAAGTAGAACGGTCGAACTCATGCTGACGTCGTTCGATCCCAACTAGACAAGTCGGGTTTGTCGCACGAAAGCCTTGCCTGGCAATCGAATCGAACCGGCTAGCCCAGCGACTTTTGGTGTTTCTGGAGTTAGCTCTAGACGTCATCGCTGGATATCTGTCATCTCGGCTCGCTTCCGGGGTCCTGCTGTGGCTGCCGAAGACTACGGCACGCGGAAGCAGCATTGACCAACTGCCCGAGTGCCTCCCGGAACTGGCGCATTCGACTGGGGAGGCGCAGCAAGTGATTGTGCTCGGAACTTCCGAGCTACGCCGGGCAATCACAATGCCCTAATCACCCCAGATTTTTGCGTCCTCACCGATCCTTCTGGTGAAGAGCCAGACGTGGTAGCGGTTCTCGAAGCCGAGACCGATGGCGAGATTGAACGTCAGTAGCCTCCGTGCAAGGCATCGGGTCGTGGTTTTACGGCTCTACCAGCCGACTTGGTCCCAGCGGGCAGTGCTCTCGTCGCGCAGTCTCCGCATGGCGACTGTGCGTTCCTGGATGAGGGTGCGTTCGAATTTTGCTAGGGCGCAAAATATCTGGAAGATGAGCACCCCGCCGGGAGACTAAGTGTCGATCGTTTCTGTCAAGGATTTGAACGACACCCCACGAGACTGGAGATCTTCGACAGGTTTGATCAGGTGCGTCAGTGACCGACCGAGTCAATCGAGTCGCCATACGACTATGCGGAACGGCGAGAGCCCCCGCGCGTTTTCCGGCGGGGGTCGGGGGAGTGGCGGGCGCCTCAAAAACGGTCGATTCAGAGAATGGATCTCTGATCAGGATGCGATCTACAACGTCCGCAGGCCGGGATCGCGATGTAGATCGCGGGTCGCATCCATGTTCGAAGTTACGGCGCCAAATTGTGCTTAATTCCAGGGTTCTGCCCGACTCACCGTTGACTTTTCCGTACGGAACCCGCTCTAATAGTCAAATATCGTGCACATATTGAGAGAGTGTGATCATTATATGCACACCCGTGGGAAAGGTGCGACTTCCAGACATGGAGCAAATTCAGGACACCGAGGTAGTGATCGTTGGAGCCGGACCGGCAGGATTGATGCTCGCCAATGTTCTCGGGATGTATGGAAAACGAGTCACAGTCCTCGAAGCGATGGATTCACTGATCGATTACCCCCGAGGCGTAGGGCTCGACGACGAATCCTTCCGAACGATCCAGACTGTCGGCCTCGTGGACGCAGTACGTCCCCACACCAGTCCGCAGCACATCATGAGGTTGGTCAACGGCGCAGGCAAGGTCATGCTCGTCAACAATCCTCAGACTGAAGAGTTCGGTTGGGAACGAAAGCATTCCTTCATCCAGCCCGAGGTCGACCGAGTGCTCTACGAGGGTCTTTCGCGTTTCGGCAATGTTGAGGTGTTGTTTGGTCACCGCGTGGAAGAGGTCGAGGAGGATCTCGGCGGAGTGACGGCCATTGCGCTCGTCACCTCGGCCGACGGCGAGGTCGAGCACCGGCGCATTCGAGGCCGTTTCCTTGTCGGCTGCGAGGGTGGAAAGTCGCCAACACGCAAGCGTCTGGGAGTGACTTTCGAAGGTGAATCTCCCTCAACTCGTTGGCTCGTTGTCGATGTCAACAACGACCCACTCGGTACGCCTAACGTTTTCCTCGGCGCCGACCCAAAGCGTCCGTACGTCTCGATCGGTCTGCCTCACGCGGTTCGTCGATGGGAGTTCATGCTGCACGACGACGAAACCGAGGAGCAGGTCACCGATCCCGCATACGTCAATGAACTTCTGTCAGAGCATGTTCCGAACCCAGCAGAGCTGGACTTCATTCGGCGTCGAGTCTTCACCCACCACGGCAGAGTGGCGTCGAACTTCCGACGCGGCAGACAGCTGATCGCGGGTGACGCCGCTCATCTCATGCCAGTGTGGATGGGACAGGGTTGGAATTCCGGCATCCGCGATGCGACGAATCTAGGCTGGAAGCTCGCGACGGTACTGTCTGGGCACGCTAGCGTCGACCTGCTCGACACATACACAACCGAACGCAAGGACCATGCGAAAGCGATGGTCGATCTCTCATTGACCTTCGGGAAGGTCATCAAGATCACTAATCCCGTTGCCGCCCTGGCCCGTGATGCAGCTTCATCGGCTCTCAACCGATTTCCGCAGATCAAAAGCTATTTCTCGGAAATGCGCTTCAAACCGATGCCGCGCTACACCCAAGGCGTGCTGGCCGATCCGTCCGATTGCACATCCGGTCGTGCCGACGCCACGATCACCAGTCGTCTCATCCCGGTGCGCACTGCCAACACGACTGTATCCCCAGTCGGAGTCCAGTTCCCGCAGCCGAGAGTGAATGCCGCAGCAACTTCGAACATTCTGCTCGACGACGCGATCGGGAACTGGTGGTCTGTCATCGTATGGGGAAACAGCCCGAAAGACGTTCTCCCGCGCAGCGCACTCCGCAGACTCGAGGCGTTGGGAGCGCAGCTCGTTGCAGTGGTACCCGAGACGCAACGGGCATGGGCACACCAGCACATGGATTCGGATGTCCTGGTGTTGGGAGACCACACAGGCCGACTCAAGAAATGGTTCGACGACCGGCCAACTCCGTTGATATTCCTGCGGCCAGACCGCTTCGTAGCGGGAGCCTGTCTGACACAGAACGCCCCAGCAACGCTCGACGCGATTTTGGCATCGATGTCGTTCATCGAGCCCGCACCGGCAAAGGATCAGATTGAAACATCCTCTGCAACAGCATGATCACTGCCCACCCCTTCGAAGGAACGCACCATGACCGCCATAACGATTCCTGAATTCATCACCGATCCGTTCTTCGGCCTACACGACCGATGGATCGAGACCGCCCCAGGGGAGATCACCCATTACCATGAGCTCGGCGAGGGCACACCCATTCTCTTTTTGCACGGATCCGGGACTGGGGTCACCGCCGCAGCGAACTGGTGGCTCAACCTGCCTGCCATCAGTGAACATGGTCGCTGCATCGCAATCGATTCCATCGGTTACGGACAAAGCATCGTCGCCGAGGGCACCAAGTACGGCATCAGGGAATGGGTCAGACACGCAGTTCGAGTTCTCGATGCACTCGGGATTGAGAAGACATGGATCGTCGGAAACTCGCTCGGCGGCTGGCTTGCGTTCCAATTCGCGATCGATTTTCCCGAGCGTTTGCTGGGCATCGTATCGATGGGTACCGGTGGCGCCAAACTCACGGGAGCACTTGCCGGACACTCCAATCCAACCCTCACGGAAGAGGGCATTCGTAAGACCCTCGAACTCTTCGTCGTTGACAAGTCCCTCGTCACCGATGAACTCGTTGCCCTTCGATACCAGTCTGCACTCAACGACACCGCATCCGACCGCCTGGCCGACGTCGTCGCAGCACGCGATCGCGACCGCCAAGAGCTACCGCTCGACTTCGACGTCCTTGCGCGATTGGAGATCCCAGTGCTGCTGATCCACGGTGTACAGGATGTCGTCATACCGGTCTCACGCACGTGGGAGCTGCTCAATCTCATCCCGCATGCAGACGCGCACATCTTCAGCCAGTGCGGTCACTGGTCCCAGGTCGAACGCGCCGAGGACTTCAACACCGTGATCACGCGATACCTCGCGTCCCACGGCGTCGGACACTGAGAGGCGAAGACCATGCCGCACGCACTGCTCTGCATGTCCCACAGCCCACTCCTACATCACGTCGACCCGCCAGGCGACGTCAAGTCATCGGTGGAGGCAGCATTCGGACATGCCCGCTGCTTTGTCGAGGACTTTGCCCCCGATCTCGTCATCAATTTCGGACCGGACCACTACAACGGCTTCTTCTACGACCTGATGCCACCCTTTTGTATCGGGTACACAGCGCACGGCACCGGCGACTACGATTCCTTCGCGGGCGAGCTGAACGTCCCAATAGAGGTCGCCGAATCGTTGGCCCAACACGTCATCGATCGTGAGATCGACGTGGCCATCTCGCGACAGATGGAGGTGGACCACGGCGCCGTACAACCCATGGAGATCATTTTCGGCGATGTCGCGCACGTCCCGGTCGTCCCGATTTTCGTCAACTCGGTGGCGCGGCCCTTCGTGAAGATGTCCCGCGTTCGTGCCTTCGGACATGCTGTGGGCGAATACTTTTCGTCGTCAGATAAGAAGATCCTGTTCATCGGATCCGGCGGTCTCTCGCATGACCCTCCTGTGCCGCAGATCGCAACAGCTACCGAGGCGCAGCGCAAGATGCTCACAGACGGGCGTAACCCCACCCTGCAGGCGCGCGCCGCCCGGCAGGCTCGCGTCATCGACACAGCTCGCGCGTTCGCCGCAGGCGAAGCTGACATCATGGATCTCAATCCTGAGTGGGACCGCGCGTTTCTCGATGTCTGCCGCTCGGGTCGCGTTGACGACTTCGACGAGTACACCGCCGACGAGATGGACGCCGTTGCCGGACATTCGGCTCACGAGGTCCGCAACTGGGTCGCCGCGTATTCGGCGCTGGCGGCCTGTGGTGGCTACCGCGTGACCTACGAGTTCTACCGCCCCATCAAGGAGTACATCGCCGGGTTTGGAATCACCACAGCTGTCCTCGATCAGGAACGTACCTAACTTGACAGCATGGTGACTGTCAGTACTTTGACAATATGTGTGGTCGCTGTCACTCTTTTTATCAGGTCGTCCGGCCGTATCGATTCTGCGCTTCGTGGTTCTGCTGGAGCACAACACATTCCGACTACAGAAATGACCGTATTCATGGACGTTCGAGAAGCGATTCGAACTGCGCCGATGCGTCGGTACCAGATTCGGACCATCGCTATCTGCTTGGTTCTGAGCATGGTGGACGGATTCGAGATCCTCATCATGGCCTTCGTGGCACCACATCTCGGAAAGGACTGGGGTCTGTCCTCGGTCGAGATCGGATGGCTGCTGAGCGCCGGAATCATCGGTACAGCGCTTGGGGCAATCTTCATCTCGCCCTTGGCCGACCGCATCGGACGTCGGAATCTCGCGATCTGGTGCCTGGCCGGAATCGTGATCGGCATGGGCCTGTCCGCCGCCGCGATGAACGTACCGCAGATGATCGCCTTTCGAACCTTTGCGGGTATTGGTATCGGCGGCCTCGTCGCCAACCTCAACGTGCTCGTCTCCGAGTACAGTTCGGACAAGCGTCGAGGTTCGGCGCTGGGAATCTACGCCGTGGGCTACCCGCTCGGCGGCGCACTGGGCGGCGTCGTGTCGGGCGTACTCATTGCCCAGTTCGGGTGGCGATCGGCGTTCGTCTTCGGCACGATTCTCACCGCAGTCCTGTTGGGTATCGTGATCCGGGCATTGCCCGAGTCGATCGAATTCCTCATCGAAAAACGCCCGAAAGATGCACTGGGGAAATACAACACGATCGCGAAGAAGCTCGGGTACGCAACGTCGACCGAATTACCGGTGCGCCTCGAGGTGGTACGAAATGCGGTGCGAACAGGGCTGTTCGAAGGGGTCATGCTGTGGCGCACCTCAGCACTGTGGCTCGGATACTCGTGCCTCATTGCAGCCTTCTACTTCGCGAACACCTGGACTCCGAAGCTTCTCAGCGATTCAAGTGGTGACGCGAACCTCGGTGTCACCGCAGGCATCCTCATCAGTGTCGGTGGTGTCGTCGGCTCGCTGATCTTCGCAGGCCTGGCCATGGTGATGCGGCCTCGCATGGTCACCGTGCTGCTGATGTTCGGCGGCGCGATCGCATTTGGTGCCTACGCCACCGGTTTTCAGGTAGCAGCTGTTGCTCTGACTCTGTCTCTGTGCGTGGGAATCTTCGCAGCAGGAGGCGTCACTGCGTTCTATGCGATCAGTCCTCCGATCTACCCCACCGCTGTTCGAGGCACAGGTGTGGGTTGGATGATCGGTTGCGGTCGAACGGTGTCGATCGTCGCGCCGATTCTTACGGGATATTTGCTGAACATGGGAATGTCTCCGAAAGACCTCTACGTCGGTTTCGGCGGTGTCATGATCGTCGCCGGCGTAGCCGTTGTACTTCTCGATCTCACTTACCGGCAGAAGAAGAGTCGCGTTGACGCGGTGACATCCCGGGTGGAGTCGGCGTCGGTGTGAACAGCGCTCGCGACAGTCGAAGCTGACGGCCCCTCGATGGGGGGTGGCCGGCAGCTTCGACTGTCGCTACTCGTCGAGTGACTTCTTGGACGACTCAGCGATGCGGATGGATATTCGGTCCAAAAAGCCTTTGAACTGCGACTTTTCGTCGGCATTCAAACAATCGAACCAATACGCTTCGAGTTTGTTCTGCGCCGCGAACGATTCCTCGATCGACTTCGTGCCTTCGGCGGTCAGCCTGATTGCCACCAACCTTCGGTCCGTCTCCGAGGTTCGATCGCGAATGATCAAGCCGGCCGACTCGAGATTCGCCAGCACCGTCGACGTTGTCTGCCTGCTCACACCCGCGAGCCGCGCGAGGTCTCTGGCCTCGATCTCCTCGAACAGCCAGATCATGTACATGATGCGAAACCCACTGAAGCTCGACCCTTTTGGCCGGTGCACCTCACGCTCGAGTTCCTGCAGATGGGCTGCCGACGTGCGGACCAGCGCAAAACCCAATTCGACTGCGCTCTCGTCGAGACCGGCCATTCGGCGGCGCGTCAATTCTGCTGCGGTGGCCCCGAAGTCACTGCCCGAAATCGCCGAAGGCTGTGGCGTCGACCGAGACGGGTCCGTCGACCGTGTAGCCATGGGATCCGACCTCCGTGTCGTCGTGGATGAAATCTCACCGCTGCCCAGACTAGCGAGGGGCCTGACGGTCATTTCAGAGCACGTCGGAGAATCTTGCCACTCGCGGTCTTGGGAAGATCACTGAGAATCTCGATCTCACGGGGCACCTTGAACGCAGCAAGATTGTTCCGACACCACGCAATCAGGTCACTCGATGTCGCCCCGGCAGCCGGATCGACGGCAACGAACGCTTTGACCGACTCGCCGCGGTAGTGGTCGGCTACGCCAACAACGGCCGCCTCGCGGACCGCCACATGCGAGTAGAGGACCTGCTCGACCTCCCCGGGCCACACCTTGAAGCCCGACGCAATGATCATGTCCTTCATCCGATCGACGACGTAAAGCAACCCGTCGTCACCGAACACGCCGACGTCGCCGGTCCGAAACCATCCGTCGCGGAACGCCGCAGCCGTCTCCTCGGGCCGCTCCCAGTATCCCGGCGAGACCACCGCACCACGTACGACGATCTCACCCTTCTCTCTGTCTGGGACATCCACACCGTCGGGGTCGGTGATCCGCAATTCGACGCCGCTCAATGGAAGCCCGTTCGCCAATGCAGTCGTCGACTCGTCGACAGGAGCGCGGGTCCCGATCGGCATCAAGACACACGCAGCCGAGGTCTCGGTCAGGCCATATCCGTTGACGATGTAAAGCCCGAAGCGGCGCTCGAACTCGTCCACCACAGCTGGCGGTAGTGGTGCGCCCCCTGACAAGAGCACTTCGAACGAGGCGAAGGCCTCAGCAGTGTCGGTGTGCGCCATCAGTGCCATGTACGCCGTCGGCGGGCCGACGGTGAACTTCGGTCGATGCGCGAGGAACAGTTCGATCGCAACGGCGGGTGCAAATCGATACGGCAGCACGAGTGTTCCCGCCAGCGCGATCGACTGGGCGAATTCGACGACCAGCCCGGTCACATGGAACAGCGGTGCCATCGCGAAGATGCATGCAGCATCTCCTAGATCCAGCGCTTGTGCCGTCGATTCGATGTCGACGGCCAGATTGCCGTGAGTGAGGATCGCACCCTTCGGTGGTCCACTGGTCCCGGACGTGTAGCAGATCAATGCGACGTCGACGAAGGAGGACGCGAACCTAGGCGAGACCTTTCCTGACGATGCCACCTCGATCAGATCGTCCGCGCCGGCGACATCGGCCGCTGAGTATGCTTTCGGCTCACCGAAAACTCGAATGTCGTTGTGAGTCTGGAAGTCCCGCTCATCAGTGGTCAGCACGACGAGCCCGGAACGTTCTGATGCCAACCCTTTCATCGCATCGACGTAAGCCTCCCGAGAGCAGACCACCGCGCGCGCCGTGCAGTCGACCAGTATTCCGGCTACCTCCTCGCGGCGATACATAGGATTGATCGGAACAACGATGCACCCTATGCGCCAGGCTGCGAGCACGGTGATGACGAAGTGCGGCGAGCTCTGTAGTTTCACCGCTATGCGGTCCCCGGAGGTGAGTCCACTGTCGATCAAGTGGGATGCCAGCCCCGAGACCAGGTCCTCGAGGTTGCGATAGGTCAGGTGTCCGTCGAAATACTGGAGGGCCACACGCTCGGGAACACGAGCCACAGCGGCGGTGAAATGTTCGGGAATGGTTGGGGGCGCCGTCCGGATGGTCACCTGACTCCTCTTGCTGTGGACCCGATACGCAAGGTCTGACCGCGAACGAGGCATACCGCAGTGCCGTTCGAATCGGAGATCGTCACGTCGTAGACGCCTGTCTTCCTCGCCTGATGCACGACGCGGCACTCGGCAGTCAGGACATCGGCGAAGGGTGCCGCATTCGGATACACGACCGACGCCGTGGTCGTGATGACGTCGAAACCCGAGGCGTAGGCGACCGCGGTGTCGGCCAGCAGGAAGGTGATTCCACCGTGGCAGATTCCGTGTGGATTGAGCATGTCCGCTCGTACCGTCATCGTCAGTCTCGCGTGTCCTTCGGCGATCTCTATCGCCTCGATTCCGTGAGCGAGTGCGCACGCGTCACGGGGATCGATCATAGGCTTCATCGTCGCGGTAGCCCGCTCGTCGTCCATTCTTCCAGCATGACTGTCAGTGCATTGACAGTCAACCCGTTGGTCGATTAGACATGGTTCGAAAAGTAAGTCCGACGAGGAGAGACCATGCTCAGAACTGCCTACTCCGCCGATCATGAAGAATTCCGGTCGATCGCACGCGAGTTCGTCAAGCGAAGTCTCGAGCCTTTCGCCGAGGAATTTCTTCGCGACGGCATGATCTCGCGTCGAGCCTGGATGGAGGCTGGTAAACAAGGCCTGCTCGGACTCGAGGTACCCGAAGAATACGGCGGCTCCGGAGCCGCCGACTACCGATACAACGCTGTGTTGGGGGAGGAGATCGCCAAGTTCAGTGCCTCAGCTGCATCGTCGTTCGGAATCCACATGGACTGTGTCGCGCCCTATCTCGTCGACCTCGGAACCGAAAGACAAAAGCGACGTTGGCTACCAGGGTTCTGCTCGGGCGAGATCATCGCGGCGATCGGGATGACCGAACCGAGTGGCGGATCAGACCTTGCGGCTCTGAAAACGACAGCAGCTCGAGACGGCGCCGAGTGGGTGCTGAACGGCTCGAAGACATTCATTACGAACGGAATCCAGGCAGACATCGTCGTCGTTGCAGCCCGCACCTCCACCGGCACCGGTTCCAAAGGAATCACGCTGTTCGTCGTAGAAACCGGCATGCCGGGATTCGAGCGTGGCCGCAAGCTGGACAAGGTCGGCCAGACCGACTCCGACACCGCCGAACTCTTCTTCCACGACGTGCGGCTCAACAGTGAAAACGTGCTCGGCGAGATCGACCGAGGGTTCGTGCACATGATGGAACGCCTTCCGCAGGAGCGGATTGCGGGATCGGTCAACAACCTCGCCCACGCAGCACAAATTCTCGACGAGACTATTGAATACACCCAGGAACGCAAGGCATTTGGCCAGCCGATCGGCTCGTTCCAGTACAACAAGTTCGTCATTGCCGAAATGCAGACGAAGATCGACGTCACACGCGCCTTCGTCGATCTGTGTGTGGTGCAGCACGCCCAGAAGACCCTGTCATCGGTGGATGCCGCCAAGGCCAAATGGTGGTCAGCACAAGTCCAAAACGACGTCATCGACACCTGTGTCCAACTGCACGGCGGCTACGGCTACATGAACGAATATCGCGTTGCTCGGGCATGGCGCGACGCGAGGGTCACCAAGATCTGGGCAGGCAGTAACGAGATCATGAAGGAACTGATCGGCAGGGATCTCGGGCTGTGAGGCCGCCTGACTAGGTTGCGCGCACCCCCGCCGCTGAAGGGTTCGCTATCCCTTCTCGATCAGGGCCTGACGGAATTGACGGTGCGGCGTCTCAGAAATCGCTCTGCCGCTCGTGCGTTTTCGGCCCAGGCCGTAATGACCGAAGGTGCACGAGCGGCAGACCCACACTTAGGCGCCGTAGTGGGTGCGGAGTTCGTTTTTCAGAATTTTCCCGGACGGGTTTCGGGGTAACGCATCGCTGCGGTACATCCGAGTCGGAAGCTTGTAACGCGCAAGACTCGCGCCGCCGAAATCGCGCAGGCTTTCCAAGGAGATCGACGATCCCGTCTTGACCGCCACAATGGCAGTTACTGCCTCGCCCCAGAGTTCGTCGGGCAGTCCCACGACGGCGACTTCAACAATGTCGGGATGCCCGTAGAGCACGCTCTCGACCTCGGCGGGATAGACATTTTCTCCACCGGTGATGATCATGTCCTTGATCCTGTCGACGACGAACAGAAATCCGTCCGAATCCAGATACCCCACGTCGCCAGTGTGGAACCAACCTTCGGCGTCGATGGCGGCGGCAGTCGCATCGGGGCGATTCCAGTAGCCGACCGTCATATTCGGTCCACGAAGGCAGATCTCACCGCGGTCGAGCGGGGTCTTGATTTCCATACCTTCGCCGCCGAGAAGCTTCACCTCGGTGTAGAGCGGCGGCTTACCTGCCGACCCGAGCTTGGTCAGCGCATGTTCGGCACCAAGAAACGTCGCACTGGGCGACGACTCGGTCAGGCCGTACCCTTGCATCATTCCGATACCGCGGTCGGAGTACCGACGCAGCAGGGGTTCCGGCGACGGCGCTCCTCCGCAGATCACCAACCGGAGTGTCTCCAGATCGGCCGACTCGAAACGCGGATGCAGATCGAGAGCGGTGAACATGGCCGGAACGCCGAACATTGTCGTCACTGAATACTTTTCGATATCTCCGAGGACGGCGCCCGCTTCGAATTGGCGGTGCAAAAGCACGTGTCCGCCCTTCATCCACGTGGTGAACGTAGTGACATTCAGCCCCGCGATGTGGAACAGCGGCGCAACGACGAGCGTCACGTCGTCTTCCAGCACGTCGAACTGGCCGAGCAAGTTGATGTTGTTCCACCACAGGTTCGAATGGCTTAACCTCACACCCTTGGGCCGTCCGGTGGTACCCGAGGTGTACATAATGATCGCAGTGTCGTCAGGTTCCGCCGAGGTTGCACCGTCCGACAGTGGCACGGTGGCAACGAGTGCCTCGTACGAGCTCCACGATGGCTCGGTCGACTCGATGTGGATGCAGTCGCAGTCGACGAGCTCCTCGCGAATGGTGTCGACGACGGCGACATGAGCCGAGTCGACCACGAGGACGCGGGGGGTGGCGTCGCCGATGATGAAGGCCAGTTCCGGGCCGGTGAGCCTGGTGTTGAGGGGGACGAACACTGCACCAATTCGGGCCGCTGCTAACAATGTCTCGAAGAACGCGGGCTGATTGGCGCCGAGGAATGCCACTCGATCACCGCGAGCAACTCCGAAAGAATCCAAGCCCGCCGCGACGCGGTCGATACGCTGCTGGAGTTCGCCGTACGTGTAGCTCTCACCTTCGAAGGTAAGGGCGGTTCTATTGTTCGACCGTGCAGCGCGTGCCGCGAACCAGTGTCCCAGATCGATACCTACTGTCATTGTCTCACTTCACTTTTCGGTCTGGATGTAATTGCATGGGCATGCCGCTGCGACGCGTGGGGACGAGCGCGAGGAGCACGGCCGATATGAAGGCGGGTAGGGCAAGGGCATAGAACTTGGCGTCGAAGCCGATCCCGATGGAAACCAACCAACCCAGATAGACAGGGCCGAGTATGCCGCCGACGCGACCGACGGAGAGATTGAGTCCGAGACCGGTTCCCCGTACCTGCGCCGGGTAGTACGAGCCGACAAACGCGTTGATCAAAATCTGCAATCCTGTCGTGCCGAGACCGACGACGGCGACGAGTATGTATGCGACTCCGACCGGTGGCATTGCCGTCAATGCGAGGAGCGCAAGGGCGGAACATAACGACGTCACCGCGACCACTGGCTTTTGGCCGAAGCTGTCTGCCAGATTGGCTGCGATCAACACACCGACCACGGATCCGCCCTTGAGCGCAACGAGAAACCACAGAGCCCCGGACAATCCGTATCCGCCGGAGCGCATCAAATCCGGGAGCCAAGTCGAAACTCCGAACGTCACGAGCAGGCAGCAAAAGGTGGCTGTCCAGAACAACAACGTGCCGCGACCGCGGCCATCGCCGAACACGACGGACAGTCGCGTACGCGAGGCCTCCGAAATATCGGCGGGTTCGGGATCGCTCAGCCCGTATCGGCGCCGCGTCGACATTGCCTGAGCAGTGCGCCCACGGCTTTCGAACACTGACGGCGATTCGGGGAACCAGCGAATGAGGACCGGTACTGTGACCAGTAACGGCAGCGCCCCGACCAGACACATCGCTCGGAAACCGAAAGCGGGTACGAGCCATACCGCCAACATCGCTGACGCCATACCGCCGATACCGACTCCGATGAAACCGAGAGCGCTGTTTCGGCTTCGACGGTCCACCGGCGCGAACTCAATGAGAGTTGCGGCCACAGTGGGCATGACAGCGCCGGCGCCGATGCCGATCAGCAACCGCAGACCGAGAAATACGGTGGGGTCGGGGGCGAGAGCGGATAATCCCATCGACACCGAAAACAACACAACCGCGCCGACGACGACCGGCTTGCGGCCGATCCGGTCCACCAGCACGGCGGCTACGAGTGCGCCGACCAGCATTCCGAACACCGCAGCAGCGCCCATGTAGCCGATGACCGAGGCATCGACACCCCATGGCTCGTACTCGCGTAATGACGGCACGATGCTTCCGAACATGGCGAGGTCGAAACCTTCGACAATGAGGACGGCGAAACAGGCCGCGACTACGCTCCAGTTCGATTTTGTTTCAATGCTCACACTGTGATCGTTATCGATCTTTAATTGCACATCTTATGTGACCACAGTCATCCCGGTGGCCGCAAGTATGGAAAATTTCAACCGTTGTACTTGCTGAGCTCCGCTGCCGCATCGAGCATGTCAGGCACTACCCGTCTGACCAGTTCCTCAGAAGCGCTGATCAACACCACGCAGGCCGGGGGCTCGTCCACTGGCCGATCCAGTGGCACTCCTAGTCCCCAGTAACCGGGTTCGACCTCGCCGTAACTGATGACGTACCCGTCCGTGCGGGCGGCGGTCACTGTCCCGGATTCGCCCTGTTGGAACGGGCGGGCAGCCAGTAGTGCGTAGCCGGCCGCTCCACGGTCGATCGGGTGCCGTCCGCCTTGACGGAAGGAGACCCAGTACCGGGCATTGGCCGGTTCGATCACCGCAACGGCCACGGCGTCGTCCTCTTCCCCGACGAAGATCGCAATGGTCCCGCCGAGCGCATTCGCAAGCTTGCGCATCAACGGTGTCGACGCATCACGCAGGCCTGAGTAGAGCTCACGACCGAGTGCTGCGATGCCGCCGCCGGCACGGTACCGGCCATCTGGTCCGCGCGCCACGAGCCGGAAATCGGCGAGAGTCGACAGTAGTCGCGACGCGATGGTTCGATGCACGTCAAGCGACTCGGCAATGTCCTGGATTGTGAGGCCCCCCGGTGTCGTCGCTACGAGGCGGAGAGCTTCGAGTCCCCGTGCGAGCGTTTGTGTGCCGGGCGTTCGATTCGAAGTGGGGGCGTCAGGGGTTTCGGACATCGCTTGATGGTAAACACTATGTGCACTATGTGCACATCGATGTCGCCGGGCATGGCCCTACTGTTGGCTCATGGATTTGGACAACCGCCTCTCGCTGCAAAAGCTCGATGTCTTTTGCAAAGTTGTCGAACTCGGGGGCGTCGGGAAAGCCGCGGAAGCACTCTTTCTCTCTCAACCCGTAGTCAGCGCGCATCTGAAATCGATGCAAGGGCGCATGGGTGCGGATCTTTTCGTTCGCGACGGTCGAGGTTTACGACTCACTGAAGCCGGCGAGGCTGTGCACCGTTGGGCGCTCGATGTCCTGCGCGGCAGAGTCGAACTGGCCAAGAGCCTGGAAGGGCTCGGGCAAGGGATGGCAGGCTCGGCGAGGATTGCAGCGAGCATGTCCGCAGGAAATTCATTGCTCCCCGCACCACTGGTTACCTTCCGCAAGGCCCACCCTGCGGCGAATCTCACCCTTACGATCGCATCGGTGGAAGCCGCGTTGGACCGACTGACCTCCGGCTGGGTCGACTTCGCTGTCGTTGGAACCGAATTGGCTCACAACACCCGAATCTTCGAGACTCATCTGCTCGGTCGACCGCGGTTCACGCTCGTTGCTGCCGCATCGAACACGTCGATCCCTTCCCGGATCAACCGAGAGCAACTGGCCGAGCTCGAATTCGTGTCTCCTCCGGCTGGCCTGGCCATCCGGCAAAGTCAAGATGCCGCCTTGGCGTCACTCGGGCTCTCGGACAGAAAGGTCTCCATCGAACTCGGCAGCGCTGAATCCATCAAATACGCCGTCGAACAGGACCTTGGAGTGTGCTTGTTGTGGCGCACATCTTTGGACGCCGAACTGACCGGCGGACGGCTACGCGAGATCGAGATCGTCGGTGCCGATATCAGGGACAACCTTTACTTCGTGCAGCGTCGAGATCACAAGCTGACCGCCCTGCAGACCCGGCTCAAGGCAATCATCGTCGAGGCGGTGGGAAAGCAACTTTCCTATTGATAGCTATTCAGCTATTGATCCCTGGAAAACTTTGTATTAGATCTATCGGACACTTCGACCTACGTTGAGACCCACGTCACAAGCAATGTAGGAGTTCAGATGATCAACCCAATTCGCCCACTCCGGCGTCCCATGAGCTGGATCGCCGTCGCGGCCGCCGCGATGGCTCTTACCGCCTGCAGTGCGTCGGACGACGCTTCGTCGGGCTCGGGAACCGCAAGCATCGTCATCGCCGAACAGAGCAATGGCGGCGTCACCACCGGAATGCTTCCCCACCTAGCCGACCAGCTCGGCTTCTTCGCCAAGGAAGGGCTCAGCGTCGAGAAATACGTGTCGGTGACCAAGGGCTCGGACGCTATCTCCGGGCTGCTGTCCGGAGATGTCCAGGTGGCCCACATCGGGGCCGATGGAATTGTGGCTGCCGCTCAAGGCGGGCCGGTGGTCGGCATCGGAGCCAACACGGACGCTTCGATCTGGACTGTAGTGGCGAGCCCCGGAGTGAAGACGTGGGCCGATCTCAAGGGTAAGACCATTGCATTGGGGTCGGTCAGCGACATCACTCGCAGTGTCTTCGACCGCCTCGCCGGTGAAGCGGGCCTCGACCCGGAGACCGATCTCGAATACGTTGCGCTCGGCGCCACTCCCCAACGTGTCGCTGCAGTGAAGAACGGGCAAGCTGCAGCCACTATCGCGGCCTACCCCACCGCATTCGGAGTCATCGAATCCGGCCTCACCGACCTCGGGTTCACCCCGTCGGGTGGAGCCGCTCCGATCCTCATGACCACCGACATCGAGGCCTCCAAGAGGTGGACTGAGTCCAACCCAGATCAGGTGACCTCGTATCTGAAAGCGATTGCTGCGGCACGCCAGTACGTGCAGGATCCAGCCAACGCCGATGATGTGGCCACACGCACCTCGGAGATCAGCGGCGAAAGTCCCGACTCGATCAAGAAGGCGCTAGAGCTCTACTACTACGACAAGCCGGCCGACAGTGGTCTTTTCCCTGCCGACTTCCACCACGTCGACGGCGCGTTCGACGCCACCGTGCAGGCCTACCTCGATCTCGGACTATTGAAAGACTCGATCTCCGAGGACGAGTACATGGATTACACGTTCGCGGACCGCGCAACAGAGGGCCTCAAGTGACCACGACAGATGTGAGCCGCGATACGACGACCCCGCCATCGGACCCCGAGACGACACCGAACAAAGTGCGGCGCAACCGAATTCCGTACGGACTGCTGTCCATAGTCGCCGGGTTGCTCGTGTGGGAGGCCCTTGTGCGCGTCCTGCAACCCAGCCGATTGATCATCGTCGCACCCAGCGAAATCCTTGCTCGCCTGTTCGACATGATCGTCTCCGGCGAAATCTGGCCTGATTTGTCCGTCAGCCTCCAAGGGTTCGCCGTCGGCTACATTCTCGCCGCAGCAGTAGCGATTCCGCTCGGACTGGCGATCGGTGCGAGCACGCTGCTCTACAAGCTCGCCAACCCGTGGGTCAACGCTCTCTACGCGACACCGATCATCGGCCTTGCACCCCTGTTCATCATCATTTTCGGTTTCGGGCTGACATCGAAGATCGCGGTCGTCATCGCTCTGGTGATCTTCCCAATCTTGATCAACACGGTCTCTGGAGCGAGAGCAGTCGGCATCGACCACAAAGAACTCGCGGTCGTCTACAAAGCCAACCGATTCGAAACATTCACCCGCGTGCTGTTTCCCGGGTCGACGCCCTTCATCCTCACCGGACTCCGGCTCGCCGTGGGTCGCGGCCTCATCGGTGTCGTCGTCGCTGATCTTTTCGGAGCGAGCAAAGGTCTCGGCTTGAACCTGCAGCGATCGGCGCAGGCATTCAACACTGTCGACATCTTCGCCGTCACTCTGCTCCTGGCCTTCCTGGGTATCGCCTCGAGCGCCGCCCTCGAGTACTTCGAACGCCGCGCATACCGAGGAGTCAAGCCATGACCACCACCCTCACGACACCCGCACTGACACTGACCGACATCGGAAAGACATTCGGCACCAATGCTCCCGTTCTCGACGGCGTCTCGCTGACCGTGGAACAGGGAGAGTTCCTGGCGATCGTGGGACCCTCCGGTTGCGGTAAGACGACATTGCTCCGCATCATTCAAGGTTTGGACGTCGCCACCACGGGAACGGTCGTCAACCAGACCGAGAGTGGATCAATCCCGCGCATGAGTTACGTGTTCCAGCGAGCATCACTGCTTCCCTGGTACAACGTGCGAGCCAACGTCGCCTTCGGGCTCACACTGGCAGCAGGACGACACATCTACGCCAACAAAAGCGAACGCGATAACGCTGTCGACGAGTTACTCGAACTGACGGGGTTGAGCCGCTACGCGAGTTTCTATCCCGATCAGATCTCCGGCGGAATGCAGCAGCGTGTCAACGTCGCCCGCGCTCTTGCCGTACGCCCAGACGTACTGCTGCTGGACGAACCCTTCAGCGCGCTCGATGCACTGACCAGGGAGAAACTCCAGATCGACGTGTCACGAATCTTGTCGCGTGTGGGTACGACGGGCGTACTTGTCACCCACGACATTCGCGAGGCAGTGTTCCTGTCCGACCGCATCGCCGTGATGACCGCGCACCCAGGCACCATCCGCGAAATCGTCCCCGTGACCGCCGAACGCCCCCGCACCGAGGAATACCAGCACAGTCCTGAACTCGCGACCGAAGAGCGCCGGATCTGGCGCATGCTCCACGACTGACTGCCCGACCCGTATACGAACCTGAGGACTCTTCATGAATGCGTCACCATCCACCACTATTCCGGGGCGGATCGACACCCACCACCACGTCGTCCCACCGTTCTATCGGCAATGGCTACAGGACAAGGGCATAACCGCCGGTGGCAAAGCAATTCCCGAATGGACCACCGACGCCGCGCTCGAACTCATGGACGCGACCAATGTTGCGACGGCCGTATTGTCCGTATCGACGCCCGGCGTCGAACCGGGAGCACTCGGTGAGGCTAGATCGATGGCGCAAGAGGTCAACGACTACGCGGCAACGGTGTCCGCCGACAACCCCGGTCGGTTCGGCTTCTTCGCCACCGTCCCCCTACCCGACATCGACGGGTCCATCGCAGAGGCCGAGCGTGCGCTCGACACACTTGACGCCGACGGCGTCGTCCTGCTGTCCAACACACGGGGCGTGTACCTTGGTGACCCGCAATACCTTCCGCTCATGGAGTACTTGAACAACCGGGACGCCGTGGTATTTGTTCACCCCTCAGCTCTGCCTGCAGTGCCCGTTGACGGTATCCCCCCGTATGTGGCGGACTTCCTGCTCGACACCACACGCGCCGCTATCAATCTGGCGAAGTCCGGCACGGTCGATCGGTTCCCGAACATCAAATTCATCTTGTCGCATGCCGGCGGCTTTTTGCCGTTCGCTGCTTCTCGAGTAGCAATAGGCGCATCACCCGTAGGAGATTCCGCAGACGGACTGCGCCTACTACGCACGTTCTACTTCGACACGGCACTGTCGGCCTCGGAGTCGGCTCTGCCGAGCCTGACTGCATTCGCCGATCCCGGACGGATCCTCTACGGCAGCGACTTCCCTTACGCTTCTGCCGAGCGGTCACAGACTTTCACGGCATCACTCGATGCGTATCCAGCGATCGATCACGATGCTGTGAACCACGAGAATGCAAGCAAGCTGTTCCCGAGGTTCGCGCGCGCAGCTGTGGGCTGAACTTCCGACAAGCACGCGACAATCGCAACCAAGCACGCATGCTGTTCGTCCCCGCAAGTGCCGATGCCGCGGCAGGACCGTCCAATCCGGTCCTGCCGCGGCATCGCTAAATTCTGCGTAGTGGAAGCTGCCTTCCTTCAAACGATATGAACCCGGCCCTTACTCAACCCCCGACGGCGTCGCGCAAACGAGGTAGTTCGCGCAAAGGATTGATGCGCTCGATCTCCACACGATCTTCGGACGAGAACGTTTCGCTCAGCTCAGGTTGAGGATCACCGGATCCGGTCAGCGTCAATTGACTGAACGGCCAATCGGATCCGAAGACGACGTGGTCTCTGGAGGTTACGGCCAGCACGCTGCGCATAGCGGGCTCAGCGGCGCTCAGTGCAGTGTCGTAATAGAAACGGTTGACCCGATTCTTCACGTCGAGCACGGACAGCCGGGGAACTGCCGCCGGCCAGAGATCGCCGATTGGAGTCTGCGCGGCAAGGCCGATGCGGTGCGACAGGAACGGCAGAGTCCCGCCTGCATGAGCAAGCTGAAAACGGATGTTGGGGAATCGGACGAGGGTCTCTGTCGCGATCATCAGTGTCGCCGCACGGGTGGTGTCGAACGTGAATTCTTCGACGAAGTCCGGGATCGGTGATTCCGGTTTCGCGTCAGCAGGAATCGATGCCGGATGTACAAACACGTACGCGCCGCGTGCATTCAGTACTGCCATCAGAGGATCGAAGCGTGGATCTCCGAGGTAGATGCCATCGTAGGCCGACAGCAGTACCACTCCGTCGAGTCCGAGGACGTCCAACGCATATTCGGCTTCGGCGATCGACGCGGGGACATCCGGCATTGGAAGCACCGCAAAAGCTGCGAACCGAGTGGGGTGTGCTTTGAACAGGTCTGCAGCGTAGGAGTTGCAGTATCGGGCAAGATCGTTTGCCTCTTTACCCCTGAGAAAAGAGACGCCAGGATCCGATACCGAGAGCGCCTGAGCCTCGATGCCGTAACGATCCATGAAGTCGATTGCCGCCTCGGGTGACCACATCGGGGTCGGGTACCCGCCGATGGTGACGAACCCGTGGGACAACAAAGCTGACCGGTAGTCGGGGGGTAGGAAGTGCGCATGCAGGTCGATGCGGTAGTTATCGGTCGGAAGCTGGGTCCTGGTCGCAGGGGATGCGGCGGCAGGGAGGCCGACCGCGACGGTAGCGGCAGCGGCTGCCGACGCCCCCAGCAGTCCGCGCCGTGACAAAGTCGGGCTGTCTTTTTTCACTTGGCTCCTCGTCGAGTGGGCGATTCTGTGTAGTCGAAGATCCCAGGACCGCTGAGTTCTGGAACGGTGATCTCGTCCTTGCCGACGGAACGTGCAGCAGTCCTGAATTGCTCGAGCTTCTGGATCACGGTCTGCCCGGATCTCGAATGTCCCCAGATGCTGATTCCCTGGTAGGTGGACGGTTCCCACGTGTTCTCGTCGATCGTGAATGGGTTCCAACCCACTTCCCATTCGAAGCCGGACGGTGTGAGCGCGTAGTACGAGAGTTCACGGTCGTTAGTGTGCTGGCCAACGGCGAGGGCCATGCCGAACCCCAAGGCCTTGACGCGTTCGAACGACTGAATCATGTCGTCGAGCGTCGCGACCTGAATGTTCAAGTGCTGGATCCGTGTTCGGACGGGGTTAATCTTCAGTCCTCGAACGTTGGCCACGGCAATGGAGTGGTGACGCTCGTTGACGCGCAGAAAACGAATCTTCAATGTCAGGCCGCTGATCGTTTCGTCGATGTAGTCGGTAAGCCGGGCATCGAACACGGTGTTGTAGTAACCGCGCAACTTGTAGGGCTCGACCGACGTGATCGCGACGTGCCCCATTCCGCAGTCGCCAGTGACGTACGACGAGTTCTTCATGACGAGAGGCACGGAAGTGGTCAATGCCCGCGTGAAGATCTCCTGGATCATCCCCTTCGGCCCAGGAAACCGCAGGAGTCGCTCTACACCGCGCAGCGCTGCTTCCTCGGCGGTGCCCTCGGAGATCGGTACGCCGCGATCGACAACGCGTGCCACGATTCGATCGAAGGTCTCGTGGTCGTCTATCTGCCAGCCGAGGGCGGTCACGTCCTCGGCTGGCCCGTACTGGAGCAGGAATCGGCATTCGTGGTCGTCGAGTCTGAAACGGATTCGGCCGGTGTCCATCTCGTCGAGATGCATACCGATCGCCTCGGCGCCGAAGCGTCGCCACTCGACGAACTTCTGGGTTTCGATGACGATGTATCCGAGTTGTACATTGCCGAACACCGACGGATCGACCGGTGTGTCTTCCGCTGCTGTCAAAGTCATCAGTGCCTCAATTCGACAGGAAGGTTCGGGTGATGGCGTTGAAGAAGTTCGCACGCTCCCACTGCACCCAGTGGCCTGCGTTCGCGACCTGCAGGAGATCGCAGTTCGGCATGGTCTTCGCGAGCATGGGACCGCCGGAGGGCTTGTTCACCTTGTCCGCCTTGCCCCACACGACGAGCGTCGGCGTGGTCAGCGAGGCGAGTCGTTTGTCGCGCGTGAAGTCCATGCGCCACAACGTCTTCAACGCTTCTCGTCCGGACGGCCGCCGCAGCGGCGGATCGGCGACCACCTCGGGATCGATGCTCGCACGGAACCGTTCGTCGATGACCGCGTTTGGTACGCCCGCACCGTCGAAGACGAGGAACTGACGAATGAACGTCTCCAGTTTGTCTCGCGTGGGGCCGTCCCCTCCGTAGTACGACAGCAGCGAATTGAGTCCCGGGGTGGGCAATCCGCGAGTGGTGCCGACGCCACCTGGCCCCATCAGAACCATACGGTCCACACGGTTCGGGGTGTCCAGCGCCAACCGCAGTGCGCAGGCACCGCCGTACGAGTTGCCGACGAAGTGCGCCTTGTCGATGCCGAGTTCGTCGAGCAGTCCTCGAATTGCGTCGGCGAGGTACCCGAAGGGGTCGGTCTGATCGATGCCCTTGCTGGAGCGCCCATACCCGGGTAGGTCCGGGATGATGACGCGGTACGAGGAGGCGAGCGCGTCGATGTTTCTGGAGTAGTTCGACACACCGGATGCGCCGGGGCCGCCGCCGTGGAGTAGAACTACGACTGGTCCCTGCCCGGTCTCGGCGTAGAAGATGTCCTTACCGCCGACGGAGACGGTCGTTTCAGTCAGTAGTGCGTCGGTCACGAGGGTCCTCCAAGGATGGTGGTATTGGTCTTCAAAGCTTGCTGGTCAGGAAGCTGCTGCGATGCGCAGTCCGCGAGGGGGTTGTCCAAGTACGGTTTTCGGTCCATCTGCGGCGTAGACGAATCCGTCGGGTCGTACGACGATGCTCGTCGCGTCTTTCGCTCGCATCCAGTTCACGAGCGAGTTGTCCGTGTCGACGACGGCGCCTTCGGCGGCGGCGGATCCGGCGACCTGCAGGCGTAGTTCGCGGACTCCTGTTGCGGCCCACGGCCTTGTTTTTTCCACCGGGCCGAGCGAGAGGAGCACCCATTGCCCGGCGAGGATGTCGTCGAGTCGCTCCCGCTCGCCCTTCTCATCCAGCACCCAGGGCTGTGGAATCTGGTGTCCCACTGCGGAAGTGTCGAATCGAGCTCGTATTCCAGTGTGCGGCTTCGGCGCAAAGAAGCCTTCGGGATAGTAGGCAGCGGGGATCCAGCGGCTGTCGCGGAGCCAGTTCGCGACTGCGGGGATCTTGGTGAGGGCGCGCAGTCCGTGATTGCGTGCTGTGGCTAGTGAGGGTCGGCGTTCGGTGATGATGTTGCCGGTCTTGACGGCACGTGCGGTTACTTCGCGTACGTGTGGCATTCGTTCGGTCGGATATGAGTCCAACGCGGCGTCGGGCAGAGATCCGTCCAGCACTCCTGCAAGTTTCCAACACAGGTTTGCCGCGTCTCTCACCCCGGCGGACATCCCCTGTCCGATCCACGGCGGCATGACGTGCGCGGCATCGCCGGCAAGGAACACTCGGCCCACTCGCCATCTGTCGGCGAATCGTACGTGATGGCTGTAGACGACAGCGCGCAGAATCTTGACTTGCTCGTCGGTGATGCCCTGGTTTCCGAGAACCTTCCAGATCGCGGCGTCGGTGACGAGTTCCTTTTCGTCGCTTCCTTCAGGGACCGGGTACTCCCAGCGATGGTGGCCGAGCGGTGTCGGGCAGTCGACCGTGGGCTGTGCAGGGTCACAGTGGAATCGGAGAGAGTCGTGACCAGGCCATTCCTGGATGACCTTGGTGTCGACGACAACCCAACGATCTTCGTACGTCTGGCCCTCGAAGCCGATTCCGAGTAGGCCCCGAGTGGGACTGGATCCGCCATCAGCAGCGATGACGTATGCGGCACGTTCGCGTCGGAAGGTGTCTGTCTTGAGGTCGGCGAGCATGAGGTTGACCCCGGTCGCGTCTCCGGCCACGCGGAGACATTCGTGTTCGAGTGCGAGTTCCACGTTCGGGTAACGCTCAACACCGTCACGCAGCGTCTTCTCGACAGCTGGCTGATAGATGAACTGTTGTGGCGGATGGCCGGAACCTCGCGGTTTCGGAGTGACCTCCACGAAAGCCTGCCCGGCGGCATCGACGAACTTCACCGGCTTTCCCGGCAGCATCTCGGCGTTCAGTTGGTCGGCCAAACCGATCTGCTGCCAGATACGAACTACCTCTTCGTCGGTTGAAATCGCCCTGGCGCGTGAATAGATGTTCGAGTCGCGCTCGACGACCAGCACCCTCAAACCTCGAGCTCCTAGAAGGTTTGCCGCGGTGACGCCCGTTGGCCCGTAGCCGATAATCGCGACGTCATAGGTGGGGGTGAGCACTTCTTGTGACCTCTCGTCGAATCTGCCGAGGCGTTAGACCGCATCTCGTCTTACTGTAGTGATCGCTACATTACGTATTGATCACTACAGTAAGATTGGTTAGGTTGAGAGTCAAGTCACAAACTGAAGGCCGGAGACGTAGTTGACGCAGCAGGTCGCGCCGCGGCGCAAACGAGCGAATGGCGAAGAATCACGCCTGAAGATTTTGGACGCAACGGTCGAAGTTGCGAGTGAGCGTGGCTACGAGGGAACTTCCATCGCGCTTGTCAGCAAGAAGTGCGGGTTGCCCGCAAGTTCGATCTACTGGCATTTCAAAGACAAAGACGATCTCATCGCCGCGGTGATCGAGCGCAGTTTCGGAAGTTGGCTCGTCGCGATGACGATTCCAGATGGTCCGACTCCACAGGATCGTGTGACCGCAATGTCGTTACAAATCGCGAGGGGTCTTCTCGAAACTCCTGATTTCCTGCGCCTCGGTTTGATGCTCGCACTCGAGCGGCGCCCCGTGGAAGCAAAAGCGAGAGTGAAGTTTTTGGACGTTCGCCGCGACGCCCACGAGCGGGTCGCAGCTGCTATCGAACAGTTCGCGCCAGGACTACGTCCGCATTCCATCGCCTTACTGACCACATATGCCATCGCTGCCGCCGACGGTCTCTTCATCGCCAACGAGATCGGCAGTGAAGTCGGGCTGCTCGAGCTCTTCGAGCTGCACGGCACCCTTGTCTACGCGGCAGCGTTACAGTTGCTCGAGCGAGACGCAGGGCGGGCAGAGTCGTGACCGCCGGGCGCATCGACACTCATCAGCACGTGATTCCTCCCAATTATCGGCTCTTACTCGATGACCGCGGTCTCACCGCCGGTGGGTGGCCTACCCCTCGGTGGTCACCGGACGAAGCGCTCGCCTTGATGGATTCGTCCGACATCGCGACCGGAATCCTGTCGGTGAGCTCGCCCGGCGTTCATCTCGGTGCCGGCACCGGGGGGAGGGCCATCGCACGAGCGGTGAATACATACACTGCCGAATTGGTAAAAAACCGGCCCGACAGATTCGGCCATTTCGCGAGCCTTCCCCTTCCCGATATCGATGGCGCGCTCGAAGAGGCGGCTCATGCGCTGGACGAGTTGGGCGCGGACGGCATCGTACTGATGTCGAATGCGGACGGGAAGTATCTGGGCGACCCGATCTTCGAGCCGTTGTGGGAAGAACTCGATTCGCGTGCGGCCGTGGTGTTCATCCACCCGACATCACCCCCTATGCAAATGCTGACGGGAATGCCCAGCCCCATACTCGACTTCCCGTTCGACACCACACGGACGGCAGTTCACATGGTGGCGAAGGGGGTCTTTCGCCGGCACAAGCGCATTCGGGTCATCTTGTCGCACGGTGGTGGGTTTCTGCCTTATGCCGCATATCGTTTCGTCGGTGCGGCGCAGTTCAATCCAGAAATAGCGCCAGAAGAAATCTTCGAAGATCTCCAACGTTTCTACTTCGACACCGCCTTGTCGTCGACGCCTGTCTCCATGCCTTCCCTGCTTGCGTTCGCTGATCCGACGCGCATCACATACGGCAGCGATTTCCCTTTCGCGCCGAGTAGCAGGCTGTTCGACACAATGCTCGAGACCTATCCGATGAGTGACGAGCAACGCTTTGCGATCGATCGCGGGAACGCCCTGGCGCTCTTTCCTCGGTTGAAAAAGTAGCGCTGGTAGAAACCGTCAGTTCGCCGCGCCAGCGCAACCTATGAATTGTCCGGGTGATAACGGCACCAAGGCCCGCACCACGTTTGCAGTGCGAGCCTTGGTGCTGATTGCAACCCTGAGGTCAGCAGGAACGGAGACTAAGCGCTGATCAGTTCACGGACAGTAAAAGTGCAGTGGGTTCATCGACACGTACGCGATAGCGCCCTCCAGTGAGGGGGGAGGTCTCTGACGAGTTCTCGGTGAACACTCCGTCGTTGCCGAC
This sequence comes from Rhodococcus sp. NPDC060176, assembly GCF_042728675.1. Lineage (NCBI taxonomy): Bacteria > Bacillati > Actinomycetota > Actinomycetes > Mycobacteriales > Nocardiaceae > Rhodococcus > Rhodococcus sp. NPDC060176. The sequence goes on from NZ_JBHWYS010000003.1 coordinate 132,433, forward strand.
GGCTGTGCCAGCGTATTCGGTGCCGCTAGTCGACTCGGGGGAGTCCGCGGTCAATCGCTGGACTGATACCTGGGTTCCGTTGTCTCCGACGATGGAAACGTCGATATCGCCCTCGAAAGTGCGATCAAAATTGTCGACGATCACTTTGACCGCGCCATCGGGCATGCGGACTGCGTGGGCGGTGATGTTCGTGGGTCCGGATTCGACAGCGGTGGGCAGTATCTGGCCGCCGGAGAGCTGGCTGACCATGAGGGCGCTGTAATAGTTCGGGTTGACCTGGGCGTTGCCAGCTAGTCGCGCGTCATCGTCGGCGAAGCAAATCAAAGAGTAACTTTCGCAGTCGTCGGGTTGGTTGTGCAGGTTGACGCTGGATACACCTTCGCGCGCGGCGGTCATAAGGTAGTCGACAGTCCACAGTGCCGCACCGAAGGAATTGGTGACGCCCTCGCGGCCCTCTTTGGCAACTGAATTAGTCTCGCTCAGACGGGGTTTGAGGCCAGCGCTCTCAGCTTTGGCGACAAAATTACGAATGAATTCTGTCTGCTTGTCGGCATTTTCACGAGACATCAATTTCTCGATGCTGGGGAGCCCGCCAATGAAATCGGAACTCCCGGTAGTGAACCCGAGTCTTTGCGTGTTGATGAACGGGTAGTAGTGCTGGTTGAGGGAGGTACTGTCGTTGCCGAATGCAGAGATGTAGGGATCGAGCCACGGCGATACTACTACTGCGGAGACGATCGGATCGAGTGCCTGATTCCCGACAGCTGCTCCAGCGGTATTCGGTCCTTCGATCGCGATGTCTGGTACTGCGGCATGGATGGCTTCGCGGTAGGTCTGCGCGTCCCGTATGTAGGTTTGCGGGATATAGGGGGATCGCTGACCGGATTTGGTGATCGGCGCGAGCATATAGAAGTTGGGTTCATTTCCGATCTCGATCGACCGCAATGAGTCTTTGATGCGAACTTTCGCTTCGCGCACTTGGTCGGCTGCTGCGGCAGGATCGAAATGTCCGAGATTCACACCGAGATCGATACTCCACCCAGTGGATTCGGCAAGCGCGCCGACCCGGGAAAGATCATCAGGAGTGACGTGTTGACCATTTTTCGCCCAGTCCGGCACCTGTCCGTTGGGGTCAGGCATCCATGCGGTGTTGTCCACCTGGTTTGCGCTGAAACGAATATTGCCGGCGCCGAGGTTTTCGAGAAGGGTGTCGACATTCCCGAGGTCAGGGTCGATCCAGGACTCATGCATGAGATTCGCTTCAAACGACAAACCGAGAAAGTCAGTGGGAATCGTGCGACCGGGCTGGGTGGCGTCGACGTGAATCACGATAGTGGACGGAGCTTGTGCAGTGGCCGAGGGGGCGGTAAGTGCGAATGGCAACGTAGCGCACAGGCTTAAGACCGCGATGCGGGTCGAGCGATTGGGGGTCAAGGACGTCAAGTGGAGTGCCTCCTAGAAGTGGGTGTTGGGCACGCAACAAGTGTGGCGCACCTCACTTGAGGAACCTTACTGTAGTGATCGTTACGGAAGCAAGATGCTAAACCTTTTCGGTTTTTCTGCCGCCGGCCTCGCGGGCCATTCGTTGATATGCGGACGTGTTCGCGAAGTCTTGTTGATGGATGTGGTTCAAGGTTGTGAAGCAGCGTCTCAGCTGTTCAGTGTGAATCAGTATCGTAAATTCATGCCGATAACTTATATTATGTCATTCTAAGGGCGAAATCTGCTGCACAGCAAAGTAATACACATGGAACGTGCATCGTGAGTGTCGCTACCAGAGTGAGAGCGGACGTCCTGCAGCCTCGGCCGCGGCGATGCGCTCTTCGATGACGTCTACTCCTGCGTTCTGTTCGATCCCGGTACGGATCGCGGCGGCGATGGCGCGAGTGCGGCACGCAGGTCCCCGGACGTCAGCGAGGGGGCTGGCGATGTTGCGTCGCCGGAGCTCGTATTCGTGGCGGTTGCTGCGATTGGTTCCCAACTGCATGTGTGCCGGGTTGGTGCAGCCGGCGAAGTCGCATTGATGGCACAGCACCGCGTCGTCGGTGTTGGACCAGCCCAACCTCGAGATGACGCCGTATGAGAGTTGATAGGCGAATAGATGCGCCGGCACGGTCCCGCGGCGGGACGGTCCGGGCAGGCTTGCCGCGCGGAAGGAACCATGCCCGGTCGAGGACACCCCGCCGATCCAGGGCCAGCACTGATTCCGGCGGCGGTAACGCTTGGACTCGAAGCGAGAAATGACGGCAGGATCGTCGAGCCAAGAACGCCACAGACGTTCGGGAATGCGTACCGGCTGGGGCTGCCCGATCAACGTCATCTGGAACGACGGCAGTGCGGGAGCGCTGTCGGGCATGCCGGGCAGCGGCAATGAAACATCGCTCTCGAACGTCATCGCCTGCTCCTGGCACTCGATCCGGACTGTTACCCGAGCTGACTGTAGACACCCGTGCCGACAATCAGTTGAAGATATCTGGGGTATGACCTGTGGTGTTGTTCGGTAACAGTCCGCTCGTACCTGCTTTTGCAGCTGCCCTTGCGATCATCCCAATGGCCCTGGTTGCCGAGAACGCCAACCTTCGCGCCGGAATGAAACTTGCCCTCGAACCCACCTTCGTCAACGGCGCAGCCTTCGCACACCGGGTTGACGCCATCAGCGACATCGTCGAAACCGCTCTCACCGAAGGCGAACTCACCGATACCCCCCACCACACCGACTCGCATCGAACCTCTGCGCTGGCACGATCGGAGCAGCCAACGCATCAGCAACCCTGCGAGAAGACATCGACCCCGCAACCTGTATCGAAGACGTGGTAACAGCACAGCTGCGCACTGCACTCACGCCCGCCTGATCCAAAACACGGGCACCGGCCTCGACATCAAACGGGCGAAATTGCTTGAGGGACAGCTAGTCCGACAGCATCTGCACCATTGACTTAGCGGCCGGATCCCGCTGTCGAGCTCAGTTCTCGACCCGAGGGGTCCCGCTGCTAGCTTCCCGCTCGATCCGCGCGAGCTGGATATTGGTATACAACGACGAACGCTTCAAACCCGTGTTCTTACATAGTGTTTCGATCTTGAACTGGCCCGTTTCATAAATTTGCAGTAGGTACGCACGCTCCTCGGGCGAGAGCTTGTGCGGCCTACCTTTCATCTTCCCAGCAGCTGTCGCGGCGGCAACTGCATCACGCGTGCGGGAACGAATCAGATCCGACTCGAACTCCGCCATCAACGCAAGAATGCCAATGAACATCTTCCCCATCGGATCAGCCGGGTCGTACACCTGACCATCAATCGACAGCGACACACCCTTCTCCGCGATCCGCTCCACCGTCTCATGCAAATCCTTCGCCGAGCGAGACAGCCGATCGAGCTTCGTCACACAAAACACGTCGCCGGCGCGAGCCGCGTTGATCGCATTATCCAAACCCGGCCGACGAGCCTGCCGGCCACTGACACCATGATCGACATAGACCATGTCACGATCCACACCGGCCTTCACCAGAAGATCCACCTGAACCGCCGTGTCCTGCCGGACCGTACTGCACCGCGCATACCCGATTTTCACGCCACCCCCACTGCCGAACACGAATTGTCCACTAGAGCCTATGCCATAACGGACAAATCCAACGGACACCCAAATTGGACGTTTCGGTACGAAATTTCGCCACGTCAGTCGCGCCTAGGCGCCCGTTCTTCACCGTCCGGTATGACGACGGTCAAAACGCACACTCAAGTCGCAGCGGGCGACTGAGACGGCTCTGGGTTGTAGGCCCCTTCAGAGCGGCTGATTGATCGGAGTTGCAGCGGCGACGTAGCGAGAGGGGAGGTGCCCCGACAAGGCACCTTCCACCGCAGTCGCAAGGTCTTTTCCTGAAGGGAGAGAGCCGTTCAGGGCGCGGAGGACAAGGTCGACGTACGATTTAACGGCGAGGCCGGTGGCCTTCGCGGCTATCGGAAGCATTTGTTTTCCAGGGAAGATGCGAAGGAACTCGTCAGTATCTTCGGACCTGAACGCGTTCTCGACCAGTTCCTTCTCCTCTTCGAGGATTTTCTCCGGAGAAAAGGACCAATTCTGGAAGTCGAACACCTGGGGGAGGTCCTGTGCCAGTTCCTCGATACTCGCTTGTCTATTCCCGGCCTTGGACACGATACCCTGCAGCATGGGTTCGATGCGGGCCTTCCATCGCGAGACGATAACTCTACGGATTTGCAGATCGTTGACAGTGCTCTTCATGTCTTCGAAATATTTTCCTTTATCGAAACTTCCGCCGACGTGTTTGGTTACCGCTTCCACTATCGCGGGAAGGGATAGTAGGCTCTCTATCTCGTGAATATTGAGCATTTTGACGCCGGAAGGTAGTCCGTTGCGGAAGTTTGTCGAATAATAGTCGCCGTCGATGATTCCTATGGCCTCCAGGGCGGCTGATATGCCGGAATTCTGCAAAGCGTCAACGCATCGAAGTACTCTTTGGCAACTTTGCACCGGACGAACAACCGTGTCGGGCCCGTTGAACCACGCTTCATACAGGGGTCCGTCGTAGCTTGAGTTTTCTCCCTCGCAAAAAACAATCCTAGAGGCATAGAAGGATAGTGAAGCGGACCCAAGCAGGGCTTCCGATACGTCGTCAGGAAGTTGTCCATCGAGCTCGATCGATCTCAGTCCAGCCACTGGACTTGCCAGCACGAATCTTGCTCCATGTCGTGAAAGTGCAAAAGTTAGATCATGAGTTATATATACAAACCGAATGTCCGACCGTGACTTTTCGATCGCGTTCCATAGGCGCACCGCCAAAAGTGAATGTAGATGTGTCTCAGGTTCGTCTACGACTACGACGCCAGGTTCGGCGCTAAAGACGCGACCCATTAGGTAGAGAGCAGCTTTCTCGCCGTCGCTCATCTGGCTACCTGAATACTCTGTGTCTGTTCCCGACGACTTGTTGACGACCAGGGGTGTCCAGTCGCGCCAGTGTAGCTCTCTACCCGGGAACACCTCAGACCACAGTCGCTCAACTTTCGTTAATGGTGTTTCGGGCGGTTCGCCTGCTTTTGTGGGGTCGTCACTGTAGCGGCGCATGAACTCTATGGCCACTGTGGATTGTTGGCCAAGTAATTGGGAAAGCATATAATCAAACTCTCCCGCCAATTCCCAGTGATTATTTCGAGTCTGCGCGACAGTATTCTGAAAGTGTGCGCGAGCGGTATCCATTCCCATCGCCGGAAGCTCTGAGGGCACGCGCGTATTTCGAAGAGCATTGATGAAATCCATGCTCACGTTTGCCTGAATATTTCGCGATTGCCTTGTTTTTCCGCTGCCGTTCGGGCCGATAATCACGACGGGTTCAACGCCCGTCAGCATTTCGCCGTTCGGAAGGGTCAAGGTGTACTCAGTCATACGGCATTGTAGATGGAACGATCAGTGCCCACAGGCTGAAACTGCTCTGGAGTGACTGCGTCCATCTGGATTGAAACCATCTCGCGAGGGACTGCCATGCACAATTCGTGATGTGTGGCTGCAAGAACCCTGCTGGGGCCCGGCGCTCAGGTTGAATAGGGAGTCGCCCACTTTTCAATCGTGGATTGCAGCCGGGGTGGGTAATGCCGCGTTCGGCTCCCTCCAGACTTCGACGCCTGTGCCTCAAAGAGTGCAATCGCGCACTCGGTGACGTAGACCGCCACCGCAGCAGAGTCAGCCATCATGGCGAACATCGCGGAAGGTTTGCCCGCAGCGATAAGTGCCGGCCACGTATGGCCATGTGTGAAACTCGAACAAAGGGTGTACTGCTGCTCGATCAGTTCGGCGACAGGCTTCTCTCCGAACTCCTCAGAGAGATGCGGAGGTTCGCTCGCCTCAATCCACGCTGCCGCTACCTTCACCATCTTCGAATAGTTGGCCGACTCAGGCTCCAGTTTGCGTAGCCCTGTAATCCAACCGGCGACTTCGTCGCTCTCAACCCGCGACCCAGCCCTGCCAGCCGCCGTGGCAAGTGTGAAATCACTGTCGAAATACCGTTTGGCAGCACCCAGATTATTCACCGACATGCCTGCCGCCCTGGATCGCCGTTTGTCCCGTGCCTCAGGAGCCAAGATCCATATCGTCTGAGCAGAGCACTCGAACGCACTGCGGCACAAAGACATAAAACTTGCAGCGTGATGCTTGAACGGGTAGGTGTGTGAGACCTGATCGACCAAAATCTCCAGCGAAGCCAAATTGTCCGTCGCCCACATCACGGGCCCGCACACCGCCCCGATCACCCCCTTCGGTGGGATCTCGCGAAATGCAGAGTCGTCGTCGAGCGCCATCGAGCTGCCGGAATCCGGAGCCTCGAACGCGTTCAACCCCCAAGACGCCAATTCGCCGCCACGTTTCACACGCTTGACCATGCTTTCGAGTGGTGGATGCTGCAAAAGCCCCAGCTGATAAACCGCTTCTCGATCCATCGCTGAATCACATCACAAAGCCCCCGCAAGGTGCGTGGAAGCTTGTTCGGACCGATACGACACGCCGAACACAGAATTGCTGGAATCAGTTCCCGGTGCCGCAAGTCGGTGTAATCGAGAATGACGGCTCCACCCCGCCGGTCCTCCCTAAGTGTTTAAGGTGTTTCAGGGGAATTTCACCAGGTGTTTCATTTAGAAGTTTCAAAGTGTCTCACAGTGGCACCTGGCAGGATAAGTTCCGTTCTATTGCGCAGTCATGCGCTGACCGCTGAGCCGGTATTGTCCCTGGTTATGAGCACCAACCCATTTGCCGGTTTAGTCGACGACACCCCGCCGACTCCCGCCCAGGCCCTCAGCAGCCTTTTGGCGAGCGCCAAACGCCAGTACTGCCCAGTACGGAACTCGTTCGTACAACGCCCCCCGGGATCGACCGACCGCGCATCCATGCTCGCGTCGTTTGTGACGAACCGACAGGAACGGGCTCTCGACGCCATGTTGACTGCCTACGCCCTGCAGCCGGTCCTCTCAGACGACGACCCCCTCCCTCTCGGAGCATGGGCGAACATCCTTAGCACCCGTAAGCCCTGTGGCCTCACCACAGTGTCAAAGACCTTCCGTGTTCTCGAGGGGATGGACCTGGTGACGCGGACCCGGCAGGGCCACACCACGATCATCACGCCACTGCTGGAAGACGGAAGTGGCCGGAAATGGTCCAAACCAGGCCGTCCCGATGAGTTGACCGAAAGCGAAGGCTACTTCACCATCCCGCACGAGTACTGGACGGACGGGTACATCGATCGACTACGGCTGCCTGGCAAAGCGATGCTGTTGATCATGTTGAAGGAGACCCAAGGAAAGCCACCCTTCGAGATGGCGGTCGACCGCGCCCCGAAGTGGTACGGCATCTCCGAACGAACAGCTGAGCGTGGCTATGCGGAACTCAACGCAGAAAAGCTCCTCGACATACACATTCAGCGCGAAGCTTCGCCGCGGCTGCCCAAGGGAGTGTTGCGCGAGCGCTACCATCGCGCTCTTCGAGACCCCTTCAGTACCGTCCGCAGACGGGACCTTCAAATCGAAGCTAGAAAGCAGTCCACACCCCGACCAAAGGGAGGCCAATGATGGCGAGCAGCGGCGTCCTGCACGCCTTCATCGACGAATCCGGACGGACGGGGAAAGACAAGTACATGGTCTGTGCCTCTACGCTCACATCATCAGACGTGAGCGGGATTCGGACAGGGATGCTGGCCCTTCGTACCAGGGGGACCAACCGCATCCACATGAAGAACGAAGGCAGGAATGCTCAACGGATCATCAACGGCGTGGCTGCGCTCGATGTTCACAGCTATCTGTACGTCGTAAGGAAGTCCTGCAACTTTCGAACTGCACGTGACCTAGCGTTTTCGGAACTATTCGGTCGCCTCTCCACAATCGGCGTCAAGAGAGCGGTGATCGAATCCTGCGGCGAGGACCACAGAGATCGGAAGATCATCCACGACGTGCTCAGCCACAACCCCGCCCTCGAGTATCTCCACGAACCCGCGTCTACAGGCAACCCGCTGCTATGGATTCCCGATGTCCATGCCTGGGCGTGGGGGCGAGGTGGAAAAGCCAGGGCAGCAATCGAGCATCGCGTCACCGTTCAGGTCCTGAAATGACTGAGAGCCTGACCCTAATGGGCCAGGCTCTACGGTCGATGTGGGCGCGCAAGGCTAGAAACCATCTGGTGAGGCTGCCTGCATGGGTACTTACGCCCCGGAGACCTCCTACACGAACCACTTTCCACAGCTACTGCAGTGGACACCTCCGATAATGAAGGTGTTTCCAATCGTTAGCAACGGACTTTCATAGTGGCACCTGGCAGGCGGAATACCGGTTCCTGGCACGGAATTTATTGATGGGTCGACAGAGGTAACAGACGGAAGCCCAGTCCGACGAAGATCATGCGACTCTGTGGAACTCCATCACAAAATTCAATACAACTCAGAGATTGTCAGCATCATCTAAGGCCCAATTGAACGACGCGATCGACTCATGCCTGTCGGATACCCGAACTACCATCAACATCGCGACGAGCATCAGGTCGCCACACTGACCAGACCGAAGCGAAAGCCGAAGTCCTGACCTGCAACAACCTTGCAGATCGGTCACACGTGACCACCTGATGCTCATTCACCACCGCAAACCAGAGCTACCGCGACACCAGCCGTGCTCCAGCTCCGTCGCTCCCGCACAATCACCTTTGCGTTGGAGTGGCCTGAGGTCGTTGCTTCGAGTGCTCGTCGGCGGTCCGGGGTGTGGCTCGACAATAACCTGTTGCCCTGGTGGCTTTTCGTGGAAGGTCACCCCGGACCGCGGCGGGTTGTTTCGGCCGCTGATTGAGATGTGTTCGCGAACTTTGTCGCTGTGTAAAGGTGTGCCGGCGGAACAACCCTGACGAGCTCCACGTGTTCGAAAGGAGTTCATATGGTCGAAAATGTTTGGGTAGGAGTCGATGTCGGCCGCCACGCCCATCACGCCGCAGCTGTCGATGCACACGGCGCGATCTTGTGGTCGCGGCGGATTCGCAATGACCAAACCGAGATCGAGACGGTGCTCGAGCGGGTCGCTGATATGGAGTCGGTGGTGTGGGCGATCGACATGACCGCGCCCGAATCTGCTTTGCTCCGTGGCGTGCTGATTGCCCACCGCCAGCAGGTACGGTATGTGCCCGGTCGGGTCGTGCACAGCATGACCGGCGCTTTCGCGGGCGAAGGCAAGACCGACGCCCGCGATGCGGTCGTCATCGCGCAGACGGCGCGTCTACGCACCGACCTCGCTCTGGTCGCGGTGCCCGACGATCTCGCGATCGAACTCGAACTCCTGACCGGTCACCGAAGCGATCTGGTCACCGAACGCACCCGAGGCATCAACCGGCTGCGGGGCTTGCTGACCCGCAGCTTTCCCGGTCTGGAACGGTGCTTTGACTACTCGACCCTGACCGGCCTGGCATTCATCACCCGGTTCGCCACACCCTCGGCAATCAACGCCGCCACTGACGAGGACATCTACGATCACCTGCGCGGACAGGGAGTGCGTCGCCCGACGATCCCGAAGATGATCCGCGCTGCTCGGGCCGCGGCCGGCGGACAGACCATTGCCTTGTCTGGTGAGGCGACCACAGCGCTGCTAGTGCAGCAGGCAGCCGCCTCGTTGATCGCGCTCACCCGGCAGATCGCCGACTTGGACAAGCAGATCGCCCCGGTATTTCGCAGGCATCGTCATGCTCGGATTCTGGAATCGGTGCCAGGCATCGGGACCCGCAGCGGCGCTGAGCTTGTCGCGATCACTGGCGGTGATTTCGCCTCGTTCGGCTCAGCCGCCAAACTCGCCGCCCACGCCGGACTGGCCCCGGTCCCGCACGATTCGGGGAACCGTCACGGCACCCTACGCAGACCGCAGCGCTATCACCGCGGGTTACGGAAGGTGTTCTACATGGCCGCGCTCAACAGCTCTCAACGCGACGGGCCCTCGCGAGAGTTCTACCAACGCAAACGTCGCGAGAAACGCTCGGCTGTGCACGCGCTGATTGCGTTGGCTCGCCGCCTCGTCGACGTCGTGTGGGCGCTGGTTCGTGACGAGCGGGTGTGGTCTCTGTCTGGTCCTGGCTTTAGGCAGGCGGGACCTGTCCCGGCCGCTGCCTAGGGCCGCAAGTGTTGTCGGTGAGTTAGTGGCGGTACCGCTCTTCCATGGAGGGTACGCCGATTGGCGGCGGTGTGATCGCTGCGGAGCTGCCCGATAGGCCATATTCATGACCGAGTCGTCACCGAGTTCGGTGACGCCGTGCAGCTCAACCAACGCCGCGCGCGGCGGCCTCGCTGGCAGCCGCTATCGCGGAGAGGACCGCCTGGAGGTCTGGCCTGCGCGGCGACGTCGCTCTTCGATGGACAGCGGTGCGTTTCGGGAGTCATGAGTGCACTCCGGGGACGCGGGGGACGCGGGCCATTGCGGTCTCAGCGACCGGCACGGTAGTCCGGGAGAGTCAGGCCCTGCGACCGCGGCGAAGGTTTCAAGGCTTCTTTCCGACTGAGGGCGTTGTCTCCTACTCATCGTCCCGCGCTCTCAGCGGTTGTAGCGGCCGGCGAAGCGGTCGATCGCCTCCGCACTCACTGGGCTGAACACGCCAACGAGGTTTCGGTCGGGGTCACGAAGGAAGAAGACCCGGTTGCCCCAGGGCATGAGTGCTGGCTCGGCGACGAACTCCGCGCCCAGTGCGGCTAGGCGGGCGTACTCGGCGTCGACGTCGTTGACGAGGAACTCGAAGATCGCCGACCGGTTCGCGGCTGCCTCGGCAGCGCCGACTGCGAACAGCGGCACCGTGGCGGTGCTGCCGATTGCGAGGGTCGCGGTCGGGGTGAGGATCTCGGCGAAGACCGGCGCAGGGCGTACGGCGGTGATGCCGGTGAGCTGCTCGTAGAACTCGACCATCGGATCGAGGTTGTCGGTGATGATGCGGGTCGAGACGAAGGCGGTGGCATGGGAGTTGGTCATGCCTGTGATGCTAAAGCCGATACAGGGCTGAATTCGCCCGGTATTCGTGGGAATCTGTTCACGTGGCCCGATCGACTGCTCGTGTATTGACCCTCCTGGAGTTCCTCCAGGCCGGAGGGATCCAGTCGGTCGCAACTCTTGCCACCCGGCTGGGCGTCGACGAGCGGACCGTGCGCCGCTACGTCGCGCAACTGGTCGAGATGGAGGTGCCGGTCGAGTCGATCCGCGGGCGGCACGGTGGTTACCGGGTGGCGCCCGGCTACCGGATGCCGCCGCTGATGTTGACCGACGAGGAGGCGCTCACACTGCTCTTAGGGCTGGTCGTGGGCCGTCGTAGCGGCGGGTTGCCGATCGATAGCGAGACCGTGGAGAGCGCTGTCGGCAAGTTGCGTCGCGTGTTGCCGCGAGGAACGGCGGCACGGCTAGACGCGCTGCTATCCACCGCGGACCTGACGCTCCTCGGCCCGTCTGGACGCTCGAGCAGAGAAGCCCTCGGTGACACCGATCCGAAGGTGCTGATGGTCATCGCCGAGGCCGCCTGCGATCGCCACCCCGTCGAGATCGGCTACACCCGCAAGGACGGGCAAGCCAGCGAGCGCACGATCCTGCCCTACGGCATCGTCGCCCGCTCCGGACGCTGGTACGTCACAGGCCACGAGTCGGGTACCGGTGAGGTCCGGACCTTCCGTGTCGATCGGATCAGCAACCCCGTGGCGTTGCCCGGATCGTTCAACGTCCCCGACGACTTCGACGCGAGCGCGACCGTTCTGACGAGCCTGGCGGCCACCCCGTGGCGCTATCAGGTTTCGGTCCGCGTCGCCGGCACCATCGACGACCTACGCTCGCAGTTCCCCGCCGGCCTGGCGACGCTGGAGCCGGCCGCGTCCGACAACACGGAGCCATGGACCCGTGTCCGCCTGGGCGCTGAGCGCCTCGACTGGGTAGTCCGGCACTTCGCCGGACTCGGCCGCGACCTGCTCATCGAAGAACCAGGCGAGCTTCGAGAACACGTCCGGGTTCTGGCCGGGCGTTTGCTTGCTGCATGCGGTGACGACGCAAGCAAGCCCGTCGCGGCGCCCGGTCTGGGATCGACACCCGGCTGAACCTCCGGCCTCAGCTCAGCCCCACTGCAGACATCGACTCCACCTGTCTGATCCAACTTGGCCTGTCAGTTAGTGACTGATTAGCCATAGCTTCTCATCAGCGGTCAACAATCTGCTGGCCAGCAACACCAAGAGCTTTCCCTTAAGTGCTCGCCGTGCGCCTTGCGCTCCCGCATTGGGATCCCCGCCAGCGCACCGAGCGGGAGGTGCCCACCACCGCACACACCCACCGCCGGCCACACACAAGAACCGAACGCCACCTCCTGCGCCATTGCTGCCACGCAGCGCCGAGTGGTCAAGAAAGTCGTCGTACAAGTCGCCCCAGAACACCATGCCGGGGACCCGACCCGTCAACCCACGCTTCGCTCTACGGGGTTGACAGCCCACCCTCGACATGGTGACAGGGGAGCGACTCTACCGACTCTCAGAAAGGCAGCAACATGACCGAAACAGCCGCTCCCACACGCTTTGTCGCGATACCCCGCACCGAAGAACACAGCGGACACGAGAACGAGTGCTTCACCCACTACGTCCAAGACAACCGCGGCCGCTACTGCCTACGCGGACCGATGGTCCAGTCGGACGCGGAATGGCTCGCGAACAAGATGAATACACAGTTGGACTAACCAACCAACAAGGCCCGCACCGGATTTGGTGCGGGCCGCACTGCTGTACTCCTACGCCGGGGCGGGACGCTCCGGCATCTTCAATCGTGATCAGCTCCGTCCTGTCCCGACCGACGACGACTACAACCCAAAGACCGAGCGCATCACTCGTCGTCAGCGTCCTCATAGACGAGGACTTCAAAGTCCTCGTCGTCCGAGTTACGCCACTCACAGGACACTCGCGCCGCCGGATTCGCTTCTGCCACTATCTGCTTTATGGCTTGCTCCACCGACTTTTGCCAATCCTCGATCGACCTTCCCTTATAGCGCTTCAGGTATACGTCGTAGTCAAGATCGGCAGTCGAGCCGTACTGCTTTTTGGCTTGCTCCACCGACTTTTGCCAAACCTCGATCGACCCTCCCGGATAGCGATCCAGGTATACGTCGTAGTCAAGATCGGCAGTCCAGCCGGACATCATCCACTGATCCTCGCCCTCGGGGTCGAGCTGTCCGTAATTCGGCTCCAGCCCCTCTCGCTCCATCAGCGCACGGACTGCGGGCAGTACCAAATTGACCTGCTGCATAGTGAGCGGAGCCCGAAGTTGGAAGGTGAAACGAAACAATTTCTGCACGAGTCGGAACTCTAGAGCAACAGTTCCTCAGGAAGCTTGCGCCCCTTGACGTTCAGCGGTCTCCCGCGTCGTCACACGCGCCAGCATCTGCTCCATCTGCGGTCACCCCAACGGTAACGACACGCCTTGCATTCTGAGGCGGGTATTCCACTCCGGAGCGAATGCATCCCACAGGACCCGGACAGCGGGGGCCAAGACATCGCGCTCGATCGCAACGACAGTCTCACTGTCCCAAAGCGACTCCCCGTCAACAGAATCCGGCTCGCCGAACACCGAGGTCAACCTGTCAGGCGCGTAACCGAGTGCAATCAAATCCGAGGCACTGAAATGCTCGCTGCTCACAAAACCCCCACATCCCGACAACCTTCAACGACCACACCATCCTGCCGCACCAGACCACACAATCGCAGTAGCCGAATTTCCCTGAGGATGTCGGACCCCCGAACTATCCTTGCAATCGCGACGAGCACCAGGTCGCCACACTGACCAGACCGAGGGCCTTCGAGTCGAAATGGGATGGAGTCAGAGCCATCGCCACCACCGGCACCAAACTGCCGCCACTGTGGTCGCGCAACGGCAACAACTAACGCCTCGTTGCCCGAGATCGTCGACGCACTCCGCGCCGTGCTCGACCACCGCGAAACCGTCCTCGACGGCGAGATCGTCGAACTCGGACCCGACGGTGCGACAGAACTCTCGCCGCGACACCGCCTCTCCGGCTTGCACAGTGATCAACACCGAGCACTGGACGGACTACCCCGTGATCAGGACATTCGACGAGCCGAGGGCAGTGAAAGTCGACATCGGCCGGGCGCTCCCGCTCGGACGTGGGGGAGCATCGCGCGCTGATCATGTGAGCATGCGCGTGAAAACGTCCGCCCTGTACATGTCCGGATACCTGGACGGTATTTTGAAATTCTGGGCGATAATGCACGACGGGCAATGGCTGGCCGGAATACCGTGCGAGTCACCGATGCCGGCAGAACCAATCTCGTCGAGATCGACATGCTCGTGACCGCTGACGCCATCACCGAAGTGCCGTCGGTCGGCTGAGACTTGTTCAGCGTTGAATCCTGCAGCCTGGGTCGTGTCCGCTGGCACTGATGTCGCTGGTTCGCCTTGGTGGATGTGCTTCCTACACTTCGATGGGGCGATTCGGGTGTGGGCCTGTGGTTGGCGCGCTGATATCTGTGCGCCATTGCCTCGACCGCGGTGAGTGGGTAACGCAGCTGTCTGTCGAAGTGGGAGAGGGGCAGCTGCGTCTCGGGTTGCAGATCGTCAAGCCGCGGCCCTCGACGGCTCGTTGCGGTAACGCGACAGCCGGCCGTCGGTTCCGGTAAGCCGCCAGGACCAGAGGGTGAGCCGGGTGCGCATTCCGTTGGCGTCGGCGAGGCTCCGGACGTCTGCGCAGGACTCTGCAAGGAGTCGCCGGAAATCGGGGTTGCGCATCGAATAGGTCTCGCGCAGAACATTGCGGGGGATACCCAGCAACGTCGCGTCCTGCCGGCTCGGGACGACGATGGACCAAAACCCTATGCGCATGACTACAGGCGTGGTGAGGCCGAGTGCGAGGCGGTTGAATCGGCTCATGCGCGGAGCGTGATGGCGCAACCATGCATGGGCGAACCCGATGTGACGTGCTTCCGCGGCGAGATGGATCTGCATGATGCGGTCGGTGAGCGGGTGAATGCCACCGCCGCGCATGATGCTCTTCTGGATGTGGTCGATCGGCTCCTCTCCAGCGAGGATGATCTGAAAGAAGAAACTGGGCCACAGCGATCCCAGCGAACCGACCAGGGGGAAGGCCTTGACAAGCCACGTTGGGGCACCGTGGACCTCCGGAGCCACCCGGTTGGTGAACTCCTGAAACATCTGGATGTGGTGTGTCTCTTCGGTGAGTTCGTGCATGAAGTAGCGGAATTCGGGGTTCTCGTTCGCCAGGCCCATCAAGAACTGGGTACCGCCGAGAAGGAGCAGTTGCTCGAACTGGGAGCCGGTCTTTGTTATAGATGCGAGCCGAATCCGGGCAACCCGCCGTTGTTCCTGGGGTGAGAGCGCGCGGTACCAGTCGGTGTGGGACAAGGGGTCGACCGCGGGGAGTGTCCATCTTGGGTCGTCCGCGGGGGCGGCGAACTCGGGCGAATTCCAGGCGATGTCTTTGAACGCCTCGAAGTGGAGCCCTGTCGAGGATGCCTCGGACAGTGTGCGCAGAGTGTCGTGGTAATCGCGATGTTCGTTGACGGTATTGCGCCCCGGAGTTAACCGGACAGATGGCGCGTTACGCCGCGTGCGACGAAGTGTTAGGAACTGCATTTCGGGCTCCTTTGTGGCATCTATCTCAGACGTGCCCACAGTAAACTAAGTGTGACTACGCGTCCACAGTAACTGTATGAGTCTGCACGTCCACGGGTAAGTCCGGAAGGGCGAAAAGGACGCTCAATATCGCACCATGCACGCAGCTCTCGGCATTTGATGGTGGTATGGGTCCTGCTGTCGAGACGACGGCGCTGGACGTGGTCGACGTTAGGCCGTTGTGTGCATCTGCCGACCTATACGGTGGGATAGGTGCAGGACGAGGTTCTCGCGATCTCGTCACGGTCGGTGTCCCGCTTGATCGGGTCGGAACTCACCTCGCCGAACTCGCGTCCCTGCACCGCGGCGACATCCGAGGCGGCGCAGACAGTTGATCATGTGGATCGGCCCGCACGTCTTTCGTCATGCGACGGGGATCCGATGGACCGTGGTTTGTTGCTCGGATGGCGATCGGTAACAGTGCAAATATCTCACCGGTAACTTTCAAGTTGTGTCAGTTCTCTTTCTTAAGTGATTGTGTAACAACCAGTTTCGATGGAAGTCGCTATCTGAATTGAAATTCTGGGCGGAAATGCACGACGACCAATGGCTCTGGCAGGGGTAACTGTGCGCGTCACCGATGGCGACGGAACCAACAGCGTCGAGATCGACATGCTCGTGACCGCCGACGCCATCACCGAAGTGCCGTCGGTTGGCTGAGACTTGTTCAGTGCCGAGCCCTGCAAGAGCGGAGTTTGCGTCGGGCGCTCCCGGTAAATCGGCGGTGGCCTTCATGGTGTGATCGCGCTCTATACGGCACTGGCTTTAGTGGTGGGTGTTGCTGTCGCGGCGCGGCGCGGCGTCCTGTGGGCGGCAGGAAGAATCTGGCCGACGTGTTCGGCGGGACCGAGCATGAAGCGGTCCAAGCCGGAACGCGTTGGGCTGTAGACGAGGTGGGCGCCCCAAGTGTGCATTGCCACCGCTGTCACCGACGAGCCGGCCGAACTGATCACCGCGGCCGTGAGGAAGCGGCGAAACGGTGAACGATTGACTGTCGGAGAAACTTCGCCCATTGCTTCTGCTCACGATGCCGCCACATATCCGACTCCACAGGAGTGCTGAGCCGTGCCTCGGGTGGTGAGGCGCTATCGCCTTCACACGATTGGAGCTGCGGAACAGGACATTTTCACGGAGAAACTTTCGCGGGGATAAACGAATCGATTCTGGTCGAACCCATGAGGGGAAACATGACTATCTTCTTCGACATCATGCTCGTACTCTGCGTCGTCTCCATAATAGTGTTTTCTGGATACGTTCTTTATCGCTTGGTGACAGACGAATCGAACCTGCGCTAGCCAGTCGCTTCGACGTGTGGGTGCAGCGGGGGGCCGATCGTCCTATTGATCCGCACCATCGCAATGGGTTTCAGGGCGAGCCTCGCACGCAAGATGTTATATCCGCGAGTTTCGCCTGAATATAGGCACGCAGCACTTCTTTCTGTGCGATCTTCCTGGGGCATGGCCTGGACCAACCTTCTACTCGCGTTTGCCGCGTCAACCGACGTGGACATGGGGCCGCCTGGACTGATCGGGTTCCGCGCGGCGGAGGACCTCACGAGTCACGGGAGCGGTTTCGCCCTCACCGATGAACAGGAAACGGAGCAGGTACATGATCGGGTTTCCCTCGGTCCACTCGAAGTAGACGTCGGGAATCACTCCGGTGATGTCCCTCGTGCGCAGGAGAACCGCCGCAATGGTGTTGGGGACGGCCGGGCTGTCGACCCACAGAATCCGGTGCTCACCGCGCTGTCGCCCGTGGACGAGGAGGTCGGTGCTGAATTCGGAGGAGTCCGTGACGTTGACCTCGATGAAGATGATCGACTCGCCTTCGGGGATGTTGCTTTCGGCGCGCTGCTGCGATTCCTTCCGCCGATACTCGTCCTCGTCGAGGCGGTCGACGTCGTGCGCCACCACAGCGAGATAGCCCTTCTCGGCTGCCTCGGTGATGAATTGCAGCGCGGTCTCGTCGAATTCGACGGAGGTTGCCCGAAGTTCGAAGGCTCGCGAGATCCGGGAAAGGAAGGACACCACCATGATCGCGGCGATGAAGAACGACGCCACTTTCACACCGTCTGGACGTTCGAAGATGTTCGCGATCGTCGTGTAGACGAACAAAACTGCCACAAAACTGAACCCCACGAACAGTTTTCGCTGACCGTGCTTACGAGCGGACAGTGCAACGGCGACGGTCGCCGACGAGATGAGCACGAGGACACCGGTTGCGTACGCGGAACTCTGAGCGTCGACACCGGCGTCGAAGTAGATCGTGACGGTGACGGCGATGACGCTGAACACGAGGACCAGCGGGCGTACGGCGCGGGCCCACGACGGCGCCATGCCGTAGCGGGGGAGATACCTCGGAACAAGATTGAGCAACCCTGCCATTGCCGATGCACCGGCAAACCAGAGGATCAG
This sequence comes from Rhodococcus sp. NPDC060176, assembly GCF_042728675.1. Taxonomy (NCBI): domain Bacteria; kingdom Bacillati; phylum Actinomycetota; class Actinomycetes; order Mycobacteriales; family Nocardiaceae; genus Rhodococcus; species Rhodococcus sp. NPDC060176. Next base: position 150,510 of record NZ_JBHWYS010000003.1, read on the forward strand.
AATCGTGCTGAGATCGTAGACGGTTCCGAAGATCTCACCCAGATAGTCGTGGGCGAGAAAGGCAAGCGCGCGACCGTTGGCAGCGCCTCCGGGTTGGAACTCGTTTTCTGGGATCAGGATGGTGGTGACCAGGCTCGACGTCAGCAGGAATCCGCTCATGATCAGCGCCGCCGTGGTGAGCAGGCGCCGCGCACCTTTGATGCGGCCACGTGGATTCTGTTCGGTGTCGTGCGGATCGCCCTTGATCTGCGGCATGACCGCGACGCCGGTTTCGAAGCCGGACAGACCGAGAGCCAACTTCGGGAAGACGATCAGCGCGATCAGGATCATCATCGCCGGGTTTCCGTGCTCGGTGGTCATGGCGCGCGTCCAGTCGGTGACCAACGACGGCGCGGTCGCGATGTGCCACAGACCTACGGAGATGACCACCACGTTCAAGGCGAGGTAGACGGCGACCAATCCGACCGCGATACCGATCGCTTCGGTGAATCCGCGGAGGAAGACCGCAGCGAGGAGCGCGAGCAGAACCAGGGTGACGGCGACGGTGTGTCCGGAGAGAAAGGTTGGAGCAAAAGGGTTCTCGACGAGGTGCGCCGTGGCATCGGCAGCCGAGAGCGTCATAGTGATGAGGAAATCGGTGGCCGCGAAGCCGAGAAGCACGAGAACGAAGATCTTGCCGCGCCACTTGGGCAGCAGCTTCTCGAGCATGGCGATCGAACCCTCGCCATGCGGACTCTCGCGAGCCACTCGCCGGTAGACCGGTAGAGCGCCGAAGAGTGTCAGCAGGATCAATACGACTGTCGCGATGGGAGCCAACGTGCCGGCCGCCAGTGCCGCGATACCGGGTTGGTAACCGAGAGTGGAGAAGTAATCGACACCCGTCAGACACATCACCTTCCACCACGGGTGGCGCTTCTCCTTCTTCGGCGCCATCCGGTGTGGCCCCAGATGTCCGGCTGGTTCCTCGGTGATGTCCGCGAGCAGCCAGGCCTCGGTGCGTTGTTTCACAGACGGAGCCGTGTTGTCGGCCGGGACCTCGTTGTCGGCTGCGGTCACCACGGCGTCACGGCTTCAGATAGACATCGTTGAGCGTGACAGTCCGCAGGTTTCGGCTCCGGATGATGTCCACCAGTTGCGGATACACGTGGGTCACGGGCGGATAGTTGAGGTGTCCGATCACGATGGCCCCCGGATTGAAGTACTGGTTCGCCATTTGGAGGATGTACTCCTCGGTGATCAACGAAGAATCCGACAGTGATCCGTACCAGAGGGTGGGCACGGTGTAGCCGACGCTCGCGGCCACGGAATCGACTGTCGCGTTGTGCCTTCCGTACGGCGGCCGAAAGTACGGCGCCGCGTCCACGCCGTAGGTGTTGCGCAGGAACGTGCCGTTCTTCGTCAGCTCGTCTGCGATCTGCTGCTTCGACACGGACGTCAGATCCGGGTGCGAGTAGGTGTGATTGCCGAGCTGAATTTGTCCGCTCTCGACCAGCGGTCTGAGAAGTCCGGCGTTTTCGGTCCACGAGTTGTATTGCCCGTTGACGAAGTACGTCAAACGGATGCCGGTGTCTTTTGCGAACTGTGTGTAGAGGCGCACGACTTCGGAGCTGGCTCCGTCGTCAACCGTCAGGGCAAACAGATCCCCACCGCCGGGTAACGCGGTCAACGATCCGCCGGCGGGCAGCGGCACCCGGGCAGACGGCGGTGGAGGCGGCAACAAGGCAGGCGGGAGATCCGGGACAGGGACGGGGTCGGTTGGTTCGTCGGCTGCAGCGATTGCCGTCCCGACCGAACGTGACGAACACGCGGTTCCCATGGTCACCGCGGCGGTTCCGGTCAGAGTTGCTGCTGCGAGGGCACTGAGGAAGCGTCGGCGGTCCACAGGGCGGAGCCTAGAGCAGATTTGCCTAATTCGGACTTCATTCTCAGCGTTCTTTCAGCGAAAGACCAGCCGTGTCCGGTATCGACAGGTTCTACTCAGGAACGGTGGATAGCGTGTCGGCCGTGGAACCGCGACCTCGACACTCGGCAACCAGGCACAGGCGTAGGCGTCAACCGCAGCGGTCGACGCTCTCGGTGGGGCGCAAGCTGGCGGCGGCGTCCCTGTCGACGACGATTCTGGTGGGCGTCGGAATCGGCTGGTACGTGCAGTCGGATCTCACGTCGGGGCTGTATCGATCGGACGCGCTCTCCGCCCTCGGTGACGACGCCGGCAGTTCGCTCGACGGGGATACCAACATCTTGTTGATCGGGCTCGACAGTCGTAAAGCGATGGACGGCAGCGACCTGCCGGCCGAGTTCGTCACCGACAAGCTGCATGCGGGGGACAGTGATGTGGGTGGATACAACACGAACACGCTTATCCTGCTCCATGTTCCGGGCGATGGCGGCAAGGCCAGTGCAGTGGCGATCCCACGCGACGACTACGTCGCGGTACCCGGCTACGGAATGGCCAAGATCAAGGAAGCGTACGGAATGGCGAAGGCTGATGCGGACGCCAAACTCGTAGCGGACGGTGTGACGGATCCTGCTGCACGAGAACAACAAGCGCGTGAAGTCGGAAGACGGTCGACACTGACCACCGTGCAGAATCTGCTCAAGGTTCCGATCGATCACTTTGCCGAAGTGAACCTGATGGGCTTCTACGACGTCGTCTCGGCTATCGGCCCCGTTCAGGTGTGCCTCAACAATCCGGTGCAGGATGACTTCTCGGGCGCCAACTTCCCGGCCGGAGTTCAGACTCTCGATGCGTCACAGGCACTTTCGTTTGTCCGTCAACGCCACGGCCTGGACAACGGGGACTTGGATCGCACCCACCGGCAGCAGGCTTTCATCAGCGCGGTGATCGCCAACTTGAAGGGCTCCGGCGTCATCGGAAACATTCCGAAGATGACGGCACTGACCGACGTGGTGAAGAAGGACGTGGTGATCGATTCTGCCATGGATCCCGTCCGATTCGCTTCTCAGGCAAGCGCTCTCGCAGGTGGGAACATCGACTTCTACACCCTGCCCATCGAGGGATACGAGACCGTCGACGGCCAGGACGTCAACATGGTCGATCCGGCGCGTCTGCGTAGTGAAGTGTCGCGGATCTTCGCGGGAGGTGACTCGGCATCTGCACCTGCGATGGACACTGCTGTCTCGACCGGGAACGAAGTTGTGGACATCCGCAACGGAACCGCGACGGACGGGTTGGGCGCCGCGTTGGCAGCGGCGACGAAAGCGTCGGGAGTCGAAGTCGGAGAGGTGAGCACCGCAGTTGCGACGGCAAAGTCGGTGGTCAGCTATGGAGTCGGCGCCAAAGCCGTCGCAGAGGCGCTGGCCGAGCAGTTGGGCGTGGCCGCAGTGCCTAACGAGCAGGCAGCGGCCGAATCAGTGTCTGTACTGATCGGTGAGGACAATGTGCAGACCGTGTTCTCGGCCGCTCCGGCGCAGTCGGACTCGTCGGTATCCGCCGGCACCGTTCCCGATACGGGAGCGCAGGGATCACCCATCCGGGCCGACGCGAACGGCGGCATTCCCTGTGTGGACTGACTCTCAGGTAATTCGCACCAAACTCACGCTGACTTCTTCGATCTGCGGGTCTACATTGGAGAAGTCGAACTCAGTCGGGTACTTCACCTTTGGGGTACCTGACTGAGATTGCGTAGTTGAAAGGATCACCGACATGGCTACAACAGCAGCGGTACAGAATCCGACACGCTCACGTGCCAGGACCATGTCCTTGTCCGAGTACGTGGCCGAGCATCCGGCGCAGCGCGTTTTCCCACCGACCAGTGAGCGGGCGGCCAGGGTGGCGATGCTCATCATGTTCGCCCTGATGGCCGTCACCCTCGTCGTACTGGTACTTGACGAGGCAGGAATCTTCGGATGAAGGCAGCGGTCTTCGGCTGAGCCCGACCTTTAGTTACTCTTGAGTAATGACTGAACAGAAGAGCTGGAATGCGTTCACCGTCGAGCGCGAAGACAACATCGCCCAGGTGACGCTGATCGGGCCGAGCAAGGGCAACGCGATGGGGCCGGATTTCTGGAGTGAACTCCCCGAAATCTTCGCCGACCTCGACGCCGACCCCGAGGTGCGTGCAATCGTCATCGCCGGTTCCGGCAAGCACTTCTCGTTCGGACTGGACCTGCCGGCGATGAGCGGTGAATTCGGTGCCGTCCTCGCAGACAAGGCTCAGGCAGGTCCGCGCACCAAATTCCACGACATGATCAAGCGCATGCAGTCGGGCATCAATGCCGTCGCAGACTGCCGCAAGCCCGTCGTCGCGGCTGTGCAGGGTTGGTGCATCGGCGGCGGCGTCGACCTCATCACGGCGGCGGACATCCGCTACGCAAGTGCCGACGCCAAGTTCAGCATCCGCGAGGTCAAGGTCGCGATCGTCGCAGACATGGGCAGCCTCGCGCGGCTGCCCGCGATCATCGGTGACGGACACCTGCGTGAGTTGGCTCTGACCGGCAAGGACATCGACGCAGCGCGCGCCGAGAAGATCGGTCTCGTCAACGACGTGTTCGAAGATGCCGACGCAGTGCTGGCCGCGGCGCGCGCGACCGCCAAGGAGATTGCGCTCAACCCGCCGCTCGTCGTCCACGGGATCAAGGACGTGCTCGATCACACCCGCAGCGCGAGCGTGAACGACAGCCTTCGCTACGTCGCAGCCTGGAACGCGGCGTTCCTGCCTTCGCAGGATCTGACCGAGGCCATCACCGCCGTCTTCCAGAAGCGCCCGCCGGTCTTCCAGGGTGAGTAGAAACTGCAAGGGTGAGTAGGAACTGCAAGGGCGAGTAAAAACAGCACAAAAATCCCCGCACATCTTCCGATGTGCGGGGATTTTCGTAAGGCCTGAGAACTCGAGCTCAGTGACCGCCGTTGGCAGCGAGACGCTTGATCGAAGCCTCGATCTCGGCCTCTGCCTCGGCGCGGCCGACCCAGTTGGCTGCCTCGACGTGCTTGTTCGGCTCGAGGTCCTTGTAGTGGACGAAGAAGTGCTTGATCGCATCGAGTTCGAACTGTGAGATGTCACCCAGATCCTGGATGTGATCCCAGCGGGGGTCGCCGGCCGGAACGCAGAGGACCTTGTCGTCTCCGCCGGCCTCGTCGACCATCTTGAACATCGCGACTGCGCGAGCCTCGACGATGACGCCGGGGAAGACCGACTCGGGGAGCAGGACCATGGCGTCGAGCGGATCGCCGTCCTCACCCAGGGTGTTTTCGATGAAGCCGTAGTCGGCCGGGTAGCCGAAAGCTGTGTAGAGGTAGCGATCGAGTTTGACGCGACCGGTTACGTGGTCGACCTCGTACTTGTTGCGCTGACCCTTGGGGATCTCGATGGTGACGTCGAACTCCACGCCGATTCCTCGCTGTCGTGTCGGTAATGATTCGTCGGAAGGATATCGGGTCAAGGATAAGGTTGCCTGACCACCCAGTAGGCAGAGCACAGACGGAGGGGCGTTGGCGGGCCAAGGAAAGAAGAAGATCGGCTCGTTGGAAGAGAGTCGACGGCGTAACTTCCGCATCCTTCTGGCGGTCGGTGCAGTGGTTGTACTGGCCGTCGCCGGAGTTGTCGTCGTGAAACTCGGTACGTCGAACGACACCGCGGGCAGCACGACCGTGACTACGTCGCCTCAGCCTGCGCTCGTGACGCCGTCACCCCAGGTGGTGCCCGTCCCGACGGACGCACCGATCCCGAGCGCGGCGGGAATCGCCGCGGCGATCGGCCCGGCCGTGGCCAACCCGGATCTGGGGAAGTTCACCGGAGTAGTCGCTGATGCGCTCACCGGAAACATTCTCTGGAGCACGGACCCGTCGACGCCGATGACGCCCGCGTCCACGACAAAGGTGCTCACCGCATCGGCGGCACTGCTGAAGTTGCCGCTCGACCACCGGCTGTCCACGACGGTGGTGCCCGGAACGAGCCCCGGGCAGGTCGTTCTGGTCGGCGGCGGTGACCCGACGCTGACGGCCACGCCGAAGGGGCAGAGCGGGTACTACGCCAACGCAGCGCACATCGCGGATCTCGTCGACCAGATCAAGGCTGCCGGTACGCCGGTGACCAGCGTCGTGGTGGACTCGAGCTTGTTCAAGGGCGACAACATGGCCACCGGCTGGTTCCCCGCGGACATCGCGGCCGGCTACATCACCCCGATCGAATCGGTGATGATCGAAGGTGGTCGGTACGACGGCACTCAAGACGAGTCGCCGCGTTCGGAAACTCCCGCGTTGGACGCGGGCAAGGTCCTCGCTCAGGCACTCGGTGTCGATCCCGCCAACGTGAGTCTCGGCGCGGCGCCTGCCGGTGCCAAGCCGATCGCCACCGTGCAGTCGGCGCCGCTGAGCGACCGGCTGCTGCAGATGATGGAACATTCCGACAACGTGCTCGCAGAGACCATCGGGCGTGAGGTCGCGATTGCCTCCGGAATCGAAGCCTCGTTCACCGGAGCCGTCGACGCGACCGGCAAGACCCTGCAGGCCGCCGGGTTCGACTACACCGGTGTATCGCTGCACGATTCCAGCGGACTGTCCGTCGACGATCTCATTCCCGCTCAGGTACTCGATCGCGTCATGACGGCTGCGGCCGGTGACGGTGATCCGAAACTGCGCCCCCTGCTGGACTACCTTCCGGTGGCCGGCGGAACAGGAAGTTTGTCCGACCGCTACGCGTCCGGAAACCGAACCGGTGCGGGTTGGGTACGGGCCAAGACGGGAACTCTCTCGACGGCCAGTGCGTTGTCAGGGTTCGTGGTCGATCAGAACGGGCGAGTGCTCACCTTCGCACTGATGTCCAATGACCGGCCGCCAGAAGTGAGCCGTCCTGCCCTGGACGCGATTGCCGGAGCATTGAGGAATTGCGGGTGCCAATAGTGGCCGAAAAGACTCCACAAGATGATGAAGCCTCGGCTCCGCTCGGTGGTGCCGTCGACTGGAGTCTGGCCGCCAAAGCCGGGATAAAGCTGGCGCGTGGCGGCCCCGCGATGTCTCGCTACACGGCCGAGACTGCGACGGCAGAACTCGCCGAAGCGTCCAAGCGTGCAGAACTGCCGGTTCGTGAAGTGACCGGTTTGGCCGACGGTCTACCGGTCCCAGCCGCTGACGTGTTGGACCGGGCTGGATGGATTACTGCAGCCTCGCGGTCGATGGCGCATCTCACCGGTGCCGACCCCGACGGCAGTGGCAATCTCATCGTCGGAAAGCCGGCGGGCCTGCAGGCCGGCGCAATGTTGGCGTACCTGTCTTCGGCGATCCTCGGGCAGTACGACCCGTTCACCGGTGAGCACGGCACGCTGCTTCTGGTCACACCGAACATCGTCTCCGTCGAACGATCCCTTCGGCTGAACCCGAGCGACTTCCGGTTGTGGGTCTGCCTGCACGAGGTCACGCACCGGGTCCAGTTCTCGTCCTCGCCCTGGCTCGCGGATTACATGAAGGAATCCGTCGAAACGCTCGGTGCGACGGTGGACGAGTCGATGACCGACGTTGTCGGTCGCCTTGCTGCAGAGCTGCGCTCGCGGAAGGAACCCGACTCCAGTGACGGTGCGACGGCGGGCGGCATCATCGGCCTGCTGCGTGCCTCGCAGGCAGAACCCCAGCGTGACGCGCTGGATCGGATGCTCGTACTCGGCACCCTCCTCGAAGGGCATGCAGACCACGTGATGGACGCCGTCGGTCCCGCTGTGGTGCCGTCGGTGTCAACTATCCGCGCGGCCTTCGACAAGCGTCGGCAGCGCAAGTCCAACCCCGTGCAGCGGATCATCAAGATGCTGCTCGGCATGGACGCCAAGATGGCGCAGTACGTACGCGGCAAGGCCTTCGTCGACGCGGTGGTTCTCAAGGCCGGCATGGAGCAGTTCAACACCATCTGGACCGGGCCGGAAACCCTGCCGTTGCTCGACGAGATCGACGATCCCGACGCGTGGGTGAAGCGCGTTCTCGGCTAGATGCTGCTGCCCGAGACGCCTGCCCTCCTGGCGCTGCGACAGGCCGTGCGGGCGTGGACAGTCGCATTCGAGCCACGACGCCGGGTGATCGTCGCCCTGTCCGGGGGAGCCGATTCGCTGGCGCTCACCGCAGCAGCGGTGGCGGAAACCGAATCGGTCGACGCGTTGATCGTGGACCATCGCCTGCAAGACGGTTCCGATGCCGTCGCACGCTCGGCCGCCGACCAGGCGCTGGCGCTGGGTTGCCGGACCGCGACGGTGCTGACCGTCGACGTAGCCGAAGGTGGGAGTCTCGAGGCCGCTGCGCGTGAGGCTCGGTACAACGCCTTGCACGGCGCCAGAACTGACCTCCCGGTTCTGCTTGGACACACGCTCGACGATCAGGCGGAGACCGTGCTTCTCGGACTCTCCCGCGGGTCCGGTGGGCGATCGATTCAAGGTATGGCGGCATTCGACGCTCCCTGGGGGCGGCCGCTACTCGGCATCCGTCGATCGGTGACCAGGGCGGCCTGCGTCGACCTGGAAATCACGCCGTGGGAAGACCCGCACAACAACAATCCCGAGTTCACTCGTGTGCGTCTGCGGCACGAGGCGTTGCCGTTGCTCGAAGAAATTCTCGGCGGGGGAGTTCCCGAAGCGTTGGCTCGAACCGCGACGCAGTTGCGTGAGGACGGTGAGGCGCTCGACGAGTACGCCGAGGCCCTACTCCTATGGGTTGTCGTCGACGGGGAAGTGGAAGTGGACACACTTGCCGAAGCGCCCACCGCAATCCGTCGACGCGCTCTGCGCGCCTGGCTGCTGCAGGGCGGCGCAAAAGCATTGACGGACAAACAGTTACGCGCAGTCGACGCCCTGGTGACCGACTGGCGGGGGCAAGGCGGCGTCGCGATCGGCGGCGGAACACCGGAGGCGAGGTTGGTGGCGGCCCGGCGACGTGGCAGGCTGATCCTCGGATTCGAAGACCGACGAAGGGTTTGACGCGTGTACGAGGGCGACATCGCATCGGTACTGATCTCCGAAGAACAGATCCGTGCGCGAACGGCGGAACTGGCTGAGGAAATCGCCAAGCGTTACCCGGCAGGCGCCCCCGAAGGGGATCTCCTGCTGATCGGCGTCCTCAAGGGAGCGGTCTTCTTCATGACCGACTTCGCCCGCGCCCTGCCGATCCCGTCGCAGATGGAATTCATGGCCGTCAGTTCCTACGGATCCTCGACCTCGTCTTCGGGCGTCGTCCGCATCCTCAAGGACCTCGACAAGGACATCGCCGGTCGCCACGTGCTGATCGTCGAAGACATCATCGACTCCGGTCTCACGCTGTCGTGGTTGATGCGCAACCTCAAGACGCGTAACCCCGCTTCGCTCGAGGTCGTCACCCTGCTCCGCAAGCCCGACGCGGTCAAGATCGACGTCGACGTCCGCGACGTGGGCTTCGACATCCCCAACGAGTTCGTCGTCGGTTACGGCCTCGACTACGCCGAGCGGTACCGCGATCTGCCGTACATCGGCACCCTGGACCCCGAGGTTTACGGCGGCTGAGCCTGCTCGTCGGTTAACACTCTTCACACTTCAGCCTCTCTGCATCAATCCTCCGAACGGACGACAGACAGGTCTGTGAGGCCTCGCTAGATTCACGGAATGCGCTATCGACGGCCTATTCGGTGACTCTTCCGCCACCGCCTCCTCCACCGCCGCCCCCTCCGCCACTGCCGCCCGAGGGCGAGCAGCAGTACTGGAATGCGCAACCGCAAGGCGTTCTGTACCAACCGCCGACCACCAACGGTTTCGCAATTGCAGCCCTGGTTGGGGCTCTCGTGCTGGCGCCGGTCGGAATCGTGCTCGGCCACATTTCGCTGGCGCAGATCAAGCGAACCGGTGAGCAGGGGCGAGGACTCGCAATCGCCGGTCTGGTGATCGGCTACATCTTCACCGCACTTCTGGTGTTGTCGATCGTGTGGATGTTTCTCATTGCCAACGCCTTCACCCGGGCGTTCGACGACTACGACAGCGCGTCTTCTCTCTACTACACATCTGAAACGTCGAGTACGACGTATCCGACGTATTCGACCACCACATCCAGGACGGTAGCGCCGACGTACAGCGGAAGCGACACGGCGACGGTCATCGCAAATGCCTCGGTAGGCGACTGCATCGTCCGAAGGCTCGGAGCGGACAAGGGCGACGGGACAAGCGAGACGTATGTCAGTCCGGTCTCGTGCAGCTCGAGCAGCGCCACTCACCGAGTAGTCAGCCGCGGCACGTCCACGTCTGCGTGCACCGCCGATTGGGTTCGTAAAGAGAGTCCGGTCGTAGTGCTTTGCCTGGCGGACGAATGATCGACAGAGGAAGTCACAGCCGATGACGTTGCCACCCCCGCCCCCGCCCCCGCCACCCCCGCCACCGCCAATGCAGGCTCCGGCTACCGGACATCCGCCGGCCGCTCGCTCTCGTGGCCGAGGATGGATTGTTGCCGTTACGGCTCTTACCGCCGTCGCGGCCCTCGCCGCGGGCACCGTCACCGTTGCCACGATTCTCCGGTCGGGAGACTCCGACGGACCGGTGGCAGGCCAGTTGGTCAACACCTACCCCACTCGGCCGACGCCAGGGTGGTCGTTGGACGTTGACGATGTTCTGCCGGGCGGAAGATTTCTGTGGCCTGATTCGCTCGGTGCGAGCTATGGAACGGCAAGATTCATCGAGTTGGGACAGACTCTGATCACAACGGTCGGACCACAACAGGGTCAGCAATCCCAACTCGTTGCTGTCGACGCCGAAAGCGGATCCATTCGATGGCAAACGCCGGTCGCCGGCACGGTGTCGTGTGCGACCGCCGCGATCGATGCAGCCCTACCTTGTGTCGTCAGGAATCCTGGTGGAACAGCGCGAGTCGTTTCCTTCTCGCTCGACTCGGGGACGATTCGTTCGAGTGTCGACACAGATACAGCCACCCTGGTCGAGGTTTCCGACGGGGCACTCTTCACCGTGGGCGGCAACCAGTCCGGGCAAGTGATTTCGCGCGGAACCCCCACCGACCTCGACGCGGCGTGGACAACGACAACTCCACAGGAAACCGACTGCGTCGGATCCGGGGATTCGCATTCGTTCGAGATCGTGGACGGCATCGTCTACTACTCGAGCATCGGGTCGACTGCGCTGAACGCGGTCGACGGCGCGCTGCTTTCGAATCCGAATCTCGGTGGCTACGAGGCGCTTCCAGGTCAGGGCTTCGCCGGCGTCCTCTGCGAGATGCCATTTCCGTCGGACGGATACTCCAGCATCGTGTCCGACCGTGACGGGGCCGAGAGATTTCGAGTTGGCGAAGACAGACCGGCATCGCCCTGGCTTGTCTCGGCATCGAACTCTCGTCCGTATATCGGTTCGCATGGCGCGTACAACATCAGTGACGGCACCGAGTTGTGGTCGGTCACCGGCGGTGATCGCTTCTCGTTACACAGAATCGTCGGCGACATCGTGCTGGGCAACGACTCGGACACACTTTCGGCCTACCGAATCGACACCGGGGAGCAGTTGTGGTCGACCAAGATCGGTGACTACTTCTCTTTCTCGGTCTCGGACGGTGAGCGAATTCTCGTCCATCCCAACGACGGCAGGGTTCTTGCCGTCGAACTCGCCGACGGCTCCATCAGTTGGTCACTCGATTCCCACACCAACCACTGGTCGTGGTCGAAGGCCCACGACGGACTCGCCTCGATCTCCAATGACGAGTTCGTCTACTACCCACCGACCGGCGGACCGTCGGGAGCACCAGGCAAACTGCCCGCTGTCCCGGAAGCAGGCGGAGGCGACGAGTACGTCACGAAATGCGGACGGACACCGACCCTGACGCCGGTTGAATACCGCACGCAGGCAGAGGGTCTTGTCGTTCGAATGGAAATGAAAGCATCATGTCCCGGCGGAGACATCGTCTCCACCGACGCGCTTCGGGTGTCGATCACCGACACCGGCCAGAGCGTTGCGTCGGCGGTGTTCGACTTCTCCGAAGCGCCGATCTACCTTCCCCGAACCGATGGGACGAACACGACGAACTCGATCCAGCGCGAGTTCCTGTACGACCTCGGTAGCTTCTGGAGGCTGCCGAACACTCTCGGTGAGTCTTCGAGTCTGACCAATTCGAGAGCGTCAGGTGCTCAACTCGTCGAGTGTGAGGACGAAGGGGCGAGTGATACCAACCTGACATCCGGGCCGGCATCGCGAAGTGACACCAATACACCGATTCGGCCCACGCGTAGTGCACAGCCGACCACGGGCGACGTCGAATCCGCGAGTCTCGACGCCCTCCGGGCCCAGACCGACGCCGATCGTCCGTTTGTCACCGGTGACCTCGCGAACAGGTGGGTGGCCCAGATCTCCTCCAAGCGGGTTGGACTCGATGCAGCGGATATCAATGGCGCTCAGGTGCATTGGACTGCTGCCCAGATCCTGCGACAGCATCTCGAACTTCGTCTCATGTATCCGGAGGTACGTCTGCTCTGGAGTGACGAATGGCGGACCTTCGATCTCCGTGGTTGGTGGATCACCGTCGCAGGCTTGACGTTTGCCGATGCGGATGCGGCCAACGGGTGGTGCGATTCGAAGCGGATCGCCAACGATCAATGCTTCGCCAAGATAGTCAGTAACGATCGTGATTCGTCGGGAACCACCAAATATCGGCGATAGTGCCTGACCCGTTCGGCGCACTTCCCACATCTGAGGAGCTTGGCGAATGACCGAAGACAACTCGCGTCAACCCGGTGAACCATCGATAAACAGTTTGCCCCAGTCACACGGCATGTATCCACCGCCCCAGAGCTATTCACCGACCCGACCTGCGTTCGAGGATATTCGGATCGGTGACTACACCCGCGACGGGACAGCCGCGGCACTGCTCTTCGTGTCGCTCTTCTTACCGTGGAGTGCGACCGTCGGAATAGCCCGCGTCGGTTCGAGTGCTCTTGTGGTGCTTCTGGTTCTGCCGACACTGCTGTCGCTGGCGTCGCTGTTACTGCCGTACGTGGCGCGACTCGGAATGCTCGGGCCGAATTGGAATGTCGGGCAGATACGAGTGTTGCGTCTGGCGTCCAACGGACCCCTCATTGCCACTGTCGTGGGCCTTGTCGCCTACGACGTCATTCGTGGAATGTTCCGATTCAGTGAGAGTTCGAGTATCTTCACCGGCAACGGGGTCGGCGCCGGAGCGTGGTTCGGGCTTGCCGGCGCCCTGCTCGCCGCTCAACCGCGAGCAGCAGAAATTCGCATCGACCCTCGAACCGCGCCGCGATGGTTGGCGTTGGTGAAGCCGCTTGTGTTTGTGGCTTGGGGGTCGTCAGTGGCCTCGGCGCTACTCGCGCTGATCTACATCCTGGTCTCCGCCAGTCGCTACCGATATTACGACGGGCCGCAGACTTTCGAGAGCCTGATCGTTCTCTTCGTGTCGTCGGCCGTTCCGATCGTCGTGGTGGGTGTTGCGGCAGTCGGTCTCGCCAGACGGTTTGCGTCCTGGCGCCTCACCATCGCCGCGCTCGGCATCGCTCTCCTCGCAGCCGGATTACTCCACTCGATCAGCGAGGGCACAAGTGTCGAGCTGTTCCACACGGTCACGGCTAGTCCGTACTACGGCATCACGTTCTTGATTGCCGCAGCCGCAATTACATTCATTCCATTCGGTGTTGCGTCCGTCGGCGACGGGACGCACCCCGGATACGTCTGGCTCGCAGCGGCACGAAACGGCATGCTGTTGATCACGGTGTGGAGCTTCGGTGTTGGATTCTCTCAGATCGCAATGGCAGCAACACAATTTGGCATCGTGCCGTGGGGAGATGCGTTAGTGCTCGCTGTTCTCGCGATACTCGTCGGGATTCTTGCCGTCGTCGGAGTCAGAGCGCTGTCGCTCCGCTATTCTTCGTCTGATCCTCGCCCGTCGCGCGAGGTTGTTCTCGGAGTCTGTGTCGCGCTGCTCGTTCTGATGATTGCTCGTCTAGTTGTACAGTCGACCATGTACGGCGAAATATATTACAGTGCATGGATATTCGATCTTGCTCTGGCGGTGCTGGTGGTTCTGCTTGCTCTCGCTCTCACAGTCTCACCGGCTGTTCGGAATTTGTATGCGGGGGTGCAACTGTTCGCGTCGGCCACCACGGTTACAGCTGCGGTACCGAGTCTTGGACAGCCCGTTCAGCCTTCGAGGCGTGCTCTCGAGGCTGCGGATCCGCGGACTCCGGCG